>NZ_JAJAEG010000046.1:0-71098 GCF_047445655.1 Lentzea alba
AGCGGCGATGACGCAACCAAAGCCCGTCTAAGGACCCGCCCAGCCGCCCACGCAAGGCGACCACCCGCACGCAAGGCGACCACCCCGCTGGAACCGGCGGCCAACCTGCGCAAGCCGACCCGAACGCCCGGAAACGGACCCCAGGGCCACCCCACCCAGGAACCAAGCATGAGGTCGCGTTCGCGCCAGATCCCCATTGGCGCGAACGCGACCTGCAGGCCTAGGCGAGCGAGTCGCGCCAGGCCGTGTGCAGAGCGGCGAACCGCCCGCGCTCACCGATCAGCTCCTCAGGAGAGCCGTCTTCCACCACAATGCCACCATCCAGCACCAGCACGCGGTCCGCGATCAAGACCGTCGACAACCGGTGAGCGATGATGAACGCCGTCCGGTCAGCCAAAACCGTCTCCAACGCGGCCTGAACCGCACGCTCGGTGGGCACATCCAGCGACGACGTGGCCTCATCAAGCACCAACACCGCCGGATCAGCCAGGAACGCCCGCGCAAACGCGACCATCTGCCGTTGCCCGGCGGACAACCGCCCACCCCGCTTGCGCACGTCCGTGTCATAGCCATCCGGCAGGGCAGCGATGAACTCGTGCGCACCGACCTCGGCGGCCGCAGCTTCGACCTCGGAACGCGAAGCAGACGGACGACCCAGGGCGATGTTGTCCGCCACCGACCCGGAGAACAGGAAGTTCTCCTGCGTCACCATCACCACGGCCTTCCGCAGCTCGACGTCCGCCACGGAACGCAGGTCGACCCCGTCCAGCAGAACCGAGCCCGCTGCCGGGTCGTAGAACCGGGCGACCAGCTTCGCCAGCGTGGTCTTGCCGGCACCGGTGGCACCGACCAGGGCCACGGTCTGACCCGCCGGCACGTCCAGCGAGAAGCGTGGCAGCACCAGGCGCGAGGTTCCGGGGTACTGGAACGACACCTCGGCAAAACGCACCGAACCACGGGCGTGTGGCAACGCCACCGGCGCGGAAGGTTCCGGCACCGAGGGCTCCTCCTCCAGGACGCCCGAGATCTTCTCCAGGGCGGCCGTGGCTGAGGAGTACGAGTTCGCGAACATCGCCAGCTCGTCGAACGGGTCGTAGAAGCGGCGCAGGTAGAGCGTGAACGCCGCCAGCACGCCCAGTTCCATGGCGCCCGACGTCACTCGGAACGCGCCCCAGGCCAGGACCACGGCCAGGGACACGTTGCCGATCGTGCGGATCGAGGCCACGAACATCGCCATCACGCCCAGGGCGTCGGTGTTCGCGTCGCGGAACTGGGCGTTGAAGCCCTTCATGATCTGCTCGTTGCGGGGCTGGCGGCGGAACGCCTGGACCGCGCGGATGCCGTTCATGGACTCGACGAACTGGACGATGATCTTGGCGATGGCGCCTCGGGTGCCGCGGTAGGCCTCCATCGAGCGGCGGCGGAACCAGCGCCAGATGAAGTACAGCGGTACGAAGCCCGCCACCACGACCGTTGCGAGCGGGGCGTCGAGCCAGATCAGGATCACCGCGATGCCCGCCACCGACAGGGCGGCGTTGAACAGGCTGTCGAGGCCCTCTTCCAGAAGATCCTGGAGAGCGTCGACGTCGCTGGTCAGGCGGGCGATGACCTTGCCGGACGTGTACTTCTCGTGGAAGCCGACCGACAACGTCTGCGAGTGGCGGAAGATCCGGCCGCGCAGGTCCAGGAGCAGGTCCTGGCCCACTCGGCCGGAGATCCGCAGGAACGCCCAGCGCAGGAACGTCGTCAGCACCGCGCAGACCGCGTAGCCGGCGACGCACCACAGCAGGATCGACGCGCCGCCGTCCAGCGCGGCCGGGATGCCCTGGTCGATCGCGGCGGCGATCAGCAGCGGGCCCGCGAGGTTCGCGAGGTTGCCGCCGACCACCGCGGCGATCGCCAGAGACGTGCGGCCCAGGTGCGGGCGCAGCAGCGAGCCCAGGAGCTTGCGCGAGCGAGCCTGCAGGCGCAGGCCCGTTCGGTGCGAGAGCTCCTCGATCTCCTCGGCGGCGACGCCGCGCCATTCTTCTTCTTGCACCACAACCTGATCACTCACGACGCCACCTCCTCTTCAAGCACTTCAGCGTCCATACTGGACAGCAGGCGCCGATATTCTTCGTTGGTCTCCAACAACTTCCGGTGCAGGCCGATCGCGGCGATCTTGCCGTCGACCAGCATCGCGACGCGGTCGGCGAGCTGCACGGTCGACGGGCGGTGTGCCACGACCAGCGCCGTCACGCCGTGCAGCACGCGGCGCAGTGCGGCTTCCACCTCGGCCTCGGTGTGCACGTCCAGCGCGGACAGCGGGTCGTCCAGCACCAGCACCGCCGGGCGACCCACGACCGCGCGGGCCAGTGCCAGCCGTTGCCGCTGACCGCCCGAGAGCGAAAGGCCCTGCTCGCCGATGCGGGTCGCGAGACCCCACGGCAGCGCGTCGACGAACTCCTCGGCCTTGGCCACCCGCAACGCCTCGCGCACCGCCGCCTCGGAGACGTCCGGCACGCCCAGGCCCACGTTCTCGGTGACCGACGCCGAGAACAGCACCGGTTCCTCGAACGCCGTGCCGACCACCGTCCGCAGGTCCTCCAGCGACAGGTCCCGCACATCGACGCCGTCGATCGTGACGCGGCCACCGGTCACGTCGGCCAGCCGCGGCACCAGCGCGGTCAGCGTCGTCTTGCCCGAGCCGGTCGCACCGACCAGCGCCACGGTCTCGCCGGGACGCAGGTCGAGGTCGATGCCGGAGAGCACCTCGCGGCCGTCCTCGAACGCGAACCGCACGCCCTCGAACCGGACGTGTCCGCGCATCGGCTTCGGCAGCGCGACCGGCGCCACCGGGTCGGTGATCGTCACCTGGGCGTCGATGACCTCCCAGTACCGCTCCAGCGCGGAGGCCGTCTGGTTCGTCTCCGCCAGCAACCAACCGATGGAGTCGATCGGCCAGCGCAGGTACGCGCTCACCGCGACGGCCGCGACCAGCGTGCCGATCGTCATCGACCCGTTCACGATGCCGATCCCGCCGACGCCGAGCATGCCCGCGATCGCGAGCTCGGGCAGCACGATCAGCACCGCCCACAGCGCCGCCAGGATCGAGATCTTGTTCAGCTCGGTGGTCCGCAGTTCGCGGGCCTGTGCCAGGAACCTCTTCGACAGTTCAGGCCCCCGGCCGAACGCTTTGAGCACCCGGATGCCGAGCACCGACTCCTCGACCGTCGTGGTCAGGTCGCCGGCCTGGTCCTGCGCCCTGCGCGCCACCACCTTGAACTTCGCCTCGAAGAAGTACGAGATGACGATCAGCGGAAGCGCGCCGCACAGCGACACGATCAGCAGCCACGGCGACAGCGCCGCGATGATGCCCAGCCCGATCACGACGACCAGGGTGTTCACGATCAGGAAGTACGACGCGAACGCCACGAACCGCCGCACTGTCGTGAGGTCGTTCGTCGCGCGGGACAGCAGCTGACCGGACTGCCACCGGTCGTGGAACGACACCGGCAGCCGCTGCAGGTGCTGGTACAGGTCGAACCGCATACGCGCCTCGACCTCGGCCGCGGGCCTGGCCACGACCTTGCGCCGCAGGTAGAACAGGACGGCTTCGCCGATCCCGAGCAGCGTCACGCCCGCGATCAGCCACGGCAGGGCCGAGATCTCCTTGCTCTGAATAGGTCCGTCGACGATGCGCTGCGTCACGAGCGGGATGCCGAGACCACACAGCATCGCGAGCATCGTCGCAGCGAGCACGACAGTCATCCGTGCGCGGTGGGGCCGCACGTACGGCCACAACCTCCGCAAGGTCCTGATTGTCGAGTTACGTTGATCGCTCACGCGATGAGCCCCCTCTTGGTCGCCCTCCAAAGTACGAAGGACCACCGACAGTCAGCATCCGGTTTTTCTCCCCACCGGAGCCTGCTGGCTCGACTTAGGTCGAGGTCAAGGGCACGATGACCACCATGACGCGGTTTCTGCGAACTGAGCAGACGATGGCGTTTCCACACGGACGGCTCATCGCCACGCGCGAGGGAGCGACCTACGTGCTGGCCCCCGACGGCTGGGACCACCTGGCCGGCCCGAGGCCGCGGCACGCCATGTTCGTCTCCCGCGAGGAGGCCGAGGACTGGTGCGAACGGGAGGGCTGGGACTTGCACCTGCTCGACCAGGTACCCGTCATCTCCTGAACGTGAAGAGCGCGACCAGCCCGTAGGCGACGGCCGCGAGCAACGCCTCGGCGTGGTGCCGGTTGGTGAACCACCCGAGGACGGGTTCGTGCAGCTTGAAGTACAGGCCGAGCCCCAGCAGGATCGGCCCGAGCAGGATGATCGGCCACACCGGCCGCACCCCGAAGACCCACAGGATCGGCCCCGCCACCAGCAGCGACGACACCAGCGCGAGCGGCAGCCCGATCAGCACGAGCAGCAGGAACGCCGACATCGGCTTGCTGTCGAGCCACGTCTTCAGGAAGCCGGACTCGTACGCCCACGTCCACGCGAGCACCAGCCCCGCCCCGACGGCCATCGACAGGACGACCCGGAACAACAGCCGGCGTCCCGTGCTACCCGTCTTGCCCGCGGTGCTCTGTTCGGTCACGCCGCCCACGGTAACCAGCGCTCACCACGGCAGCCAAGGCATACCCGGCAGCCCCCGCCGCGGCCAGCCCGACGAGGGCGTCCTGCAACGTCGGTGAACGGCGCATTCCGATCGCCACGAAGCCGAGGACGACCAGCAGTCCGGTCGTCACCAGCAACCCCGCGACCGCGGTGGGCCAGGAAGGGGTGAACCGGGCCAGTCTCAGCAGCCCCCAGGCCACCAACGCCCAGAGGACCCACAGCACCGGAGCCACGACCGTGAACCGGCCCCACGCGCAGCCGACCCCCTCAGGGCTCTGGCAGGCGAGGTCCCCCGCCGGGTGGATCGTCGCGACCCACGCCGCCGCGCACGATGCCCCGATCACGGCGGCTGTGACTGCCCTCATACCGAGCCCCATGCGCAGATCATCGCGGCGGAACGACCGGGGGTCCATGAGCAGAACTACTCGGCCGCGAGGCCACGAGCAGTGCTCGGGCGGCCCCTGAACAGCGCGCCGACCACAAAGGCGACGCACGGAAGGATCAAGTATCCGATCGCGACGAAATCGGGCTCGTCGAGCGCCACGACGTCGATCCGGACGTGGACGAGGACCAGGAACGACACGAACCACAGCAAGCTGCCGATCCCTGCGGCCGGCCACACGTAGCCGGACCGCGTCAGCCGGAACCCGAGGTGGATCAGCACAGCAGCGACGAGCAGCCAGCACGCGAAGATCGGTCCGATCATCCACGGGAAGCTGGCACCGCAGCCCGTACGGCCGGGACCACCGGTGCACAGGTTCGTGAACTCGGTCAGCGTCAGCAGAAAGCCCCGGCCGGCCAGGGCTCCCACGCCGGCTGCGACGAGTGTTCGCATCAACATGCGCGCCGCCGGCCCGTGCACAGAGCGGCAACCGCGAAGGCCGCGCACGGAAGGATCACGTAGGCCGTCGCCATGAAGTCGTGCACGTCCGCCTGAACCATGTTGTCGACGTGGAACATCCGGACGTAGATGAGGGCCAGGAACAGCACGAACCACAGCCCGCCACCGATCCCGATCACCCACCACCAGCGCTCGGCCCGCGTCACACGGAACCCCGCGTAGATCAACACCCCGGCGACGACCAGCCAGAACGAGAAGATCGGCCCGAACGTCAGTGAGAACCCGCCACCGCATCCGGTGCGGAAGGGCCCGCCGTTGCACCACCGCGTGAACACCGAAAGCGTCAGCAGAAACCCTCCGCCGACCACCGTTCCCACAACGGCTCCGACGGCCGTGCGCATCAGCATGCGCAAAGAGCTACCTGATCAAGCCCTCGACGAAGCGGATCTGCACGAACCCTCCACAGCACCTTCACCTGGTGAGCACGGCGATCAACGCGTAAAGGCCGGCGAACACGAGGAAGCCGACAGGGGAGAGCTGCAGGAGGAAGACCATGGCCACGACGGCCATGAGGGTCGCGGGCACGGCCACCAGCCCTGCCCGCGACACACCCAGGAAACGCAACGCCAGCCATCCCAGCACCGCACCCACGACCGCGAAGACCGGCACGGTCATCACGAAGGTGCCGAGACAGCCCCACTCGTCGTCCGTGCAGACGACCTCGTTCGAGATGAGGTGGAACACTCCCCACCAGGCCAGCCCGAGGAGTGCGCCCACTCCGGCAGCCAGCGCGACACGACGTCCCACGGGGTCAGCCGTTCAGTCAGCGGTTCGACCGCACGCCCAGTAAAACGTCCTCCCACGAAGGGACGATGGGGTGGTTCTTCTTCCCCCGCTTCGGAGGAGGGTCCTTGCGCACCGGCTTCTCCGCGGCGGGTTCCTGCTCCTTCTTCACCGGTGGTGGCGGTGGTGCGGGAGCGGGCTCCGGCTCCTGCAGCTTCTCCTGAACCGGCTTCGGTGCGGGCTTCTCGGCCACCACCGGAGCTGGAGCTGGAGCAGGCGCGGGCGCCGGAGGTGCGGGAGCCTGCACGGGCTCCTCCACCACCGGTGCGGGTGCGGCCACCGGAGTCGCCTCCAGTGCCTGCCGCGCCAGCTGCGTCACCGGGCGCACCGTGCGGAGCGTCCGGTTCGGGTTCGGGTCCATGAGGTCGACCGCGGCGTCGTCCAGCGCCGTCACCGTGCCGCCCTGCGCACCGGGGTGGAAGTGCCAGTGCGCGCGGTTCTCCGAGCGTCCGGTCTTCCAGAACAGCTGCACGATCCAGCGGCCGTCGTCGCCGCGCCACGCGTCCCACGCGGTGTCGGAGAGGTCGTGCCCGCGCAGTCCGAACGAGTGCGCGACGACCTCACCGAGCGTCTGCACGTCCGGGCCGTCCTCGCGGACCGGGTGCGCGCGCTGGGCCAGGTCGGCCGTGCGCGACCGCTCCAGGAGCACGGGGTACGCGAACCGCTCGATCCGGTGCGTGGGCATGCCCGCGGCGGCCGCGACCTGGTCGATCGACTCACCGGCGCGGATGCGGGCCTGGATCTCACGTGGCCGCATGAGGGCCTCGCCCGACTCGATCTGCATCTGGCCGAGGCGCGCGAGATCACCGCGCAGGGCCGCCCGAAGGCGCTCGTCGGCGGGGAGCGTGAAGCGCTCGCCGCGGTTTTCGGGGTCCTCGAGGATGACGGACTTGCCGTCCTCGTCGAGCCCGATGACTCGCAGCGCTCGCATCGTGGCCTCCCTGAATTTGCACCTCGCCAGCAGACAACGTTAGGACAACGAGCCTTCCAGGAGCGGGAGGCGCGCCGATATCTCTACGTGATCTTGCCAGTTCACGAGGGCTGTCGCACGCCCGTTTCCGGAAGGTTCACCTGGACCACCAGGCCTCCTCCCCCGTTCGGACGAGCCTTCACCGACCCCTGATGGGCCTTCGCGACGGACTGCACGATCGACAGACCCAGACCGGATCCGGCGGTCCCGGTGCGGTCGCGCAGCCGCCGGAACGGTTCGAAGAGCCCCGGCACGGCCTCTGCGGGCACGGTCGGCCCGGTGTTCGACACGACGAGTTCTCGATCAAGGCGGACGGACACCGTTCCGCCAGGTTTGTTGTAGAGCACGGCGTTGCGCAGCAGGTTCCCGATGAGCTGAGCCAGCAGCACCGGGTCGCCCTCGACCAGATAGGGCCGCACCGACACGTCGAAGGTGACTTCCTTCGACGCCGCGAGCGACGCGCACGACTCGACCTCGTCGTCGATCACCTCGTCCAGCCACACCAGCTCCCGCACCGCCAGTCCGCGGTCACTGCGAGCGAGCAGCAACAACCCGTCGATGAGCTTTTCGCTGCGCTCGTTCGTGTCGAGCAGATGCGCTCCGAGACGTCTGGTCTCCTCCGTCGCGCCGGGGTCGGCCAGCGCCACCTCGATCAACGTCCGCTGCACGGCCAACGGCGTGCGCAGCTCGTGTGAAGCGTTTGCGACGAACCGCTTCTGGCTGTCGAACGACGACGCGAGCCGGTCGAGCATCCCGTCGAACGTGTCCGCGAGCTCCTTCAGCTCGTCCGGCGGCCCCTCCAGCTCGATGCGCTGGTCCAGCCGGGTCGCCTCCAGCCGGTGCGCGGTCGTGGTGATCTCGTGCAACGGCGCCAGCACCCGCCCGGCCACGACCCAGCCGAGCCAGACGGCGAGCACCGCGGCCACCAGCAGCGCGATGATCGACTGCCACAGGACGGTGTTCATCGTGTCTGCTTTGACCTGATCCGCGGTGAACACCAGGGTGTCGGCGGGCAGCTGGGACGCCTCGACCGCGTCGACCCTCGCGAAATCGCCGTACGGGGACATCTCCGTCGTCGGTATCGCCCGTGCGACGGCCATCCCGTCGCTCAGCGGCGAGAAGTCGGCGAGCAGCCAGTAGTTGAGCCCGATCAGCGCGATGCCCGCGATCAGGAACACCCCGGCGTACCAGGCCGTCAGCCTGGTCCGGAGCTTCACGAGCCGAACCGGTAGCCGGCGCCGGGCACGGTCTCGATGACCTGCGGCGTGCCGAGCTTGCGGCGCAGCGTCATCACCGCCACCCGCACGGCGTTGGTGAACGGGTCGGCGTGCTCGTCCCAGGCCTTCTCCAGCAGCTCCTCTGCGCTCACGACGTTGCCCTCCGCCCGCATCAGCACCTCCAGCACCGCGAACTCCTTGGGCGAGAGCGGCAGGAACCTCCCGTCGCGCGTCGCCTGGTGCCGGGGCAGGTCCAGGGTGACCCCTGCCCGTTCGAGCACCGGTGGCAAGGCCGGTCTGGCCCGGCGGCCCAGCGCCTGCACGCGCGCCACCAGTTCCGCGAACGCGAACGGCTTGGTCAGGTAGTCGTCGGCGCCGAGCCCGAGCCCGGCCACCCGATCGTCCACGTCGGCCGCCGCCGTCAGCATCAGCACCCGTGCCTCGCCACCGGTCGCGTGCACCGCCTTGCACACCTCGTCACCGTGCACGAGGGGCAGATCCCGGTCGAGGACGACGACGTCGTACGCGTGCACCCCTACCCGCTCCAACGCCGCCTCGCCGTCGTAGCAGACGTCCACCGCCAT
Source organism: Lentzea alba (assembly GCF_047445655.1). Classification (GTDB taxonomy): domain Bacteria; phylum Actinomycetota; class Actinomycetes; order Mycobacteriales; family Pseudonocardiaceae; genus Lentzea; species Lentzea alba_A. Next base: position 9,060 of record NZ_JAJAEG010000046.1, read on the forward strand.
CGAGAACCTGCGCAGCCCTTCGGCGATCGTGTCCGCGAGCAGCTGTTCGTCCTCGACCACCAGCACACGCATGACACCTATCTTCCGCGAATCGGGGATAAGCGCCGGATAAAGGCTTTCGCTTAACGCCGTCGAATGACCGGCTCCGTAGACCTGTCGTCGTGAAATCCACCATCGCAGTGCTGCTGGCCCTGCTCATGGCGCTCACCGCCTGCGGGTCCAAAGAGCAGCCGAACAACGCCGGTGCAGAGACCAAGGAAGACCCGATCAAGTTCGCCCAGTGCATGCGGGAGAACGGGGTCAACATGCCGGACCCGAAGGAGGGAGAGGGCGGCAGCATGATCTTCGAGGCCTCGCCCGCTGATGAAGGCGGCGTTGGTCAGATCGACGAGGAGAAGATGAACGCCGCGCACGAGGCCTGCAAGAAGTACCTCAAGAACGGCGGCAAGTACGAGCCGCCCTCGCCGGAGCAGCAGGACAAGCTGCGTCAGCAGGCGAAGTGCATGCGGGACAAGGGTTACAACTGGCCAGACCCGAACTTCGACGGTGGCGGCGCGGTCGAGACGCTGGAGCTGCCCAACCTGGACGACGAGAAGGTCAAGCAGGACATGAAGGACTGCGGCCTCGGCGAGTTCGGCGTGGCGAGGTCGGTGGGATGAAGCGCAGGGTGAACAGGAAGATCGTCATCGCCGCGCTCGTCGCGGCGGTGGTGCTCGGCACCGGCGGTGTCGTGGTGCTCACGAGAATCGCGTCCAACCAGGCCAACGCGGCGCCGTTGCAGAACGCCCCGTCGAAGACCGCGCCGGTGAAGAAGACGAACCTGGCCGACCAGCAGTCGGTGAACGGCCAGCTCGGCTTCGGCGTGGAACGAGGCCTGGCCTCGCGGAAAAGTGGCACCATCACCGGGCTGCCGAACCCGGGGTCCGTCATCGAGCAGGGCAAACCGGTGTTCTGGGCGGATGCCAAGCCTGTGCCGCTGTTCTACGGCACGCTGCCGCTCTACCGCGATCTGGAAGCGGGCATGTCGAACGGCCCTGACGTCAAAGTCGTGGAGGAGAACCTCGCCGCACTGGGATTCAAGGACTTCGGCGCCCCCGACGAGAAGTTCACCTCTTACACGGCCTCCGCGCTGAAGAAGTGGCAGAAGGCGAACGGCCTGGAGCAGAACGGAAAGCTCGGTCAGGGTGACGTGATCATCCAGCCCGGCGCGATCCGCGTGTCGGCGCTGACCGGCCAGCTCGGCGCACCCGCCGGCGGCGACCTGATGAAGGTCACCGGCACCGAACGAGCGGTGACCGTCGAGCTGGACACGGCCAAGCAGCGCCTGGCGAAGCAGGGCGACAAGGTCGAGCTGTCGATCGTCGGCGGCAAGCCGACCACCGGCACCATCGCCGGCATCAGCCGCAACGCCGGCGACCCGAACCAGGGCCAGAAGCCGAAGATCGTGCTGACGATCTCCGTCGACGACCCCAAGGCCGCGGAAGGCCTGGAGACCGCCAACGTCACGGCGCTCTTCACGGTGTCCAAGAAGCAGAACGTGCTCGCGGTCCCGATCGGCGCGCTGCTCGCGTTGAACGAGGGCGGCTACGGCGTGGTCACCGAGGACGGCAAGACCATCCCGGTCACCGTCGGGATCTTCGCCAAGGGCCAGGTCGAGGTGCAGGGCGACGGACTGCGCGAGGGCATGAAGGTGGTGACCACCGAGTGATCACCGTCGACCACGCGAGCCGGACGTATCCCGGTGGTGTGCAGGCGTTGCGCGACGTCTCCCTGACCGTCGGGGGCGGGGAGATGCTCGCGATCGTGGGTCCGTCCGGCTCGGGGAAGTCGACGCTGCTGCACCTGATGGGCACGCTCGACAAGCCGACCACCGGCAAGGTCGAGATCGACGGCAACGACATCTCCACGTTGTCGGACAACGCTTTGTCGGCGCTGCGGGCGCGCACGATCGGGTTCGTGTTCCAGCAGTTCTTCCTCACCGAAGGGCTGTCCGCGATCGAGAACGTGGCCTCCGGGCTCGTCTACGCCGGCGTGCCGCGCTCGAAGCGGCGGTCGATGGCGATGTCCGCTTTGGACAGGGTCGGACTGCTGCACCGCTCGCTGCACAAGCCGCACGAGCTGTCCGGCGGTGAACGTCAGCGGGTCGCGATCGCGCGGGCCGTGGTGAACACGCCCGGCATCCTGCTGGCGGACGAGCCGACCGGAAATCTCGACACCCAGAACGGCGCGGGTGTGCTGGAGTTGTTGGAAAGCCTCAACTCCGACGGCACGACGGTCGTGCTGATCACGCACGACCGGGACATCGCGGCGTGGGCGCCGCGCCGCGTCGAAGTCCGCGACGGGGTGATCGTGTGATCGACCTCCTCCGCCTCGGGTTCTTCGGCATGCGGACCCGCCCGATCCGCGCCGTGCTGTCCGCGCTGGGCATCGCGATCGGCATCGCCGCCGTGGTCGCGGTGGTCGGAATTCCCTCCTCCAGCGCCGCCGCGTTGAAGGAGAAGATGTCCAAGCTGGGCACGAACCTGCTGACCGCGGCGCCCGGCGAGGACTACTTCGGCCAGGACGCGAAACTGCCGGAGACGGCGGTGCCGATGGCCAAGCGGATCGGCGCGGTGTCGGCCGCCAGCGGCACCGGCAAGATCTCGGCGAACGCCCGCAAGAACGACATGGTGCCGTCGAGCGACACGCTCGGGCTGCAGGTGCAGGCGGCGGAGAAGGACCTGCTCAAGGTGCTGAACGCCGAGGTCCGCGCGGGCCGGTGGCTGTCGCCTGGCGAGAAGTCGGTGGTGCTCGGGGGCACCGCGGCGTCCCGCCTGGGCGTCGACAAGCCCGGCGTGCAGCTGTGGATCGACGGTCAGTGGTTCACCGTGATCGGCATCCTCGGCCCGTTGCCGCTGTCGCCAGAGATCGACAGGTCCGTGCTGATCGGCTGGGAGGCGGCGAAGGAGGCGTTCGGCTTCGAGGGCCACGCCAACACCGTCTACGTGCGCACGACCGAGGACCAGGTCGACAACGTCCGCAAGCTCCTCGGCCCGACGCTGAACCCGCAGAAGTCCAACGAGGTCAAGGTCTCCAGGCCGTCCGAGGCACTGGAGGCGCAGCAGCTGGCGGAGAGCTCCTACAACGCGCTGTTCCTGGGATTGGGCGGAGTCGCGTTGTTGGTAGGAGGCGTCGGCGTGGCGAACACGATGGTGATCTCGGTGCTGGAACGCCGGCGGGAGATCGGTCTGCGGCGGGCGCTCGGGGCGACCCGGCGGCAGATCAGGTGGCAGTTCCTCACCGAGTCGGTGTTGCTGTCCGGCCTCGGCGGGCTGGTCGGCGTGATCGTCGGAATCGCGGTCACGGCCGGATATTCGATCAGCCAGAACTGGCCGGCGGCACTGCCCTGGCCCGCCCTGCTCGGGGGAGTGGGCGCGGCCATCGCCATCGGCGCCATCGCCGGCGTTTATCCAGCGGTGCGGGCGGCCCGTCAGTCGCCCACGGAAGCACTTGCCTGAATGCCTTGGGGTGCACCGAGAACTCGTTCGGTGCACCCCAAGTGCGCTGTCTACAGCTGGCCGACGACCCAGTCGATGGCCTGCGTGAGGATCGTGACGTCGTTCGGCTCGATGGCCGGGAACATCGCGACCCGCAGCTGGTTCTTGCCGAGCTTGCGGTACGGTTCCACGTCAACGATCCCGTTGGCGCGCAACACCTTCGCCACAGTGGCGGCGTCCACCTCGTCGGAGAAGTTGATCGTGCCGACGACCTGCGAACGGTCAGCGGCCTTCTCCACGTACGGCGTGGTGTAGGCGGTCTTCTCGGCCCACGAGTACAGCCGGTCGCTGCTGTCCTTCGTACGCGCGACCGACCAGTCGAGGCCACCGTTGCCGTTGATCCAGTCGATCTGGTGCGCCAGCAGGAACAGCGTGGCGACCGACGGCGTGTTGTACGTCTGGTCCTTGGTGGAGTTGTCGAGCGCGGTCGGCAGCGACAGGAACTCCGGCACCCAGCGGTCCTTGAGCTCCTCGACGCGCTCGAGCGCCTTGGGCGACATCAGCGCGAGCCACAGCCCGCCGTCGCTCGCGAACGACTTCTGCGGCGCGAAGTAGTAGACGTCGAAGTCCTCGGCCTTGACCGGCAGACCACCGGCACCGGACGTGGCGTCGATCGCGATGAGCGCTTGGTCGGAACCCTCCGGGCGGAGGACGGGCATCGCCACACCGGTCGAGGTCTCGTTCTGCGCCCAGCCGACCAGGTCAGCGCCCTCGGCGTAGAACAGCTCGGGCGCGGTGCCCGGCTCGGCCTTGGTGACCAGCGAGTCCTTCAGGAACGGCGCGGTCTGCGTGACCTTCGCGAACTTGGAGGAGAACTCACCGTTGGTGAAGTGCTGCGCGGTCTCCCGCACCAGCCCGAAGCTGGCCGCGTCCCAGAACGCCGTCGTGCCACCGTTGCCGAGCACGACCTCGTACCCGTCCGGCAGCTGGAAGAGCTCACGCAGTCCGGAACGAACACGGCCGACGAGGTTCTTGACGGGCTTCTGCCGGTGCGAGGTGCCGAGCAGCGCAGCACCCTCGGACGCGAGAGCCGCAACGGCCTCGGGACGCACCTTGGACGGCCCGCAGCCGAAGCGGCCGTCAGACGGCTTGAGCTCGGCGGGAAGCACCAACGAGGTCGGATCGGCGGTCTGGGTCATGTGGTCACGCCTCCGGGGCGGATCGACGAGCTGTAGGGACCTGACCGGCGCCGTTGCCGGAGTTCACAGTGTTGCAGGCGGGTAGCCGCAAGGTGTCAGCCGGGTGTCGTGGGTCACGTGGGCCCGACGACACCGAGTTGATCATGACAGCAGAGTTCTGTTACGGTCCGTGCTCTCTCGGCCACCTGTGATCACGGAGGGTAATTTCAGTGTTGCGGATGTGTGCTGGTATGGGCGGGAACAGTGGCACCACGGATGAGGACGACTGATCCGCTGCCCTCAGAGGTGTGAGGCCGCCCGCTGTTCTTTCTTGAGCTCGAGCCGAATGCCGGCGCGGTGCCGGACAGGTGGGTCGAACAGCTCCATGGTGATCGTTCGCCTGTTCGTGTCGTCCTGGCCCTTCTGCAGGTCGTAACCCTTGTCGAGTTGCCCGATCGGCTCCAGGTACACATCGGTGCCCTCGGGCAGAACGATCCGGTGCACGGCGTGCGTGACCGGTTGGGCGAACATGAGGGTGAACTCGTCCGGCGCCCCCTCTGCGAGCGGCAGGCATTTTCTCGGCCAATCCAGCTCGACGACGAACGAGATTTCCGAGTCCACCCGAGGTGGCTCGTGAAAGTGAATCACCGCTGCCAGCGTGCCATCTTTGGGCCAGGACAGCGTTTTGTGCAGAGTGGTGCCCGGGGAGCCGTCGACGAGCAGGTTGCGCACCGTCATCCTGACCTGGCGCCGATATTTCGTCGGCTGCGGCCAGCCGCAGCCGAACTTCATGCGGACGAACAGCAGATCGGTTCCCAGGGGCCGGAGCTTGACCGTCAAGCTCGTGCGTGCGTCGCCGCGATCGCCGATGACGGTGGTCTCCTTCCATTCGAGAATCTGATAGCCGGGCCGCGTTTTGTCCAGTTGGTTGCAGTAGCGCGACAGCAACTCCTGCTGCGTCGCAAGTTCTCGTCGGTCGCCGCGACGGCTCGTCACCAGCGCGATTCCGGCGATCGTGACTAGCAGGACCGCGGCAACCAGGGCGCCCGACTTGATCGCTGTACTGCCGAGGATCGCTCCCAGGAGCACGGCGAACGACATGATGCCCACCACGGCCTGGGCAACGGCGGGCGCACCACGACTGTGGAGAAATTCCTCCAGGAAAAGAATCGTGTCTCGCAGCACCTGTCCCCCCGACTGATGTTGCGAACAGCGTCGACGACTGCCCGTGATAGTCGAATGAACAGATTGTTGCGCCGATGCCCGGTTCGTCGGAGTGCGGCACTCGAATGGCCGCCGGGCTCAGTGGTTCTTTCACCGCTGTGCACTAATGTCGTGACGCCGGGGTGTTACTGCAACATGCCGCGATCCATCGCGGTGGTGACCGCAGCCGTCCGATCGGATACCCCCAGCTTGTTGAACACCCTCAGCAGGTGAGTCTTCACGGTCGCCTCCGAAATGAACAGCGTCCGTCCGATCTCGACGTTCGACATGCCCTTCGCGACCAGCTTCAACACCTCCGCCTCGCGCGCGGACAACGGCGGCGTGCGCACCTGCCCGACGACCTTGGCGACCATCGACGGCGCCAGCACGGTCTCCCCGCGCGCCGCCGCCCGGATCGCCGCGATGAGGTCCTCGGTCGTGGAGTCCTTCAGCAGATAGCCGGACGCGCCGGCCTCGACCGCGCGAAGAATGTCCGAATCGGTCTCGTACGTGGTCAGAACCAGCACCCGCGGCCCGGTCCCGACGATCTTCGCGGTCGCCGCGACGCCGTCCATCTCGGGCATTCGCAGGTCCATCAGCACGACGTCCGGCTTCAAGGCAGCGGCCTGCGAGATGGCCTCGGCGCCCGACCCCGCGTCGCCCACGACCTCCAGGTCGTCGGCCACGAGCATTCCGCGCAGGCCCTGACGCACCACCGGGTGGTCGTCCACCAGCAGAATCCTGATCACAGCGGCACCTCCACCAGCACGGACGCCCCCTCGTCGGACGACAGCGAGAGCGTCCCACCCACCTGTTCCAGCCGGGCACGCATGCCCCGCAGACCGAAGCCCTCCGGTGCGTCGCCGAAGCCGCGGCCGTCGTCGCGCACCTCCAGGGAGACGTCGTCGGAGTCGAACCTCATCACGACGTCCACCCGAGAGGCTCCCGAATGCCGCGCGACGTTGTGCAGCGCTTCCTGGGCGGTCCGGAGCAGCACCACCTCCACCGAGGTCGCCAACGGCACGGCGTTTCCGATCACCCGGAACGACGACGGCAGCGAGACCCCGGAGACCAAGCGCCGCAACGCGTCCTCCAGTGAGGAACCGTCCAAAGGCGACGGTGCGTTGGACGCCACCAGAGCCCTGGCCTCACGCAGGTTCTCCCGTGCGGTCTGCAGGGCGAGCGAGACGTTGGGCTCCGCGCCCTGCAGCAGCGTGATGATCGACGTGTAGCCCTGTGCCAAGGTGTCGTGGATCTCTGCGGCCCATCGGGCCCGCTCGGCCTCCAGGGTCAGCGCCTCGATGCGTTGCAGCAGCTCGCCGCGTTGTTCGTTCTGCTGCGCGATCCGGCTGATCGCCCAGCCGAACGCCTGGGAGAAGCCGATGATCAGCAGCGCGCCCGGCCACGGCAGCGCGGGTACGGCGCCCGCTGCCCAGGTCAGGATCTGCGGTGTGAACACGAACACCGCCATCGGGAAGAAGGCCCACGCGACCGGCAGCACCATGTAGAGCTGCGGGACCAGGCCGAACAGGGCGAAGGTGGCGCTGCCGCTGAACCAGACCGCCGGCGCGAACGTGGCGAGCGAGCCCGCCGCGTAGACGAAGCCCTGCCAGTCGTCCTTCCCGCGCCGGACCAGCTTCCGGCCGTAGAACAGGAACCACAGGCCGTTCAAGCACAACAACCCCGCCGCCAAGACACGGTCGGCGAGGGTGTTGTTGTCGATCAGGATGAGTACGAGCGCGGTCGCCTGGGTGATCGCGAAGAGCACGTACCAGGTGATCAGCGACTGGTGTTTGTCCACTTGAAGGTCCTGCTGACCAGCACCAGGCCCGCGATCGTCCACGCTCCGAGCACCAGCGCGATCTTGCCGAGCTCCCATGATCCCGCCGCCTCCATGACCGCGTAGCCGTCGTCCAGTGCGAACACCGACCGGAAACCCTGACACACCCACTTCAGCGGGAAGATCGAACCCACCGTGCGCAGCGACTCCGGCAGCGCCGACTGCATGAGGAACACGCCGGAGAGGAACTGCAGCACGATGTACGGCAGGTTCAGCACGCCGGCGGCGTTGCGGGTCGACTTGGCGATCGAGCTCAACGCCACACCCAGCAGCGAGCAGGAGATCACGCCGAGCGTGAACACCCAGGCGAACGTCAGCCACTTGTCGAGGCTGGAAGGCAGCTCCACGTCGAACCGGAGCACGGCGACGACGAGCAGCAGCACCGCTTCGAAGAGGCTCGACACGAAGACCAGGACGATCTTGCCGATGAAGTAGGACGTGAACGGCATCGGCGTGCCGCGCAGGCGCTTCAGCGTGCCGTCCTCGCGGTCGGCCACGACGCTCATGCCGAGTCCGACGAACGACGTCGAGATGATGCCGGCGCCGATCATGCTGGCCGCGAACATCTGGGCGACCGCGGCCTCCTGCACGTAGACCGTGCCGAGCAGCAGCATCAGGATCGCGGGCAGCGACACCGTGAAGATGAGGTTTTCCTTCTGCCGGAAGAACTCCCGGAGCTCGGTCGCACCCCTCGAGAGACCGAGCGACAGGGTTGAAGGCAGCGTTGCGGTGGTCACGCGATCAGCTCCAGGTAGACGTCTTCCAGCGACGGGCGGGTGACGGTGAGTTCGGACAGCTCGCCTTGCCGGGACAGCTCGGCGATCACCTTGGTGGGCTCGGAAGTGCGGACTTCCTGGTAGCCGTGGTCGGACATCCAGCGCACGGTCGCGTCGGCGTGTGCGCGGCCGCCGAGCGTCTGCGGCGTGCCCTCGGCGACGATCCGGCCGCCCGCGAGCACGGCCACGCGGTCCGCGAGCGCCTCGGCCTCGTCCAGGTAGTGCGTGGTCAGCAGGATCGTGGTGCCCTCCGCGGACAACGACTTGATCAGGCCCCAGAACTGCCGGCGTGCCTCCGGGTCGAAGCCCGTGGTCGGCTCATCCAGGAACACGAGCTCCGGCCGGCCGACGATGCCCAGCGCCACGTCCAGCCGGCGCCGCTGACCACCGGACAACGTGCCGGCGCGTGACTTCGCCTTCTCGGTCAGCCCGACGAGCTCGATCACCTCGTCCGGGTCGCGCGGGTCGGCGTAGTACTTCGCGTAGTGCCGCACGGCCTCGTTGACCGTGAGGTTCGCGGCGTCGCTCGCGCTCTGCAGCACGATGCCGATCTTCGAGCGCCACAACCGGTCCGCCTCGGCCGGGTCACCGCCCAGCACGCTCACCTCGCCGGCATCCCGGTCGCGGTGCCCCTCCATGATCTCCACGGCCGTCGTCTTGCCGGCGCCGTTCGGCCCGAGGACCGCGAACACCTCGCCCCGTGCGACGTCGAGGTCCACCCCTGCCACCGCCTGGTGGTCCTTGTAGGCCTTGCGGAGGCCCCTCACTCGAATCGCGTTCATGGGGAAAATCCTGCGGTTTCGAGGGGGTCTGGCGGGACGACCGCACCGCTGACCCCGGTTGTCAACCGATCGGTGGACACGTGGCCGTGTTTCGGCCGTGTTTCCACTCCGCGATAGCGCGCTTTCACGTGTTAGAACAATCGGGTGCATCTCACGCCGCATGAACGCGACAAGCTCCTCGTGCACGTCGCCGCCGACGTGGCCCGCCGCCGGCTCGAACGCGGCGTGCTCCTGAACTACCCCGAGGCCGTCGCGTTGATCACCGACCACGTGCTGGAGGGCGCGCGGGACGGCCGCACGGTCAGCGAGCTGATGGAGAGCGGCCGCACGGTGCTGGCACCGGAGCAGGTCATGCGCGGGGTGCCGGAGATGATCGACTCGGTGCAGGCGGAGGCGACGTTCCCGGACGGGACGAAGCTCGTCACGGTGCACCACCCGATCGCGCCTTCCGCCGGTCCGGCGCCGGGTGAGGTGATCGTCGGCTCCGAGCCGGTCGAGCTGAACCCCGGACGACCGCGGATCACCCTCGTCGTCGTGAACGTCGCCGACCGGCCCGTTCAGGTCGGATCGCACTTCCACTTCGCGTCGGTGAACACCGGTCTGGAGTTCGACCGGGAGGCCGCGTTCGGCTACCGGCTGGACATCCCGGCGGGCACGGCGACGCGCTTCGAACCGGGCGTCGAGCGCGAGGTCACGCTGGTTCCGTTGGCAGGCTTGAGGATTGTCCGGGGGTTGCAGCGATGATCGACCGCGAGCGTTATGCCGAGCTGCTCGGTCCGACCGTCGGCGACCGGATCCGGCTCGCCGACACCGACCTGTTCATCGAGGTCACCGAGGACCTGGCGCGCGGCGCCGGTTCGGGTGACGAGGTGATCTTCGGCGGTGGCAAGGTGATCCGCGAGTCGATGGGCCAGGGGATCGCGACCCGTGCCGAGGGTGCTCCCGACCTGGTCATCACGGGTGCGGTGATCCTCGACCACTGGGGTGTCGTCAAGGCCGACGTCGGCGTGCGGGACGGCCGGATCGTCGCGATCGGCAAGGCCGGCAACCCGGACACGATGGACGGCGTCCACCCGTCGCTGGTCATCGGGCCGTCGACGGAGATCCTGTCCGGCAACGGGAAGATCCTGACCGCGGGCGGCATCGACTGCCACGTGCACTTCATCTGCCCGCAGATCGTGGACGAGGCGTTGGCGTCCGGGCTCACGACGCTGATCGGTGGCGGCACCGGCCCGGCGGAGGGCACGAAGGCCACGACCGTGACGCCCGGCGCCTGGTACCTCGACCGCATGCTGACGTCGATGGACCACATGCCGATCAACGTTCTGTTGCTGGGCAAGGGGAACACGGTCTCGGAGGAGGGCCTGCGCGAGCAGCTCGTCGGTGGTGCGGGCGGGTTCAAGCTGCACGAGGACTGGGGCACGACGCCTGCCGCGATCGACGCGTGTCTGCGCGTGGCGGACGAGTCGGGTGTGCAGGTCGCGATCCACACGGACACGTTGAACGAGGCCGGTTTCCTGGAGTCCACTGTGGACGCCATCGCCGGTCGGTCGATCAACGCCTACCACTCGGAGGGAGCCGGCGGCGGGCACGCGCCGGACATCATCCGGGTGGTCTCGCTGCCGAACGTGCTGCCGTCGTCGACGAACCCGACGCGCCCGCACACCGTCAACACGCTCGAAGAACACCTCGACATGCTGATGGTGTGCCACCACCTCAACCCGTCGGTGCCGGAGGACCTGGCGTTCGCGGAGTCGCGGATCCGGCCGACCACGATCGCGGCCGAGGACCTGCTGCACGACCTGGGCGCGATCTCGATGATCAGCTCGGACTCCCAGGCGATGGGGCGGGTCGGCGAGGTGATCATCCGGACCTGGCAGACCGCGCACGTGATGTCGTCGCGGCGGTCTCTCGACGCGAACCTGCGAGCTCAGCGCTATGTCGCGAAGTACACGATCAACCCCGCTGTGGCGCACGGGATCGCCTCGGAGGTCGGCTCGGTCGAGGTCGGCAAGCTGGCCGACCTCGTGTTGTGGGAGCCCAAGTTCTTCGGGGTGCGGCCGTCGGTGGTGTTGAAGGGCGGCTTCATCGCGTGGGGCGCGATGGGGGACGCCAACGCCTCGATCCCGACGCCGCAACCGGTGTGGGCGCGGCCGATGTTCGGTGCCACGGCCGGGGCGGCTTCTTCCGTCTTCTTCGTTGCGCCCGAGGCGATCGAGGCCGGGATCGCTGATCGGTACGCGCGGCGGGTGTTGCCGGTTTCTTCGACGCGATCGGTGACGAAGGCCGACATGGTGCTGAACGACGCGATGCCGGACGTGCGGGTCGATCCGGACAGCTTCGCGGTGCACGTGGACGGTTCACTGGTCGAGCCTTCGCCGGTGGCTGAGTTGCCGATGGCCCAGCGGTACTTCCTGTTCTGATGCTGACCGCGCTGATCCTCTCCGACTCCCGGTTCCCGGGCGGCGGACACGTGCACTCCGGTGGACTGGAGGAGGCTGCCGCGCGTGGGCTTGTCGTTGACGAACCGTCGCTGAAGTCGTTCCTGCACGGGCGTTTGCTCACCGCTGGGCTGCTGTCGGCCGGGTTCGCGGCCGCGGCGGCTCGCGGTGAGGACCTGGAGATGCTGGACGCGGAACTGGACGCGCGGACGCCCTCGCCGGCTCAGCGCGAGGCCTCGCGGGCGCAGGGGCGTGGGATGTTGCGGGCGGCTCGGCGGGCGTGGCCGTCCGCGCGGCTGGACGCTTTGAGTGCGTCTCCGCACCAGCCGTTGGTGATCGGCGTGCTGGTCGATGATCCGTACGAAGCGGCGCTGACCTGCGCTTATCTGTCCGTGAGCGGGCCGGCGTCCGCGGCGGTGCGGTTGCTGGGACTGGACCCGTTCGGGGTCAACGCGATCGTGGCTTCCCTCGGTGTCGAGGAAGTCGCTGCGCGGGCGTGCAAGGAACTGCCCGCGCTCGGTTCACCTGCCTTGGATCTTCTTGCCGAGGCACATGTTCGACGTGAAGGGGTGCGTCTCTTTGGGAGCTAACCACGGGCCCGACCCGCACGACCACCACCACGGTTCCGCGCCGCGGATCGGCATCGGCGGTCCGGTCGGCAGCGGTAAGACGGCGTTGACGGCCGCGCTGTGCCGCGCGTTGGGGGCGCAGCTGGAGCTGGCGGTCGTCACCAACGACATCTACACGACCGAGGACGCGGACTTCCTGCGTCGCGCGGGTGTGCTGGACCCGGCACGGATCGAGGCAGTGCAGACGGGGTGCTGCCCGCACACCGCGATCCGCGACGACATCACGGCGAACCTGGACGCGGTCGAGCGGCTGGAGCACAAGTTCCCCGCGCTGGACCTGGTGATCATCGAGAGCGGCGGGGACAACCTGACCGCGGTGTTCTCCCGCGGGCTGGTCGACAAGCAGATCTTCGTCGTGGACGTCGCGGGTGGCGACAAGGTGCCGCGCAAGGGCGGTCCCGGGGTGACGACCGCGGACCTGCTGGTCATCAACAAGGTGGATCTGGCGCCGTTCGTGGGCGCGGACATGGACGTGATGATCTCCGACGCGCACCGGATGCGTGGAGAGTTGCCGGTCATCGCGCAGTCGTTGGTGGAGACGCCGGAAGCGCCCGAGGTGGCCAAGTGGGTGCTGGCTCAGCTGTGAAGGCACCTCGATGAAAGCCGCGGCGCGGTTGGTCGTCTCGCTGGACTCGCACGGCAACTCCGTCGTGCGGGTCCTGCGGTCGCAGTCGCCGCTCGTGCTGGTGCCTGCTCGGCGGGTCGGGCCGGTCGCTTTGGTGCACCTGGTGAGTTCGGTGACGTCTCCGCTCGGTGGAGACTCGCTTGAGTTGACGGTTGAGGTCGGGCCTGGAGCGTCACTTGATCTACGCGGAGTGGCGGCGACGCTGATGCTGCCGGGTCCGACCGGTTTGCCGTCTTCTTCTGTGGTGCGATTCTTGGTGGAGGGCACTGTTCGGTATCTGCCAGAGCCGACGGTGGTGACTTCTCGCGCGCACCACACCGCAGTGGTGGAGGTCGAATTGGACGGTCACGCAGAGTTGTCGTTGCGCGAGGTTCTGGTGCTTGGTCGGGCGGGGGAGAGCGCCGGCGCCCTGTCCACGTCGGTGCGCGCAACCCGTTGTGGCAGGCCGTTGTTGCATCAGCAGCTGGTGGTCGGGTCAGCTGCTGTCGACTCGTCGCCGGCCGGGTTGGCCGGGAAGCGGGTCGTTGGCACGTCGTTGATGTTGGACGCGGTGCCGCGGCCCTCGGACGGCGGTGAGTGGTGGAACGTCGTTCCGTTGGCAGCGGGCGGAACCCTTGCCACCGCACTGGGTGATGACGTGGTCACGGTCACACGTGTGCTCGATGCCATCTGACTCGATCACGTGCTCGATCCAGAACTGTTCTTTGCACGGACAGTCACCGTTCAGGTGGTGGTCATCACCGCGCAGGCGGTTTCGGGATCCGTTCGCCGTGCGTATGGTCGCGGGTCCAGGGACCACGAGTTCTGCCGCTGCTTGGAGGTTCGCCGATGACGGAGATCACGAACATCGCGCTACCGGCGATGCGCGTGTCATACGAGCAGGGCTCGCTGAGCGAGTCGGAGCTTGCCGCCACCTGGCACGAACAGCTCCAGCTGTGGCTGGATCAGGCTTCTGGTGCGGGTCTGCCGGAGCCGAACGCGATGGTGCTCGCGACCACCGACACCAAGGGGCGGCCGTCCTCGCGGACGGTGCTTCTCAAGGGGCTTGACGCTCGTGGAGTGGTGTTCTACACCAACTACACGTCTAACAAGTCTCACGACCTGATGGCTACGCGGTATGCGTCTGCCACCTTCCCGTGGTTCGCGATGCAGCGTCAGGTGCACGTGCGGGGGACTGTGGAGAAGGTTGGGCCCGTTGAGACTGCCGAGTACTGGAACTCTCGGCCTCGTGGGTCGCAGATCGGGGCCTGGGCTTCGCCGCAGTCGCGGGTGGTGACTGGGCGGTCCACTTTGGATTCGGCGCTGCACAAGATTGAGCGGCAGTTTGCTGATACGGAGAAGATTCCTGTGCCGCCGCACTGGGGTGGGTGGCGGATTCGGCCTGAAGAGGTTGAGTTCTGGCAGGGGCGGCGGGATCGGATGCATGATCGGTTGCGGTTCCGCGATGGGCGGGATGGGTGGACTTTGGAGCGAGTAGCTCCGTAGGTCCTGAGACTTTTGCGGATGGGGCGTCTTCCTGTGGGCGGGAGGGCGCCCCTTTTGCGTGTTCGCGCGTGGTCCGTAGCGTTCCCCGGCTTGCGGGCGGCGCGTTCGCGTTGCGAGATGCGACCGGGCGGGATGGTCGCCTTGCGGGCGGCGACCTTGCGTTGCGTGCCTCCCCCGGGGGCTCTGCCCCCAGACCCCCGGCAATCTGATCAGGGGTTAGCGCCGCTTGCGGGTTGATGGCACGCCCGTCGCGTGAGGGCGGCTTGCTCACCCCGCGCTGAACCTGACCTGGGGGTTGCGCGTCCTTCAGGCTGCGGGAAGTGCCCGGTTCGTCCAGGGCATACTGGGATTTCAGCCACAGCTAGCTACGAGGTGCGGATTCACGTGTGCGGAGTGCTCGGACTCATCTGTTCTACCGAGGCCGCTGCGGCCTCCGCGCGTGGCTCTGTGGCTGCGGCGTTGCGTTGCCAGCGGCATCGTGGGCCCGATGAGCAGGACACTTGGGCTGATGCCGAGGTCGTCTACGGATTCAACCGGCTCGGGTTCATCGACCTTGAGCACTCCCACCAGCCGTTGGTCTGGGGGCCGCCGGAGAACCCGACGCGGTACACGTTGAACTTCAACGGCGAGATCTACAACTACAAGGAGCTGCGGGCTGAGCTGGCGCGGGAGTTCGGCGCTCAGTTCAAGACGCAGGGTGACGGTGAGTCCATCGTTGCCGGGTACCACTACCTCGGTGCGGACTGGGTCAAGCGGCTGCGCGGGATGTTCGCGTTCATGATTTGGGACGCGCAGGAGCGGGTTGTCTTCGGAGCGCGGGATCCGTTCGGGATCAAGCCGTTGTACTGGGCCGCTGGGCCTGGTGGGGTGGCGTTCTCGTCCGAGAAGA
The DNA here is from genome assembly GCF_047445655.1 of Lentzea alba. Classification (GTDB taxonomy): domain Bacteria; phylum Actinomycetota; class Actinomycetes; order Mycobacteriales; family Pseudonocardiaceae; genus Lentzea; species Lentzea alba_A. The sequence goes on from NZ_JAJAEG010000046.1 coordinate 24,384, forward strand.
AGTCGTTGTTGCAGCTGACTGGGGTGCTCGGCATCAGTCAGGAGCTGGATCAGACGGCGTTGCAGCACTACTTGGTGTTGCAGTACGTGCCGGAGCCCGAGTCGTTGCACAAGGCGATTCGGCGGGTTGAGTCCGGGACGTCGTTCAGGGTGTCGCCGGGTGGGCAGGTGCTGTTCAACCGGTACTTCAAGCCCGTGTTCGCGCCGAAGCCGGTCAACGGGGCGCATGAGGCTGAGGCGCTGCACGAGCGGATTGCCGAGGTCATGCGGGACTCGGTGGCCAAGCACATGATTTCGGACCCGGACGTGACGGTTGGGGCGTTCCTGTCGGGTGGCATTGACTCCACGGCGACGGCGACGCTGGCCAAGTTGCACAACCCGAACCTGATCGCCTTTACCAGCGGGTTTGATCGGGAGGGGTACTCCGAGGTCGATGTTGCCGCTGAGACTGCGGCGGCTATCGGGGTGCGGCATGTCGTCAGGACTGTGTCGCCGGACGAGATGATGGAAGAGCTGCCGCTGATCATCTGGTACCTGGATGACCCGGTGGCGGATCCGGCGTTGGTGCCGTTGTGGTTCATCGCTCGTGAAGCTCGGAAGTACGTCAAGGCTGTGTTGTCCGGGGAGGGTGCGGACGAGCTGTTCGGCGGGTACGTGATCTACCACGAGCCGTTGTCGTTGTCGCCCTTCGAGAAGGTGCCCGGGGGCGTCCGGAAGTTGATGGGCGCCGTGTCGAAGAGCATTCCTGAGGGTGTGCGCGGCAAGGACTTGTTGAGGCGCGGGTCGCTCAAGTTGGAGGAGCGGTACTACGGGAACGCTCGCAACTTCAGTGACGCGCAGGTGCGCGCGGTGTTCCCCGGGTATGTGGAGGGCATCGGGTTCCAGGACGTCACGGCGCCCTGGTACCGGGAGTCTGAGGGCTGGGATCCGGTGGCGCGGATGCAGCACATCGACCTGTACACGTGGTTGCGCGGGGACATCCTGGTCAAGGCGGACAAGGTGACCATGGCCAACTCGATCGAGTTGCGGGTGCCGTTCCTCGACCCCGAGGTGTTCCGGGTTGCGGCCGAGGTGCCGTTGGACCAGAAGCTGACTGAAGGTACGACGAAGTTCGCGCTGCGCAAGGCGTTGGCGAAGATCATTCCAGCGCACGTGTTGAACAGGCCCAAGCTCGGGTTCCCGGTGCCCATTCGGCACTGGTTGCGGGCTGAGATGTACGACTGGGCTCGCGGGATCATCGCGGACTCGCAGACCGGGCACCTGTTGGACAAGAACGCGGTGCTGGACCTGCTGGCCGAGCACAAGTCGGAGCAGTTCGACCGGAGCCGGCAGCTGTGGTCGGTGTTGTGCTTCATGATCTGGCACGGGATCTTCGTCGAGGGGCGGATCAGCCCGAAGGTGCCGGAGCCGGTGTACCCCGTTCGCCTCTGACGTGGTGTTGGCGACACATTTGCGTAAAGGACTTGTTAGTTGTCATAGGCTAACCATGTGGCCACCCTGGGGAGAAGCGCGCGCTCGACGTTCGTGATCGACACCCGGCCGTTGAAGATCGTCGCGTATCGCCGGTTGTGGCTGTCCACGATCGTGACGGCGGTGGGCTCTCAGCTCACCGCCGTTGCTGTGCCCAAGCAGGTTTTCGACCTCACCGGGTCGTCGGCGTGGGTGGGTATCGCCGCTGGTGTGGCGCTTGTGCCGCTGCTCGTGTTCGGGCTCTGGGGTGGTGCGATCGCGGACACCGTCGACCGGCGGAAGCTGCTGTTGGTCACCAACTCCGGTATCGCCGTGTCGTCGGTGCTGTTGTGGGTGCAGGCGGCGCTGAACGTCGGTTCGGTGTGGCTGGTGATCGCGCTGCTCGGGTTGCAGCAGGTGTTCTTCGCGGCCAACGCTCCGGCGCGGCAGGCCTCGATCGCGCGGTTGGTGCCGGCTGAGCTGTTGCCGGCGGCCGGGGCGCTGGGGTCGACGGTCATGCAGTTCGGGGCGGTGCTCGGGCCGTTGCTCGCTGGGGCGTTGATGCCCGTTGTCGGGTTGTCGACGTTGTACCTGGTCGATGCGATCGCGCTCGTCGTGACGGTGTACGCGGTGTGGCTGTTGCCCGCTATGCCGCCGCTGGACGGGGTGGTGCGGCGCGCGGGGCTCAAGGACGTGCTGGCCGGGTTCGTCTACCTCTGGGCGCAGAAGGTGCTGCTGGCGAGCATGTTGCTGGACATCATCGCGATGGTGTTCGGCATGCCGCGGGCGCTGTTCCCGGAGATGGCGCAGCACACGTTCGGCGACCCGCCCGGTGGTGGGTTCGCGCTGGGTGTGTTGTTCGCGGCGATTCCCGTTGGTGCGGTGCTGTGCGGGCTCACGTCCGGGTGGATCTCGAACGTCAGCAGGCACGGTGTCGCGGTGACGCTGGCAGTGGTGGCCTGGGGCATCGCGATCATGGGCTTCGGGCTGGCCGGGTCGTTGTGGGTCGCTGCGGCGTTCCTGGCGCTGGCCGGCGCCGCGGACATGGTGTCGATGGCGTTCCGCGGCGCGATTCTGCAGTCGGCTGCTACCGACGAGATGCGCGGGCGGATGCAGGGCGTGTTCATCGTCGTGGTGGCGGGTGGGCCGCGGATCGCGGACCTGTTGCACGGCACGGGTGGTGCGGCGTTCGGCACTGCGGCGGCGGTGACCGCGGGTGGCGTGCTGGTGATCGCGACGACGGTGGTCGCGGTGTTGTTGTTGCCGGCGATCTGGCGTTATCGGGTCAGTTCCGCGGGCTGATCTCGTTCTGCGCGGGCTCGGAGATCTTCACGTCGCTGCCCCAGTCGGAGAAGCGGGCCTCGTCGACGATCAGCGCGTTCTGGAACTGGGTGGAGAACTTGATCCGGATCGGCAGGCCGCTGCCGTCCAGTTCGACCTCGCCTGCCGAGTTCGTGACGTTCTGGTCGAGGGCGAGTTTGACCTCGTTGCGCAGGTTCTCGTCGGTGAGGGTGTTGTAGGCCTTCTGGTAGTCGACGGCGATCGAGTAGCGGACGCGGTCGCCGGTCTGTGCGATCAGCTTGAGCTCGCCGCCGGCCTTGATCACCGGCAGGTGGTAGGTCGTGAAGACGGCCTGCTGGTAGATCACGTCGTGGAAGCCGAGCATGGTGTTGGTGAAGTCGTCGTTGTCCTTGCGGTCGAGCTTCACCCACGGCTTGCCGGCCGGAAGGCCGAACACCGCCGGGAGTTTCACGAACGCGGTGTCCTTTGTGGTCGAGACGAACCGCAGTTCCTCGTCCTTGCCGCCGGTCTGCACGGGACGGGTGGTGGTCGCGTCGACGCTCGGCACGTCGCCCAGGCGGACCGAACCGTTCGCCGGGGCCGTGACGCCGCCGGAGGTCGGCGGGGCGATGGTGAAGCGGTAGGTCTTCTTCTCCTCGACGGACTTGGTCACGGCGGCGACGAGGCTCGGGACGTCCTGGTACTGGGTCGGCGTCGGCTGGGCCGGTGGCGGTGCCGACGTGCAGGCGGTCAGCGCGGCTGCCGCGACGGTGGCGACGAGCAGCGGTGCCGTGCGCTTCATTCGAACCCCCAGCGTGAGGACATCGTGGACATCGTGGACCAAGATCGCGAAATTGTTACACCATATGGGTGAGGTCAGCGTCACTTCGTGCCCGTAGCCAGGCAAAACGGGCAGAATCCTTGTGCATGGCTGAAGCGACTCCACAAACGGAGCAACCGGAACTGCATCGGGCCATCGGTCCGAAGCTCCTGTTGTTCTTCGTCGTCGGCGACATCCTCGGTACCGGCATCTACGCGCTCACCGGCAACGTTGCCGGCAAGATCGGCGGCGCACTCTGGCTGCCCTTCCTGCTCGCGTTCGTGGTGGCGTTCCTGACCGCGTTCAGCTACCTCGAACTCGTCGGGAAGTATCCCAAGGCGGCCGGTGCGGCGCTCTACACGAACAGAGCGTTCAAGATCCACTTTTTGACGTTCATGGTCGCGTTCGCGGTCATGTGCTCTGGTATCACGTCGGCGTCGTCCGCTGCACTCGCGTTCGGCCGCACCTACCTGCGGCAGTTGCTGGTGGAGTTCTTCGACGTCGCGCTGGCGCCGGAGTCGCTGGTGATCACGGGCATCGCGATCGTCTTCATCGCGGCACTGGCGATCATCAACTTCCGCGGAGTGTCCGAGTCGGTCAAGGCCAACGTGGTCCTGACCTGCATCGAGCTGTCCGGTCTGGTCATCATCATCGCGATCGGCGCGTACGCGATCGCGGTCGGCGACGGCGAGCCGTCGCGGTTGACCGAGATCCACGTGCCGTCGGGTTCCAACATCATGCTCGCGGTCACTTCGGCGACGGCGCTCGCGTTCTTCGCGATGGTCGGGTTCGAGGACTCGGTGAACATGGCGGAGGAGTGCCGCGACCCGGTTCGGATCTTCCCGCGCGCGATGCTGATCGGCATGGCCGTGGCGGCGACGATCTACGTGCTGGTCGCGATCACGTCGTCGTTGCTCATCCCGTCCGAGGAGCTCGCGAAGGCGGGCAGCAGCGCGTTGCTGAGGGTCGTCACCGTTGGCGCGCCCGGCTTCCCGCTGTGGATCTTCGCGTTGATCGGTCTGCTGGCCGTCATCAACTCGGCGCTGATCAACATGCTGATGGCGTCGCGGTTGTTGTACGGCATGGCGAACGAGCGGATCATCCCGAGCTTCTTCGGCACGGTGCACCCGTTCCGCCGCACGCCGTGGATCTCGATCGTCTTCACGACCGGCGTCGCGGTGATCCTGGTGTCGACCGCGGACATCGGCAAGCTCGGCGGCACCACGTCGTTGCTGCTGCTGATCGTCTTCACGATCGTCAACGTCGCGTGTTTGGTGCTGCGTAAGGAAAAGGCCGAGCACAAGCACTTCCGGGCGCCGACGTGGGCTCCGGTGCTCGGCGCGATCACCTGCGGGTACCTCGCGTTCCCGGTGCTGTCCGGCCGGCCGTGGGACGACTACAAGATCGCGGGCTGGTTGTTGCTGGCCGGTCTGGTGCTCTGGGGCATCAACCGCGTGCTGCACGGCAAGGTGGAGATCCACCCGGAGAAGCTGGGCAAGTAGGTTTCCGCGTTTCAGGGACCGGTCGGGCTCTCCCGGCCGGTCCCTTCGTGTTCGTGCCGGCCCTTGCCCGTTCGGTCAGTCAGGCCAGCCTGGCCAGTTCCACCGGGTCGTGGGCGCAGAAGATCTCGACCTCGCCGCGCGTCTTGAGTTCCTTCAGGCGTTCTACATTGGACAGACGCTGCTCGCGGATCGTCTCGGTCTGCCGAGCGGTGAGCTTCAGCGCGAAGATGTTGCTGGGCGGGGTCTCGATCTCGCCGCGGTAGAAGTACGCGTCACCGGCGTGCAGCAGCCAGCCGTCGGCGGAGTTGACGGCGATGCCGGTGTGGCCGCGGGTGTGACCGATCAGCGGCACCATCAGGATGTCGTCGGGCAGGCCCGGGATGTTCTTCACGGCCTGGAACCCGAACCAGTCCTCACCCTCGGCCTTGTGCGTCTCGAAGGTGACGCCCTCGCGCTGAGCCTCCGGGAAGCGCATGCGTTCCTTGGCGGACTTGTTCGGGTTGGTGGCGGCGGCGAGCTCGGTGTCCAGGACGTGGACCGTGGCGTTCGGGAAGTCCCGCAGGCCGCCGGCGTGGTCCATGTCGAGGTGGGTGAGCAGGATGTGCCGGACGTCCTCAGCGCCGTAGCCGCGCTTCTCGACCTGGAAGATCGCGGTCTCGTTGATGTCGAGCAGCGGCTTGAGCAGCTTGCGGCTCAGCGGGTCGAGGGTGCCCTTGGGGTTGCTCACCTCGTGCGTGCCGAAGCCGGTGTCGACCAGGACGAGGCCCTGGTCGGTCTCGATCAGCAGGCAGTGCGCCACGATGCCGCCCGCTACCAGGGGCGGGCGCATGGTGCCGCAGTTGAGGTGATGAACCTTCATGGGCAAATCCTTCCGTTGGCCCCGTAGGCTTCAGCCTCATGTTGGGGATCTCGTACGAGGGTGCCACCGCTGTGATCACGACTGTAGGCGCAGGCCTGCGGTCATTCGAAGTGGACGGCGTTCCGTATGTGGAGACATTCGGGGCCGATGAGAAGCCTCCGATGAGTGCTGGGGCCGTGCTGGTGCCGTGGCCCAACCGGACGGCTGGGGCGTCCTGGGTGCTGGATGGGGTTGTTCAGCAGCTTGAGGTCACTGAACCCGCTCGGGGGAATGCTATTCACGGGCTGGTTCGGCGGCGGCCCTGGGCTGTGTTGGAGCACACCGGGTCGTTGGTTTCGTTGCGGACCTTGATTGAGCCTCAGGCTGGGTGGCCTGCCGCTTTGGACGTCACTGTTTCTTATGCGTTGGATGATCGTGGGCTCACGGTTACGCATGGGGTTACGAACGTGGGGGATGTTGCCACTCCGTTCGGGGTGGGGACTCATCCTTATCCTCGGGCTGGGAATGCCGCTACGGATTCGTGCACGTTGACGTTGGCTGCTACTACGGTGTTGCCGTTGGATGTTGAGCGGATGGTTCCCTCTGGGGAGGCTCGGTCGGTTGAGGGGACCGAGTTCGACTTCCGGGAGGGGCGGGGGCTTGGTGGGGTTTCGCTGGATACGCCCTTTGGAGGGTGTGAGCCTGGGGGCGATGGGCTGATTCGGCACTCGCTGGTGGATGATGGTGATGGGTCCGGGGTTGAGGTTTGGGCTGATCCGGCGTTTCGGTGGGTTCAGGTTTATACGCCGGATTCTTATCCTGGGCGGGGGCGGGCTGTGGCCGTTGAGCCCATGACTTGTCCGCCGGATGCTTTGAATTCTGGGGTGGATTTGATTTGGGTTGCCCCTGGGGAGTCTTGGGGGGCTCGGTGGGGGATTCGGCCGTTGGGCTGATTTTAGGGTCGCTTGGTCCGTAGGTGGTTTCTTTGCGGGCGGCGACCGTGCGTTGCGTGCTTCCCCTGGGGGCGGCGCCCCCAGACCCCCGGCAATCTGATCAGGGGGTCAGCGCCGCGGGCGGGTTGATGGCACGCCTGTTGCGTTGGGCGGCCGCCGGGCCCGCTTGCTCAGAGCGGGGTGGCGCTCGCCTTCGGCATCGCGATCCGGGGTGGCCGACACCCTGCTTAACCGTTAGCGTTGCTAACCATGAACATCGCGATCACCGGGGGCTACGTCGTGCCGGTCGACGGGGAACCCGTCGAAGGTGGAACTGTCCTGATCCAGGACGGGAAGATCGTTGCGGTTGGCGCTGACGTCGACATCCCTGACGGGGTTGAGGTTGTCGATGCCGACGGGGCCTGGGTTCTGCCCGGCTTTGTCGAGGCGCACGGGCACATCGGCGTCCATGAAGAGGCTGAAGGCTGGGCCGGGCAGGACACCAACGAGATGACCGACCCCGTTGGGGCTCGGATGCGGGCGTTGGATGCGATCAACCCTGCCGACCTCGGCTTTGCTGACGCGTTGAGTGGCGGGGTTACCACTGCGGTGATCAAGCCCGGGTCGGGGAACCCGATCGGTGGGCAGACGGTCGCTGTGAAGTGTTGGGGGCGGACCGTTGACGAGATGCTCGTCAAGGAGCCGGTGAGCGTTAAGAGTGCGCTTGGGGAGAACCCGAAGCGGGTGTACGGGGACAAGAACAAGTTGCCGTCCACGCGGCAAGGGGTTGCTGCGGTCATCCGGGACGAGTTGACCAAGGCGCAGGACTACGTTGCCAAGAAGGCCGAGGCTGAGGCTGACGGGAAGGCCTTCGAGCGCAACAACACGCAGGAGATCCTTGCCCAGGTGTTGTCCGGGGAGTTGCCGTGGTGTCAGCACGCGCACCGGGCGGATGACATCGCCACGGCGATTCGGTTGTCGGAGGAGTTCGGGTACAAGCTCATCCTGAACCACGGGACCGAGGGGCACCTGATTGCTGATCTCATTGCGGAGAAGCAGATTCCGGTGATCATCGGGCCGTTGTTCACGGCTCGGTCCAAAGTGGAGCTGCGGAACAGGGGGTTGCGGAACCCCGGGATTCTGGCGCGGGCCGGGGTTGAGTTGGCGATCACCACGGACCATCCCGTTGTGCCGATTCACTTCCTGGTGCACCAGGCCACGTTGGCGGTGAAGGAAGGGTTGGACAGCGAGGTTGCGCTCCAGTCGATCACGACCAACCCTGCGCGGATCATGGGGTTGGACGATCGGGTTGGGGCGTTGAAGCCCGGGTTGGACGGGGATGTGGTGATCTGGTCCGGGGATCCGTTGGACGTGATGAGCCGTGCCCTGCACGTTTTTGTGCAGGGGCGGGAGGTTTACACGTTTGATGAGCGCAAGGGGGAAGGGGTCGTGGCTGACCCCTTCTACCGCGAGAGCGTTTAGCGCAGGCCCCTGCCGATGACGAGGCGCTGGATCTGGTTGGTGCCTTCGAAGATCTGCAGGACCTTGGCTTCGCGCATGTAGCGCTCCACCGGGAAGTCGCGGGTGTAGCCCGCGCCGCCGAGGACCTGGACGGCGTCGGTCGTCACCTTCATCGCCGCGTCGGTGGCGATGAGTTTGGCGATCGACGCCTGCTGGCGGAACGGGCGGCCGCGGTCGCGCAGGCGGGCGGCGTGCAGGTAGGTGGCGCGGGCGGATTCGACTGCTGCTGCCATGTCGGCCAGCAGGAATTCCAGGCCCTGGAACTCGATGATCGGGCGGCCGAACTGGGTTCGGGTCTTGGCGTAGGCGACTGCCTCGTCGAGGGCTGCTTGGGCCAGGCCCACTGCGCAGGCGGCGATGCCGAGACGGCCGGAGTCCAAAGCGGACAGTGCGATTTTCAGGCCGTCGCCCTCGTCGCCGATCAGGCGGTCGGTGCTGAAGCGGACGTCGTCGAACGAGAGTTGGGCGGTGATGGAGCCCGTCAGGCCCATCTTGCGTTCGGGGGTGGCTGCGGTGAGGCCTGGGGTGTCGCCGGGGGACAGGAAGCAGGAGATGCCTCGGCCGCCGTCGGGGGACGTTCGGGCCATGAGGGTGTAGAAGTCGGCTGCGCCGGCGTGGGTGATCCACGCCTTGGTGCCGTTCACGACGTAGTCGGAGCCCTGGCGGACTGCTCGGGTCGACATGGCGGCTGGGTCGGAGCCTGCCTGGACCTCGGAGAGGGCGTAACCGCCCAGCAGCTCGCCTTCGAGCATTTCGGGGAGCCAGCGGTCCTGCTGTTCGCGGGTGCCGAAGGTGGCCAGGCCGTAGCAGGACATGACATGCACGGAGAGGCCCACTGCGACGGTCATCCAGGCTGAGGCGACCTCTTCGAGGGCCTGGAGGTACACCTCGTAGGGCTGGGCGCCGCCGCCGAAGTCTTCTGAGTACGGGAGGCCCAGGAGGCCGGAGCGGCCCAGCAGGCGGAACGCCTCTCGGGGGAACTTCTCGTTCTCCTCGGCGTCCGCTGCGTGTGGCTTCAGCTCGTCCCGCGCGATCTCCTTGACCAGCGCGATCAGGTCTTCGGCCTCTTGGGTGGGGAGCAGCCGCTCGGCGGGCATCGTCGACCTCCGGTGTGTACTGGTAACTGTACTGTAGGACGTACGCCAGTACAGTTACCAGTGAGTGTGGCAGGGTCGTCACATGACGCGGGCTCTCACGCAGCGGCAGGCCGAGCTGCTCACCCGGTTGGAAGCTCTCTTCCTCACGGAGGGCTTCGGTCATCTCACGCTGGATGACATCGCGGGCAGGTTGCACTGCTCGAAATCGACGCTGTACGCGCTCGCCGGCAGCAAGGAGCAGCTGGCCGTGCGGGTGGTCGGGCGGTACTTCAAGGGGGCCGCTGAGCGCATCGAGAAGCGCATCGCGGGCCTCAACGACGTGCGCAAACGCATCGGCAGCTACCTCGCGGGGGCCGCTGAGGAGCTCAACAAGGCCTCGGCGGCGTTCATCGCGGACGTGTCGGACTTCCCGCCCACGAGGGCCACCTACGAGCGCAACGCGCGGGCTGCGGCCGAGCGCATCAAGGCGTTCATCCAGGACGGGGTCGAGCTGCACGTGTTCCGGGAGGTGCACGCGACGCTCTTCGCCGAGATGGCCGGGTTGCTGATCGAGAGCATCCAGACGGGGGTCCTCACGAAACGGGCGGGCGTTTCGGACGCTGAGGCGTTCACCGCTCTGGGCGAATTGTTGTTGGATGGGCTTCAGAGGACGGGTGCTTCCCCGAAGGAGTAGAACGCAGTGATCGTGGTTGCTGGTGAGGCACTTGTCGACATGGTGCCGGTGGGGGACGACGAGCTGACGCCGCTCGCGCCGAAGCTCGGTGGCGGGCCGTACAACGTCGCGGTGGCGTTGGGGCGGCTGGACGTGCCCACGAGCTTCCTGTCGCGGGTGTCGGAGGATCACTTCGGGGAGCAGCTGATCAAGCGGCTGCACGCGTCGAAGGTGGGGACGGAGCTCGTGCAGCGCGGGCCCGAGAACACCACGCTCGCGGTCGTCGGGCTCGCGGACGACGGGTCGGCGCGCTACTCGTTCTACGTCGAGGGCACGGCCGATCGGCTCGTCGAAGACCCGGGCCCGCTGCCCTCCGAAGCGAAAGCTGTCTCGTTCGGGACATTGAGTCTCGTGCTGGAGCCCGGTGCGTCGGTCTACGAGAAGGTCTTGCGGCGCGAGAGCAAGCGCTTGCTCACCGCGCTCGACCCCAACATCCGGGCAGGGCTGATCGAGGATCCGGGCGCTTACCGGGCGCGGTTCCGCTCGTGGCTGCCCGATGTCGGCCTGCTGAAGGTGTCGGTCGAGGATGCCAAGTGGCTCGCCGAAGACGGTGACACCTCTTGGGACGTGATCGAGATCGCAAGGACGTGGATTTCACAGGGGCCGGCCGCCGTGGTGCTCACCAAAGGTGGCGACGGTCTGTCAGTGATCACTGCCACGGGGCAGGTCGACGTGCCACCCGTGAAGGTGGACGTGGTCGACACGATCGGGGCGGGCGACACGGTGCAAGGCGCCCTGCTCGCGTGGCTGCACGACCACGACGCGCTGAGCGTGGAGAAGGTGCGTGCACTCTCAACCGATGAATGGACCGCGGCATTGACCTACGCCGGTGCCGCGGCCGCGATCACATGTTCCCGGGCGGGTGCCGAACCGCCCTTTGCGAGCGAACTCACCGCTGCGTTGGGTGGATAAAACCGAGGAACGGACTACCGTGAGGTAGCCGCGCTAGAAACTGGCATTACGGATGTGATGCCGGTCCCATCTCACAGAATCGGTTCACACCGCTGCTGCGAGGCGGGCCTTCCGCCGACTAGCGTGAGTGAACTTGAAACTCAGATCCCAACGGGGTGGTCCGAGACGACGGCAGACCGCGCGGTCTGTCGCCACCCCGTCCGAGCGTTGAGAGGGACTTGAATGCCCGACGCGACGACTGCGCCGAACGACACCCAGACCGTCGCGCTGCGCCACGGGGGCGGAGAGCTCGAGATGAAGGTGGTGCGGGCGTCCGAAGGCGCGTCCGGCATCGAACTCGGCAAACTGCTGTCGACGACCGGTCTGGTAACCCTGGACACCGGTTTCGTCAACACGGCCTCCTGCTCCTCCGAGATCACCTACATCGACGGTGACGCCGGCATTCTGCGTTACCGCGGGTACCCGATCGAGCAGTTGGCCCAGCGTTCGAACTTCATCGAGGTCAGCTACCTGCTCATCTACGGCGAGCTGCCCACCCAGGCTCAGCTGGACGACTTCTCGTCCAAGATCAGCAGGCACACGCTGCTGCACGAGGACCTCAAGCGCTTCTTCGACGGCTTCCCGCGTGACGCGCACCCGATGCCGGTGCTGTCCTCCGCGGTGTCGGCGCTGTCGACCTTCTACCAGGACTCGCTGTCGCCGTTCGACGCGAACCAGGTGGAGATCTCCACGATCCGCCTGCTCGCCAAGCTGCCGACGATCGCGGCCTACGCGTACAAGAAGTCGGTCGGCCAGCCGTTCCTCTACCCGGACAACTCGCTTGGCCTGGTGGAGAACTTCCTGCGCATGACCTTCGGCTTCCCGGCCGAGGCCTACGACCTCGACCCGGACCTGGTCCGCGCGCTGGACCTGCTGTTCATCCTGCACGCCGACCACGAGCAGAACTGCTCCACGTCGACCGTGCGCCTGGTCGGCTCGTCCGAGGCGAACCTCTTCGCGTCCATCTCCGCGGGCATCAACGCCCTGTTCGGCCCGCTGCACGGCGGCGCGAACAGCGCGGTGCTGGAGATGCTCGAGAAGATCAAGGCCGACGGCGGCGACGTGAAGTCGTTCGTCAACAAGGTCAAGAACAAGGAGGACGGCGTCCGCCTGATGGGCTTCGGCCACCGGGTCTACAAGAACTACGACCCGCGTGCCGCGATCATCAAGAAGACCGCCGACGAGATCCTCAACAAGCTCGGCGCCGACGACCAGCTGCTCGACATCGCGAAGCAGCTGGAAGAGGCCGCGCTGAGCGACGAGTACTTCATCTCCCGCAAGCTCTACCCGAACGTGGACTTCTACACGGGTCTGATCTACCGGGCGATGGGCTTCCCGACGAAGTTCTTCACCGTGCTGTTCGCGCTCGGCCGGCTCCCCGGCTGGATCGCGCACTGGCGCGAGATGATCAACGACCCGGCCACGAAGATCGGCCGCCCGCGGCAGATCTACACCGGTCCGACGGAGCGCGACTTCATCGCGATGGAGAACCGCTGACGCTAGATCGTTCGTTGGAAGGCGCGCCCGTTCTGCGGGCGCGCCTTTCGCTTTGTAGCGTCTGGGGGTGAGCTCTCCCTCTGTTGTCTGGTTCCGCCGAGATCTGCGAACGTCCGATCATCCGGCCATTCTCGCCGCCGCGGAAAGGTCATCTCGCGCACTCGCGTTGTTCGTTCTCGACGACAGGCTGCTGAAACCTTCAGGGCAGCCGCGAATCGATTTCCTGCACCGATGTTTGCACGCGTTGAACGACGAACTCGGCGGCCGCCTGATGGTCGTCCACGGTGATCCGGTGAAGGCGGTTCCGCGGATCGCGCGCGAGATCGGTGCGAGCAGCGTCCACATCTCCGCGGACTGCGCGCCCTACGGCCGGCGCCGTGACGAGGCCGTCGAGGAAGCGTTGGGGGACATCGAACTCGTCCGCTCCGGCTCGCCCTACGCCGTCACGCCCGGCCGGGTGCGCAAGCAGGACGGCACGCCGTTCAAGGTCTTCACGCCGTTCCGCAACGCCTGGCTGGACCACGGCTGGCGCAAGCCCGCGGACACCGATGCGTCCACTGTGGACTGGATCGACCCGCAGCGCAGCACGAAACTCCCTGCCATCAAGGAGAAACTCCCCGACGCGCTCAAGCTGTGGGAGGAGTTCCGCGATGAACGGCTGGAGGACTACGACACCACTCGCGACCGTCCGGACCTCGACGCGACGAGCCGGCTGTCGGCGTTCCTGAGGTTCGGCGTCCTGCACCCCAGGACGTTGCTGCAGGACTGCGACGGCACGTTCCGCAGCGAGCTGGCCTGGCGTGAGTTCTACGCGGATGTGTTGTGGCACAAGCCCGAGACCGCACGGGAGAACTACGACCGCAAGTTCGACCGGATGCAGCACGACAACGACGAGGAGCTCTTCGAGGCCTGGAAACAGGGCCGCACGGGCTTCCCGATCGTCGACGCCGGGATGCGTCAGCTGCTGCAGGAAGGCTTCATGCACAACCGGGTGCGCATGATCGTGGCCAGCTTCCTGGTGAAGGACCTGCACCTGCCGTGGTGGTGGGGTGCGCGGCACTTCATGAACCACCTGATCGACGGCGATCTCGCGTCGAACCAGCACAACTGGCAGTGGGTCGCGGGCTGCGGCACGGACGCGGCGCCGTTCTTCCGCATCTTCAACCCGACGACGCAGGCCAAGAAGTTCGACCCGGACGGTGCGTACGTCAAGAAGTACGCGCCGGACTCGCACACCCTGGAGCCGGTCGTCGACCACGCGGTCGAGCGGAAGATCGCACTGGATCGCTACCAGGCCATCAAGTGAGCGTCACGCGGGCGTGCTGGACGTAGGTCGCCGCCTGCCGGTAGGTGATGGCGTTGTTGTGCGCGTCGACCCAGTCCTGGAACTCGGCGTGCTTGTTGAGCCGGCTCTGCAGCGAGTCGAGGCCGTCGATCACCGCGTCGACGGCCTCGCGGTCGTGCTCGGAGACCAGGAGCGGTTGCGGCCGCGGTCCGGCACGGTCGTCGAAGAAGGCGCGGTCGAAGGCGACATGGCGGCAGGCGGCGACGAACGCGTCGAGTGCCGCTTCGACCGCCGGCCGGGTCTGGCTCTGGTCGACCGAGGAGCGCAGGGCCACCAGTTGGTCGAGCATCTGCATGGTCTTGTCGCACAACTCGTCCGCGTAGGCGTCGACGCGGCGGCGCAGCAGCTCCCGTGCTCTGTCCGGGTCCATGCCTCAGGCCCGGAGGGCTTCGCGGAGCTTGACGCGGGCGCCGGTTCGCAGCACGGCGTTCGCGTAGACCTTGCCGCCCAGCCACGTGATCGCCGCGATGGCCGCCAGCGCGAACACGATCGCGAGCAGCACCTGCCAGGCCGGAGCGACGCCCAGTGCCATCCGGCCCGGCATCAGGATCGGGGCGAACGGCGGCAGCAACGACAGCACGGTGACCGTGGGGCCGGAAGGGCTGCCGATCATCAGGTTGATGCCGGCCACGAACGCCACGATGATCGTCATGCTGATCGGCGTCAGCACCGACTGGAGCTCCTCCTGCCGGGAGACCAGGGAGGCCGCGGCCGCGAACACGGTGGCGTACAAGAAGAAGCCGAGCAGGTACCACAGAACGCCGGTCAGCAGGGCCGTGCCGCCGACAGCGCCCACGTCGATCACGTCGAACGCCGACGACAGCACCAGGCCGACCGTGGAGATCACCAGAAGCTGCAGCAGGCCGACCGCGCCGAGCCCGATCACCTTGCCCAGCAACAACTGCCACGGCCGCACGGTGGCGAGCAGGATCTCGACGACTCGGCTGGACTTCTCCTCGACCACGCCCTGCGCGACCATCGTGCCGTAGACCAGCAGTGAGTAGTACAGCAGCGCGGCCACGATCAACCCGATCGCGAGGCGCTGACCTCGTTGCGGGTCAACGGGTTCCAGTGCGGTGACGTCCACTTTGACGTTCGCCAGGTTCTGGGCCACCTGCTGCGGGTTGATGCCAGCCTCGGCCAGCTGCGCGACCAGGACCTGTTGCTGCAGCACGTCGTTCAGCGCGGTCGCGAGCACCTCGTCGCCGGAGCCCTTGACGATCATCTTCAGCTCCGGCGGCGCGCCGGTCACCAGTGCGTCCAGTGAGCCGTCGCGGACCTGCTGCTCGGCGCTTTCCATGGTCGTGACGTCGCGGGTCTCGACGTCGATGCCGAACGCCTTCGCCTTCTGCCGCAACGGATCCGCGAGCTGCGTCGCCTGGCCGCTCAGACCGACGACGCTGCGCTGCTGGTCGTCGAACAGCACGGACTGCAGAACGACGTAGCCCGCCAGCACGGCGATGATCACCGCGGTGCCGATCAGGAACGACCTGGTGCGCACCTTCGTCACGAACTCGCGCTTGGCCACCAACGAGACCGCTCGGGTCGGCGTCATGCGCTCCTCGCCTCGGTGTTCACCACGTTGCGGAAGAGCTCGGTGAGCGTCGGCCGCTGACGGGAGAACTCGTGCACCGGCCCGGCCGCCAGCGCGGCCTGCAGGACGATCTGGTCGTCGACGTCGTCAGCGAGCTCCAGCACGCAGCGCGTCCCGTTCTTCTCGATCACCCGCACACCGTCCAGCGTGACAGTCCAGTCGGTCGTTGGCGACTCAACCACCAGCCGCGACGTTCCGCCGGAACGCAGCTCCTCGACCGTGCCGACCGCGACCATCGTGCCCTCGCTGACGATGCCGACCCGGTCGCAGAGGCGTTCGACCAGGTCGAGCTGGTGACTGGAGAACACCACCGGCACGCCCGCGGAGGCCTTCTCGCGCAGCACGTGGCTCATGACGTCCACCGCGACCGGGTCGAGGCCGGAGAACGGCTCGTCGAGCACCAGGACGTCCGGCTCGTGCACCAGCGCGGCGGCGAGCTGCACGCGTTGCTGGTTGCCGAGGCTCAGGCGCTGCACCTCGTCCGTGCGGCGGTCGCGCAGGCCGAGGCGCGCGATCCAGTTCTCCGCGCTCTTGTGCGCCTCGTTGGTGGTCATGCCGTGCAGCTCGGCGAGGTAGACGAGCTGGTCGAGCACCTTCATCCGCGGGTAGAGGCCGCGCTCCTCCGGCATGTACCCGATGCGGCGGCGGGTGTCCAGGTCGATGGCTCTGCCGTTCCACCGCACCTCGCCGGAGTCGGCCGCGAGCACGCCCAGCGCGATGCGCATGGTCGTGGTCTTCCCGGCGCCGTTGCTGCCGACGAACCCGAAGAGCTCGCCCGCGCGCACGTCGAAAGACATGTCCCGCAGGGCCACGACCTCCCCGTAGCGCTTGGAGACCGCGTCGATCTCCAGCACCCCCTCAGGCACGGTGCACCCCTTCGTTGGTCCGGATGGCGGTAATCGGACTCAAAGTATCGGTGAGCAGGGAACGAGTGAAACGATACGGGCGTCTACGGCGAATCGAACGAACGACCAATTCACTCAACGGGGGTGACCATGGAGCCCATCGACCCGGATCAGTGGCTCAAGACGTACGGGGCCAAGATCGAGCAGGCGAAGCAGCAGGCTGAGCAGGCTGTCGGCCAGCTCGGAGGCGTGGGTGGGAGCGCAAGCTCGCCGGACGGCCTGATCACGGTGACTGTCAACGCCACCGGCGTGCTGACCGACCTCCAGATCAGGCCGGAGGCCCGCGGTATGGACCCCCGCGAGATCGCCACGGCGGTGCTCGCCGCCTCCACCAAGGCCCAGCGTGAAGCATCCGGCCGCGTCGTGCAGATCATGGGCGAGTTCGTCGGCGAGAGCCCCGCGCTCGACTTCGTGAAGGCGCAGATGCCGAACGGATACGCGGGCGACGGAACCGACGAGGAAGAACCGAAGTCGGAGTTGGAGCGCAAGGACCTTCGGCCCGACGACGAGTACTTCACCAACCCGCCCGACGTCATGGCCTGAGTGCAGGAGGGGGTTAGAGCATGCAGCAGTTCAACATCGATCTCGACGAGCTGAGAACCCACGCCGCGAACGTGGACCGGCTCACCGAGCGGTTGCGCAAGGCCACCGAGACGTGCGACCCGGGCTCGCTCACCACCGAGGCCTTCGGCGTCTTCTGCGGATTCCTGGCCCAGTTCATCCTCGAGAAGGCCGGCCTCGGGCAGGACGCGCTCGGCAAGGCCGCCGGCTCGCTGATGGACATGGCGGACGGGCTCAAGGAGACCGTGCAGCAGTACGAGCAGGTCGACGTCGACAACATGTTCGGCTTCAAGGGAGGCCGGGGATGAACGCCCCAGCGCAGTCCAAGGGCCAGGACCCTCAGCAGCTGATCAGCAACATCTCGAACACCTACTCGGCCATCGAGCGCGGCGACTGGGTCAACGCGGGTCTGGGCATGGCCAACACGGCCATGGGCATGATCGGCGCGTCGGGCAACCCGCTGAGCGGCTTCCTCGCGGCGGGCTTCAGCTGGGCGATCCAGCACGTCGACTTCCTGCGCGAGCCGTTCGACATGCTGCTGGGCAGCCCGGAGTCCATCTCCAAGATGGCGCAGACGTACCGGTCCGCCGGCCAGCAGGTGCAGAGCATCGCGACCGAGTACGAACGCATCTGCGTCTCGCAGACCCGTGAGTGGCAGGGCAGGGCGGCCGACGCCTACCGCGCGGCGGCCAAGAAGCACGCGGACGGCATGGAGTCGCTCTCCAAGGCCACCCACGGCATCGCCGCTGCGGTCGAGGGCGCCGGCAAGCTCGTCGCCGA
Source organism: Lentzea alba (assembly GCF_047445655.1). Classification (GTDB taxonomy): domain Bacteria; phylum Actinomycetota; class Actinomycetes; order Mycobacteriales; family Pseudonocardiaceae; genus Lentzea; species Lentzea alba_A. Next base: position 42,168 of record NZ_JAJAEG010000046.1, read on the forward strand.
CGTCCGCAAGCAGATCATGGACCTGATCAGCCAGGCCGTCGCCGACATGGTCATGAAGATCATCCAGTGGCTGGCGGCGTCGATCCTCACCTTCGGCGCGGCCATCGCGGGTGCGATCGCGGACATCGTCACCATGGCGTGCAACTACGCGAAGAAGCTGGCGGACTTCCTGCAGAAGCTGCTCGGCTCCGTGAAGAAGCTGATGGACCTGATCAAGCAGGTCTCGTCGATCGCGAAGATGGCCGAGCAGATCATCGACGCGATCTCCTCGATGGCGCACGGCGGCGCGGGCGGTGGCGGCGGTGGCGTCGTCCGGCCGTCCCAGGGCGGCCTCGGCGGCATCACGGCCGGACAGCTCGACCAGGCCCACCAGGGCGCTGGCGGAACGTTCACCAGCGGCGCCGGCGGCGGCTACACGCCCGGTGGCGGTGGATCGGGTGCGGGCCCCCAGGTCACACCCGTCTACACGCCTCCCGGCTCGACCGTGCCCTCCGGCTACACACCGGGTGGCCCTGGTGGTGGCGCCGGTGGTGGCCAGGTGGCGCCGGTCTACCGCCCGCCCGGTGGCGGTGCGGCGCCGGTCTACCCGCCGCCCGGCGGCAACGTGCATCCCGGCGGTGGCTCCGGCGGGCAGGTCAGCCCCGGCTACACCCCGCCCGGCTCTGGCTCTGGTTCGGGTGCCGGTAACGGTCCTGGTCGCTGGGTTCCCGGGCACTGGGAGCCGGACACGACCACGGCGGCCGGTGGCGCGACCAAGCCTCCGTCGTTCGGTGCTACGCCGACCACGTCGAACGCCGACTGGTACCGCCCGTCCGTCACTGACCACAGCGCTGCCGCGTCGTCGTCTTCGTCCGGTGGTGGCGCCGGTGGTGGCGGTGGCGGCGGCATCCCGAAGGGCATGGGCGGCGGCGGTGGCGGCGGCATGCCCGCCTTCGGCGGTGGCCCCGCCGGTGGTGGCGGCGCCGGTGGTACCGCGGCCACGCAGTTCGGTGGCGCGGCCGGTGTCATGCCGGCCGGTGGCGGTGCTGCTCCTGCCGGCGGTGGTGGTGGTGCTGCCGGTGGCGGCGCGCACGGTCCCGGTGGCGCTGCCGGCGGCGGCATGATGGGCGGCGCTCCGATGGCCGGTGCCGGTGGCCAGCAGGGTGGTTCGAACGAGCACAAGCGGAAGGTGCGGATCGAGGGCGAGGCGCTCGTCGACCCGCCCAAGGCCGCGAAGCCGGTCATCGGCGAGTAACCCTCGCTGAGGTCCTTGCGCTGAGGGCGTCTGCAAGTACCGCCAACTTCAGGTTGGTAGTACTTGCAGACGCCCTTTCGTCATACGGCGGCGAGGAGTTTGGCGATCTCCGGGGCGGCCTTCTCTCGGTCCTGCGGGACCAGGCCGATGCGGGTGCGCCGGTCCAGGATGTCGTCGACGTCCAGCGCGCCCTCGTGCTTGATGGCGTGCACGATGTCGGCTTCCGTCACGCCTGGTGCGATCGGTGTGGTCGGTTGCGGGCGGTCGTCGACCAGACGGATGTCCTTGGTGCGACAGGGGATCTGCGTCAGGTTCGTCGCGTTCACCGCGTCCGCCGCCATCTTGCGGTAGGTCGTGAGCTTGCCGCCGACGATCGTGATCACGCCGTTCGGGGCTTTCAGGACGGCGTGGTGGCGGGACAGATCTGCGGTCTGCCCCTCGGCTTGGAGGAGCGGACGCAGGCCGGCGTAGCTGCCGATGACGTCGTCGCGCGTCAGGGTTCGTTGCAGGAACCCTGATGCGGTCTTGAGCAGGAAGTCCACATCGGACTCCGGGACCTGGGGAACGTCGGGGATCTCGTCCACGGGTTCGTCGGTGAGGCCCAGGTAGGCGCGGCCGTTCGCCTGGGGGAGCAGGAATGCGTAGCGGTTTCGTTCGCCGGGGACCGGGATCGTCAGCGCGGTTCCGGCGATACCAACGGTTTTAGCGTCCACGACCAGGTGCGAGCCCCTGGACGGCTTGAGGTTCACGGGCGCGAGCGTGCCGGCCCAGACGCCGGTCGCGTTGATCACCGCTTTGGCCTTGATGGTGAACGTGGTGCCGGTGAGGGTGTCCTGAGCCTCGGCGCCATCGCCTTGCAGCGTCAGGACTTTCGCGCGCGTGATGATCCGGGCACCGTGGCCGGCGGCGGTCCTGGCGAGAGCGACGACCAGGCGGGCGTCGTCGACAAGCTGGCCGTCGTAGCTCAGGAGTCCACCGGTGAGGTGGTCCGGGTTCAGTCCGGGGACCAGCGCCAGCGCCTCGTGCTTGGGCACGCGGCGAGGCCTGGGCAGGATGTTCGCCGGAGTGCCGGCGGTGATGCGCAGGGCGTTGCCTGCTTTCAGCCCGGCCATCACGAAGTGGTTCGCGTTGGCGTGCAACGGGAACAGCATCGGCAACGTGCGGGTGAGGTGCGGAGCGGTCCTGGTCATCAGGATGCCGCGCTCCACCGCGCTCTCGTGGGCGAGCTTGACGTCGCCCTTCGCCAGGTAGCGCAGGCCGCCGTGCACGAGCTTGCTCGACCAGCGCGAGGTCCCGAACGCCAGGTCGTGGGCTTCCAGCAGCACGGTCTTCAGGCCGCGGGAGGCCGCGTCCAACGCGACACCCGTGCCGGTGACGCCGCCACCGATCACCAGTACGTCGGCGACTTCTTCTTGTGCTGCTTGGAGATCTTGTTGCCTGCGGGCGGCGTTCAGGGAGGTGTTCACGGGCGCAGCGCTCCGTCCAGCTGTTTGGCCAGCTCGTCGAGCAGCGAGGTGAAGTCGAGGCCGGAGGTGGCCGGTCTGGTGCTCAGCACCATCGACTGGGTGCTGAGCAGGACGACGCGGGCCTGGGTCTTCGCGTCGCCGAACCGGATCGAGCCGTCGACGTGGCCGGCTTCGATCTGGCCGATGAGGAACTGCTCGACCAGCCGCTGTGTGCTGCCCAGGCGGTCGGTCAGGTAGGGGAGCATCAGCTCGGCGTCGAGCTGGAGCACGCGTTGCATCAGCGGGTTGGCCGACAGTGCCCGGATGGCCTCGGTGGAGCGTTGGACGAGCTGCTCGCGGGCGTTGCCGCGGCCTGCCGTCTGCTCGACCTGTTCGAGCAGGGCAGCGAACTCCCGGGTCATCAGGGCGCGCACCAGGTGGTCCACGTCCGGGTAGCGGCGGTAGAGGGTCATGCGGCTCACGCCGGCGCGTTTTGCCACGTCGGTGAGGGTGGTCCGGCGTACTCCCACCTCCAGAACACACTCACGGGTGGCGTCGAGCAGCGCGTCGTGGGTGTGACGTTGAGACGTCATGTGTCACACTGTAGCAGTGACCAGGGCGCGATGGACCACTGAGACTGTGCCGCTTCCTCCCCATGCGTTGGCTTGGCTGAGTCAGCGGGTTGGGCTGGGGGAGCCGTTCGAGGAGGTGCCGGTGTCGGCGCCTGAGTCGGCGTTGTCCGCGGACGCGTTCACGGCGTTGGAGGCCGTTGCGTCGATCAGTGCCGACCCCGCCGATCGGCTGGGGCGTGCTGGTGGGTTGTCGTACCTGGACTTGTTGCGGCGGCGTGGGCACGGCACGCCTGCGGTGCCGGACGCTGTCGTGCAGCCCGCTACCCCGGATGAGGTCGTCGAGGTTCTGAAGGTGTGCGTCGAACACGACGTCGCCGTGGTGCCGTTTGGCGGGGGCACTTCTGTGGTGGGTGGGGTTGAGGCCCTGCGTGGTGAGAAGTCTGCGGTTGTGGCGCTGGACCTGGGTGGCCTTGGGGCACTGGTTTCTGTTGACCCCGTGTCTCGGGTGGCGGTGTTGCAGGCTGGGGTGACTGGGCCTGAGGCTGAGAGGTTGTTGGGGGAGCACGGGTTCACGCTTGGGCATGTGCCTCAGTCGTTTGAGCGGGCCACGATCGGTGGGTTTGCTGCTACCCGGTCGGCTGGGCAGGCTTCGTCCGGGTATGGGCGGTTCGAGGACATGGTCGAGTCCGTGCGGGTGGCCACTCCTGTCGGGGAGTGGGTTGTTGGGGCTGCTCCTGCTTCTGCTGCTGGGCCTGACTTGAAGCAGCTGGTGTTGGGCAGTGAAGGGCTGTTCGGGGTCATTACCGAGGTGTCCGTGCGGGTTCGGCCCAAGCCGTACGGGCCTCGGTATGAGGGGTTTGTCGTTGACGGGTGGGAGGCCGGCGTTGATCTCGTTCGGACTCTTGCTCAGGACGGGGTGCTGGCTGATGTGACTCGTCTGTCCGATGTGGACGAGACCGAGGTGGCGTTGGAGTTGGCTGGGTCCAAGGCTGCTGCCTTGAAGAAGTACTTGCGGTTCCGGGGTGTTAAGGCGCCTTGCCTGGTGATTCTTGGTTGGGAGTGCAGGTCTCGGTCAGCGACGATGAGTTCGTTGAGTGGTAAGAAGGTTGTTCGGCTTGGGCGGGCTATGGGGGCCGCTTGGGTGCATGGGCGGTTCAACGGGCCTCGGCAGCGGGATGCGCTGTTGGACGCTGGCGTGTGTGTTGAGACGCTGGAGACTGCCACGCATTGGGCTCGGGTCTCTGAGCTGCGTGATGCTGTGCGTTCCGCGTTGACGGCTGAGCTCGGGAACCCCGTGGTGATGTGCCACGTCTCGCATGCTTATGAGACTGGGGCCTCGTTGTACTTCACCGTGTTGGTGCCTCGGGATTTGGCTGATCCTGTCGGGCAGTGGGAGCGGGCCAAGGTTGCTGCTTCTGAGGTGATTTCGTCGATGGGGACGATTACGCATCACCATGCTGTCGGGCGGGATCATCAGCCCTGGTTGGAGAAGGAGATCGGGGCGGTTGGGGTTGAGGTGTTGCGGGCTGTTAAGGATCGGCTGGATCCGACTGGGATTTTGAATCCTGGCAAGCTGATTTAGGGACGCTGGCTGACCCGCCGGTTGCGTAGGTCGTCCCCCGGTTGCGCAAGGGCGGCTCGCCTTCGGCTTCGCCATGCGAAAGGGCCACCGCGCGGTGTGCGCAGTGGCCCTTTTTGGGTGTGGATCAGAACTTCACGAGCATCTTGCCGGTGTTGTCGCCGCGCAGCATGCCCAGGAAGGCGGAAGGTGCCTGCTTTGCGCCGCCCTCGATGATGGTCTCGGAGTACTTGAGCTCGCCGGAGGCGATCCAGGCTGCGACCTCGGCCACGAACTGCTGCTGCAGGGCCTTGTGGTCGCCGACCAGCATGCCGCGGAGCGTGAGGCGCTTGGCCAGGATCTGGATCATGTTGCTCGGGCCCGCGGGCTTCTCGGACTCGTTGTACTGGGAGATGGCACCGCACATGGTGATGCGGCCGTTGATGTTCAGGGACTCGATGGCGGCTTCGAGGTGCTCGCCGCCGACGTTGTCGAAGTAGACGTCGATGCCGTTGGGGGCGGCTGCGGCGAGTTGCTCGGCGACCGGGCCGTCCTTGTAGTTGAAGGCCGCGTCGAAGCCGAGCTCCTCGGTCAGGTACTTGACCTTGTCGGCGGAGCCTGCCGAGCCGATGACTCGGGTGGCGCCCTTCAGGCGGGCGATCTGGCCCACGATCTGTCCGACGGCTCCTGCGGCGCCGGAGACGAAGACGGTGTCGCCCGGCTTGAATTCTGCGGTGGCCAGGAGGCCTGCGTAGGCGGTCAGGCCCGGCATGCCCAGGACGCCCAGGTAGGCGGAGAGCGGGGCCACGGTGCCGTCGACCTTGACCACGTGCTTGGCGTCGACTGCGGCGTACTCGCGCCAGCCCAGGCCGTGGAGGACGTTGTCGCCCACGGAGAGGCCCTCGACGCCTGCGCCGACGGCGACGACTTCACCGACCGCGCCGCCGTCCAGAGGGGCGCCCACCTGGAACGGGGGGACGTAGGACTTGACGTCGTTCATGCGGCCTCGCATGTACGGGTCGACGCTCATGACCACGTTGCGGACCAGGATCTGGCCTTCGGCTGGAGTGGGGATCTCGACCTCGGCGATCTCGAAGTTCTCCTCGGTCGGCCAGCCGGTGGGGCGGGAGGCGAGGCGGACTTCGAGTGCGGTGCTGGTCATGGTCGAACCATCTCCATCCTGGAAATTGCGGATCAGTTATCCGTTTCAACAGTGTTCTGCTGAGGACTGTTCCAGGATGTGACCTAGGACGCAGGGAGGAGGGTGGTGACGTCTCGGTAGGTGAAGCCGAGTTTGCGGTACAGGGCGATGGCGGGGGCGTTGTAGTTCTCCACGAAGAGGGCGCAGGTGCCGTACAGGGAGAGGAGGGAGGAAGCTACGAACTGGCAGACGCGGTGGCCCAGGCCCTGGCCTGCGTGGGAGGGGTGGACGGCTACGCCCATCATGAAACCCACGTCGATTGAGGACCACGCTTCGGCTGCTGTTGCCACCAGGGTTGAGCCGTTGTGGACTCCGGCCCAACGTTGGACTCCCTGCTCGCCTGGCCACGCCCAGGAGTCCGGGTTGGCGGCTTGCAGGAGGGGCCGGACGTCGTCCAGGTGGGAGAGCCAGGAGACGTCTGGGGGTAGGTCCAGCGTGCCGGAGCGGTCCATCCAGCCGAAAGGTTTGTCCTCGACCCACGGCGTGGGCATCAGCGAGGCGACGTCTGCGGCCAGTGAGCGGGACATCAGTGGGCGCAGGTTCACGCCTCGGCCGTGGGCGGCCAGTAGTGAGGCCACGCCTTCTGGTGGGCCGGAGAGGACTAACCGGCGGCGGCGGGTCAGGGCGGGGGCGTGTACGGCTACGGCGCCTCGGTGTTCCCAGGCTGCACCGCCGCACGACAAGGCTTGGGAAGCCCACCTGACCAAGGGATCGGGGCAGGCTTCCAGGACGTCGGCGGTGGTGCGTAAGCGGCGCACTCAGTCCTTCTGTTTGCGGCGCAACAAGGTTCGCTTTGCCAAGGAGTCTTCCAGGCCCTGGTAGGCGAGGTCCATCGCGCGGTTGTACTCGCCTTGGGGGCGTTGGGGGACGGACTCGTCCGGGAGCGGGAACGTGACCATTTGCAGCCAGCGCTCGTTCCAGAGTTGTTCTACTGCCTGCTCCCAGTGCAGGGCCGCGCCCATGCGGACCACTCGTTCGCGGTCGCGGACCTCGGCGATCTGCTGCTGGGTCGACGCGATTCGCTCTGCCAGTTCGGCGCAGCGGACCTCGTCCAGTTTGCGCTGGCGGGCTGCTGCGTCCGTGGCGATGGCGATGATCTCCTTGTAGCGCTCGACAGCGGAGACCGGCGGCACCTCGATCACCTCCTCGCTCTGGCGTTGAGCCGGCACCGACTCGAACATGGTCGTCATCGGGTTCATGACACCTCACCTGTGTCGAACGGGATGATCACCTGCGGTCGCGAGTGCTCGAACCTGTCGAAGAACAGGCCTCGGCGTGGCCTCGGTGACCACGCCATGACCTGTTCTGGCCCGAGCGACAGCAGCTCCTTGCCCTGGACGTCGAACGCCACCCAGGCGCCGATGTCGTCGTAGACACCCGGCGGAAGACTGTTCTTGAGACGTTGCACGCCGCGCCACCAGCCGAGCACGTGGGTGCGGTTTTCTGGGCCGTGCTTGAGGACCGTGCGCAGACTGTCCAAACCGGACGACCGCGTCGTCGGATCCTTTTGTTCCAGCAACGTGTGTGCTGCGTCCACGCCGTACAGCACCAGGTAGTGCGGCGACGGCGGGGTGTCCGACGTGCCGGTGTTCAGCGACTGCAGGCGGGCCGCGGTGCGGTCCAGCAGTTCGCGGATGCCGTCGATGCCGATCACCGAAGCATCATGGCCGTCGGAGCTCAGGCGTTTCGCCAGATGCAACGCTTCCGGCATGGCCTCGTCCACCAGGCAGGCGAGGCTGAACGCCGCCTCGACGGACTCGTGTTGCCTGCCCAGTGACGCGGCCGCTCCGCCGAGCACTGCGGCCGCGTCCTGGACCACGGAGCCGATCACCGCGATGTTGCGGCCCGGGGTGCGGGCGAAGCGAACACGTGCCGCGCTGCCCGCGACGTCGATGACCTGTCCTAGCAGAACGGTAGGCGATGCGTCGCCGGGCCGCAGGTCGAGGAAGTCCGGCAGGGCGTCGAGCAGCGGGACCTTGCTGCCGTCGAACAGACCTGGCGCCTGGCCTGGCTCGCGGCGCCACAGCTCGTTCTGCAGGAAGTCCATCGTGCCCTTGGACGTGGAGTCCGGGATGCGGCAGATCTCGTTGCCCGGCTTGACACCCGACTCGTGGTTGATCACGGTGTGCCAGCGCGGGAGCTCCACGGCGGCGTCGTTCGCGGGCTCGGCCAGCACGCGGCGGGCCTTCGGCAGTGCGATGCGGACGGTGAACTGCTCGAAGATCGCCGACTTGCCCCAGAAACCCTCGATGCCCGAGACGTCCTGTGACGAGAGCACGAGGTGGATGCCCTGCGAACGACCGCGCCTGGCCACGTCCTCCAGCAGCTGGGTCGCGGCGGCGGTGACCTGGTCGCGTTCGCCGAAGAGGTACTGGAACTCGTCGATCACCGCGACGATCCGCGGCCAGCGGCCGGACGGGTCCTCGGCGCGCAGGTGTTCGAGCTTGGTGACCTCGTGCTGCTTGGCCGCGTCCGCGCGGCGGCGCATCTCGTCGGACAGGAACCGCAGCAGCGCGACGCCGAACTCGCGGTCGGTGTTGACGTTCACGCCGACCAGGCGCGCGTGCGGCAGCCACGACGGGTCCTTGCGGCCCGGCGCGAACTGCGCGAACGACACGCCTTCCTTGAAGTCCAGCAGGTACAGCTCCAACTCGTCCGGCGAGTACCGCGCGCACAACGAGCCGAGCATCGCGTAGAGGAAGTTCGTCTTGCCGGAACCCGAAGGTCCGCCGATCAACGCGTGCGGCGAGGTGTCGCCGAGCTGGACGCAGACCGGTTCGCCGTCGTCGAACCCAACGGGCGCAACGACTCCCGCCGCCGAGTTCTCCGTCCACGGCCGTTCGGGCAGCAGATCGCCGAACGTGCTCATGCGCGTCCGCCGCTCCTCGCGCTTGTCCGCGATGGCGGCACAGGCGCGCGGCACGAGAGTCCGCGGCAGAGGCGGATCCAGCGTCACCGTCACGTGCTTGCCGGTCATCGTGCACGTCGCGGTGCCGTCGCCGCGCAACGCGACCGTCTCGACCGGCGAGTTGATCGTGATCGGGATGTCCACGATGAACAGCTGCACGCCGCACGCCAAACCGTTGCGCGCCACGCGTTGCAGCTGCTGCTGGTGTTCTTCCTTCAACGCCTTGCGGTTGCCGAACAGCACGGCGATCCGCCACGGCTCGGTGCGCCGGCCCTCACCACTGACCGAACGCACGGTCAGGTGGCCGTCGACCAGGACCTTCGTGTGCACCTGCCGGATGTGCTCGGACAGCTCGTCCAGCAGCTCGTGCAGCCGCGCGGGGTCGTGCACCGTCAGCAGGTTCGCGCGGGTCAACGGGTAAAGCCCCGGCAACGAGCCGGTCAGCTGCCCGACGTCCCACACGTGGACGTGCACGAGTCCTGGCTGGAAGTGGCTCAGGACCCGCAGCAGCAGGTTCTCCACCAGGGTGTCCGCCAGCTGGCGACTGTCCGAAGTGGACGAGATGTGCAGGTGTGCCTGGTCCAGCAGCGGAACCGCCACCGGGAACGGCCGTTCGTCCGGTGCGGACGTCACCACGCCCGTGCCGATCCGCCACAGCTCCGGCACCACGCTGCCGTCGTGCGTGCCCGGCGTGCCGAGCCACGACTCGTGCGGCCACGACGCCGGCCCGGCCGCGACCGTGTTCACCAGCGCGGTCAACTGGTCGGGGCCGGACGTCGTCCACTCGTGGTACGACTGCTGCCAGTCGTGCTTGATCTGGGCGAGACGTTCGTCGAACTGAGCCATCGACAGCGGAGCCTGGCGAGGGTTTCTCCCGCGCTTCTCGTCCACTGTCAGGAACGAGGTCACGTTCGTGAGCGCGACATCGCGAAGGGCCTTGTCGACCCCCATGCCGCGCACGGTGAATTCGAACATGTCCTTCGCGTGCTCCGTGGCGAGCGCACGGTGCTCACGCGCCACGGAGCCCAGCGCAGCGGAAACGGCGCGCTGGAACTCCGCGAAGGCTTCCTCGATCCTCCGTCGTCGATCGTCCCGCCTGCTCATCACAGCTCCACGGTGAGTCGTTGGATGCGCTCTAGGGTTCCCACCATCAGTTCCAGCTGATCGGGGAATCTTTCCTTCGCACGCACGAACTCCGGTGGAAGCAGCGACTCGTGGTGGTTCTCGCTCGAGTCGGCCAGGGTGGCCACGGCCTCGTCGAGGCTCTCCTGGGCGCTGCGCACACTCCGGTACGCCTCACGCAGGATCTCGCTCGCCTGCTCGAGCGCGGCACGAACCTCGGCGATGGATGCCATCAAAGCCTGCTGTTGATGCCCTCGGCCCCGGAAATGCCGGCGCCGAGGTAGTTCTGCAGCTCGCTCACGCCGGACACGACCTGGGCGAACTGGGCGTTCGTCGTCTCGACGTCCGCCTGCACAGAACCCTGCGTGACCGATGTCAGCAGCTGCTGCGCGTCCTCGGCGAGATCAGCCGCCTGCTGAAGGGCCTTCTGGCTTTCGCTGGCCTTGTCGATCGCCTGGGCGATCGCGTTGCGGACCTCTTCGATGCTGGCCATGTCGGCTCCCGAACCCTCCCGGCACAGGGTGGCAAGCAACCACCCTCAGTAGAGATTGTGCCCAGATTTTCACAGTTGAGACCGAAGATCGGCTAACCGGGTGGATGCCTGAATCCACTCGAACGGGCCTTGATTTAATGATCAGTTAGGCGCGCTCCTGGCCCCTTGACTACCCGTGTAGTGACCCTCACAAAGCCGCCTACAGCCCGTTGTGTCCACTTACCGACCAGCCGGGTGAATCAAGACGGCCTTGCGGGTGAGTTGTCACGCGGAGTGCCTGCACCGAACGGGTCATCTCCGGCCCAGGCCTCGACCATGACGCGCTCGGCGCCCGGCACGAGTCCGTTGATCAGCTCCGGGTCGTCCAGCACCGTCCACGCCGTCGGCGGCTCACAGGCCACGCGAGGCGTCGGGAACGCATCACCCAGCCCGCGCACGAAGGTGCGAACCGTCCGCGCCAGCGCCGCGGACACGTTGTGGGTGGCCTTCTCCGTGCTGGGCTTCGAGATCACGACCGCCCAGCACCCAGGCTCCTCGTCGGAGCAGTCACGGGCGTCCAGGACCTGCGCCCCGGTACGGCTGATGAGCGCGTCGCACGCGGCCCGCGCCTGGTGCTCGTCGGCTGCCTCGACCACGACGGTGATCAGCAGCACGAGGTCGTCATCGTTCATGTCGGGACGAAGTCTGCCACTAGAGCTTCGCCACGAACTCAACGATCCGCGTCACGGCCTCACCGTCGGTCAGCAGACCGTCGACGACGTGCTCCTCGAACGCGGTTCCGCGGATCCTGTCCGTCCCCGCCCGCGTGTCCGAGATCGGCACGATCTCGTCGTCGGACCCGTGCAGCCACAACGTCGGCAGGTCGCCGAGGTGCGGCCCGAAGTTGACCTCGTCCATCAGGTCCGCGAGCTCGTCGGACGCCCCGTCCCACATGCCCAGCACCGGCGACACCAGCACCAGCGCGGCGAGCCCTGAATGTGTTTGGGCGTACCGAGCCGCGGCGGGCGCGCCGATGAAGTGTCCAATGAGGACGACCGGAACCGGCGAAGCCTCAACGGCGGCAGCGATGTCCTCGGTCACCGCGACCGGAACACCGGCGGTGCGCAGCGACAGGGCGATGCGCTCGCCGTGCGGCAGCACGGCGAGCCATCCGGGTGCTTCCATCTACGAAGCGTAGAACGCGCTGATCTCGATCCGGCCACCCGAACACACGGGGCCGAGCGTCCACGGCACGGTCAGCGGCACCGTCTCGTCCGGCGGGATGGCCGCGGCCTTCGACGGCTCCGGCTGGCACGGCCCCTCGACGGGCTCGTTGCCCGACGGCACGACACCCCAGTGCAGGTTCGCGACGGCCTTGCCGCCCGGCGCGAGCGTCAGCGCCTTCGGGCCGGGGTCCGCCATGCGCTCCAGCTTGGTCGGCAGCGCACCGGACCCGTTCTCCAGCTGGAAACCGCTGTAGCCGTTCAACGTGCACGGCATCGTGCCGCCGTTCGTGACGACGAACTTGCCGTACCGGTTGCCCGCGCCGGCGTCCGTCGGGTCGACCTGCCCCTTCAACACGGACGAGTCGCAGCGCTTCACAGCGGGTGCGGCCGCGCCGGAGTTGGCCGGCGCGGCAGTGGGGGTCGACGACGGCGTCGAGGTCGGCAGCGTCGGCGAGCCGTTGTCCGCGGTTCTGTCGCCGCAGGCCGTCACGCCAGCGAGCACCAGCAGTCCGCACGCGATCAACCGTCGAGTCATGGGTGCACCTCCTACCAGTGAGGATGTGCCCATTCACGAACTCGGCCACACAACGTGCCGGTAATTCACCTGATCTGGTTGACGTCCCAGCCGTCGGGCAGTTCGGACATGCCGTTGACTGCCGCGGTCCAGATGTACGTCCACGCGATCCGGCCGTCCGGCAGCACCACGCGCACGCGGCGGTAGTCCTCGCCCTCGTAGTCGTCGAGCACCGGCAGCGCGTCCTCCGGCGACTTGAGCCGCAGCACGAAGCCGGGCACGCCGAGGCCGGCGCCGGGACGCAGCGCCGGGTAGCCCAGGCCGGTGTCGAAGAGCGTGCCGGGCAGGTGGGTCTCCTCGGACGAGACGACGTGCGGCTCCATCAGGTGCCAAGCGCTTGCGCCCGGTTGGAGCGTGCCGTAGACGAACAGCAGCTCGGGCCAGTCGTCGGCGGACGGCACGCCGTGGACCTCGGTCACGTCCAGTCCGTCCGTCACGGCTGCCCTCTCTCCCAGCACGAGGGCGCGTCGCTGCGAGACGTCCTCGCAACGGACCATACGGCCGTTGAAGAGCACGGGCATCCGCTTCTTGGAGCCCGCGGTGTAGGCCAACACGCTGTCGATGACGCCGCCGTTGTAGAGCACCACACGGCCCGTGTGCAGGCGTACGAGGCGGTAGCGCAGTCCGCGGCCCTCGCAGCGGTCCAGGACGCGCAGCTGTTCGGGCGTGGCGAACCAGACGGAGTGCTCCTCGACGTGACCGGGAGCGGCCGCCAGGGTTGCGGGGCGCTGGCCGTCGCGGGCGCGCATGCCTGCGGCCCAGACAGCAGAAAAGCCCTCACAGCGTGCGCGCAGCACGACCGCGGGGCCTTCGAGACCGAGCTCCTCGCGGAGCCAGGTGACCTTGCTGGGATTGGCGTTCGAGCCGTAGCCGAGAACCGGCATTCGGGACGCCAACGGGGGTTCACCGTGGTTTGCGAGCCATTGGTCTAGGTCGATGTTCTCCGGCTCAACTCGCCATCCCGACTCCATCGTGAGGTCCGGTCGCACTGGCCAGCCTGTTTCGTCGACGTGGACGAAACAGTGGTCTGGACGAGTACCCGGATAGGGCTCCGCCGGATGGCTTTCGTCGGTGAACGGTTGGGCCATTGGTCCATTGTGCCAGGCTGAGGGGCCAGATCGCGCCCCCTAATCGTGACCCATCCGATGTTTGACCCGCGAATCTAGGGGTTTAGTGAGAACGTTCACTGCGCGTTCGGGTGACTAATCCGATGTCTATCTGTCGACACTCCGGTGCTGCTCAGGCGTCGTCGTAGCGTTGCTGCGCCTGGGCGACCTCCGGGTGGTTCGCCTCGATCCAGTGCGCGAGCGCCACGAGGTGGCCGGCGGCACCGCGACCGAGCGGCGTGAGCGAGTACTCGACGTGCGGCGGGATGACCGGCTTCACCTCGCGGTGCACGAAGCCGTCGCGCTCCAGTGTCCGCAACGTCTGGGTGAGCATCTTCTCGCTCACGATCTCCAACTGGCGGCGCAGGTCGCTGAACCGCCACGCCTGGCCGTTGGACAGCGCCTGGAGCACCAGGACGCCCCACCGGCTTGTGACGTGCTCCATGATCGCCCGCTCGGGACACATCGTGACCTGCATGCTCACCTCCACGTAAGTACCCAACCTCAAAGTAGGTACTTTCCACAGGTTAGCGCTAACCGCAAGCTAGGCGCATGACGATCCTCATCACCGGAGCAACCGGCCAGTTCGGCAACGCAGTCGTCCGCTACGTCCTCGACCGCACGAACGAGCAGGTCATCGTGTCCGTGCGGAACCCGGAGAAGTTCGACGTGGCAGGCGTCGAGGTCCGCCAGGGCGACTTCGACCAGCCGGAGACCCTCGACTTCCGCGGCGTCGACAAGCTGCTGATCGTGTCCGCGGACGCGCACGACCCGAACGTCCGCATCCAGCAGCACGCCAACGCCATCGCCAAGGCGGCAGAGCACGGCGTGGGCCACATCTTCTACACGAGCCTCACCGACGCGGACACGTCCACGGTGGGCGTCGCGGTCGTGCACAAGGCTGCCGAGGAGGCCATCCGCGCCACCGGCATCCCGTTCACGTTCCTGCGCAACGGCATGTACCACGAGAACTACCTGGGTGCGCTGGCCGGCGAGGTCGTGGCGGTCTCCACCAAGGACGGCCGGGTCGCGAGCGCCGCGCGTGACGACTTCTCACTCGCCGCCGCCGTCGCGCTCACCACCGAGGGCCACGAGAACCAGGTCTACGAGCTCACCGGTTCGACCACCTGGTCGTTCCCCGAGCTCGCCGGCGACCGGTTCCGCGACGTCAGCGACGACGACCTGATCGCGGCCGGCGTGCCCGCGTTCGTGGTCGACTTCTTCGTGGCGATCCGCAACGGCGTGTTCGCCGAGGTCCGCCCGGACCTGGAGAAGCTGATCGGGCGGCCCTCACGCCCCATCGCGGTCTAGTGCCGTGACCGCCGACCTTCACCGCGTCTTCGGCGCTCAGCAGGGCGCCTCGCGGCACCTCCCCGCGCCCAGCAACCAACACAGCCAACCAGGACGAGGACGCGGGGCCGGCACCACGATGCACCGGTCTGACCACCGAACACGGGGCAAAGACCGACGGTCACGGCACTAGGCGAACTCGGGATGCGCCTCCGGATGCGCGTCCCACCACTTGCGGTACTCCGGATTGCGGNCCACGATGCACCGGTCTGACCACCGAACACGGGGCAAAGACCGACGGTCACGGCACTAGGCGAACTCGGGATGCGCCTCCGGATGCGCGTCCCACCACTTGCGGTACTCCGGATTGCGGTCCAGCACCGACCGGTAGGCGTCGGCGGCGCACGCGAACACCTCGTGCGCCCGCCCCGCCACCGGAGAGTCCCGCCGCGTCGCCACGAAGACGTCCGTGAAGAACGGGACACCGCGCAGCTTGCGGATCACGATGCCGTCGCCGGTCCTCGAAGGTGCCGCCGCGAACGACACCGCGCCGCTCGCCACCAGGCCGCGGGCCATGCTCGACTCGCCGGTGTGGTGCGTCAGCTTCGGCACGAACCCGGCGTCCGCGCACGCCTGGAACATCTGCATGCGGTTGCCCATCATGTGCGCGGTCGGGGTGACCCAGTCGCGGTCGGCGAGCTGCCCGAGGTCGATCTCCTCCTGCTCGGCCAGCGGGTCCTTCTCCGACACCGCGACGAACGCCGGTTCGCTGACGAGCTTGCGCAGCTCGATGCCGGCCAGGTCGCGCGACGGCATGCCGTCGAAGAACTCGAACAACGCCACGTGCACCCGGCCCTGCTCCAGCAGGTCCACGATCTCCGCCGACGACTGCCGCACCTCCGCGCGCACGTCGGCGTTGAGCTGCCGCAGTCCTTCGACGAGCGCCGCGAAGTACAGGATCGAGATGCAGCCGAGGTACAACGGCCCGCGGCGGTCCGTCTCTCTCGTGGTGGCCATCAGCTGAGCCATCTCGTCGAGCACGAGTCTCGCCGTGCCCAGCACACGGCGGCCCAGGTCCGTTGGGACGCAGCCGTTGCGCGTTCGGTCGAACAGCTGTCCGCCGACCAGTCTCTCGACTGTGCGCAGTTGGGCGGACAAGGCGGGTTGGGTCAGTCCGAGCCGCGCGGCGGCCCTGGTCACGCTGCCTTCCTCGGCGATGGTGCGAACCGCGCGGAGGTGGCGGAGCTCCAGCTCGGGCATAAAGACCTTGTATCCCCCTTCTGAATGAGCCGCCACCCTTCGATCGGGGCATAGTGACTTTCGAAGATCTTCCGGCCCGGCGCTTGCGGCAGCGCTCACGGGTCCGGCGCGGGAGGGTGCGCACCCCTCGGTTCGACGCTGCTGCCGCGCACCCTGCGCTCCGCGGCAGTAGCGTCGAACCCATGGCGGTGAAGGACTCTCCCACTGGCTGGGTGAACGAGCACATCAGGAAGTACGTCGAGACCGACGGTGCCGAGGGCCACGAGTGGCGGCCGGGCGTGCACACGTTGCTGCTGACGACCAAGGGGCGCAAGAGCGGCGAGCTGCGCCGGACCGCGCTCATCTACCAGCGCGACGGTGACAACTACGTGGTGGTCGCGTCGCAGGGCGGCAAGCCCCAGCACCCGTCCTGGTACCTCAACCTGGAAGCGGACGACCAGGCCGAAGTCCAGGTCGCGGCGGACAAGTTCCAGGCGCACGCGCGCACAGCCGGCCCCGACGAGCGAGACCGGCTGTGGGCGTTGATGAACGAGGTCTGGCCGTCGTACTCCGACTACCAGAAGAAGACGGACCGGCAGATCCCCGTCGTTGTGCTGGAACGGATCTAGAGGTCCTTCGGCTGGTCCACGCGCGCGGACACCGACATCGTCTTGAGGTTCTCGCGCAACCACACGTCGACGGCGCCGAGGCGGCCGGTCCACTTGCGCAGGATCGGCTCCTCGGCCTTGACCGCGATGGCCTCGTACCAGAGCTCGACGGCCGCCCACGTGTTGCCGGCCTCGACCTGACCGAAGAACGGCGCGATGGGCGTCGCCGCGATGGCCGCGTTCGTCTCCCGCCACATGTCGAAGACGAACTCGCGTGACTCGGCGATGTCCTTCTTGGCGCCGTAGCGGTGCATGTGGCCGCCGACGAACGTGTCGATGTCGAGCTTCAGCAGGTCGTTGTGCGCCCGCAGCACGCCGGGCACGCTGTCCGCGCTGCCGAACGCCCGGAACGGCGCCCAGCCCGGCACGGCCACGTCGATCAGCATCGCGAACCGCTGCTGCGGCGAGTGGATGATGATGTTGCCCGACTCGTGGTTCGGGCCGGGGTAGGACAGCACGAGCTTCTGCCCGCCGACGTCGAGGACGTGCTCGCCGTCGAACGTCATCGTCGGCATGGGCCGCGCCGGGTCGTTGGCCGCCTTGAGGATGCGCGCGGTCTCCCCGTGCGCGATCCGCACCGCGTTGGGGAACAGGTTCGCCGCGCCGACGTGGTCGCTGTGGCTGTGCGAGTAGACGAAGTGCGTGACCGGCTTGTTCGTCACGGCCGCGATCGCCTGCGGCAGCCGAGCTCCGTGGCCCGCCGGTGCGTCGAGCACGATCACGCCGGTGTCGGTCACCACGAACGCGCTCTGTGCGGCGCCGACCGTGACCCCGTAGGCGCGGTCGCTGAACTTGTCCAGGCGGTAGCCCTCCGGCCCGAACGGCTGGGGCTTCGAACCGGCGGGAATCGGCGCGAACGTGCGGGTGTTCGGACCCGCGGGCGACTCCGGCAGCAGGACCTTCTGGCCGGGGTGGGGGTCTCGGCCGCGCAGGTCCGGGTTCGCCGCCAGCAGTTCCTTCCAGCGGTCGACGTTGCCGAGGAACCTGGTCGCGATCGTCTTCAGGGTGTCGCCGGACTGGGCGACGTAGAAGGCCACCCCGCGCTTGGTGCTGATCGACACGTCGAGGGCGTGCGCGGTGCCGCCCACGAGCGGGACGGCGGCCACCGAGGCGGCGGCACCCCACTTGAGCACGTTGCGCCGGCTCGGCTTTTCGGAAGGACAGGTCTCACACACGGTTCGGCTTCCTCTCGGGTCCTCAGACGGCGTGTGTGAAGGTTCGCTGTCGATTCACCGTCTCGAATCGGCGCGAGGGGTGAGAGCGCGGTCATCCTTTTGCATGATGTGCGGGTGGACACCGAGCGGTTCGACCGGATCGTGCACTTCGGCACCTTCGTGGTGCTCGCTGCCTGCACGTTCCGCTACCTGTGGTGGAGCGGCCTGGAACTGAAGGCGCTGCCCGTCGTCGGCGCCGCGGTGGCGTTCGGCCTGCTCTACGCAGTGCTCCGTCGGCACGTCCTGGTGGTGCTGGCCGCCTGGGTCGGGCTGACCCTGCTCGCGCCGAGCTTCGCCTGGCTCGCCGTCCCGCTGTTCTTCCTGGTGCTGCGGGCGTTCTCGACGAGGGTCGCGCTGGTCCTGGTGATCGGGATGACGGGGTTCGCCGCGATCGAGAGCACGCTGCACGCGCGGCAGACGTGGGATCCCAGCCCGGCGGTGGCGCCGGTGCTGATCGCGGTGCTCGCGTTCGTGCTGTTCCGGCAGGTGCACGAGACGGGCAGGCTGGCCGAGCGCGACCGGCTGGCCCGCGAGATCCACGACACGCTCGCCCAGGGCCTGTCGAGCATGCACCTGCTGCTCCAGGCGGCCGACCAGGAATGGGCTTCTCCCGACAAGGCGCGCTCGCACGTGCGGCAGGCCGCGTCCGTGGCGCAGGAGAACCTCGCGGAGGCCCGCCGGTTCGTGCGCGACCTCCCGCCGCCGGCGCTGGACGACACGTCACTGCCGGAGGCGTTGCGGCGGATCGGCGGGGACGCGACGGTGCGGGTGATCGGCGAGCCGTTCCCGCTCGGGCTGGACGAGCAGATCGCGTTGCTGCGCGTCGCCCAGGGCGCGTTGGCCAACGTGCGGCAGCACGCGCGTGCGTCGCACGTGGTGGTGACGCTGACGTACCTGAACTCCGAAGTTGTGCTGGACGTGTGTGACGACGGAGTGGGTTTCGACCCGGAGACGGGACGCGGCTTCGGGCTGCGCGCGACCAGGCAGCGCATCGAGGCGCTGGGCGGCCGCGTGACGGTGGAGAGCGCCCCTGGCGAAGGCACCGTGCTCGCGGCATCGGTGCCGGTGCGGAGCTTGTTGTGAAGGTGCTCATCGTCGACGACCACCCGGTGGTCCGGGCGGGCCTGCGCGCGTTGCTGGCCACGCGGTTCGAGGTCGTCGGAGAGGCCGCGGACGGTGTGGAGGCGGTGCGCCTGGTCGCGGCGCTGCGGCCGTGTGTCGTGCTGATGGACCTCCAGCTCGGCGACGGGATGGACGGCATCACGGCCACGCGGCAGATCGCCGGCCAGACCAGGGTGGTCGTGCTGACCACCTACGACACGGACGCCGACGTGCTGCGCGCCATCGAGGCGGGCGCGGCCGGTTACCTGCTCAAGGAGGCGCCGCCGGAGGAGTTGTTCCGTGCGCTGCGCACAGCGATGACGGGTGAGGTGGCGCTGTCACCGGCCGTCGCCTCCCGGATGGCCCGGCGGGTGCGGGCGCCGCAGATCGCGTTGTCCGCGCGGGAGATCGAGATCCTGGAGCTGATCGCGGCCGGGCGGTCCAACCGCGACATCGGCCGCATGCTCTTCATCAGCGAGGCCACGGTGAAGACGCACGTCAAGCACGTCTTCAACAAGCTGGGCGTGGACTGTCGCACCGCGGCCGTGCGGACCGCGGTGGACCGTCGTCTCATCAGATTGTGACTGCTGCCCCGGTCACGGTGACGCGCCGATCTTCGCGCGTGGCATCGACCTCCAGCCGTGACGGCCTGCCCATGTCCTCGCCCTGGCTGATGACGAACCGTTGCGGCCCTTCGAGGTCGCGCAGGTAGCCACCGAACGCGGCGGCCGCAGCACCCGTCGCCGCGTCCTCCACCACGCCACCGACCGGGAACGGGTCGCGGGCGTGCACCACGCCCGATTCGTCGCGCCACCACAGGTGCACGGTCGTGAGGTCGTGCGCCAGCATCAGGTCGCGCAACGCGTCGAAGTCGTAGTCGAGGTTCGCGAGCTGCTCGCGGTCCTTCAGCCCGATCAACAGGTGGCGCGCGCCGCCGAAGCCCACGTGCACCGGAGCGTCGCCGATCTCCGTGTACCCCAACGCTTCCAGCGCACCCCGCACGAGTTCGGGAGCGGCCTCGGCGGTGCTCGTCGGCACGCTGGTCAACGACGCGGTTCCGGCGGAGGTCTCGATGGTGATCTCACCGGCGGGCGTGTGGAACGTCAGCGGCCCGTCGCCGATCCGTTCTGCCAGCGCGACCGACGTGGCGATCGTGGCGTGCCCGCAGAACGGCACCTCGGCCTTCGGGCTGAAGTACCGGACGTCGAACTCGCGCCCTTCCTTCGGCAGAACGAACGCCGTCTCGGAGTAGCCCACCTTCGCGGCGATGGCCAGCATCTCGTCGTCGGTCAGGCCGGTCGCGTCGAGCACGACGCCTGCCGGGTTGCCGCCTGCAGGGTCCTTCGTGAACGCGCTGTAGCGCAGTACCCCCGTGTCACTCATACCTCGCTGCAACGCATAACCGTGCTGAAGTCTTCCGAACATGTACTTGCTGGTGAAGTACCTCAGCCCGGCCTTCTCGATGACCCGGCCGGACGCGGCGTTCTCCACCTGATGACCGGCGAACACGCGGTCCTTGATGCCGAGCGCCTTGTCCCGCAGCCGCTCGGCGATCCCGGTCGCGAGTCCGCGGCCCCAGTGGCCGGGGTCGACCCAGTACCCGATCTCGATCCCGTCCGAGCCGCGGTCGACCATCGACGCGAGCCCGACGACCTCGCCGTCCTCGACGACCGCGTGCCAGCCGAAGCCGTGCTCGTCCCAGTGCCGCAAGGCCTTCCGGTGCCGCTCGGCGGCGTACTCCGGCGTCCAGGTGGTGCCGTCACCGACGTACTCGGTCACCCGCGGGTCCGCTGACCAGCGCAGCAGGTGGTCGAAGTGCTCGTTCCCCCAACGCACGAGTTCCATGAGCGCCATCGTGCCTCAGTGGATCTGCGGGAGGAGTCCTTCGCAGGTCCTGACCACGATCTGCGCGGCCTTCCGCTGCTCGTTCGGCGCGTGCACGTCAGCGGCCTGCGCCTGCCACCGCACGAGCGCGTCGAGCAACGCCTCCCGTTGCTCGCGGGGGTCGGCCTCGTAGTCGAAACCCAGACGTGCCAAAGAGGTCGTGCCCTCGGCGCCGATCAGCCGAAGCGCTTCGGTCTGCAGCTCGCCCGGCAGTTTCGTGCGGCCGGACTGCAGCGCGGCCACGAGCCGCAGCTCGCGGAAGTCGTGGGCGGAGGCGACGACCCGCTCCAGATCGGTCATCAGCTTGCGGGCGTTCTGCCGCGGCTCCATCCGGAACAGCACGTCCAGCGCCAGCAACGCGGACCGCGCCTTGAGGATCTCGCGCCGCTCGGTGAAGTGGACCGCGATCGAGTCGCGCAGCTCGCCCAGGCCGCTGCGCTGCACCAGCTGCCCGGTGAGCTTGACCTGGGTGTCGAAACCCTGCCGGATCAGCGCGGTGATCAGCCGGACGCCGAAGATCCCGAACCGTTCGAGCAACGCCTGCCGCACGGCCGGTTCCATCTGCACCGGGAACTGCTCGCCGACGAACCGGTCCGCCGACAGCAGGTGGTCTTCGAGCTCCTCGCGGCCGAGCGCAGCCAGCGCCCGCAACGCCTGGAACTCGTCCTCCCGCAACGTCTTCGCGGCCACCGCGAGCAGCCCCGCTACCGAGACCACGTTCTGGCACAACGGTTGCACGGCCACGTCGCGGCGGTACCGGCGGGCGATCTGCTTGGCGGACGACAGCGCGTCGATCCGCCCGGCCCCGATCTCGTCGGCACGGGCGAGCACCGCGACCGTGTGAATCGCGGCGGTGCGGGCGATCGGGTGGTCGTTGGCGGACTGCAGGAACTTCAGGTCCTCGTCCTGCACGTGCCGCATCAGGTACAGCAACGCGTCCGCTTCACCCAGCACCTGCTCGGGGGTGGCCTCGGACGGCGTGTCGATCAGCACGATGTCCCGCAACGTACGTGATGGCCACTCGACGACGACGCGGTCGGCACGGTCGAACTGGCCGATCTCGACGTGGTGACGGCTGCCCCGCCGGCCCAGCGGGACCTCGTGCGGACGGCCGGGGCCGGAGAAGACGTGCGCCCGCGCCTCGGCCCCGCCCCGGTACCAGACGAACGAGCTCAGCGGCGCGAACTCGTCGCCGATCAGGGCGTTGACCACAGTGGACTTGCCGATGCGGGACCGGCCGGCCACCGCGATGCGGACGGGTTCGGTGTAGCGCTCGAGGTGGGTGCGCAGCCAGGCCGTGGCGCGCGGGCTGTCGCGGTAGACGGCCAGCGCTTCCTGCAGCATCGACCAGACGACACGGTCCAAAGTCACGCGGTGAGCTCCATCGCCGGACCCCCGAGCGTCTGCACCCGCTTGTAGAGCGTGACCAGCTTGTCCAGCTCCTTGCGGCCTTCGCGCATCCGAGTCTCGCGTTCGGTCTGGTCGTCCTGCACCGCGCGCTTGGCGCTGCGGGCGGACTCCAGGAGCGTCTCCTGCAGCTCCTCGGCGAGGGTGCTGAAGTGGTTGCGCAGCGAACGCTGGATGTGCCGGCCGGAGTCGCGGACGTCCTTGGAGAACTTGATGAAGAAGTCGTCCACGTGCTTCTGCGCGGCGGCTTTCGCGGCGGCCTGGCGGCGCTTCAGCCGTTGGTCGCTTTCGTCCAAAATGGTCTTTCCGCCGAACAGGGCACCGGCGCCGAGCGAGATCACGTTGATCAGCGGCATGCCGGCCAGCGACGTCACCAGACCGAACATCAGCACGCCGCCGTACGAGCCGCGCAGACCGGTGAAGAGCTTCTGCGGGATGGAGAACGGCTCGATCTTCGGCTTCTCCAGCTTGCCGACCGGCTCCAGCAGGTCGTCCGGCAGCACCGAACCGGGGATCAGGTCCTCGCGGTAGACCGGGAAGTTCTTGGCGACCTTCGCGGCCACCCACTCCGCGCGTTCCATCAGCCAGGCGAAGTTCGTGGTGGCGGCCTCGTTGAGGTTGTCCTCCAGCCACTGCTCGAACTTGTCCCAGCCGATCGCGGGGTCGGCCTCGTCGTAGGTCTTGTCGACCTCGCGCAGGATCTTGCGGGTCCGGTCGCGCAGGTCGTACTCGACGTCGGAGATCAGGTCGGCCATCTCGTCGTTGAGCACGTTCTGCCAACGTGCGGACCGGCGGCGCAGCTCGTCGACGCGGCGTTGCGCTTCCTGCAACGTCGAGATCGTGGCGGCCGTGCGGGACGAGTCGTGCGCGGTCAGCTCCTCGCGCAACGGCGTGACGAGCTGGGTGATGGCACTGGAGGCGACGACGGCGACGGCACGGCGGGCCAGCAGGTCGGCGCTGGCGACGATGTCCCGTTGCACGCACGCGAGCAGTTCGGGGAATCCGGATTCGGTGTTCAGGCGCTGGTCACCGGTCTTCGCGGCGCGCAGCCTCAAGGCCGAAGACACGGGGATGAGCTTCGCCCGGACGCCGGCGCGGGCCAGCAGGGCGCGGTTGCGTTCGACGACGTTGCGCCACGTCGGCACCAGGTCGATCTTCGTGACGACCACGGTGACGTTCGGGCAGGCCTCCATGACCTTCTTGAGCAGCGTCATCTCCGCCGAGGTCAGCTCGCCGGTGGCGTCGGAGACCATCAGCACCGCGTCGGCCTGCATCAGCGTCGCGAACGTGCTGGCGGTGTGCGCCGCTCGGGTGTCACCCACTCCGGGGGTGTCGATCAGGACCAGGCCGCTGTCGAGCAACGCGCGGGGGATGCCGACCTCCGCCCGCACGACCTCGCGCGGGTGAATGGCGGAGACCTGCTTGGTCACCTGGTCGATCGGGACCGCGATGCGCTCGGTCGGCGTGTGGAAGATCGATCCGCGTGCGGAGGCGTTGCGGACCAGCGCGGCCGACGGCGTGTCGGCGTGCTGCACGTAGGTGGGCACAGTCGTCGTGATGTCATCGCCCACCGCGCAGACAGGTGCGTTGAGCAGGGCGTTGACGAGCTGACTCTTGCCTTGTTTGGACTCGCCGACGACGAGAACGCGCAACTTGGGGTCGAGTTGCTGGGCCCGCTTCTCCCGCAGCCGGGCCTCCAGATCGGGCCTCCGGTGCGTGACGCAGGCCCCGATCGTCTCGTCGAGCACGTCGAGCCAGGGCGGGGCCATCACCTGACTCATAGTGCCGTGTTCACCCCCTTGGGTGAAAGCCTGGAACGCAAGACCGGTTCCGTTCGGGCGATCCGGTGCCGGTCGGACGGCCGGTGACGTTGCTCACCGGGACCGTGGTTTTTCCTGTTGAGACACCGAACCGGCCCTGTCCAGAGGCGACAGAGCCGGTCCGATTTCGGTCAGAGAAGCCTTAGAGCAGGCCACCCAGGTCGAGGTCGCCCACGACCGGCAGGTCGCCCGCCACGCCGGTGACGTTGCCGACCACGTTGCCGACACCCGCGGTGTCGCCGACCAGGCCGGTCGCGTGGTCCGCGACACCGGTGACGGTGCCGACCGCGTTGCCCGCGATGCCCTGGACCTGGCCGATGGTGTCGTGCGTCTGCAGGCCGACGTTGCCTTCCGCCACCGAGCCCAGGCCGGTCACGTTGAGGGCGCCACCCAGGGAAGCGTCCGCGCCACCGACGGTGCCGAGCAGGCCGTCCGCCAGGCCGGTCACGCCGGTCAGCTGGCCGAGCAGGCCGTCGGCGCCGGGGACGAGGCCGGTCGCGGTGGACAGGGTGGAGTCGACCGTGGAGGTCGCGGTGTCGGCCACGTCGAGCGCGGTGCCGGTGACCGGGGAGGCGGTCTGGTCGAGGACCGAGGCCACGTCGCCGACGACGGAGAAGTCGCCGTCGAGCTTGACGGCGCCGGCGCCGTAGGCGTCAGCGGTGTTCGTGCCGGCCCACACGGTGAGGCCGTTCTCGTCAGCGGCGAGCAGGCCGGCCGACGAGGAACCGATGTCGGTGAGGGACACGCCCGACGAGGTCAGCTGAGACGCAACGGCCTGCAGCTGGCTGATGGCGCCGAGCGGGCCCTCCGCGAGGGCGTCCTCCACAACTCCGTCGAAGTAGACACCCTCGATGCCGGGCAGGCCAGCGGGGGTTTCGGGGAGCAGGTCGATGACGAGCGGGATGACCTCCTGCACGTCAACGGCGGTGATGTCGGCCAGGCCAGCCTGCTCCAACGTGCCCTGAGCGTCAGCCGCGAAAGCAGCCTTGAGCGACGGGTCGCTGAGCAGGTTGAGCACGAAGTCGTGGAGCGTGCTGGGCGACTGCATCATTTTGAAGGATCTCCGATGTGTGAACCACGTATCAATTGGTGCGGCTCAAGGTATGAGAGCGGGTCCACCCCGAACATCGGGGATCACTCCCAGTGAATCCCCGTTCCCTGATGGGGTGACGGTCGTTAACCCCCTAGGGGATTAGGGGCACCGCTTGAGCGCCTCTCGTTCACCCGTGTAGGTACTGGTCGCTGCTGCGAACAGGTGAGGGAAGAGACTTGGCGTACGTACTCGGAGTCGATGTCGGGACCACCCGCACGACTGCTGCCGTGTGCCGCCTCGACGGGGCCCGCGATGCCGAGATCGCCCTGGTCGTGCCGTCGTTGCTGCAGCTCACGGATGCTGGGACGTTCTCGGTCGGCGATGTCGACCCCACCGGCTGGACGGCCTCCGGATTCGTCCGCAGAGTGGGCGACGCGGTGCCGTTCTCGCTGGGTCCGGAGTCGTGCCCGGCCGAGGAGCTCACCGCGTTGCTGATCATGTGGGTGATCGGCGAGGTTGTCGCCCGAGAGGGTGAACAGCCCCGTCACGTGGCCGTCAGTCACCCAGCCGGGTGGGGCCCCTATCGCCGAGGGCAGCTCTACGCGGCGTTGCGGCAGGTCGGGGTGCACGACGTGACGCTCGTGCCGGAGCCGTTCGCGGCCGCTGAAAACCACGCTGTGCGCTCTCGTGTGCTTCCGGATTCGTCGCTCGCGGTGTTCTCGCTGGGCAGCCACGCGTTCTCCGCGTCGGTGGTGAAGCGGACCTCTGGCCGGACGTTCGAGCTGGTCAACCACGTCGAGGGCATCGACCACCACGCCGGCGCGGACTTCGACGACCTGCTCGCCGGGTTGGTCCGCGGCCGGCTCGGCAAGGACGGGTTCGTGTCGGCTTTGGAGTGCGAGGCGGCCAAGCGGGCGTTCGGTCCTGCCGTGGTGATCAGCGGCGTCGAGGTCACCCGCGACGAGTTCGTCGAGGAGATCCGGCCTTCCGTCGACCACCTGGTCTGCACTTTTACTCGCGCGTTGGGGGCAGTTCAGCCCGACGCCGTGCTGCTGGTCGGTGGTGCGTGCCGGATGCCGGTGATCGGCGACGCGCTGTCCGCGGCCGTCGACTGCCGGGTGCTGGCCGAGGCCGCACCCGAGCACTCGGTCGCGAAGGGCGCGGCCGTCGCCGCTCGGTTGGTGCTCGTCGGCCCCGAGGCCGAGCCGGAGCCGATCGAGACGTCCGTGCTGGTCCACACCCGTGAAGCCTCGTTGCGGTTCCCGGTCGGCGAGATCGCCAGGCCCGACGACGAGGAGTTCACCGCGCCGCCGCCCCGGCCGCCGGTGGACGTGTCCCCGCTGGAGCTGCCGCCACGCCGCGTGAAGCGCGTGGCGCGCGTGCTCAAGCCCGCCGGGCGCAGGTCCGGCTCCCGATCCCGAGATGATGATGAGGACGGCCGTTGAGCGTGACCACGCGAGCCAGGTTGGTGCTGGACGTCTCTGTTCGAGATGTCCTCGACCGGATCAACGACGCCGCCGCCGGCACACGGCTGCGCGTTGTCGTTGTGGCGCCTGGTGGTTACGGCAAGACAGCGCTGCTGTCGGAGATCACCAACTCCGCGGTGCGCGTCGTCGATGATGCTCATCTTCTGGATGATGCTTCGTTGCGTGCACTTGCTGCTGAGCCGTTGTTGGTGCTGGCGTACCGGCCGTGGCCGCGTCGTGCGGTGCTGGCTGAGCTGACTCGTGGTGCGGTGGTTGTGCCGTTGGCCGCGTTCTCGCGTGAGCAGGTTCGGGAGGTTCTGCACGCGCCGAAGCCTGTTGTGGACTTCGTGTTCGCGCAGACCGGTGGGGTGCCTGGGCTGGTGGAGCGGCTCGGGGCGGCTACCGAGGTATCTGCTGATGTTCTTGGCGGGTTTCGGGCTGAGCTCGACTGGTTGGATCCGGATCTGCAGAAGTTCCTGCTGGCTGCGGAGGCTGGTTCGGCTCAGCGGCTGGACTTGTTGTCTGCGTTGCTGGACAAGGACTTCGATGAGGTCAGCGACATCATCGAGGCCGCTCGGGCCACTGGTCTGCTGGCTGAGGACGGGACGTTGTTGCCGTTGGCGCATCGGGCTGTCGGGGCGTTGACGCGGGCTGAGCGGCGGATTGCTGTTCGGCAGCGGTTGGCGCAGTTGCAGCTTGATCGTGGTGGGCCGGTGC
This sequence comes from Lentzea alba, assembly GCF_047445655.1. Classification (GTDB taxonomy): domain Bacteria; phylum Actinomycetota; class Actinomycetes; order Mycobacteriales; family Pseudonocardiaceae; genus Lentzea; species Lentzea alba_A. The sequence continues at coordinate 69,425 of NZ_JAJAEG010000046.1, forward strand.
TGGATCTCGTTCGGCCGCTGCTGGACAGCGGTATTGGTGGGCCGGTGTTCGCTGCGGCTGCTCGCGAGGCGTTGTCTTCGGATCCTGCGTTGGCTGCTCGGTTGTTCGGGGCTTCTACCGGGGGTGGGGCGCCTTCTGCTGAGGTTGCCGCGCAGTGGGCCACGGCTTCTGCGATGGCCGGCGATCTGGACGCGGCCTTGCGGTTGGCCGATCAGGTGATCAGTGCATCTGACACGCCGCATCGGCGTACTGCTGCTGAGGTTGCTGCTGTTGCGTTGGCGCACCGGGGGCAGTTGGCTCGGAGCACTGAGCTGTTCCGGTGGGCTGCTACGCCGTACGCGGCTGCGTTCGCCGGGATCGGGTTGATCGGGACCGGGCATCGGTTCGAGGAGACGCCGCCGCAGCCTCCCACCATGCTTGGTGGGGCTGCTTCCCTGATGTTGCAAGGGGTTCGGCAGTCGGTTTCTGGGGCTGAGACTGCTGCACTGTCCACTTTGGTCCGGGCTTCGTCGATGCTAGAGCCTGCCGGTGGGGCGGTGTTGTTGCCGGACAGTCCTGCTGCGTTGGCTGCGCTTGTTGCGATGCACTGTGGTGAGCCGAACGTTGCCGAGTCGGTGCTGGACCGGGCCGTGGAGTCCGGGACCGGTGGCGTGTTGATGTCCACGCGGCATCGGTTGTTGCAGGCTTGGCTGCAGATGCTGCGTGGCAATCTGGCTGTGGCTCGTGAGACGTTGATGTCGTTGCGTGGGGCGTTCGAGCCGCGGGACTGGATCTTTGCTGTGGCGTTGGAGGTTGGGGTCGCTCGGCGGAACTCTGATCTTGCTACGTTGCGGCGGACCTGGGAGCAAGCCTGTGAGGCTGTGCTTCGGCATCCTGTGGATCTTTTTTCGTTGTTGCCGTTGGGGGAGTTTGCTGCTGCTGCCGCTCGGTTGAGGGATCAAGGGCGGCTGGCGCCGCATTTGGCTCAGGCTTCTGCGTTGTTGCGGTCGTTGGGGGAGCCTCCGCTGTGGGCTACGCAGTTTCATTGGAGTTTGTTGCACGCGGCGATCATCGATGAGAATGCTGCGGGCGCTGAGGAGCATGCTGCTGCGTTGGCTGTCAATGCTGAGCGCAGTCGGTATTGTGCGATTGTTTCTGCCGCTGCTGAGTCATGGCTGGATGTGGTGGCGGGGAAGGTCGATGCTGATCGGGTGGAGGGGGCTGCTCGGTCGCTGCATGCTGTCGGGTTGTGGTGGGATGCTTCTCGGTTGGCTGGTCAGGCGGCTATTCGTACCTCTGATCGGCAGGCCATGGTTCGGTTGTTGGATTGTGCTCGGTTGTTGCAGGGTCGGCCGGTGTCTTCTCGCCGTTCTGGGGGTGGGGTGGCTGAGGAATTGCCGGTGGTTGTAGAGGATGCCGGGAAGTTGAGTGATCGGGAGAGGGAGGTTGCTCAGCTGGTTTTGGAGGGTATGACGTACAAGCAGGTTGGGGATCGGCTGTTTATTTCGGCCAAGACTGTTGAGCATCACATGGCTCGGATGCGGCAGCGGTTGGGGTCTACCAGTCGGTCTGATTTGCTTGCTCAGTTGCGGCATATTGTTGGGGGTTCTGGGCAGTAGTGCGCGCCGGTTTGGTGGGGGCTCCGCCCCGGACCCAATGCCGCGTAGCTTAAGTTGATCTTGGTGTTGTGCTGGT
>NZ_JAJAEG010000047.1:0-70969 GCF_047445655.1 Lentzea alba
TCAGAGCCCTATGGCGCCGTGCGTGCCGTGTCGCTCGATGCGCGCGTATGCCGTGTCGCGCGTTGCGCACGCACCACACACACGACACCGGCCGGGTACCCCCAATTTCAAGCTTAGGCGCCAGGTCTGACAGTGGACTGGGAGTTGCGTTTTCACCCGAACGAGCCGTTCTTTGGAATTGGTTCAACGCCTAGCGTGCAGGGCCATGACCGCGATCATTTCCACCGCGTACAGCCGGGATCTGGGCGACGAACTGCGCAAGACAAGGGAGGCCAGCACGACGCTGGGCTGCCGCGACATGGCCGTCCAGCTGGGGTGGGACCCCAGCAAGGTGTCGAACATCGAGAACGGCAAGGCCCGCGCCTCAGACGTCGACCTCGCCCAGTACCTGGCGACGTGCGGCAAGAACCTCGACTACCTCCAGGAGTTCGGCAACCGGTACCGCCACGCGTTCGACCTGTACTTCGCTCAGGTACCGGGCAACCTGCGCACGCTCGCCATGGTCGAGTCGATGGCCACGAAGATGTCGATCTACGAGATCTTGTCCGTGCCAGGCCTTCTGCAGACGGAGTCATACGCTCGCGCGTTGTTCGTGGAGACCGGGTGCGAGTCGCTGGAGAACATCGAGAAGGGTGTCGAGCGCCGCATGGCGCGGCAGAGCATCTGGCGACGGCCGTACCGGCCAGACTGCGTGTTCTACGTGCATGAACTTGCATTGCAGATGCAGGTCGGTGACGCCAAGGTCATGGAAGACCAGTACCTGCGCCTGCTCTTCAACGCGCACGTCGTGCGAGTCGTACCGGCGAGCGTCAGGGGAGTCGCGTTCCACTCGAAGTGCACGCTGTTCGAGTTCGGCAAGGCTTCACCCCTCGCCTACACGGAGACCGATCTGGCCAAGGTCTTCGCACAGGACAGCTTGGCCGTCACGTGGAGCAAGAAGCTCTTCGAGCGGTTGGATGCGGTGGCCTTGGATGAGGAACAATCGAAGAACAAGCTGGCGGCCTATGTCAGCGGACTTCGAGAGGATCCTCATGACCAGCGATCGGACCTGGCGTAAGAGCTCCTACAGCGGTGGCACGACCGACAGCGACTGTGTGGAGGTCTCCCTGGCTCACGACGCGCTGGTTCGGGACTCGAAGAACGCGAGTGGGGACGTCCTCGCGTTCTCAGCCCCGGCCTGGCACGACCTGATCAGCTGGCTTGGCTCTCGCTGAGGCTTCCTGTTTGGCGATCCGCAGCAACGCCCCGGACGTGCCTATCAGCAGGAACGTCAACCCGGTGGCCACGCTGAAGCTCAGCGAGTCGAACGTCGCCGCACCGAGCGCCGAGGTCAGCATCGCGCCCACCAGGCACACCGCGATCCCGCGGATGTCCTCGTCCTTGGACAGCGCGCGGGCCCGCAGCGCCGCGAAGATCCCGCCGATGAACAGCAGCACGAACGCCAGCAGGCCGAGGTAGCCGTTCTCGATCATCGTCAGCAGGTACTGGTTGTCGAGGATCGTGTACTTGGACGGCAGGAACGTGCCGAACCCGCGGCCCAGCCACGGGTGTTTGGCGATCTCCAGCCAGGCGCCGTCGTAGTCCTTGGTGCGGCCCTGGAACGACGGGTCGTCCTCGATGTTGGAGAACATCGACGTCACCGTGCCGAAGAGGCCCGGGACGACGGCCGAGGCGCCGCCGAGGAACACCGCACCCACGCCGAGCAGCGGCAGGCCGCGTTTGCGCGGGAGCAGGACGCCGAGCACGATGCCCGTCACCACCAGGCCGATGATCGCCGTGCGGGACAGCGACAGGATCGACATCAGGCTCAGCAGCGACAGCGCCGCCCACCAGCGGCCCTGCGGTTCGCCGCGGTCCTTCGCCTGGAACACGAAGTGCGCGGCGAACGGCACGCCCAGCACGCAGACCAGGCCGAACTCGATGGGGTGGTTCACCGTGCCGGCCGGGCGGAAGAAGATCGACCGCGACTCCAGCGCCGAGTAGCCGTTGTCCTGAACACGCAGGCCGGGCAGCGTCACGTACGAGGCCAGGTCGAGGCCGAGGCCGAACTGGATCAGGCCGACGAACGCGCCGAACGTGAGGCAGCCGACCATCACCCGCAGCATCCGGTCCAGGCGGTCGCGGGTGCGGACCGCGTCGCACACGAACACCGCCAGCGCCGCCATCGCCACGATCCGGACCAGCGCCGAGTCCGACACCGACAGCTCGTCGGCCGGCAGGTAGCGGCGCGTCGCGATGGCGTACGTCATCAGGTGCAGGACCACGTAGACCGCGAGCAACGTGCGGACCGCGTTGCGGCCCTTGGCGATCGACAGGTGGTCGACGAGGTGCGCGGCGAACCACAGCACCGCCAGGCACAGCGCCACGAACAACGCCGGTGGCAGTGTGATCGGGACGAACGCGATCGTGAACCTCGCCGGCACGACGAGCAGTGCCAGCAGGTAGAAGATCAGCAGGGTGGCGCCGTCGGCACGCTGCTTCGTCAGTCGTCTTTGGTCGGCCATGCCGGGTCTGGGGGCTTGGGCGCGGGAATGATCACGGTCTTCTGGTGCGCGTTCGGCAGCGGCTGTTGCGGCGGCCGGTGGGCTCCGGGCCCGTTCGGACCGACACCGTTCGGCATCGCGCCGCCCGGCACGGCACCGTTGGGCGGACCACCCAGCGGCTGCGGGTGCTGGCGGGCCGGAGGAGCGGGCGGCAGCGGTGCGCCGTCCTTTTCGGACGCTCCGGCCTCCTTGCGGCGCTTGAGCTTCAGCATGATCGAGTCGGCCGCGAAGGTCGAGGCCAGGGTCAGCAGCAGCAACACGACGGTGGCCGCGCCGACGTACCGGACCTTGCCGCCGATCTTGGCCGACGCGGTCGTCGGCTGCACCAGGGTCTGCGCCGTGATGAACGTCTGTTCTGGAGCGTTCAACGCCTTCTGCTGCCCAGCGAGCTCCGCGATCGTCTTTTCGAGCACCTTGCCGACCAGACCCTGCGCCGCCTCGGCCGAGTCGGCCTCGGTCGTGATGAACAGCAGCGGGCCGCCCACCGGCCCGGTGTTCGCGGTGTAGGTGGCCGTCGAACCCTCGCCCGCGAGCTCCACCGCGGTCTTCGGGTCACCGAGGATCTGGGTCAGGATCTGCGCGGTCGTGGTCAGGCTGCCGTCGAACTGCAGCAGCGGGTTGACCTTGACCACGTCCTCCGGCTTGGTCTTCTCCGAGTAACGTCCGCCGGCCGCGGGGGAGGTCAGCACCAGCACACCGCTCGACTCGTAGCGCGTCGGCACCGAGATGTAGACGTACAGCGCGAGGACACCGGTGAGCAGCACTGCGGGGAGGGCGATGTACCACCGCCGCCGCAGCACTCGTACGGTTCCCCAGAAGTCCATCAAAATCCCCGATCCGCGGCTCGGTCTTGCGAACCCAATGTCCGTAGGGTATCGCCTGCCTGGAAAATCGTGGTGAGCTGCCAACTGTTACAGGCCGTAGCTGCCAAGCGATGAGGAAAGGGAATCCAGGAGGCAGCATGCGTGCAGGACGACTGACCGTGACCGTCGCGGCCATTCTCGTGGTCATCGGCGGGACAACGGCTTACGTCGTCACGGCGGCCAGCGACGCGAACGAACCGCCGGCAGGCGCCGAGCACGTGTCGCAGGCCAAGACCGGTGACCTGCTCTTCGTCGACCTCGCGGGCGGGCAGAACCGGGTCGAGAAGCTCGCCGAGGGCGGCGCGCGCACCCCGACCGAGCTCGCCTGCCAGCGCTTCTTCACCGCGGCCGGCACCAGCGTGTGCCTCAAGCTGTCCGGTCCCGGCCCGTCCTACGCCGCCGAGATCAGCCGCGACGGCAAGCTCGTGAAGACCGTCGCACTGCCCGGCATCCCGAGCCGCGCGAAGGTCTCGCGGTCCGGGAACGTGGTGTCGTGGACCAGTTTCGTCACCGGCGACTCGTACTCGGTGCCCGGCGGGTTCTCCACCCGCACCGGTTTCTACGACGTGCGCACGGGGGAGTCCGCCGAGTCGCTGGAGCACTTCGCCGCCACTGTGGAGGGTGCTCCGCTCACCGCGCGTGACATCAACTACTGGGGCCTGACGGTGGGTTCCGACGACAAGACGTTCTACGCGACGCTCGCCAGCGGTGGCTTCACCTGGCTGGTGAAGGGCGATCTCACCACCAAGAGCGTGACGTCGCTGCGTCGTGACGCCGAGTGCCCGTCGCTCTCGCCGGACGGCACGAAGGTCGCGTACAAGAAGCGCATCGGCCGCCTCGGCCCGTGGGACCTGGCGGTGCTCGATCTTGGTACCAACGCGGAGAAGCGCCTGCCCGGCACGGCGGGAATCGACGACCAGGCCACCTGGCTGAACGCCGACGAGCTGGCGTTCGCGGCGGTGCCCAAGGACGCCAAGCTGCCTGCGGTTCACGTGGTTCCGATCGACGGCTCGCAGCCCGCGAAGGTCCTGATCCCGGACGCGACTTCGCCGTCCCCAGTGACGTGAGGAACGTTCTCGCGAGTCATGTGGACAGTTCGCGGCGGAGCACCTTTTCCAGCTCATGACCGGCGGCCTCCCATGAACGTCCCTCCACACTGGACGCGGCCGCACGGGCGATCGCGTCGAAGTTCGGCGAGGTGACCACGTCGGAAAGCGCACGCGCCAGTGAGTGCGGGGTGGGTGTCGCGTACCGAACGTGGTCGTTGTCCAGGACTACGCGGTTGAAGTGCGCGTCGTTCACCACGGGGATGCAGCCGGCCGCGAGCATCTCGTGCGGCACCAGTGACACGTTGGTCATCGACAGTGACAACCCGGCGAAGCAACGGTTGTAGATGGAGTTCAGCTCGTCCGGCGTGACCAGGCCGTGGTCGACGAACTGCGGGCCGGGTAGCCCGATCTTCTCGCCGTAGACGTGGATGGTGACGTCCGGGTGCTGCTCGGCGAAGACCTCCAGCGCGAGCATGCCGAGCTCGAACGCCCTGCGCGGTGCCTTGCGCCGCGCGTAGAACACGATGCCGTCGCGCTTCTCACTGCCGAGCTGGTAGCGGTCCGCGTCGCAGCCGAAGTCGAAGTGGTCGGCGGGCATGCCGTGCTCGTCGCGGACCTTGTCGGCGAGGAATCGCCCGGCGGTGAAACCGTGCATGCCCATCCGATAGGTGTTCTCCGCCAGCGCGTAGAGCCCGCCCGACGGGTAGAACCACGGCTCGTAGTCCTGCACGAGGTAGAACCTCTTGCCGGCACAGGGATCGTTGAACGCCGGGTACGCGGTGATCCACGCCGTCGCGAACACCGCGTGCGCGTCGGCCATGCCCTCGGTCACGTCGTGGATCGAGCCCTTGAAGAACGGGAACGCGTCCCGCACCACGGGTTCCAGGTCCGCGACCGTGTTGCCGAACGTCTCGTACAGGTACAGCCGGCACTCGTGACCCAGCGACTCCAGGTGCCGGATGAGCCGGAACATGGTGGTGTGGCCGCCGGATCCCTTGGACGGGGGAGCGGTCACCCAGTTGATCGTGAGCTTGCCGTCCTGCGGGATCGGCGGGATGACGACCGGTTTGCGCGACTCGACGTCGGCCTTGCGGACGTCCTCCAGGCGCACCGGCAGGTCCTCGCCCTCGGCACCCAACCGGCGCGTGGCGGCGTTGAGCACGCGGATGCCGAGCTGGCGGGCGCCCTGCTCGCGGACGATCTTGGTGACCTGTCTCAGTCGTCTCACGCGTCGGCCTTCTTCCGCAGCACGCCAAGGATTTCGTGTCTCATCGGGAACACCACGGCCGCGTAGGCGAGGCACGACAGCGTGCCGCCGACGAGGATCTGCAGCAGCTCGCCGTCGATCATGTTCCGCACCGCGAGCACCACGGCGACCATCAGCACGCCACCGAGGAACGGCCGCAGCAGCCGGGCGCCCAAAGCACCCGCCCGCACCCCGTACGGCTTGAACGCGATCAGGTACGCGGGCGTGATGATCAGGACGCCGACGATCACGTGCGCCACCGCGACCCCGCGGATGCCGTCGAGCTTCGCACCCAGCGCCAGCAACGGCACCAGCGCGCCCAGCCACACCAGGTGGATCACCAGGATCGCCCGCGACCGCCCGGCGGAGGCCAGGTAGTCGTAGCCGAGCTCCAGGGCGACTCTCACCGCGCCGAGCAACACCAGCAATGCCAGCGCGGCCGCCGCGGGTGCCCAGCGCTCGCCGTAGACCACGCGGATCAGCGGGTCGGCCAGTGCGGCCAGCAGCACGCACGCGGGCACCGTGACGAGCGCCAGCAGGCCCAGCGCGCGGCCGAACGACCTCTGGAACAGCTCCGGGTCCTCGCGCACCTTGGAGAACGCGGCCAGCGACACGGACCTGACCGGCGCGGAGAACGCCGACACCGGCCAGCTCGCGAGGTTGAACGCCAGCAGGTAGAAGCCCAGCGACACGGTGCCCAGCATCGAGCCGACCACGATGTAGTCGACGTTCATCACGCCGAAGATCAGCAGGCTCGACCCGGCCAGCGGCAGGCCGAACGACAGCAGCTGCCTGGCCTGCTCGCGGTCCCAGCCCGGCCGGAACCGGTCCTTGGTGAGCCAGAACATGATGATCGCGGCGGACAGGTTCTGCGCGATCCGCTGCCACGCGAGGCTCCACGCGCCGAAACCCATCAGCGCCAGCACGACGGCGACCGCGGTGCCACAGACGAACGCGGCCGTGTCGGCGTAGAACTTGTGGTCCTGCCGGAAGTTCCGCTGCATCATCGCGCCCGGCACTGCGGTCGCGCCGGCGATCACCAGAGCGATCGACATGAGCTGGATGACGCCCGTGGCCTCGGGGGTGTCCATCGCGTTCGAGAACCACGGCGCGCCGACCACGCAGATCAACGCCAGCAGCGTGCCCGACGCGAGCGACAGCGTCGTGACGGTCGGCGCCATCTTCTCGACCGGGTCGTTGGTGCGGACCAACGCCGCGCTGACGCCGAGTTCCGAGACGCTCAGCACGATGTTGAGCACGACCAGGGCGACCGCGAAGACGCCGAACTGCTCGGGAGCGATGAGACGGGCCAGCAGGACGCTGAAGCCGACGGCCGCGAGACGTTGGAGCAGGGAGTTGACGGCGCTCCAGCGGATGGCGCTGGAAACCCGGCCTTCGAGCTGCCCCTTGTCCTGTTCGACTGTGCTCACCACTCGCCCCGCCACTTCCAGCGCTGCGTGCCGACCCACAGCTTCGCGCGCTTGTAAGCGTGCGGTGCGAGGAACAACTGAGTACGGCTCAGGAACGACGGGCTGAACTTCTGCCGGCGCGACAACGCCCGGTACTCCGGCAGTTCTTCCAGCTGCGGGTAGGTCTCACGGGCGAAGTCGAGCAGCTCCTTCTCGGTGCCGTCGAGCTGGTCCCGGTCGTGCAACCGAACCGCGCGCCACAGCGCGTCACCCGCAATAGCCTTGCGCGCCAACGGCTTCAGCCTGGCGGGCAGTCCGGGGTTCTCCTCCAGCACGAGGTCGAACACGTCCCGGCGCTGCTCCAGATCGGCGAACACCGACTTGAACGTCGTGCGCATCATGGAGTTCTCGTGGACCCGGTAGTACGCGCCGGGCTTGCCGCTGACGTACCCGATGTCCGACACGGCCGCGATGCGCAGCCACATCTCCAGGTCGCCGGCGTGCGGCAGGTCGGCGCGGTAACCGCCGACCTTCTGCTGGATCTTGGTGCGCACCACGACCTCCGGCGAGGAGATCACGTTGCGGCTGCTGCGGAAGCGGTTCTCGATCCACTGCTCACCGCGCCAGACCTTCGAGGTGGTCGGCAGCTGGGTGACCTTCGGCAACGCGTCGTGGTCGCTGTAGTACACAACGCGGCCGTACACCATGCCCACGTCCGGGTTCTGCTCGAAGACCGCGGCCGCGCGCTGAAGCGCACCGGGCGCCAGCAGGTCGTCCGCGGACAGCAGCACCGTGTAGTCGGCGCTCGCCCAGTCCAGCAGGCCCTCGTTGTAGGTGGCGATGTGCCCCTTGTTCACCTCGTGCCGGTAGCCCTCGACGCGCTTGTCGGCGGCCATCAGTTCGGCCATGACCTCTGGGGTGTTGTCCGATGACGTGTCGTCGATCACAAGCACCCGCACGTCCACACCGGGCTGGTCCAGGACACTGCGTACGCAGACCGGTAGGAAGTGGGCGTAGTTGTAACAGGGGATCACGACGTCCACTGTGGGAAGCGTTGGCACAACCTAGCTATCGGTCTGGCGCCGCTTTCGTTAGCCCCGCAACGTTTTGGGCCCATCGGGCGATGTACGGGTGACCGGAGTAAGGGGAGTCATGGACCACGTCATCCTGACGCGCTTCAACCTGCCGTCGAAGGGCGCCGAAAGTTACGTGCGGGCGAAGGAAGGATGGCTCACCGAACGCGTCGCGCTGTTCGAGCGCTACTGCCTGCCATCGGTGCTCGCGCAGACGGACAAACGGACGCGTTGGCTCATCTATTTCGACCCCGAATCACCGAAATGGCTCAAGGACAAAATCGCCGAACACGGTGACGCGTACACGCCCGTTTACCGTGCGGAAGTCTCGCGGGAAGAGCTCAGATCGGACATCCGGTCGCTTTTCTCCCAGACCGGCGACGAGCTCATCACCACGAACCTGGACAACGACGACGGTCTCTCCGTCGACTTCGTGGAACGGCTCTGCGCCGCGCCCCGGCCGACGACCACGGCGGCGTACTACCTGGTCAACGGCCTGATCAAGTCCCCGGGCGGCCTCTACCACCGGGTGGACCGGCACAACGCGTTCGTCTCGGTCCGCGAGACCTGGGACGAGCCGGTCACGTGCTGGGCGCACTGGCACAACCACATGCACCTGCACTTCCCGGTCGTGGAGCTGGGCGGCGCGCCGGGCTGGCTGCAGGTCGTGCACGGCGGCAATGTGTCGAACCGCACGCGGGGCCGGCTGGTCTCGCCCGAGCCCTACAAGGCGGCGTTCGGCGACTCGCTGGACGACGTTGCCGAGCCGGGGCTGGGAGCGGTGGCGCAGGACCGTCTGGTGTCTCAGCCCGTCCGGTTCGTGCGCGACTCCGGCCGGGTGGCCGCGAAGAACGCGGCCATGAAGGTGCTCGGCAAGGGTGGCTTCGAGGCCATCAAGCAGAAGCTTGCCGCTCGCGGTTGATTCCGCCTGTTCCGCTCACGAGCGCTTTTCTCGTGAGCGGAACAAGCCCAGATCGCTTTGATTCAACGCAGCTACGACGAGGGTGACGGTGAGCGCACACAGCGCCACCGTCACGCCCGTTTCAAAGCTCGCGTACTGCAGCAGCAGTCCAAAAGCGACGGATGAAACGAGACGGCCCAGCGCCTGACCCGTCTGGACCACGGAAAGCCCGGACGCCCGCAGTGACTCCGGCGCCGACTCGCTCACCTTGGCCGACAGCACGCCGTCCGTGGCCGCGTAGAACAGGCCGTGCAGCAGGAGTGCCGCGATCGCGATGCCCATCCCGCCTTCCGGGATGAACAGCAGCGCGTACACGCCCAGCAGCAGCCCGTGACCGACGAGGAACATCCGCCAGCGGCCCATGCGGTCCGCGAGCTTCCCGAGGGGCGCGGCGGCCGCGAGGAAGACGACCGCCGTGCCGAGCGGGAGCAGAGGCAGGTAGCCGAGCGAGATGTTCGTGGCCTTCTGCACCAGCACGTACACGAACGCGTCCGAGACGGTGGCCAGGCCGAGCATGCCGGCCGAGATCGTGGTGCGGCGGAAGTGCTTGTCGGTGAGCAGGTTGAGACCTGCCTTGAACGACGGCCGCGGCCCCTTGGGCTTCTCCTTGACCGGTGTCTCGCGCACGAACGAGATCAGCACGATCAGCCCGATGACCGCGAACGCCGCGGACACCGCGAAGATCGGCCCCGGCACCATCCCGATCTGGGCGAGCAGCAGGAACGTGATGAGCGGCCCGAGCAGCGCGCCGAACGTGTCCATGCTGCGGTGCACGCCGAACGCCGCCCCGAGCCGGTCCTCCGGCGTGGCCAGCGAGATCATCGCGTCGCGCGGTGCCGTCCGGATGCCCTTGCCTGCCCGGTCCGCCGCCATCAGTGCGCCGATGCCGAACGGTGAGGCGCCCACCAACGGGAAGAACACCTTGGTGGCGGCGGAAAGCCCGTAGCCCGTGGCCGCGACGGCCTTGGGCCTGCGGAACTTGTCCGAGATGCCGCCGCCGACCAGCCGGAGCACTGCGGTGGCACCCGTGTAGATGCCGTCCAGCAGGCCGAACTGCGCGTAGCCCAGCTGGAGGGTGAAGAGCAGGTACACCGGCAGGAACGCCGTGATCATCTCGGCCGAGATGTCGGTCAGCAGGCTGACCGTGCCCAGCGCGAAGACCGTGCTCGGCAACCGTTTGCGGAAGTCGGTCTTGGCGGGGCGGGAGGAGGCGACGTACATGAGACCTACCAGCTGAGCGTTTGGTGCCACACCTCGAGCGACAGCAGCGTCCAGATGCGCGGCTGCTCGTTGCGGTCACCCGAGTCGTGGTCGTCGAGCAGCGAACGCACCGCGGCCCGGTCGAAGGTCTTGCCCACGAACGACGTGGGGCCGGTCAGCAGGTCGTAGGCCATGTCCCGCAGGCCGTCGCGGAACCAGGCGTCCAGCGGCACCTTGAAGCCCGACTTGGGGCGGTCGACGATGTCGGCCGGCAGGTGCTGGCGCGCCACCTCCTTGACGACCCACTTGGTCCTGCCGCCGCGCACCTTCACGTTGCTGGGCAACGAGAACGCGAGCTCGGCGACCCGGTGGTCGAGGAACGGCGGGCGCAGCTCCAGCGACGCGGCCATCGACATGCGGTCGCCGCGTTCCAGCAGGTTGTCCGCGAGCCACGTGTGCGAGTCGGCGTAGAGCATGCGCCGCAACGCGTCCCCGCGTCCGTTCTCGTACGGTGCCAGCACGGACCGGGTCGCCGGCCCGCCCAGCAACGCGGCGCGTTCCGCTACGGTGAACGGCGCGAACCAGCCGCGCATCCGTTCGGCGTAAGTGGGTTCGGCGATCGCGCGCAACGCGATGCCCAGCCGGGCCTTGGACGCCGGCAGGGCCTTTTCCAAGCGCTTCAAAGCAAACGAAGGCGCGGCACCGGCCAGACGGGTAGCGGTTGCGAAGCGGTACTTCGGGTAGCCACCGAACAGCTCGTCGCTGCCCTCACCGGACAGCACGACCTTCACGTCCCGGCGAGCCAGCTCGGCGAGCCGGAACACGGCGACGTCGGCCGGTTCGGACAGCGGCGCGTCGCGGTGCCAGGACAGCTTCGCCCAGCTGTCGCGGAAGTCATCGGCCGTGACGACCACGTTGTGGTGCACGCTGCCGACGATCCCGGCCACCTTCTCGGCCCAGTGCAGCTCGTCGACGCGAGGGTCGCCGAAACCCGCGGAGAACGTGTGGAGGGGCGCGCCGTTGCGTTCGCGTGCCACCAGCGCGGTGATCAGCGACGAGTCCACGCCACCGGACAGGTACGCGCCGACCGGCACGTCCGCCACCAGCGCGTCGCGGACCGACGCCGTGAGCGCTTCGTCGACCAGCCGGACGGCCTCTTCCGGGGTGACCGAGCGGATCTGCGACTCGCGCGGCAGCTCCCAGTACGCCTCGGTGCGCACCTCGCCGTTGGCGGAAACGACCAGGTGGTGGCCCTGCGGCACCTTCCGGACGCCGCGAACCAGCGTGTAGGGCGCGGGTACCGACCGGTGCGCCAGGTAGTCGTGCAGCGACTCCTGGTCGACCTCGGCCGACCCGATCGCGGGCAGCAGCGCCTTGATCTCGGACGCGAAGGCGAACATCTTCGGGTCCGAGTAGTAGTACAGCGGCAGGATGCCCAGACGGTCGCGGAACAGGTGCGTCTCGCCGGTCTTGGCGTCGTGGATGGCGTACGCGAACTGGCCGCGCAGCTTCTCGACCCCCGCCGGGCCGTGCTGTTCGTACAGCGCCAGCAGCACCTCGGTGTCGCCGTTCGTCTTGAACGGGTACGCGAGCGCGGTGCGCAGCTGCTTGTAGTTCAGGATCTCGCCGTTGAACGCGATCTGCGTGGTGCCCGACGCGCCCGCCATCGGCTGCGGCGAGCCGGCCAGGTCGATGATCGACAGCCGGGTGTGGGCGAATCCGATCGAGCCGTCCGACCAGAAGCCGCTGTCGTCCGGGCCGCGGTGGTGCAGCCGCTTCGCCATCTCCGCGAGCAGCTCGCGCGAGACCGGCGCGCCGTCGAACCGTCTGATGCCTGCGATTCCGCACATGGTTACCGGTCCTCCGCGAGCTGCATCAGTTCACGGGCGCGGGAGTCCCACGACGCGGTCAGCACGGCCGCACGCCGTTCAGCGGGGGTCTTCAGGCCGCCGTCCTTCAACGTCAGCCTGATCTGGTCGATGAAGTCCGCCTCGCCCTTGGCGATCCGGATGACGTCTTCGTACCGCTCGACCTCGGGGAAGTCCGTGGACACGACGGCCAGGCCGAGTGCCAGGTACTCCTTCATCTTGATCGGGTTCGCGTGCTTGATCCAGTCGTTGTCGAGCCACGGCATCAGCGCCACGTCGAACCCGGAGCCGTAGCCGGGAATCGTGTCGTAGGTGCGGAAGTCCAGCCAGTGCACGTTGGGGTACTTCTCGTACCGCTCCATCGAGCAGGTGGCGTCACCGATCAGCACCACAGACGCCTCGGGGAACTCCTGCGCGACCCGTTCGATCAGGTCGAAGTCCACCAGGTAGTCGTCGAGGCTGCCGAAGAACCCGATGCGCGGCCCCGGAATCGAGGCGATGTCCGCGGGCAGTTCGTCGCGGCGGGTGAAGTGGTCGACGTCCACGCCGTGGTCGAGGAAGTGCGCGCGGTTGCCCGTCAGCTTGGATTCCTCTTCCTGGAGGGCGCGGGAAACGTAGAGCACGGTGTCCGAATTGGACAGCAGCTGGTTCTCCAGCGCGGCGATGGTGCCCTGGTCGGCCTCGGGGAACGCCGAGTGCCGGTCCGAGCGGTTGAAGACCAGACCCCTGTGCCGCATGGGCTTCACGACATCCCATGCCGTGGGGATGGTGGCGACGACGACCGGCGTGCCCATCCGCAGGAAGAAGCACACCGCGCGAACCTGGGTGCGGACCAGCACCGAGTTCAGCTTGCGCAGCCACGGCTTGCCGTAGAACGGCAGGGGAGCGGGCGTCATCACGTAGAAGTTCGGCGTCTCCGGGATCGGCTGGCGCACCAGCATCGCGACGCTCTTGGCCTTGCGGAAGATCCGGCGCAGGAACTGGGTGCTCTTGCCGGGTGAGGGCATCCGCAGGCCGATGCTGTTGACCAGCAACACCTTGCGGTGCTTCGCGACCCGGCGCAGCAGCTGGAAGTCCGAGTGCGCCCGGTTGTGGTACCACCAGTCCTGCGCGGAGAAGCACAGGTAGGCGGGCCCTTCCGAGGCCACTTCCTCCGGCCAGCGCCGCATCCCGAAGAGTCCCTTCAACGCCGTGCGGTGCTTCGGCGAACGGGAGCGCAGGCCCTCGTTCACGACCATCGCGAGCCACATGAAGAACGCGGCGAACCGGCCGTGCTGCTCGCGGTGCAGCCGGACCTTGTTCGCGGTGAGCATCGACCACAGCCGGGCGTTCGTGGAGACCTCGCCGCCGATGTGCGTGGCGGTGGCGCGGGGCTCGAACCAGACGCCGCCGGCTTTGATCATGTAGTCGGTTTCCTCCGAATAGAGGAAGTACCGTTCGTCCAAAAGGCCGTGCTGCTCGATGACTTCCCTTTTGATCAGCCACGCGCAGCCCGTGGCCCAGTCGGCGGCGTGCGCGCCCTGGTAGGCCACGTCGCCGACGACCGTCTCGCCGAGCCCGATCCGGCCGGCGCGGCCGCCGCCGATGAGCGCCTCGGCGAAGGCGCCCAGAGCGCGGGGCTTGCGGCGCAGCGAGTGGTGCAGGGCGCCGTTCTCGTCGACCAGACGGGGAACGACGATCGGCCGGTCGGCAGCGCGGAGTGTCGCGATGGCTCCGGGGTGCAACCGGATGTCGGCGTTGAGCACGAGAACGTCGTGTCCGGGGGCGGCTTTGATGCCCAGATTCACGCCCGCGGCGAATCCGGCGTTGACCGGGTTGCGCAGGATTTCCACGCCGGGGCGAGTGGCGGCCGCCACAGTGCCATCGGTGGAAGCGTTGTCGACCACGACGACCTTGACGTCGTCGGGCAGCGAGTCCAGGCATCCGGCGATGACCTGTTCGCTCTGGTAAGTGACGATGACCACCGCGACAGGTGACCGCTCCACAACCGCTCCTCGCTTTGGGGCTTGTGCCCGCTACATCGAGCGTTTTGGAACCTCCGTTACGAGATTCAGCGGAGCTGTAACCGTTTTGCCCTCTGGAGCGAGAACAAAGGCGTGACGTCATCGCCGCACGTGTTGATCATCGTGCAGAACCTCCCCGTGCCGCTGGACCGCCGGGTGTGGCTGGAATGCCGCGCTCTCACCGCCGCGGGTTACGAGGTTTCGGTGATCTGCCCCAAGGGACCTGGTGATCCCGCTTACCAACTTCTCGACGGAGTGCACCTGTACAAGTACGCTCCGCCGCCCCAGGCCGAAGGTGTGCTGGGGTACGCGTGGGAGTTCCTGTACTGCTGGGTGCGCACGGCGTTGCTGAGCGTGAAGGTGCGCGCACGCCGGCGGTTCGACGTGATGCAGGCGTGCAACCCGCCGGACACGTACTGGGCGCTCGCGCTGCTGTGGCGGCTGGGTGGCGTGAAGTTCGTCTTCGACCACCACGACCTCAACCCCGAGGTGTTCCTGTCGCGGTTCGGCGAGCCCAAGGGTCTCGCGGGCAAGGCGCAGTACCGGATCCTGAAGTGGCTGGAGCGCCGGACGTTCCGCACGGCCAACCGGGTGACGTCGACCAACACCTCGTACCAGAAGATCGCGTGGACGCGCGGTTCCGTGCCGCCCGAGCACACCAGCGTCGTGCGCTCCGGCCCGGACACCACCGTGATGAGACCTGTCGAGGGCGTGGACGAACTCCGACGCGGCGGCAAACATCTCGTTGCGTATCTCGGAATCATGGGCCCGCAGGACGGCGTCGACGGCGTCCTGGAAGTGGCTCGCAGGGTCGTTTTCGACCGCGGCCGCACCGACGTCCGGTTCGCGCTGCTGGGCTTCGGCGACTGCCTCGAAGACCTGAAGAAGCAGGCCACGGCGTGGGGGCTCGACCCGTACGTCGAGTTCACCGGACGTGTTGGGCCCGAACAGATCACCCGTTACCTGTCCACGGCCTCCGTCGGGCTCGGCCCGGATCCGTTGTCGCCTTTGAACGACGTGTCCACTATGAACAAGACCATGGAGTACATGGCCTACGCGCTGCCGGTCGTCACGTACCGGCTGACGGAGACCGTGGTGTCCGCCGGCGAGTGCGCCGTCCTGGTCGAGCCGGGTGACGTCGAGGCGTTCACCACGTCGCTGCTCGACCTGCTGGACGACGCGGAACGCCGCGCGCGCCTCGGCTTCGAGGGCCGGCGCCGCTGCGAGGCGGTGCTCGACTGGCGCCCGCAGGCCGAGAACTACGTGGCGGTGTTCGACGGGCTGACCGGCTTCGTCTCGCGCGGCCCGTTCCCCGAAGGCAGGCCCTCGCTGGCTGCGGGCACCGACCAGTGGGGCAACAAGATGATCGACGTGAGCGACGACGCCGTGCTCCGCGCGTTCGCCGTGAACCGAACGGGAGAATGATGTTCGTCAGA
The DNA here is from genome assembly GCF_047445655.1 of Lentzea alba. GTDB lineage: Bacteria > Actinomycetota > Actinomycetes > Mycobacteriales > Pseudonocardiaceae > Lentzea > Lentzea alba_A. The sequence continues at coordinate 15,652 of NZ_JAJAEG010000047.1, forward strand.
AGGATCGCGGTCGTCGGCACCGGCTACGTCGGTCTGACCACCGGCGCCTGCCTCGCGTCCCTGGGCCACGCGGTGGTCTGCGCGGACGTCGACGCCGGGAAGGTCGAACGGCTGTCGCGCGGCGAGGTCGACATCCTCGAACCCGGTCTCGCCGAGCTGGTCGCGGAGGGTCTCGCGTCCGGCCGGTTGTCGTTCGTGCTCGGGGCCTCTGCCGCGGTGGCCGACGCCGAGGTTGTTTTCCTTTGCGTGCCAACGCCGATGGGTGTCGGTGGCATTGCGGACCTTGCGGCGGTTGAGTCCGTTGTGGACGAGACGCGCGACCTGCTGCCGTCCGGTTGTGTGATCGTCAACAAGTCGACCGTGCCTGTCGGTACCGCTGTGCGGACCGCGGAGTTGTTGCGGCGTGACGACGTTGCCGTCGTGTCGAACCCCGAGTTCTTGCGCGAGGGTTCGGCGGTTCGTGACTTCCTGAACCCGGACCGGATCGTCGTGGGTTGCGACCAGCAGGACGCTGCTGAGCGTGTGGCGGCTCTGTACGCACGCCTTGGCGCGCCTACGGTTCTGACCGACGCGGCTTCGGCCGAGATGGTCAAGTACGCGGCGAACTGCTTCCTGGCGATGAAGCTCTCGTACGTCAACGCGGTCGCGGAGCTGTGCGAGCGGCTCGGCGCGAACATCACCGACGTGACCGAGGGCATGGGCTACGACAAGCGCATCGGCCAGGCGTTCCTGTCGCCCGGCCCCGGCTGGGGCGGCTCCTGCCTGCCCAAGGACACGCACGCGATGCTCCAGGTCGCGGACGCCGCCGACTTCGAGTTCCGCCTGCTGCGCGCCACGATCGACACCAACGAGCGCCAGCGCCAGCGGATGGTCGAGAAGGTCCGTCTCGCCGTCACCGGCAAGCGCGGCGGCTCACTGTCGCACGTGCGCCTCGGCCTGCTGGGCCTGACGTTCAAGGCCGGGACGGACGACCTGCGCGACTCGCCGGCTCTCGCGGTTGCTGCGTTGTTGCGTCAGGCGGGTGCTGAGCTCGTGGGGTACGACCCGGCGTTGTCGGGTGGCACGGACCTCGGCTCGGTGTCCCTTGTGGACGATCCGTACCAGGTCGCGAAGGACGTCGACGCGCTGGTCGTGCTGACCGAGTGGCCCGACTTCCGCTCGCTGGACTGGGCTCGTCTGGCCGAGACCGTGCGGCAGCCCGTCGTGGTGGATCTGCGGAACATTTTGGACCCGGACGTCATCCGCCGCGCCGGTTTCACCTGTACGTCCCTGGGGCGTCGCTGAGGTCCATTTGAGACTGTCCATTTAGCTCAATGGTGTGACCTGGCGCGCGGTTTTGGTGTGCTAGCGCTTTGATCTCCGGCAACACCCGGCGGGATCCGCTCGCCGGGGTTTGTCGGGGAGGTTCCCACCGATGGGTGCACTGATGGACACGGTCATGGGTCTCGTCAACCAGGCCAGCGGTCTGCTCGGCCAGGTTTCTTCGCTCGCGCAGGGCCTGCTGTCCGCTCTCCCGCTCTAACGAGGCAGGTCCGGCCCGTAGTTCGTGATACCCGCGAACAGATCGGTCTCCGGCAACGGGGCGTTCGTCGTGTCGAGGTCGCGGAAGTAGTGCTCCTGCACCCCGAACGCCCCGTGCACCTGCTGGCTGGCGTGGCACTGCAACGCCTTGCGCTTGATGTCCGCGACCTCGCTGATGTCGATCGTGGTGGACCCGTCTTTCGCGGTGAGGTAGAGCTTGGCCGGGATGCCGGTGCGGTAGACAGCTAGTTTCGCCACCCGGATCACGTGCATGTGGTCGCGGTGCGAGCTGTAGTGCGTGACCACGACCTGGGGCCGGTAGTGCTCGATGAGCGCGGCCAGCCGGCCCGCCGCGGTCTCCACGGGGATCGTGCAGAAGCCGCCTTCCGGGGCCTCGCCCGTGCTGCCGGAGTCGTGGTATCCCAGCAGTTCCAGGTCGGCGACGTTGAGTGCTTCGCAAGCGGCTTGCAGTTCCAGTTTGCGGTGCGCGGCCACGGCTTTGGGGTGGTGGCCGATCTCGCCAGGGGTGGCTCCGCTCGGTGCGTCGTCGAACTCGCCGTTCGTCGCGGTCACCACGACGGTTCTGGCGCCGAGTCTGGCGTAGTGGGCGAGCATGCCGCCGGTCGTCGTCGACTCGTCGCCGGGGTGGGCGTGAACGGCGAGCAGGGTCCTGGGTCCGTCGAACTGCACGCCGGGGAACGTACCTGGTGTTTATTCTCGCCCGCGTGACCGACTTGCCGTCCGGCTCCAAGCCGCTTGAAGTTACCCGAATGCCGTCCGGCCTGAAGCCGCTCGAGCTCGCCCAGCACCTCCGTGACCAGATCACGCGGGGGCACACGTACGCCCGGTCGCGGAAGCATCGGTTCCGGTGGAAGTCGGTGGCCGTGCGGCTGACCACGCTGGTCCTTTCGGCCGCGTCGACGATCATCCTCGGGTTGCAGAACCTCGATCCCTGGACTGGGACGGCGTTCTCGCTGATCGCGGTGGTGACGGTGGTTTCCGCGCTGGAGCCGTTCTTCGCTTGGCGGTCGTTGTGGGTGTTGATGGAGGAGGCCAGCTACAAGTTCCACCGGCTGCGTGATGATCTCGACTACTACCTGGCTTCGCGGCCGGCTGAGGAGGTTGATCCGGAGCGGGTGCGGGCCATGTTTCAGCAGTATCAGGAGATTTGGGATGGGCTCAGCTCGCGCTGGTTGAAGTTTCGGGAGAACGCGTAGGGGTGGGTGCCCCGTGCGGGCGGGGTGGCTTGCGTGGGCTGGCGCGGGTTCAGCGGAGGGTCGTCTGCCATGCGGGCGGTCGCCTTGCGAGGGTGGGCGAGTGCCGTGCGGGCGGGTTGGCTTGCGTCGGCTGGCGCGAGTTCCAGCGGAGGGGTCGCCTGCCATGCGAGCGGTCACCTTGCGAGGGTGGTTGCTCAGGCCTTGGACGAGCCGGGTCAAGTCATCGCCGCTTCGCGACGATTGCGATTGGGGCTTGACCTTGAGCCTCTTGCGAGGTGCTTGTCGGCCTTGAAAAGCCGGGCACATAACGCGCCCGGCCGATCCGAACACGGTAGCACCTCGCACTCAAGGTCAAGCCCCAATCGCCGGGCTGGGCACGTCATCACCGCAGCTCAGCGCGGCATCAGGCCTACCCGGCTCGCTTCGCATCGCCGCTGGCGGCAGGGCGGCTCGGCTTCGCCATTGCGTGCGGGAGGAGGCGTGTCGGGCTCGCCTTCGGCCTCGCGGTTGGCGGGAGGGCGGCTCGCCTTCGGGCTTTGCCCTGCGTGGGATCAGGCGGTTCGGGCTCGGCTGCGCCATCGCTTGCGTGCGATCACCCCCACCCGACGAGTGGCGTCGAGCGTGCGATCACCCCACCCGAGTGTTCTTGAAGGTGCGATCGCCCTACCCGAGTGGGTCTGGAGCGTGCGATCACGGCATCCGAGTGGCGTGGCGTGTGCGGTCGTCTCACCGAGTGGCGTGGCGTGTGCGGTCGTCTCACCCGAGTGGCGTGGCGTGTGCGGTCGTCTCACCCGAGTGGCCTGGCGCGTGTGATCACCCCACCCGAGTGGCCTGGCGTGTGCGGTCGCCTCACCCGAGTGGCCTGGAGCATGCGATCGCCCCCGCCAGAGTTGCCTGGCGAGGGCGATCGAGGGGTGTAGCTGAAGGTCAGGGCGAGCCTGCGGGCTTGCCCTTCGCGTCGGGGGCGTTCATGTCCAGCAGGAAGTTGTCCTGCCAGACGGCCCACTTGTAGCCGACGCCGTTCGAGGTCACGTATGCCGCGCCCCAGCCGCTGCCGGTGAAGCGGTTGTTGATGGAGCGCATGTTGCGGCCGTACTGGTTGCCGTGGCTCGATTCGAGGCCGAGCTGGTAGCCGCCGCCCTCCAGGAGGTTGCCCTCGACGGTGACGTTGTCGATGTCGCCGCCGTAGGTCTGGATGAAGAGGGCGCCTGTGTCCTGGCCGGTTGAGCAGTCGATTCGGTTGTTGCGGAACGTCAGCGTGCGGCCGGCGTTGCGGTCCAGCGGGAAGTCGCGGACGGTGGCGCCGTCGTTGTGCGCGTCGCCGGCGGTGCGCAGGCCTCGGACGTAGTTGCCCTCGGCCAGGCCGCTCAGGGAGTTGCCGGTGTTGTAGAAGCAGATGCCGGAGCCCATGCCGGTGATGTAGTTGCGCTGCAGGGTGCCGACGCCCAGGAACGCGCAGGACTTCGCGATCGTCGACGCGGAGAGCTTCGAGCCGTCGATGTTCGAGTCGCGGATGGTCACCGGGGAGCCCGTGACCTGGCATGAGTTGCTGCCGCACGGGCCGTTGGTGGTGACCAGCGGGGCGGCCTCGTTGAGCTTGGTGGGGCGGATGCACGACTTCTCGATCGTGATGTTGCCCGCGAAGAGCGTCAGGGACTGCTCGATCCGCTTGCCGGAGATGACGGTGCCCGCCGCGGGGGAGCCGGGGCCGGTGTAGACGGGCAGGGCGTCGCAGTTGAGGCCGTGAGCCGCGAGGCCGGTGTTGCCCTGGGTGAGCTTCCAGCCTGGCGAACCCGCCGGCGCGGGGGTGCCGGGGTTCACCGGTGGCTTCACGGGGCCGTTGGTGGCGGACTGGGTCACCGAACTGGAAGGAGCTGCCGAGCTCGAAGGGGCGGAAGAGGAACTGCTGGTGGTGCTGGTCGAGGTGGCGCTGGTGCTGTCCGCGATCGGGGTTGGTTGGGCCGCCTTCGTCGGGGAGCAGGCGGCCAACGCGATGACCCCACCGGTCAGCAGTACGGCCAATCTCAGTTTCACGCTGGATCTACCTCCACGCGCGTTCACGACGGGGGACCGTGAACCGCTCGTTGATTGTGTCGTCGGCCGTTGCGGAATGTGTACAAAACTCGTGCGACGGAGTTCGTACCAGCCGTTGAACGGACAGCACACTGCACGTGCGGAGGGGTGGAGTCAAGCGGATCTCGTTGTGCCGCAACATCATCTTCCGGGCGGGCGGGAATACTCCATCCGTGTGAGCAGGCAGATCACGGTTTTATCTCCGAGCCATATGATTCTTTGATGTGTGAGATCAGCGACCCAGGAATGTGGCGCGGCCGGGACCGTCCGTGAGGAAGCTGTGCACAGCGCGTGGCAGGTCTTGGGTTTCGTACAGCGCGGAGGCGATCGTCGTGACGTGAGCGTCCGCTTCCGGAACGCCACCGTGTTCGAAATGCGCGAGGACCTGCTTCGTCGCGGCGTGCGCCTGGGTGGGGCCGACGGCGAGCGAAAGAGCGAACTGTTCGGCGGCCAGCGCGAAGCCCTCGTCCGGCAGCACGCGGTTCACGACGTTCCAGCGTTCCAAGGTCGCAGCGGAGTACAGGTCGCCGGTCATCACGAACTCCTTCGCGCGACCCACGCCCGCGCGGGCGGCCAGGCGTTGCGTGCCGCCCATCGTCGGGGTCAGACCGACGACCTTCTCGACCAACCCGAAGCGAGCACTCTCCGCGGCGACGATCAGGTCGCACGCCACCGCCAGCTCGAAAGCCCAGGTCAGGCACAGGGCGTGGGCGGCGAAGACGGTCGGGATCGGCAGCGTGGCGAGGCGTTGCGGCAGCAGGATCATGCGGTCGAACAGCGCCTGCGCGTCCTCGCGGTACTCCTGGGCGGCGAACAGCGACACGTCGACGCCGCCCGAGACCACGCGACCGGTGGCGTTGATCAGCAACGCCCGCGCGTCCCCGAGCTCGTCGAGGGCGTCGTGGAACTCGGCGTCCAGGTCGAGCGCGTAGAGGTTGAGCGGCGGCGCGTCGATCGTGATGATCGCGAGCTCGTTCTGCCGGGTCAGGTGGATCTTCAAAGCGGTTTCCTCACAGCCAATCTCGGCGCTTGAACATCACGTACAGGGCGTAGGAGAGGGCGAAGATACCCAGCGTGGACACCCAGAAGCCCCACTTCTGCTCAAAACCGGGGTAGGGCACGTTCATGCCGTAGTAGCCCGAGATCGCGGTCGGCACGGCGATGATCGCGGCCCAGCTGGTGACCTTCTTCATGATCGAGTTCAGTCGGTTGCCCTGCACCGCGACCTGGGCCTCGCGCAGGTTCGTCACCAGCTCGCGCATCGAGTCGGTCAGCTCGGCGGTGAACAGCGTGTGGTCCTTGACGTCCTGGTAGTACGGCATCATCGCGTCGTCCACGATGGAGTGGTCGCGGTGCATCAACGAGCCCAGGACCTCGCGCATCGGCAACGCGACCCGGCGCAGCAGCACCAGGGACCGGCGCAGCTTCAGCGCCTTGCGGCCGACGTGCGGTTTCTCCTGGTAGATCTTGTCCTCCAGCGCCTCGATGTCGTCGTCGAGCCGCTGGGCCGCGCTGTAGTGGCCGTCCGCGATGTCGTCGAGCAGGCCGTGCAGCAGGAAGCCGACGCCCGAAGAGGCAAGAGAAGGAGCGCTGTCCCACCGCCGCGTCACGCCGTCCAGCGAGTACGACTCGTTCTCCCGCACGGTCACCAGCGCCTGCGGGGTCACGAACACGTCAACCTCGCACGTCTTGATCTCGTGATCCGATCCGTACTCGACCGCGTAGACGCTGAGGAAGAGATGGGTCGGGTAGCGGTCCACCTTGGGGCGCTGGCGTTCGACGAACGCGTCCTCGATCGCGAGCTCGTGCAACCCCAGCTCGTCGCGCAGCAGACCTATCTCCTCCTGCGACGGCGCGCAGAGGTCGAACCACACCACCGCCGAGGGATCTTCGAGATGATGGGCCACGTCGGCGACCGGGAAGCCGTGGTCCACGAGTTCGCCGTTGCGGTACAAGCGGGTCCGGCTCATGGGTGACAAGCCTACGTAGATCTACTCAGATGTGAGGATTGACGCCCAACTCCCGCTACCCTCGATCCGGTGAAGGTGGACCAACCTCAACGCATAGGCGACTACCTGCTGCTGGGCAGGCTTGGTCGTGGTGCCATGGGAACGGTCTACCTGGGGCAAGGCAGCGACGGACGGCAGGTCGCCGTCAAGGTCGCCCGTGCCGAGCTCGCCGACGATCCGCGCTTCCGCGAGCGGTTCCGCCGCGAGGTGCAGATGGCCCGCGCGGTCGGAAGCGCCGGCACCGCGGCGGTCGTCGACGCGGACACGCGCGCGCCGCGGCCGTGGATGGCGACGGAGTACGTGCCCGGCCCGACGCTGCAGGAGGCCATCGAACGCCACGGCCCGCTGCCCGAGCACCACCTGCGCAGGCTGGCCGAGGGGCTCGCCGAGGCCCTGACCGCGATCCACCGCGCGGGTCTCGTGCACCGCGACCTCAAGCCTTCGAACGTGCTGCTGGGCGCGGACGGGCCGCGCGTGATCGACTTCGGCATCTCGCGCGCGATGGAGCACACCGCGCTGACCGAGACGGGCATGGTCTTCGGCACGCCGGGCTTCCTGTCGCCCGAGCAGATCACCGGCCAGGAGGTCGGTTCGCCGAGTGATGTCTTCGCGTTGGGTGCCGTGCTCGTCTACGCGGCCACGGGCAAGGGCCCGTTCGGCGAGGGGCCGACCGCGACATTGCTCTACCGGGCCGCGCACGGCGAACCGGACCTCGACGGCGTGCCGAAGCCGCTGCGGCCGCTGGTGCAGAAGTGCATGCACCGCGACCCGGCCAAGCGTCCGGAACCGGCCGAGGTGACGAAGCTGATCGCGCAGGTCGTGACGCCGAAGCCGCCGACCTCGAAGCTGCCCGCGCCGATGACGCCCGCCGCGGCGACGTTCTCGACGTCGCGGATCGTGCCGATGGCGTGGGGCCTGACGAACCTCGCCGCCGCCCTGCTCGCCGCCGCGATCGCGGACCCGGCCGCCAAGGCCAACGGTGCCACGCAGCTGCTGGCGCTGGCCGCGTTCTGCGTGCTGGTCGTGCGCGCGGTCCGGTTCTTCGGTGCCGCCGCGCGCCGCAAGGTCGTCATCGAGATCAGCCGTGAGGGCATCGCGACGACGCGCAACGGCAAGTTCCACCAGTACTGGTGGTACGAGCTCGCACGGGTGCGAGTCGTGCCGCACAAGAAACGGCCATGGGTCGTCGTCTGGCTGAAAGATCCTGCGCCGCGCCGCTTCTTCGGTGCACATCACGGCGGTGTGCGGGTCTTCCCGATCGCCCACGAGCGGACCAGGCGGCGGCGCGAGCGCGATGTCGCCGAGCTGCGCGCCGCCCTGGCCTGGTACCTGCCGCGGTCCTACGACGGCCGCTGATCGGTCCACTCGTAGGTGACGGTTACCGAGGTCGGCCTCGTGCCGTTCACCAGCGTGACACCTGCGACGTCGGCCTCCTCCATGCCGGACACGCGCCCGGTGGCGGGATCGACGGTGAACAGGAACCGGCCGCCCTCGGCCGACACCTTCCCGTTGTCCCAGCGGATCTCAGGGGACTCCGCGAGCCTGCGGTACAGCGCGGCCCTCTCCTCGTTCGTCGTGAACGGTGACAGCAGCGCGTGCGCCGCGGCCGCGAGCTTCTGCTTCGGGTCCGCCGGCAGCGGTGTGGAGAGGCTCTCCTCCTTGCACGGCGTGGCCGCGCAGAACGTGGTCCACAGGCGCGGGAGGCTCAGCTGGCCCACGCTCTTGTCCGGTGCCGGCTGGGCACCCGACATCGGCCGCCGCTGGCCGGTCTCCCTGCGGTAGACGACCACCATCTCGCCGGGCGCGGTGGGCACCCACGCGTTGTACTCGAACTCGACCTGGAGCGTGCCGATCTCGGAGAGGCCGAACGCGGTGCTGGGCAGCACCTGCCAGATCCTGTAGGTGATGTGCTGGTACCTGCCGGTCGGCTTCGGACCGATCTCCAGCAGTGTCGCCGCCTCTTGCAACGAGGTGGCGGGTTTGGTCGGCAGGGTGGCGGGCGCGTCCCGGGAGGCGGGCCGCAGCGTCACCACCAGCCCGGTGATCATCACCACCGCCGCGGCGGCCGCGGCGATGCCGACCCAGCGACGCGAGCGCTTCGCCGGCGGCTCTGCGAACAGCTGCTCGCGCAGACGGGCCAGCCGCACGTCGTCGGCGGACCGCACGGTGTACAGCTCGGCGAGGTCGTCGTCCAGCACGTCACGCATGTTCCACTTCCTTCAGCTTGGCGCGCAGGCGGTGCAGACGGGACCGGGCGGTGCCGGGGTTGAGACCGAGCGCTTCCGCGGCCTCCTGCACGCTGAGCCCCGCCAGCGACACGAGCAGCAGCAGGTCGCGGTCGCCGCTCTGCATCCGCGCCAGCTGGCCGGCGATCCGCCGCAGGTGCGACCGGGCGTCGATCCGCGTCACCACCGTGTGCTCCAGCGTCTCGGCGACACCGAGGTCGACGCCGTAGCGTTCGGCGGTGCGCAACAGCCTGGTCTCGCGCTTGGCGTGGCCGCGCAACAGGTTCGTCGCGATGCCGTAGAGCCAGCCGACCACGCTGCCCTTGCCGGGGTCGTAGCTCTCCTGGCCGCGCATGGCAGCCAGGAAGGTCTCGCTGACCAGGTCGTCAGCAACGTCGACACCCACCCGCCGCGCCAGATATCGGTGCAGCGGCTGAGCGTGCTCGTCGAACAGCTCCGCGAACATCACGTCCCCAGTTGGCTTCCCGCGGCCGCCGTGTTGCAGTGACCTGAATCACAGTGGACGGGCTCCACATGATGATCCCATGACCAACTGGACCGTGACGGCCGCTGACGCCGCGCGCTCGCCGCTCAACCGCGAGTACAACGCGGAGATGATCAGCCGCTACTGGGGGCGGCCCACGAACGACGCCGAGATCGACGCCTACGAACGCGACGAGCAGGACCACGACGTGCCGGTGTTCCTCGTGGCGTCCCGCGACGGCGAGGAGGCGGGGTGTCTGGGCATGCGCTTTCTTGATGACGGCACCGGTGAGCTGACCCGGATGTTCGTGCGGACGCCGTTCCGCGGACAGGGAGTGGCCACGGCGTTGCTCAAAGCGATGGAGACCGAGGCGCTCGAACGTGGCGTCACGGTGCTGCGGCTCGACACGCGAAACGATCTCGTCGAGGCACGAAACCTGTACGCCAAACACGGTTTCGCGGAGATCGACCGCTACAACGACGCGCAGTACGCCGACCATTGGTTCGAGAAGAGGCTAACGTCCTTCGATTCTCCTGCGATGCATTGACCAGGTCGGGATGACGCTCGCCAGGAGGCATTGAACATGCGGTTGCGTCCACTGGTGATGGCGCTTGCCGTCACCGCGGCACTGGTGGTGACCCCGGCCTCAGCGGCTCCCGCCGGTCGGGTGCTGGGTTACGTCGCCAACAACGGCGGCGGGGTGTCGGTGATCGACACGGCCACGAACGCGGTGTCCGAGACGATCGCTGACAGCGGCGGAAGTTCGCCCTACATGGCAGCGGTCGCGTTCGACGGAACTCGCGGTTACGTGACGAACTCCGTACACAACACGTTGACTGTCATCGACACGCCGACCAACACGGTCGACAAGTCCGTTCCCGTCGGGAGCCACCCGGCGGGTGTCGCGGTCGCCCCGGGAGGCGGCTTCGTCTACGTCACGAACTACGGTGACGGCACGGTTTCCGTGGTCGACGCGGCCACGCTGACGGTCACCGCGACCGTCACGGTCGGCCAGAACCCGGACGGCGTGGTCGTCACCAAGGACGGCACGGCCGTTTACGTGACGCACGACGTCGTGGGCCCGAGCAAGGTCTCGGTCATCGACACCACGTCCAACACCGTTGTCACCACGATCAACGTCGGCAGCACGCCGACCGCGGTCGCGGCCTCGGCGGACGGGACGCGGATCTACGTGGTCAACAAGGGCTCGGACAACATCTCCGCCATCGACGTCGCCACGCGCACCGTCGTCGGCACCGCGACCGTCGGCTTCGTCCCGCACGGCATCGCGTTGTCGCCCAACGGGACTCGCGCGTACGTGACGAACAGCGAGTTCGACTCGGTGTCCGTCGTGGACCTGACGGCGATGGTGGAACTGCAGAAGATCGTCGTCGGTGACCGCCCGATCAGCGTGGCCCTCACGCCGGACGGTGCGTCCGCCTACGTCACGAACTTCAACAGCAACACCGTCTCGATCATCGACACGGCGTCCAACACGGTCAGCGGCTCCATCGCCGTCGGCCAGCGCCCGGTGGGCATCGCGATCAACTTCGTGCCGCCCGCCGCGTCGAAGCTCGTGGCCGGCAGCGCCCAGCTGCAGCTGCGCCTGCTCGGCTTCACGGTCCGCTCGCTCGACGCGACGCTGACCGAGAAGCACACGGGCACGCCGATCGTGGGTCAGAAGCTCGTGTTCCGCACGGTCAAGGGCAACCCGCTGTGCACCGCCACGACGAACTCGTCCGGCAAGGCCACCTGTGATGCTCAGGTGTCTCTGCTGGTGGGTCTGTCAACGCTGCTGCAGGGCTTCACGGCCTCGTTCGCAGGAAACAACGAGCACGGTGGAGCCTCGGCGCACGGGAACATCAGTTTGCTCTAGACAGCTCAGTCATCGGAGTTGTCACGGTTGTTACATCCCTTGACTCGGACGAAATGCCCGGCATAGCGTCCGAGTCATTGGATGTCTTCCGGTGACCGCCGCCCCGGATCACGAGGGGAGTGTCCGTGGCGGTGAGAACGCTGGCCGTGGTTGCTTTGACCGCGGGCTTGGTGGTGGTGCCGCCTGCGCAGGCCGGTGAACGCGGTCCGCAGGCGGTCGTCAGTGCTTCTGGTGGGAGCGTCACCCTGGCGGTGACGCACAACGGCAAGACGGTCGTGCAGCCGTCACCGGTCGGGATCAAGACCGAGCGCGCCGACCTGTCGACCGGTCTCCAGCCTGCGGGGAAGTCGAAGCGGGCGATCTTCGAGCGCTACCGCACGTCGTCCGGCAAGAAGCTGGACCGCACCGTGCGCGCCACCGAGACGACGTACCGGTTCGTGGCCGGTGAGAACAAGCTCAACCTCGTGGTGCGCGAGTCTGCTGACGGCGTCGCGTATCGATACGAGCTGCCGCAGAACACCGGTGCCGTGACGGGGGAGGCGTCGGCGTTCGTGCTGCCGGCGGACTCCGTCGCGTGGCTCGCGAAGTTCCGGCGTGACTACGAGAACCCGTTCCTGCAGATGACGGCCGGGACCGCGGAACCGGCCGAGTACATGCACCCGGCGCTGTTCGACGTCGGCGGCACCTACGCGTTGATCACCGAGTCCGATGTGGACGGAAGGTACTCGGGTGGTCACCTGGTGCACACCGGTGGCGGCAGGTTCCAGATGAAGCTCTGGGACGAGAAGGTCGCGGTCTCCGGTTCGTTGAAGACGCCGTGGCGCACCATGATCGTGGGCTCGCTGGCCACCGTCACCGAGTCGACGCTGGTGGACGACCTCGCGCCGGCCTCTCGCATCCGCGACACCTCGTGGATCAAGCCCGGCCCGGCGGTGTGGACATGGCTCGCCGGTGGCCGCGGCGTGCAGCAGGATCTGGCCCGGCAGAAGGAGTTCGTCGACTACGCGGCGGCGCGCGGCTGGCCGTACGTCGTGGTCGACGCCGGCTGGTACGACGACCCGAACTGGCGGCAGACCAGCTACATCCCCGAACTCGTGCAGTACGCGAAGGCACGCCGGGTCGGCATCCACACGTGGGTGCGGTTCAGCAGCGTCGACACCCCGGAGAAGCGCGCGGACTACCTGCCGTGGCTGCAGAAGTGGGGCGTGCAGGGCCTGAAGATCGACTTCATGGACTCCGACGGCCAGGACCGCTACCGCTGGTACGACGAGATCCTGCCCGAGACCGCGAAGATGCACTTCCTGCTCAACTTCCACGGCGCCACGCTGCCGCACGGCATCCACCGCACCTGGCCGCACGTCATGACGACCGAGGCCGTGCACGGCGCGGAGAAGTCCAGCGGCCTCACCACCTCGCACATGACCGCGTTGCCGTTCACCCGCAACGTGGTGGGCGGCATGGACTACACGCCCGGCGGCTTCCACCGCACCCGCGCCAACACCGACGCGGGCGAGCTCGCGTTGTCCGTGCTGTACGAGTCCGGTATCCAGAACCTCGCCGGCCGCCCGGACGCCTACGACGCACGTCCGCTGGTGCGCTGGTACCTGGAGCAGACGCCGACCGCGTGGGACGAGACGCGGCTGCTGTCCGGGCGTCCCACCGAGAGCGTCGTGATGGCACGGCGTTCTGAGGACCGTTGGTTCGTCGGTGGCGCGATCGCGGGCGAGGCCCGGACGCTGGACCTGCCGACCCTGGGCAAGGGACGCTGGCTGGTCGAGGTCGTGCGGGACGGCGTGGCCGGGCTGGTCAAGGAAACCCAGGTCACAGACCAGAAGCTGACCATTCCGGCGGCGAAGGACGGCGGGTTCGTCGCACTGGTCTGCCGCCCGGTTCGCGACACCTGCGCCCGGCCCACGTACGGCATCCCGTCGACGACGGTCGTGACCACGCCCGCGCTGGCGTCGGTGCAGCCGGGGCAGATGTTCGAGATGAGCAGCACCTTCACGAACACCTCGACCGACCCGCTCTACGACGTGTCGTTCGCGCCGCGGGTGCCGTCCGGCTGGACCGCGTCCGCCGGGGTGCGGGCGTTCCGGGTCGCGCCGGGTGAGTCGTTGAGTGGCAAGTGGACGGTTCGCGTCGGTCCGAATCCGGTGGTGGGGCTGACGGACGTGCCCGCGGTGGCGCAGTTCCGGCCCTACCACCGCTTCAACTCCAGCGTTGAAGCGGAGAAGGCGACTCGGACGCACGTCTGGAAGCCGTTGCCTGCCGGGCAGTCCTACGTCGCCGGCAACGATCGTTCCGTTGAGGGACGGACGTTGACGACCGGCGGTGTGCGGTTCGGCAAGGGCATCGGCACGACGCCCGCGGACAAGGTCTTCTCCCTTGAAGCGTGTTCGCGGTTCGAGGCGACGGTCGGCGTGGACGACGAGGTCGACGGCCGAGTGGACCGCGCGGCCGGTGTCGGTGGCTCGGTCACGTTCGTGGTCGTGGGTGACGGACGCGTGCTCTACGAGAGCCCGCTGCGCAAGTCCGTCGACGCGCCGCTGCCGGTCAGCGTGGACGTCGGCGGCGTGAAGTCGTTGACGCTGCGGGTGACCGACGGCGGCGACGGCACGAGCCTGGACAACGCGGTGTGGGGCGACGCCAGGCTGTCCTGTTAGGGATGTGCGACGGGAACGCGGCGGGCTTCCGCCGCGTTCTCCCGCACGTGCCGGAATTCCGGCACCATCAGCCAGGCCATCAGCAACCCGATGCAGCCCATCACGACCGGCGCCCCGGTCCACATCTCCCGCACGCTCGGCATCCTTCCCGCGGAGATGCCCGCCACGAGGAAGTACGTCAGCCACAGCACGAACGGCGACGCGAACGCGTAGATCCGGTACTGGACAAGGCGATCCTCACCGGGCTTGAGCCACACCAGCAGCACGTCCGACAACAGCCCGCCGACGACGAACGCCGCGAACATCTCCAGCTGCGTTCCGGTGGTGATGACCGCCCCGAGCCCGCCGATCACGAACGACACGAGGGTGGCCGTGCCGAACGGCAAGCGCCACCGCCGTGCCGCCGCGAGCACCGGCAGGAGCCAGATCAGGTTCGTGATCGCCACCGCGGCCCCGAGGCGCCCGGCCGGCGGCTGCGAGAAGCCCGGTACGAACGTCCAGGCCTCCACGATCCGCTCCGGCGACCACTGCGTGGCATCGGCGTGGGGGAAGAAGATGAGCACCAGCGACGGGCAGAACGCCAGCGACAGCAACGCGGGGAACGTCGGCCGGTCGCGGCTCAGCCACGCCGTCCGCAGCGGCGTCGCGAGGATCACGACCATCGCCACGATCAGCCCGAGGTGGGTGGGGCTGAACACGATCTCCAGGTCGGTCTCGATGCCGAACACGGTGTGCCACACGTAGTCGCCCACGCCGAACAGCGCGAACGTCGGCAGTGCCACCACCGCGGGCCCGTACCCGGCCGGAATCGCCGCCAGACCGCGGCGTCCGGACCTGTGACCACGCCAGACCAGCCACAGGATCCACGCGCCGGTCGCCGTGAAGCCGGAGTAGTAGACGCCGTGCCACGGCGTGAAGAACGACTCCAGCTCGGTGAGATTGCTGTGCGCCCAGGCGTCGAGGAACAACCCGATCGAGAACCACGTCCCGAGCAGCACCGTCACGAGATCGGTGCGCGCCGACGCGAAGAAGCGGCTTTCTGTGAGCATGCCTCCACGATCAAGGCAGGCCGGGGTATCGAACGGCCAGGGTCAGGCCGTCCCAGTGCGGTCCCGTTATGCGGCTTGCGGGACGTAGATCTGCTGTGCCTGCACGAAGTCGAGGCAACCCTGCCGGGACGCGACGCCGTGGACGACCTGCCAGCCGGCGGGCACCTGCAGCACCGCGGGCCAGATCGAGTACTGGCCCGCTGGGCTGACCAGCACCAGGAACATGGTGTGAGCCTGTGCGAACGGGGATGTCA
Organism: Lentzea alba; assembly: GCF_047445655.1. Classification (GTDB taxonomy): domain Bacteria; phylum Actinomycetota; class Actinomycetes; order Mycobacteriales; family Pseudonocardiaceae; genus Lentzea; species Lentzea alba_A. Next base: position 31,023 of record NZ_JAJAEG010000047.1, read on the forward strand.
TGACCTCAGGGTGACGCGGACCACCTATGGTCCCGCTATCCCGGCGCTCAAGCTCCCTATCACGACGCCCAGCTACGCGATCTTGTCGTTCGTGTGGTTACGTGGGCGCGTGACTGTGGAACAGGTGGTCCTCCTGGCCGAGGACGGTTCGGCCATCGGTGTCGAGGACAAGGCCGTCGTGCACCACGCGGACACCCCGCTGCACCTGGCTTTTTCGTCGTACGTCTTCGACTCGGCCGGCCGCATCGTGCTGACCAGGCGCGCGTTGCACAAGAAGACGTTCCCCGGCGTGTGGACGAACACCTGCTGCGGTCACCCGTTGCCGGACGAGGACATGGCACAGGCCGTGTTGCGGCGTCTGCAGGACGAGCTGGGCATGAAGTGCTCCGAGCCGGAGCTGCTGCTGCCGCGCTTCCGCTACCGCGCCGAGATGGACGGCGTCGTCGAGAACGAGATGTGTCCGGTGTTCCGGGTGCTCTCCGACGACGAGCCCACGCCGAACCCGGACGAGGTCGACTCGGCTGATCGCGTGCCGTGGGCAGAGTTCTCCGAAAGCGTTCTGGACGGCACGCGCGAGATCTCGCCGTGGGCCCGGTTGCAGGTCGCCGAGCTGGTGAAGCTGGGGCCCGATCCGCTGGCGTGGCCCGTCGCGGACCGGGCGGGGCTGCCTAGCGCCGTTCGACTCGCATGACGGACTTCTTGAGCCGGTAGGTCGTGTCGCACGCCGGCACGGCCTCGCCGACCTGCACGAGCCGCCACCGTTGCAGCACCGCCACCAGCGCGACCATGATCTCGGTCCGGGCGAACGAGTCGCCGATGCACTTGCGGAACCCGGAGCTGAACGGGATGTAGGCGTGCCGTGGCGACTCCGCGGCTCGCTCCGGCAGCCAGCGGTCCGGGTCGAACTCCTCCGGGCGCGAGAACGAGCGCGGGTCGTGGTGCAGCAGGTGCGGGCTGTAGAACACGTCGGCGCCGGCCGGGATGTCCTGCCCGGCCACGGTCGTGGCGCGGTTGGCGTAGCGGCTCGTGAGCCAGATCGCCGGGTACCGCCGCAGCGCCTCGGTGATCACTCGGCCCGTGTGCTCCAGCGCGGGCAGGTCGGCGTGCTCGACGAGCCGCTCGCCCACCACGTCGTCGATCTCGGCGACGACCTTCTCGCTGATCTCCGGGTGCGTTGCGAGCACGTGGAAGAGCCACACCAGCGTCTCTGCTGACGTGGCGGTGCCGCCGAACATCATCGTGAGGATCTCGTCGTGCAGCTGCGCGTCCGACATGCCCGCGCCGTCGTCGTCCACCGAGGTCATCAGCATCGACAGCAGATCGCCGCGATCACCGGGCGCGGCGCGGTATTCCGCGATCGTGTCGAGCACCAGGCCGGACAACGCCCGCCTCGCGGTGGTGTAGCGGCGGTTCACCGGCAGTGGCAGTCGGTGGACCCACTTCACCGGCAGGTACGTGCGTCTGCCGATGCCCGCGACCAGCTCCGGCAACGCGCGCGACAGCACGCCGGGTGCGTCGACGTCGGTGGTGATGAGCGTCTTGGCGAGGATGGCCGCGCTGAGCGCGTGCATCTCTTCCGGCATCGACAGTCGCAGGCCAGGCAGCCAAGACGTTGCCTTCTGGGAGGCGATGCCGGCCATCGCGGCGGTGTAGCTCGCGATGCGCTGGTGGTGGAACGCCGGCTGCGCCATCTTGCGGTTCTTGCGGTGTTCGGCGCCGTCGGAGGTGCCGATGCCGTTGCCGACGACCTCGCGGGCGGTGTCGATGAGCGCGCCGCCCTTCCCGAACGCGGAGAGCTGCGTGATCAGCACCTCCCTGACCGCGTCCGGGGTGGTGACGAGGTAGGCGTCCTTCGGTCCGAGCCGGAACCGCACGACGGGGCCGAGGTCGCGCATCTCGGTGAGGAACTCGATCGGGCGACGCAGGAGGTCGAGCGCGTGCCCTGCCAGGGGAAGGCCGCCGGGAGCGGTGATCACGGGTCAGTCCTCCGGTCGGTACGGGACGGTCGGGGTGGCCCAGACGCTGGTGGTGCGCCCGGTGTAGCGGCTGGAGCAGGACGTCCACTCGATCAGGCCGGCCACGAAGTCGTTGAGAGCGCGGATGAACTGCCGGATGTCCTTGCGCCTGCCCAGCGGTGAGGCGAGCACCGCGTCGGCGGCACGGTCCGTGCGGGCGTTGGCGTCCTTGAAGAACACGCACGCCTGGGTGACCGCGTCGTTGAGTGAGCAGCCGGTTTCGGTTGCGATCACGCGGACGAGGTTCTCGTCGTCCCCGTCGTTGTGCTCCTTCGGGAACGACAGGACGTCCTGGCAGGCGATGACCCGCTCGACGTCGCACCTGACCAGCTCGGCCATCAGGGGATCGGAGAGGGAGTCGCTCACATCGATCCCGAGACTGATTTCGATCAGCACGTGGTCAATGAGCTGGCCGATTGTGAGGTAGCGCGAAATGAGATAGGTGCCGACGTCTCGTGGAATGTCACCTTGGATTAGTTTTCGGGCGTGTGCGGCGCATCCTTCTCGATAGGCCGAAACGGCGGCGGTCAACCGGGACATCTGTCGCGGATCGGTGTGCGACGCAAGTCGTGCCCAGATATCGGCGATCAGCGGATTCCAGTGATCCGCCCAGTCATCGTCCCGTTCCGTCATCGTCGCGCAGATGCCCGCGAACTCGCCGAGCAGCCTTTCGTTGCAGGCAGGGAACGCGATGGAGGCCAGATAAGGGTAATCTTTGGCTGCAAATGAACGGCGTTCCTCGCTCGTTCGGTATGGGCCGAACCTGTCCATCCAATCATGGAACGGACCTGCGACAACGCGGTAGTGAGAGCTCTGTCGAACGGGGTAACAGCGATCTAAAACCGGCATTTCCATGCGCAGCATCCATCCGATCTACGGCCGGGGAGTGGCTGAGAGTAAATGCGCTCACGTTGTTCCGTAAACGACGTCGTCTCATATCGGAGTGGTCGTTGACAACGCACGGGCTTGAGCCCTCATCATTACCGCATGACCACCGCGCCCATTTCCACCGCGACCGCCGCACGCGCTGAACTGACCGCGCTGCTGCGCGACGTCGAGGTGGGTTTGGCCGACCACCTCGCCCTGGAGTCCGCCCGCCGGGCCCATCCCGACCCTCGCGGCGCGCTACCCGTGCTCGACATCGCGGCGCTGGTGCACGCCGGCGGCAAGAGACTTCGGCCGCTGTTCTGTCTCACCGGGTTCCTGGCCGCCGGTGGGGTGCCGGGATCGTTGCCCGTGCCTGCCGCGATGGCGGTCGAACTGCTGCACATCGGCGCGTTGATCCACGACGACGTGATGGACGACTCCTCGTTGCGGCGTGGTGCGCCGACAGTGCACGCCCGGCATGCGTTGGAGCACAAGGAGAACCGCTGGCGCGGCGAACCCCGCCGCTACGGTGAGGCGATGGCGATCCTGGCCGGCGACCTCGCCTGGACCTACGCCGACGGCCTGATGGCGGGCTACGGCGCCGACGTCGCCCGCGAGTGGTGCGAGATGCGCTCCGAACTCTGCAGCGGGCAGGCCCTGGACGTGGTCGCGGCCGCCGAGTTCGCCGCCGATCCCTTGCTGGCCAGGCACATCGCGGTGGTGAAGTCCGGCCGCTACACGATCCAGCGGCCGTTGACCCTGGGTGCCTTGATCGCCGGGCGGCCGGACTTGGCCCCGGCCTTCGCGGTCTACGGCGAGGCGCTGGGGGAGGCCTTCCAGCTGCGCGACGACCTGATCGACGCGTTCGGCTCCAGCGACCTGAGCGGCAAGCCCGCCGGGCTGGACTTCGCGCAGCACAAGATGACTTTGCTGATCTCGTTGGCCATGCGGCACAACGCGGAGGTGCGCGCACTCGTCGAACGTCAGGCGTTCGACGAGCTGCGCGACCACCTCGTGGTCTCCGGCGCCCTGGAGGCCGTGGAGGACCACATCGGCGATCTGGTGCGGACCGCCCGCACCGCGATCGCCGAGGCCCCGATCAGCGACGAGTGGCACGACGAGCTCTGTGTGCTCGCCGTGCAGGTCGCTTATCGAGACCGATAGCGCGCTAACTCACCACTCCAGCGAGCCGCCGTTCTGGTACTCGATGACGCGGGTCTCGAAGAAGTTCTTCTCCTTCTTGAGGTCCATCATCTCGGACATCCACGGGAACGGGTTCTCACCCAAATGATTCGGGCCGGTCTCCCACACCGGCTCCAGGCCGAGCTGCGCGCACCGGCGGTTCGTGATGAACCGCATGTACTGCTCGCAGGAGTCGGCGTTGAGACCCAGGATCCCGCTCGGCATCGTGTCGCGACCATAGGCGATCTCCAGCTCGCACCCCTCCGCGAGCATGGTCCGCACCTCCTTCTGGAACACGTCGTTCCACAGGTGCGGGTTCTCGATCTTGATCTGGTTGATCGCGTCGATGCCGAAGTTCAGGTGGATCGACTCGTCGCGCAGGATGTACTGGTACTGCTCGGCGATGCCGACCATCTTGTTGCGCCGGCCCAGCGACAGGATCTGCGCGAACCCCGTGTAGAACCACATGCCCTCGAAGACCACGTAGAACGCGACGAGGTCCTTCAGGAACGCCTGGTCCGTCTCGGGCGTGCCGGTGCGGAAGTCCGGGTCCTCCAGGTGCTGCGTGAACTGCAGCGCCCACGCGGCCTTGTCGGTGATGCTCGGGATCTCGCGGTACATGTTGAACAGCTCGCCCTCGTCCAGGCCGAGCGACTCGCAGATGTACTGGAACGTGTGCGTGTGCACGGCCTCCTCGAAGGCCTGGCGCAGCAGGTACTGCCGGCACTCGGGGTTGGTGAGGTGCCGGTACACCGCGAGCACGATGTTGTTGGCCACCAACGACTCACTCGTGGCGAAGAAACCGAGGTTCCGCTTGATCATGCGGCGTTCCTCGTCGGTCAGCCCGTCCTTGGATTTCCACAGGCTGATGTCGGCCTGCATGGACACCTCGGTGGGCATCCAGTGGTTGTTGCAGCCGTTGAGGTACTTGTCCCACGCCCAGTGGTACTTGAGCGGCAGCAGCTGGTTGACGTCGGCGCGGCAGTTGATCATCGCCTTGTCGTCGACACTGACGCGGGCCGCGCCTGCTTCGATGTTGCTCATTACTGGCACGCCTCACAGTCGGGGTCGGTGATGGAGCAGTTCGGGTCGGTCACGGCGACGGGGGAGACGGCGTTGAGCTTGCCGTCGGTGCCCTGCAACGTGGACTTCTCCACGTGCGTGGCTGATTGCGTCCGCAGGTAGTACGTGGTCTTGAGGCCGCGCACCCACGCCAGCTGGTACAGCTCGTCGAGCTTGCGGCCGCTGGGCTGAGCCAGGTACAGGTTCAGCGACTGCGCCTGGTCGATCCACTTCTGCCTGCGTGAGCCCGCCTCGATCAGCCACGAGCTGTCGACCTCGAACGCCGTGGCGTACAAGGCCTTCAGGTACGGCGGCACCCGGTCGATCGCGCCGAGGCTGCCGTCGTGCAGCTTCAGGTCCGAGATCATCTGCTCGTCCCACAGCTTGCGCTGCTTGAGCGCCCGCACCAGGTCCGGGTTGATCACGGTGAAGTCGCCGGACATGTTCGACTTCACGTAGAGGTTGCGGTACAGCGGCTCGATCGACTGGTTCACGCCGGTGATGTTCGCGATGGTCGCGGTCGGTGCGATCGCCATGACGTTCGAGTTCCGCATGCCCTTGCGGGCCTTCTCGCGGACTTTGCCCCAGTCCGTGGTGGACTCGCGGTTCTGCTCCAGCTCACCGTCGCCGCGGGTCTGCGCGAGGATCTCCACCGAGTCGATCGGCAGGATTCCCCGGCTCCACAACGATCCCTCGAACGACTGGTACGCACCGCGTTCTGCGGCCAGGTCAGCGGACGCCTCGATGGCGTAGTAGCTGATCTCCTCCATGCTGCGGTCCGCGAACTCGACGGCTTCTTCGGATGCCATCGGCGTGCCGAGCGTGAACAGCGCGTCCTGGAAACCCATCAGCCCCAGGCCGACCGGCCGGTGCTTGAGGTTGGAGTTCTTGGCTTCCGGGATCGTGTAGTAGTTCACGTCGATCACGTTGTCGAGCATCCGCACCGCGGTCCGCACGGTCTTTTCCAGCCGCGCGTGGTCGATGCCCTGCTCGGTGACGTGCTGCGCGAGGTTGACACTCCCGAGGTTGCACACCGCGACCTCGTCGATCGTGGTGTTGAGCGTGATCTCCGTGCACAGGTTGCTGGAGTGCACGACCCCGCTGTGCTGCTGCGGCGAACGCAGGTTGCACGGATCCTTGAACGTGATCCACGGATGCCCGGTCTCGAACAGCATGGTCAGCATCCGCCGCCACAGGTCGACGGCCGGGATCTGCCGGAAGACCTTGATCTCGCCGTTGGCCGCCTTCTCCTCGTACGCCCGGTACTTCTCAGCGAACTCCGTGCCGAACGCGTCGTGCAGGTCCGGCACCTCGTCCGGCGAGAACAACGTCCACTGCCCGTTCGCCCGGACCCGGCGCAGAAACTCGTCCGGCACCCAGTTCGCGGTGTTCATGTCGTGTGTGCGGCGGCGCTCGTCACCGGTGTTCTTGCGAAGGTCGAGAAACTCCTCGACGTCGATGTGCCACGTCTCCAGGTACGCGCACACCGCGCCCTTCCGTTTTCCTCCCTGGTTGACCGCTACGGCCGTGTCGTTGGCAATCTTGAGGAACGGCACGACGCCCTGCGACTTGCCGTTGGTGCCCTTGATGTGCGCGCCGATGCCGCGCACCGGAGTCCAGTCGTTGCCGAGCCCGCCCGCGAACTTGCTCAGCAGCGCGTTGTTGGAGATGCCGTGGAAGATGGCGGCGAGGTCATCGTCCACCGTGGTCAGGAAGCACGACGAGAGCTGCGGGCGCGTGGTCCCGGAGTTGAACAGGGTCGGCGTCGAGCACATGAAGTCGAACGACGAGAGCAGCTCGTAGAACTCGATCGCGCGGGCGTTGCGGTCGTCCTCTTCCAGCGCGAGGCCCATGGCGACGCGCATGAAGAACGCCTGCGGCAGCTCGTAGCGGCGGCCGTCGTGGTGCAGGAAGTAGCGGTCGTACAGGGTCTGCATGCCCAGGAACTGGAAGTTCAGATCGCGGTCAGCGTGCAGCGCCGCGCCCAGACGTGCGAGGTCGAAGGAAACCAGACGTGGGTCGAGCTGGCCGAACTCGATGCCGTAGCGGACGAAATCGGCGAAGTACGACGGGTAGCGCGCGGTCATCTCGGCGTGCGACAACGGGATGCCGCAGGCCTCGGCGCGGAGCTTGTCCAGCAGCAGGCGGGCGCTGACGTAGGAGTAGTCCGGGTCGTGCTCGACCATCGTGCGGGCGGCCATGATCGGCGCCAGGGCCAGTTCGGCGTCGGTGATGCCGGCGTAGAGATTTCGCTTGGTCTCGGCCAGAACCGCCTCGGCCGACGCGTTGGGCAGGTCGGCACAAGCTTCGTTGATCACCTCAGAAAGGCGATCCAATGGGGTAAGGCGGTCGGGCACGCTCTCTCCTCGCGAGCTCGGCCCGAGGGAACGCATGCGCACGCCAGCAGAGGACACCACTGGTGCACACAGCCGCCCTCCCTCGGGGCACCGTGTCGTGCGCGCAGGCTTGCGCGCACACCAGTGGCAGGTCTTCGGACTCGTGGGCGCCGAACTCGCTCCTACCGGCCGTCGCTTCCCAGGTCGCGAGACCCAGTGCTTCGTTGACGGCTTTCGTTCCCACTCACCGCTGCGGGGCAGTCCCGGACTCTCGCCGGGTTCCCTCTTGCCTCACCGACCCCGTTGCGCCAAGTCGGTGAACCACCAGCGCGGCAGATACTACATGTAGGGGTGGGGTCTGGATCACCACCCAACATGGGTGTGTCGTGAGTATGGTGATCTACGTGGATGATGTTCGGCCGCGGGTCGTCGCAGGTGCTCTCGTCAGCGGAGGGCTTGCTTCGGCGTCGCTGATCGTGGGGGCCGCGGCGCCGGTGACGAGCGGTGTCCTGGCCGTGTCGGCGGTGGTGGTGTTGATCACCACCCGGCGATCAGGGTCGCGCCGAGGGTGATCATCACGGCGGCGATCACGCCGTCCAGGACGCGCCACGAGCGGGGCTTCGCGAACAGCGGGCTGAGCAGGCGGGCGCCGAAGCCGAGTGCGACGAACCAGGTGATGCTGGCGGTGACCGCGCCGACGCCGAAGAGCCAGCGGCCGGCCGCGATCGAGCCGAGCAGCAGGACCGTGTCCAGGTAGACGTGCGGGTTCAGCCACGTCAGGGCGATGGCGGTGAGCACCGGGCGTCGCGACCCGCTGTTTTCGACGTGCATCGCGGACGGGCGGAACGCGCGGCGGGCGGCCAGAAATCCGTAGCCCAGCAGGAAGATTCCTCCGATGACGGCCGCGATGGTGATCGCCTGGGGCCAGCGGGAGACGATCGCGCCGAACCCGGCGATGCCGACCGCGACCAGAAGTGCGTCGGAGAGTGCGCACACGGCGACGACCGGAACCACGGCCTGACGTCGAAGTCCTTGGCGCAGCACGAAAGCGTTCTGCGCGCCGATCGCGACGATCAGGGTCATCATGGTGCCGAAGCCGAGCAGCAGGTCCTTCATGTCTCCAACGGTATTTACGCCGTCTTGATGAGACCAGCTAAAGATTCTTAGGTATCATTAGCAACCGTGATGGATCTGGACCTGGTGCGCACGTTGCTCGCGGTGGTCGACGCGGGCACGTTCGACGCCGCAGCCACTGCGTTGCACGTCACCCCTTCCGCTGTCTCCCAACGCATCAAGGCGCTGGAGCAGCGAACGGGCCGGGTGCTGCTGGTGCGGGCGCGGCCGGTGCGGCTGACGCCGTCGGGGGAGGTGCTGGTCCGTTACGGTCGGCAACTGCTCGCTCTCGATCAGGACCTCGAAGCCGCGCTCGGTGAGGACGCCGTCGTGCGGGTGCCGATCGCGGTGAACGCCGACTCGCTCGCGACCTGGTTCCTGCCCGCGCTGCAACGGGTTCCGTCAGATCTGAAGATCTCCTTCGACCTGCACCGCGAGGACCAGGACCACACGACGGCGTTGCTGCGCCAGGGTCTCGTGATGGCGGCGGTGACGTCCTCGCGCGAGCCGGTCGCGGGCTGTTCGGTGCGTAAGCTGGGCAGCATTCGTTACGCGGCAACGGCAAGTCAATCCTTTGTGGACAGACATGCGGAAGGTCCGGCGAAGTCGTGGCTGCCGGACGCGCCGGTCGTGGTGTTCGACCGCAACGACGACCTGCAGGACCGGTTCGTGCGCACCCTGACCCGCGGCCGCGGCGCGTCGGACCACCGCCACTACGTGCCGTCGTCGGAGGTCTACGTGCGGGCGATCGTGGCCGGGCTCGGCTGGGGAATGGTGCCACCGCAGCAACTTCAGGACGGCCTGGTCGACCTCGCACCCGGCCGCACCGTCGACATCCCGCTGTACTGGCAGCAGTGGAAGCTCGACTCACCGGCGTTGACGGCGGTCGCCGACGCGGTGGCCGCAGAAGCAGCGGTCGCGCTCCAGTAGGAGTTACCCTCAGTGACATGACCGGACGAGAGCTCGAGTTCGAAGACCGGTTCACCACGCTGGACCGGTGGCACCCCCACTACCTGCCGCACTGGAGTTCCAGGTCGGCCACCGCCGCCCGCTACCGCAACGACGACGGCCTCACGCTCCGCATCGACGCCGACCAGGACCCGTGGTGCCCGGAGTACGACGGCGACACCAGGGTCTCCGGCCTCCAGACCGCCCTCACCGAGGGCCAGTCCCGCTTCCGCCCGGACCTCGAAGTGCGCGAGAAGCAGCAGGACCTGCGGCTCTACACCCCCACCTACGGCCGGTTCGAGATCAGGTGCAAGGCGATCGACGACCCCAACTGCATGGTCGCGCTGTGGATGATCGGCCTGGAGGACGTGCCGGAGCACTCGGCGGAGATCTGCATCGCGGAGATCTTCGGCAAGCACGTGTGGCCCGCGAACACCGGCATCGGGATGGGTGTGCACCCGTTCGGTGATCCGAGGATCAAGGACGAGTTCGAGGTCGTGGACGTGCCGATCGACGCGCGCGAGTTCCACGTCTACGGCGCAGACTGGCAACCTGGCCGGGTCGACTTCTTCGTGGACGACGAGCTGGTCAACACGGTTCGGCAGGCGCCGGACTACCCGATGCAGTTCCAGCTCGCGGTGTTCGAGTTCGGGCCGGAGCGGTCCGGGCGGTATCCGAAGCAGTTCGAGATCGATTGGTTCAGGGCCTACCGATGAATCTCAACGGCAAGACGGCAGTCATCTACGGCGGCGCCGGCACCATCGGCCGTGCGATCGCCAAGGCGTTCACCGAGGCGGACGCCGACGTGCACCTGGTCGGCCGCACGGAGGAGTCGCTGCGCAAGGCGGCGGACCCGCTCGGCGCCAAGTGGACCGTGGTCGACGCGCTGGACGAGTACGGCGTCGACCAGCACGCGGCCACGTTCGAGCGCATCGACATCTCGGTGAACGTCATCTCGGACAACGACGTGCAGGGCATCCCGTTCCACGAGATGGACGTGGACGACTACCTCAGCCCGGTCGTCACCAGCGTCCGCTCGAAGTTCCTCACCGCCCGTGCCGCCGCCAGGCACATGATCAAGCAGAAGAGCGGCGTGATCATGTTCTTCGGTGGCACCGGTGACGCCCAGGTACACCGCCGCTGGCACCTCGGCGGCCTGGTCACGGCGTTCGACGCGGTCGAGGCGATGCGCCGGCAGCTGGCCGCGGAGCTCGGCCAGCACGGCGTCCGGGTCGTGACGCTGCAGACCGGCGGCATCCCCGAGACGATCACCGACGCGGCCGTGCGCGCCCAGGTCGAGCCCGACATCGTGCGCGAGACGGTGCTGGGCAGGGCGGCCACGCTCAAGGACGTCGGACGTGCGGCGGTGTTCGCGGCCTCGGACTGGGGGCGCGCGATGACGGGAGCGCAGGTCAACATCACCTGCGGGAGCGTCTTGAGCTGAACCTGTCAGAAACCTTGGGGGATCCTGTCGGCTTCCTGAACCCAGGAACCGCACAGGTTCACCCCGGCGTTGGGCGGTATGTGCTGATTCCACGACTCGCCGCCACCGGCGGTTCACTCGCTGTCGTCGCGACGGTGGCGATGGTCGGTCTGCTCGACCTGACCGTCGGCCCGCTCCGCCGCACGATCAGCGAGTACGCGCTGGGCGACTACCGCCCCGTCTTCGACGCCGCCGTGCTGCTGCTCGCCATCGGTTCCCTGGCGATCCTCGCCGCGCTCGTCCACAAGGGACTGACGAAGTGGCGTTCGACCGGTGCGATCGCGCTGATCCTGTGGTCGGTCGGCCTGTTCCTGGTGGTCGCGTTCCCCAAGACGAACTGGGCGATGGGCACCAACGAGGTCAGCGGCAGCATCCACCGGTTCGGCAGCATGATCGCGTTCGTCAGCCTGCCGATCGCCATCATCGCGCTGGCCAGGCCGTGGCTGAAGGACCACGTGTGGGGCAAGCACGCGAAGTGGACGATGGCGTCCGGTCTGCTGAGCGTTGTCGCGTTCATGCCGATCCTCTACGCCATCGCGATGGGTGTGGCCTCGGACGTTCGGTGGTGGCGGGTGTTCCCGTTGGGCTACATCGAGAGGATCTTGCTCGCCGCGGAGGTCGGCGCGGTGCTCGTCGTCGGGCTGTGGGCGATCGCGGCAAGTAGGGTTGCGCCATGGCGAGTTGGGGAGACCTCGCGGATTACGTCCGCGCCGAGTACGACGTCATCCACGACGAGGACGAGGAGCTGAGGATCCTCTTCACCTTCGGGGACGAGGAGGAGGACGACGACGAACGCACGCAGGTCGTGATCATCGTCCGTGAAGTGCTCGACAAGATGCACGAGTGGGTGCAGATCGCCTCCCCGTGCGGGTTGGCCTCGGAGGTGAACCTCCGGGACGTCCTGGAGGAGGTCGGCAAGTCCACCGTGGCGTGCGGCCTCGCGATCATGGGGGAGCACGTGGTGGTGCGGCACTCGTTGCCGCTGGCCGACCTCGACATCCACGAGTTCACCGACCCGCTCCAGCTGCTCGCCGGCACGGCGGACATGCTCGAAGAACAGTTCTGGGGAGGAGACGGGTACTGATGTACGACTTAGGCCCTGCGACAGAACAGATGGCGGCGTTGGTGCGCAACGTGTCGGACGGCGACCTGAAGGCCCCGACACCGTGCCCCGAGTACACGGTCGGCGACCTGCTGGACCACATCAACGGTCTGTCGGTCGCGTTCACGATGGCCGCGCTGAAGACCCCGCTGGAAGGCGCCGGATCCGGCGACGCGTCCCGGCTGCCGCTGGACTTCCGCGAGTCGATGCCGGCCAGGCTCTTCGAGCTGGCGCAGGTGTGGCGCTCGCCCGACGCGTGGGAGGGCATGACGGCCGCGGGCGGTGTCGACCTGCCGGGTGAGGTCGCGGCGGCGGTCACGCTGGACGAGATCGTGCTCCACGGCTGGGACCTCGCCCGTGCCACCGGCCAGCCCTTCGAGGTCGCGCCGGAGCACCTGGAGGTGGTCCACGGCTTCGTGTCGTCGATCGGCCCGGACGACCGCGACGGCTCGCTGTTCGGAGCGGCGGTGGAGGTCGACTCGAACGCGCCGCTTTTCGACCGTGTCCTGGGACTCAGTGGGCGCAATCCCGCCTGGAGCGTAGGTTAGGCTCTCCTAACGTGAGAGCGATTACGGTGCAGGTTCGGGCAGGTTTGGGCGTCGGACGCCTCGCCGCCGCGGTGGATTCCCTCGTGGCACTGCATCCCGAACTGTGTCGTTCCGGCTTCTCGCACGTCGAGGTCGCGGACCCCGCCGCCGCCACGGACGCCGCACTGGCGCGGGCGGAGGCGGGGCTCGACCTCCAGGCCGGGGTGCTGATGCAGGCCGTGTGGCTGGACGCCGGACCTGATCGTTCCGGCCGGATGGTGCTGGTGCTGCACGACATCGTGGCCGACCGGATGCCGCGGATCCTGCCCTGGCTGGTGCAGGCGTGGAAGCAGCCGGCGCTGGTCAGCTGACGCGCTCGGCGACGAACACGAACTCGTAGCCCGGCCGGTCCGGCGCGTCCAGCACGTCCACGACCTGGAATCCGCACGCCACCAGGCTTTCCGCGACCTCGTCGTACGACCGGAAACGCAGCGTCGAGTCCGAGGCGATCTCCGTGCCGTCCGGGAAGCGGTAGGTGTGCCGGAACGACACGAGCGGCAGGCTCACGTCGAGCATCTCGCGGTACTCCTCCACGCCGTCCAGCACGCGGCGAGTGGGTTCCGCCCAGCGTTCCCACGCCCGCGCTTCCGGCCGCCGAGTCTCGAACACGAAGTGCCCGCCGGGCTTCAGCGCACCGTGCACGCCCCGGAGCGTGGCCTCCCAGTCGTCACCGAGGAACACCTGCGCCACGTTCCCGGTCATCGTCGCGAGATCGACCTCCAGCGCAGGCAACGAAGTCGCGTCCCCGTGAATCCACGTGACCCGCGAATCCTTGGCCCGCGCGATCTCCAGCGACGCCAGCGCGGGATCCACCCCGACAACGGTGCGCCCGGACTCGGCCAGCAGCACGGCCAGACACCCGGTGCCGCACCCGACGTCGAGCACGCTGGAGGCCCCGACCTCGTCCGCGATCCCCAGATACAGCTCCAGATCGTCGCGCGGCCCGTCGAAGACGTCGTAGATCCGCGCCAGCCGCGGGTCGCTGAAGATCAGGTCAGGCATGCCACATCCTCGGTCCGACGACAAAAGGCCTCAACAGCCCGATCACTTCAAGATCCGGCCGCCCGTTCAGTTCTTCCTCCGCGACGCGGCGCGCGATCCCGGCCAGGAAATCGGCCACCTGCACCCGTGCGTCGTACTGCGAGTCCACCAACGTCAGGCTTTTCAGTCGCGGTGCCAGCTGCTGGAGCTGCCGGATCCGGCCGACCGTCAGCGACAGCTGCTGGTCGTGCACGATCGACACCGGCCCGCCCCACTGTGCGACGGCCCGCAGGATCGCCGGGAACAGCGGGTCCAGCGTCCCGCGCGGCCCGCGGGCGCGCAGCAGGTCGTTGTAGAGCTCCAAAGGTCCCGACACCTGGCCGAACTCCGCGCGCACCCGTGAGGCCAGGAACCGCCGCTTGTCCACGAGCTGCACGCGTGCCCGACCCGCCAACGGGCCGTCGGGGCCGAGGAACCACAGCAGCACCCACCGGTTCTTGGCCCGCAGCAAGTGGTTCGCCTTGTACTCGACAGCCGGCGACTTGATCATCTCCCGCAACGAGGCGACACACGAGGCAGCCTCGGAGTGCGTGAGGCCCACCCCGGCGTGCGCGAAGACCGCGGTGACCCCGCCGACGAGCTTCTCGCCCTCGGAACCCGACTCGTCGCAGGCGATCTCCATCAGGACATCCGGAAAACGGGTCCGCGCGCGCGGAACGGCAGGTGCGCGCCCGCGGGTATCAAGAAAGCGTGCTCGCGCCGGATCCGCAGGACATCGCACCACCCGTCGGTGATGACCAGGACCGGTCCTGCGGAAGGGAAGTCGGAGGCGCGTTCGAGCAGGTCGATGCCGGGCTGCAGCACCGTGCCGCCGCGCCCGCGCACCGAAACCCGGCCCGCGATGTCCTCAACGGGCACGTATCCCGCGTCATATGCCACCGCATCACAGAAAACCACGCGTGCGGCAGGCACGTCACGTGCCGCGGCATAGGAGGCGATCGCACCGAGCGCCTTGCCCAGCAGCTTGGGATCCATCGACCCGGACGTGTCGAGCACGACCCCGAACGTGGGACGTGACTCCAGCGACTCCGGCCGCACCCAGCCAGGCCGTGGAATGTCCGGAGTGGACGCTTGCCGCCGCGACGCACGGGCGTAGGTGCGCCGCTTTTCCACGGCGGGAACGAATTCCTCGAACCACCGGGCCAGCTGGGCGTCCCACGACAACGGCGGATGCTCCAGCGCGCGGATCTCCTCGACCAGTCCGGCGGGCAAGAGACCGCGCGAAGACGTGTGATAGCTCAACCCGGTCAGCAGGGCACGCCGGTAGAACTCGTCCAGGTCCGTGACGTCGGCGGGACCGCGCAGAGGTTCCCCGAGCAGGTCACCGCCCTTGCCCCGCAACGTCATCAGCTTCCGGTAGCGCCGCAGGTCGACCGCGATCCGGTCGTAGACGGACTCCGCCGACAGTCCGCGCAGCTCCGGATCGTGCAGCACGCCTTCCGGCGCAGACCCGACACCCATCTCGACCAGCCAGCCGTTGACCACGAAGTCCGCGGCGATGTTCCACAGGTACGGATCTCGCCCGCCGACCCGGTCGCAGTGGCGCAGCGCGGCATGCAACATCTCGTGCGCCAGCACGAAACGCCACTCGTCCCGCTTCAGCCCGGCGAGCGGGTTCACGTAGATCTCGGCAGAGGCCGTGGACACCGCCGCGATCGAGATGTCCCAGCCCCTCGCCAGTTCCGCGTCCGCCACGACCTTCATCACCGACGCCAGCGCGCCCAGCAGCGGGTAGTTCGACACGAACCAGCTCAGCGCGAGATCCCACTCGGTCTTCATCGGCCGTGTGTCGGACAACGACGACCGCGCGCCGCCCGCCACGTCGATCGCGGCCACCGCGGCGTTCGACAGGCCAGTGGCGAACCGCTGTGCCCACTTCTCGGGCTCCTTCGACGCCTCGCCGCGCACGCACCTGCCCGGTTCCCAGGAGAACGGGCGCGTGCCGAACTTCAGCGCGGGCTGGAAGTCGAGCACGTCGTCACAGGAGAACGTCCCAAAACCCAAGTGCAGCAAGCAATGTGCGAACACCCACGCCCACTCGTCCTCGCTCGCCTTACGCGTCGGATGGGCCAGCAGAAACCCGTCCAGCGAGATGTCCGCCCACGGGTGTGCGGAGTCGCGGCGCACGTACGTGCTGAGGGCGGCGAACAGCGGATGAGAGTCGATCCGCTGGTCCGCCGCCGCAAATGCCAGCGCGGCGGGGTCGATGCGAGCCTTCTGGCGGCGGCTCATGCCCTCGCCGCTACCAACCGCGGCAGATCGCGGGTGACCTCGACGAGGAACCACGCGGGCAGCACGGGGTTGCCGTCGTCGTCGGCCGCGATCACCATCTGCGCGATCTCCAGCGACAGCTCGGCCAGCTCCAGCAGCAGCGCCTTGCCGCGGTGCGCGAGCTGCTTGCCCGCCGCCGACGCGTGTGCCTTGTCGTGCGGCAGTTCCTTCACCAGCCGGGCGCGGAACGCCTCGCCCAGGAAGTACAGCAGGTCCCGGTCGGCCGGCGCGGACGGCCAGCGGACGTCCCCGCGCAGCACGGCCTCCAGCCCGTACGCGTGCCGCACGGTCTTCACGAACGCCTTGAACATCGAGGCGTGGTTCGCGGTGAGCGTGCCGAACGCCAGCACGCCGAGGATGTCCTCGGAGATGTCGTCGCTGAACGAGTGCAGCGCGTCGGACAGCATGTGCCAGCCACGTGGCGTCGAGAACGTCTCCTCGACCTTCGGCGCCGCGCTCCACAGGTGGTCCGGGCGTTGCGTCAGGTACTCCAGCACCCACGGGTGGATGCCGTTCTCGCGCGCCCACCCCAGCCAGTCGCGGGCCGACGCTGTCAGGTGCACGTGCACCATGCGGTTGACCAGCGCGGACGCCATCGGGCGCGCCAGTGCGTTGTCGACCGCCCGGTTGCCGGCGCCGATCACGATGGAGCCCTTCGGCAGCTCGTAGGAGCCGATGCGGCGGTCGAGGATCAGCGAGTAGAACGCCTTCTGCACCTCGGGGCTGCTGGCGTTCAGTTCGTCCAGGAACAGGCAGTACGGGTCGTGGCGGGCGATCGATTCCGGTGGGGCGAACCGGGATCGGCCACCGACCAGTTCCGGAACTCCGATGAGGTCCTCCGGCGCGAGCTGCGTGCCCAGCAGCGTGACGCACTCCAGGCCCAGCTCGGCGGCGAACTTGCGCACGAGCGAGGACTTGCCGATACCCGGTGCTCCCCAGAGGAAGACCGGTCGGACGACGGCGACGTGCAGCAGCACCTCCGGAAGCTGTGCTGGTGTCACGGTGACTGTGGATCTCATCGCAGGTGAGGATGCCCGATCGGGCCAGTTCCGGTCGCGCGAATTTGTTGACAGGCGCAGTGGTCTAGTGCTGTGATTCATCGCACAACTGATAGGAAACCTTCCTAACTAAATCGCCGCCACCCTGCTGTTCCCCATCACAGGAGGCACCCTGTGGCCAGATCCCTGTTCCTGGTCCTACCGGCAGCGCTAGCGCTCGCCGTGCCCGCTGTCGCGATCGCCGCCCCCACGCAGTACCAGGCGGAGAACGCGACGATCTCGAACGGCCTCGTGGAGTCCAACCACGCCGGCTTCACCGGCTCGGGCTTCGTGAACTACGACAACGAGGTCGGCAGCTCCGTCGAGTTCACCGTGACCTCGCCCAGCGCGGGTCAGGCGACGCTCACGTTCCGGTTCGCCAACGGCACCACGGCCAACCGCCCGATGGACATCTCGGTGAACGGCTCGCTGGCGGCGGACGAGCTCTCGTTCCCCGGCACGGGCGCGTGGACGACGTGGCAGACCCGCACCACCACGGTCTCGCTGAACGCCGGCACCAACACGATCAAGACGGTCGCGACGACGTCCAACGGCGGCCCGAACCTGGACCGCGTGGACGTCGAACCGCCGTCGGGCCCGCCGGACACGGTCGCGCCCTCGACGCCGGGCAACCTGCGCTCCACCGCGCAGACCTCGTCGTCGATCACACTGGCGTGGGACGCGTCCACGGACAACGTGGGCGTGACCGGGTACGTGCTGTCCAACGGGCAGACCGCCACCGGCACCACCCACACCGTCAGCGGACTCACCCCGGACACGTCGTACACGTTCACCGTGCAGGCACGTGACGCGGCCGGGAACCTGTCCGGCGCGTCGAACTCGCTCACGGTGAAGACCACGCCCGGAACCCCCGGTGGTACCAGGCCGCACGACATCAACGGCCTGCTGCGTGTGTGTGGTGTGCAGCTGTGCAACCAGTACGGCAAGCCCATCCAGTTGCGCGGCATGAGCACGCACGGCATCCAGTGGTACCACCAGTGCTCCAAGTCCCAGTGGTGGGACGCGCTGGTGAACGACTGGAACGCGGACTTCATCCGCGTCGCCATGTACATCCAGGAAGGCGGGTACGAGACCAACCCGCGCAAGTTCACCGACATGATGCACGGGTACATCGAGGAAGCCACGCGTCGCGGCATCTACGTCCTCGTCGACTGGCACCAGCTCTCGCCGGGTGACCCGAACTACAACCTGTCCCGCGCCAAGACGTTCTTCACCGAGATCGCTCAGCGGCACAAGGACAAGACCAACATCATCTACGACATCGCGAACGAGCCGAACGGCACGTCGTGGGCTCGTGTGAAGTCCTACGCCGAGCAGATGATCCCGGTCATCCGCAACATCGACCCGGACAGCCTCATCGTCTCGGGCACGAACGGCTGGTCGACGTTCGGCCACTCCGACGGCGAGGACCCGTCGGTGGTGCTGAACAACAAGGTCAACGCGACCAACTTCATGTACTCGTTCCACTTCTACGCCAACTCGCACAAGCAGGCGTACATCGACGTCCTGAACCGCGTCTCCAGCGCTGTTCCGGTGTTCGTGACCGAGTTCGGCACGCAGACCGCGTCCGGTGGCGGTTCGAACGACTTCACGACGTCGCAGAAGTACATCGACCTGATGGCGCAGAAGAAGATCTCGTGGGCCAACTGGAACTACTCCGACGACGGTCTGTCGGGGGCGGTGTTCAAGACGGGTACGTGTTCCGGCACGAACTTCTCGGGCACCGGTGTGCTGAAGGAAGCCGGCGTGTGGGTGCGCGAGCGCATCCGGACCCCGGACAACTTCCCGACGAGCTGATGTTCGCGTCACGATTGGTTCGTGACTGACACAGCGGGCGCAGATGGAGCAGTGCGGAGGACCGGCGGGTTCTCCGCACTGCTCCTTGCTTTGTGCTACCTGGTCATCACGGGGCTCTACATCGCCGCCGGGGCGGTTCCGCCCGGCGAGGACGGAGCCGCGTGGCTGGCGTACTTCGCCGACAAGACCCTGGTCTGGACGCTCATCATCTTTCTGTCGGTGCTGACCGATATCCTCTTCTTACCGGTGGTCGTGGCGCTGGTCCGAGAACTGCGCCGCTCGCTGCCCCTGATGCTCGGTGCCGGGTTCCTGGTTCTCTTCGTCGTGCTGGACCTGGCAGTCGCGTGGCCGAACTACGCGGCCCTGGTGCGGATGAGCGTCCTTCCGGACCAGGCCTCGCTGGCGGCCGCGGCCACTCATGCGTCGTCGGTGCTCGGCTCGGGGCTGTTCGCGTTGTACGCGATCGGCGTTCCGGCGCTGGGCATCGCGTTGATCAGTGTGGAGCTGCGCGGGCTGACCCGTTACATGGGTGTGGTTACGGGCGTTGTCGGTGTGGCCGCGGTGATCGGCGTGGGTGTGCTGGTGATCGTCGTGTCCGTGCTGACGATCGCCTGGGTGATGTTGGTCGGGGTCTGGTTGCTCAGGCTCCGGTGACGGGCCACGTGTGCACGGGCTCGTTGGCGTGCATCAGTTCCACGTAGGACTTGAGCATCGTGCGCAGTGCGTCCGCGCGATCCAGGTGCGTGTGGTCGTAGTGCCGGTGGAACTCGCGTGCCTGCCAGGTCGCGCCGTTCACGCCGGTGAGACAGCGCTGCTCGATCACACCGAGCAGCCGGTCGCGCTCAGCCGAGTCGACCCCCCAGCGGATCAGGCCCTCGTGCGCGAGAGGAAGGAGGCGCCGCAACACCAACTCCACAACGGGCACGGTGCCGACACCGGGCCAGTACATCTGCGCGTCCAAGCCGTTGCGGGAGGCGGCGTTGAAGTTCTCCTCCGCGGCCTGGAAGCTCATCTGCGACCACAGTGGACGCTCGTCCTCCGCCAGCGCGCGGACGAGGCCGAAGTACAGCGCGCCGTTCGCCAGCGTGTCGACGATGGTGGGGCCGGCGGGCAGCACCCGGTTCTCGACGCGCAGGTGCGGGCGGTCCCGGACCACGTCGTACACGGGGCGGTTCCAGCGGTAGATGGTGCCGTTGTGCAGCTTCAGCTCGCTGAGCGCCGGCGTGTCGCCGTGGTCGAGCACGGCGAGCGGGTCCTCGTCGTCGCAGATGGGCAGCAACGCGGGGAAGTACCGGACGTTCTCCTCGAACAGGTCGAAGATCGAGTTGATCCACCGCTCGCCGAACCACACCCGCGGCCGCACGCCCTGCGCCTTGAGCTCGTCGCCACGGGTGTCGGTGGCCTGCTGGAACAACGCGATGCGGGTCTCGCGCCACAGCTCCTTGCCGAGGAAGAACGGCGAGTTCGCGCCCACCGCGACCTGCACGCCGGCGATGGCCTGGGCGGCGTTCCAGTAGGCGGGGAACTGCTCGGGCGACACCTGCAGGTGCAGCTGCGTGCTGGTGCAGGCCGCCTCGGGCACGATCGAGCTGGCCGTGAGGTGCAGCCGCTCCACGCCGTCGATGGAGATCTGCAGGTCCTCACCGCGCGCGGCCAGCACCTGCTCGTTGAGCAGCGCGTACCGCGGGTTGCTGGACAGCTGGTCGGGCTGGACGTGCTTGGTCCGCAGCGTCGGCAGGATGCCGTTGATGACCATGTGCGCGCCGACCTCGCGCGCCTTCTCCTCGGCGGAGTTGAGGCTGCGCCGCACGGTCTCCTCGAACGAGGTGATGCCCCCGCCCGCGAGCCGTCGGGGCGCCACGTTGATCTCGATGTTCCACTGGCCGAGCTCGGTCACGAAGTCGGGGTCGTCGATGACCTCGAGCGCCTCGTGGTTCTTCATCGCCGGGTCGCCCTGCTCGTCGATGAGGTTGATCTCGATCTCCAGGCCGGTCATCGGCCTCTCGAAGTCGAACCTCGACTCACGCAGCATCCGGGCGAACACGTCGAGGCATCGCCGCACCTTGGTGCGGTACCGCGTGCGGTCCTCGCGCGTGAACTCGTGCTTCGCGACGTCCTCGCCCATGGTGGCCTCCCGACGGTCGAGGGTTCACCCCACCACTGTGCACCATGGTTGATCAATCCGACACCCGTGTGTCTTGTTCCGGAACGGCGGGCCGCCCGGGGGACGACCCGGGCCGCACCTCCGAGTTCAAATGACGTACCAGCGCGTGCCCGTCGCGCAGTCGGTCAGATCCCCGAACGTCCCGGGAGACCCGCTGCTCGTGTGCAGGCACTCCGTGGCCTCCACGCCGTGCCTGATGTGCCTCGGCGAGCCAGGGGCGACGGCGGGGATCGTCCAGGTGGACGACGGCGTGCCGCACGGCATGGTGAAGACCTCAGCGCCGTCAGAGGCGAGGCACAGCCCGGTCGCCAGGTGCTTGAACCGGCCCGGAGCGTAGTTGTCCCAGTCCTGCCAGGACGTGCCGTCGCAGTCCGCCAGACCGACCTTGCGGTCCGAGTTGGCGTCCAGGCACTTGCGCGTGTCCTCGTGCTGAATCCGGTAGACCTTCGTGATGCCGCCCTGGTCCTGCGCCGCCGAGGCCGGGACGGGTGCGATCAGCATCGCGCCCACCGCTGCTACCGCCCCCACGCCGGCGACCGTCCGAAGAATTCCCCTGAATTCCATGGTCAATTCCCGTTGGTGATAATCACGGATTTGTCGCGTCGAGGGAGAACGGCGGGCCGCCCCTGGGGGAGACGGCCCGCCACACCCCCAGGGTCAGGCTGCGGGGAGCACGCTCCAGCGCGTGGCCTGATCGCAGTCGATCAGGTAGGCCCACCTACCAGGCGTACCGGCGTTCGTGTGCAGGCACTTGGTGGTTTCCACCGCGTGCCGGAGGAGCTTCGGAGAGCCGGGGAGACTGGTCCACCCGGACGACGGCGTGTCGCACCTGTCCATGAGGAAGACCTTCAAGCCGTCCGATGCCAGGCACGCGTTGTACTCCACGTTGCGGAACCTGCCAACGCCCTTGGACGTGAAGTTCACCCACCTCTCGTGGGCGGTGCCGTTGCACTCGAGGCCGACCTCGTACTTGTCGTTGCCGGCCAGGCAGACCCGCGTGCTTGCGTGCAGGATGTTCACCTCCGCTGCGGCGCTGACCTCGTCCTGTGCTGCCGGAGCCGCCGAGGCAGGTGCGATCAGCATCGAGCCCACTGCCGCGACCGCCACTCCCACGCCGGCGACCCGGCGCAGCATTCCCTTGAATTTCATCAGTGATCCCTTTGGTGATAATCGAGGATTTTGTTTGAATGACTGTCAGGCCGGGACCTTGTACTCCTCGCACTTGACGTACTGGTCGGCTTCGTTGGCGATGCAGATGTGGACCCAGCCAGGACCGCCGGCGAGGTCAACAGGCAGGTTCCAGGTGTCCGACGAGATGTCGTTGCAGTGCAGGCTGGTGCTCCTCTTGGAGCGCTCGAACCCCTGGCGGTCGTAGGCGAACGCATAGAGCCGGCGGCAGTAGCTGGCCTTCAGCGTGTAGTCGACGTCGACGGACCGCTGGTGCCAGCGGATGGTTCCGGATCCGATGGTGGCGCCGTAGACGACTTCGAACTTCGTGGAGGGGTCGGCGGTGACGGATGCGCCGGCCGAGCCAGGTGCGATCAGCATCGCGCCCAAAGCCGAGACCGCCGCCACGCCGCCGGCAACTCGGCGGAGCATTGCCTTGAATTCCATGGAGAATCCCCTTGGTGATAATCGCGGATTTGTCGCGTTGAGGGGGAACAGCGGGCCACCCCTGGGGGAGGCGGCCCGCCACACCCCCGGTCTCAGACGAACACCCAGCGCGCTGCTTCCCTGCAGTCGATCATGTAGGCGAACCTTCCGACCACGCCGCTCTTCGTGTGAAGGCATTTGGTCGGTTCATCCCGGAGGCTGACGAGTTTCGGGTTGGTCGCGGTGGTCTTCCACTGAGAGGAATCGGTGCCGCATTCCAGGAGGAAGACGTTCTCGCCGTTCGAGGCCAGGCACATCCTGGGGGAGATGAAGAGGTCGGACCTGAACACCCCGGCGGAGTCGTTGGACCACCGCTGTGAGGATGTGTCGTTGCACTCCGCCAGGTAGACCTGGTTCGCGAGGTTGGCGGCAAGGCAGTTGCCGGTGTTCGGGTGCTTGATGGTGTAGAGCGCCGTGACGCCCATCTCGCCCTGCGGAGCCGGAGCGGCCGAGGCCGGTGCGATCAGCATCGCGCCCGAAGCCGCGACCGCCGCCACCCCACCGGCGGCTCGGCGCAGCATTGCCTTGAATTCCATGAAAAAATCCCCTTTGCGGTGATCGCGCTTTTCGTCGCGACCTGAGGGGAATCTAGAAAAACCGATCTACAGGTCACCTACAGAGCACCTACAGCGAGCCGTTCCCGCACGGTGGCGACGCTGCTACGCTCCGGAGCCGTTGCTTGGACCGGGTGGGGGAGCCTTGGTTACTACAGCGACGTTCGCGGTCCTGGGACCGCTGCGCGTCACGAACAACGGCCTGCGGCTGTCGCAGGCCAGCCAGCGCCAACGGGCGCTGCTGGCCGCGTTGCTGGTCAGGCCGCATCAGCCGGTCGGGTTGCCGGACATCGTCGAGGCGCTGTGGGGCGAGCGCCCACCCGCGTCGGCGGTCGCGAACGTGCACACGCACGTGAGCCGGTTGCGGCAGGACCTGGCGGGCATCGGCCTGACGGACCGGGTGGTCACCGACAGCGGCAGCTATTTGCTGCGTCTCGAACCGGACGAGCTCGACAGCACGATTTTCCAGGCGACCGCCGAACGGGCGCGCACCGCGATGCAGGCAGGCGATGCCAACAAAGCTGTGGCGCTTTGGGAAGAGGCGTGGAAAACGTGGCGAGGTGCGCCGCTGGAGGACGTCGAGCGGGCCGGGTGGCTTGAGGTCGAGGTGGTGCGGCTGGAGGAGATGGCCGCCTCCGCCCGTGAGGACTTCGCCGACGCGCGGCTCGCGGCCGGGCAGCTCAGCACCGCCATCACCGAGCTGGGTGCGTTGGTGCGGCAGTATCCGCTCAGGGAAGGGCTGTGGCGCAGGCTCATCCTCGCCCAGCACCGGGCCGGCCGGCGGGCTGAGGCGCTGGAGACCTACCGGGCGCTGCGAGGCGTGCTGGTCGAGGCGCTCGGCGTCGAGCCGTGCGACGAGGTGCAGCTGCTGCACCAGGAGGTCCTCAGAGGCACGCCCGCGGCATCCCAACGCGTCGTGCGGCCGATGCAGCTGCCGTCCGATTGCGAGAACTTCACCGGACGCGCTGCCGAGACGGCGGAACTGGTCCGGTTGCTCACCGACGAACGAAGATCCGGCGTGGTCGCCGCCATCACCGGCAAGGCGGGGGTCGGCAAGACGGCGCTCGCGGTGCGGGTGGCGCACGAGGTCGGCGCCGGTTTCCGCGGCGGGCACCTCTACGTGCGGCTGGGCGGTACGTCGCCGTCACCGCGCGACCCGGCGACCGTGCTCGCGGAGCTGTTGATCGCGCTCGGCGTGCACCCGCACGCCGTGCCGGACGACCTGGAGGCACAGGCCGCGCTGTACCGGTCGCAGCTGGCCGCGCGGCAGGTGCTGATCGTGCTGGACGACGCGGCGGGCATGGCGCAGGTCCGGCCGTTGCTGCCCGGTTCGGCGGGGTCCGCGGTGCTGATCACCAGCCGGGTGCAGCTCGTCGAGACGGCCGGGGCCTACACGGTGCGGCTCGACGTCCTCGGCGCACAGGACGCCGTGCGGTTGCTGGCGTCGATCGCCGGGCCGGACCGGGTGAGCGCGGATCCCGGCGCCGCCGCCGAGGTGGCGCGCTACTGCGGCAACCTCCCGCTGGCGTTGCGGATCGCCGGCTCCCGGCTGGCGCGGCGCGCACATTGGACGGTCGGGCGGCTCGCCGACCGGTTGGCCGGTGAGGGCACGCGGCTCAACGAGCTGCGGATCGACGACCTGGAGGCGCGCGCCAGCCTCGCGCTGAGCTACCAGACGTTGACGGACGACCAGCAGCGCGCGTTCCGGCTGCTGAGCCTGCTGGACGTGCCCGACTTCCCCGGCTGGGTGGCCGGTCCGCTGCTGGACGTCGAGGTGCCGGACGCGGAGGAGATCACCGACAGCCTGGCCGACGTGCACCTGCTGGAGTCCGCCGGTCCCGGCCGCTACCGGTTCCACGAACTGCTCAGGGTGTTCGGGCGCGAGCGCGCGCTGGAACAGGAGGAGGCCCGCACCGAGGCGCTGCGAAGAGCCTTCACGGCGTGGCTCGACCTGGCCGTGCGGGCGGAGGCCGACCTGCCGTGCCGGTTCCTCAAGGTGCGGTTGCCCGATCGCGGCTCGGTGCCGAACCAGGCAACAGGCGACCCGCTCACGTTCCTCGAAACCGAGCGCGACGCCCTGGTCGCGGTGGCCGGGCAGGCGATCGCACTGGGCCTGACGACGCTGGGATGTGAGGTCACCGGCGTGCTGACGACGTTGTTCGACCTGCACGGCCACTACGACCTGTGGCGGCGGACCCACACGCTCGCGCTGGAGGCGGCCGAGCGCGCCGGGGACGGACACCACCAGGCGGTCCTGCGTCAGGGCCTCGGCGCGTTGGCGTTCTACCGCGACCACTTCCACGAGGCGAGCGCGCATTTCGAGGCAGCGCAACGACTCTTCGCCGATCTCGACGAAGCGCACGGACACGCCTACGCAGACCTCGGCCTCGGCAGCGTCCACATGTTCCACGGTCGTCACGACGACGCGGTGGTCGAGCTTTCCCGTGCGCTGCAGGTGTTCCGCGACTGCGAGGACGACTGCGGTGAGGCGTTCTCCTTGCAGGGCTTGGGGGTTGTCCGCAGGAACCAGGGTCGCCTCGACGACGCGGAGAGGTTGCTCGACGACTCGCTGGCGATCTTCGGCGAGCTGGGGTGCGCGTACGGGCGAGCCTGCACGTTGTTCAGCATGGGCCTGCACCACAACGCCCGCGGCGACCTGAAGGCGACCGAGCGCGCGCTGATGGAGGCCGTCGAGCTGTTCGGCGCGGCGTCCTGTCCCCGTGACGAGGCGCTGGCGCTGCACGTCCTGGCCGCCGTCCACGCCCAGCAGGGTGACGCGGACCGGGCGGCCGAGCTGATGGCCCGCTCGCAGGTCGCGTTCTCCCCGGCGGACGAGAGCGTCGGCAAGGCGGAGACCCTCTACAGCCTCGGCTGGGTGGCGCACCGCACCGGCCGCGCCGATCACGCCGCCGCCTGCTTCGACCAGGCGTGGCGGTTGTTCGGGAAGCTCGACATGCAGATGCACCGGGAGTGGACCGAGCAGGCGCTCGAACAGCTCGGCCTCAGCGTGCCGAGCACGTGAGAACGGCCGGCCCTCGCGATGAGGGCCGGCCGTGTCACTTCAGTTGGCCGCGAGATCCCAGCCGGTCCAGCCGGACCCGATCTGCGTGGCCGACCCGAATCCACCGGTCCCGGTTCCCAGCCACTGCCAGAGCGTGTTGTCCGACGTGCGAACGGCCACCAGGTCGGCCTTGAGGTCTCCGTTGACGTCCATCGAGGTCATCTGCCGGAACCCGTTCCACCCCGACCCGACCTGCACCGCGTTGGCGAAGTCGGCACCGTTGCGCTTCCAGAAGAAGAGCTCACCGGCCGAGTTCGTCGCCCAGATGTCGCCGTCCGAGTCACCGTCGGCGTCACCGGAGGTGTGCCGGGCCAGCGAGGCCCACCCGGCACCGACGAGGACCCGCTCGGCGAACTTGCCGTTGCCGCGGCCGACGTAGAGGTACATGTTGCCGCCGTCGCGGGCGAGGATGTCGGTCCTGTTGTCGCCGTTGACGTCGCCGAACGCCACGTTCTCCATCGCCGCCCAGCCGGTGCCCACGGTCTGAGCCGAGGAGAACGAGCCTCCGCCCTGGTTGTGCCAGTAGTAGAGCGTGCCGCCACCGATCGCCCACAGGTCGGCCAGGCCGTCGGCGTTCGAGTCGCCGATGCCGATCCGGGAGAACCCGCCCCAGCCCGGGCCGAGGCGCGTGCCGGCCATGAACCCGCCGCCCGCCTTGCCCTTGTAGATCCACGCCGTGCCGGACGGGTCGACGCCCAGTGCGTCGTCGTACTTGTCGCCGTTCACGCTCTTGGACGGCAGCACGGGCGCCGGGGGAGCACCGATGGCGGCGCGGGCGTCGTCCATGAACTCCTTGTAGCGGCCCGACTTGTAGGTCGACCACGGAGTCCAGTCGGTGCCCTGGTCGGAGATCCTGTACGCCTCACGGGCGTTGCACGCGGCGTTGTAGGCGCAGCTGTCGCTGACCTCCGGGTGCCAGTGGTCGTTGATCTGCCACAGGCCTCGGTCGACCGAGTTGTGGCTGTCGCTGTTCACATAACGAGCAGAGGGATCGCAACGGGACTCGGCCATGCCGACCGCCACCGCGACGACGAGCTTCTCACCGCTGAAGCCGGCGGTACGGCCGTTGGACACGCACAGGTCGATGTCGCCGGCGGCCTGGGCACTTGGAGCGAAGCCCAGCAGCGCAACCGCCACCAGAACACCAGAGAGGAGCTTCATCTCAGTTCACCGCCAGTTCGAAGCCGGACCAGCCGCTGCCGATCTGCACTGCCTTGCCGAACGTCCCGGCGCCACCGCCGAGCCACTGCCACAACGTGTTGTCCGAGGTGCGGATCGCCACGAGGTCGGACTTCGAGTCGCCGTTCACGTCCATCGCCACCAGCTGCCGGAATCCGTTCCAGCCGGAGCCGACCTGCGCCGCCGTGGAGTAACCGCCGGAGTCCTTGCGCCAGAAGAACAACTCGCCGGAGCTGTTGGTGGCCCAGATGTCGCCGTCACCGTCCGCGTCGGCGTCACCGCCGGAGTGCCGCGCCAGCCCCGCCCAGCCCTCGCCGAGCAGCGACCTCGCGGAGAACGCGCCGGAGCCCTGTCCGGTGTAGACGTACATCTTCCCGCCGTCACGGGCGAGGATGTCGGTCTTGTTGTCGGCGTTGATGTCGACGAACGAGATGTACTCGAACGCCGCCCAGCCGGGACCGACCTCCTGCGCCGCGGCGAACGTCGCGTTGCCGCGGTTGTGCCAGTAGTGCAGGGTGCCGTCCTTGACCGCGAACAGGTCCGCCCAGCCGTCGCCGTTCGAGTCGTTGACGGCGATGCGGCTGAACGAACCCCAGCCACCGCCGAGGCGCACGGCCGCGCTGAAGCCACCGCCGGACCTGCCGTGGTAGATCCACGCGACACCCTCGGCGTCGACACCGATCGCGTCGTCGTACTTGTCGCCGTTGATGCTCTTGGCCGCCTTGTTCAGCGTGCCGCAGTTCTGGCTGACGTAGGTCTCGGTACCGGTGGCGTAGTCGAACGGGTCGCCGTGGAACGAGGCCGGCCGGATGAACTCCGGCCAGCCCTGGCCGCTGCCGCGGTCGCGCAGCTCGAAGTGCAGGTGCGCGCTGATACCGGGGGAGTTGCCGTCGGTGTTGCCGACCGTGCCGATGACCTGGCCCTGCCGCACGACGGCCCCGTTGTGCACGGACTTCTTGTCGAGGTGTGCGTACAGCGTCGTCCAGCCGTCGCCGTGGTCGATCTCCAGGTAGTTGCCGTAGTCGGAGGTCTCGCCGCCCTCCCACCGCAGGGTGCCGGCCGCGGCGGCGAGCACCGGCTCACCGAGGTCCCCGTCACCGCTGGTGCCGGACATGTTGAAGTCGATCTCTTTGTTCTTGTGCGCGTTGCTGGAGCCGGAGTCGCCCTTCCACGACGTGCCGCAGATGAACGGCAGTTCGAGCGCGGGAGCGGCGGCCTGGGCGGCGGTCGGGGCGAGCGTCAGCGCCATCGCGGTCACGGCGACGCCGACGACCGCTCTGCCGATTCTGGAGGACATCGCGGGAATTCCGTTTCTGCTGTCGGGGGATCAGACCTTGACGAAAGTCCAGCGGGACGAAAGGCTGCCGCACGGGTTCATTCCCGCGTGCTCGCTCTGTCCGCCGGTGTTGTGCAGGCAGCGGCCGCTGTTGTTCCATTCGAGGTACTTCTTCACGTCCGCGGTGCTCGTCCATTGCTGGACCGCGGTCACCGAGCACGGCCGGGCGGCCGCGGAAACGCCGTCACTGGCGAGGCAGCGCTTGGTGGCGACGTTCGTGAACTTGCCGCCGGCGATGATCCAGCGCTGGTTGGTGTTGCCGCTGCAGTCGTGGGTGTAGACGTTGCCCGTGCTGTTGGTGTCCAGGCAGCGGCTCGTGTTCGCGTTCTTGACGTAGTACGCCTGGCCGGCCGCGGACGCCGTCGCGGGCATGACGGACATGACGAGCGCGGCTCCGGTGACGACCAGGCCGAGCGTTCCCCTGAATCCCATGACAAATCCCCTCGCATGGTGACGACCGCAGATTTCCGGCGATCTGCGAGTGAATTTATGGAGGCGATCTACATTGCCTCTACATGTCATCTACAGCATTTCGGGCGGACGTGTAGGACGCGATGGCCTTTTGGCGTCCTTCGAAACCGTGTCCTGCCGCTCCGGCTGCGCTACGATCCGAGGCCGGGTGGCCGGACAGGGTGGGGAGCCTTGGGGAACACGGCGAGTTTCGGGATTCTGGGGCCGCTGCGGGTGGCCAACGGTGGTCAGCCGCTCAAACCGGCCGGACCGCGTCAACGGGCGTTGCTCGCCGCGTTGCTCGTGCGGGCCCGGCAGTCGGTCAGCCAAGCCGGTCTCATCGACGCCCTGTGGGGTGAGAACCCGCCCGCGTCCGCCGTCGCGAACGTGCACACCTACATCAGCCGGTTGCGTCGCGACCTCACCGACATCGGCCTGCCCGGCAGGCTCACCACCGACAGCGCGGGCTACCGGCTGCAGGTCGAGCCGGACGAGCTGGACAGCGAGATCTTCGAGACCGCCGCGACCCGCGCCCGCGAAGCGCTGGCGGCGGGCGACGCCGGGAAAGCAGCGGCCTTCTGGCAGGAGGCCTGGCAGGCGTGGCGCGGCACGCTGCTGGAGGACGTCCCGCGCGCCGGTTGGCTGGAGGCCGACGCGGTGCGGCTGGAGGAGATGGCCGCGGCCGCACGGGAGGACTCCGCCGACGCGCGCCTGGCCGCCGGTCAGTACGGCGCCCTGATCACCGAACTCGGCGTGCAGGTGCGGCAGTTCCCGTTGCGCGAGGGCCTGTGGTGGCGGCTGATGCGGGCCCAGCACGAGGCCGGCCGCCGGGCCGAGGCGCTGGAGACCTACCGCGCGGTCCGCGAGGTGCTCGTCGACGCGCTCGGCGTCGACCCGTGCGACCAGATCCAGGACCTGCACCAGGAGATCCTGCGCGGCGGGAGCAGACCGGCCAGTGCTGATTCCGGTGCCCTGAACCCGGTGCGCCCCATGCAGTTGCCGCCCGACGTCGACAACTTCACCGGCCGCGATGCCGAGCTCGCCAAGCTCCGCGCCGTCCTCACGCAACGGTCGAAGTCGACCCTGGCCGCGATCACCGGTAAGGCGGGTGTCGGCAAGACGTCGCTGGCCGTCCGCGCGGCGCACGAGGTGGGCGACCAGTTCGCAGGTGGCCAGCTCTACGTCCGCCTCGGCGGCACCAGCTCGTCACCGCGCGACCCGGCGACCGTGCTCGCGGAACTGCTGATCGCACTGGGTGTGCACCCGCACGCCGTGCCCGAGGACGTCGAGGCGCGCGCCGCGTTGTACCGGTCGCAGCTCGCCGCCCGGCAGGTGCTGATCGTGCTCGACGACGCGAAGAGCATGGCCCAGGTCCGCCCGCTGCTGCCCGGATCCGAGTCGTCCGCCGTGCTCGTCACCAGTCGCGTGCAGCTGGTCGGCGCGCAGACGGTGAACCTCGACGTGCTCGGCGCCGAGGACGCGATCCGGTTGCTGGGCGAGATCGCCGGCCAGGACCGCATGACCGCCGAACCGGACGCGGCCGCCGCCGTCGCCCGCTACTGCGGCAACCTCCCGCTGGCGCTGCGCATCGCCGCCTCCCGGCTCGCCCGCCGCGGCCACTGGACGGTCGGCCGGCTCGCCGAACGCCTTGCCGGGGAAGGAACCCGGCTCAACGAGCTGCGCATCGACGACCTCGAAGCCCGCGCCAGCCTGGCGTGGAGCTACGAGGCGCTCGACGACGTCCAGCGGCGCGCGTTCCGGCTGCTCGGCCTGCTCGACGTGCCGGACTTCCCCGGCTGGGTCGTCGCCGCTCTGCTCGACATCGACCTCCTCGACGCCGAGGACATCGTCGACGGCCTCGCCGACGTGCACCTGCTGGAGGTCTCCGGCACGGACCTCGCCGGGCAGTACCGCTACCGCTTCCACGACCTGCTGCGGGTCTACGCCCGCGAGCGCGCCAACGAGACCGAGACTCAGGTGGACCGGACCGCCGCGCTGCGCAGGGTCTTCACGACGTGGCTGGACCTCGCGGTCCGGGCAGAGGCGGGGCTGCCGAGCCGTTTCCTCAAGGTGCGGCTGGACCCCGACCGCGGCGGGCTCGACCAGTCCACGGTGGACAGACTGCTGGCCGATCCGCTGGTCTGGCTCGAAGCCGAACGGGACGCGCTCGTCGGCGTCGTCGAGCAGGCCCGCAAGCTCGACATGACCGCGCTGGCGTGCGACCTGGCCTGCGTGCTCACGACGTTGTTCGACCTGCGCAGCCACTACGACCTGTGGCGGCACACCCACGAACTGGCCCTGAGCGCGGCCAGGGACGAGCGGCACAAGGCGATCCTGCACCAGGGGCTCGGTGCGCTGGCGTTCTACCGCGACCGCTACGGCGAGGCGAACGAGCACTTCGCGCGGGCGCAGGAGATGTTCGCCGCCATCGGAGACGACCGCGGCCTCGCCTACGCGAACCTCGGGCTCGGCAGCGTGCACCTTTTCCACGGCAAGCTGGACGAGGCGGCCGTCGAGCTCGGGCGGGCGCGCGAGACGTTCGGCGGCTGTGCGGACGACAGCGGCGAGGCGTTCGCGTTGCAGGCGCTCGGCGTCGTGCACCGCAACCAGGGCCGGCTCGACGAGGCCGCGGGGTCGCTGGACCGCGCGCTGGAGATCTTCCGCCGCCTGAACAGCCGTTACGGCCAGGCCTGCGCGCTGTTCAGCCTCGGCCTGCACCACAAGACCCGCGGGGATCTCGCTCAGACCGAGCAGGCACTGCTGAACGCCGTCGAGCTCTTCCGCGCCGCCTCGTGCCCGCGTGACGAGGCCCTGGCGTTGCACGTCCTCGCCGCCACCTGCGCGGAGCAGGGTGACGCGGGCAAGGCGTCGGAGATGATGTCCCGCTCCCTCACGGTCTTCTCTCCGGACGACGAGAGCGTGGGCAAGGCCGCGACCCTCTACAGCCTCGGCTGGGTGGCGCACCGCAACCAGCGTCCCGACGAGGCCATCGCGTGCTTCGAGCAGGCACTGGCGCTGTTCGAACGGCTCGACATGCAGGTGCACGTCAGCCGGACCGTTGAAGCGCTGGGGCAGCTGGGTCTCAGCGTCCCGGACCGGCGAAGCCGACGGTGCTGACCAGCCGCCGTTGCACCAGCAGGAACACCAGCAGGCACGGCACCCCGGTGACGGTCGCCGCCGCCATCAGCTCGGGCACCGGCAGCTGGCCGGCGTCCAGTGTGGACAGCCCGACGGTCAGCGTGGTCGTGTGGCCGTTGCCCGAGACGACCAACGGCCACAGGAAGTCGTTCCAGTGCCAGAGGAACACGAACACCGCGAGCGTGGCGAGCACCGGCCGGCACAGCGGCAGCACGACGCTCCAGTACACCCGCCAGTCGCCGGCGCCGTCGATCCGCGCGGCGTCGAAGACCTCGTCCGGCAGCGCGCGGATGAACTGCCGCAGCAGCAGCACGGCCTGCGCGTTGGCCAGCGTCGGGATGATCAGGCCCCAGTAGGTGTCCGCCCAGCCGAGCAACTGGATGATCACCACGGACGGCATCAGCACGGCGTGGAACGGCACCATCAGGGTCGACAGCAACGACCACAGCAGCGCGTCCCGGCCGGGAAAACGCTTGCGCGCGAACACGTACGCGGCCATCGACGCGGAGAGCAGCACGGCGACCACGGACACCACCGCGTAGACCACGGTGTTGCCCGTCCAGCGCAGGAAGTTGTCCGTCGACAGGATCTGGACGAAGTTCTCCAGGGTCAGCGACGCCGGCCACGCGTGCGGAATCGTTGGTCCGATGCGCGGTGACAGTGCGACCAGCAGCATCAGCACGAACGGGGCGACCGCCGCCAGCGAGACGAGAGCCAGCAGCACGGTGAGCCAAGGGCGGTTGCGCATCACGGGTTCCGTTCGAACGCTCGGCGCTGGGTGAGCGACACCAGCAGCACGACGGCCCACAGCACCAGACCCGCCGCCGCGGCCTTGCCGATCTCGAAGTACTTGAAGCCGTAGTCGTAGACCATGTACGCGAGCGTGTAGCTGGCGCGCACCGGCCCGCCGCTGGTCATCACGTAGATCGTGTCGAACACCTGGAACGCGCCGATGGTCTCCACCACGACGACGAAGAAGATCGCCGGCCGCAACGACGGCAGCAGCATGTGCCGGAAGCGCTGCCAAGCGTTTGCACCGTCCACTTTGGTCGCTTCCAGGCAGTCGGCCGGCACGTTGCGGATGCCCGCCAGCAGGACCAGCATCGCGTAGCCGAAGCCCTTCCAGACACCGACCACGGCCAGCGCCGGCAGCACCATCGACGGGCTCTCCAGGAAGCCGGCGGGCTCGAACACCCACTTCCAGATGACGCCGCTCAGCACCAGGCTTGTGACGTACGGCGCGAACAGCGCGGCCCGGAAGAGCCCGCGCCCCCAAGGAACCGAGTGCAGCAGCAGCGCTGTGCCCAGTGCCACCACGACGATGAGCGGCACGTAGACCGCGGCGTAGACCAGCGTGGTGCGCAGGCTGGTGAAGAAGTGCTCGTCGGCGGCGAGGCTCGCGTAGTTCTCCGCGCCGACGAACTCGAAGTCGCCACCGGGCCGGTAGTCGGCGACGCTCAGGCCCGCCGCCCCCAGGATCGGCAGGAACCGGAACGCGCCGAACACCACCAGCACGGGCAGCAGGAACGCGAGGATCGTGCAGGCCTCGCGCAGCCGGCGACGGGTCATCGCTTCTGCAGCAGGACGTCGACTTCCCTCGCCGCGTCGGACAGCGCCTGCTCCGGTGACTTCTGCCCGATCAGCGCGGCCTGCAGGTGCGGTGCCAGCAGTCCCATCGCCTTGCGCGCCCGGGGATGCGCGTCACCGGCACGGACGTACTGCAGCGCTTGCGTGAAACCCTTGTCGATCTCGTCGGTGACGGGTGGCGCCGAGTCCGTCCACGGCAGGAAGAAGCCGGACTGGACGCAGAGCTTCTCGACGACCTTCGGCGTCGTCATGTAGGAGAGGAACTTCCGGGCGGCGTCGGAGTTCTTCGCGGTGCGCAGCAACGACAACGCGCCGGGCTGACCGAACGTCACCTGCGCCTTGTTCCGCAGCGGCGGCCCGACCACGACGTTCTCGGCACCGATCGCGCCGGCGACGCTGCGGGCGATGGCGGGCACCATGGCGTGCGACATCGCGGCCTTGCCGACCACCACCGAGTCCTCGATCAGCCGGGCGCGCTTGGTCGCGGTGCCGGGAGGCAGACCGCCCATCGCCTTGAGGTCGAGCAGGAACTTCAGCGCGTCGATGCCCTGCGGTGACGAGAAAGCGCTCTTGGTGCCGTCGCTGGTGAACACGCTTCCGCCCGCCTGCCACAGCAGCGGGTAGAAGGTCATGTTGAGCGTCTCCTCGATGGAGCCCGCGTAGTCGAGCACCGGGATGCCGCGCGCGGCGAGCTTCGGTGCCGCGGCCTTGACCTCGTCCCACGTGTCCGGCAGCTCGGTGATGCCGGCCTCGGTGAACAGCTTGCGGTTGTACACGGTGGTCGTGACTGTTTGGTAGAGCGGCAGGCCGTACGCCTGGTCCTTGACCGTCAGCG
The DNA here is from genome assembly GCF_047445655.1 of Lentzea alba. Lineage (GTDB taxonomy): Bacteria > Actinomycetota > Actinomycetes > Mycobacteriales > Pseudonocardiaceae > Lentzea > Lentzea alba_A. The sequence continues at coordinate 65,842 of NZ_JAJAEG010000047.1, forward strand.
CGGCCACCGCCGAGGGTCGGTACGTGCGTTCGCCGCCGGTCAGCACGTCGCCGACCGGTTGCAGCGCCTTCTCCTCCACGTACTGGGGGATCATGTCCGGCTGCAGCAGGACGAGGTCGGGCCCGTTGCCCGCCATCAGCGCGGCGCCGAGCTTCTCCTGCCTGCCCTCCCACGGCTGCAGCTCGATGCGGAGCTCGATCTTGTGCTCCGCCTCGAAGCCCTGCTCGACCTCGTGCCAGAAGGTCCGGCTCTGCTCCTCGTCGGCGATGACCGGGTACATCCACATCGTCACGGCGTCATCGCTCGACTGGCTGCAGGCGGTGAGGGCGGTGACCAACGAGGCTGCGATGAGCACTGCCGTTCTCTTCATGCGGCTTGGTCCGTTTCGATGCCGAAGAGGCGCGCGGCGTTGCGCCACATCACGTGTTCCTGCTCGACCTCGGTGAGATCGGCGTCCACTACTACACCCAGCGCGATGGCCGGGTCGACCAGCGTGCTGTCCGTGCCGAACAGCATCTGCTCCAGCGGCACCCGGTCCAGTGCGTACCGGTAGCGGCCGGCGTCGGTGATCGAGCAGCACGGCTCCAGGTAGAGCCGGTCGGAGCGCGTCGCCGCCTCGACCGCCGTCCGCCACGCCGGGCCGCCCATGTGCCCGGCGATGATCCGCAGTTCGGGGTTGCGCTCCAGCACGTCGACCAGGCCGAGGACCGACTCGTCCCAGGTGTGCACGAGCACCGGCAGACCGGCCTCGGCGGCCAGCGCCATGGTGTCCTGGATCGCCTGGGACAGCAGGGTCTGGCCGGGGTAGGTGGTGTGCACCTTGACCCCGACGAACCTGCCCGTCGCCAGGTACTTCTCGATCTCCTCGGCCCCGGCGGCGAGGTCGTTGGGGTTCACCACGACGTAGCCGAGCAGCCGCGGGTGAGCCTCCAACACCTCGGCCATCCACCTGTTGCCGGAGACCATGTCGTAGGTGACGGCCTCCGACGCGGAGACGATCTGGCGGTCGATGCCGTAGCGGTCCATCAGCGCGAGGTTGAGCTCGGGCGAACCGACGTCCGTGGCGAAGAACCACGGTCCGGCGTGCGCGTGGACGTCGATGATCACTGTGCTTCCCCCAGCCATGCGCCGGCGGTGCCACCGGCGACCTGTTGCCACTCCTGGTCGTTCAGCCCGGACATGCGCAGTCGCAGCGCGGACGGCATGACGTCGTGCAGCGGGGTCCGGGACCCGTACGCGAGGTGGTGCGCGCCGACCTCGCCGGCGATCCGCTCGATCGAGTCCGGGCCGACCAGCATCCGGGTCGAGGCGACGAAACCGGGCTCACGGCGGGCCATCACCACGAAGTCGGACACCCGGTAGGCGTGCACGTCGAGGAAGCACACCCGCGCGCCGCGGCCGGCGAACGCGCGCCAGAACTGGCTGAAGTCGCCGCTCGTGAGCAGCACCAGGCCGTGGGCGATCGCGGTGTCGATGATGTGCACGAGGCCGGGGGAGACGGGCTCGGCCCACTGCTCGGGCGGGAACAGCCGCAGGACCCTGGTGCCCGCCTCGGCGAGCCTGCCGATCTCGTCCTCGGCGCCCAGCGCGTCGCGGATGTCGACGGTGCCGACCGGGACGAACCGTTTTTGGAGCTCGGTCGCCTTGCGGGTCTCGTCGTTGCCGGAACTGACGTCGAACAACGCGCCGCGCAACGAGGCCAGCAGCCCGCGGCGGATCCCGTGGCCCTTCTGTTGCGCTGCCACGGCCTCCAGCGAGGCGTCGAGCTGCCGGTTCGGCACCGCGCCGAACAGCACGTCGACGTCGAAGCCGATCTCGTGCCGCTCGGCGGGTACTGGAGGAAGACTCACCATGAGGGCAGTTTGGAGATCGCCTCTACACGTCCCCTACACGCCACTTGCGGGCACGGCGATGGCCGTGACCAGGACGTCGCCCTGCACGAGCCACGTCCCGGCGAACCCCGCGATCGGGGTGTCCGGCAGCAGGATCCGCGAGTAGAACGTGCCGTCCGCGTTCAGCGTGATGTCCGCGTCCTCGAACCCCAGCCACCGCTGCGTGACCGGGTACCAGGCCTTGTAGGTCGACTCCTTGGCACTGAACAGCAGCCGGTCCCAGCAGATCTTCGGGTCGTCGACCCTCAGCCCGGGAATCCTGCGCAGCTCGGCCGGGATCGCGATGGCCTCCAGCACGCCGTCCGGAGCGGGGGCGTGCGGTTCGGCGTCGATGCCGATGGTCAAGAAGTCGGTGGTCTTGGCCAGTGCCGCTGCCCGGTAGCCGGTGCAGTGCGTCAGGCTGCCGACGAGACCCTCCGGCCAGCGCGGCTCCCGTTTCGGGCCGGGCAGGACGGGAGCGGGTTCGAAGCCCAGGCGTTTCATGGCCTCGCGGGCGCACCATCTCGCCGTGCCGAACTCGAAGCGGCGTTTCGGGACGGCGTTGCCGATCACCGTCTCTTCTTGGGGGAAGAGCTCGACGGGCATCTCGTCGTCGTAGCGCTCCACCGCCGCGATGGGCAGTGGAAGAAGCTGTTCCAGCACGTCATGACTCCCGCAGCACGTCGTGCAGCTTCACCTGGGTGGTGCCGCGTGGTTTCCACTCGCGCGGGTAGCCGAGCGAGACCTCGTCGAAGCGCACGCCGTCGTAGTGCGTCGTGCGGGGGATGTGCAGGTGGCCGTAGACCATTTCGACGGCGTTGAACCTCTTGTGCCAGTCGGCGGTCAGCGCGGTGCCGCACCAGAGCGCGAACTCCGGGTAGCGCAGCACGAACGTGGGGTCGCGGACCAGCGGGTAGTGGTTGATGAGGACGGTCGGGCCGGTGATCTGAGCGAGTCGTTCTTCGGTCTCTTCCACCCGCGCCTGGCACCAGGCCTCGCGGGACGGGTACGGGTCGGGGTGCAGGAAGTACTCGTCCGTGCACACGACGCCCGCCTCGTGGGCGATCGCGAGGGCCGACTTCACGTCCGTGGCGCCATGTGGCCGGAAGGAGTAGTCGTAGCCGAGGAACAGTGGACAGACAGTGACCGGGCCTGTTGGTCCGGGGAAGACCTCGTAGGGGTCCTCCGGGGTGACCACGTCCAGGCTGCGGCACAGCTCGACGAGCTGCTTGTAGCGCATCTCGCCGCGGGACTGGTTCTCGTCGTCCTTGGTGGTCCAGAGCTCGTGGTTGCCCGGTGACCAGATGAGTTCGCCGAACCTCGGGCGCAGGGTCTGGAGGGTCCACTCGATGTCGGCGAACCGTTCGCCGATGTCGCCGGCGATGATCAGCCAGTCGCTGCTGTCCGGTGAGGCGATCGCCTCCACAACCTGGCGGTTGTCCTGGTAGGAGACGTGCAGGTCGCTGGTGGCCAAAAGCTTCACGGTCCGACGGTATCTCTGACGTCAACGACCGGATCATTACCGTCCGGTTGAGCGCGGTCATCCCGCCTGGTGGAGCGCGGTCACGAGCGGGCTCGGAGTACGGCCGTGAGCGGGGTCGGCGGGGCGCGGCCGTGAGCGGGGCCGGCGGAGTACGGCCGTGTGCGGGGCCGGCGGAGTACGGCCGTGTGCGGCGCCGGCGGAGTACGCCGTGAGCGGGTCGGCGAAGTGCGGCAATGGCGGTCGGCGGAGCGGGGGCGTGACCGTTTGGCGGAGCGCGTTCTGTGAGCGGTCGGCGACACTCGGTCGTGGGATCCATGCCACGACCGGTTATCCGTTCGTCGCAGACAGTGCGCCACTCGTCTCAACAGGACTGGCCGTGCGTCGCCGTCGTGCGGCCGCTCATCGCCTTTTACGGTCTACCTACTTACCTGTTTTCTGGCCTGCTTCTTACTGTGAGCGCTGTCACCTGACGGAAAAGTCCTGGCGGAGGACCACACCATGACCGACTCACAGTTCGCTCGCACCCCGGACCCGCGACTCGCGCGGCAGGTCCCGCCCCGTCAAGTGCCTCAACGGCCTCTTCCTCCACGTCACGTGCCCGGCGCTGGGTATGCCGCCGGCGCGCAGGCTGCCGCCGGCGCTCAGGCGCCTACTCGGTACGGGCAGCCGGTTGACCCGCGGTTGGCCGGGAACCCCTCGTTCCGGCGGACTGTGGGGGCCGAGATCGCCCGGCATGCTCAGCAGCATTCGGCTTATGCGGTTCCGCAGCGGCGTACTACCGCTGAGGACACTGCGTTGGCCACGTTGCTCCGGTCTCGTCAGCGTGCTGAGTCCGCCCGCCAGGACACACGGCCCGTTGACGCTGGATCGCGGCAGGACTCCTGGATGCGGGCTTCTGCCTGGCCGGAGCACAGCTGTGAGACTGGGCGTGGTGACGTCATCGAGCAGCTCTCGTCGCGGCTGGTGTCGCCCAACTTGTGGGCTGTTGTTGAGCCGTTGATTCCGCCTGCCAAGGTTCGGCGTCAAGGTGGTGGGCGTGGGCGGGTGTGCAACCGGGCGGTCTTTACCGCCATCGTCTTCGTGTTGTCGTCTGGGTGTGCTTGGCGGCATTTGCCTGCATCGTTCGGGGTGACTGTGCCTACCGTGCATCGGCGGTTCCAGGAGTGGACCGATCTGGGGCTTTGGGTTCGGCTTCGGCGGGCTGCTGCTGAAGGGGCCTGTGGGACTGAGGAGATCGACTGGATTCGGGCTGTGTTGGACGCTGCTGATCGGCGGGCTGCCAAGGCGGCTAGCTGACGCGCGTTTGATCGGCAGTGCCGGCTTCGCCGGGGTCACCCTGAGGAAGGGTGGCCCCGGCGTTTTTGTACGTCTCATTGATCGTGTGGCTTGCTAACGATCTACCGCTTGTCGTGGGGATGACCGCTTATCGCGTGGGTGGTCGCCTTGCGGGCGGCGGCCGTGCGTTGATGGCACGCCTGACGCTCCTATAGATGTCAAGCGCAGTGGGTGAGGTCTTTGAGGATCGCTGTGTGGGCTTCGCGGAGTACGTAGTGTTTGAGGCAGCGGATGATGTCGCGTTTGGTGAGGCCTTGTTCGGTGCGTCGTTGCAGGTAGGTCTGGGTGCGTGGGCAGTACCGCAGGCGGACGACGACGGCGACGTGCAGGACGCGGATGGACTCGACGGGTCCCGCGGCGGTTTTGGGTGTGGCGGTGCCGTCGCCGGACAGGGCGGTGCGGGCGGCGTTGATGGCGTCGATGACGTCGGATTTGCCGT
>NZ_JAJAEG010000048.1:0-70689 GCF_047445655.1 Lentzea alba
CAGACGGAATATGTCTGGCAATCTGGTCTTGCTACTCAAAGGAATACTCCTGACGAGGAGTATTCATATTACTGGCTGTGTTTCGGCACGCTGTTGAGTTCTCAAAGAACACGCGCTCACCGGTTCCATTCTCCGTTTCCGGAGAGTTTCTCTCGGGGCTTGTGTTTGAAGCTTAGCTAGTTCGTTTTCGCCTTGTCAAATCGGCCGTTTCGGCTTCTTGGCTGCGGCGCAAACTCGCTTCGCATTCAGTTTTAAGCTTGGTTCAGAAGTTATCTGAGTGGCTTTTCCGGTGTCAAATCGGGGTCATTCTCAGATCCCGGACAGCACGTTAGGCCGTTCATTTACTTCTGGGGGTTTGACGCCGTGAGACTTTACCCGGCCCGATCCGCGGTGTCAACCGCTCGTTCCGGGGTCTCGCTTGCGACTTGGAGAAAGTTACTCATGGGGAGGATCAAAGTCAAATCGCCTGGTCAGCGGGCTGCTTGATCGGCACGGACGGCGCCGGCGCAACCTGCTTGGCCCCAACCGGACGCGGACGCAGCCACAGGGTGACGGAACGAAGTCCCTCCATCGCCCGCACGATCTGGTCCGGCGAAGCCGCCTGACGGGTCGCCAACGGCACCAGGTCGTAGCCCCAGATGCCGAACTCCTTGAGGACCGTCACCGGATCGTCACCGAAGTCCGCCGTCGCGGAAGCCGAGAACTCCAGGAACACGTGCGGCCGATCGCGACGCAACAGCCGGACGAGACCCGCGAGAGCGCGGTGCCCACGTCCAGGCGTGTCCACCTTCACGACGGAGAGCTTCATGCCCTGCACCAAGGCGATGTCTTCGAGCTCCTTGTCCAACCGCACCGAACGCACCCGCGCGACTTCGGCGGAAGCATCAGCGGCGAGCGGCGACACCGAGACGCCACCGGTCAGCGTCGGCGAAACAGCCAGCTCACCAGCGCTCTCCCACGCCGCGCCCTCGATCACGGTCAGGCGATCCGCGACAGCAGCAGGCAGGTTCGCCGAGACGTTGTGCCTCAACAGAGCAGCAGCCGAGGCATCCGGCTCGACGGCGACAACCGCACCCATCAGCCCGAGCCGCGACAACACCCTGATCGAGTGATACCCGACGTACGCACCGACATCGAGGAAGATCCCGTCCGGCTCCAGCACCGAGTCGAGCAGCTCCGCGAGGTCCGGCTCCCACACGCCGTTGGACGACAACAGCGGCAGCATGAACGCGTCGTCGGAAGGCAGCCGCATCATGCCCGCGTCGCACAACACCAACGACGAACGCACCTCAGGCGCGTCACCTGCGGCTTCGTGCTGACGAACCACTACGCGACGCAACGCGTCCGCGGTCTGCTGCGCGTGGTGCGCGGCTCGAAGAGCCGAGTCCAGCCGCGTGTCGCGCTCGCGGAACACCTCGACGACCTTGGACTCCAAGGTGTCGATGCGGTCCAGTGTCCGATCCAGGGCGACGGTCAGCTTGTCGATCCGCTCCGCCAGGACGTCGTTGGCCTTCGCGCGCTTGGCCGCCTCGGTGACCACCGCGTCCTCGATGTCCCGCAGCCGGCGTCCCTGACCGGCCATGTCCGCGCGCACGCGAACGACCCCGTCGTCGACGCCGACCAGCTGGTCACCGAAGTGCGACTGCCGTTCCGCGACCTGTTCGATCTCGGCGCGCAGCAGCTCCAGCTCACCCTGGCCGACCCCGGCCCGCAGCGCGTCCTGCCGGTCGACCAGCTCGGCCACGGTGCGCTCGACCCCGTCGATCAGGGTGTGCAGCACCTGCCGCATGTGGTTGTCGTAGTGGTCCAACGCGCGCAACACGACCTTGCGCAGCGCGGGAGCCATCGGCGTCCGATGGGCGGTGTCGACGTTCGGCTGACGTAGTAACGCGTGCTTGGCCGAGTGCAACGCGAGCATCGGGTCGACCTCGGGCTTCGGCTTCGGCCGGCGCGCCCGCCATCCCCGGTACGCGTGCTCGACGCGCTCGCGCAGCATCTCGGCAACGCGCGCGACAGACCGCACGGCCAGGACGTGGTCGCGAGCAGCAGCACCGAGTGCCTCGGCCGTGGGCAGGTCATCGGCCAACGACCGCAGCAAACGAGAAGCCGCCTGCACATCAGGTTCGGAACCCTGGTGACACGGCACGAGGACCGCCGTCTTGCCGAACAGCTCGGCAACGGCACCGTGATCGGAGGCCACCAGAGGCACGCCCCGCACGGCCAACGACGCCAGACGCAGAGCAATCGCGTCATCGGCCCCACCGCGGTGCAACGACACCACGGCGTCGGCTGTCAGACACACGTCCTCGTCCTCGACCAGCGAAATCCGCTGGTCAGAGGCAGTGGCGAGGCGCAACCGCTCGGCGGCCTCCGGGTGCTCGAACGCACCGGACACCGCGATCCGCAGCTCGACGTCCGAACGATCCGGGAACGCGCTCAAGAACGCCGACACGGCGCCAAGGACATTGCCGGACCGATCGAGCGAGTGGTCCGCGATCGCCGCGAACACCACCACATCGCCAGAAGCGTGCTCACGCGCGCCGACATCAACAACCGGCACAGGCACCACACGCACGATGGGCCCGCCGATGCGTTCGGCAGCAGCACGCGACAAGTCGGACGACAGCCAGAGCTCGTTCACGCCCGTGCGGTCGTCCGCAGCAGTGGCGTCCAACGCGACCTCGACGATGAACCGCCCGTCCGGCACCTCGTCGTCAGAAGAAGTGCGCACCACAACGGGATAGCTGGCCGAAGTGGACACCGGCAGTCCGGACGCGCGCGCAGCGGCGAGCATCAGCTCGGACAGCGGCCCCGACCCCACGACGGAAACGCCGAGCTGGTCGAGCAGCGCCGGTCCCTCTTCCCGGGGTTGCGGCACGGCCGGCACCGGCAACCGCCCGGAGGCCACGCCGACCCCGGCACACCACTCGCGCCAGGCATCCGCGTCCGCACCGAACGGCGCGGGGAACTGCTGCTGCAGCAACGGATCGGCCCGCCACACGGCGTCCGCCCACCGCGTGCCGCCGTTCTCCGTCGGCTCACACGCCCACATGAGGAACCCACCACCACCGTCCTCACCGAACGCCGGTGACGGCGTCGGCTCAGCGGCCCGGTAGTCGGCACGCAGCTCGGACGGGATGTCGGTCCCGTCGATCAGAGCACCGAACCGGTACGGCACGGGCTGCACGCTCCACCCGCATCGCACCAGCTCAGCGCGGTAGGCGGTGCACAGCTCAGCGACCTCGGCGTGCTCGGACAGCAGCACGCGCGGCCGTTCCGCGAAGTCGGCGGACAACAGCCACGGACGACGCGGGTCGAACCCGCGGAAGTGCACGGTCAGAAGGTCCGAACCGACGACGGCCAGCGCCCCCGACTCGGTGCGGTGCAACGGCCGGTCAGCCACGTTCCACACGGACAACCCGAGGCGCGCGTCACGCAGCACGTGGTGCGGCACGATCGCCGGCATGTCCAGCGACGGCAGGTAGGACTCGGCCCCCTTGCCGACCGCGATGAACCCGGGGTCGAACGCCCCGAGCTCGTGCAGCTCGGCCGGCCCCGGCTGCAGCCCGTCGTCCGGCAGCGCCCGCAACGTGCGCGGCAGCAACACCACCGGAGCCTTCTGCAACGCCTCCAGCACGAGCTTGGTCAGCGACCCGAACACCTGGACCCACGGGTCGAGGTAGAGCACGGGCATGCCCTGCGACAGCAACGCCTCCAGCAGCCGCGGCAGCATCGCCGCCTTCAGCTCGGCGGCGTCCAGCGAGGTCGCGAGGACGTGCAGCTCGATCTCGGGCACCCCGATGTCGGCGGGCGTGATGAGCCCGGGACCCGAGTGCTCCGGCTGCGCGTCGACGATCAGCGCGACGAACCGGCCCTCGGGGTGCTCCGCGAGGAACGAGCTGGACAGGACCTTGACCGCGGGCAGCTCGGCCGCCGTCGCGACCGTGCAGGCGCAGATCGCGGGCTGGAACTCGGGTACCTCTGTCACGGAGAGCAACGTATCGGCCTCACAGCACGGGAAGAAGAGAGCGCAACTCGTACGGGGTGACGCTTCGACGGTACGCGTCCCACTCCGTCCTCTTGTTGCGCAGGAAGAAGTCGTAGACGTGCTCGCCCAGCGCTTCGGGGAGCAGCTCCGAGTTCTCCATCTCGGCGAGGGCCTCGCCGAGGTTCTGCGGCAGGTTCGCGTAGCCGGCGGCACGACGCTCACGGTCGGTCAGCGACCACACGTCGTCCTCGGCGGGCGGCGGCAGCTCGTAGCCCTTCTCGATGCCCTTCAGACCGGCGGCCAGGATCACCGAGTACGCCAGGTACGGGTTGCACGCGGAGTCGAGCGAACGGATCTCCACGCGCCGGGACGACGACTTACCGGGCGAGTACATCGGCACACGGACAAGCGCGGACCGGTTCGCGTGACCCCAGCACACGGCCGTGGGCGCTTCACCGCCGACGATCAGGCGCTTGTACGAGTTCACCCACTGGTTCGTGACGCCGGAGATCTCGCGCGCGTGCTTCAGCACGCCGGCGACGAACTGCTTGCCGACGTCGCTGAGCTGGTACGGGTCTTCCTCGTCGTAGAAGGCGTTGCGGTCGCCCTCGAACAGCGAGAAGTGCGTGTGCATGCCCGAACCCGGCTGCTCGGAGAACGGCTTGGGCATGAACGAGGCGCGCACGCCCTGCGTGATCGCGACCTCCTTCACCACGTAGCGGAACGTCATGACGTTGTCCGCCATGGTCAGCGCGTCGGCGTAGCGCAGGTCGATCTCCTGCTGGCCGGGCGCGCCCTCGTGGTGGCTGAACTCGACGGAGATGCCCATCGCCTCCAGCGCCTCGATGGCATGGCGGCGGAAGTGCGTGGCCGTCTCGTGCGAGGTCTGGTCGAAGAAGCCGCCGTTGTCCGCGGGCTCGGGCTCGCTGCCGTCGCCGGGCAGGCCCTTGAGCAGGAAGAACTCGATCTCCGGGTGCACGTAGCAGGTGAACCCGGCCTCGCTCGCCTTCGACAGGGTCCTGCGCAGCACGTGGCGCGGGTCGGCCCACGACGGGGAGCCGTCCGGCATGGTGATGTCGCAGAACATGCGCGCCGAGTAGTTCGTGCCGTCCGGTGTCTGCCACGGCAGCACCTGGAACGTCGCGGGGTCCGGCTTCGCGACCATGTCCGACTCGTAGACGCGGGCGAAGCCCTCGATCGCCGAGCCGTCGAAGCCGATGCCCTCGCTGAAGGCGCCTTCCAGCTCGGCCGGTGCGACCGCCACGGACTTCAAGAAGCCCAGGACGTCCGTGAACCAGAGCCGGACGAACCGGATGTCGCGTTCCTCGAGCGTGCGGAGCACGAACTCCTGCTGGCGGTCCATAGGGCGCAGCTTAAGGGCTCCCGGGACTCTACGATCAACGCATGTCCGCCCGTTGGTTGTTGGTTTGCGCACTCGCCCTGCTCACGAGCTGCACGTCCGGTGGAGATCTCCCCGATGGTGCGACGTTGCTCTCGAAGTCGGCGGAGTCGATGCGCTCGGTCAAGACGGTCCACTTCACCATCAAGGTGGACGGCGAGCTCCCGGACGTGCCGGTGAAGGACGCCGACGGCGATCTCACCGCCGCCGGTGAGTCGAAGGGCACCGCGAAGGTGACGCTCATGGGGCAGCTGCTGTCCATCGAGTACGTGCTGACGGGCGGAAACCTGCACTTCAAGGGCCCGACCGGCGGGTACACCACCGTGTCGGCGGCGTTCGCGAGCACCGTGTACGACCCGTCCGCGATCCTGAACCCGGACAAGGGCGTGGCCAAGGTCCTCTCCAGCTCGAAGGACGCCAAGACGAAGTCGTCCGGTGACGTGTCGGTGGTCGAGGCGACCGTGCCGAAGGACGTGGCCGCCGGGTTGGTGCCGGGCATCGCCGCGGACGTGAAGGCGACGTTCTCTCTCGACAAGGACAACAAGCTGAAGAGCGCGTTGTTCGAGCTCCCCACCGGTCAGAAAGTCGACATCGGACTGACCGACTTCGACAAGCCCGTCACGGTCACGGCCCCGGTGTAATGCGGAAAGTCGCTCTCGCCGCGTCCGGCGCGGCCGTGCTGCTGGGGGCGCTCGACGCGTACGTCGTCGTCGGTGTCCTCACGGACATGGTGCGCGACCTCGGCATCGCGGTGAACGAGCTGGAGCAGGCGACGCCGATCGTCACCGGGTACCTGCTCGGGTACGTGGCGGGCATGCCGTTGCTCGGGCAGCTGTCGGACCGGCTCGGGCGGCGGTTCGTGCTGCAGGTGTCACTGCTCGGGTTCCTGATCGGCTCGGTGATCACGGCGCTGGCCGCTGACGTGCCACTTCTCGTCGTGGGCCGGGTCGTGCAGGGCCTCGCGGGCGGTGCGTTGCTGCCGGTCACGATGGCTCTCGTCGCTGACCTGTGGGAAGAGCACCGGCGGTCGTCGGCTCTCGGTGCCGTTGGTGCCGCGCAAGAGTTGGGGTCGGTCCTCGGCACGCTGTACGGCATCGGCGTTGCGACGCTGTTCAACGCGTTGCCGTTGTTCGAGGCGTGGGAGCCGCAGAGCTGGCGGTGGGTGTTCTGGGTCAACGTGCCGTTGGCGGTCATCGCGATGGTGATCGTGCAACGGACCGTGCCGAACACACGGCGTCCTGTTCGGATCGACGTCGTGGGTGGCGTGCTGCTCGCGGTGGCGTTGTCGTTGCTGGTGGTCGCGCTCTACAACCCCAAGCCCGCCGAGTCGGTGCTGCCGTCGTGGGGCTGGCCGGTGCTCGTCGGCGCGTTCGTTGTTCTCGTGGCGTTCTTCGTGTGGGAACGCCGTGCTGCTGTGCGGCTCATCGACCCCGAGGGTGTGCAGTGGCGGCCGTTCTGGGCCGTGCTCGGTGTCTCTCTCGCGGCCGGTGCGGCGTTGATGGTCACGTTGGTGGACGTGGAGTTGTTCGCGCAGACCGTGTTGCGCAGGGATTCCGCCGCCGCAGCGACCCTGCTGACCCGGTTCCTGATCGCGTTGCCGGTCGGCGCTGTCCTGGGTGGATTCCTCGCGTCACGGCTGGGCGACCGCTGGGTGTCGTTCAGCGGCCTGGCGATCGCAGCGGTGTCGTACGTGTTCATCGCGCAGTGGCCGGCCGACGTGTCCGGTTGGGTGCTCACGCGCGACCTGGCCATCGCCGGTTTCGGGCTCGGGCTGGTCATCGCGCCGTTGTCCGGTGCTGTGCTGCGGGTGGTGCCTCCGATCAGGCACGGCGTGGCGTCGGCGTTCGTCGTCGTGGCGCGCATGACGGGCATGCTCGTGGGCGTGGCGGCGTTGTCCGCGTGGGGACTCCACCGGTTCCGCGAGCTCACGGCAGACCTGAACACCCCGCTGCCGTTCGGGGTCGAGAAAGCCGAGTTCGAACGGCAGCTGGCCGAGTACCAGCGCGGGCTCACCGAGGCGCTGCTCACCGAGTACCACGAGATCTTCCTGATCACGGCGGTGATTTGCGCGCTCGGAGCGCTGGGCTCGGTCCTCCTGCCCGGAACGCGTCAGCAGACCGAATCGGTCTCCGGCAGTCTCAGGTCCACCAAGTAGTTCGTGCCCACGCCGTCCACGCAGCCGATACCGGCCAGGAACGCCGTGTGCTGGTTTCCGTTGTACGTCAGCAAACGCGCGCCCAACGCAGCCGCCAGGTCCACGCCGGACTGATAGGGCGTCGCCGGGTCACCGGTCGTGGAGACCACCAGCACCTGCGGCAGCCCGTTGACGTTCGGCGGATGCGGTTCCGACGTGTGCGGGGCCGGCCAGAACGCGCACGGACCGAGCGCGGTCTCGTCGGTGGGCACGGTGTCGTTGCCCAGGATCTCCAACAGCCTCCGACGGTTGGACTCCAGCGTGGCGCGGTCCTTGATCGGCGGTTCGTCGACGCAGCGGATCGCGACGAACGCGTCCTGGATGCGCGAGTAGGAGCCGTCCTGGGCCCGGCCGAGGTACTGGTCGGCGAGCTGCAGCAGGGTGTTGCCCTTGTTCTGCCGCAGTTCCTGCAGGCCCTTCAACGCCGTCTCCCACAGGCGGTCCGTGTACATCGCCTGGATGATCGCGGTGTTCGCGTCCGAGTGGGACAGCTTGCGCTCGCCGACCTGCAGCGGTGTCTTCTTCAGCGGCTCGATCATCTGCCGGAAGTTCGACTCCGCGCTGGCCGTGTCCCTCCCGATAGGACAGTCCCGCTGCGCGCACCAACCCGCGAACCGCTGGAAGGCCTGCTCGAAGCCCTGTGCCTGCCGGGCCGCCGCGTCCACCTTGTCACCGTCGACCGCGACCGCGCCGTCGAGCACCATCGCGCGCACGTTCTTCGGATACATCTCGGCGTACAACGTGCCGATGCGCGTGCCGTAGGAGTAGCCGAGGTAGGTCAGCTTCTTCTCGCCCAACGCGGCGCGCAGCACGTCCACATCCCGTGCGACGTCCCGCGTGCCGACGTTGCGCAGCAGGTCGAGACCACTGCGTTCAGCACATCTGTCGACGAAGAACTTGTTCTCCTGCTCGGTCTGGCTCGCGCTCTCACCCTTGGGCCTCAACCGTTGCGCGTCCCGTTCCGCATCGGTGAGGCACTGCACGCGGGGCTGGCTCGCCCCCACGCCGCGCGGGTCGAAGCCCACGACGTCGAACCGCTTGCCGACCGGGTTGTTCGGCTGCATGTTCGCGACGTGCGCCATGCCCGAACCACCCGGACCGCCGGGGTTCACCACCAGGGAGCCGACCCGTCGCCCTTCTTCAGCAGCGGGCCTGCGCAACAGTCCGACCGTGATCGTCCCCGCGTCCGGCTTCTCGTAGTCGAGCGGTACCTGCAGTCGCGCACATTGGATGCCCTCGCGCTCGTACAGCCCCTTGCTCTTCGCGTCGGTCGCGTAGGGCTGGCACGCACCCCACGACAACACCTGCGAGTAGAAGCGATCGATGCCCTTGCGCCCTGCGACCGGCGTGCCGTCGATGCGCGCGTAGGACGTGGACGTGCCGAGCAAGACGATCAAGGCGAACACGGCTGCGGTGATTCGGGATCGCCGCTTCGTCATGAGGCGCACCGGGTTCCGTCGGCGGGCAGGGTCTGGTCGATCAGGTACTTCACGCCGGCCGCGTCCACGCACTGCACGCCCTGGAGGAAGACCGTGTGCTGCTCGCCCTCGAACGTGAGCAGCCGCGAGTTGAGCTGCTTGGCGAGGTTCACGCCCGCCTCGTACGGCGTGGCGGGGTCACCGGTCGTGGAGATCACCAGCAGCGGCGGGATGCCATCGGCCTTGGGCACACCGGTGCGACCGGTGACCGGGACGGGCCAGAACGCGCACGCGTCGAGTGCCGCACCTGGCGGGTTGCCGTCGTCGAGGAACGGCGCGGCCGCCTTGTACTGCTTGGCGACCTCCACCATCGCGTTCTTGTCCGTCACGCGTGCGTCGTCAACGCAGTGCACGGCGTTGAACGCGTCGGTGATCGTCGAGTAGTTGCCCTGCTCGTCGCGGTCGAGGTAGATGTCGGCCAGCCGCAGCAGCATCGTGCCCTTGCCGGCCTTGAGCTCCTCAAGGCCCTGCTGCAGGAGCGGCCACAGCTGCTCGGAGTACAGCGCCTGGATCGTGGCGGTGATCGCGTCGTTGTAGGACAGCTTGCGGTTGCCGACGGCGACCGGTTTCTCGATCAACGGCAGGGTGAGCTGGCGGAAGCTCGCGTTGGCGTCGTCACCGAGCGCGCAGTCGCCCTTCTCACGGCACCACTTCGCGAACTCGTCGAAGGACCGCTGGAAGCCTCTGGCCTGCGCGACGGTCGATTGTCCCTGGTCCTGGGCCGGATCGACGGCGCCGTCGAGGATCAGTGCGCGCACGTTCTGGGGGAAGGTCTCGGCGTACTCCGTACCTATGCGGGTGCCATAGGAGTAGCCGACGTAGCTCAGCTTGGCGTCGCCGAGCGCGGAACGAAGGACATCCATGTCCTTAACTACGTCCCGCGTGCCCATGTTGGCGAGCATTGATGCCCCGAATTTTGTCCCGGCGGAGCACTTCTCGGCATACGCCTTGTTCTCTTGCTCCGTTTGGGCTATTCCGGCCGGACTGGTGTCGAGGTCGAGGTCCAAACGGTCGGCATCGCGCTCCGGTCCGGTGAGGCACCGCACGGCCGGTTCGCTCGCGCCGATGCCCCGCGGGTCGAACCCGATGAGGTCGAACCGACCCCCGAGCTCGCTCTTGCGGTACTCCCCGACCATGCTCGCCGCCGCCGCCATGCCGGACGCGCCGGGCCCGCCCGGGTTGATCAGCAACGAGCCGATCTTCTGCCCGGTGGCCTTCCACCGCAGCACGCCGATGGTGATCGTGTCCGCATCGGGCTTCGCGTAATCGAGCGGCACTTGCAGCCGCGTGCACTCGACGTCGCGCTTGCTCCCGTACGCGTCCTTGCTGGACCCGGTCGTGGCGAACGACGAGCACTCCTGCCAGGCGAGCTGCTGCCCGTAGAACTTCTCCAGTCCCGCCGGGACCGTCCCGGCCGGACCAGGCTTTTCCAAGCTCACGCCGGGCTTGGCCGCCCCCTCGATGATCGTCGTGCAGGACGCGAGCAGCGGAATGACGAGCAACACGCTCAAGAGACGGACCACGACTCGATGGTATGGGAGATGATGAGGGCATGCCGCAGCTTCGCATCGCGCTCGCCCAGGTCAACGCCACTGTTGGCGACCTTTCCGGCAACGCGTCGTTGGTAGTGGACTGGACGCGCAAGGCCCGCGAAGGCGGCGCGCACCTCGTCGTGTTCCCGGAGATGGTGCTGACCGGCTACCCGGTAGAGGACCTGGCAATCCGCACGTCGTTCGCCCGCGCCTCAGCCGAAGCGCTGGAGTCGCTGGCACGAACTTTGGAAGAAGCCGGCCTGGGCGACATCGCCACGTTCGTCGGCTACCTGGAACACGACTCGGTGGGCCCCCGCAACGCCGCCGCAGTCCTGCACGGCGGGCGTGTCGTGGCCAGGCAGTGCAAGCACCACCTCCCGAACTACGGCGTGTTCGACGAGCGGCGCTACTTCAAGCCCGGCTCGTCCCTCGACATCGTCCGAATCAACGGCGTCGAAGTCGGCATGGCGATCTGCGAAGACCTGTGGCAGGACCACGGCCCGACCTCAGCACTGGGTGACGCCGGCGTGGACCTGGTCGTCTCCCCGAACGCCTCCCCCTACGAACGCAACAAGGACGACCAGCGCCTCCCTCTGGTGATCCGCCGCGCAGCCGAGGCAGGCGCGCCCCTGGCCTACTGCAACCTGGTCGGCGGCCAGGACGAACTGGTCTTCGACGGCGACTCACTGGTCGTCAGCCCCGACGGCCACCTGATCGGCCGCGCACCGCAGTTCGTGGAGCACCTCATGCTGGTCGACTTCGACCTCCCCGGCGGCCGCGAGTACGAACAGGGCCAAATCGGCGACTTCTACGTCCGCCGCGTCTTCATCTCAGACGCGATCCCGGCCTACGAACCGCTACCCGCCCCGCGCGTGTTCGAACCGCTCTCCGACGAGGCCGAGGTGTGGCACGCCCTGGTCACCGGCCTGCGCGACTACGTCCACAAGAACGGCTTCCGCTCCGTCGTGTTCGGCCTCTCGGGCGGCATCGACTCGGCCGTCGTGGCCGCGCTAGCCGTGGACGCCCTGGGCGCCGACTCGGTCCACGGCATCTCGATGCCTTCCTCCTACTCTTCCGACCACTCCAAGTCGGACGCCTACGACCTGGCCCAGCGCACAGGCCTGCACTTCACCACCGAACCAATCGGCGACATGGTCTCCGTCTACGTGGACCAGCTGAAGCTGACCGGCCTGGCCGAGGAGAACATCCAGGCCCGCTGCCGAGGCATGCTCCTGATGGGCCTCTCCAACCAGCACGGCCACCTGGTCCTGGCGACCGGCAACAAGTCCGAGCTGGCAGTCGGCTACTCCACGATCTACGGCGACGCGGTAGGCGGCTACGCCCCGATCAAGGACGTCTTCAAGACCCTGGTCTTCAGCCTCGCCCGCTGGCGCAACACCGAAGCCGAGAAGCGCGGCGAGGTGCCTCCGATCCCGGAGAACTCGATCACCAAGCCCCCTTCGGCAGAACTGCGCCCCGGCCAGGTCGACACCGACTCACTACCCGACTACGACCTGCTGGACTCCTTGCTCACCCTCTACGTGGACGGCGACCGGGGCCACGACGACCTGATCGCGGCGGGCTTCGACCCCGCCTTGGTCGACCGCGTCCTGCGAATGGTGGACAAGGCCGAGTACAAGCGCCGCCAGTACCCGCCGGGCACGAAGATCTCGATCAAGGCGTTCGGAAGGGACCGCCGCCTGCCGATCACGAACGGCTGGCGCGAGGGCTAACGGCATGCTCGCGCAGGGGTCCCCCGTGAATTTGGATCCCCCGCGACCCAACGTACCGACGGGGTCTGACAGTGCAGCGAAGCCGAAGGCGAGCCGTCTTTCCCGAACGGGCCGGGTGAGCCCACTGCTCTTATGCGATGCCGAAGGCGAGCCGTTCTTCCCGTACGGGCCGGGTGGGGTGGTCCCGTCACCGCAACCAAACCAAGCAACAGACAGTCGCCCTGAGCAACAGGCGTGCCATCAACCCGCCCGCGGCGCTGGCCGGTCTTTGATCAGATTGGCGGGGTCTGGGGCGGCGCCCCAGAACGCANTCTTATGCGATGCCGAAGGCGAGCCGTTCTTCCCGTACGGGCCGGGTGGGGTGGTCCCGTCACCGCAACCAAACCAAGCAACAGACAGTCGCCCTGAGCAACAGGCGTGCCATCAACCCGCCCGCGGCGCTGGCCGGTCTTTGATCAGATTGGCGGGGTCTGGGGCGGCGCCCCAGAACGCAACCGCGCATAAGCACGCAACGCAACCACCTACGGACAACAAACAGGAACCCGCCAACGCACCAGGGGGACGACCTACGCAACCGGCGCGCGCCACAACGAAGTAGAGCCTGCTCCACCGCGCCACCCACCCCCACCAGCTACGTTTCCACCCATGAAACGGATCGGCGCAGCACTCCTCTACCTGGCGACCGGCCTGCTAACAGCCATCGCATCATGGCTGGCGCTAGGCGTGCTGCTGCTGTCCGTAGTGATCCTCCCGCTCCTCCCGATCACAGCCCCGCTCATCCGCCGAATCGTGGACTTCGACCGCCAACGCCTAGCGCGCTACGCCGGCACCACTCTGCCCTCACCAGAACCGCTAGACGGCCCCTGGCTGCACCAAGCCCAACGAGTGCTGACCGACCCAGCCAGCCGCCGAGACGGCAGATGGCTGATCACCCACGCCCTGGTCGGCACCCTCTTCGGAGCAATCGCCATCGGCGTCCCAGGCTCACTGATCCAGCAGCCCTTCGTAGTACTCACCTGGTGGGCAGTACCAGACGGAATCGAAAACTCCTTCGGCGTACGCGTCGACTCCTGGCCAACGGCCTTCCTGAGCGTGCCGATCGCGATCGTCCTAACCCTGATCCTGACCCAACTCCCACGCCTGGCCGACCTGGACGCAAAGTGGGCGAAGTCGTTGCTGGCCCCGCCACGAGCCTCCCTGGAAAAGCGCCTGGCCGAGGTAGTAGCAACCCGCGCCGCCGCCCTCCAGGCCCACGGCGCCGAACTACGCAGAATCGAACGAAACCTGCACGACGGCACCCAGAACAAGCTGGTAGGCGTCGTCATGATGCTGGGCATCGCAGAACGAACCCTCAAACAAAACCCGGACAACGCCCTACAAGCCCTGCTCCGAGCACAAGACGCAGCAGGCGACGCCCTGGAAGAACTCCGCAACGTAGTCCGCAGCATCCACCCACCCGTACTGGAAGACCTGGGCCTGGACGGCGCGATCCAAGCGCTGGCGGCGCGGTGCCCGGTCCCGTGCCTCCTCCAAGCCGACCACCTGGGCCGACTCCCAGCAGCGGTAGAGGCAGCGGCCTACTTCGCGGTGGCCGAGGCGCTGACGAACGTGGCAAAGCACAGCGGCGCCAAGCACGCGTGGGTCAGCCTCGCCATCAACACCGACCAGCTGACAGTTCTGGTCCACGACGACGGCAAGGGCGGCGCAGACGAAAAACAAGGCACAGGCTTGGAAGGCATCAGGGGCAGAGTCGCGGCGCTGGACGGCACCGCCACCGTCAACAGTCCCGAGGGCGGCCCAACCGTCCTCACCGTCGTGCTACCACTGGGAAAGTGACCATGCGCATCGTGATCGCCGAAGACGACGCCCTCCTCCGCGAGGGCCTGACGTTGTTGCTGCGCAACGAGGGCCTCGAAGTGGCGGCGGCGACCGACAACCCGGACGACTTCCTGACCGCAGTCGCCGAGCACCAGCCAGACATCGCCGTGGTCGACGTCCGAATGCCACCGACGTTCACCGACGAAGGCTTGAAAGCAGCCGTAGAAGCCCGCCGCAGACACCCAAAACTGGCCGTGCTGGTCCTGTCAGCGTGGGTCGAGCAGAGCTACGCCCACGAACTCCTGGCCGGCACGAACGGCGGCGTCGGCTACCTCCTCAAGGAACGCGTAGGCAAAGTCGCGGACTTCCTCGACTCACTGCACCGCGTAGCAGCAGGCGGCACAGCCCTGGACCCCGAGGTCGTCTCCCAACTCCTGGTCCGCCGCCGAACAGACGACGCGCTGAGCGTCCTCTCACCGAGAGAACGCGAAGTCCTCGGCCTGATGGCAGAAGGCCTGTCCAACGCAGCCATCGGCGACCGCCTGGTCATCAGCCCAGGAGCCGTCCACAAACACATCGGCAACGTCTTCCTCAAACTCGGTCTCAACAGCGAGGACGGCTCCGGAGACCGCCGCGTCCAAGCAGTCCTGGCCTACCTGGATCACTGAGGACGCACGAACGGAAAGAGCACGGTCTGCCGAATCGACGTCCCGGTGAGCATCATCAGCAACCGGTCGACCCCCATCCCGAGCCCACCGGTCGGCGGCATCCCGTGCTCCAACGCCCGCAGGAAATCCTCGTCCAGCTCCATCGCCTCAACGTCCCCAGACGCCGCCTTCAACGACTGCGCCTCAAGCCGCCGCCGCTGCTCCAACGGATCGGTCAGCTCCGAGTAGGCCGTACCGATCTCCGCCCCGAACGCCACCAGGTCCCACCGCTCAGCCAGCCGCGGATCAACCCGGTGCTGCCGCGTCAACGGCGACACCGAGGTGGGAAAGTCGATGTAGAACGTCGGCCCAACGGTCGAAGCCTCCACGAACGAGTCGTACGCCTCCTGCACCAACTGCCCGTGGTCCCAGTCGTCGTTGATCTCGACACCCCGAGCACCCAACAACGACCGCAGCTCCGGCACGGACGTGGAAGGTGTGACCTCAGCGTCCAACGCCGAGGAAACGGCCGTGTAGACCGGAACCACCGGCCACTCCCCGGAGATGTCGAACTCCCCCTCCGGCCGCACCGCCACCTCGGCACCGAACGCCTCACGTGCCGCGTGCTGGATCAACGACCGCACCAAATCCAGCATGACCCGGTAGTCCGCATAGGACTGGTAGGCCTCCAGCATCGTGAACTCGGGGTTGTGCGTGGCGTCGGCGCCCTCGTTGCGGAAGTTGCGGTTCAGCTCGAACACCCGGTCCACGCCCGCGACGCACAGCCGCTTCAGGTACAGCTCCGGCGCGATCCGCAGGTACATGCGCATGTCGTAGGCGTTGATGTGGGTGACGAACGGCCGGGCGTTCGCGCCGCCGTGCACCGCCTGCAGCATCGGGGTCTCGACTTCGAGGTACTCGCGTGAGTGCAGGAACTCGCGCACGCTGCGGATGACGTCGCTGCGCAGCTTCAGCAACGACGCCGAGTCCTGGTTCACCACGAGGTCCAGGTAGCGCTGCCGGACGCGGGCCTCCGGGTCGGTGAAGCCCTTCCGCTTGTCCGGCAACGGGTGCAGGCACTTCGCGGTCATCGTCCACGAGGTGGCCAGCACGGAGATCTCGCCGTGGTCCGACTTGATCACCTGCCCGGTCACCCCGACGTGATCTCCGAGATCGACGTCCGACTTCCACAACGCCAGAGCATCGCCGAGAGACTCGAACGACAGCATCAGCTGGATCTCACCGCTGAAGTCCCGCAGGCGCGCGAAGCACAGCTTGCCCATCTCCCGCAGCGCCACCACGCGTCCGGTGACCGAGACGTCCTCGCCGAACCGTTCCCGAGCCGCCGCAAGGAGATCCGTGCGAGCAAAGCCCACCGGGTACGGGTCGACGCCTGCGGCCACCAGCCGTTCCACCTTCGCGATCCGCACCCGGACCTGTTCCGGCCGCCGCACCGGCTTCGGTTCCACCCGGATCGCGTCGATCTCCGCGACCTTCAAAGCGAACTCGGCGCTCACGTCGGTCTTCTGCAACGCCCGCTTGCGCAGCGACCGCAGCGACGGCACGAAGCCCTCAGCGACCCCGGCGGCGATGCTGACCTGCGGCAACGACCGGGAGCGCTGATAGCAGAGGAACCGCGGCTCCCAGTCCGGCAGGTACTTGGCGTTCGACCGGTACAGCGACTCCAGTTGGAAGAACCGCGACGCCAGCGACAGCACCCGCCGCCACGCCCGAAGCACCGGGCCCGCGCCGATCTTCTCGCCCTCCTCGAAGACCGCGCGGAACATCGCGAAGTTCAACGAGATCCGTTGCACGCCAAGGTGTCCGGCGGCCGCCGCGAGCTGCGCGACCATGTACTCGTTCAGGCCGTTCTCCGCAGTCCGGTCGCGCCGCATCAGGTCCAGGGACACACCGCGGCGACCCCAGGGCACGAACGACAGCAGCCCGCGGAGAGCACCCGACGCGTCGTAGGACTCGACCATCACACAGCGGCCGTCACTCGGATCTCCCAGGCGCCCCAACGCCATCGAGAAACCGCGCTCGGTCTCGGCACCACGCCACGCCTCCGCGAGGTCCAAAATGGACGACATCTCGTCCGGTGCGATCTCGCTGTGCCGGCGCACTCGAGTGGTGTACCCGGCACGTTCGACCCGCGACACCGCCTGGCGCAACCCACGCCGTTCCGGACCGGCGAGGTTGAACTCCCGCACGTCCAGCACAGCCTCGTCACCGATCTCCAACGCCTTCAGCCCGGCATCGGCGTAGACCTGCGCCCCGCGTTCGGACGCGCCCAGCACTCCCGGCATCCAGCCGTACGTGCGCGCCTCGGACAGCCAGGCCAGCACGGCTTCCGGCCACGCCTCCTCGTCGCCGATCGGGTCGGCCGACGCCAGCGTCACGCCACCGATCACCCGGTACGTCAAAGCCGCACGTCCGGAGGCCGCGAACACCACGCTCTTGTCGCGGCGAGTAGCGAAGTAGCCCAGCGAGTCCGGCTCGCCGTCGGCCGCCAGCAGCCGGCGCACGTCCAGCTCCTGGTCCGGCGTGATCATGTTCTGCGTGCGGACACCGCGGAAGAAGACGTAGAGGCCGCGGATTGCAACGAGAGTGCCGCCCAGACCGAGCACCACGCTCAGCCACTGCGGACCTTCGGGGATGTCGAGCCGGCCCAGCCGCACGACCTCACCCGTGGCCTGGTTCGCCGCCCACGCCAGCTTGTCGAGCTGCTCGACGAGTTTGCCGGGGAAGACCTCGGTGAGCGCCCAGCCGAGAAGCACCAGCCCGACCATTCCCAGCACGAACGACACCAGCGCGCGCCGCCACGCCCCGCGGGCCAGCCGGGCGGGGAACGCCTCCCGCACGATCCACAGCAGCACCACGAACAGCAGTGACGTACCGACGCCCACGCCGAGAAACACCCAGTGCGGTTCCTCGCCGGCTTCCAGGACTTCTTCAGGCGCGACAGCCAAAATGACCATGATGAAGCCGACCAGCGCCAGGCCGACGACCTGGAACGCCAGCAGCGCCCACAGCGCTGCTCGCTTGTGCCTGCGCAGCGCGGCGCCCAGCACGAAGAACACCATGGCGATGAAGAGGTTGCCGTCGATCGGCAGGCCGAAGAAGTACCCGACCCCGTCCGCGACGTCGGTGAACCAGCTGTCCTCCGGGAGGATGACCCGCAGCAGCGACATCACCCCGGCCAGCTGCACTACCGTCGCGATCGCGCCCGCGGTCTTCCACTTCCACGCCGGTGCCACATCAACTCCCGAGGTCGGCCGATGACCGCCATGATTCCCTCTTCGGCCGGACGGGTGCACGTGGCGTCCTCCGGGCGTGTTGACCAGCCCGTTGTGGTCCTCAGCTCGGGTCTGGGCGGCGCCTGGTTCGACTGGGACCGGACCGTGCGGCTGCTGGAACCACTCGCTCGGGTGATCGTGTTCGACCGGCCGGGCCTCGGGATGAGCGGTCCCGCGCGGCGCGGGCCGTCGCTGGCGCGCGAGGTGGCGGTGCTCGACGCGGTGATGCGCGGGATCCCGCGCGCGGTCCTGGTCGGACATTCGATGGCATCGATGCACGTCGAGGCCTATGCACGACTGCGACCGACCCGTGTGGACGGTCTCGTGCTGCTCGATCCGGACACCGAGACGCCGGGCTCGGGAGCGCCGTTCGACATGTCCGCAGTCCTCGCGCAGGGGATGCGGGCGTTCGGCAGCCGTTGGCTCGGCTCACGCATCACGCGCAGGTACGGCCACGCGTTGCGGAACCTGCTGACGGCGGTGTCGACACTGGGCGTGACCGATCCGGCGCCCGCCGACCTGGTCGAGATGGTCTACCGCAGACCTGGCGTGGGGCGGGCGGTGCTGGCCGAGCTCGCGTCGTACCCCGGCCAGGTGGCGACGCTGGAACGGCTGCGCAGGCGTCGTGAGCTGCCCGAAGTGCCGTTTCTGGTGCTCACGGCCGGGCGGAAGGTGTGGCCGGAGCACGAGTCGTTGGCCGCCCTCGTGCCGTGGGGGCGCAACGTGCCGGTGCCCGGCAGTCGTCACATGATCCAGATGGACCGGCCGGACGCCGTGGTCATGGCCGTGCGCGAGATCCTCAGGGGTCGGACCGACCGCTGAGCGCATCGTGCGTGTGACGGTAACCGCATCTGCATCCCTGTTTCCGGCTGACGGTGTCACTCTGGTGTTCGGCAACCGTGCACAAAGCGCCCGGGGACCCACCTACGTGGGCCTCGAGGAAAGGACCGGTCGACGATGACCACTGCCGAAGTTTCCGCGCCCTACGGCAACGGAGCGGGTCAGAAGGCCCCCGCCAAGAGGGTTCGCGTTCACCACCTGCGTGAGATGAAGGAACGCGGCGAGCCGTGGCCCATGCTCACGGCGTACGACACGTTCACCGCCTCGATCTTCGACGAGGCCGGCATCCCCGTTCTGCTGGTCGGCGACTCCGCCTCGAACACCGTCTACGGCTACGACACGTCGCTGCCGGTCACGGTGGACGAGCTGGTGCCGCTCGTAGGCGCGGTATCGCGTTCGGTCAAGCGTTCTCTCGTGGTCGCTGACCTGCCGTTCGGTTCCTACCAGGTGTCGGTCGAGCAGGCCGTGGCGACCGCGGTGCGGTTCATGAAGGAAGGCCGGGCGCACGCGGTCAAGCTGGAGGGTGGCGCCCACTTCGCGCCGCACATCCGCGCGATCACGGCCGCCGGCATCCCGGTCATGGCGCACATCGGCTTCACCCCGCAGTCCGAGCACCAGCTGGGCGGCTACCGCGTGCAGGGCCGCCACGAGAACCACGACGTGGTGCTCCAGGACGCGATCGCCGTGCAGGAAGCCGGCGCGTTCGCGGTCGTGCTGGAGATGGTGACCGCCGAGGTCGCGAAGCAGATCACGCACGACCTGGTCATCCCGACCGTGGGCATCGGCGCCGGCCCGGACACCGACGCCCAGGTGCTGGTGTGGCAGGACATGATGGGCCTGAACCGCGGCAAGGCGCCTCGCTTCGTCAAGCGCTACGCGGACATCGGCAACATCATGCTGGGCGCGGCGACGGAGTTCGCCAACGAGGTGCGCGGGCACCAGTTCCCCGGTCCCGAGCACACCTTCCACTGAGTTGATCTACTGGCGGGTCCAGACCTCCGGGTCTGGACCCTCCGGCACGATGCCGGTCGGATTGATCTGGCGGTGCGTCACGTAGTAGTGGCGCTTGATGTGGTCCCAGTCGACCGTGTCCCCGAACTGGGCGTAGAGGCGCTTCGCGTACGCCCACAGGTTCGGCATCTCGGTCAGCTTGTTCCTGTTGCACTTGAAATGACCGTGGTAGACCGCGTCGAACCTGACCAGCGTGGTCCAGAGCCTGATGTCGACCTCGGTGAGCTGCTCGCCGACGAGGTAGCTCCGGGTTTCGAGGTGGTCTTCGATCCGGTCGAGCTCGGCGAACAGGTTCGTGTACGCCTGCTCGTAGGCCTCCTGTGACGTGGCGAAACCGGCCTTGTAGACGCCGTTGTTGACGTTGTGGAAGATCGGCTCGATCCAGGCGTCGATCTCTTGCCTGAGGTGCTCCGGGTAGAGCGTGCTCTCCGGGCGCCAGCGCAGGCTGAAGTCCAGGGTGATCTGCGGGTAGTCGTTGGTGACGACCGCGCCGGTCGTGGTGTCGACGATGGACGGCACGGTGACGCGCCCCTCGTAGTCCGGGTCGGCCTTCTTGTAGGCCTGTTCGAGGAAGTCGATGTCGAGGACCGGGTCGGTCTCCGGGAAGCGCCAGCCCTTCTCGTCCCGGATGGGATCGACGACCGCCAGTGAGATGGCGTCTTCGAGCTTGAGCAGCTTGCGGACGATGACCGCGCGGTGCGCCCACGGGCAGGCGAGGCTGACGACGAGCCGGTAGCGGCCCTGTTCGGGCTCGGGCCGGGCGGTGAAGCGGTTGGGCTGCCTGACGAACGCCCCCGTGGTGGAGGTCTCCTTCGTGAACTGCGCCATGTGTTCGACGATAGGCCCATGTACCCGGAGATCGAGCCTCACGCGTCAGGCCACCTGGACACCGGCGACGGCAACCTCGTGTACTGGGAGGAGTGCGGCAACCCGGCCGGCAAGCCCGTCGTCTTCCTGCACGGCGGCCCCGGTGGTGGCTGCTCACCGTCGCACCGGCGCCTGTTCGACCCGTCCGCCTACCGCATCGTGCTGTTCGACCAGCGCGGGTGCGGACGCTCCACTCCGCACGCCTCCTCGACCGCTGATCTGGCGTCGAACACGACCTGGCACCTGGTTTCCGACATCGAACGGCTGCGCTCGTTTCTCGGTGTTGAGCGGTGGCAGGTGTTCGGCGGCTCATGGGGTTCGACGCTGGCGCTGGCCTACGCGGAGACGCATCCCTCGCGGGTCACGGAGTTGGTGCTGCGCGGGATCTTCACGCTGAGGTCGTCCGAGATCGACTGGTACTACCGCGGTGGGGCGGCGAACCTCTTCCCCGACCAGTGGGAGAAGTTCATGGCGCCGCTGGAGGGGCTCGATGGTGATCCCGTCGAGCTGTACTCGAAGTTGCTGGCCTCGCCGGATCCGTCCGTGCACGGACCGGCCGCCGTCGCGTGGAGCACCTGGGAGGGCGCGACGGTGACGTTGCTGCCGCGGCCCGAGCTGGTGGAGGAGTTCGCCGAACCTTCTTACGCGCTGGCGTTCGCGCGGATCGAGAACCACTACTTCGTGCACGGCGGGTGGTTCGAGGAGGGGCAGCTCATCCGGGACGCTTCGCGGCTGGCGGGCATCCCCGGCGTGATCGTGCAGGGGCGGTACGACGCCGCCACGCCCGCGGTGTCGGCCTGGGACCTGCACAAGGCCTGGCCGGGGTCGGAACTGGTGCTGGTGCCGGATGCCGGGCACGCCTACGACGAACCCGGCATTCTCGCTGCACTGCTGTCGGCGACGGATCGGTTCCGTTAGCGGAGGCCGACCCAGCGCGGGCTGGACGTGGTGCAGGCGGCGACCGTGACCTGGGCGGTCAGGCACTTGTTGGTGCCGAGGTTGCGGAACTGGAAGGACGTGCCGGTGGGCGGGACGCGGCGCCAGCGCTGGGTGCTGCTGGTGCTGCAGGTTTGACCTCGTACTTCGCCGGTGCTGCTCGCGGCGAGACACTTGCGGGTGGCGATGTTGTGCGGCCAGTCGGCGTCGCTCACCGGCACGATCCACCGCTGCTCGTTCGAGGCCCGGTTGCAGAACTTCAGCACGACGTCGGTGCCGGTGTCGGCGAGGCAGCGGTTGGTGCCGGACAGCTGGTAGACGACGACCGGTTCGGCCTGGGCCGGGACAGCGGTCAGTGCGGTGACGGCTGCGGCGGTCGCGATGATCGCGGCTAGTTTCCCCATGGCCGTGGATCCTGGCAGTGCTCGCCGGTGCGCGAATCCACCTGTGGTTGTCAACCGTGGCCGTAGTTCAGCGCTCGTTCGAGGCTGGTGCGCGCTTCTGTGAGGGAAGGGCCGTACCAGGTCAGGTGCCGACCGTTGACCAGCACGTACGGCAGGCCGGGAAAGCTCTCCGGACCGTCGTCGTGGGTGAAGACGTACGGCTCGTCGGGCAGGATCACCAGATCTGGGCGGCGGTCGTTCAGTTCTTCGAGACTTGGGCGCGGGTAGCGCTCTTCGTGCGATGCGTAGACGTTCTCGACTCCGAGGCGCCGCAGCACGTCCGTGGCGAACGTGTCTCGGCCTACGACCACCCACGGGCGGCGCCAGACCGGGATCAACGCGGTGAGCTTCTGCGGTTTCGTTTCGCGCCACAGGTTCTCGGCCTGCTTGAGCCAGTCGGGTTCTAGGTCCCAGGCGGTGGCGAAGAGTCGGCGGAGGGATTTGAGGGCCATCGGCACGGTGGCTGGGGCCTCGGTGACCCAGACCTGGATCCCGTTGGCACGCAACCGGTCTACGTCCTCCGCGCGGTTCTCCTCGGAGTTCGCGATGACGAGGTCCGGGGTGAGTTCGAGGATCTTGTCGACATCCGGGTACTTCGAGCCGCCGACCCGTGGAACGTCCAAATCGGACGGATGGGTGCAGTAGTCCGTGGCGCCTGTCAGGGCTTCGGGGACGCTGACCGCGACGGCCTCGGTGATGGACGGGACCAGACTGACCACGCGTTGCGGCCGGTCGAGCACCACCGGCTCACCGAGGTCGTCGACGGGGAGCATCAGACTCCCGTGATCTTCAGGCCGGCGTGGGTCTTGTAGCGGCGGTTGACCGCGATGAGGTTCGCGGTGAACGCCTCGACCTGGTGGGCGTTGCGCAGCCGGCCGCCGTACACACCTCGGAAGCCCGGCACCAGCTCGGCCAGCTCGCGCACGGTGTCCGTGGCCTCGCGGTCGTCGCCGAGCACCAGGACGTCCATGTCCACTTCGGACACGGTGAGGTCGGCGAGCAGCACGGCGGACACGTGGTGGAACGCGGCGGTGACCCTGGACTCCGGCAGCAGCAACTCGGCCTGCTGGGCCGCGCTGCCCTCGTCGACCTTGAGCGCGAACGGCCCCTGCTTGTCGAAGCCGAGCGGGTTCACGCAGTCGATGACGATCTTGCCCGCGAGCTGGTCGCGCAGGCTGGCCAGGAGGTCGCCGTGACCGTCCCACGGAACCGCGACCAGCACGATGTCGGAGTCGGCAGCGCAGTCGGCGTTGTCCTTGCCCTCGACCTGGCCACCGGCGACGTCGGTGATCTCCTTCGCCGCGAGCTCGGCGCGATCGGCGCTGCGGGAGCCGATGATCACCTTGAGGCCCGCCTTGGCCCAGCGGATCGCGAGGCCCTTGCCCTGTGCTCCGGTGCCGCCCAGGACGCCGACGGTTAGGTCACGAATCTCAGTCACCTGTGCATCTTCACACGGCCGGCTAGGAGCGGGCTGTGGAACGTGACCTTGCGCTCGATGGTGGGGTGCGGGTGATCCGGGTGGGTCGGTTCGGGTGGGCTGGTGGTCCCGTTCCGGGCGGGCGGATTGGCTTGCGTGGCTGATGGCGGTTCCGGGCGGGCGGGTCGGCTTGCGTTGGCGGGCGCCTGTTCCAGCGAAGGGGTCGCCTGGCGTGCGGACGGTCACCTTGCGAGGATGGTTGCTCAGGTCCCTTGGACGGGATCAGGTCTTCGCCGTGAACCGGACCCGCCGCTCGACCGGGTCGGCCTCCTCCAGCCGGACGCGGATCCGCTCACCTTCCGGCAAACGCTTGCCCGCGCACTTGGCCAGCACCGGCGGGTTCGCGATGAACACCTCGGCCTCGTTGTCGCCCGATCGAAGCACGACGGCCTCGAACTCCTGCCCGACCTTGCCCGCCAGCACCCACGCTTCGACCAGGTCCAGCGCCGCCCGCTCCACCTTCGCGGACAGCGAGTCCGACGAACCCATCAGCGACGGCAGCTGCGGCAACGCCTCGGACAGCCACGCGGGCAGGTCCTCGCCGGCCGTCACGGCCAGGCACACCTCCGTGGCGAAGCGGTCGACGAGGCGGCGGAGAGGGGCGGTGACGTGTGTGTACGGCGCTGCCACGCCCGCGTGCGTCACGACCTCGGGCACCGAACCGGAGAACGCCGTGTAGCCCGCGCCGCGCAACAGCCGCGTGGCATCGGTGAACAGCGCCAATGCCTCGGGCGTGGAAGCGTCCAGGTCGGCCAGGAAGGCGCCCGGCGACAGATCGGCTGGCCACGGCACCTTCAGGGCTGCGGCGGACTTCCGCAGAGCCGACACGGCTGAGGCGTCCGGGTCCGGCAGTGTGCGCAGGATGCCGACCTGGGCCTCCAGCATGATCGACGCTGCCGCCATGCCGGTCATCAGCGAGATCTCGGCGTTCCAGGAGTCCACGAGTGCGCGGGGGCGGGTGACCAGCTTCCAGCCGTCGCCGTTGGACTCGATCTCCTGCTCGGGCAGCTGCAGCTCGATGGCGCCCCGCGCGCGTGCCAGCGCTCGGCGCAGCGGACCGAACTCGGCCAGTGCTGCTACCGAGGGGTGCGGGTTGCCCTCGTCGAACGTCTTCTGCACCGACGCGTAGTCGAACTGAGCCTGCGAGCGCACCAGTGCCCGGCGCACCTCAACGGCCGTGGGCACGCCTTCATCCGAGCAGGTGAACGTCCACAACACCGCTGGGCGGACGACACCGGGCAAGAGAGAGGCCGCGCCCTCGGACAGCACGGTCGGGTGCAGCGGCACGTTGCCGTCGGGCAGGTAGACGGTCTGGCCGCGCCGGCGGACCTCCTCGTCCAGCGCGCCGCCGGGCGTGACGAAGGCACCGAGGTCGGCGATCGCGTAGTGCACGACGAAGCCAGAAGCCGTGCGTTCCAAGCAAAGCGCCTGATCCAGGTCCTTCGCGCCGGGCGGGTCGATGGTGACCAGCGGGATCGAGGTGAGGTCCTGGCGGTCCCCCACAGGTCGGGAGACCGCCGATTCAGCCTCGGCCAGCGCTGCCGGCGGGAACGACGAGGGCAGCGAGAACTCGGTGCGGATGCCGTCGAACGCGACGTCAGCACGACCAGTGCGGATCACCAGGGAGGCCACCCGCACAGACTAAGGACTCAGGCGCTCAGTCCTCGTCGTCGCCGCGCCACTTCTTCTCGGCCTCGTCGGCGGCGCGAGTCTTTTCGCGGGCGATCTCCAGAGCGCGGGCCGCGGTGGCCTCGTCGGGGTAGGGGCCCATGCGGTCGCCGCCGCGGCAGCCCTTGCCCTTCTCGACGGTCTGGTGGGTCAGGCAGTAGTACCAACCACTGGTGTCGCTCATACGCGTTCGCCTCCCAAAGGCGCCGGGAATCCCCTCGGCGGCGTGGACTGGTTGGCGTTGGCGTACTCCGACGGGATCGGATCCAAACACGAGACCAGCACCGTGCGGTCCTCGGCGTTCTCGATCTTACGCCCGGAGCGGTCCCGGTAGACCAGGGAACCGTCGGAGTCGATCTCCATGATGGCGCCGACCTCGGCGAGCTGTTCCTCGTCGAGATCGGCGAGTTTCTCGTAGCGGGACGGCACCACCCGGTAGATCGGCCACTTCAGGTGCCCGTACGTGCGGTGGAACTCCGCCAGCAGGTGCGTCAGGTGCTGCTGCCACGGCAGAGGCATCGCTTCTGCCAGTGCACGTGGGATCACCACGTAGTCGGAGGAGACTCCGGGAGCACCGGCCGCCATGTAGTCACGCACTGGTGTGCTCGACGCGGGCGGTCCGGAAGGCCTCGGGATGGGGTCGTGGTTGAACATGCAGCGCCTCCCCGCGATCTACACGCCCGGCCGGACGGCCAGCGGCATCAACTCGTGATAATTCCAGTTGATCTTGCTGATCTTCACGACATCACCCGTCTGGGGGGCGTGGATGTACTCGTCGTTGCCGAGGTACATGCCCACGTGGTGCACCGAGCGGGGGTCGGCCGTGTTGTAGGCCCAGAAGAGCAGATCGCCTGCCTGGGCCTCGCGCACCGGGAGGTGAGCGCCGCCCTTCTCGTACTGGTCGTTCGCCACGCGCGGGATCTTCACGCCGGCCGCCGCGAACGCCTTCACGAGGATGCCCGAGCAGTCCCAGGCGTCGGGACCGTTGCCACCCCACAGGTACGGCTCGCCCAGCTGTTCCTTGGTGAACTGGATCGCGACGCCCGCCGCGTTCGACGCCAGCAGGAACTGGCCCGCGCCCGCGCCGCAGCCGGCCGGGTCGCTGATCTGGCCCAGCTCACCGAGCAGGAACGCCGCCATGGACTCCCAGTTGTGGTACCGGTCGGGGAACGCCGAGCGCTCCACCGCCTGGGCCGAGTCACCGGGGCGCTTGTTCTCCCAGTCCGGCACCTTCAGCAGCACGTCGTAGAACTTGTTGATCGCGTAATGCGGGTCGATCACCTGGGCGGGCGTGCCCCAGCCCATCGACGGGCGCATCTGGAAGATGCCGAGCGAGTCGCGGTCGCCGTAGTTCAACGGGCGCAGGCCCGACTCGGTCATGCCCGCCTGGATCGCGATCTGCCACGCCAGCGGCGGCAGCTTGCGCTCCTGGCCGATGGAGATGATGCGGGCCACGATGTTGCGCTGCTCGTCGTTGAGGCGCGAGGCGTCGTAACGGCCCTTGTCGCCGCCGCCCGCGTCCCACGGGCCGATGGACGCGTTGCAGCCCACCCGCAGGAAGTTGGCCTGCGCCGCGGGGTTCGTCGAGTTGCTGACCACCTGCGTCACACCCGAGGTCGCCACCGCGATCACGATGACCGCGCCGAGCGCCCCGAACAGCAACATCCAGCGCATGGTCAGTCCGCCTTCGTGTAGCCGTTGACCCGCCACTCGTTGCTCGGCGAGAGCTTGATCAACGTGATGACGACCTTGCCGACATCAGTTCCCACCTCGAAGTCGGCCGACGACACCGTCGACCGCTTCGCCGCCACCTTTTGAGTGATCTTGTCCGGAACGTTCTTCGGGTCGATAGTCGCCATCTGGGCGAGAAATTCCTCCGTCGTGTACGGACGGAGCTGCGCCAGCCACTTGTTCACGTCGTTGTCCGGCGGCGGCTTGATCCAGTTCTCGGCCCACAGCTCGGCGATCAGCTGGGCGTCGGCGGCAGGCGGCGCGGCCGACGCGGCGTTCGTCGGCGGCGGCTGCTTGGTCGGCAGCGAGGCGCCGCTCGACGGCAGCTGACCGACCTGGTTCGGCTGCACCGAAGTAGAAGAGGTGCCCCCTGCCGTCGGCGTCGACGACTGGCGGTCCATCACCTTCGGGATGATCACGCCGAGCGCGATGACCACCACCGTGAAGATGATGATCGACGCCGCCAGGTGGCGTGGGGAACGCAGCGGCCAGCCCCACAGCCTGCGGTAGACCGCGGCACGGCCGCGGTTGGTACGGATCGGCACCTAACGTCCCCCTCTCAGCTGTTGTCCCGGACTTCGAAACCGCGCGACGGTCGGTAGATCACGTGCACCGGACGCCCTGCCACCACTTCTGTCTCAGCCCTGCGAGGTTCCTGCACCGGTCCCTGGTAGCCGCCTGACCGCGACGGCACGAGCACCGCGTCGTCGACCCGGTCCCACTGCCGATCGGTGACCGGTGGGCTGTCCACCACGCGCGACCGGCCGACCGGCAACGCCGCCGGGCCCGATCCCGCGGGCAACGCGCCGGCGCGCACACCCGAGCCGTCGGAGCCGCTGACGATCTGGCCGGGCACCGAGTCGCGGTCGAGTCGCTGCGCCGTCGCCATGACCGGGCTGGACGCCTCCGGGCGCACCCGGCCGCGACCGCGCTGCGGCACCTCGCCGTCGACCTCGTTGTCCCGCACGGAATCCCAGAACTCGTCCTGCGGGGTGGGACCGGTCTGCTTCTTGCGCCCCATCATCTTCGACCAGACGCCGCCGCTCATCGGCAGGACGTTGCCCGCCGAACCGACCGACATCTCGACCATCTGCCACATGCGGCGCAACGGTTTGCCGATGACGAAGCACACGAGTGTCAGCATCAGTCCGAGCAGTGTCCTGGTGAGCAACGAAAGCCCGGTCGCGTTGAAGATCGCCTGCAGCAGCAGCGCGTGCACACCCGCGAGAACCGCGAGCACCAGCACGTTGAACACCGTCACGGCCGCGGCGCGCGCGACCTTGCGCAGCAAGTCGTGGTGCAGCAACGCAACGAGACCGATCAACGGCCCAGCGAGCGTGAGGATGCGCAGCAGCAGCTGGGCGAGCAGCACCGCGGCCTTCGCGAACAGCTGGAACAGCGAGAACGCGATGGCCTGCAACAGTGAGAGGAAGCCGGCGCCGGTGCGGCTGCCGTCGGTGCCGTCGAAGTAGCCCTTCGCGGTGCCGAGCTGGCCTTCCAGGGCCTTCCACTCCGCCTTCTTCGCGGTCAGCGCCGCCTGGTCCGCGTCCTTGTGCTCGGCGATCTCCGCCGTCGTCCAGGCCTGGGCCTTGAGGATGCGCGGGCCGTACTCGGCGGCCTGTGGTGCTTCCGGCGTGCCGAACGCGCCGCGCAGCCAGCTTTGATAGACGACCGCGTCGTGCAGTTTCGTTGGTAGAACGTGGAGTGTGCCTTGTTCTTCAGGCGCCTCGATGAACCCCGCCTGTATCTCGGATGTCTTGGAGACCAGCGTGTTGTCGAGGAGGTTGTAGAACTGCGGCAAGGCCAAAGTGGACGTTGCCAGCCACATGGCCGCCAACGCCCAGAGCCCGCGTTTGGAGATCGTGGCGAAGTCGCCGGTCCAGATCTGGCGGAACATCAGGATCGCGAGTATCAGCGCGACCAGTCCGAACCAGCGCAGGTAGACGTTGTCGTAGACCTTCTGCACGCCGTTCTTCACGGCGTCGTCCAGCGGCACCAGCAGACCGCGGCCCATCACCGTGTAGTGCAACGCGTTCGTCGCACCGACGATGTTCTTGCCGATGCTGAAGAGCTCGTTGCCCGCCCACGTGTCGAGCGTGGCGCTGGCGTTCGGGATGGTGCAGCTGGACTGGTAGTAGTGCCAGACCATGCCCGCGTAGCCGTATTCGAGGTACGGCGAGCCCGGCAGGCCGTTGCCCACGGGCGGGTCGAGCGCGCCGACCATGCCCGCGCCGGGACGTTCGGGGTTCGGCGGGTCGCCACAGGCCTGCGCGTGGGCAGGTGCGCCGATCACCACCTGCAGAGCCAGGATGGCCGAGACCATCATGACCGCACGGGACTTCGCTGACGTGCGCAGCGCGAACCGCCGCCTCGCCCAGAGCAAGGCGGCGATCGCGAGCACGATCGTCAGCGCCGTCATGCGGCGCCGTCCCGGTGGCGGTTGGGCCCGTCACCGTGGCCCACCAGGTGGGCCTCTTCCTCCGTCAGTCCGAGTTCCATGTCCGCCGCCAGTTCGTCGTCGATCTCGTCGGGCACGTAGGCGGGCGGCTGGGACGCCGCGTGGTCGTCGTCCGTCTTCACGAGCTCGCCGCTGTCGCGCTTGGCGTCCGGCGTCGTGTCGAGGGAGTTGCGCAGGTGTTCGAGGTGCGGGCCGCTGAAGTCGATGCGGATCCGTTCCACACCACCGGCACCGTCACCGAAGATGAACTGGCGCGGCGCGCGGTCGCGTTCGGTCGCGGTGCGCTCGCCACCGGGCCGGCGGCCGAGCGAGGCGACGACCTGCTCGTACCCGGCACCGATCGGAACCTTCAGCAACCGCAACGCGTCTGCCTGCGCCTGGTCGTCGTCGAGACGCCCGACGAAGACCGAGTCGAGCAGTGCCACGAAGCCCTGGATCCGCAGGAAGTCCGCGGGGATCTGGGACGACAGCAGCACGCGGACGTTCCACTTTCGCGAGTCACGCGCGAAGCGGTTCATCAGCACGCGACCGGTCGGGACCTCCGAGAGGAAGAACGCCTCGTCGATCCAGACGCCCTTGCGCTGGTCCTTCGGCTTCTCGTAGATCGAGCGCTGGGTGAGCCAGGCGGCCAGGTTCAGCATCTCGACGCCGAGCGACTCCGCGTCCGTCCAGTGCTCGCGGCCGACGCCGTCCTTCGGCAGGTTCAGGCCCGCCATGGTGAGAACGGTCAGGCGGTCGTCGCGCACCTCGTTGTACGGGTCGTGGTTCTCCTCGGGGATGAGCAACGACATGCGCTCGCGCATCTCGTCGAGGAAGTCCGCGACGACGACGGCGTGCTCGTGGTGCTCGGACGCGTCGCGGCGCAACGCCTCGAAGACGAGACCGGGGTGCGCGTCGAAGCGGCCACCGACCGTGCGGACGGCGCGCAGCAGCACGATGCGCGTCTGGGGCAGACGCGCGACCTCGAACGGCAGCAGGCCCGTGAGCACGTCCAGCACGAGACGACGACGGGTCGCCGCCGCCAGTGCCTTCTCGCGGCGCCAGGCCCGTTCGGGGTCGTCCTCGTCGAGGAAGTGCTCGATCATCGGCTCGGCGACCACCCGGTACGGGTTGAGGATGCCGGGCTGGGCGTTGAGCAGGTTGATCGGCCGCGCGTACGGCCGCAGCTCCGGCAGGTCGCACAGCGCCGCCAGCGGACCGGACGGGTCGAGCAGCGTCCAGTGCGCGCCGGCCCGCAGCGTCTTGTAGACGATGCCGCCGCCGAGGAACGACTTACCGGCACCGAGGCCCGCGACCATCGCCGTCAGGCCCGAGGCGTCACGCAGCTCCTGCGCCATCCACGGGTCCCACGCGACCGGGCGGCGGGTGGCCGTGACGGTCTCGCCGAGCAGGATCCCGCGGCGGTCACCGACCTCGGCCGTCGCGGTGGGGACCGCTGAAGCGGCCCACAACACGCTGCCGCGGCGCAGGTACGCGCCGTTCGACAGCGGTTCGCCGGGGATGAACTCGCGGGCGATCGCGTACTGGGCCTCGGGGTGCTCGATCGCGATCTTCGGCTTGTAGAGCTCCAGCAACGACTGGGCCAGCCTGAGTGCTTCACGCTCGGTCGGACCGGAGACCGCGAGGCGCCACCACGAGCGCACCCGGGTGCCCAGCGCGGTGAAGCCCGACGTCATCTCGTCGTCGATCTCCAGCACGCGACCGGCCTGGCGGGCCAGCGACTGCGGCGGCTCCAGCTCGTGCTCGTCGGTGTAGTGGCGGACCTGCGAGCGCACCTTGCTCATCTGCCGCGACAGCTCGCCCGACACCTCTTCGGGCTTGCGCACGTAGATGCGGGCGGACCACTCCACGGAGGCGGGCAGCCGGTCCGCGCGCTGCACCCACGGGTCGTCGACCTCGGGAATCTGCAGGCCGTGCATCAGGCCGACGGTCAGCACCGCGACGTGCCGCTTGATGCCCGCGTTCGAGCCGGTGCGGCCGCGCACGGTCACCGTGGGCGAGTAAGGCTCCTGGTGGAAGTCGGCGGCGTCGGTGAAGGACGCGAGGTCCTCCGGTTCCCACGCGGCACCCGGTACGGCGGGCAGGTTGCGCGGCGCGGGCAGACCCAGCGAGCACGACCGGTGCATCAGCCAGGACATCTCCTCGGCCGTCGCGGGACGGCCTTCGAGACCCGCGGACCCGATCACCTGGTCGAGGTGCTCGACCTCGGAGTCCAGTGCGACGAGCTCGGCGTCCACGGCGTCCGGGAAGACCTTGCGCAGCACGGGCGCGGCGCGTTCGACGGCGCGGTCCATCATGTTGCGGGTCTGCACCTGGACGCCCAGGTAGACCTCTTTCTCCGCCATCGAGCGGCCCATGAGCTGCTGCTGCTCGCCGACCATGTAGTCGTCGAACGACAGCGTGCCGGGCGTGTCCGGCAGGCGCTTGACGGCGTTGTGCACGTGCGCCTCGGCCCACATGCGGATCGGGTACGGCCGTGTCGTCACCCGCAGGTGCATCCAACGGCCCTGCAGCTCGGCGTACTGCCCGGCGATCGCGGCGATCAGGTCCTGGCGCTGCGAGTCGCTGCGGAACGACCAGCGCTGCGGCGCGAGCCGGTACCAGGCGTAGACCTCCTGGCCGGTGCGCAGCAGGTGGCCGTCGATGCTGCGGGCCGCGATCGACGGCGTGTAGCTCGGCACGGCCTGCTCGCCGGGCAGGCGGCGGCCGCGCTTCGAATATGCGGCCCGGTCGCGCTCGCGGGGATCCGCCGCGGCGTGCTGGGCGATGTGCTGGGCGGAGCGACGGTCACGGTCTCGCCGGCGTCCGAACACCGCGAACCTCCTTCTTACGGCTGGCTGACGTCCGGCGGTGCTGGGCCTGCTGTCTCGCCCGTCGTTGTTGTTTCTTGCTCAACTTGGGACGAGGCCGCTGCGGAGCGACCCGGATCCGGGCGGCACTGGCCGCTCCGCCGGTGCTTGCCGTGCGTTCTCGAGGTGCGGTGAGCTCGCGGACCCACATCGACATGACGGCCGTGAGCGGCCGTTCATGGCTGATCCGCTGGGTGATGAAGCGAGTGAGGATGATCGTCGCGACCAGGGCCCACGCGGTCGAGAAGAACCCGAACCCGACGCCCATCTGCCGCTCGATCGTGAGTACGACGAGGAAAACGACGATCCCGACGCCCCACGCGACGTATCGCGCGCGCCAGGGGAAAGTCGCTTTGGGCGGGCCGAGCCAGACGGCGTCGACCCGGTAGACCTCGTCGTCAGTGCGAACCCGCACGTGTCAGCCTCCGACGAACAAGCCGGCGAGCCACTTGCCGATGTTCGAGCCCGCGTCGGTCGTGACCGCGAGCCCGATGATGGCCAGGGCGACGATCACACCACCGAGGCGGCGCATGACGCCCGCGTTGTCGCCTTTGCCACCTCCGAGCCAGAGCAGGAGGAGCGCGACGGTGAGCAGGAGCAGCGGAACGATGTTGTCCAGGATCCAGTCGCGGACATTGCCTGTGCCCGGCACCTGCGGCTGCTGCTGAGCGAGTGTCACCAGGTCCATGGCGGTCATTAGGTACTCCAGAGTGCGCTCGGGCTTGCGCTACGAGTAGAACACGAGTTCGTCACGAGGTGTGAAGCTGTTGGAGCGGGCTGTAGATCATCTGGCCGTTCCCCCTGGGAGGAATTACGTCTAATCTGGCCGACACATCATCACTGAGGAGACGTCAGTGGGGAACACCCGGCTCAAGATTCTCTCCGTCGCTGGCAAGGTTCACCCGACTGCGAACGCCCTGGTCACACACAGTGCGTGCGTCTCAAACATGCGCACGTGTCCACTCATGTGAACGCCCTGATCGGCCGGTTCGCGACCCCTTTGACCAGCACTGCGGGCGCGCTCCGGAGCGACGACTCCGAGGAGATTCGCCCATGCTCGAACCTGACCTCGTGCCGGACGGAAGTGTGGACGGAATCACAGCCTCCCCTAGTGCTCCAGGCGTAGCGGAGCCTACCGGGGAGGCGCCGCAATCCCGGCGCCGGGTCCAGCGGACGATCAACTTCGACAGGTCGGTGCTGGAGCGGGCTCGTGCGGCGGCCACCTATCTCGCCTCTTATGAGCCTCAGGCCGGGGTGCGGTCGTTGGCCGACATCGTGAACCCGGCGGTGCTGGCTTATGTGACCGAGTTGGAGGAGCTCTACAACGCCGGGGAGCCGTTCCGGCCGGTGTTGAGGATGCCTTCGGGGCGTCCGGCCAAGCGTTGAGTCTTCACAAGTTTGTGAAAGATGCGTAGCTTCTGAACCATGTTACGGTTCCTGCTGCGTCGTGACCGAGTCGTGCTCCCCGCCTGGATCGTGCTCATCGCAGGCGTGGTCCTCAGCACCACCGGCCAGTACAGCCGCATGTTCCCCACCCCTGAAGCCGCCCTCTCCTTCGCGCAGGACCTCGAAGGCAACACGGCGCTGACCGCGTTCACCGGACAGCTGACCGCGCCGACGTTGCACGGCCTGATCCTGTGGAAGATCGGCGACGTCGCGTTCACGCTGACCGCCCTGATGGCGATCCTCATCGTGCTGCGGCACACGCGCGCTGAGGAGGAGTCCGGCCGTCAGGAGCTGCTGCGCTCCACGCCGATCTCCCGGTACGCACCACTCGCCTCCGCGCTGGGTCTCGCGATGGGCGCGTCGTTGCTGGTCGGCACATTGGTGACGGTGATCGGCGGACTGAGGTTCGGGCTCGCGGTGGCCGCACCCGGACTGGTCTTCGCGGCGGTGGCCGCGGTGGCCGCTCAGCTGACCGAACGGTCCTCGACCGCCCACCTGATCGCGTGCGGGGCGCTGGGCGTGACGTACGGGGTGCGGTTCGCGGCGGACGGCAGCGGGGTGTTGTGGGCGCGCTGGTTCTCCCCCAACGGCTGGAGCCACCTGTTCCTGGTGTCGGACTGGGTGATCGTCGTGCCGCTGGTGGCCGCCGCCGTGCTGACCGCGATCGCGTTCCGGCTGAACTCAAGCCGCGACTTCGGGGCGGGGGTGGCGCCCTCGAAGCTGGGAAAGGCCGGTGGCGACGTCAACGTGCCGTGGCGGGTGCACCGGACTCAGCTGATCGGGTGGGTCACGGCGTTCGCACTGGCCGGGGCCACGATGGGCGGTGTCGCGGCGGGCATGCGCGGCACGATCGACGGCTCCTCTCCCGTCATGGGCGAGTTCCTGCACCGCTACGGCACCGGCACGATCGGCGACACGCTGCTGTGGATGATCATGGTCAGCCTGGGCGGCGCTGCTGCGTTGTTCCCGGTGCTCGTGGTGTTGCGGCTGCGGGCCGACGAGACGTCCGGACGGGCGGAGTTGTTGTTGTCGACGGCAATTGGCCGGATGCGGTGGGCTGCCGGGCATCTGGTTGTGGCCGTGGCGGGGACGCTGGCGATGATGGCCGTTGCCGGGCTCACCGCCGGACGTGGCGACCTGCATGTGCTCACCGCGGCGCTGCTCCAGGTGCCGGCCGCGCTGGTCGTGGGTGCGGTGGCGATGCTCGCCGTGGCCTTCGTGCCGCGTGCTGCGGCGGCGATCTCGTTCGTGGTGTGGCTGGTGGTCAACATGTTCGGTGAGATCGTCGGGCCGTCGCTGGGCATCGGCTACGACGTGGCGAACCTGGTGTCGCCGTTCCACTTCCTGCCTCGCGTGCTGACCGGCGAACAGCTCACCGCCGCGCCCCTGATCGGGCTCGCGGCGGTGGCCTTTCTGTTCAGTTCACTCGGCATGGCGAGGTTGAGGGTGCGCGACCTCGGTTAGCTGGCGCCGGAGATCCGCCAGAACCAGCCGTTCGGGAGCAGGTCCGGACCGACGGAACCCTTGCCGTGGAAGTAGTCGTCGATGTTGACGTACTCACCGGTGGCGTACTTGTAGACACCCATCGTCGCCCACCGCACGTCGGCCGGCTGCGTGTCGATGCTGGCCTGCGCCCACGCGTCGCGGACCTTCATCGGCTTGTTCCACCACAGGAACGGGTTGCGCCACATGTAGTGGCCGAACTTGCCGCCGTGGTTGGACGAGTTGTAGCTGACCGTGGTGAAGCTGTTGATCTGGTGCAGGCCGCGGAACGCCTGACCCCAGCGCTGCGCCCAGGTCTGGCCACCCGTGACGTCCTCGAGGATCAGGCAGGTGAAGAGGCTCATCCACTCGACGTCGTTCTGGCCCCAGCGCGCGTCGGTGTTGGCGAGCTTGGTGTCGTTGTGGTTGGAGCAACCGGTGAAGTAGAAACCGGTGCCGGAGCCGTGGCCCTGCCAGTAGGTCATGTCGACGTCGTCGGCCCAGTTGTTGTCGTCTCCGCCGGCGAACACCGGGTCCTTGAAGTCGCTCTCCCACGCGTTGCCGTCGAGCCACTTGAAGTTCCGGTTGATGCCGTGGGCACCGGCCTCCGCGTCGAAGCTGTTGACGTTGGCCACGGTGTTGGGCAGGCCGGCGCAGTTGCCGGTGCCCTCCATGCCGACCTCGCGGATCTCCTGTGCCTGCAACGTCTGCTCGCGCGGCGGCTGCGGTTCGGTCGGCTGGGGCAGCTCGGCTCCCACGGCCGCGGGCAGGGTGACGGCCTGAGCCGTGCCCTTGTCGGCGTTGCCACCGGTGCAGCGGAAGGACGGCTCGATCTTGTCGACCTTCTCCTCCAGCGGCGGCGCGACGTAGACGTAGTCGGCCCTGGCGTCGGCGCCGAGGAACTTCCGGCACAGCTGCGCACCGGTGGCGAGGTCGTGCACCTTGACCGTGCCCGCCTGGGCGAAGGTCCGGCTGGCGTGGCTGACGGCGGTCACGCCCTGCGCGTCGAACGCGACGCGGATGTTCGCGCCCTCACCTTCGAGCGGGATGCCGCCGAGCTGGAACGTGTAGGACACCGCCGTGTCGAGGTTCGTCGTGAGCGCGTTGCGCCCGTTGGCGTCTGCCAGCTCGAACGTCGTGTGCTGCGCGGTGGGCGTCGCGTTGGCCGGCAACACACCCGCCGCCCGCAGTCCTTCCTGCGCCCGCTTCGCCGCCTCGTCGGTCGGGATGGCCCTGATGCGCCTGAGCGCGTCGACGTCGAGCGCGGTCAACGTCGTGGGCTCGCCGTCCTCGTCCGGCTTGCCCTGTCCTTTGTCGACGGTCGGCACGTACTGGTACCGCTGCTCGTCGGCGAAGCTCACCGCGCCGAACTCGGATCTTTGGACGTCTTTGAGGCCGAACGCTCTTTGCAGCCTCTGCGCCTGCTCCTGGTCGAGACCGGAGCTCTTCACGCCGTACACGGGGAGCTCCGCGGCGTCGGCGGTCGCGACTCCGACCGCGCCCGCCGTGACGAGGCTGGACAGGGCCAGCACCACGGTCAGCTTGCGTTGCATGTCTCTTCCCTCCCTTGGGGACGGCCGGCTGCAGGGGCCGACCGTCTGACAGGAGGATCGGAGGTTCCGGGCCGTGATACCGGGAGTGGCCCGCTGAGACTTCGCAGCCACTCGAACGGCCGAAATTCTGTAACGCTCTTGGGGATTGCGGATACCTAGAGGCGGACACCCGGGTACTTGATGCCCGCGCCGGTGTTCAGCACGACCACCTCGTCATCCGATTTGAGCCAACCGTCCTTGCGCAACGCCCGGACCGCGCTGATCGTGGCAGCTCCTTCCGGGCAGAGGAAAACACCTTCGAGCCGCGCGGTTTCGTTGCGGTCGTGGAGGATCTGCGTGTCGTCCACGGCGATCGCGGTGCCATCGGTCTCCCTGATGGCTTGCAGGATGATGAAGTCCCCCAACGGTTTCGGCACGTTGATGCCGAACGCGTCGGTGTAGGCGTTCTCCCAGAACGTCGATTCAGCCGCGCCATCGTTGAACGCCCTGACGATCGGTGCGCAGCCGGTGGACTGCACGGCCACCAGACGCGGCAACGGTCCGTCGATCCAACCGAGTTCGCGCATCTCCTGCAGTGCCTTGTGAATCCCGATCAGCCCGACTCCCCCGCCGGTCGGGTAGATGATCACGTCGGGGACGCGCCAGCCGAGCTGTTCGACGATCTCGTAGCCCATCGTCTTCTTGCCCTCGATGCGATAGGGCTCCTTGAGGGTCGAGGCGTCGAAGAGATCGACGTCCTTGACGGCCTGCGCGGCGTCGGCGATGGTGCCCGGCACGATCCGGAGCTCGGCGCCGCTCGCCTCGACCTCCTCGCGGGTGATCAGCGGGGCGTCCTCGGGCATCGCGATGACGCTGCTGAGCCCGGCGCGGGCCGCGTAGAGGGCCCAGGCGGCGCCCGCGTTGCCGTTGGTCGGCATCTTGATGCCCTTGATGCCGAGCTCGCGGGCCCTGGCGACGCCGACGGCCGCGCCGCGGGCCTTGAACGAGCCGGTCGGGATGAGCGACTCGTCCTTCATGAGGATGTTCGCGTCCAGAGCCCGGCTGAGCGCGGGCAACGGGATCAACGGCGTCATGCCCTCGCCGAGGCTGAAGGCGGGATCAGGCGCGCGGACCGGGAGGACGTCGCGGTAGCGCCAGAGGCTGTTGTCCTGGGTGGGCCGGGCGACGCGCGTGAGGTCGTAGCGCGCCAGCAGCGGTGAGGCGCACTCGTGGCAGAGGTTCTGCACCTGGTCGGCGTCGTGGCGCCGGCCGCAACGGGCACATTCGAGGTGGGAGAGCACGGGTCCATCAATACAGGTCACCCAGTCGAGTTACCTCCGAACGGGGTAGCGCATCTGCCCGTTCGGGTGAGAGCATCGGGCACCCTGCTCAAGCGCCTTTGAGGAGAGACATGCGACGACTCACCGTCAAAGCCCTGTTCGCAGCTGTCCTGCTCGCCGCGGCCGTCCCTGCCGCGCCCGCCTCCGCCGC
This sequence comes from Lentzea alba, assembly GCF_047445655.1. Lineage (GTDB taxonomy): Bacteria > Actinomycetota > Actinomycetes > Mycobacteriales > Pseudonocardiaceae > Lentzea > Lentzea alba_A. Next base: position 38,317 of record NZ_JAJAEG010000048.1, read on the forward strand.
CACGCAGACCAGCGGCTACATCGTCCTCCTGAAGGACGGGGTGAGCGTGCCGAGCGTGACCGACTTCGCCGGCGTCACCGTGGAGAACCTCTACCAGTCGGCCGTGCGTGGTTACTCAGCGCGCATGACCGCCACGACAGCGGCACGTCTCGCCCGCGACTCGCGGGTCGCACTCGTGCAGCCGGACGGCGTGGCCTCCATCGCCGCCCAGACCCTGCCCACGGGTGTCGACCGCATCGACGGCGAACAGAGTCCGACCGCCAGGATCAACGGCACCGACGAGCGCGTGAACGTCGACGTCGCCGTGATCGACACCGGCGTCGACCTCGACCACCCGGACCTCAACGTCAACACCGCGAAGGCGAAGAACTGCTCCACCGGCCGCAGCGCGGACGACGGCAACGGCCACGGCACCCACGTGGCCGGCACGATCGGCGCGCTCGACAACAGCACCGGTGTGGTGGGCGTGGCTCCCGGTGCCCGCATCTGGCCGGTCCGCGTGCTCAACAACCAGGGCAGCGGCTCGTTCTCGGCCATCATCTGCGGCATCGACTACGTGACCGCGCACGCGAGTGAGATCGAGGTCGCGAACATGAGCCTCGGCGGATCGGGCAGCGACAGCGCCTGCGGGTCCAACAAGGACGCGATGCACGAGGCGATCTGCCGCTCGGTGTCCGCCGGCGTGACCTACGTCGTGGCCGCCGGCAACAGCTCGGCGAACTCGGCGTCCTTCGTGCCCGCCACCTACGAGGAAGTCATCACGGTCAGCGCGCTGGCCGACTTCAACGGTCGCGCCGGCGGCGGCGCGGCGTCGACGTGCCGCGCGGACGTCGACGACACGTTCGCCGACTTCTCCAACTACGGCGCGGACGTGGACGTCATCGCGCCCGGCGTGTGCATCCAGTCGACGTGGAAGAACGGCGGCTACAACACGATCTCCGGCACGTCGATGGCCAGCCCGCACGTCGCGGGTGCCGCCGCGCTGTACAAGTCGACCCACCCGAGCGCGTCTCCCGCGGCGGTGAAGTCCGCTCTGCGGTCCGCGGGCAACTCCAACTGGAACACCGCGACCGACCCGGACAGCACGCACGAACCGCTGCTGAACGTCGCAACGTTCTGAATCGCAACGGTGCCGGGCGGGAATCCCGCCCGGCACCATCACTTTTGGGGCTGTGAACCGATCTCGCTCCTGATCGCGGCGTACAGCGCGGGATCAAGCCGTTCGACGACGGGCAGGTAGTCCGGCACGTCGAGGTTCTCCAGCACGTACACGCGCAGGCCGTACCTGGTGTCCTCCCACGGGGGAGGCTCCAGTTCCCACGCCTCGCGAACGACCCGCAACAGTCTGGCCACCCACTGCTCGTCCATCGGCCTGGCATCGAGCGCCGGCTGGATCAGCGGGTACCACAACACGTCGCGAGCGGTGTCCATCGGCTGGATCGGCTGCAGTTCCCGGTCGTGGTCGATCGCTTCCTCGACCTCGGCCATGATCCGTTCCGCGAAGAACGGGCGCGACTCAGGCAGGCTCATCCAGACGAAGTCGCCGAGGAGCCCGATGCTCCACCGCATCCTCCGCGGTGGTGGCGGTTGCTCAGCCATGGCCAACCCCTCACGCCGTTCCGCAGTTCGGACAGGCCGGACGAGGCAATCGATGAGGCGGATGAGCCGGCATGTAAGCCGGATCCTGTTCATGGGACCGGAGTCCCACTTGGCGGCCATCCATCTGGGCCTGCCGTTGCCGACAGGCTCTAGCGGCCTACCCGCGAGCATCGGGCGGGCCGCCCTCGAACGCTCGCGCAGGCGCTTTCGCGCCCTCTTGGCCTTGCTCCGGGTGGGGTTTACCTAGCCGCCCCAGTCACCTGGGGCGCTGGTGGTCTCTTACACCACCGTTTCACCCTTACCCCGGCTCGCGCCGAGGCGGTCTGCTTTCTGTGGCACTGTCCCGAGGGTCACCCCTGGTTGCCGTTAACAACCACCCTGCCCTGTGGAGTCCGGACTTTCCTCGACAGTCACCTGCCGCGGCCGCCCTGCCGACTCATCCGCACTCACCAGGATATCCCAGCGTCTGGGACTGGTTGTTCACTGGTCCGGACGTTGGTTCACTCGGTGCCATCACACGACGTCGCAACGGAGTGCCTGGCCATGTCCGATCTGCTGATCATCTCCGGCGCGCCGTCCCCTGCCGCGCCGACCGGTGTGGTGGTGTCGCACGTCTCCGCGGTGCTTGAGGCCGCGGGCCACCACGTGTCGTTGCTGGACGTGCGCGCGCTGCCCACGTTGTCGCTCCTGACCGAGGACCTGCGCGACCCCGAGATCGCCGCCGCAGTCAGCGGCGTGCTGACCGCGGACGGCGTGGTGGTGGCGTCACCCGTCTACCGCGCCGCCTACAGCGGGCTCGTGAAGGCGTTGCTCGACCTGCTGCCGAAGAAGGCACTGCGCGGCCGCGCGGTGCTGCCGTTGGCGACAGGTGGCAGCCAGGGCTTCCTGGTCGCGATGGACTACGCCCTGCACCCGCTGCTCGCGGCCAAGGGCGCCGACCAGGTGGTGCGCGGCGAGTTCGTGCTGGACCAGAACGTCGGTTCCGCTGATGCGGCCGCCGCACTGGACGCAGCGGCCGACCGGTTCATGCACGCCCTGACGCCACGTCTGCGCCGCGCGTCCTAGCTCAGGTGCGAGGTGTCGTTCACGAGCTTCACCGACGCGTGCCCGTCCGGGTAGAACTCGGCGATCGACACACCCGTCAGGTCGAGGTGCATCCGGAACAGGAACTGCGGCCCCACGTCCAACGCCTGCCGCAACATGGTCTTGATCGGCGTGACGTGGCTGACCAGCACCAACGTCTTGCCGCCGTACCGCGCGATGATCTCCGTGCGCGCCTTCCGCACCCTGGCGCCGACCTCGTCGAAGCTCTCGCCTTCCGGCGGCCTCACCGAGGTGTCGCCCAGCCATCGGCGGTGGATCTCCGGGTCCTGCCGCGCCGCCTCCGCGAACGTCAGCCCTTCCCAGGTGCCGAAGTCGGTCTCGATGAGCCCCTGATGGGTGATCACCTGGATTCCCGTGGCGTCACCGAGCTTCTGGGCGGTCTGGGTCGCGCGCTGCAGCGGCGAGGAGATGATCGCCGCGATGTCGTCCACTTTGGACAGCCGCTGGGCGGCCTTGGTCGCCTGCTCCAGCCCGAGCTCCGTGAGCTGGTGATCACCGCGCCCGGAGTAGCGGCGCTCGACGGACAGCTTGGTCTGCCCGTGCCTGAGCAGGATCACCCGAGTCGGATCGCCCGTGGCACCACTCCAGTGCGGCTGCTTGTCGCCTTCCTTGGTCTCGTCCTTGGCCTCGTCCTTGGTCTCGCCGTCCATGGCCTCGTTGGCCAGCCGGTCCGCCTGCCGGTTGCGCTCGCGCGGGATCCACTCGTACGTGATCCGGCCGAACGTGCGCGCCAGCTGCTGGGCCTCGAGCGCGAGCGGCTGCATCGACGGGTGCTTGATCTTCCACCGGCCGGACATCTGCTCGACGACCAGCTTCGAGTCCATCCGCACGTCAACGGTCTCGGCGTGGAGCTCCTGGGCGGCCCTGAGCCCGGCGATGAGGCCCTGGTACTCGGCGACGTTGTTGGTCGCGATCCCGATGTACCCCTTGCGCTCGGCCAGCGTCTCACCGCTCAGCTTGTCGCGGACAACAGCCCCGTAACCAGCAGGTCCGGGGTTGCCCCGGGACCCGCCGTCGGCCTCGACGATGACCTTCACGCCGGCGATCCTATCCCCGCGTTCGGGCCCTGCGGGGCGGTGCTATACGATCACTCCCATCAGTCTGGGTGGCGGAATGGCAGACGCGCTAGCTTGAGGTGCTAGTGCCCGAAAGGGCGTAGGGGTTCAAGTCCCCTCTCGGACACCAGCTTTATCCCTACCGACAGGGCGGATGCTCGCATCGAGCGTCCGCCCTTCGGCGTTGTAGACGGTCTCCAGGTTCAGCTTCTCGTAGAGTTTCTGCAGCTCATCGGGCTCGCCCCGACGCGTCATGCTCCTCACGTCGCCGAGCGCGTCGATCATCGCGTAGATCTCGGCGACACTCCGGCCTCGACCACGCTTGGGCGTCCCAGCCAGTTCGGCTTGAGCCGCTGCCCGCTTCTCCTCGGCTTCGTTGATCGCTCCGACAAGTGCTTCTGGGTTCACGCCGGCCGCGATCGCGTCCTGGAATCTGCGCAGCTTCGCCTCCGCCTCGGTGAGCCGCTTCTGTGCTGCTGTGTGATCGCTCACCCCGGCTTTGTCGTCGTCTTGAGAAGCCGCCAACGCCGAAACCGTGCTGTCGACGTTCTCAGGGGCGAAGAGCCGATCAATCCACTCATTGATCCGATCGACCACTACAACCTCGTTCAAGTACACGTTCTCGGGATGCCCGTTGAGAGCAGGCGAACCAGGCACCATCGTCCGAAGCGCACAGCGGTAGTAGGTCCGGGCGCCGGTCGGTGTGCCTTCCATACGCCGCTTGCAATAGCCACACTTCACCCGCCCGCGCAGTGGATAGATCCGCTTAGTCGGCTTCGACCCACGCACCAACCTCTTTCCCGCCGAGAAGCCGCCAGCCGCCCGAGACCGCCTCAACAACTGCGACTGAACGAACTCTTCGACCTCCACGATGTGCGGATGCGCCTTCTTGCGAGAACGCACGACACGATCAGGCGCCGACCTGCGAAACCGGATGACGTGCCCAGCGGCGACGTCGTCTGGATCGAGCAGCATCTCTTGCCGAGTCCACCGCCCGAAGAAGGCGAAGCCCGTGTAGCGAGGGTTGTCCAGAATCGCTCGCACGGTGCTGCCCTGCCACCCGTCGGCGAGCCGATGCCGATTCTGATCCGGACGACGCGCTGAGGGGCATGGAACGCGGTCTCGGTTGAGGCGATTCGCAATGGCGCGATCGCCCATCTCCCCGGTCAGGTACATGGCGAAGATCTGCCGCACCACCTCGGCGCTCGGCTCGTCGATCGCCAGCACCCGCAAGCGGCCTCCCTCAGCCGCCTTTCTCGGGTTCGGATGCGGACCGCCGTCCACAACGTTGTAGCCGTATGGCGCCCGCCCACCTTGGTGCCGTCCTTCGTTGACCACCTGGGCATCCATCGCAGCCCGAACACGCGCTTGCACGTGCTGACGCTCCGACTCACTCATGCCGCCCAACATGCTCATCAGCATCTTGTGCGAGGGATTCCGTGAGTCGTACTTGGCGCCGAGTTCTGGCACCCACAAGTCCACGCCGTACGCAGCGAACTTGGGAGCGACCAACGAGAACTGGTTACCGAACCAGCATCGGGTCCCCTCGCCCACAACAATCGCGCTCCAGCCCCGATTCGGGTCCTTCAGCGCAGCCAGCAAGCGAGATGCCTCAGGACGTCGCTCCCACGGCACCGACCGGGATTGGCCGATATCGAAGAACTCCTCAACGATCACGCCACCCAGCGGCTCGACCAGCTTCTCGGCGTTCCCGTACTGCCATGCGCGAGAGGTCTTCGGGTCTTGGTTGTCCTCGGTCGAGCACCGACCGCAGAACGCAACCGGTCCGATGCCCTCGCCAACCGGCTCCTCCACCTCAATACCGAGCAGCTCATCGAGCTTGCTCCACGGGTCTCGACTGATATCAACAGTCATCCGCCCTCCCTTCCCGAGGCTCGTCGAGAGCCTCGACCTCGGTCAGCCTGATCAGCATGCCTAGCAGTATGCGGCTTACATCCTTGGTGAGAACAGGTAGTTCACTTGGCGGGTTGAACCTGAGTTCACCGTCCTTCGCGTCGTCAGGAGTCACGATCAGCCGCCTTCAGTGTTCGGCGGTGTGCTGATTTCAGCACTGGAAGCCGTGCGCTCAACCGCCGCACGAAGGTCGGCCGTGAGGTAGCCGCGCACTCGACGCGTGCCCTCGTCGGTCGTGATGTACTGCCGCGTCGGCCGACACCCCAGCTCGCCCATCTCCAGGCCGAACGCGGTCACCTCGACTTCCAGCACCTCCACCAGTTCGGCGGAAGGCACGAACTCGCGCTCGTTCAGATCATCGCCGAGGTACTCGACGACTGACGCCAACGGCTCGGGAAGCTCGACCTCGGCCAGGCTCGCCACGGCTGCGGTTCCGATGGCCTTGACCGCCGCTGCCCGGTCCAACATCGGCGGCACGTCATGCCCTGCCGCGTGTCCGCTCAACGTCCCTTCTGCCTCACGCAAGGCGCGGCCTCGCTCGCAGATCTCCCGCCAGTCCTCGTTCGGCATGTAGTACGTCCGCACGGTCAGCGCGAGCACGTCAGCCCCGGCTTGCGTCTCGCCGTCCGGTCGCAGGATGCCCACACCACGATGGGACGGCAGTAGTCGGCTGCTGTCGTATCCGCGCGTGTTCATCTGCTCGCCGAGGATGATGTTGCTGTCGCGGAAGTCCATAACGCGCAAGGCAAAACGCGAGCCGAGCACCGCACGGAGTTTGGTCGGGATGGTCTTGCTGTCCGGCCGCTGTGTCGCGAGAACGAGGATGATGCCGGCCGCCGGGGCCTTCTTCGCGAGCCACGTCAACAGCTCACCGATGTACTCCCCTGCCGTGAGCTTCTTCCCTTGCACCTCAACGGGAGTGCGGTCCTCCAGTGCGATGTGGACCTCATCGACGATCAGTGCCGTGATCGGCATACCCAGCGACTGATCGCGAGACATGTCCGGCGTCACCTTCGACTCGGGACAGGTCACGTCGTCAAGGTCCTGCATCCGCCGGTAGCGGTTCTGGACATCGGCGACCAGCTCAACAAGCCAGTCGAGGAACGCCAGCACGTGCTCAGCGTCGTCGCCAGCCATGAACCGGTGGGCCACCTTCTCGGCAGCCTTCCAGTCCTTCCCGTTCTTGAAGTCCGCGACGTACAGCCGAACATGCGGGTCCAAGATCAAGCCCGCGGCTGCCAACCGTTCCGCCATCGTCTTGCCCTGACGGGGAAGCGCACCGATCAGGAGCGACGTCCACACCAGTGGCAGCGTGATCCGCCTGCCGCGCGCGTCAGTGCCGAACGGCACCGGCCGCCACGCGTCCCACCGCTCGACCGCCAGCAAAGGTGTCCGAATCGGTGACTTGGCGTACGGGTCCTCATCGGCCACCCACATCGCGACGCGTCCGGCGTGCCCACCGTTGCCGCGCACGCGCTCGACGCTGAGCTGGATCTCATCCACCGCCAAGGCTGACGCAAGGTCTTCACGGTGCTTCACCACGTCAGCCGCTTTGCGGGTGGCGGGGAGATCGACCGTGACGGCCCATCCCCCACCCTGATGCTTAGCTCGCTCGACGAGCCGCAGGGTTTCGTCTTTGCCGATCAGCTTCGCGTCGCGGAAGGCGTCGACAAGGATCTGAGGGTCCATCGTCCACGCGAGCGAGCGTGGCCCGGCGAGCACGGCCTTCCGTCCGGGGTTTCCGTCCTTCTGTCTGCCGAGGAACGCCAACGCCGTTGAGCCACCTACGCCGGCGATCCACAACACTCGGTGGCCGTAGACAAGATCGAGGATCGCAAGGGAGACAACGGAAACCGCGAGTACGGCGCCGGTCACCTTCCACCGGAACAACGTCAGTCCACGGATCTCAGCGAACTTGTCCGCCAACTTCTCCGACTGCTCGGCAGCCTCGCGATAGTCGTGCACTCGCACCCACAGCCGCCAGCCGCGTACCGCGATCACCAGCCCGCGACCAGTGGCCCGGATGGAGCGAACCGGTGACCGCACCAGCCACCCGAGCCCGTCCTTCACCGCGTACCCGAGTGCCTGTCGTGACTTCAACGCCGCCGGAACGACCCGCGACCGCTGCCACCAACTCGCAACCCTGTGAACCTGCGGCTGCACCGCGTCCGGCTGGTCGTCGACGAGTTCGCCGTCGAACACCGGTCCCGCCGGAACGATCTCGCCGTTCACGGCTGCACCTCGGCGTTCAACGCCGCAGCAAGTCGCGACGACAGACCGCGCGAGCACTCCGTCACCTCACGCACCCATGCGGGTGTCACCGTCACGTCCGGCGTTCGAGCCGCCTTGGCGACCGCGAGATAGTCAGCGAACGACGTCCTCGGATTCGCGGGCTTCTTCGGAAGACTCGGCGAAGCCGGTGGTTCTACCGGCACGGCCGTGAACGCGACGGCCCCCGAGCCGAGCTTGTCCCGAAGATCCGTCACGGCCTCCGTCGCGACGAACACGACGAGCGGCGGCACCGAATGCAGCACCACCAGCGCGGCCGATCCTGCGGCGTACGCACTCCAGGTGTTCATGACGTACGTCGCGCCGAGCGTGAACCACTTGGCGGCTCGAACCCAGCCACCCATGCGGATGCCGTGTCGTGCCGTGACTTGCTCGGCCCGAAGGATCGCCAGGAGCACCAGCGACACCATTGGGTCGAGCAGCCACGCGGCGGACCAGGCGAGCGACCACGCCGGAGCACCAGCCGCCGCGAACTGCTGAACGTTGGTCATCGTAAACGCCAGCCCGAGCAGGATTCCCGTCCAGCACAACCGATCCACCTGCACCGCCACGCGCTCGATCGGCTCGCTCATCGGCGTTCACCGCCTCGGCGGCGCGGCTCGTATGTGGTGACGGTCAGAGCCTTGGTGAGCGTGTACGACGCGAACAGCGCTGGGATGGCGAGCACCCCAACGAGCAGCCAGCCGCTTCCTCCCTGAGTGATCACGATCCACTGCGCCACGACGATCAGCGCGGCGTTGAACAGAACGCGCCCGGCGAGCGAGACGAACCGTGCGCCAGTACGTGCCGCGCTCGCCGCCGCTTTCGCTCGACAGGACGCCGTTCGCCAGACGAAGACCAGGACCAGGAGCGCGCCGACGCCTGCCATGACCTGAGTCGGGGCGAGAGTGAGAGCGTTCATGAACGCGGCCCCCTCTCGAAGCGTTCACCGCGTCGGAGCCAGTGCGGGTACAGCTCCCGCCGCTCGTCGTCGGTGAGCGCACCCCACACGCCGGTGGTGTTCTCGCCGGCGGTGCGCAGCTCCAGTTCCAGGCACTCGTCTCGCACGGGGCACCCGGCACAGGTGCGCTCGGCGAGTTCGTGATCGGTCAGTTCGTCGCCGGCGTCCGGTGGTTCGTTCGTGAACGCCCAAATACACAGGCCGTCACGCTCGACCACCTCGGAGAGTTGTTCGGTCGGTACCCAACGCAAGCGGTCCAACGACCACGCGATGCCGATCAGTCGGTCGTCAGTCACGGAGCACCCCCGGACCGGCGTTGGCGAGCAGCGGCAGGAGCGCACTTGCGGGGATCACGAGCTGACCGCGACGGCGCTCAGTGCGGAGCTTGCCGAGTCGGATGGCGCGGCAGACCTCGGCCTTGTCGACGCCGAGGACCCACGCGGTCTCGCGGATGGTGTGCGCGGAGGCAGACATAGAGGTACGCATGAGGAATGAACCTTTCTACGAGAAATGATGATTTCAGTTACTAGACGATTGATTTCAGCACTCACGAAGGCGTGCGAGGTCGCGAACGGCGCGTGAAACGCTGTGTCACGCCGCTAGGTGCGAATCGGTGACTAATCTCTGCGTCGAGGCGGAACGCGGAGGAATACGTGTCGGAGGATTGGGCGGCAGTCGCCAAGGCGATCAACGAGCGCGTGAATGAACTGGGATTGCGCCAGAAGGAACTCGCCGAGCGGTCGCATGTGTCGCTCGCGATCGTGCGCGAGGTTCAGCACAACCTCGTCGAGCGCCGGCGGAGCCCTCGAACCCTCGAATCCCTGTCCACGGCCCTCGGCTGGCACCCACAGCACCTGGAAGCCGTGCTGCGTGGCCGTACGCCTCCCGAGGTCGGCGACCCGGTCGTGGACCTTGCCGACACGCTCTGGACCCGGATGGACCGAGTCGAGGAGCGACTCGAAGACATCACCGAGCGGCTTGACGCTCTCAGGTCGGATATCGCATCGGTAATGGGCCAGGTTGCGGACGTCGCGAAGCATGTCCGCGGTCGTCAGTAGTGCGGTGTCTTTGCTGGTGAAGCGGCTGTTTTCCATGGCTCTAATTCCACTGCGGAATCACCCTGGAACCCATGCAAGACCTATGCAAAACCACCACAAGACCGCCACAAGTTCCCTGCAAATCGCGCTTCGGGGGTAGCGACGAGATGAGCTTGAACAACGGCTGGACGGGCGCCGACGCGTGCGCGCTACAGGAGGCACTACGGCTTAGCCAGGAGGGGTTCGCCGAGCACCTCGGCATCCACTCGCGAACCGTCGGCTACTGGCACCAAAACCCCAGCTCACGCCCCAAGTCCGAGGGCCAGCAGATCTTGGACGCCGCGCTTGATCGAGCGTCTGCCGATGTCCAGGCACGCTTCGCTGAGCTGCGCACCGGCACAACACCCGCCGCGACCGAACCGCCACCGGACAGCGCGGCGACCGAGGCCGAACAACGGCTCGCCGCCGATCCGAACATCGTCGCCGCGCTCGACTGGCTCGACGAGCACGCGACGCGCGAGCCCGGAACGGCCCGCCGTGCAGTCGCGTCCCGCCTCGCCCAGGTTGACGTGAACTCCTTGCGCGACAGGGGAAGCCGTCGCGGACGCGTCGATCAGCGGAAGGTCGCCCAGGCACTCGCGGACTACTACGGTCGCGGTTCCGACGGCTATGGCCGATATGCCGCACGGTTCGGCGACGTCGAGGCGGACACGAGCATCCTCACGCGCTCCGACTGGCTCGACCTCGACTGCCCGATGATCGCGAGCCACGACCGCCTCAAGCTCATGCGCGCGGCTGGCGCCGCGCCGGTAACCCTCGACGAGGAAGCGTTCGACCAGGCCGTTCAGCGACTCGCCGAGTCGCTCGCCCTCGGCGTCCGATTCGTCAACATGCCGCTGTACCGCCTCCTCGGCGTCGACATACAGAGGGAGTCGATCGGCGGCACGGTCGGTATCGCGTCGTTCGTCGAGTACATCGTGACGATGGATCTCCTCGAAGGAGAGCTGGTCGACGCGCTGGCCGGCGGCGTTCACGCGGGCGAACTTCCGCTTCGTGACCGCTACCTGCCGGACCTCGACACCGTGCTGGACGTAGGAGGACGCCTCACCGCAGGCGGCACGCTTGCCCTGTGTGCGTTCGCTCGACCGGCCGACCCTTTCCGAGGTCCAGCGGACTACGTTCTCCTGGTGCAGGAGCGCTCAGGTCACGTCATCAACGCCGCGCGTCGGCTTGCCGTGATCCCGAAGGGCTTCCACCAGCCGCTGGTGGACTTCCGAGCCGACGCCCAGGTAGGCGCGACGATGCGCCGCGAGATGGAAGAAGAGCTGTTCGGCCGCCACGACATCGACAACACGGTGGGCGACCAGCGCAGCGCCGACCCGATGCACCCGAGCCGCCTTTCCGAGCCAATGCGCTGGCTCCTCAGCGAGCCGGGACGTCTGCGGATGGAGTGCACGGGCTTCGGGCTGAACCTCGTCAGCGGGAACTTCGAGTTCCCGAGCCTGATCATCGTTGATGACGAGGAGTTCTGGCAGCGGTACGGCGGGCAAATTGAGGCCAACTGGGAGACGGCGAACCTTCGCCAGTACTCCAGCGCAGACGCCGAGCTCGTCGAGGAACTCGCGGCCGACGTAGCGTGGAGCAATGAGGGCCTGTTCGCGCTCCTGCAAGGACTTCGCCGACTCAGCGAGATCGGCGGTAGCCGCGTGAACGTGCCAACGATCGAATGGGAGATACGGTGACCGCGAACTGGAGCCAGGGCAACGCTGCTGAGGATGGAAGCGCTACTCGCGGCTGGCTAGTCGGGCACTTCATCGACCCGTCCGAGGGCGTCCGGTCCTCAAAGGACGTCGAGGTCAAGTGGTTCAATCACCCCGCCGGCGACAAGCGTGTGGAATGGACCTCAGATGACCAGCGCACGACCCTCGTTCTTTTGGTACAAGGGAACTTCCGCGTTGACCTAACCGAGGGCAGCGCCACGATGACGCGCCAGGGCGACTACGTGATGTGGGGCCCCGGCATCGACCACTCGTGGGAAGCGATTGAGGACTCGGTGGTCATGACGGTCCGCTGGCCGTCGCAAACGTGATCAGTCGCTGAGTCGCCACTCGACCGGCGGCAGACTCACGCGGTCGCCGCCGATCTCGCGTAGCCGACGCAGGCCCTGGAGCATTGCGAACAGCCCCTCGTTGCTCCAGGCCTCTTGCGAGATCAACTCGCTTACCAGGTCGCCGTCGAGGCTGGAGTACAGCCGCAGTCCGCTTGCTTCCCAGTTGGCCTCGACCTGTCCGCCGAACTGGTGCCAGAACTCCTCGTCCTCGATCACGACGAGACTCGCGAACTCGTAGTTCCCACTGACAAGGTTCAGCCCGAAGCCGGTGCACTCCATCCGCAACCGCCCCGGTGCCCCGGTCAGCCACTTCATCGGCTCCGATCGTCGGCTCGGATGCATCGGTACCGCCGAGCGCGCGGCACCCACCGTCGCATCGACGTCATGACGGCCGAACAGCTCCTCTTCCAGCTCTCGCCGGAGCGTCGCGCCCACCGCCGCATCGGCTCGGACATCGGTCAGAGGCTGGTGGAAACCCTTCGGGATCACCGCGAGCCGCCCAACGGCGTTCAGCACCTGGCCGGAACGCTCCTGCACCAGCAGGGCGTAGTCCGCCGAACCGCGGACTTGATCATGCGGCCGAGCGATCGCACACAGAGCCAGAACACCACCGGCACATACGCGATCGGACAGATCGTGTACCGCATCGAGAGTCGGCAATCGCTTGTCCCGCAAGAGAGTCCGGCGAGCAAGGCTTCCAGATCCAACGGCATCGGTCAGTTCCTGTTCGAGCAGGTCGGCCGTCAACGCGTACTCGACGAACGGCACGATGCCGACGCGCCCCCGCACCCGCCCAGGACCGACGTCCACGCTTCGCAGGCGGTACAGCGGCAGGTTGGCGAAGCGCACGCCGAGTGCGACCGACTCCGCGAGCCGCGACAGGGCCGCCGACGCCTCGACGTCGTCCAGCGCCCGGTGATCGCCGATCTCCTCAGCGAGCGTCAGCTCACCACGGGCACCGCCCAGCGGGCAGGCCAGGTCAAGCCATTCCGCGCGGCTCACGATGCTGGTCAGGACCTCGGTGTCCGCACAGATCGCCCGATAGACGCCCTGGTCACCGTAGTACTCGACGAGCGCGCGAGCCAACGCCGTTCGCCCAACCCTCGCCCGCCGCGCTCCCCGATCCAGCAGCGCCCCGAGGTCGAGCGCTTCCAACCTCGCGCGCACCTTCGAACGGCCCGTTCCTGGCTGCCACCCGGCGCGTTCGTCGAGCCAGTCAAGGGCAGCAGCCAACTCGAACGCGTCCCGTTCCGGCCGTTTTGGCGTGTCGATCTCGGGCGGCTTCGGTGGAGACAACAGGTCATCAATCCCGACCTCGAAGATCCGTTCCAGCAGGCGCGCGGTCGCCGGCTGAACAGTCGGCCCGAGTGGTTCCCCAGAAGCCTTCCGACCAGCGATGAGCCGCTGTAGATGACGCTTGCCGATCGTCCCCATCTCGTTGTGCTCGCGTGCGAACGCCTCGGCGAAGTCGATGAACTCCTGGAGGGTCTGACGCCGTTCCCGGATCTTCTGCTCCAGGACCGTCCGGAACGTCCGCACGCCGTCCCACCTCCCGATTCGCCCATGTCGTCTACATGTCGCCACCAGGTCGTTCCGCTGACCAAGTGCTGATGAGACGTTGATTTCAGTTTGACATGGGTCGCTCACCAGCGGTCCCCCGAGCCGTCCGGCGGCGTGGACGCCTCCTGTCCGCCTCAGCGCCGCTGGACACCTCGCAACGGAGGTCACCGTGACTACGCCCGACGAACGACACCCGGCAGCCGAGGGCCTTCTCGGCTCGGGATACGTGGTTTCGGTGGTTCGGTCGGGCACAACCGTCGAGGCACACCTCGGCGACGATGACCTGATCTACGTCGCTCTGCCCGGTAGTCCATGCCCGGTGCTGATCGGCTTCCTCCCGCAAGGTGCGGAGAACTTCTCCTCGATGTTGTCGGAGCAGCTTCGCGCACTCGCCGATCGCCAGAAGCAGCACCGATGACGGCCGGAGCATTGTGCATCTGCGGACCCGGCACAGTCCTGGTGGCGGTTCTCGCCGTGATCATCGCCGTCGTGTACGGCGAACTTGTCGCACGCATGGCGGTGCGGCGAGCCGTTACCGACCGGGCGCGACACCGAGCGCCGAACGCCAAATCTCGTCAGCGTGCCCTTCGATGAGGGTCGAGGTTCGAACGCCCCAGCCCAACGACGATCACGAGCGGATCTTTCAGGCCCGTGAGAGATGCGTCAGTTGGCTTTGCAGCCGCTGCGCCCCAGGTTGCACAAGGTGCGTCGACTGGCACGCCCCGATGCGGCAAGGGCCAATCAGGCAACCCAATCCTGAACCTGACCCCCAGCAGCAAACATAGAATTAAGAGTACTTCCGAGCTAGTCGCTCAATCCGTCGCAGCAAGTCATCCCACAAGAGGTCGGCCGGATCTACCTCGACGAGCAGGCGCATGGATTCCCTCGGGTCGGCACGACACCTTTCAGCGACCATGTGTAATGCAGCTGCGGAAACTTCACCACCGTCTTCAATCTGCAACTCAGCAAGACTAAGCATTTCAGCGCCGACAACAGAGGCCACCCTTTTCCGCAAAAGCGCACGCCCCAGAAGAGGAAGAAACTGACCGAAAGCGTTAGCAGAATTTGCAAGCCCCAAGGCAGAAGGAAACAGATTCTCACCCGTGACAGGCTGATTCTCCAAGCGCAACAGTCGAACCTTTTTATAATCGTGACGATATAGTCGAATTGCTTTAACGAGCGCTATCCGCGCCTCTACCCGTCGCTTCCCCTTCTCCTCCCTCTCCGCCTTTCTCGCGCCAATAAGTATGCTCGTCAGCCCACCAGATACAGCGCCAAGTACGGCACTCACCACAAAACTTGGGATATTCCACAGTTCATTCACTGCGCTCACCATCAGGTAGATCAGCCTTGTGGCCATGATAGTCACAGCGAATCGACATCCACGGCGAAAAAGGCAGAGACCTTGCGAGCCGCTTCTGGCTCCTCTTTCGCGCTCGCCTCTCCTCCCTATTCTCCGGAGAGAACAGGCACGGACGATAGAGATCAATCGGGGTCGGCGCGTACGACGCTAGCTGAACCTCCAGCTCGGCTAGGTCGCTCTCTTGTTCCCCGAAATGCAACTCACGTCGGGTTATCGGATAGGCCCAAAGGAAATTAACACACCGACCACTCGGCAGCGTGAGGTGATCGATTTCATCCGGTTCGTCAAGAAGAGACCGAAAGAACCAATGCGTGAAGTTTGATCCGGGAAACAGGGCGTGAGCAAGCCCAGTTTCTCCGTCGCACACACACCACGTGTGATGCTTAGCCATTACCTTTTGGAACTCGTGCGGAAACCGTGCTACCTCAATTATTCTCCGAACAAGCCATTGGGCTTCAGGAGAAGAAAAGTCCCAGTCGTGCGGGACGTATGTCACAAGCTCTATCGGATGCGCGAGTTCGTCACCGTGTTCGCAGGTAATATCCGCCGCCCCCATGCCAACCGTGGCCAGCGTAACGTAAGGACGATCGGGGGTTGCTCCGTAAATATAGATGTCCAGATGAATTCCGACAGATACCCTTTCATGCCACACGTGAGAGTAGTGACCTCCAAAGAATTTCCGATAGTGCGCTTCAACCGCACTTTGATCACCACGAGAGTACCGAGTTGCATCGTCATCAGGCTCCCTGTCGTGGAGTTCATCGAGCGGCAAATTCATCGCGTGGCCTTTTCTATATCTCACACTCGGAGTCAATGTATGCCATATCCGTCGTACCTGATCTCACGTTCGTTACGAGGAGGCGACAGATGACTTCAGGACCTGGCCTTTCAAAGGTAGCTACGCTGCACAAGTGTCTCGCTGAGGCCGACGACAACGTTCAGAACATGCCCGGAACGGCGGCCTGCCTGGAGCAACCGCCTCGTCGGCCAGTCGACCCATAGACGCCGGACTCCTGCAGCGCACGTGCCAAGCGGTGTCCAGGAGGTCGAGTCGACCTAAGAGCCGTGATTCGCAGATAGCGATCAGCCATTTCGATTCTAGGCAGTACCAACACCTCCACGACGATAGATAGCCCTCTTCTGCCTCTGAAGATCATCCAGTAGATCTATTAGCGCCCGCTCCGCGAAAAGTGCTATTCTTTCAATCGCACTTGTTCCAACGTCCGGGAATGCGTCCTCGTAGGCGAGGCGGAGACGGGATACAGTAAGCGATCCCGGATAGCCCGACGCAGGGCGCGTAGCCCAAAGAAAGAAGGTATAGTCGGCCTCAAGGTCCTGCGCTATACCAATCGTGATATCCAGCCTTGAGCTTACCGAGCTTGGCTCCTTGAGCGACGACTTCACATTTCTTGAGCCAGCCGCATTAAACTGCTCCCCCATTGGAACAGACCCTAGATGCGGCTTCCCTCCGGACATTACGGCAGCGTTTAGAACTATGTCAATTTCACCCTTCCCCAGAGAAGCAAGAAGGGTAATACGCTGCTTAAACTCCGCATCAACGACGTCCATTATCGATGTGGCCATGTCGCGCGCATCGGCAAGCCTTACCCTTGCATCGGCTGGCTTGATCGCCAACAAGTCTTCCAGCATGACCACTGCGGACGGCCTAGTAAAGAATTCGAGCTCCTCAATGGCTCGCTCAATTGTGTTCGTTACTCGATACGCGAAATGCTCGACGAGTTCACCGTAGCTGCCTACATTCGCGTACTCCAGGGCTTGTAGATACGACATCTTTCGGTCGGAGTATACGATAATTGGTAGATCGAATGACTGGTACGTATAGTACGATGCCCAGGCTCGCGCAGTTCTCCCATTGCCGTCCGGAAACGGATGTATATGAGTCAGACAGTAGTGAGCGTATGCGGCTTGAGTTATTGCACTTGCGTTCATAAAGTCAATCGAGTTAACCTGGCCGGCCAGTCGATGCATCTCAGGAATAAGATCAAAGACCGGGCAGAACTTCAGCACACCACCATCCCTTCTTTCCGTTTCATTCTCCTCGGTCTTGTAGTGACCGTGCCTCAACTCGCGCTTTTGAATCAGATAAGTCCCGTCGCCTACGCCGACATGCACCTCATATTCTGACTGCCCTGAGCAAACTCGGGCATGCAAACCCCTGAGCCAGTACTCAGTAAAGTCTTCATCTATACTAGCTTGGGCCCGCACAAACTCGTAGGTATCAACCTGCGCACCGAACAGTGACAATGCGTCAGAACGTTGCGCAGTTAGAACCTCTTCCCATCCAGGTTCTTGCGCAGCAATGACACGTGTCTGCCCAACGGATAGCGAGTAGAGCCCTTCGATCGCACCGGTCTCGGCGGCCGCTTCGCGGCCCAGCTTCTGAATTACAGTGTCCGCAACTTCTGGATCTGTCCTACTCAGCATCTCAGCGAACTGGTTGTATTTAGCCGTGAGTTCAGAGGGATTCTGCGGAGCTGGCCATGCCGCAAAGTCAGGTATAGGACGATACATGCTGAAACTCCTCTTACGGCTCGACGGCTCGTCGCGCAGGATCAAATCAGCGTTGCACTGCTTGGGCACTACTTTTGCCGTGCTCCACCGACCTAACTGCGTCACCTTACGCCGCAATCCTGCCGCGTCTGGGCATCGCAGTGGCTACCTCCGGCATGTGTCACGCGTACCTGGCGCGGTGAGCAGCGACCGACGCCGTCCCGTCCCAGATGATGCAGCGACCCTTGAAGTCTGAATGGAGACGCGCATAGGTGACTACGGGACGGGGTTATGACCCCGTCCCGTAGTCACGTAGGAAGCTGTCTGTGCAGGTAGATGCCTGGTTCCGCCCGTCCCGAACGCCTGTCCCAACCAGGAGCGCTCCGCACGGGCGGGACATGCGCCAGTAGTTACGTTCGAGCCAGGTCAAGGCGTAGGGATAGAGAGCAAGTCCCCTCTCGGACACGAGCGTTAACCACACGCGAAGAGGTCGTCGCATAGACGGCCTCTTCTGCTTTTTCGTACCGAAGTGCGATCCCCAGCTGGCCATCGAGCCGAGCGAGCCTCTGACCTAACCCCGCATCGATGCACCTGCCCTGCAGCACGCCCGGTTGATTCTGTGCTTGTTCAGTGAAGGTTCTGTGAATGCTTCACACGGTTTCCTGAATCCCCGCTAGGTTTTTTCCTAGATCCCGCTTCTCGATCAGGAGTGATCCCTGGTGAACAGGTCATCGATGGTGGCCATCGGCGCGGTGGTGGCGATTTCCGCGTCTGCCTGCACGCCTTCCGACGAGCGTGAAGCCGCATACGCGGATATGAACGCGGTTCAGAAAGCCGACCACGGCCAGGCAGGTTGGGTACCGCCCTGGGTGCCCTCCGATGCGAAGGACATTCGTATCAAGTTCGACATCGACACCAACGAAAGCATCCTGCGATTCACGCTCGGCGAATAACCGTTGTCCCCAGACGCGTGCGGCGCGGCTGAATCCGAGGGCGCACCGTCGCTGACCGCCGGGTGGTGGCCGAACCAACTACCCGAAGGCTCTACCCACCGATGCACCGACGGGCATGAGAACAATCCGTCCACCCACAGGGTCCGCCTCACCGGCGACAAGACCGTCTACGCCTGGGAGGGCGCCTGATCCACAAGGGCGGATGCACGCAACGTGCATCCGCCCTGTTCGTATGAGCGTTGGCATCCCAAGATCTCGGCGAACTGTTCAGCCATCTCGCAGTCGACCTCAAGCACCGAGCGTTAACGCCGTGTGACCCCACGTCAGCGAGATTCGACCGTTTCTGGCCATATCGTTGACAGTGTGTAGACAACCGGCGCGGCCGCCTCTCACTTCGCGTTTCCTGGGCGCATCTCAGTGGTTCGACCGGGTCAGGAGTGTGGCGCTAATGGCCGAGTCGTACGACGTCTGTCTCTCATTCGCAGGAGAACAGCGGCCTTACGTCGATGACGTCGCGCGACTGCTGCGAGACAACGGCGTCAAGGTGTTCTACGACGACTACGAAGTGGCAACGCTCTGGGGCAAGGACCTCGCGACGTACCTGGACGACATCTATCGCAAGCGGTCGCGGTACTGCGTGTTGTTCGCGTCCGCGGACTACGTGCGCAAGACGTGGACGCACCACGAACGCGCCAGCGCACTGGACAGGCTGTTGCGCGAGCGGGACGACTACGTGCTGCCGGTACGCCTCGACGACACCGAGATCCCCGGTCTCCGCGAGTCCATCGGTCACCTGGACGGACGACGCCTGTCGCCAGGTGAGGTCGTTCAGCAGTTGCTTCTCAAACTCGGCATGGACGAGCGCAAACCTGTCCGCCCCGTCACCGTGCTGGTACTCGCCGCAGACGGCGATGTGGACCTCCACCGGGTGCTGGACGTCGCCCAGGCAGACGCGAACGTCGAGGTCGAGGCGCGGAGGCTCGACGGCGCCAGGTTGCTGGGCATGGTTGAGGATCCGCCGTCTCACGTGCTCGACCGGTTGGTGCCCGCTGTCGAGAGGGCCTTCGGTGAACGCACCGGAGCGACCTTGCTGATCGGTGTTCACAAAGGTGCCGTGGCCGAGGACGACTGGAACAGCGTCGACGTCCGGTCCACGGTCGACCTGACCGAGGCGCCGGCCGTGCACGAGGTTCTGACCCTCGCGACGAACGCGGACTGCGCGATCGTTCTCTCCCAACGGTTGTACGACGAGGTCGCCCGGAACAAGGCCACTTACGGCAGCTATGTCGGCGTTCCGCTCGCCTCGGGTACGGGTTGGGTGCGCGTGCGCGGCTACCTGAAGCCGCCTCGCCCGAAGAGCAGCCCGGAGCCGACGTCTCAGAAGACGACCACCAACAACTTCTACGCGCCCACGAGGATCAAGCACCTCGGAGACCGCCATGGCTGAGGACGGCGAGACCGCGGAAGCAGAGAAGCCGGAGGAGCCGCAGCAGGAGGCCGATCCCGGCCAGGACGCGCAGGAGAAGGCCGGCGACCCGGAGAACGCGCACAAGTGGCGCAAGCGCAGTTCCGAGGTCGACATCGCACTGCAAGCGCTGGTCGGCGGCACGGCGAACCTGTTCTTCGGGCCCACCTCGGTCGGACAGCTGGGCGACCGAGGCCAGCGAGCCAACCACCACCTGGGCGTCGTCGTGCGCAGCGGTCCCGTCCCGCGTCAGGTCCTCGACCGGATCCGCGAGTGCTATGTGGAACCGCCGCACTACGCAATGGTCAAGCAGAAGCTGATGAGCGCCCAGGTCCTGCTGTTTCAGATGCGCAGTGGCACCGGTCGCACAACAACGGCGCTGCGGTTGCTCGACCAGCTCTGCGCGGCCGGGGTGCGCAAGCTCGACCCCGATGCGACGCTGAAAACGCTGCAGGACAAGGACCTCGAGGAGAACCACGGCTATCTGCTCGAGTCGCTGGAGGCTGACCAGGCACGAGAGCTGCAGGCGTTCCAGATCGAACGGCTCGGCCGGCTGATGGACGAGAAGGGCGCCAGGCTGATCGTCATCGTTGACGAGTCGACGCCGTTGCGGTTCCACGACATCGGCGACCTGGTCATCAGCGATCTCGGTCAGGTCCCGCCGGAACGGTTGCTGCAGCGGCACCTCAGCGGTGTCGCGGTGCTGGAGCGGCCCGAGGTCCAGGAGATCATCGCCGAGCTCACCGACGACATCCCGCGCCGTGAGCTCGCACAGCTCGCCGAGCTGCTCAAGGAGGTCGCGGAGGAACGAACCGACCTCAACGCGGTGAAGGAGCGGTTCTCCCGCGCCGGCGAGGCGAACTTCATCGAGTGGTTCGATCGGCAGACCGACATCGAACAACGTGCCTTCGTGATCGCTCTGGCGGTGTTCAACGACGAACCCGTGCAGATCGTGTCCCAGGCCGCCACCCTGCTCGCCGACCACATCAAGGCCGTCGAGATACCGCGCCGCGTGGACCGGGCCCGGCAGCTGTTCACCTTGCCGCTGCAGCGCCGCATCACCGACGCGAACGCCGAGCTCGTGGACGACACCGTTGAGACGATCTTCGGCACTGTGCCGGTCCGCAAGGCCCGCTTTCGCGACGAGAGGTACCCCTACCGGGTGCTGCAGCTCATCTGCGGGCAGTACGACCAGGCACACGAGGTGGTGCGCGGCTGGCTGTTCGGGCTCGGTGGCATTCCCGGCGAGCAGATCCGCATTCGCGCAGGCATGGCAGCCGGACTGCTGAGCCTGCAGGACTTCCCCAGCATCTACGAGACGCTCATCGAACCGTGGGCGGCCATCGGCGACGACAACGCGCGCTGGGCCGCGGTCGCCGCACTCACCATTCCTGGGCAGCATCCGGCGCTCTCCCGCGTGGTGTGCGAGGTGCTGAAGAAGTGGAGCCGCAGCCACGACCCCGAACTGCGCACGACCGCTGCCCAAGCACTGGGCAGCACGTCGGCCATGAGCACCAGGGCGTGCCTGCGTCTGCTGCGGCAGCTCGCGAGGTACGCGGACTGGGGCATCGCCTACGCGGTCGGTGAGAGCGTCACCGACCTGCTGGCGCGTGTGGACGACCGCGGGGCAGTGCTCGGCGCCCTCGTGCGGTGGTCGCGGGACGACGAACACCCCAAGCGCCGCGAGACGGCGCTGCTGGCGGTGTTGATCGCGTCCTCGTACCTCGTCGTGTCGGTCGACGGAGGCTCGGAGAAGTGGCCGGCGCTGGTCTGGGAGGCCGAGAACGACCCGGAGCGGCGCCAGCAGATCGTGCGGCTCTACGCGCGGATGCTGCTCGCGGCCGAGTTCAACCGGCGCGGATACCTCGCGCTGCGCGACTGGGTGAAGGTCGCACAGAAGGACACGTCAATGCGGGAACCGTTGGCGCGCTTGCTCTTCGACGTCGGCGACGAGTCCGGCGAATTGGACAGCATCCGCTACTACATCGAGTACTGGCGCGACGAACACGACGGACCGGCGGACGCCGCACGGGCGATGCTGCGGTATTTCAAGCAGAGAGGGGCATGACGTGAACGTTGTGCAGCAGCAGCAAATCGACCGGGCGAGCCTGCGCAAGCTCAATCCCGTCAGCTCCGGCCACACCTCGATCGTCTACGTCACGAAACGCGGCCAGTACGTGCTCGGCGCGGGCAGGCTCACCATGGGTGAGATCTGGCTGAACACGCCGAAGGAGCTGTACAGCGTCGACGTCGCACCACACCAGGACACCTTCACGCTCCTGTTGCCCTCGAAGGAGCAGGCTTTCTCGTTCACCGCGGACGTGCGCGTCACGTGGCGGATCGTCGACCCGGTCGCCGCCGTCCGCGCCAAGCTGGGCAACCCGGTACCCGCGGTCCAGCATCATGTGGAGGAAAGGCTGCGCGAACAAGCCCGCGGTTTCGACGTGGAGAACGCAGTCGACGCCGAACGCCAGATCAACCTCGACTTCGGCGACCGGGTCATGTCAGTGAGCGACGCGATCCAGGTGCAGCGCTGCACGGTCGTGCTGAAGCTCGACGAGGACGCCCGCAAGCACATCGCCAGCCGCACCGAACACCTGCGGGCGATGGAGGCAGCCGAGCGCGAACGGGAACTCGCCCGCGAGCGGCGGGTTCTGGCGCAGGACGAGGAAGAGCACGACCTCCGGATGAAGAAGAAGCGCATGGACGTCTACGCCAACGCGTTGCGCGAAGACGACCAGAACGTTCTGGCGCTGATGCTTGCTGGTCATGGTGAGGACGCCACAGCCGTGATCAACCTGATGATGCAGCAGAAGCAGCTTCAGTTCGACGCCGCCCGCGACATGCTCGACAAGCTGCTCAACGCGAACCTGGTGAACCGCAGGGACGTCGCGGCGATCATGAACAATGCCGGTGCCGCGATCGTGAGCGGCGTGCAAGGACCGAAGCCACTGCTGCCGGCCGCGGAACCTCGGGACGAGGAGGACGACGAATGACCCCATTCGCCGGACTGCCGCTGGTCGGTGGCCTCGTCGAGTTGCTCGACACCGCGATCGCGCAGCTGGAGTTCCCGTTGTGGTTGCGCAGCTCTCTCGAGTTCGTGCTGCTCGCCGTGCTCGGATATCTCCTGCTCAAGTTCCTCGCCAGGCACGCCCTGCCGTGGGTCGGCTCGGTGCTCGTCGCCCCGGTCGTGTGGCTCATCGACGCCTTGCGAGTCGTCCTGCTCCTACCGGACCTCGCGGCGGCACGGCTGGTACGCCGGGCGTTCGACCGCATGCCGCCGGAGGTCGTGTACGCCTACGGTTCCGTGGTCATGGCAGCGACCGACGCCGTGCAGGAATTGGCGCGCAAGGCGTTGCCCGCACTCGCGATCACTAAGCGCGTCCACGGGCTGCTGCTGGTGGGGCTGCTCGTGGTCGGATTCCTGGTGTGGAACAGCGAGGAATGTGGACCCGGCCCTGAGTGTGTGTCCCCCGTGACGCAATGGACCACCTCGTTCCCGACCTCACAGCCCTGATCGTCAGCCAGTGGCCTGTACGTGGCCACGTCGCTTCGATGCGAGCAAGTCCCCTCTCGGCCGCTGGAGTCGATCTCCACGCGTGTGTTGGTTCCCGCCGCGTCGAGCGGTGTTCACCCGGAAGAAGACCTGGTTCCATCAAGGGCGGCTAGACACTGCACGTGCCCACCACCGGGTCAGCGCAAGGGGGAGAAAGTCCGATGAAGCGATCCACGCTGTCCGTCCTGCTGGCGCTGCTCGTGGCCGTGGTGGGGAGCCCGCTGCCGGGTGCCGTCGCGGCAGGCGGCGGTGGAGTGCGGCCGCTCGAACGTGCCCATGCGCACAACGACTACGAGCACGACCGTCCGTTGGCCGATGCGCGCGACCGCGGGTTCACGTCGGTGGAGGCCGACGTGTGGCTGGTGGACGGCGAGCTTCGCGTGGCGCACGACCTGGTCGGCACACGTCCTGGCCGGACGTTGCGCAGCCTCTACCTCGAGCCGCTCGCCAAGCTCGTGCGCGCCAACCGGGGGCACGTCTACCCGGGTTGGCGTGGTTCGTTCCAGCTGCTCGTCGACATCAAGAGCGACGGACCCGCGACGTACCGGGCCGTGGACGAGGCGCTGCGCGAGTTCCGTCCCATGCTCACCAAGTGGGTCGGCGGGCGGGAGCTGCCTGGCGCGGTCGAGGTGGTCATCAGCGGGAACCGGCCTCGTGAGGACATGCTCGCCCAGCGCGTCCGCCGGGCCGGGTACGACGGGCGGCTGAGCGATCTCGGCGGTGGTCTGCCGGCCACGTTCATGCCGCTCGTCAGCGACAACTGGACGAAGAACTTCACGTGGCAGGGAGTCGGGCCGATGCCCGCGGCGGAGCGGGAGAAGCTCCGCGCCATCGTGTCGCAGGCGCACGCGGCCGGGTACCGCGTGCGGTTCTGGGCCACGCCCGACGTGGCGGGAGAAGCTCGGACCGCGGTGTGGCGCGAGCTGCTCGCGGCCGGCGTCGACCACATCAACACCGACGACCTCGACGGACTGCGGGCGTTCCTCCTGGCAAACGACCCTGCCGAGCGGCGCACGGCCTGATCCGGGCGATCATCTCCGCCTGGGGATCACCGCTTGGCGTAGTTGTCCATGCCCTGCCAGTCGATCATCACGCACGGCTCGTCGCCGACCGTCCACGCGTCGTGCCCCGGCGCGGCGATCATGAAGTCGCCCTCACCGATCTCCGCCTCCTCGCCGTCGTCCATGACGATCTTCATCCGGCCGGACACGCAGTAGCCCTTGTGCGCCACCTGGCAGCTGTCGGTCCCGGCGATCGGCTTCACGTGCTCGGCCCAGTGCCAGCCCGGCTCGAACACGGCCCGGCCGACCGCGCCCGCCTCGGAGTTGATCAGGTCCAGGTGGCCCATGTTCTGCTCGAACGGGCGGGACTCCTCGGGTGCGCTGAAACTCTTGACCAACAGACCGGTCATGACCAACCTCCTCCATTCGCCCCGAGGTCCAGCGGAACACGCCTGCGGTAACGGCGCTCACCGCAGACGGCCCCAATCACCGGGCCGAAATACCGGACCTCGGACCGTCAGTCCGCGCACACGCACAGTGAGACCAGAAGGCTGACTACGACACCGGCAACGTCTTCCACCGCAACATGAACATCAAATCGGCCTGAGGCGTGCGCGGACGCGCGTTCCGTCGGAAGGCGTCCAGCGGAACCTGGATGTCGACTGCGGCACGCTCGCCGTGCCGCTCATCACCGCACTGGACAACGGTGTGCTGCTGCTCACCGGGGAGGACGAAGGGCACACCGCTCACCTGCAGCCGCCGTGCGTCGACAAGATCGTCGACGACTACCTGGCGGCGCTGACCGTGCCCGAGCCCGGACGCCGTTGCCCGCACTGAGAACGCGGTTAGGCTCGGCGCCATGCTGGTCGGCCGGGACACAGAACGGGACCACGTCGAGCGATCGCTGGCCGACGCAACGTCCGGTCACAGCGCCGCGCTGGTCGTTCGCGGCGACGCGGGGATCGGCAAGTCCGCGCTGCTCGACCACGCCGTGGCGGCGGCGAACGGCATGCGGGTGTTGCGGGGTGTCGGCATCGAGTCCGAGGCCGAGCTCGCGTTCGGCGCCCTGCACCTGCTGCTGTACCCCTGCCTCGATCGGCTCGACCTGTTGCCGGGGCCGCAGGCGGCCGCGTTGCGGGGTGCGTTCGGGTTGAGCAGCGACGCGGCGACCACGCCGTTCCTGGTCGGCGCGGCGACGTTGACGCTGCTCGCCGAGCTGGCGGCGGAGCAGCCGTTGTTGTGCGTGGTCGACGACGCGCAGTGGCTGGATCGCGGGTCGTCGGACGCGTTGTTGTTCGCCGCCAGGCGGTTTCAGGTGGATCCGGTCGTGATGTTGTTCGGGGTCCGCGACACGGCCGTGCCGTTCCAGACGCCGGGCATCGAGGAGTTGCGGCTCCAGGGTTTGGCACCGGAGGCGGCTGCCGGGTTGCTCGACCACCACAGTCCCGGGTTGACCGCGCCGATGCGGGCGCGGGTTCTGGAGGAGGCCGGCGGGAATCCGCTCGCGTTGCGCGAGCTCGGTGCGGCACGGCTTGCGGCGCAACGGGAAGGGCGGGCCGAGCCGGCTCACCAGGTCGGGCCGTTGCCCGTCACGCGGCGGGTGCAGGACACGTTCCGCGCGCAGATCGTCGGGCTTCCCGAGGCGTGCCAGTCGATGTTGCTGGTGGCCGCGGCGGACCGCTTCGCCGGGATGGACACCGTGCTGCGCGTCGCCCGTGCGGTCGGTGCGGACACGTCCGATCTGGACGCTGCCGAACGCGCGGGGCTGATCAGCGTGGCCGATGGCGAGTTGACCTTCCGGCATCCGCTGGTGCGTGCGGCCGCATACCAGTGCGCCACCCATCACCAGCGGATCGCGGTGCACCGCGCGTTCGCCGAGGCGCTCACCTCGCCGGACGTGCTCGACCGGCGAACCTGGCACCTCGCGGCCGCCACCACCGAGCCTGATGAAGCAGTGGCCGCCGAGCTCGAACGGACGGCGCTGCGGGCACAACGGCGGGGCGGGGCGATGGCCGTGTCCGCCGCGTACGACCGGGCCGGGCGGTTGAGCGTGGATCCCGAGCTCAAGGCGCGGCGCATCGCCAAGGCCGCGCTCGCCGCCTACGACGCCGGTAAACCCGACCGCGCGGCGCGCCTGGCCGTGGAGGTCGCCTCGCTCACCGACGATCCGGGCGTCATCGCGGACGTGACGTTGCTGCGCGGGCAGATCGAGTACGAGCGGACGTCGCCCGTGGCGGATGCCGAACTCGCCTGCCAGGCGGCGCGGTTGATCATGGACAGCGATCCGGAACGGGCTGTCGTCATGTTGACCGAGATGATGTGCACCGGCCGGGACGCGGGTGCGCTGCCGCTGATCGCCGAGGGCGGGCGGCTGATGGGCGAACTGCGGCTGAAGCCGGGATCCACCGTGAGCGCGTCCGCCGCGGCGCAGATCCGCTGGGGCGACGTGCTGAGCGGCAGACCGGAGAACGCCGCCGGCCCGCTCCGCGAGGTGCTCGGACTCGGTCGTGAGCAGGACGTGGAGCACATTCACCGGGTCGTGGCCGGGTTCAGCGGACTGATGCTGGCCGAGGACCAGGCGACCATCGCGGTGATGGAGCTGCTGCTGGCGGACGTGCGCGCCAGCGGTGCCCTGACCTGGATCCCGTACGCGCAGGAGGTCGTCGCGCTGGCCCAGGCGTTGCGCGGTGACTTCCTCACAGCGGGGACCTGCCTGGCCGAGGCGGTGGCGCTGAGCACCGAGTTCGGGATGGACGTGGAGGTCGCGGTGCTGCGGGCGACGTCCGTGTGGCTGGCCGCAGTGACGGGTGACGAACAGCGCTGCCGTGAGCTGGCCGCCGAGGTGTTGCCGGTGCTCGAAGGCAAGCACGCGGTCGGCGTCGCGATGACGGCCTGGGGCCTCGGCCTGCTCGATCTCGCCGCGGGGCGGTACGCAGCGGCGTTCGACGCGCTGCACGCCGTGTGCACGGGTCCGGCCAAGAACGACTTCCTCATCCGCGCGGTCGCGGACCTGGTGGAGGCTGCGGTCCGGGACGGCTGCCCGGACCGGGTCGCCGATCCGTTCAGGGCGTTGGAGCGGTGGGCTTTGTCCGTGGACAGTCCGGCCGCGATGGCGTTGTTGCGGCGCTGCCAGGCGATGCTCGAAGACGCGGAGGAGCACTACCTGGCGGCCATCGACCTGTGCGCTGGGCACGACGGACGGTTCGACCTGGCCAGAACGCAGCTGCTGTACGGCGAATGGTTGCGCCGCAGACGCCGTCGCGGCGAGGCGCGTGCGCAACTCGACGCCGCGCTGGCCGGGTTCACCCGCTGCGGCGCGTCGATCTGGAAGGAGCGCGCCACCAACGAGCTCACCGCTCTCGGCGAGCGTCCGGCGGTGCTCGCCGACGACCCGTTGAAGAACCTGACGCCGCAGGAGGTGCAGGTCGTTCGACTGGCGGCTGCCGGGCTGAGCAACAAGGAGATCGGCGCGCAGCTGTTCCTCAGCCCTCGCACGATCGGCCACCACCTGTACCGCGCCTACCCGAAACTGGGCGTCACCCGGCGGATCGAACTGGCGCAGCTCGGGCTCGGATGACTTAACCGCGGGCCCGCCGGCGTGTGGCACGCCAGTCACGTGACCGATGTGGACCGGTGCGACCAGCCCATAGCTTCTCCAGCAACGAAAGGAGAAGCAGATGTTGCTGGAGAACAAGACCGCGGTGATCTACGGAGGCGGCGGCTCGATCGGTGGCGCGATCGCTGACGCCTTCGCCGCCGAGGGCGCGCGAGTCTTCCTGACGGGCCGGACGCCTGCGACGCTCGAAACGGTCGCGAACCGGGTTCGCGCCGCGGGCGGTCAGGCCGAGACAGCCGTGGTCGACGCGCTGGACGCGGCCGCGGTGAACGACCACATCGACGCCGTCGTGGAGAAGACCGGCAGCGTGGACATCTCGATCAACCTCATCACCAGTGAGGCGATCTTCCAGCCGTTGGCCGACATCTCGACCCCCGACTTCGTCGCGGCCATCGGCAAAGGCCTGACCACACACCTGATCACCACGAAGGCCGCGGTTCGGCACATGGTGAAGCAGGAGTCCGGGGTGCTGCTGTTCTTCGGCGGGTCGGACCACGCGAACGTCAGCCCCGGCATGGGCAACGTGCAGATCGGCTTCGACGCCGTCGAGTCGTTGCGCAAGCAGTGGGCCGTGGAACTGGCGCCGCACGGCATCCGCACCGTGACGCTGCTGACCGGCGGCGTCGTCGACACCTTCCCGGACATCCCCGAGATGGCGGGCGCGAGGCAGAGCATCATCGACGCGTCACCGTTGAAGCGCGCCGCGACGATGGCCGACGTGGGCGCCGTCGCCGCGTTCGTCGCGTCGGAAAAGGGCCGCAGCATCACGTCGACGCAGGTCAACATCTCCTTCGGCGCCTGCTACGGCTGATTGCCGAAGGGCGGATGTTGGGGGCATCCGCCCTTCTGCTTTCCCCCCTCGGCGTTCACCCTGTCGGAACAGCGCTCCGGACGTCAGTGGCAGGTCCGCGTATTGCTCCTACGGCACCAGTCGTGTTAATCGGCACTATTTGAGGGCTCACCCCGTATGTCGGTGCCCCGCCCGGATCGGCACACTGTGCGGCATGTCCGACCTGCTGGCCCGCGACTACGAACGGATGCTCGACCTCGCCGTCGCACTGCTCGAAGATCCCGGCGGCGACCTGCCGTGGACGTTGGTGATGGAGGAGCTCACCGACGCCCTGGGCTGCTGCATGGGAATCCTCGCCGACGCGGGCCAGATCACCGCGTTCGCACCGCACCACATCGGTGACCTGCCGCTGAACCAGCTCCTGGAGAGGTACGCGCCGGAACACGTGCTCTCCCAGCACTACGTCGCCACGGGAGACCGAACTCCGTTGGCGGTGACCGACTTCGTCACCCAGCGGGCCTGGCAGCAAACCGGGGTGTACGACAGCGTCCACTCGCTCACCGCTGCCACGCACAACATCGCGCTACCGCTGGCCGCACCGGCAGGCTCGCTGCACGCGATCCTCCTCGGCCGCGCCGGCCGCGACTTCGACCACCGCGAACGCGCCTACCTGCACCGCGTGCAGCCCTTGTTGCTCCGCGCCGACGCCCACCACAGGCACCTGCGTCAGGTCCGCAAGGCGTCCGGTCCTGTCGACACGTGTGGCCTCACGCCGCGTGAGCTCACCGTGCTGTCGCTTCTGGCTGAAGGGCTCACCACGGGTGCGATCGCCCGGAGGCTGGCTATCGCGCCCGGCACTGCCAACAAGCACCGCGAGAACCTTTATCGCAAGCTCGGAACGACCGATCGGGTGTCGACCGTGTTGCGGGCGCAGCAGATGGGCATCATCCGCGGCGCTGGATAACCTGCGGTCCGTGACACTGATCGGAACCCCGTTGGGCGTCGAGGCCGCCCTGCGCCTGGAGCGTCTTGGCCGCGTCGACATCCAGCCGGGCCTCACCGACGCCGAGTTCGACGTGATCGAGGAGCGGTTCGGCTTCGAGTTCGCGAACGACCACCGCGCCTTCCTCGCGTCCGGCCTGCCCGTGTGGACCGTGGGCGACGACAGTCCGGACAAAGCGAGCTGGGGCTGGCCGAACTGGCGTGAGCCGGACACGGTGCAACGGCAGCTCGACCACCCGATGTGGGTGGTCCTCGACGGGGTGGAGAAGGGCTGTTGGCCGTCCGGCTGGGGCAAGCGCCCGGCGGACCCGGAACAGGCGATCGCCAAGGCTCGCACGCGATACCTGGAGGTCCCCAGGATGGTGCCGGTGTACGCCCACCGCTACCTGCCTGCAGGCCGCGGCACCTCCGGTCACCCGGTGCTGTCCATCCACTCCGTCCACGACACGATCGTTTACGGGATGGACCTCGCCGACTACGTCGACCAGGAGTTCCGGTCCGCCGAGGTGACCGTGCCGTTCTGGCGCGACGTCATCTAGGCGGTCACAAGGCGTCCACGGCGGCCCTGTGTGTTCGTCGGCACGAACACGCAGGGCACCACCACAGCAAGGCCGGAACTAGCTGAAGAAGACCCGGGCAGGCTCGTTCCACCCGGCGCCGACCTGAGTGTTCGTCTCGTAGGGGAACTTGGTCAGGCCGTGGAGGTTCGTCCAGGACCAGACCGTGCCGTCCGGGCGCACCGCGATGATCTCGGCCTGGCCGTCACCCGTCAGGTCGGCGAACCAGGTGCGGTCGGCCGTCCAGCCGGAGCCGATCTCCTGAGAGGTGTCGTAGCTGCCGTACCCGAAGCCACTGAGGTTGCGGTAGGCGGAGACCGTCTGGTCCTGGTTGACCGTGATGAACTCGGCTCTGCCGTTGCCGTCGATGTCGGCGAAGCGGATGGCCTCCGGGGCGGCGGTCGTGACCGTGAGGATCACCGGGGTGGTCGAGAACGCCGTGGACTGGCCGCGTTCGTTCATGCCGAACAGGGTGCGGTAGGCGCGAACCCGGCCGTCGGCGTCGATCGAGATGCGGTCGGCTCGGTCGTCGCCGTCGATGTCGGCGAAGCGGCTGGCCTCCGGGGCGGCGGTCGTGACCGTGAGGATCACCGGGGTGGTCGAGAACGCCGTGGACTGGCCGCGTTCGTTCATGCCGAACAGGTTGCGGTAGGCGCGAACCCGGCCGTCGGCGTCGATCGAGATGCGGTCGGCTCGGTCGTCGCCGTCGATGTCGGCGAACCTGATCCGCTTCGTCTCGCCCGGCGCCGATCCGATCACGATCGGGTCGATGAACGGGAAGCCGTTCATGCCGTTGACGTTCTTGAACGCCTTGATCGAACCGTTCGCCTCGACGCTGATGATCTCGGACTTGCCGTCGCCGTCGATGTCCGCGAACCACGTGCGGTCCGCCGCCCAGCCGGAGCCGATGTTCTTCGCGGCGAACGGGAAGACGCCGTTCTCGTTGAGGAACGCGCGGACGTTGCCGTTGGCGTCCACCGAGATGATCTCGTCGCGCAGGTCGCCGGAGATCGACGAACCCTTGAGCGGTGTCTGCGGCTTGGGCAGTGCGGCCGGAGCGAGCACACCCTGCCAGGTCTTGAGCTCGTCGACGTTGCCGTTGAAGAACTCGCCCGCGCTGCTGCGGCCCACGGACAGGACGCCGGTGGAGTTCCAGCCGACGACACCCGTCACCGTGCTCTTCAAGGTGTCCGGGCTGTCCTGGTAGCCCACGGTCAGCTTCAACGTGCGCGCGTTGGCGTCGTAGACAGCAATCAGGTGCGTCCACTTGCCGACCACGGCGTCAGCCTTGGCTCGCCACCACGTCGACGGGTTCGACGAGGCGTTCGGCATCTCCGCCGACCACTGCGAACCGTCGTACTTCAGCGTGAACGGATCCACAGTGGACGGACCGCGCTGCACCACGACAGTACGGGGAGTGCCGGTGTCGTTGAGCTTCGCCCAGACATCCACCGAGAACGACTGGTCGGTGTTGAGCACGGCCTCGCTGGTGCTCGCGGAGCTGTTGGTGCCGTTGAGCGCCAGACCACCGGCGCCCTGCACACCCTGGCCCCACGAAGCNTGAACGGATCCACAGTGGACGGACCGCGCTGCACCACGACAGTACGGGGAGTGCCGGTGTCGTTGAGCTTCGCCCAGACATCCACCGAGAACGACTGGTCGGTGTTGAGCACGGCCTCGCTGGTGCTCGCGGAGCTGTTGGTGCCGTTGAGCGCCAGACCACCGGCGCCCTGCACACCCTGGCCCCACGAAGCCCCGCCGGCGAGGTTCAGCGTCACGTCGCGGCCGTAAGTAGACGAGTCACGGGCGATCGAACCGCTGCCCTCGTTGAACTTCCACTCACCCACACCGCTGACCACGGACGCGTCGGCCTCCAACAGCGACTCCTCCGGCGTGATCGTGCGGGTCCACGCACGCACCTCCGCCAGCTCACCCTGCCAGCCCTGACCGA
>NZ_JAJAEG010000049.1:0-65488 GCF_047445655.1 Lentzea alba
GCGACCCCACCCGCCACACCCGCCGACTCGTCGCCCAGCTCCACCAACTCGGCTTCCGCGTCACTCTCGACCCAGCGACATGACGGCTATTTTCGACTCAGTCCCTTGTGAGGCTCTTCTCCGGTCCAGATGGTGTTCGCTCTGCGGTTGGTGCCTGCCGTGCTTGCGGCACGAACACGTCCTGCGTGGTGGGGACCGCCAGTTCTGTCAGGAGGTTCCGGGTGAACTGATCTGGGTAGGTGTCGGCGTAGGTTGTCCAGTCGGCCAGGGGCACGACGACGCTGCCGTGCTCGAGCAGACGCCCGAGCATCGCCGCTCCGCGTGCGGGCGTGAAGCTGCGGAGGCCTGCCGGTACTCGGAGTTGTCCTGGCCCGTTAAGGCGTACAGCCATGCCTGTTTCCCTGAAGCCCCAGCCGATTGGACGGCACCTGGGAGGACGAGGCCGACTGGTCGGCCTTCGACGACCTTTCCGACGACGCCGAGGAGGCCGCGCCACCGCAACCGGTGCTCGCGGTGGTCGGACGGCCGAACGTCGGCAAGTCCACGCTGGTCAACCGCATTGCTCCTTCAACTCGGGCCGAACACCGAGGTCGCCACCGGGCTGCGCCGCGTGATCAGCAGCAGGTCTGGGGCGGCGCTGTCCTCAGAAGTTCAGTCAGGGATGCGCACACGGCCTCGTCACCCGGCTCCGACAGGCTCGTCGAGGGCGATCGCGGTACGCCGCGGTCGGCGTGTTATCGGGTGTGGTCGAGCAGGGTGCGCAGGGCGGTGAGTTCGACCGCGTTGGCCATCATGATCGTCAGCTCGTCGCGGCCGGTGCCGGGCTTGGCCCACCGGGCGAGCAGAGCCAGTGCACGAACCCGCACCTCGGGGCGGCAGCGCAGGCCCGCCAGCTGATTGTGCGATCGTGCGGTGCGATGCACCGGCCACACGATGCGCCCGCTCACCCCGCCACCTGATCGTCCGCGCTACCGGTGATCGCCGTCAGCAGGTGTCGTGCGGACCGCAGCTCGGTGATCGCGGCATCGATCCCGTCATCGGCGCCCAGGTGCGCGAACGCCGACTGCAGCAGTGCCATCACGCGCATGAACGCCCCGTCCGGGGCGGTGGCCGGATCAGTGCGCAGTACCGCCAGCTCGGCCTGGATCGGAGCGATCGCGGCCAGATACGCAAGCAATGTTTCCGTGATTCGTTCCTCGATCACATCGGCGTCACCGGGATCGGTCCGAGATCCGCCGCCGGCGTGGCCGAGGGGACCGGAGCACAGCCGGGTGAGGGCGTCGTCCACTGCGCTGGCAAGCACTCGTAGCACGTCGTGGTCACGCTCCGCCGCGTCAGCTGTCACAGACCGCGATGCTAGTTCACTATGGACGAGATCCGCGGGTGACGGGATGCGGTGCGCGGGGTCCGGGTGTGCCATACACGAGTGGAGTACACGCGTCACGAGGCGGCAGCCGTGGCGTCGTGTTCGGTGACAGGCATCGTAATCACACGGCCGATCGCACGGCCGGGCCCGGATGCGGAGGCGCGTGTGTTCGGCTTCGACGATGACGATCTGCGGCTCGGCGATGAGTGGCTGCCCAGCCGCGGCCTGACCGGGTACGTGCACGCCGTGGCCGCGATCCTGGGCCTGTTGCCGGAGGCGACGTGGTGCGACACCGGGCATCCCTCAGTCGCCTACATCGCGCTCGAGCAGCGGATAGCGCAGTTTCCGGATCGGGATGTGGCGTTGTTGTGGGATGAGGAGTCCGGGTGGTGTGTGGCGCTGGAAACCGGCACGACGGACGACCCGATCGCCCTGTCGTGGCTAGGCCGTGACGTGCTGCCCGCGCCCGCGGTGGTGCGGGAGTTCGTCGACCTGATCATGCGGGGCCGCCTGCCGGGCAGCCTGGACCGCCCACGGCTGCGGTGCAGCGGTGACGACGACAGCCTGGCCCGGCGGCTTGCCGTCTACGACACCTGAGCGTTGTGATCATCCGGACGCCCGCCCAAGGCGGCCAGGACACGCGATGTGTCCGAGCTTTAGCCGTGGTCGTGGGTGCCGTCGTGCTGACGGGGCAGGATCAGGCAGTCGGGGCCAGGAACGTAGATGGTTTCGTGGCCGTCGTCGAACCGCACCCGGTAGGGCGGCCGACCGTCGCCTCCATGGACGGCGAGGATCTGACCGCCGCGGGCGGGCATGCCCTGACGGGAACTGTGAATCCAGAGCCGGTCACCGGCATCGGCACGCATGTCCTCAAACCTCCACGCACACAACAACGTCACGGCGTGCCAGAAGTCTCGGTGGGGCTGCCGCCTGCAGCTCACGGCAGCCCCGAGACCCCGTGCGCCCCAGCGTGCACCACCGTGTTCACCGGCCAGGCCTGTCTCAAACCAGAATCATCGACAGGACTGCGGGGAGGCTTGACCGCGTTCACCCGATCGCGCGGCAATGCCAGTGTCGTCGCCCGCAGTCGAGGGCAGGCCTGGTGCGTGGCGCTCACGGTCAGAGCCGGCGAGGCGGCAGGGTCTCGATCGGCAGGTCTGGTCCGGTGGGGGCGTGCGCGGCCGGTCGCTGTTGGCCTTCGCTATGCCGACAACCGCCGGACGTGACGGCCGGGTTTAGCTGCCGTGGTTCCCTGGCACGGCAGGGCCGCTACCGCTCCGTTGCAGCGTGCCCGCCGTGCCGGCGACGATGCACCTGACCAGCGCTGAGGGCCATCCGAAGGGGCGTCGGATTCAATTCCGGCTCTCCGATGCCCGAGAGCGGCTGGCGCCACCACATTCGGCGTCCGCCGCGCCCCGGAATCTCGCGTCGTGGTGAGGCTGTGACCAGTATGAACAGGGCAACTCGCACGTAGCAGGTGTCGACGCGGTGGTGTGGACGGTGCTCTTGATCGTCTCGCCGGGCTGGTCTCGGGTCCGTACGGCCCCGTGTCGGCCGGGGTCGTGTGCCCGGCCGGAGCACGACCGGGGAACCGAGCACCGAGTCCTGTCCGCAGGTCACCCGGCCAGCGTCACCGAGCGAGAGGTGACCCACGGGACAGGAACCACCCACCGCCAGGCGCATTCCCTGGCGAGCCGGAGTATGAGGTGCGGCGGGTCGGCAGGGGGCATGACGTCTCACCGAACCAACCGCCGTCACCAACTGTTCACCGTCGCGTGAGGTGTCGCTGCCGCCCTCGCCGTCATGGCCGGCTTGGTCTCCGGTGCCGCGCAGGCCGCACCGGGTGCCGACTGGGACCGGATCGCGCAATGCGAGAGCGCCCGCAACTGGTCGACCAGCACCGGCAACGGCTACTACGGCGGCCTGCAATTCACCCCGCGCACCTGACGTGCCAACGGCGGCGCCGCCCACGCCGCCGGTGAGGAGCAGATCCGGGTCGCCGAGAACGTCCTGCGCACCCAGGGCATCGGCGCCTGGAGCGCCCGCGGCCGAAACGGCCACGGCTACGTCCCGTCACCGCGCCAGGCCGCACCAACCTCACGCGGCGCCGCTCCCGCCACCGTGCGGCCGCCGGTCGCACCGGCAGCGGGATCGACAAGCAACCCGCACGGCGACTACACCGTCAACCCGGTGACACCCTCGCCAGCCTCGCTTGCGACCTGGAGATCGAGGGTGGCTGGCAGGTCTTGGTGGACAAGAACAAGGCTTCCTCACCAGCCCGGATTTGATCTTCGTCG
This sequence comes from Lentzea alba, assembly GCF_047445655.1. Taxonomy (GTDB): domain Bacteria; phylum Actinomycetota; class Actinomycetes; order Mycobacteriales; family Pseudonocardiaceae; genus Lentzea; species Lentzea alba_A. The sequence goes on from NZ_JAJAEG010000049.1 coordinate 3,664, forward strand.
GTCACAAGATCGCCACCACGCCGGCGGAGGCTGTGTCACTGCGGGCACGAGCCGTGCTGTAGCCGCCCAGGCGCCGGCGACGCGGGTGCGACAGTGCTGGTACTGCGCCGATGGTGTGTCTGCTGTGGACAAACACCCAGGCGAGGCGGACGCTGTGAGGGCGGGCGCTTGGTGGACCGGGGGGACGCGGTTGTCACGAATCAGCCTCCCTTGCGGAACCGCCAGGCACCCGCCTACACGCGGTGAGAGTGTCGAGGGGATTCCTCACGCGCCGTGCGACTCTGCCGACTTCAATCCGGTATGGGGTGGGGCCGGTGCCCGACTCCCCAAGCGTGGGGACCCGGATCGGGGGCTAAGCCACCCTTTGATCATGACCCGTTTGGCCATGGCTGGCATGCCTGCGAGTGCGCGGCGATGGTCATCGCCGTTGCCAGTTCGATGTTCGCCCCGCTCGTGGGAGGCAGCGTGCGGGTGGTCTGAAGGGAAGGGCTTCAGACCACCCACACGACGCAGCACGAAGACCGGGGCAAGTACAAGGCTGGGTATGGGGCCCTGTCTCGGTTGACCCAGGTCGGTATGCGGTGCCTGAGGATCGCGCGCGTGAGCAGGGCGCGCGGATTGCCGCTGTCGACACTGATCGCGAGGCCGTCCTTCTACGCCCGACCCAGGTTCCGTCCAGCACTCTGCCTCTGGCTGGCCGGTACCGCGACACGCCACCATCCGGTGATCAACTCACGGAGCCTCCGGTCGACCAGAGCTAGCATTACGCCTTTCGTGGTAATGAGTGGGGCGTGGTGATGGACGCGGAGAGAACCGGCGGGGACGTTGTCATGGACCTGAGTACTGACCAGGCACAGCGCGGCCTGCACCGCTATGTGCAACTGATCGCGGCCGCGCTCGGCGCCGACCTGGACATGGGCTGGTGCGAGTGGGACACCGAAGCCACCGCGTATCTGCCGCTGCCGCAGCAGATCAGAGGCACGACCGGGGGTCCCGGCCCGACCGCGCATCAGCTCGCGCTGATGTGGGACGAGCTGTGCGGATGGTCGGTCGGCGTGAACACCGACAACGACTTCCTCGTACTGGCCACCTACCACGAAGACGTCTTGCCCGCGCCCCGTGTGGTCGCCGCGTTCGTGTTCGACGTGGCCGACGGTACCGCCGTCGCATCCGCGCCAAGCGACGCGGACCTCGGCTGCGACACCAGTCACGACTCCGGCTGCGACCAGGCACAGGTACGGCAGCGGCTGACCGCATACGCGCCCACCAGTTCGGACACGCCGACGTTCTCGCTGCCGCCCAGCCGCCTCTAACCACCTCGCTGCAACCAAGAGCACCCTGACCATCAGGCGTGGTGAGTCGATGGTCGCGTCCGCCTCACCTGATCGATCGGATCAACCAGGCGGACGCCTGCGCGGCCTGGTTGACCGAGCGGGTCTGGCCGACATCGAGGTGATCATGAACGAGATGGCGCAGACGACGACACCGGAGGCGGCGTGGCTGGTGATCATCGGGTCCGGGTTCCCCAGGCACTGGCGAAGGTGCCCGCGGACACGGTGGAAACCGCGCGGAAGATCGGCCCGGCGTCGCTGCAGGCCGAGGGCGTGACAGAACTCGATGCCACCACCTTGATCGGTAGTGGGTGCCGCGCGACGTGACGCGCAACTCGTGGCCTGGGTGCAAATGATTTCACGGGCCAGCGTCGCGCAGGCCGGTCCAGGCCGACGAGGGACGACGGGCGGTGGCCAGGCCTGTGATGGGTGATCCGCCCCGCGAACAGAAACCGAGGCCAGGTGTCAGTACGTGAGGGATGCCGGTGCCGACGTGCGTCGGCCCCGGCCGTGGATGGCCGAGGCCGGCGACTGGAGATCTAGCAGCTGGAGCAGCATCCACATCCGGGACCGGTGCAGCCGCCACAGCAGCTGCAACCACCGAGCTGCGCTTGGGGCTGAGGACTGGTCTCTGTCGTCATTGGGCCTCCTGCGATCGTCTGATCTCTCCGGCGACGGCGTTCGGTGTCCACCGTCTGGCGCGAAGGTCGCCGCTAGGAAGCCGCATCACCCGAATGCGGGCACTTGTCACCGCTATGCCGCAATGGCGGACTCGCGAAGCGAGGTGACTACCGCTCGGCGTGGGTTGTCGGTCGTCGACCACTCGCTCGAGGCACTGCTGGGCCGTGTCGATGGTCAGTGCTCGTCGAAGTGGTCGTTGTGTGCGTAGTCGACGTGATCGCCGTGTGGGATGGCTACGTGTCCGCAGCCGTCGCCGTGGGTGGGTCGTGCGTCGCGTGTTCGGCGTGAGCGGTCGTCATGTGGTGCGCCTCCTCGAAGTGACGGATGCGGCTGAAGGGGTGAATTTCACGGTAGTCCGTGCGGGCGGTGGCGGATTCCGGGGGTTGTCGCAACACAGATGATCAACTGGCTTGGGTGAGAGCTTAGCCATGCGTTCGGCTGGGGTGTCCCATCCGAGTGTTTTGCGTGGGCGGCCGTTGAGCCGGACCGCGACGGCGTCGAGGTGCTCGCGGCTGTGGGCGGAGAGGTCTGTGCCTTTGGGGAAGTATTGGCGTAGCAGGCCGTTGGTGTGCTCGTTGCTGCCGCGTTGCCAGGGTGAGTGCGGGTCGCAGAAGTAGACCGGGATGTCGGTGGCGGCGGTGAAGCCGGGGTGGCCGGACATTTCGGCGCCTTGGTCCCAGGTCGGCGATCGCCGGAGGTGGGCGGGCAGGGTCTGGACGGTGCCGATCAGGGCGTCGCGGACGACGTCCGCGGTGCGGGCGTGGGGCAGGTGCACGAGCATGACGTCGCGGGTGGCGCGTTCGACCAGGGTCCGATGGCGGATTTCGCGTCTTTGCCGATGACCAGATCACCTTCCCAATGGCCTGGGATCGCGCGGTCGTCGGCTTCGGCGGGGCGTTCGCTGATCATGACCATCGGGGCGGCAATGCGCGGAACACGCTGCTGGGCCTGGCGGTGCGGGCGGCGCATCGCCCGGCCTGTGCGCAACGCCGAGGCCAGTTCGCGGCGCAAACTCACCGCGGCCCTGGACGTAGAGGGCCCGGCAGATCGTCTCGTGGACCACGTGCAGCTCCGGACGGTCGGGGAAGTCCCGGCGCAAGCGTCGCACGATCTGTTCCAGGCTCCACCGCAGGTCCAGGCCGTCCTGGACGGCTTGGCGCAGTGCGGGGTTCGCGGCGATCTTGCCGGTTTTCGGCCGTGGCCGGCGCGCCCAGGCACGTGACTGTACGGCATGAGGCCGGTAGTCACCGGTCCGCGGATGGGCGTTGCGCCGCAGTTCCCGGCTCACCGTCGAGGCACTACGGCCCAGCACGGCGGCGATCTGTCGCATCGTGGCACCGGCACGGCGCAGGTCGGCTATCACGACACGTTCGTCCTCGTTGAGAAACCGGCCCCGCACAACTGGCGGGGCCACCTCGGTGATCGGGGGCGCCGCGTTGTTCCACTTCGACGCCGTGCGGCCGTTACGCCACCGCTTCCCGGTCCGGTAGTTGATACCGACGATCCGGCACGCCTCCCGGCTGCTCACACCACCCGCCACGAGATCAAGATATGCGGCTCGTTCCCGATCCAGCCGCCTGCGTTCCGAGCGGTCCTCCCGGACCTCGAACATCACAACCCCTGAACAACTCAGGCGCTGCAACGACCACTAGAACCCAAGGGTTCCGCAGGGGCCAGTCACGGTGCGACAGCGGCAGTCCTGGTCGGCGCGATCCAGGAGAGGCGGATGGCCATCACGACCACGACGAGTGACCCGATGACTGGCGCCGTTGGGGCGGCCTCGTTGAGCGCGGTGCCCAGCAGCGGACCACGATGAAGGTCGCGCCGGTGGTGGCGTTGATCAGGCTGGCGATTGATCCCTGCTGGCCGGGGCGGACGGCGAGGGTGGGCGCGGTGGTAAGGCCGGGAATCGCGAGGCCGAGGCCGATCGAGAGCACGGTGAACGTCGCGGCGATCGACCAGAGCTGATCCGCGACGGTGGGCAGTGCGAATGCGATCGGGGCGCCGACGCGGATCAGGCGCAGCGCGGGCGAGCCGAGCTTGGGCACCACGGCGCCCTGGACGCCGATCAGCACGAGGCCGGCGACGAACAACGCGACTCCGACCGCGCCCGCGGTGGCCTTCACGTCGAGGTGGAGCCGGTCGGCGACGAGGAATCCGATGATCACCTGCACGAGTCCGAGTGACAGGTACATGCAGCAGGACCGATGGCGAACAGCGGCCAGAGGTGGGCTTCCCAGGGGCGTGCGCCGGCGGCGCGGGAACCGGTGTCGCGGACCACGGGTGGGTGGCGGACCGTGAGAAAGATCCAGATCGTGAGCAGGCCCGCGAGGTAGAGCGGGAGCAACAGTTACCCGACCGGGAGCGCGCCACCGGCCGCCGGTCCGAGTGCGAGGGAAAGTCCTTGTGCCGCAACGATCGTGCGGGTTCGGTCGGCTTCGTAGGTGGTCGTCGTGCTCGCGGCGGCCAGGGCTGCGATCGGGAGTGCGGCGATGCCCGCGCCGAAGAGCAGTGATCGCGTCGCCGGCATCAGCGTCATGGTCGTGGTGGGCGGCAGGCCCGGCTGTCGATGCCACTGCTAACCCGGTCATTCCCGCCGTCGCGAGGCTGAGTTCGGCTAGCAGCACCTTGCGCAGGCCGAGGGTGTCGAGGGCGCGTCCTCACGGTGGGCTGGTGACCGTGGTGGCGGCTGCGATATTGACAACCGTTGTCGTTTCCATTCAGGATGACCCTATTGAGTGACGAAAGAGGGATGAGTGAACGAGTGGTTACGCTGTCGCGCGCCAAAGCGGCAGGCTGTGGCGCGGGTGGTGTGCCTGCCGCATGCCGGGGGAGCTGCGAGCTTCTTCGGATCCTGGGGTGACGAGACGTCCGCCGAGGTGCTCGCCGTGCAGTACCCCGGTCGTGAGGATCGTCTCGGTGATGCGTTTCCGGCCGATGTCACCGCCCTCGCCGGCGAGATCGCCGCGGCCTTGCCGACGGATCTGCCGATTGTCCTCTTCGGACACAGTCTTGGTGCGATCGTCGCGTACGAGGTGGCTCGTGCGCTGGAGTTCCGGCACGGCGTGGGTCCGGCTCACCTGGTGGTTTCCGGCCGTCGTGCCCCGTCCGACCCGCCCGGTGGCGACGTGCACCGGTGGTCGGACGACCAGCTCGTGGACGAGCTCGTGCGGCTCGGCGGTACCGACGGCGGTGTGTTGCGCGTCCCTGAGGCGCGTTCGGTGTTCCTGCCCGCGATCCGCGCCGACTTCCGGATCGCCGAGACCTACCGGCACTCGCCGGGGCCCGAGCCGAGCTGTCCGCTGACGGCGGTGATCGGGACCGAGGACACCGAGGTCGACGCGGAACAGGCCCGGCGCTGGGCCGGGCACACGACCGGGGAGTTCGCGCTGCACCTGTTGCCCGGTGGGCACTTCTACCTGATCGCGGAACGCGACGCGCTGCTGGACATCATCGAGACAAAGACAGGAATGAGGCATCGTGAGACCGTCGGTTGAGCGCCGGGTTCCGCACTCCGGCGACGGGCTCGGCGCGGCGGTGGCGCTGGCGCGAGGCAGCGCGGAACCCCATGTGCTGTACGAGAACCGGGGTGCCGTGTGCTGGGCCGAAGGCGAGCTCGCGGTGATCACGGTCGATGGGTTCGACGGGCTGGCTGCCGTCGGCGGGGCGCTGCGCGACCTCGGCGCACCGAGGGCCTACGGCTGGGCGAGCTTCGAGCTGGCGCATGGCGGGAGAGGTCCGCTGGCGTACTTCGCCGTGCCGCGCAACGAGATCCGCTTCGTGGAGGGCGCGGCCGCGTTGCGCTCGGCGGATGAGTCCACATTGGATCTGCTTGAGAAGCGCCTCGCCGACGTCACGGTCACCGAGCCGTCCGGCGAGCGGGTCGAGGTCGACATCGAGACCTACGACGCCGCTGGTTACCGCGAGGCTGTGGCGGAGGCGGTGTCGGCGATCCGGAGCGGGCAGCTGGAGAAGGTCATCCTTTCCCGGACCGTGCCGGTGCAGGAGGAGATCGACTTCCCGTCGACGTACCTGGCCGGCCGCCGGGGCAACGATCCGGCGCGGTCGTTCCTGCTGCGGCTCGGCGGCTGGGAGGCAGCCGGGTTCAGTCCGGAGATCGTCGTGCGGGTGTCGGCGGACGGCGAGGTCGCGACCCAGCCGCTGGCCGGCACACGGGCGTTCGACAACTCGGTGTTCGACGTGGCGCGGCGGGAGGAGCTCTATCGCGACGCGAAGGAGGTCTTCGAGCACGCGATCTCGGTGCGGTTGTCGGCCGCGGAGCTGGCCACTGTGTGCGCTCCGGGCACGGTCCGGGTGACGGACTTCATGTCGGTCAAGGAACGGGGCAGCGTGCAGCACCTGGCGTCGGACGTGGTCGGGCGGCTCGCCGACGGGCGCACGCCGTGGGACGCGTTCGCCGCGTTGTTCCCGGCGGTCACGGCGTCCGGCATCCCGAAGGCCGAGGCGTGCGACATGATCCGCCGCACCGAGACCGGCGACCGCGGCCTCTACAGCGGGGCGGTGCTGACGGTGGACGCCGACGGTGCTATCGACGCGGCTCTGGTGCTGCGCAGCGTGTACCGCCGCGGCGGCAGGACGTGGTTGCGGGCGGGTGCGGGCATTGTCGCGCAGTCCACGCCGGAGCGTGAGCTGGAGGAGACGGTCGAGAAGCTGCGCAGCGTCTCCCGGTTCCTGGTGCCGTCATGCGCGTAGTGGTGGCGGGCACGGCGTTCGGCCGGATCTACCTCGAGGCGGTGCGGGACGACCTCGCGGGCATTCTCGCGCAGGGCAGCGACTACTCGAAGGCGTGCGCCGATCGGTACGGGGTGCCGCTGTACACGTCGGTCGACGACGTGCCTGACGTCGACGTGGCCTGCGTGGTGGTGAAGTCCGGTGCGCTCGGCGGACCGGGCACGGACCTCGCGCGGGCGTTCCTGAAGCGCGGAATCCATGTCCTGCAGGAACATCCTGTGCACGCCGACGAGATCGCGTCGCTGCTGCGGGAAGCCCGTGGTGGTGTTTCCTACGCGGTGAACACGCTGTACCCGAACCTGCGGCCCGTCCGGCAGTTCCTCGCCGCAGCCGAGGTGATCAGGAAGCACCAGCGAATCGAGTTCATCGACGCGGCGTGCAACAGCCAGGTGCTGTACCCCCTGATCGACATCCTCGGCCGGGTGGCGGGAGGCCTGCGCCCGTGGGAGTTCGGCGAACCATTCGACGGCCGCCCCTTCCAGTCGCTGCACGCGGTGATCGGTGGAGTGCCGGTGACGCTGCGGGTGCAGAACCAGGTGCATCCCGGCGACCCGGACAACCACTCGTACTTCCTGCACCGGATCTCCGTCGGCTGTGAAGGCGGCGTGCTGACGCTCGCCGACACGCACGGACCGGTGCTGTGGAACCCGCGGCTGCACTCACCGCGCGACGAGACCGGGCGGCTGATCATGGACGCGGCCCGGCTGGATGTGCCGAACATCGAGGTCGTGGGTTCGCCGGTGACGTACCTGGACGTGTTCGCCGACCTGTGGCCGGACGCCGTCGCGGAGAGCCTGCGGGCCATGCACGACCCGGCCGGTCGTCAGTGGGCGCTGAGCGTGTCGACGGTGTGGCGCGATCTCACCGCCCGGATCGGCCTGCCTGAACTGATCAACCCCGGCGAACCGAAGCCCCTTGACCTGCTGAAGGAGCTGGCGTGCTGAGTCATGTTCTGGTGAAGGTGGCCGACCTCGACCGTGCCGTCGCCGACTACCGCGCGCTCGGCTTCGTCGTCCACTACGCGTCCAAACGGCACGCGCACATCTGGTTCACCGACGGGCCGATCATCGAGCTGCTCACCACCCCGCGCAAGGCCGAGTGGCTGAAGCGGCCCATCAACCTGTTCTGGGGCAAGGGATCCGGCACGCGCATGGCCCGCTGGGCGCGCGCTGGCGACGGGTTCTGCGACGTCGCGGTGCTGACGGACGAGCCCGCCGACGCGGGTGTGCCGATCGGCAAGGTCATCAGCTGGAAGCGGGACGGGATCACGTTCCGGTTCGCGTATCCGCGCAACCCGCAGCTGCCGTTCCTGGTCACACCCTACGACCCGCCGCGGCACCCGGCCGAGATCGTGCATCCCAATGGCGCCACCGGCTTGACCAGGGTCGTGATGGAGATCCATCTGGACGACCTCGCCGAGTTCGAACGGCTCGTCGGCGACGACCCCACCTTCAAGTACGCGGCGGGCCCGGTCACCAGGGTCATCGCCATCGAACTCTCCGGGCTGACCGGCGACCTGGATCCCGTGCTGCTGCACGGCATCCGCATCATCTGAAAGGACAGCGATGATCAACCGCCGCGATCTGCTCCGCCTGGCGGGGGCCGGTGCTCTCCTGACCGCCTGTGGCACGGGCGGTGGCTCCACCCCGGTGCAGAACGCCGGGGCCGCGACGCCCAAGCAGGGCGGCACGTTGCGGGCCGTCTTCACCGGAGGTGGCACCGCGGAGAGCCTCGACCCGTTCGGCGGCGGCTCACCGATCGACTTCGTCCGCAACGACGTCATCTACGACTCGCTGTTCACGTTGCGCAACGGTGAAGTCCTGCCCGCGCTGGCCACGACGGCGAAGGCCGAGGCGAAATCGTTCACGCTCACGCTGCGCTCGGACGTGAAGTGGCACGACGGCTCGGCGTTCACCGCGCAGGACGTGTCGGCGAGCCTGCGCTACATGTGCGCGCCCGATCGGGCGTACCCGAGCCAGCTGGCCGCGTTCCTGGACGTGGCGAAGATCGAGGTCCGCGATCCGCTGACGGTGGTTGTGCCGACGCTGCAGGCCGTCGGGGATCCGGCGCTGTTCCTCGCCGCGTTTCCGGCGAAGATGCGCAAGGACAAGGGGATCGGCACCGGCGCGTACAAGGTGACCGCGTTCGAGGCCGGCCGCGAGGCACGGCTCGCGCGGTTCGACGACCACTGGGGTGGCAAGGCCCCGGCCGACGAGCTGGTGCTGCTGAGCCTGACCGACCCGCAGGCCAAGGTGAACGCCGTCTCCACCGGACAGGCCGACTACGCGGGCGACATTCCTTTCACCGCGGCGAAAACCGGCGTACCCGGCTTCGAGGTACGCACGGCGGGCGAGTCGGCGCGAACCGCGTTCGGGTTCGTGCTCAACTGCACGCGCAAGCCGTTCGACGATCCGCGGGTGCGTAGGGCCGTGCGGCTCGCGATCGACCGGCAGGCGCTAGTGAACTCCGTGCTGCTCGGCTTCGGCGCACCCGGTAACGACCTGTTGTGTGCCGGCGCCAAATACTTCAGCGGCCGCGAGCCGCTGAAGCGTGATCTCGACCAGGCGCGGAAGCTGTTGCGCGAGGCGGGTGCCGAGGGTGCGGAGATCACGATCCGCTCGGCCGAGTGGGAGATCGGCTACAACGCCTCGACCCAGCTGCTCGCCGAGCAGCTGAAGGAGATCGGCCTCGTGGTGAAGCCGCAGATCGTGGGTCCGGCCGAGTTCTTCGAGATGAACGCCGTCTCGGCGGCCAACGGTGTCGCCTTCTCCGGCGGCGCGATCCCACTGGCCGTGATGTACGGCCGGCTGAGCGCCCTGCCGCCGCTGGCGTTGCCGGACGGCTCGGTGCGTGCCGCGCTGTCCACCGCGATCGCGAGCACCGACGAGAACGAACGCGGCAAGGCGTGGACGACCGTGCAGGACGCGATGTTCGACCGCGGTAACACCATCGTGTGGGGGCAGGCGGACGTGCTCAGCCTGGCGCGCCCGACCGTCGCGGGCATCGAGGTGCGGGACCAGGCGAAGTACCCGTACCTGGGCAGGGCCGGACTCGCATGAGGCTGGTGCGTGCCCTCGGGCTGCTGGCGTTGCTGTCGCTGGTGGTCCACGTCGGTGTCGACCTGCTGCCGGGTGACCCGGTGACCAGCAGGCTCGGCCCGACCGCCTCACCCCAGCGGATCGCCGAACTACGCGCACATCTCGGGCTCGATCGTCCGGTGCTGGTGCGGTACGGCGAATGGCTGGCCGGTGTGGTGCGGGGTGATCTCGGAATGTCGACGTCCGGGCGGCCGGTCACCGAGATGCTGTCCGATCGAGTGGCGAACTCCGCTCTGCTGGCCGGAATCGCGATGATCCTCCTGGCGCCGCTGTCGCTCGCGCTGGCGGCGTGGGCCGCCTGGCGCAAAGGTGCGACGGATCGTGTGGTCTCGGCCGGTGCGTTGGTGCTCGTCTCGGTGCCGGAGTTCGTGGTGGCCGGTGCGCTGGTGCTGTTGTTCTCGGTGACTCTGCGCGCGTTGCCGGCGGTGTCGCTGGTCCCGATTGGCGAGAGCCCGTTGGGACATCCAGAGGTGCTGGTGCTGCCGGTGCTCAGCCTGTTGCTGGTCGGGCTCGCCTACGCGGTGCGGGTGATCAGGGCGTCGGCGGTGTCGGTGCTCGCGTCGCCGCACGTGGAGTTCATGCGGCTCAACGGTTCCTCGACGCGTGAGGTGGTGCGGCAGGCGGTGCTGCCCGCGGTGTTGCCGGTCGCGGTGCAGGTGTGGCTCGTCACCGGGGTGTCGTTCCTCGGTGGCGCCGTGCTCGTGGAGAAGGTGTTCGGCTATCCGGGGATCGGTGAGCTGCTGGTCTCGTCGGTGCAGATCGGCGATCTGCCGGTGGTGCAGGCGCTTGTGCTGATCCTGGGCGCGGCGATGCTGCTCGCCCTTGTCCTCGCCGACCAGGCTGTCATCTGGCTGACCCCGCGTCTGCGCACAGGAGATGCCCGATGAAGCTGATCTGGGCCGGGGTGTTGCTGCTCTTGGTGCTCATCGCGCCGGAACTGGCGCAGCACTCACCGACCGAGCCGGTCGCTCCGCCGTACTCCCCGCCGGGAACAGGTGGGTTGCTGGGCACCGACTACCTCGGCCGTGACGTCGTCTCGCGCCTGTTGCACGGCGGTCGTCCGATGGTGCTGACGAGCCTGCTCGCGGCGCTGGCCGGGTCCGGGTTGGGTGCGCTCGCCGGGCTCAGCGTGGCGTTCGGCAGGCACTGGGTAGAGACCGTGGTCATGCGGCCACTGGACGCGCTCGCTGCGGTGCCGCCGATTCTGTTGCTGCTGCTCGTGCTCACGGCGTTGCCGAACAGGGTAGGCGTCGTGCTCGCCGTCGCGCTGGCCAGCGTGCCACTGGCCGCTCGCGTGGCTCGTGCCGCCGCGGAACAGGTGATGGGCCGGGCACACATCGAGGCCGCGGTCGCCCGCGGCGAGGGCTGGGGCTGGCTGGTGGGCCGCGAGGTGCTGCCGCTGGTGCGTGGCACGTTGCTGGCAGACCTCGGCGTCCGGTTCGTGATGGCCGTGTATCTCGTTGCGGCGGCAGGGTTCCTGGGGCTGAGCACGTCCGACTCGGACTGGGGTCTGCTGGTGGTGGAGGCGTTGCCGGGTGCGGCGTTGCAGCCCATCGCTTTGCTGGCACCGGTGCTCGGGATCGCCCTGCTGGCTGTGACGGCCAATCTCTGGACCGATCGGAGGGCCGCATGTTCGTGAAGATCGACGGACTGCGGTTGGCGGCGGGCGATCGGCCGATCCTGGACGGCGTCGACCTGACCATCGCCGAGGGCGAGGCCGTCGCCATCGTCGGCGAGTCGGGTTCGGGCAAGACGACGCTGGCGCTCTCGGTGCTGGGGCACCTGCGGCCGGGGATCCGGCACCTCGGCGGCCAGGTGACCGTGCTGGACCACCCGATGCTGCCGGCACCACCGCGTGGTGTTCGCGGTGACCTCGTGGGATACCTGGGGCAGGATCCGGGCGTCACCCTCAACCCCAACGCGAAGATCGGTGAGCGTTACCCCCACCAGCTGTCCGGCGGTCAGCAACAACGCGCGGCGCTCGCCATCGCGATGGCCCGTTCGCCGCGGTTGCTGGTGCTCGACGAACCCACGACGGCACTCGACCCGCGGGCGAAGGCGGAGGTGCAGGCCGAGCTCATGCGCTTGCGTGAGCAGGGCGTCGCACTGCTGTGGGTTACGCACGACGTAGATGCCGTGCGGCCGCTGGCGGACCGGATCGTGGTGCTGGGCGACGAACCTGTGGCAGCACAAGAGGTCTATCGGCAGTCGAAGATCGGCGACATCGTGCTGAGTGCACACGATCTGACCGCAGGCTTTGGCGGGCGTGCGGTGCAGTCCGGTGTGAACCTGGATGTACGCGCGGGGGAGAGCGCTGCCCTGGTGGGTGCGTCCGGCATCGGCAAGAGCACGCTCGCACGCTGCGTCGCCGGGCTACACCGGCCGATCAGCGGAACCGTGTGGCTGCACGGGAAACCGATCGCCCCGGACGTGCGCAAGCGCAGCAGGGCCGAGCGTGCGGCGATCGGACTCGTCGCGCAGAACCCGGCAGAGGCATTGCACCCGATGCAGGACGTGCGCACGGCCCTGGCCCGGCCGTTGCGGCTGTTGCGGGGGATCACCAGGCCGGACAACGAGATCGCGAGCCTGCTCGACGCGGTGCGGCTGCCCGCCGAGTTCGCGGCGCGACGACCGGGTGAGCTGTCCGGCGGTCAGCGGCAGCGGGTGGCGCTCGCGCGCGCACTCGCGACCGAGCCGAATGTGCTCATCTGCGACGAAGCCACGTCCGCGCTGGACGTCCGGACACAGGACGAGATCCTGCGCCTGCTGGCCGGCCTGCGCGCCGAACGGGGACTTGGCGTCGTACTCATCACCCATGACGCACGAGTTGCGTCCACTTCGGACAGAACGGTGGAGCTGGCGTGAGCGCACAGGAGATCGTCGCGGAACTCCGCGATCTGGGGGTCGAGCTCTGGGAGGAGACGGGCCAACTCCGCTTCCGCGCGCCGCGCGGTGTGCTGACCGAGGACCGGAAGGCGGTGCTGCGCGAGCACAAGGCGGAGATCGTCGTTCTGCTCGCGACCGTGACGGCGGACCCGGACGCGCGGTACGAGCCGTTCCCGCTGACCGACGTGCAAACCGCGTACTTCCTCGGGAGGCAGGACTCCTTCGGCTACGGCGGCGTCGCCTGCCACGGCTACCTCGAGGTCGACCTGCCGGGCGTCGATGCCGCACGTGTCGAGGACGCCTGGAACACCCTGATCGCCCGGCACGACATGCTCCGCGCGGTCATCGACGCCGACGGCTTCCAACGCGTGCTGCCCGATGTGCCGCGGTTCCGGGTCACCGAGACCGACCCGGAGACAGCGCGGGTGGAGATGGGGCAGCGGATGTACGACACGGCCGCCTGGCCGTTGTTCGAGCTGCGGGTCAGCACAGGCACGCTGCACATCTCCATGGACTCGCTGATCGCCGACTGGGCCAGCGCCGGTGTGCTGCTGAACGAGCTGGACGTACTGCTCGCCGACCAAGCCGCCGACTTGCCGCCGCTGGGCATCACCTTCCGCGACTACGTGCTCGGCGAACGCCGGATCCGGGAAACCAGCCGCTACCAGCGTGACCGCGACTACTGGCATGCCAGGATCGACGATCTGCCCGCCGCTCCCGACCTGCCCCGGCGGGAGAAGGACGTCCCCGCGACGTTCGAACGCCTGCACACCAGCCTCGCTGTCGAGCAGTGGGAGAGCCTGAAGACCCGCGCCGGTGCACACGGCGTCACGGCGTCGACCGCTGTGCTGGCCGCCTACACCGCAGTGTTGCAGCGGTGGTCGCGCCGTCAGCGGTTCGGACTGAACCTGACGCTGCTCAACCGGCAGCCCGTGCATCCCGATGTCGACCGGCTGGTCGGCGACTTCACCTCGGTGAGCCTGCTGGCGGTGGAGGCCGGCGGCGCATTCGCGGAACAGGCGCAACGGCTGGGCGCGCAGATGTTCGCCGATCTGGATCACCGGCTGTTCTCCGGCGTCGAGGTGGTCCGCGAGATCGCGCGCCGCAAGGGCCGCGAGGCGGCGCTCATGCCGATCGTGTTCACCAGCGGCATCGGGCTCGGCGGCCGGCAGGCGGGCGCGGGCATCACCCAGACACCCCAGGTCTTCCTGGACTGCCAGGTGACCGACGACCAGACCGGTCTCCAGGTCAACTGGGACGTGCGGCAGGGCATTTTCCCGGACGGCCTGGTCGAGGACATGTTCGCCGCACTGACCTCGTTGCTCGGCAGGCTCGCGGAGAGCGACGAGACATGGCAGAGCACTGATCCCGTTCCGTTGCCGCGCTGGCAGGTCGAGGAACGGGCCCGCGTGAACGACACCGCGGCTCCGTTGCCGGACTCCTTGCTGCACCAGGAGGTCTTCGCCCAGGCGGCACGGACACCGGACGCCATGGCGATCGCCGGTGCGCTCACCTACCGCGAGCTGGCCTGCCGGGCCGGTGCGGTCGCCGCGGCGCTCGACTGCGAACGAGGCGAGCGGGTCGGCATCGTGCTGGACAAGGGCCCGGACCAGGTGGTCGCCGTGCTCGGCGTGCTCCTGGCGGGTGGTGTCTACCTGCCGGTCGACACCACGCAACCCGCGCTCCGCCAGGAGAAGATCCTCTCCGGCGTGCGCCACGTGATCACCGCGGAGTGGCTGGCCGGTCTGACGCCGGTCGGCACGATTCCCGAACCGGACAAGGGTGATCCGGACGGGCTGGCGTACGTGATCTACACGTCCGGGTCCACCGGTGATCCCAAGGGCGTGATGATCACGCACCGGGCCGCGCTGAACACGATCGAGGACGTCAACCGGCGGTTCGGGGTCACCTCGGCGGACCGCGTGCTCGGCCTGGCACAACTGGGTTTCGATCTGTCGGTGTACGACATCTTCGGCACGCTCTCGGTCGGCGCCACGCTGGTGCTGCCGGATCCGGCCAGGCCGGGCGACCCGTCGCACTGGGCCGGGCTGATCGCCGAGCACGGCGTGACGGTGTGGAACTCGGTGCCCGCCCAGCTGCAGATGGTCGCGAACTACCTGAAGACCGAGCTCCAGCCGCTGCGGCTCGCGATGCTGTCCGGTGACTGGATCCCGATCACGCTGCCCGCGCAGGCGAAGGCGTTCGCGCCGCGGATCGTGAGCCTCGGAGGCGCGACGGAGGCGTCGATCTGGTCGAACTACCACCAGATCGACGTGGTGGACCCGGACTGGGTGAGCATCCCGTACGGGGTTCCGCTGGCGAACCAGGGCTTCCGGGTGCTCGATGAGGAGGGCCGCGACAGTCCGGTGTGGACACCGGGCGAGCTCTTCATCAGCGGCGCCGGACTGGCCACCGGCTACTTCGGTGACGACGAGCTGACGGCCGCGAAGTTCGTCACCGTGGACGGGCAACGGCTCTATCGCACCGGTGACCTGGGCCGGTACCTGCCGGGCGGGGAGATCGAGTTCCTGGGCCGTGAGGACAACCAGGTCAAGATCCGGGGGCACCGGATCGAGCTCGGTGAGGTCGAGGCGAGCCTGCTCGGCCACGAGAGCGTGGGGGCGGCGGCCGTCGTCGTGGCCGGGGACGCGCTCCTCGGATTCGCCGAGACGGCACGGGGTGGGCTCCACCCAGAGCCGGACTTCAGCGCGGTACACCGGTTCGCGGACCGTGAACCCGCCGCTGACGTGCGGGATCTGCACGACGCGGCGCTCACGTCGATCTCGCGTGCGCTGGCCGACCTCGGTGTGGTGCACGAGAAGCACCAGTGGCTGGTGCGCCGCTGGCGAGAGCTGGTGGCGGGATGGTCCGGCCGGAGCGTGGAGTGGGACCAGGTTTCCATGGCGCCGGAATTCGTTCGGTACCACCAGGATCACGTGGTGCGGATCAAGGAACTGCTCAACGGCGAGCAGAACCCGTTCGAGCTGCTGTTCCCCGAGGGCCGCACGGACGTCGCCCGTGCGGTCTACCGCGACTCGCGCTACCTCAACCAGGCTGTCGCCGCACTGATGAACCGGATCGCGGCCAAGCACGACGGTGTGCTGCGGGTGCTGGAGGTGGGCGCCGGCACCGGGGCCACCACCGAGGACGTGCTGCCGATGCTGGCCGGGTTCGACGTCGACTACCTCTACACCGACGTCACGCCGTTCTTCCTGCCCGAGGCGCGGGAACGGTTCTCCGGCCCCAGGTTCGGCGTGTTCGACATCGACCAGGACTATCGCAAGCAGGGCCTGGCACCGAACTCGTTCGACGTCGTACTGTGCGCGGGCGTGTTGAACAGCACCCAGGATCCGCACGCCGCGGTGACAGCCGCGGCGGAGCTCCTCGCGCCGGGTGGCTGGCTGGTGTTCACCGAACCGACCGCCGACCTGCCGCACATCCTGCTGACCCAGGGTTTCATGATGCAGCCGCGGTCGTTCCTGTCCCCCGAGCGGTGGCGTGAGGTGGTCGCCGAGGCGGGCGGGGAGACCGTGCTGTGCCTGTCCCAGAACGATGAACAGCACATGCACGTGTTCGCCGCGCGGTTCAAGACCAACCGGCGTCGCGTCACCACGAACGAGCTGACGGCGTTCCTGGCGCAACGCCTGCCCACGCACATGGTCCCCGCGCAGGTGCAGCTGGTCGACGAGCTTCCGCTCACCGGCAACGGCAAGGTCGACCGCCGCACGCTGGCCGGCTGGCAGGTCTCGGCGACCGCCGACGAGGACGGTGACACCGCGCCGGACGAGCTGGAAGGCAGGCTGTGCGCGTTGTGGGCCGACGCACTCGGACTTGCGAGAATCGGCCGGGATGACAACTTCTACGACCGCGGCGCGGACTCGCTGATCCTGGCACGGGTGGCCGGACGACTGCGAGAGGACGTGCCCGAGGCCGCCGAGTTCGCCTACGACACGTTGCTGCGGCAGATGCTGAACGAGCCGACAGTGGTGGCGCTCGCACGGACACTCCAGTCGCGACCGGTCGCGGAACCTGTTGCCGCGCAACGTGGAAACTCACTGCTAGTGCCGTTCGGCGGTGGCGGCGACGGGCCGGTACGCGTGCTGTTCCACGCCGCGCTCGGCACGCTGGACTACTTCCAGTCCATCGGGAACGCACTGGCCGCGCAGAACCTCGGCCCGGTGGTCGGGCTCGCGGTCGCCGATGTGGAGGCCTACCTGGCGATTGAGCCGAAGCAGCTGATCAGCCGGGTCGCCGACGACTACGCCGACCGGCTTATCTCCGAGGGCCACACCAGGTTCCAGCTGATCGGCTACTGCCTCGGCGGCCTGCTCGCCACGGAGGTCGCGCGACGCCTACTGGAACGCGGGTACGCCGTCGAGGACCTGACCCTGGTCGACAGCATCCCGATGTTCATCGAGACCGACGAGGAACTGGCGTTCGAGGCGATCTTCGCACCGAACCTCAACCTCGACCCGGTCGCGGCGGTGTTCGGGTCCGATGTGGACGCCGCCCTCGTCTATCGCGCCATCGACCAGCTGATGACCGAGCACGACGGCAAGGTCCCCGCCGGCGCGATGGCTGAACTCACCGGTGACCTGGAACCGGTGGCGGCCGCGGTGCGCAGGCAGCACGAGCGGTCCCAGCCCGAACGGCTGGCGTCCTACGCGGCGGCGGCCGCGGCGCAGGCGGGGCTGCCCGTCGATCCGGAGCTGGTGCCCGCGTTGTTCCGGGTGTGCCGGCACAGCATGCGCGCCGCGCGGTTCGACCCCGAGCCGTACGCCGGGGACATGACGTTCCTGCGCGCGAACGAGCAGCAGTCGTTCGGCATCTCCGCGGGGGTGAACCACCTGATCGCACCGTTCTGGGAACGGACCTGCGTCGGCGAGCTCACCGTCGTCGACGTGCCGGGCAACCACTTCAGCGTGATCGAGCCGCCACATCTCGACGTGGTGGCCGAGCACCTGGCCAGGGGAGTGCGCAAATGAACGCCCTGCAGGAACTTCGTCGGCCTGTCGTGTGGTGGACCCGCGCCGGTATCGCGCTGGGGGCGGTCGGAGCCGTGACCACGCTCGTGCCGTTCATCGGGATCGCCGAGCTGGGCCGGGCGCTGCTGAACGGCGGCGACACCACCCAGGTCGCGGTCGTCATCGCGGTGGCTCTCGTGGTCGGCTTCCTGTGCAACGGCGGCGCGTTGACGCTCACCCACGTCGCCGACGCGAAGCTGCAGGCCGTCCTGCGGCGCCGGATCGTCGAACGGCTGGGCAAAGTGCCGCTTGGCTGGTACTCCGACACCAACTCCGGTGCGGTGCGCAAGGCGGCGCAGGACGACATCGACGAGCTGCACCACCTGCTGGCGCACCACGACGTCGAGATGACCGGCGCGATCGTGCTCCCGGTGGCGGGCATCGGTTACCTGTGCTGGCTGGACTGGCGGCTCGCGCTGCTCGCGATCGTCACACTGCCGGTCTACGTGGTGGCCTACGGGTTCATGATGCGCGGGTTCGCGGACAAGATGCGGCAGCTCGACAACGGATTCTCCAGGGTGAGCACGGCGATCGTCGAGTTCGTGCACGGCATCACCGTGGTGAAGGTCTTCGGACAGGCGGGAAAGGCGCACCGCAGTTACCAACGGGCGGTCGGCGAGTACGGCGAGCGGTACGCGGGCTGGGTGCAACCGATCCTGCGGCTGGAGGCACTCACCTCGATGGCGTTGTCCGCGCCGGTGGTCGCGCTGGTCAGCCTCGCCGGCGGCACCTGGTTCGTCGGCAACGGCTGGGTGAGCCCGATCGACGTGCTGGCCGAGGTGCTGGTCGCGATCGTCGTCCCGACCACGCTGCTGACGCTGAACCAGGGCATGACCGCGCAACGCAAGGCGGTGGCGGCCGCCGAGCGGATCGTGCAGCTCCTGGACACCCCGACGTTGCCGGTACCCGAACGCCCCGAAGAGCCGCAGGGACACCAGGTCGAGTTCGATGACGTGTCGTTCAGCTACGACGGCACCACGAAGGTGCTCTCAGGCGTCAGCTTGATGTGCGCTCCCGGCACGGTCACCGCGCTGGTCGGCAGCTCCGGCGCGGGCAAGTCGACGCTGGCGAAGCTGGTTCCGCGCTTCTACGACGTCACGGCAGGCGCGGTGCGGATCGGCGGCGTGGACGTGCGGAACATCGCGCCGGACGTGTTGTACCGCAAGGTCGGCTTCGTGCTGCAGGAGGTGCAGCTCCTGCATGGCACCGTCAGCGACAACATCCGGCTCGGCAGGCCGCAAGCCACTGACGAGGAAGTGAGTGAGGCGGCGAAGGCCGCGCGCATCCACGATCGGATCATGGCTCTGCCACAGGGGTACGACACCGTCGACGCGGCGTTCTCCGGCGGTGAGGCGCAACGGGTGTCCATCGCCCGCGCCCTGCTCGCCGACACGCCGATCCTCGTGCTCGACGAGGCGACCGCGTACGCCGATCCCGAGTCCGAGGCGCAGATCCAGGACGCGCTGTCGGTGCTGGCACGTGGGCGAACGGTGCTGGTGATCGCGCACCGGCTCGCGACGATCGCGGGCGTCGACCAGATCGTCGTGCTCGACGAAGGTGCCGTGGTCGAGCGCGGCACGCAGGAAGAACTGCTGGCCGCGGGCGGCCGCTACGCCCGCATGTGGGAAGCACACAGCGAGGTGGTCGTACCGTGATCAGGGACCTGATGAAGATCATGGGACCGGAGCACCGGCGTTCGGTCGAGGTGTACCTGGCATGGCTGGTCGCTTTCGCCGTCCTGCAAGGGATCGCGACCGCGTTCCTGGTGCCGGTGCTGACCGCGTTGATGCGCGGCGAGTTGCCGGTCGGCTGGCTCGTGGCGACCGCGGCGGTCGTGCTGTTCACCTGCGTGGCGCGCTATGCGCAGACGATGAAGGGGTTCGCGCTGGCGCTGGTCACGTTGACCAGCCTGCACACCCGGCTCGGTGACCACGTGGCGAGCCTGCCGCTGGGCTGGTTCTCCACCGAGAAGATCGGGCGCCTGTCCCGCAGCGCGACCGGCGGCACGATGATGGTCACCAACGTCACCGCGCACATGCTGACGCCCGTGGTCACCGGGATCGTCACGCCCGCGACGGTCGCTCTCGCCGTGCTGTTCTTCGACTGGCGCCTCGGCGTCGCGGTGGTGGCGTGCGGGCCGCTGCTGTACCTCGTCCATCGCTGGGCCGCGAACGCGGTCGGCCGCGGCGAACAACGCACGGATGCCGCCGGGGCGCTGGCCAGCAGCCGCGTCGTGGAGTTCGCGCGCAACCAGCAGGTGCTCCGCGCGTTCGGCCGCACCACCGACGGCTACCCGCCGCTGGAAGAGGCCATCGAGAGCCAGCGGTCCGCCTGGGGACGGATGCTGTGGCAGTCCGCGCCACGTCTGCTCGCGGGTGGGCTCGCGGTGCAGCTGGCGTTCGTGGCGCTCCTGGTCTTCGGCCTGACGTTGCGGCCGGAACCCGCGGTGCTCATCGCGTTGCTGGCGTTGATCGCTCGCTTCACCGGACCGCTCGCCGAGCTCGCCGGGCACAGCGGCATGCTCCGCATGGCCGCCAACGACCTGCACCGGCTCGCCGTGATCTTCGACGAGAAACCGTTGGTGGAACCGGAATCCTCACGCACACCGTCCTCATCGGAACTGGTGTTCGAGGACGTCACCTTCGGGTATGCCGAGCAGCCGGTGCTGGAGAACGTCTCGTTCCGGGTGCCGCCCCGGACGATGACGGCGATCGTGGGTCCGTCCGGGTCGGGCAAGACCACCATCACCCGGCTGATCATGCGGTTCTTCGACGTCGGCGCGGGATCCGTGCGGATCGGCGGCGTGGACGTGCGAGAGATGTCCACTGAGGACCTGATGGCGCAGCTGTCGATCGTCATGCAGGACGTCTATCTGTTCGACGACACCCTGGAAGCCAACATCCTCCTCGGCCGCCCCGGCGCGACCGAGGACGAGGTGCGAGAGGCCGCGCGGATCGCCGGCGTCGACGAGATCGTGGCGCGGCTGCCGGAGGGCTGGCAGACCAGGGTCGGTGAGGGCGGCGCGTCGCTGTCCGGTGGTGAACGTCAGCGCGTGTCGGTCGCCAGGGCGGTGCTCAAGGACGCGCCGATCGTGCTGCTGGACGAGGCGACCGCGGCGCTCGACCCGGAGAACGAAAGGTATGTGCAGCATGCGCTGCACAGCCTGATGGACCGCGCGACGTTGCTGGTGATCGCGCACAAGCTGCCCACGGTCGTGGCGGCGGACCAGATCCTGGTGCTGGACAGCGGGCGCATCGCCGAGACCGGAACCCATGAGGAACTGCTGTCCTCCGGCGGCCGGTACACGAACTTCTGGGTCGAGCGGCAGCGCAGCCAGGGCTGGCGGCTGGTCTCGTGATCGGAATCTTGGGTGCCTACGGCGATGTGGGCACACACGCCGTGCGGATGTTGCAAGGGCACGACCTCCGGCTGGGCTGTCGACGGTCCGGTGTGGACTTCCACGACCAGGCGTCGCTCGACCGGTTCGCAGCCGGGTGCCGGATCGTCGTGAACTGTGCCGGACCGGCCCACCTCGTCGGGGATCGGGTGCTCCGTGCAGCCGAACGCGCGGGCGCGGACTACGTCGACGCCTCCGGTGACGTCACGCCCTTCGCCGGAACGGCAGTAGTGGGCGCGGGCCTGCAGCCAGGACTGACCGGACTCCTGCCGCGCTGGGTGGGGTCCGACGAGCTGACGCTGTACCTCGGTGTGCTCGACCGGTTCACCGAGACCGCCGCCGCGGACTACCTGTACGGCGTCAACTCCCCGCTCGCCGCGTGGCGCGACGGTCCGGTGCCACGCGCGTTGACCCGGCGTAGCGGGGTGACACTGCCGTTCTTCCCTGGCGAGGTGACGCTGCTGCCGTATCTCGACGCTGAGGCCTGCCGGATCGCCGAGCAGCTGAAGCTGCGCCGCGGTGACTGGTACACCGCCGTGTCCGGGGAGCACGTGCTGCGCGCGTTCGATCGCCTGCACGGCATGGAACGCGCCGAGGCCGTGCCGGCGTTGTGCCGGGCCAGCAGGCTGGATCTCGCCGGACGTGAACCGCACGTGGTGCTGGCCGTGGAGACCACGGGCCGCACTGTCGTGCTACGCGGTAGGAGCAACGGCGAGCTGACCGGCACGGTCGTCGCACTCGCCGTCGAGGCGGTGGACCGGGGAGAGGTGCCGCCGGGCTGCCACCACGCGTCCGACGTGCTCGACCCATCCATTGTGGAGCAGTTGCTCGACCGCGTCGAGGAAGGTGCGCTGTGACCGCGTTGCAGACGTTGGAAGACACCTGCCGCCAGGCGATGGGAGCGTTGCTGCCGTTCGACGGCGTGGCGCCCCAGTACGCCTGGCTGCTTGAGCGCTGGCAGGCCGTCGCCGAGCCGGGCGAGCCGTTCACGCCGCCAGGACCGGAGTTCGAGCTGGCTTACGCGGAACTGGGTTTCCCGCCGCGGATGGCACGGTTTCACCGGGCCGCGCTGGCGAGGCTCCCGCAACTGCTGCGCGGTGAGATCGCGGTCCAGCAGTTGCTGTTCGACGACGGTGACGTGCTGGCGGCCTTCTCCGCCTACCAGGACAACGTCTTCACCGCGCGACTCAACGCCGCGGTCGCCGCGCAGGTGCCGGTCGGCGCGAAGGTGGTCGAGCTCGGTGGCGGCACCGGACGCCTGACCTCCGTCGTGCTGCGGGCCGTCGGCAGCGAGGACTACCTGTTCACCGACATCTCGCGGCTGTTCACGCTCGAAGCGGCGCGGCGGTTCGGCGTGCGCACGGCGTTGCTCGACATCGACGAGCCACACGGCACGGCGGACGCCGTGGTGGCGGGCCACGTCCTGCACAATGCCCGGCACATCGGAAAGACGCTCGCCGGGATCCACCGCATGCTTTCGCCGGGCGGGCGGCTGATCTTCACCGAGGCGGTCAGGGACAACCTGGTGACGCTCACGTCGATGCAGTTCCTCCTGCCACCACCGACCGAACGCGACTGGATCTTCCTGACCGCCGAGCAGTGGCAGGCCGAACTGACCGCCGCCGGGTTCACCCTGGTTGCGACCCTACCCGACGCGTCGGGACAGCAGATGTTCTGCGCGGAGAAGTCATGAGGCTGATCACCTACCTGGAACGTTCCCGTGTGTCGGAGGTGAGCCTTCCGTCGTCCGTGGTGCGCAACCTGATGAACGAACCGTCGGCGATGCTGGCGGATCTCTCGGCGTTGCAGCGCATCCGCTACCACGGCGAACCCCTGCCGGAGACGTGGCAGCACATCGAACTCGTGCGGGTGGCCGACATCGACGACGTCACCGCGCTGGTCGAGGCGACCGCGGTCGACGAGGAGATCGACACCGAGCCGGTGGAACTGCTCAGCAGGGCCGCGTTGCTGTCGATGGCGCACGCGATGCGTCTTCCCGATGCGCCACGCCACGCGAAACTGCTTGACCGGTGGCAGGCCGCGCTGACCAAGGAGCTCGACGCCGCCTGGGACGCGGCGGAATCCGCGTGGCGCAAGGCGTCCGGCTCAGCCGAGACCGTCGAGTACGCACGCCGCAACGCCGAACGCCTGCCGGAGCTGCTGAACGGCACATGCGACCCGGTGAGCCTGATGTTCCCCGAAGGCCGGATGGACGTCGCGGACGGGCTGTACCGCGAGAACATCATGGGCCGCTACCAGCACAGGGCGGTCCGTGCGTTCGTTGGCGCGTTGGGAAGGCCGTTGCGGGTGCTGGAAGTCGGCGCGGGTACAGGTGCCACCACGGAACGCGTGCTGCCGGAGCTCGAAGGTTCCGACTACCTCTTCACCGACGTCTCGAAGTTCTTCCTCGACCAGGCCCGGGAACGGTTCCCCGGCTTGAGATATGCCCTCTACGACATCAACTCCGATGGTCAGCTCGACGAGGAGTTCGACGTCGTGATCGGCGGGGGAGTGCTGAACGCGGCCGTCGACACCGACGCGTCCGTGCGGCGGTTGCGCGACCTGTTGTGCCCAGGAGGGTGGCTCGTGCTGTCCGAGCCGACCGTCGAGGAGCACTGGGTCCTGATCTCCCAGGCTTTCCTGCTCGCCGAACCGGCCGACGCCCGCGCCGCGACCGGAACGACGTTCCTCACCCACGACCAGTGGCGGGACGTCCTGCGTGACGCGGGACTCGATCTGGCGCTCGACCTTCCTGCCGAACACCACCCGCTCGCCAGGTTCGGGCACCGGGTGTTCCTGGCCCGCAAGCCCCTCTACTGAACGCAGGTACCACTTTGTGTGGAATCACCGGCTGGGTCGCCTTCGACGACGACCTGACCAGACAACGAGATGTCATCGACCGGATGACTCGAACCCTGCTGGATCGCGGCCCCGATGACAGCGGCACCTGGGTGCGCACGCACGCCGCGCTGGGGCACCGCCGGCTCGCCGTCATCGACCCGGCAGGCGGTGTGCAGCCGATGGAGGAGGTCACGTCCGAGGGAGCCGTCGCGCTGACGTTCTCCGGCGAGATCTACAACTTCCGCGAGCTGCGAGCGGAGCTGACCGGCCGTGGTCACCGGTTCCGCACCGCGAGCGACACGGAGGTCGTGCTGCGCGGCTACCTGGAGTGGGGCGCGGCGGTGGCCTCCCGGCTCTCCGGCATGTTCGCGCTCGCCGTGTGGGACGAGCGGGTCGCCCGGCTGACTCTCATCCGCGACCGGTTGGGGGTCAAACCCCTCTACTACCACCTGACTGGAGACGGTCTGCTCTTCGGCTCCGAGCCGAAGGCGATCCTCGCCAATCCGTTGTGTCCCCGAGTCGTCGACACCGGCTGCCTGCGTGAGCTGATCGGATTCACGAAAGCGCCGGGGTGGTCGCTGTGGAAGGACGTGCGGGAGGTTCCCCCTGGGACCGCCCTGACTGTGGACCGCGCGGGCGTACGTGAGCATACGTACTGGCGTTTGGGGGCCGCCGAACAAGTCGACGACCTGGAGACGACGGTCGCGCGGGTGCGCGCCCTGCTTGCCGACGCCGTCGCCGGGCAGAGCGTCTCGGATGTCCCGCAAGGCACCCTGTTGTCCGGTGGGCTGGACTCCAGCGCGGTCACCGCGCTGGCAGCCGCGGAGCTGACGGGCAGGGGAGAGAAGGTCCGGTCGTTCGCGGTGGACTTCGTCGGCCAGACCGAGAACTTCGTCCCCGACGAACTTCGGTGCACTCCGGACGCGCCGTTCGTCCGCGAGGTCTCGGAACACGTGGGGACCGCGCACCAGGACATCGTGCTGGACCCGAGGACGCTGGCAGACCCGGCTGTGCGCAGGGCGGTCGTCTCGGCCAGGGACATGCCGATCGGGCTCGGCGACATCGATTCGTCGATGTACCTGCTCTTCCAGGCCATTCGCACCGAATGCACCGTCGCGTTGTCCGGCGAGTTCGCGGACGAGCTGTTCGGCGGCTACGCCTGGTGCCACCACGAGGCCAGCCGCGACGCGCACACGTTTCCCTGGCTCGCCTTCGAGAACGCCTACACCGGTGACCGGACCGCGTTGCTGCGTCCCGAGCTGCGCACCGCGCTCGACATCGAGTCGTATGTGGCCGACGAGTACGCGACAGCGCTCGCGGACATCCCGCGCGTGGACACCGACAGCCCGTTCGAACGCAGGATGCGGGTGATCTCGCACCTGCACCTGACGCGGCTCGGCCGGGCCATGCTCGACCGCAAGGACCGGATGTCCATGGCGGTGGGACTCGAGGTGCGGGTTCCGTTCGCCGACCACCGGCTCGTCGAGTACGTCCACAACGTCCCCTGGTCGCTGAAGACCGCGGACGGACGCGAGAAGAGCCTGCTGCGACTGGCGGTCGCGGATCTGCTGCCCCGGTCGGTCACCGAGCGGGTGAAGAGCCCCTATCCGTCCACACAGGACTCACAGTACGCGGCCGCGTTGCAGGAGCAGTGCCGGGACGTACTGGCCGAACTCGACCACCCGTTGTTCGGGATCGTCGACCGCACCTGGCTCACCGCCGTGCTCGGCCAGGCGCCGGCTGCGATCACCGGTCAGTCGCGCACCGGACTGGAGCGTGTGCTCGACCTCTACCACTGGTTCGACCTGTACCGCCCCGAACTGCGGCTGAGCTGACACCGGAGATCTGATGACCCACCTGCTCGATGAGAGCTTCTTCCAGGACGCGCACACCGCTACCGGCGAGCTGCGTGCGACCACACCGGTGCGGCACGTCGTACTGCCCGACGGACTGCCCGCCTGGCTGGTCACCGGCTACGACGAGGCCAAGGCGGTGATGACCGACCCGAGGTTCTCCAGCCACCGCGTCTACGACCGGCTGCACCGGATGAGCCTCGGGCTCGGCGAGGACGAGGAAACCCCGTTCTCCGACGACCTCGCGGCGAACCTGCTCAACCTCGACCCGCCGGACCACACCAGACTGCGCAAGCTCGTGACGAAGGCGTTCACGTCGCGATCGGTCGCGCCGCTGCGGTCGCGGATCGAACAGATCACCGACGAGCTGCTCGACGCCATGAGTGGCTCGGACACCGTCGAGGTGCTGAACGCGCTCGCGTATCCGTTGCCGATCCAGGTGATCTGCGAGCTGCTCGGTGTCCCGTTCGACGACCGCGACAAGTTCACCGCGTGGTCCAAGACGATGGTCGACGGCGGCACCTCTCCGGAAGCCGGTCAGGCCACGATGATGATGGCGGGCTACCTGAACGAGCTCATCGCGGCCAAACGCGCCGAGCCGGCCGACGATCTGCTCACCGAGCTGGTGCACGTGTCCGACGGCGGCGACGTGCTGTCGCAGCGCGAACTGGTCGCGACGGCGGTCGTGCTGCTGGTGGGCGGCTTCGAGACCACCGTCAACCTGATCAGCAGCGGTCTGCTCGCCCTGGCCCGACACCCCGACCAGGTCAAGCTGCTGCGCGACGACCGCACCCTGCTGCCCGGCGCGGTCGAGGAGTTCCTGCGCTACGAGACGCCGAACAACCTCTCGTCACCGCGCTACACCACCGAAGCCGTGCGGCTGGGTGACGTGGAGATCCCGGCGGGGCACTTCGTCGTGGTTTCCTGGCTGGCCGCGAACCGTGACCCGTCCCGGTTCCCCGGCGCCGACCGGCTCGACGTCACGCGACCGGTGGGCGGGCATCTCGCGTTCGGGCACGGTATCCACTTCTGCGTCGGCGCCCCGCTGGCCCGGCTGGAGGGCGAGGTGGCGTTCGGCAGGTTGCTGGACCGCTTCGAGGGGATCGAGCTCGTGTCCTCTTCGGACGGTCTGCGGTGGCGGCGCAGCACGTCCATGCACGGCCTCGAATCACTGGTACTGCGGCTGAGGAGCGCACGATGACCTGGCCGGAAGAGTTCGCGCAGCGGTACCGAGACCTGGGTCTCTGGCGTGCCAGGACGCTGGGGTCGATCCTGCGGGACAGCGCGGAGAAGTGGCCGGAGCACACGGCGCTCGTCGACGGCGACCGCCGCTGGACCTACCGCGAGCTCGACACGTGGACCGATCGGGTCGCCGGAGGTCTGCGCGGGCAAGGCATCGGGCGTGGCGACCGCGTGCTCGTCCATCTGCCCAACATCGCCGAGATCGTGGCGTTGTCCTTCGCACTGTTCCGGGTCGGCGCGGTGCCCGTGTACGCGCTGCCACAGCACCGCGACACCGAGATCGCCCACCTGCGGCAGGCCGCCTCGCCGGTCGCGTACTTCGGATCCGCCGACCTTCCCGAGGCGGACCGGGTGGTAGGTGACGGACCTGATCCCGCCGACGTCGCGCTGATGCTGTTGTCCGGTGGCACGACCGGCCTGCCGAAGCTGATCCCACGCACCCACAACGACTACGAATACAACCTGCGCGCGAGTGCCGAGCTGTGCGGGTTCGACGAGAACACCCGCTACCTGGCGGCGTTGCCGGTCGCGCACAACTTCGCCCTCGGCTGTCCCGGCGTGCTCGGCACGTTCTGGGCCGGCGGCACGGTGGTGCTGTGCACGAGCGCCGACCCCGAGACCGCGTTCCCGTTGATCCACCGGGAGAAGGTCAACGCGACCGCGCTCGTACCACCGCTCGTGCTGGTGTGGCTGGACCAGGCCGAGCACCTCGGCTTGAGACTGCTGCAGGTGGGCGGCTCTCGCTTGAAGGAAGAAGCGGCCCGCCGGATCCGGCCGGAACTGGGTTGTGAGCTGCAACAGGTCTACGGCATGGCCGAGGGACTGCTCAACTACACCCACCTCGACGACCCGGACGACGTCGTCTTCACCACCCAGGGACGCCCGCTCTCGCCACTCGACGAGATTCGCGTCGTCGACGGCGAATTGCAGACCCGCGGCCCGTACACGATCCGGACGTATTTCGGCGGTGACTTCGACTCGTTCACGGAGGACGGTTTCTACCGCACCGGCGACCTCGTCCGGCTGGAGTCCGGGAACCTGGTCGTGGAGGGCCGGAAGAAGGACGTGATCAACCGGGGCGGCGACAAGATACCGGTCGAGGAGGTCGAGAACCTCCTGCTCGGTCATCCGAAGGTGCACGACGTCGCGATCATCGGTGTGCCGGACGAGTTCCTCGGCGAACGCAGCTGCGCCTGCGTGATCGCGCGTGGTGAGCCGCCCACTCGGCGGGACCTGGTCACCTACCTGACCGGCCTGGGCGTCGCCGCGTTCAAGCTGCCCGATCAGGTGCGTGTCCTGGAGTCCTTTCCCCGCACGGCTGTCGGCAAGGTCGACCGGAAGGCGCTTGCGCTATGAGGTACCCGTTCAACGATTTCACCGGGCTCGATCTCGCCCCGGAGTACGAGAAGGCGCGTGAGACCCCCGGACTGACCCGAGTCGAGCTGCCGTTCGGCGAACCCGCCTGGCTCGTCACCCGCTACGACGAGGCCCGGCTTGTCCTGGGGGACAAGCGGTTCAGCCGGGCCGCGGCACTCGACAGGGACGCGCCACGGGCGTTCCCGCGCATCCCAGGCGGCATCGTGACGATGGATCCACCGGACCTGACGAGGATCCGTCAGCTCGCCGCGCGTGGTTTCACCGCTCGGCGCGTGGAACAGTTGCGGCCGCACGTGCGGTCACTGGTCGCGCAGCTGCTCGACGACATGATCGCGGCAGGACCGCGCGCCGATCTGGTGCGGGACTTCGCGTTGCCGATCCCGATCGCGGTGATCTGCGAGCTGCTCGGCGTCCCCGCCGAGGACCAGGAGACGTTCCGGGCGTGGAACGACTCGCTGATGTCGACCAGCACGCAGACCGCCGAGGAGACCCAGCGCAACCTCGGTGAGCTGGCGGCCTACATCGGCGGGCTGATCGCGCGGCGCCGCGCCGAGCCGACCGATGACCTGCTCACGGCGTTCATCGAGGGTGATCTGCCCGACCAGCAGCTCGTGTTGCTGTGCATCGCGATCCTCGTCGCGGGCTACGAAGCCACCGCGTCGCAGATCCCGAACTTCGTGTTCACCCTGCTGCAGAAGAACGTGCGACTCGACGAGAACGACGTCGACAACGCCGTCGAGGAGCTGCTGAGGTTCGTGCCGCTCGCGTCCAGCGCGATGTTCGCCCACTACGCCCTGGAAGACATCCAGGTCGGTGATGTGATCGTGCGTGAGGGCGAACCTGTGCTCGTGTCGATCGGTTCCGCGAACCGCGACCCGTCCCGGTTCGCCGGCGCCGACGCCCTCGACGTGAACCGTGATGCCCGTGGGCACATGGCGTTCGGTTACGGCCTGCACCACTGCGTCGGCTCCGCGCTCGGCCGGATCGAGCTGCAGGAAGCGTTGCGGGGACTTGTGACCCGGCTGCCCGGGCTGCGACTCGCGGGCGACGTCGAGTGGAAGACGGACACGTTCTTCCGCGGTCCACTGGCCATGCCCGTCACCTGGTAAGGAAGTCACTTGAATCTGCGCAACCAGCTCGCCGAGCTGCTCGAAGTAGACGCCGTCGGACCGGACGAGAACCTGATCGAGCTCGGCATGGACTCGATCACCATGATGCGCCTGGCCGGCCAGTGGCGGAAGGAGGGCTCCACGGTCCGGTTCGCTGATCTCGTGGCCCACCCGACTGTCGCCGCCTGGGAAGCACTGCTCGGTTCACACCAGGACGCTGCACCTGTGTCGAGGATCGAGGTCGACGAGACCGCTCCGTTCCCGCTCGCGTTGATGCAGCACGCCTACTGGGTCGGTCGCGCACCCGGCCAGCAACTCGGCGGCGTGGCCGCGCACTTCTACCACGAGTTCGACGGCGTGGGCATCGAGCCGGAACCGCTGGAACGCGCGGTCCGCGCGGTGATTGCCCGGCACGGCATGCTGCGCGTGCGCATCCTCGACAACGGCACCCAGCGCATCGGCGACGACCCGTGGCCCGGCCTGACTGTGCACCGCGCACCGGACCTGGATGAGCTGCGCGCCCGGTTGTCCCACCGCAGCATGGACATCGCCGCCGGCGAGGTCTTCGACATCCAGCTCTCCCAGCTGCCGGACGGCCGCACGCGGGTGCACGTCAACCTCGACATGATCGCCGCCGACGCGCTGAGCCTGCGTGGTCTGCTGGCCGACCTGGCGACGGCCTACCGCGGCGAGACGCTGCCGCCATTGGACTACAGCTACCCGCGCTATCTCGCTGAGCGACAGCACGCGGCCCGCGAAGAGGATCTGGCGCACTGGCAGCAGCGCCTGCCCGAACTTCCCGGTGCACCACAGCTTCCGGTGACCGGCGCCGACACCGCGACGGTGCTGCGCCGCCACCGGTGGTTGTCCGCCGATGAGGTCCGCGCGCTCGAACTGTCCGCCCAACGGAACGGCCTGACACCCGCGATGGCGCTCGCGGCGGTGTTCGCCGAAACGCTGACGGCGTGGAGCGCCGAGCCGCGGTTCCTCCTCAACCTGCCGCTGTTCGACCGCGAACCACTGCACGCCGACGTCGAGTCGCTGGTCGGCGACTTCACCTCGTCGGTGCTGCTGGCGTGGGACGGCGCCGCGCCAGGGTCGTTCGCGGATCGCGCTTCCCTTCTGCAGCAACGGTTCCACACCGACGTCGCGCACAGCTCGTACTCGGGCGTCGAGGTGCTGCGCGACCTGTCCCGGTTGCACGGCGAGCGCGTGCTCGCGCCGGTCGTCTACACGAGTGCGCTTGGCCTCGGCGAGTTGTTCTCGTCGGACGTGCGGGACTGTTTCGGCGAGGCGTCGTGGATCATCTCTCAGGGCCCGCAGGTGTGGCTGGACGCGCAGGTCACCGAGCTGAACGGCGGCCTGCTGGTCAACTGGGACATCCGGGAGGACGCCTTCACACCCGGTGTCCCGGACGCCATGTTCACCGCTTACAGCGCTTTGCTCGACCGCTTGCTGTCCGATCCGTCGGCCTGGGCGGCGCCGGTCGGTCCGCTGCTCCCCGCGGCACAGGCGGCCGTGCGCGACGAGGTCAACGACACCACCGTCCCCCGGCAGTCCCGGCAGTTGCACGACGCCTTCTTCGCCCATGCGGCGAAGCATCCCGACGCACCCGCACTGTTGTGGGGCGAGGGCGGGATCATGACCTACGGCGAACTCGCCACCCGCGCGCTCACCGTGGCCGCACGCGTGCGCGGCGAGCTGGTCGCGATCTCGTTGCCGAAGGGACCGGACCAGGTCGTCGCGGTGCTCGGCGTGCTCGCTGCAGGGGCCGCCTACCTGCCACTCGGTGTGGACCAGCCCGAGGCACGGCGGGAACGGATCCTTCGCGCGGCCGGGGTGAGCATGGTGCTGGACAACGTCTCCGTGCCCGCACAACCGTTGCGTGAGCCGGTGACGGCTGGCGACGAGCTGGCGTACGTGATCTACACGTCCGGCTCGACCGGTGAGCCGAAGGGCGTGGAGATCACGCACTCGGCGGCCGTGAACACGATCGACGACCTCAACGAGCGGTTCGAGGTCGGTCCGGACGACCGGACGCTCGCGTTGTCCGCGTTGGAGTTCGACCTGTCGGTGTACGACATCTTCGGCCCGCTGTCCGTCGGCGGTGCGGTCGTGTGCGTGCAGGAGACGGGACGCCGTGACGCCACGCAGTGGGTCTCGTTGCTGTCGCGGCACCGGGCCACCGTGCTCAACTGCGTACCCGCGTTGCTGGACATGGTGCTCACCGTCGCGGAGGAAGAGCTGCCGTTGCGGGTGGTTCTGCTCGGTGGTGACTGGGTCGCCGTCGACCTGCCCGACAGGCTGGTGGAGCACGCTCCGGGCTGCCGGTTCGCAGGGCTCGGCGGTACCACCGAGACCGCGATCCACTCGACCGTCTGCGAAGTCGTGTCCGTCGATCCACAGTGGACCTCGGTGCCGTACGGGACGCCGCTGAGCAACGTTCGCTGCCGCGTCGTGGACGCGCTGGGCCGTGACTGCCCGGACTGGGTGCCGGGGGAGCTGTGGATCGGCGGCGCCGGTGTGGCAAGGGGTTATCGCGGCGATCCCGAGCGCACGGCGGACAGGTTCGTCGGCGGCTGGTACCGCACCGGCGACCAGGCCCGCTACTGGCCGGACGGGACGCTGGAGTTCCTCGGCCGCGCTGACCACCAGGTGAAGATCCGTGGCCACCGCATCGAGCTCGGCGAGGTCGAAGCCACACTGACCGCGCATCCGGGCGTGCACAGCGGGGTGGCCGTGGTGACGGCCGAGCACAGGCTGGCCGCCGCGATCACCGGTTCGGACGACGGCGTCCGGGAGTTCCTGTGCGAACGGCTGCCCGCGCCCATGGTGCCCGACACGATCAGCGTGTTGCCGTCGTTGCCACTGACACCCAACGGCAAGATTGACCGCAAGCTGTTGCGGCAGACTCTGAGTGGCGTCGCCGCTCTCCAGGTCACCGCTCCCGCCGGAGAGATCGAACGCCGGGTGTCCGATGCGTGGGCCGAGATCCTCGCCGTCGGGGAGGTGGGCCGAGAGCACGACTTCTTCGCACTGGGCGGGGACTCCCTGCTGGCGACCCGGCTGATCAGCAGGCTACGAGCCGCCGGACTGGCCGGGGTGTCGCTCAGCGCCCTGTTCGCCAACCCCGTGCTCACGGACTTCGCCGCCACGCTCACGTTCGCCGATCTCGACGAGAACCAGGTGCTGTCCGCCGACCTCGCGCACCGGCACGAGCCGTTCCCACCGACCGAGGTGCAACGCGCGTACTGGCTCGGCCGCGACGAGGGCTTCACCCTCGGTGGAATCGGCTGCCACTTCTACCGCGAGTACGCCGTGGCGGACCTGGACGTCGAACGGCTGGAGGTCGCGGTCAACGCGCTGATCCGGCGACACGAGATGCTCCGCGCGATCTTCGACGACAACGGCGACCAACGCATCCTCGCCGATGTGCCGTGGTTCCGCGTCGCCCGTGAACTCGACCGTGAGTCGCTGTCCCACCAGGTGTTCGACCCGGCGCGGTGGCCGCTGTTCGCCATCGCCACCGACGGTGAGCGGCTCGCGATCGGCATGGACAACCTGATCCTCGACGCGCTGAGCATCCTGATCTTCTACGCCGAGCTCGGCGCGCTGTATGACGATCCGGCCGTGGTGCTGCCACCGGTGGGGGTGTCGTTCCGAGACTACGTCCTGGGTGCACCGCCACCGTCGGAGGCCGCCCGTGAGCACTGGTCGGCACGTGTACCGACCTTGCCGCCTGCACCTCAGCTGCCACTCGCCAAAGATCCTT
Source organism: Lentzea alba (assembly GCF_047445655.1). GTDB lineage: Bacteria > Actinomycetota > Actinomycetes > Mycobacteriales > Pseudonocardiaceae > Lentzea > Lentzea alba_A. The sequence goes on from NZ_JAJAEG010000049.1 coordinate 37,027, forward strand.
CCGAGGTCGTGCGCCCTCGGTTCACCAGACGTGCGGCGGCGATCGACTCCGGCCGCTGGAAGTCCATTGTGGAACGAGCACGCGAGCACGGCGTCACATCCTCGGCCGTGCTGCTCACCGCGTTCGCCGAGGTGCTCGGCCGGTGGAGCGCCCGCCCCGACCTGACGCTGAACCTCACCCTGTTCGACCGCAAGGAGGTGCACTCCGACATCAACAACGTGCTGGGCGACTTCACCTCGTTGCTGCTCGTCGCCTGCCGGCCAGCCGAGTCGTGGCTGGATCAGGTGCGCCAGGTGCAGCAACAGCTCTGGCAGGCCATCGACCACCGCGACGTCTCGACGGTGTGGGTGCTGCGCGAGCTGGCCCGCACCACGGGCGACCCGACAGTGACGATGCCGGTCGTGTTCACCAGCGCGCTCGGCGTGGGCCCGTCACGTCCGGCTGGCTCGTTGTTCGACGACCAGGTGTGGGGCGTGTCCCAGACACCGCAGGTGTGGCTCGACCACCAGGTCACCGAACTCGATGGCGGCGTGTACCTGAACTGGGACGCGGTCGACGAGCTGTTCCCGGCCGGGCTGCTCGACGACATGTTCGCCGCCTATCTGTCCCTTGTGGACTTCCTGGCCATCTCCGAATGGTCCTCGCCCGCGCCCGAGCTGATGCCGTCCGGCCAGCGCTCGGTGCGCGCGCAGGTGAACTCGACCTCCGGCGAGCTGCCCTCCCGCGCACTGCACACGGACTTCTTCGGCCACGCCGCGTCGTCGCCCGACCGCATCGCGGTGCGCTGGGACTCTGGTTCCTTGACCTACGGCGAACTGGCGTACCGCGCACGCCGCCTGGCGGCGGTGCTGTCCGCACGCGGCGTACGACCGGGCGACCCGGTCGCGATCACCCTGCCCAAGGGACCGGACCAGATCGTCGCCGTGCTCGGCGTGCTCGCCGCGGGCGGCATCTACGCGCCGGTCGGCGTGGACCAGCCACCTACGCGCCGCGAACGCATCCTGCACGTCGCCGGCGCACGCCATGCCGTCACCTCGTTGGACGAACTGTCCTCGGTGGATCCGGCGCCCGTGTTCCAGCCGGATCCGGACGCGCTCGCCTACGTGATCTTCACGTCCGGCTCGACCGGCGAACCCAAGGGCGTGGAGATCACCCACCGGGCGGCGATGAACACCATCGCCGACATCAACTCGCGCTTCGGCATCGGCCCGGACGACAGCGTGCTCGCCGTGTCCGCTCTGGACTTCGACCTGTCGGTGTACGACGTCTTCGGCCTGCTGTCCGCGGGCGGCACCGTGGTCACCATCGACGAGTCCGACCGCCGCGACGCACACCGCTGGCACGAACTGGCAACCGCGCACGAGGTGACGGTGTGGAACACCGTGCCCGCACTCGCGGAGATGCTGCTGGTCGTCGGCCCGCCACCGCCGTCGCTGCGACTGGTACTCGTCTCCGGCGACTGGGTCGGCCTCGACCTCCCCACTCGCTTCACCGGCTGCCGTTTCGTCGCGCTCGGCGGGGCCACCGAGGCCTCCATCTGGTCGAACTACCTCGAGGTATCCGAGCCGGATCCGTCCTGGCCTTCGATTCCCTACGGCTACCCGCTGCGCAACCAGCGGTTCCGCGTGGTCGACGTGCTCGGCCGCGACTGCCCGGACTGGGTACCGGGCGAGCTGTGGATCGGCGGAGCCGGTGTGGCACAGGGCTACCGCGGCGATCCAGCCCGCACGGCAGAGAAGTTCGCCGACGGCTGGTACCGCACCGGAGACCTCGGCCGCTACTGGCCCGACGGGACGCTGGAGTTCCTCGGCCGAGCCGACCACCAGGTGAAGATCCGCGGCCACCGCATCGAACTCGGCGAAATCGAAGCCGCACTGCAGGCGTCGCCGGGAGTGACCCACGCGGTGGCCACCGCAACCGCTGACCGCCGCCTGGTGGCCGCTGTCGTAGGGACCATCCCGGACGCCTCCGCTCTGGCCGAATGTCTGCCCGAACACATGGTTCCCGACCACATCGCGGTCCTGCCCTCGTTGCCACTGACCCCGAACGGCAAGATCGACCGCACCGCCGTCGCCTGCCTTGCGCCGCACGCCGACCTCGGTGAGGCACCACGGGGAGAGCTCGAGGAAACGGTCGCCGCCGTGTGGGCGGACCTGCTCGAGGTACCCCAGGTCGGCCGCGACCAGAGCTTCTTCGCACTCGGCGGGGACAGCCTGCGCGCCACCCGGCTCGTCGAAGCACTGCGCCGGCGGTTCGGCGTCACAGTCACCCTGCGGCAGCTGTTCAGCGCCCCAACCGTCGAGGCCGTCGCCCAAGCGCTCTCCGTACGTGCCGACGATGACATCGAAGAGGGGACGTTCTGACGGTTTGCCACTCAACTCGACAAGAATGCACATATCTTGATAAGTGAATAGAAGGCGAGGATTCCCTTCTCTGGGTTGTTCCTTGCTTTGCTGGGCGGCGACATCGTGTGCAAGTAACGTCCATTTCCGCGCTTGTTCATTTTGCCTGACCGGTGTTGTGAAAGGGTTGACTCGGCGGTGGCGGTGTGTGGCCTTCGTTGGTGCTGAGTGCGCTCGCCCTGCTCGTGGCCGGGGGTGCGATCTCGAAGATGACCTCGACCCCCGTGATCATCGTGAGTGTGCTCCGTTCGTATCTGCGGCCGCGCTTCGAGCCACCGGAGGTGGTCGATCCGGACGGCGTGGACTTGACAGAGTGACGACGTCCGTCGTTGGCCGAGCTGCACGTCGAGCGAGTTCAGGAACGCGATATGCGGTTGACCGCTCAGCGCATCCTCACCACGTATCTGCTGTCAAGATTCGTCTCTGGCACCAAAACGTCGACCAACGAGGCCTACTGGGGGACCGTGAGCCACTCGATGTTGCCTTGACCGGCGCGGCGCTCGGACAGTGCAAACCACCGTCACCTGGGATCTGGACATACAGGGAGTTGATGCCGACCACGTCCGCGAGACATGTCTTTGGCATGAGCCCATTGCCCGCGTCGGCCGAGAAGGGCTGTGGAAGCTCGTTGCCGATGCGGGTTCAACGTGCCGATCTGTGAGCTGATCAGTGGTGCCGCCTTGCGAGTGGAGTCCGCATCGCTGGAGTCCGGACTACTGGTGACCGACCTCGGTCGTCTGATGCGCTTCGGCCGGCATGGCAAACACGATGTGACGCCACGGCAGGACGAGCGTGACGACAGCTCGGACTGAGCGGAGTGGGGGAGCGCGGACGGCGTGGCTACCGGGGGTGAGGCGGCGGCCGGTCTTCCGGTCGGCGTCGCGCCGTCCGCGCTGGGTCCGGCTGCGGGAGCTTCCGGACCCAGTTGATGATCGGCGATCGGCCGGGCGGAAGCAATTCGAACGGGCCGAAATGGTTCGAAGGGTGCTGTTTGCTTCCCTTTCGAGTCACGCGGTAGAACCACGTCGTCACGTAGATCTCTGTAGTTCGGCGCCAGGGTGTCGGCGGCCCTGGCGAACTGCTACGGGCGATCGTGATGTCGAAACCGCGGCTGCGCTGAGGATCACGCTCGTAGCGGAGCTCGTCGGCCTGGTGGGCGGGCTCACTGCGCTGACCGGCTTGCCGCCTGCTCGTAGTGCTGCCGCCGTCAGTCCGGTCCGGGCGCTTCAAGCGGCAGCCGACCTTTCTTCCAGCTTGTCTCGTCCTGCTACGAGCGAGCCTCGCTGATCGTCACCAGTAACAAGCCGTTTGCTGGGGCGATGTCCTCCTCGTCCACCATGCCGAGGTCATCTCCATCAAGGGGGAGACAGCTACCGCCTCAAAGACCGCGACCTCGGCCGCGTCCCCGCGGCCACCAAGACCACCGACTAACAACCAACCAACCTGGGTGGGTCAGCATTCACCCGGAACAGATTCGGACCGGCGTTGACAGCAACGCCGTAGACGACCAGTTCTGGCTGAGGTCTCGACAGCAGCGCGGGGCGTCCGCGCAGGGAAGATCGCAACGATATGCACACCTCTGTCCATCAGGAGTACCGCGACTGCAGTGTTGGGCGTCTGTGCCTAGTGCTAATCGGGGCGAAGGAACGGATCTTGGGAAGCCGTGCAACTGATGGGCAACGCACTTGACCCTGGAGTCAAGGGGGCGCAGGTTCAAATCCTGTCGTCCTGACGGCCGATGACCAGCGAGTTTGCCCTGCGGCCACAGTCGGGTCGGCGTGCCAGGCGGCCTCGGACTCGTCGGGGCTGAGCCAGTCGAGCTCTTTCTGGAGGCGCTGGGGTGTCGTACCAGCTGTGATTGCAACCGCGGGGACACCTATAACAGCCAGTGGCCGCGGAGTCAGGGTGTCGCGATTGGCGCCTCGCCAACGCGCGCCGTCGCTGGTATGCGACATCGGTGACCACAGGTGCAGCACACGGACGCGATGAACCTCTGGCCACATGCTGGCGTCAGCACCCCGAACCGAGGATGGCCCGGTCCTCGACCTGCAGGTGTCAGCCGTCATCGGCATCACACCTCCGAGTCTTGAACGAGCTCTGGTGCTGCTGGTTGCGGGGCGAGACGGCTGGTGAGACGTCGTGCTCAGTGCACTGTCCATTAAGGCACCGGTGCCCCGCTGCGGATCGAACGACGAGGAGTTGCGGGTGCCGGCAGCGGGATGTGGTGTCAACTGGGCAGAGACTCACCACGATGTGCCGGTTGTAGATGAACACGGCTCGGTCATCGTGGCCGAGCGGATCGGCAAGGATGCTGCGGGATTGCCTCGGTTGTTGGAAATTCTGGCCGAACATGACCCGGACGAAGGCGATCTGGTAGTAGCGATCATGACCGGCAAAGGACTTCTGGTCGCCGGGGCTACGGGCCGTGGCCGGCAGGTGTTCGTGATCTCGATGGTTGCTGGCTCGCGATGGGTGGCGATCTCCGGCAGTGAGGTCCGTTCGGGCGTTACTGTGGCCGTTCTGATGATGTTGCTCAGGGGAGGGTGAAGTGGGGAGCGTCGTAGTCAGTCCGCGTCGTGCTCATCCGTTTCTGAACCGTGTCGGCGCACGGACGGAAATGAGCAGGTTGCTGGTCGAGCGGCGAGCGGAGGGACGTCCCTGCCTGGTGTATTTGCACGGTCCGGACGGCATCGGACGTACGAGCTTGGCCAGTGAGTTCTTCTACGAACACCGATCGGCGTTCGACGACGCCTACATCGAGGTGGCCGCTCGTCAGCCGGACGGCAAGTTGGTACAGCAGGGGGAGATGCTCGGACAGGCGCTGCGAGGCCTGGGTGTGGCCGACGCGGACCTGGCCAATTCCGACGCAGCCCGTGCGGAGGCGTTTCAGCGGCTGTCCGCGGGTAAGCGGTTCCTGATGCTCATCACGGACGTCGCGAGTGCGGAGCAGGTCACGAGGCTGATCCCCAACTCGTCACCGGAGGCCGCGGTGGTGGTGACGGCTCGGGCGATGTTGCGCGAGCTGTTCCAGCACGACTTCGCGGATGTGCCGTTGAGCAAGTTGCCGCGCGCGGAGTCCAGGGAACTGCTCGTGGCCTGCATGGGGCCGGGTGCGGCCGAGTTGCCTACCGAGGTCATCGATGAGCTCACGGAGATCTGTGACGGCTTTCCGTTGTTGATCCGCATCCTCGGCGCGCAGCTCGTGAGGCGTCCTCAGCGCGCCGTGGAACGGTACCTGCGGGAACTGCGGGCCTCGGATGAGGCGCTGCTGGCCATGGACCACTCGCAGCGCGTGGCAAGGTTCCTGAACGCCACCTTCAGCCTCGTGCGCGACCTGCACCTCGCCCTTCGCCGGCTGGCGCTGCTGCCCGGCCCGAGGTTCGGGATCGACGCCGCTGCGGTGGCGTTGGACGTGGGCCGCGAGAAGGCCGAGCGGGTGCTCGACGAGCTTTCCGATCTCAACCTGTTGGTCCACGACGGGGAGCAGGACAGGTACTCGTTCTACCGGGTCGTGCGTGCGCACGCTCTGCGACTTGCGCAGGAGGTTGACGGTCCGGAGGTCGTGAAGCCGGCCGTCGAGAGGATCACGACGTGGTATCTCCGCGAGGCGATCCCGCGTGATGCTGCACTGGCGAACCGGTGGCGGGTCGGTCCGGAGTTCGACAGGTACGTCGCGACCAACCCGGCTCTGCTGCCGCGTAGAGACGCCACGGCCTGGTTCGAGATCGAATGGACCTCGGTTGTTGCGTGCGTGCGCGCCGCGCACGAACAGAACCTGCATGACATCGCGTGGCAGTTGTGCGTCGCGGCCTTCAAGTATCTGCACCTGCACGGGCATGTCGACGTGTGGCTCGACAGTCATGAGCTCGGAGCCCGTTCCGCAAAGGCCAGCGGGAACGTGGCGGGTCTGATGCAGGTCACGTCCCAACGCGGCGCCGCACATCTCGCCGTCGGGAACACTGCGCTCGCGCGGCAGGACTTCGAGGCCTCCCTGGATGCTGCCATCGAGGCAGGGCACCGGCACGGCGAGCAGAGCGCGTGGGAGTGGCTCGGCAAGACCGCTGCCGCTGAGCGCGACCTGGAGACTGCGTTCCGGTGCTTCGACGAGTCCGAGGCGGTGGTCGAACGATCCGGGCAGGCGATCCCAGAGCGGCAACGCATCCGGATGAGGGCGCTGCTGTCCCTGCAGCGCGCGAGGACATGGGTCAAGCTTCACGACTGGGCGAGCGCGGCGAGCGCAGCGGCCGCGGTGATCGAGCACTTCGAGTCGGCTCGCGAGACCGACAACCACGCCAAATGCCTGCTTGTCCTGGGGGATGCCGCCCTCGGTACTGGCAACCCTGCCGAAGCCGCTCGGCACTACAACCAGGCTGCCAGGCTGTTCTCCCACGACCACACCGTTCGCGCCGAGGCCGGCGCCCTGCACCAACTCGGCGCTGCCTTGCGGGCCGGCGGCGACTTCCAGGGCGCTGCCGATGCTCTTCGGTCGGCCAAGGAGCTTTACATCATGCTGGGGGACGCCGAGACAGACGTGGTGGACGTACTTCTCAGGTCGGTCGAGGAGGAACGTGTGGACGGCTGAGCGCAACTTCGATCTGGTGGCCGCCGATCCGCACCAGCCCCTTGTCGGGTAGTGCGTCCCAGGTGCGGCCGGCGGAGAGCCAAGCGTAGATCGCGGACGCACAGGCGACGGATTCGTCCACATCAGACAGACCTTGCACTACGACGCCTTTGTCGCGATGTACGACTTCCTTGCCCGTGACGACCAAGCTGCAGGTGGGGCGGCGAGCGAACGTTTCGTCGACGTCGTGCAGATCCCTGAGCATCACGACGGCCGCGTTGCCGTGCAGATCTCGGCGGGGATGCGTCTGCTCCACCACCAGGTGTCGATCAGTGGTGTTCGGCGCGTGTTCGTCGCGAGCGTCGACGTCCGCTGGCCACCTGGTGACCTCGGCCTCGTGGTCGCCGTGCCACTGCGCCGCCACCCACCACGCGGCGACAGGCATCCGTTCGGGCAGCAACACGTCCGCGGAATAGGGCGGGACCAACGGTGCTCGCGTTGGCTCGGGTAGCGCCAGGAAGCCGTAGAAGGCCCTTCTCAGCGCAGACGCCGATGAGCCGGGCAGTGACGTAGCGAGTTCGCGCACCTTGGTGAACTGGCCGGTCGCGGCCTCCGCAACCGCGGCGTCGAACTGCGGAGGGAATGCCGATGCGGGGTCCAGACGCCTTGCTGTGCGCCCGAGCTCGTCCATCGCGGATCCGTTTGCAATCTGGTCTTCAGGAAATGAAGCCAGCAGCGTCGGCCGCCCGACACACGCCGCGTACCCGGTTACTGCGCCGAAATCGCCGATCACCACGTCGGCAGCCAACACTGCCTGTTGCCAGCCTTCGGCGGGCGGAACCAGCCGCAGGCCCGCGCGCAGACAGTCACCGAGCCACAGCCTGATCTGCGCGGGTCCATGTGCGAACCACGTGTTCGGGTGAAGTACGGCGGCCACGACATGCCGGTCGCTCGGCAGCTCCGCGAGCAACTGGGAGATGAGGTTCGGGTTTCGCCCCAACAGGGAGTGCGGTCCCCAGGTCGACGAGACGAGGACGACCATCATGTCGTCGTCAGCGTCAAGCGCGCTGCGGTACGTGCGGCGTCGAGGTTCGCTGGCCGCCATCCGGTCGAAGCAGGGGTCGCCCGCCACCACCGCAGAGCTCAGCGCTTCGGGAACCGCATCGGCCAGGCGGGCGTACTGCTCGTCGTGCGACAACACCACTGCGCGAGGTACTACAGCACCGTCACGCACCAACCATTCGCGCGACAGTCCGTAGACGGAGCGGTTTCCGGTTTCCGGTTTCCGGTTTCCGGTTTCCGGTTTCCGGTTTCCGGTTTCCGGTTTCCGGTTTCCGGTTGAATACTTAGTATAGCCAATTCCGTGCGAAAGAATCACCAGTGGAGCGTTGATGTCGTGCAGATTCCCACTATTGTGTACCGACAGTGCGAGGTCGAACTCGGTTACGGTCGCCNGAATACTTAGTATAGCCAATTCCGTGCGAAAGAATCACCAGTGGAGCGTTGATGTCGTGCAGATTCCCACTATTGTGTACCGACAGTGCGAGGTCGAACTCGGTTACGGTCGCCTGCTCCCAGGACATGACCAGCCCGCCCATCGCGGCGAGGTGTTCCTCCACGCCGTTGGTCACCGCGGAGGCCTGCGGACACGTGTAGATGATCTGCACCCGCTGGTCGCTGTCGAATACGGGAAGGACATCGGCAAGGCGGTTGAGCGCTGTCACGGTGTGGGCGACAGCCAGCACTGATCGCTCGGCGGCCACCGTTCGCCACCTGGGCCCATGGGGTCCGAGCGGCACCTTCAGCCACCGGCTTGACGACACAATTCACTCCCGCAGACACTCAACCTCAGCTCACCGTACCTGGCATCCGACAACGTGATCTCGGAATCGGTACCGTGCTCACGTGACTCCGATCTGGGTGACGATGCTGGTGGCGGTGCTGAGTGTCTTGGGCGCGCTCGGCGCACAGTGGCTCAACACGATGCGCGCCTTCCGTCTCGCCGAAATCGAACGACGCGCCAAGCGTGAGGAACGCCACCAGCAGAACCGTGAAGACACCTACGCGAAGTTCCTGGTCGCGGCACGCGCCCTGCGCCCTGCCCTGCGTTCCGGCACCACCGAAGCGGCATTGGCCGCGCTCCGGGATGCTGCGGCGTACATCGAGTTGAACGCTCCCGAACTCGCCGAAGGGGCACTCACGGCTGTGCTCGACTCCGGAGAACGGTGGGCTGAGCTTGTGCTGAGCAATCCGGCGACCGCTCCGGTGATCAAAGAGGCCGAAGAGGAGTTCCACCACGCTGTCCGCACCATGCGCGATCTCATGCGCAACGACCTCGCCAGCGAATGATCACAACGCGTGCCGCCGTCGTCACATGACCGATAGGCTGACTGGATCGATCACGAAGCTGGTCAACCGGAAGTGGACACTCCGTGCACTCGACGAGGCTTTGGCCGCGGTGAGCTCTGAGGGCCCGGTGATCAGGGTCTTGCGCGGCCAGCGCGGTAGCGGGAAGTCCACGGTCGCTGTGCATTGGCTGCACCATCTTGCGGATCGATTCCCGATGGGCAGCTCTACGAGAACCTTGGTGCGTGGACCGATCAGGTGAGCGCGCCGAGCGAGGTGCTGGCTGGGTTCCTGGGCGCGCTCGGGGTCGACCGGGCACAGATTCCTGCAGATCTTGTGGCGCGGCGCGGTGTGTTCCGGTCATTGACCCACGACAAGTCATTTCAGGTGATTCTCGACGATGCCGTGACACCCGCCCAGTTGCGGCGCTGCTACCGGACAAGGGCGCTTCGTTGGTCGTGGTCACCGGTCACGGGACTTTCGGGACCATGCTGCAGAACAACGCTGCTTTCGTGGATGTCGAGCCGCTCGAGGCCGAGGTGGCCGTCGAACTGCTGCGCACCTTCGCCGGGAGCCGCGTCGATGGTGAAATCTCCGCTCGTGACGCCGTGCTCGCCATGTGCGCGGGTTGCCTGCCGCGTTGTGCGTGGTGGCGTGCTGATTGCGGAATCACCGGACATGCGATTGGCGGAACTGCTGGACGAGCTGAAGGACCCGGCGACGGGAATCACGCGCGTGACCGTGGGTGGCGAGCCGTCGCTGGGCACCGTGTTCGACGCCGGATACCGCAGGCTCAGCCGCCTCGGCCAACGCTGTTACCGGGCTATGGGACTCCATCTGTACGTCGATGACCTGCCCGTGGCGGTGCTGGCGGCCGCGATGGGGATCCCCGAGGCAGAATTGCGTCCGGTTGTCCGCGAACTTCGGGACACACGAACGATCGATCAACCTCGCGCCAGCAGGCTGACCGTCCACAAGCTGGTGCACGAGCACGCGCGTCTGGTCGCCGACACCGTCGACGACGCAGTGCACCGTCTTGCCGCTACACGGTCGATGATCGGGTGGTGCACAACAGGGGCGGTCACTGCGGTCACCGGGTTGTTGCCGCCACGGTCGTGGCGTGCCGATTTCCTCCCCGAGTCCGTTGTGGACGCTGCACATCCCGCTTCGGTCGATCCTGGCGCCTGGCTGAGGGCCGAGCGGGTCAACCTGCGCGCGGTGGTGACTGTCGCGTTCGAGCTCGGTGGGCTGGAGCCCGTCCTGCGGTTGTGTATCTCGCAGTGGTGGTTGTTCCTGGCGGAGAAGTACGCTGACGACTTGTTGGCCACCCACGCACTTGGCCTTCGCGCCGCAGACCACCTGCACGACGACCGGATGAAGGCTCTCCTGCTGGTGCAGCAGGGTTTCGCGTATCGCAGCTTGGGCCGGTTCTGCGATGCGGTCGACTCGTGCACGGCGGCGATGCGGCTCGCGGAGGCGGTAGGCAGCGTGGAACTGGTTGCCACGAGACTGGAAGGCGCCGGCCTCGCTGCGTTCGACGGCGGTGATCTCACCCAAGCGGCGTTGTGGTTGAGGCGCAACCTGGAGCTGGCGGAGACGACCTGCGACCCGCGACGTATTGCCCTGGCGTGCCTGCACGGCGCCAAGCCTGAACCGTCCGAGCAGGCGCTGGTGCTGCTGGAACGAGCCTACGAGGTGTTCCGGTCGCTACCTGTGCCTGAGTCGCAGAACTTGGCGAAAGTGTTGCTGTGGCAAGGACGTAAGCTCGGCGCCGAAGGCGGTCCGCGGCTCAGGGAAGCCCTCGCCTTGGCGACCGAACACAGGCATCAGGCCGATCGGGCGGAGATCTTGGAAGCACTGGCGCAGCTTGACGCCGACCGCGACGTTGCCGTCGAGCTGTACCGCGAAGCGTTGACGATCCTCGACGACGTAGCTGAAGACATCGAGCACCTTGGACTCGATGTCGTCAGCGAAATCGAGGAACCGGCCTGACATCATCGGAGAGTCCAGATCTGGCCAGCCAATCATGCCACCGGATGCTGGTACGAGGCCAACCGCTCGACCAGGGACCCGTGCAGCAAACGAGCGAGGTTTGCGAGGGTCGTGCTGCCTGCTACGGCTTCAATCGCCAGTTTGACACCGGTTGTCTTGACCAAGCGCTCGCGGAGCTCGACCTCCGACAGCGAGTCGAAGCCCAGCTCGATGAAGTTGCGGTCGAGGTCCACATCGGACGGATCGGTGTGGCCGAGCAGAGCGGCCGCTTGTGTTCGCACCAGGTTCTCGACGACGGGCATCCGGCCTGCTTCGTCGAGTGCCGCGAGCACGTCGAGCAGCGCGCTGGCCGGAACTGTGTTGTACCCGCCCGCCCGCGCCGACCGCCTGTCCCGCGGCGCGAGAATGCCGTGCCACACAGCGCGCGGAGAAATTTGCTGCAGCTGAAGGAGGTTCACTCGCATCGCGGCGAGCACTGGGGGGCCGGCGCCGATTGCCGCGTCGAACAGGCTCAGCGCCTCATCGTCAGACAGCGCCTCGATTCCCCTCCGCCGGATCCGCTCACGATCAGCCTCCGTCATGGTCGCGGTCAGCGCGCTGTCGGTACGCCACAACCCCCACGCGATCGACACCGACGGCAGCCCTTGCGCCCGCCGGAGCTCCGCCAGGGCGTCCAAATAGGCGTTGGCGGCGCCGTAGTTGGCTTGGCCCTGGCTGCCGAGCAGTCCCGCGACCGACGAGAAGAGCACGAACGCGGCCAACGGGTGAGTGGAAGTCAAGTCGTGCAGATGCTGCGCCCCGACCGCTTTCGCTGCCAGGACCACGTCGAGGCTCTCCGCGTCAAGTGCGGTGAACACCCCGTCCTGGCGCATCCCTGCAGCGTGCACGACGCAGGTCAGCGGATGCTCGGCGGGGATCTCGGAGATTGCGACGCTCAGTTCCGTCCGGTTGCTCACATCGCAGGCGACAATGTCCACGATCGCACCGCGCTGCCGCAGATTCTCGCGCAGCGCCTCCGCTCCCGGTGCTTGCGGTCCGCTTCGGGACAGCAGTAGAAGCCTGCGTACGCCGTGCTGCTCGACGAGGTGAGTGGCCAGGAGGCTGCCGAGGGTTCCCGTCCCACCTGTGATCAGTACCGTACCGTCGGATGGCAGCGACACGGACGCCTGTACGGGGCCTTGGCGCGTCAGCCTGGGCACTAGGAGCTTGCCGTCCCGAACCGCGAGTTCCGCCTCCGCGGTGGGCAGATCCATCGCGGAGCTGAATGAGCTGTCACCGTCGATCAGCACGACCGAGCCCGGCCGTTCCTCCTGCGCAGACCGGACGAGGCCCCAGACGGCTGCCTGAACCGGGTCCGAGGCTTCACCCAGACGCGTCACGACGGCGCCACCGGTCACGACCAGCAGACCGGTGTCGGCCCGGCGCAGCGCTGACAACGTGCGCAGCAGAACGCCGTGCAAGTCTTGCTCGCCGCGCAGGTCGAGGGTTTCCCAGCCGGGCGTTGGTGACAACGCGCCCGATGCCACGACCCAGTCGAGCCGAAACAACGAGTCCGCAACCGCACCCGCTGACGTAGCCGGTGTCGTGCGCAGCGCTCGCACCGAGAAGGAGTCGAACTGCGCGACCGGGACGTCGTTCTCGTCGGTCACCCTGATGGTGAAGGTTCCCGACGTTCCTGCCTGCCGCAGCCGGACACGGAGCACGGAGGCTCGGGTTGCGGGCCAGCTCACTCCCCGCCACGCGTACGGCACCTGGGGTCCCCCGGAATGATCACCCAGCAGCGCGCCCGGATGCAGCGCACAGTCGAGCAGAGCGGGGTGCAACCTGAACGCCGTGGCTTCACCACCGTGTCCTGCAGCCAAGACGACCTCGGCGAACAGCTCAGGACCGCGTCTGTGAAGTGTGCGGAGCCCTCGGAAGGCCGGGCCCAGTGCCACCCCGGCGTCGCCGAGCAAGCCGTACACCTCGGCAGGGTTCACCGTCCGTGCACCGCGCGGCGGCCATGGCATCAGCGTGAAGTCCAGCGGCGCCTGCTCGCTGTCGAGCTCGCCGGTCACATTCCTGGCCCAAGTCCGGTCCCCCTCCGCCCGCGTGTGGATGGTGCAGACGCGCCGTCCGTCTTGTTCGTCGCCAACCCGGATCTGGACGTGCACAGCCATGTCATCGGGCACCACGACAGGAGACTCCACGAGGGCCTCGGCCACGCGTCCACAGCCGAACCTGTCACCCGCGAGGCAGAGCAGTTCCAGCAATGCCACCCCCGGTACCACCACCGCGCCGTGGACGCGGTGATCGGCGAGCCAAGGCAGCTCGGTGACGCTGATCTGTCCGGTGAACACTGCGGTGTCGCCCTCCGGGTCCTCGATCAACGTCTTGATAATCGGATGATCGACACTCTCCTGTCCGAGGCCGGATACCTCGTGACGCACTGGAGCACTGAGCCAGTACCGCGTGCGATCGAAGGGATAGGTGGGCAGGTCGATCCGGCGAGGGGCGCAGCCATCGAACCAGCGGGCCCAGTCGACGCTGAGCCCGCGCACGAAGCCTTCAGCAGCGGAGAGCAGGAACCTGCGGGCGCTTCCATCGTCACGCCGCAGCGTGCCGACGGCCGTGCTCGTCCCCGGCAGAGCACCGGTCAATGCGGGGATCAGCACTGGATGCGGGCTGACCTCGATGAAGTGTGTGAACCCGTCGGCGGAGAGCGCGGCGACGGTCGCGCCGAACCGAACCGGTTGGCGGAGGTTCGAGTACCAGTACTCGGCGTCGGCGTCCGAACCGCTCATCCGCTCACCCGTAACCGTGGAGTACCAAGGCACGACCGCATCGCGGGAGTCCAGGCCGGACAGGTCGGTCAGCAGTGCTTCCCGCACGGCCTCGACGATGGGCGAATGCGAGGGGAAGCTGTCACGCAGCACCCTGGCGCGCACGCCGTTCTCCTCGTACCAGCGACCCAGCCCCATGATCGAGTCGGTGCCGCCGGTCAGGATCACCGACGACGGACCGTTCTCAGCAGCAACCGTTACCCCTGGCCAGTTGGAGAGCTGCTCCTTCAAGCCGTCAGTGATCGGTACGTGCAACAGCAGGCCTGGGCGAAGCGCCGCGCACCGCACACCGCGCCGCACGACCACGTACAGCGCGTCGCGCAGGCTCAGCGCGCCGGCGAAACAGGCGGCGGCAAGCTCACCCTGGGAATGACCGACGACAGCGTCGGGCACTACCCCGACGGACTCCCAGAGCCGGGCGAGCGAGTACATCACCGAGAACAGCGCGGGCTGAACGATGTCGGGCCTGCTGAGCGCCTCTTCGTCGTCGAGCACGTCGAGCAGCGACCAGTCCACGAACTCGCGAAGCGCCTGGTCGCACTCGGTCATCGCGGCGGTGAAAACCGGTGCGGTGCCGAACAGTTCCCGACCCATACCGGCCCACTGCGCGCCGTGGCCGGGGAACACGAACACCACGCGCGCAGCTCCTGACAATTGTCCGGCCGACGTGGTCTCGTGAGCTCCCGCAGCAACCGCGTGCAGTTCGCTGGTGAGCGTGGCGTGGTCGGATGCCACCACCACCGCTCGGTGGGCGAACACAGTTCGGGTGGAGATCAGGGAGGCTGCCATGTCGACGAGGGCGAGGTCATCGCCGATGCGATCTGCCAGCCGGGCAGCGGCAGAGCGAAGCGCCGAAGGGCTCGCTGCGGACAGCACCACCGGCACAACGGCAGGTGTCGTCCGGACGTCGGCCACGGTGGCAGGTAAGGGTTCCGCGGGTGCCTCCTCCACGATGAGGTGGGCGTTCGTGCCGCTGATTCCGAACGACGACACGGCCGCCCGGCGTGGGCGTCCGCTCGACGGCCACGGCGTGAGCGCGGTCGCCGGTCGCACCGTCCTCAATCCCCAGTCGACGTGCGAGGTCGGCTCGTCGACGTGCAGCGTCTCCGGCACCGCGGCGTGCTGGACGGACAGAATCGCCTTGATCATCCCGAGTACACCGGCGGCGGCCTGGGTGTGACCGATGTTGGACTTCACCGACCCGAGCAGCATCGGCGTGTCTCGCTCGCCGCCGTAGGTCGCGATGACCGCCTGTGCCTCTATGGGGTCACCCAGACTGGTCGCGCTGCCGTGCGCCTCGAGCATGTCCACCTCGCCCGCGGTGATGCCAGCCGTGGTCAGCGCTCGTGTCATCACCTGTTGCTGTGCCGGGCCGTTCGGCGCTGACAGGCCGTTCGACCTTCCGTCCTGGTTGACAGCACTGCCGCGAATGAGCCCCAGCACGCGGTGTCCCGCCCGGCGGGCGTCTGAGAGTCGCTCCAGCACGATCACACCGCACGCCTCCGACCACCCGGTGCCGTCCGCCGAGTCCGCGAACGACCGGCACCTGCCGTTGGACGAGATGATCTGTTGCCTGCTGAACTCGGTAAAAGTGCGCGGTGTCGACATGATCGTGACTCCGCCTGCGATCGCCAGCGAGCACTCGCCCGACCGAAGCGACTGCACGGCGAGGTGCACGGCGACCAGCGAGGAGGAACAAGCGGTGTCGATGGTGAGGGCCGGGCCGCGCAGGCCGAGCAGGTAGGAGAGCCGGCCCGATGCCACGCTGCTCGCATTGCCGGTTGTCGCGAGCCCACCGGTCTGCTCGACTTCGCGTGACTCGTAGTCCATCGTCATCATTCCGATGAAGACTCCGGTCTGGCTGTCGCGCAGGGAGGCGGGGACGATCATGGCGTGCTCGATCGCCTGCCACGCCGTCTCGAGCAGCACTCGCTGCTGCGGATCCATGGCGGCGGCTTCCCTCGGTGAGATTCCGAAGAACGCGGCGTCGAACGACGTGGCATCCTCGATGAAACCGCCGAGGCGGCGATAGCCGACCGGAGTGGTCAGGTCCCAGCCTCGATCGACGGGGAACTCCCCGATCGCGTCTCGTCCCTCGGCCAGCAGGTCCCAAAGCTCGTCCGCCGACGTGACCCCACCCGGTGCTCGGCAACCGATACCGACGACCACGATCGGGTCGTCGGAATCGCTTGTGGATGCCTGCTGAGTGTTCACAGGTGCGCTGACCCGTCTGGTGGCGAGTTCGACCAGGTGGCCCGCCAGCTGCCGAGGTGTCGGAAGGTCGAAGACAGCAGTCGTCGGCACGGGAAGAGCAGTGGTGGCCGCGAGCGCACGGCACAGGCGCACAGCCGTTAGCGAGTGCATGCCATGGTCGACGAAGACCTCATCCGGCTCGATCGGCGTGCGGTTGCCGACCACCTCCTGCACATGTGCCCGCACCAGCCGGAGCGCCTGCTCAAACCGCTCGGCGGCGTCGAGTGCGCGCAGCTGAGCGGCCCACGATATTTCCGGCCGTCCGGTCTCCTCGTCGAGCCGCGCGGCCAGCCTGCGCTTCGTGATCTTGCCGGTCGGCGTGGCAGGCAGGTCGGGGAGGATGATCAGCTCGGCGGGCATCTTGTACTCGGCCACGCCCTTGGCCGCGAGGTGGTTCGTGATCTCGGCCAGGCTGACGGTGCCGCCGTCACGCGTGCTCACGACGACGCACGGGTATTCTCCGATGCGTTCGTCCGGCCGTCCGAGCACCGCGACCTGGCGTAGAACGGGCAGGTCCGCCAGCAATGTCTCGATTTCAGTCGCGCTGAACTTCACCCCGCCGACATTGATCAGATCGGTGGAGCGGCCGAGGTAGACAACCACGCCGTCGTCTCGGACGGTGGCCTGGTCTCCGGTGCGCAACCAGCCGTCCTCCGACAGCGCGGCACGGGTCAGCTCCGGCGCGCCGAGGTAACCGGTGAACACCGACGGTCCCCGGAAGTGCAGTTCACCTTCTTCACCGGGAGCACATGTCGCGCCGTCGTTCCCGACGACGCGCACCTGCGAGCCGGTAACTGGGTGGCCCACCCCGCAGAAAACTTCGCCAACGGGGTCGCCAGGCCTGGTGAACAGCCCGCCACCCAGCTCGGACATACCCCAGTGCACGACCACGCGGGCACCCGTGTGGCGGCGGACCGCGGCGGCGAGCTGATCAGGCACGACCGCTCCGCTGAGCCTGATCTCCCGCAATCCGAGCTCTGCCGCGTCGTCGCCGGAACCCAGTCGGGACAGAATGTCCCAGGCTTGAGCGGGAACGGTGAAGAGGACCGTCGGGCGCGCGTCCCGCACCAACCGGAAGAACGAATCGACGTCCCAGTGCGGCAGCAGCGCCTGTGTGCTGCCGGTGATCAGGCTGATGTGGACGGACAGCAACCCGTACAGGTGGGTCAGCGGGCTGGCGCTGATGATCTCGTCTGCATCGACCAGTTGCCCGTCGGTGGCGATCTGGGCCGCGTTTGACAACAGACTGTTGTGCGTGTGCACGCAGATCTTCGGTTGCAGGGACGTGGTCCCCGAAGATGGCAGGTACATGAAATGGTCGTCAGGCATGACCGCGACCTGGAGCGGTTCCTTGCCGCGCCAACGGTCGTACAACGCCTGAACCGAGTTCGGCACGTCGTGCGCTGATCCGTCCACTTCGGATACTGCGGTGCTGCCGGACAGCAGTGAGTGGCGCAACGATGGGCATTCCGCCAGCAAGGAACGAGCGAACTCGGCACCGGTGCGTTCAGCGAGATTCGCGGGAACGACAACGACACTCGCACCGGCGCGGTCGATCAGTGATCGCACGTCCGCCACACCGAGCTTGGCGTGCAGCGGCAGCATCACCGCGCCGATCTCGGCGATCGCGACGTGCAGGGTGAGCAGGTCCCAGCAGTTCGGCAGGTGCACGGCGACCACGTCACCCTTGCGAACTCCCAGTTCCTGCAGTCCTCTCGCGAGCGCAGTGGAGTCGCCACGCCAGTCCTCCCACGACCGGTAATGCCCGTCGATGAAGACCGCGGCAGCGTCCTTCCTCGTGATCACTGATTCCGCGAACAGGGCTGGCAACGTGTACCGCACGGTGGACTCCTGGCGTGACGTGGGTTCCGGCTGTGAACGGTGACGCGAACTGCGCCGGCGATCAGGGTGACCAGCCGCCGTCCGGGACGTTCATCGTGAAAGCGCCTCCAGCGAAGCTGAGTCCGAACGCGACGATCAGACCCTGTCCAGCCGGACGGTGGGTCTGTTCCGCGATCATCAACGGCACCGAGCAGCCGATGGTGTTGCCGTAGTCCCGCAGTACCCGGTAGGACGAGGCGACCTGCTCGCTGCCCGGCGCGACGCCGAACTGGTCGCACAGGGCGTCGAGGATGCGGGTGCTGCCGGTGTGCATCAGCAGTACGGAGGCGTCGCTCGGATCACGCAGTTCGCACCCGTCGCTGTCGAGCACCCGTCGCACGGTCTCGCTGGCGTAGAAAGCACCGCGCGGGGTGATATCCGGGCTCAGCGTGTACATCCGCTGGCCATACACGAGCGGGTCGTCGGAACCTCCGTCCGGGACGGTGCCGAGTTCGGCGTCGGACGACAACTCGTTCGTCAGGTTGGCGACCTGGCCGAACGACGGTCCGCCGCTCTCCGCGCCGAAGACCATCGCCACGGCCGCGTCCGCGAACAGGAAGCCGTGCAGAACGTTCACGGTGCCCTGACGCTCGTCCGGTGAGACCTCGGAGAAGTGTTCGTAGAAGTTCGGCAGTTCAGGAGAAAGCGACGAGATCGCGTCCATGAAGCAGATCAGGACATGGCGGTTCGGCCGATAGTTCAGGTACCACCGCGCGGTTTCAACGGCCTTGGCCATCGACGAGCACCCCATGTACTCGATGCTGAGATTGGACGCGGTCCTCGGCAGCTCTGGCATCAGGGCGAAGAGATCGCACACCAGGCTCGGCAACAGCCTGGCGGGGCTGCTGGTCACGCCGACGACCAGCCCTATGGACTCCATCGGGATCCCGGCCTTCGTCAGGCAGGCGCGCGAGGCCTTGACAGCCAGCTGTGATGCCGGAATGTCGATTCTCGGCTCTGCGCCGCGGAAGAGGAAGTCCGGATAGTTCGCGACGATGGAGTGCCGCTTGTCCACGCCGAGGCTGCGCAGCATCGTCTCGAGTTTCTCGGACAAGTGGCCGCGTCCGGCTGTGATCAGCTCCTCTGTCGAGTAGACCGGCCGTGGCAGTTCGGCAGCCACGGCGATGAGGTGAGGATCGATGTCTGTACGTGTAACCATGAGTCAGCCCTGATTGACGTGATGGACCAAGCTGGCCAAGACCTGGTCTGCTGAGGCGTCGTAACGCGCGACGGTGACCGCGCCGGCCAGCGCGGGATCGGGCGCCGGAAAGTCGGGACGGTAGAAAAAACCGCGGCTTTCAGTCCGGGCGAGAACGGAGCACGCGTACGCCTCCGCGAGGATGAGCAGGTCCACGTCCTCGTTGCCGGTGCAGTCTTCGCGCTGTCGGACACGGCGTTCGGTGCGGCACCAGTCGACGAAGCGCTCAGCTCTCTCGAAGGAAAACCTGTTGTCCTGGAAAGAGCTCAGCCCCTGTTCGACGAGCGCACGCAGCTGCGCGTCGGCCGAAGCGTTCGCGCGGGAGACGCCGGACCCCGGCTCGACGACGGAGCTGTGACGACGGTCCGCGAGTTGGTCGGCAAGCATGCCGCCCAGCGCCAAGTAAGTCGCGAACGGCTTGCCCGAGACCGAGTCGACCGCCAGATCGTATGCGCATTCCCCGACCGCGTGGACGTTGCGCACGGTTTCCCCGGTCATGGAGATCGCCATGCCTCCCATCGAGAAACCCTTGATCGGCCCCAGTCGGGAGCGACCGCGCGGGGACGCGATGGTGTGCGGGACGTCGAAGTTGCGAATCCAGTAGCGCCGGAACACCTCCAGATCGACGAGATCCCCGTCGTAGACCTCCAACAACTCAATGAGTTCATGCGCGGTCGCGTCCGCGCGCATCAAGTGCGGTGCGCCTTCGAGTTCGAACGGGTACACGGGCACCTTGCGATCGAGGTCGCCGAGCGGAAACCGAGCAAACATCTCGAGGTTCGCCAACGCACCGCCGTGCCGGGCGTAGGTTCCTAGCACATGACCGCTGTTGCTGCCGACTCCGTCGGCGAACAGCCCACAGAACCCGCCGGATGCCAGGACCACGTCGGCGCCGAACAGCTGTCCGTGCACCCCGCCCTGCTCATAGTGCAGGCCGCGGCACGCGTCACCCTCCATCACGAGGTCTGTCACCCGACCCCGGAGCCGGATTCCGCCGCACCTCTGGAACTCGGCCAGCACGGCGGCGACGACCTCGTCCCCGAGACCGACACGCAAGCCCCGCTCGGGGACCACCGGCATGAGGTACTGGAGAAACTCCCGGTATCGCACCAATTCGGTGAGTGCGTCGAACTCACGGCCGAGATACTCGGCGATCAGGGGAGGAACGGCCGGCGGCAGGCTCGCCGAACTGTCGGTGAAGAACTCTGCACGCCGAGCAGTTGCATCTTCGACGAATTGCCTGCGCATCAGGCCGATTGACAGCGCGCGCGAGACCGGCGGAAGGACGTCGTCAGCTGAGATCAGGATGACTGTGACGCCCCGCTGGGCGAGTCGGCAAGCGACCCAGGCTCCCGCGAAGCCTCCACCGACGACCACCACATCGCAGGTGCGGAACGAACGGGAATCAGCCATGTAACTCCGTTCTCAGCAGTCTTTCACGCCCTGCACTCGATCACGCACTGCTCGATCACCTCGGCAGTCACCGCGACCGGGCAGCCCTCGACGAGGAGAGTCGAGCGGAGATGGACGGACACAACGGCGTTTCCGGCCTCGTCGACATGTTCAACGTAGGTCGGCTCTGCGGTGTGCCGCCGCACACCCACCTGCTGTAACGACATGCCGAGTGGGACACCGCGGCTCAGTTCATCGAGCACCGACGCGCGAAGTCTGCTGCGCACGACCAGCGCGTTGACCGAGGCAATTCGCGTGGCGACGCCGTCGATATCGGCCCACAGCAGCCCACGACGGCAACTCGCTGCCGAACCTGCTGGCAGGTCAAGCTGGCGAGCTTCAGCAGTACTGACCGCCCTGGTGGCCTCACCGACCAGTTCGTGGGTCACGGCACTCCCACCGGTGCCCGGTCCTGACAACCAGGTACTCAAAGACGCTGTCAAGCAGTCGCCTGACTTGATCAACCGGACGAGATCCCCCCACAGCTGCGTCGGCTCTGGTCCAGCCAGTCGGTCCGGCCGCATCAGATCCCTCCGTTGTCGCAAGGAAAACCCTCGCGTCGTCAGTTGCTGAACGATCATGGGACAACGAAAATGATTGAACAACCTGGAGCGATACGCCGGGATTTGCTCCAGGTTGCGAACGGGACGGTATCTCACCGTTCAAGCCGACGGTCGCTGTCGCGTCTGAAAGGGTCAACTATGCTGCCCGAATCGATCGCATGTGCCGCGTTGCAGCCGCGCCACAACGCCGATCGTCTCGGTCCCGCCGAGCAGCTCCGGGGGCTCAGACCGGCATTGACGGCGGGTCGGCGGCGAGTACAGCCCAGCCCGACTTGGCCCTGAGCCGTGGCATCCCATCCTTCAGGGGTACAGGTACGCACGGATCTGCAGACTGTTCTCGACTCTGCTTGCACACCGAGAGGATGGGAACCGGCAGTTGTCTCCGAACCTGGTTGCTGACGTCCATGCGTGGTGCGACATCCCGACCACTGGTCGTTGAACACGTCCAGACATATGTGGCTCTCTTGACTCATCTGTGGGTGTTATCGGTCGGGGAGTGCGGGCCGATGGCCTCCGAGTGCGAGCATGGCCAGGGCGATGAGGGCGTCGGGACGCTTGAATCCGAATGCTCGTCTGGTGATGAGCCGGATCTTGGTGTTGACCGATTCGATGAGCGCGTTGGACAAGCCGTGGTCGAGGGTGGCGTCGATGGCAGGGCGGTGGCGTTTGATCCTGCGGCCGAGTTCGACGAAGGCCGGCATGCGGCAGTGCTGCGCCCACCGCCCCAACGAACACGGCCCACGCGCGCCACGATGCGGCACACTCCGGACGCCGCGCTGTTGTCGCCAGCGAGCACGAGGACCCTTGCGCCCGAGACGCGACCAGCAGTGGGGCTGTCCCGGCCAGGGCCGCACGGGGCAAATACCGCCCGCAGTCCTCGGCTCGCAATTCACAATGGCAGAATTGCGAGCCGAGAGCTGCTCTCGGATTCAAACGCTCTTGAAGCTAGGCGCCATTAGGTCAACACGGCCTGAATGAAGAAATGCGGTCATTCATGTCCCAGTCGGCTCCTCTGAAAGCGAGCCTGTGATTTCCGCTGTCGACCTTGATCCACTTGTTTCGGTAGTTCGAGTCGACGTAGAAGCAAATGCTTTGACCGGTGTTGTTCCTGATCGACGATGCGCGGTCGTTGAAGCCCGTGTTCGCCAGGTTTGTGATCGAAGTTGATGACGTCTTCATCACGCCACCCTGAAAGTATGTGTTTTCATAGAGGCACAGTCGCCGTGTTCCTTCATCGCAGGCGTCAGCCGCAGACGCGGTCGACGATCCAACTGCGGCAGCTCCTGTCACAACTAGAGCCGTTAGTATGAAGTTCCGAATCCGCAATGAACGAAAAATCAAGTCATCCTCCGGTCGATGTGGTAATAGTACTTCCAAAAATATGATAGTTCAGTCGCGTGCACGCCCTGGTCTTTCGCGCCCACATCTGGCCCGTCTGAACATGCGTTCGGGCCTCTTTGGGCAGCGTCGAGAAGCTACTTGCGGCGACCGCCGGTAGGGCCTTGCTGCAACCTGGCGGCGACACCTATTGCGTAAGAATGACCGAGAATCGGAAGTCGGGTCCTCCATTCGAGAGACTCGTCCGCCTTGGCACTTCTCGCAGATTGGCCGGCATGTGTGAGATGTCAAGGCAGCTAGCTCACTCGATGCCCTTGAGTTCTCCTCCACGTATGTCTTTCGCGCAGGCAAACTAGTAAAGTGTCGCAGTTAACTTCTGGGGCGTGGGACGACTTTGACGCGTCGTCGGTGGTGAGCTGCCATCGGACTTGGCGTTGTTCGATGTTGATAGCCTGTCGCCAGGCCGCGAGTTGTGACTGCGCTGCCCTCCTGGCGATTCCCGTGTGTGACGGCTGCGGGCGGCCACGCCGGACCAGTCGCCCGACCGCTATCGCGTGACGCCTGCACCGGTTGTCGGCGGATCTCGCGGGCTGGATGGGTCCCGGTCGTCCGTTGGGTTCATTACTGCACCGTTTGTGCTACTGCGAGTAAGCAACGGTTGTATAGTGCAATAATCGCAATCGTCTGATCCACCCGTATCCTTCCGTGCCAGCACACACGTTCACCGCGGTTCGCAGAGGGAGTTCACGGTGCTCACACGTCTTGTCCGGGTGGGGCGTTCGCGACTACTTGCGTCCTCGCGACTCCATTGACTTTCGCCCAACCGGGCGTCGGTGCGGACTACACGTGTGCCAACGACCGTGCAGCCCGAGGACGGGTGAGGGCCGCTGAGTGCGAACTCGCACAGGTGGCACACCCTGCCCTGACCTGCGATTGGTCAGGACTCAATCACGGTTGAAAAAGCACGTTTTAGCCTGACGAGTGATCTAGGGACTCGAAATCGTTGACTTCGGCCGAAACTCGGCCAGGTACATCGCGCTGAGAACCAGGACCGCGCCGATGACGATGCGGAGCGTTAGCTCGTCGTTGTCTATCACGACTCCGAACACACCCGCGAACACCGGCTCCAGTGTCAGAACGACTGCAACAGCAGAGGCGGGCAACCGGGCCTGAGCCCAGGTCTGAACTAAATATGCAACTGACGTGGCGAGGACTGCTAGGCCGATCACGGGAATCCAAAAACTCCAGGTCGTTGGTAGAGTGATTCCGTCTGGCGCTCCCAGTGCGATGCACACCAGGCCGACCACTCCGAGCTGAATCACTGTAAGCGTGTGAGCGTCTCCTGTTTTTGACCATTCGCCGAGCGCAACGATGTGAATCGCCAGGAAAAGGGCGCAGAGCAAGGTTAGGCTTTCGCCAAAACCAACGGTAAAGTCTCTGATTGACATTACTGCGAGGCCTATTGTTGCGGTCACAACCGAGCACCAGCACGTCAGGCCGATCCGCTTTCTGAGAAAAACGCCAGCGAGTACCGGTGTTATGACTACCGCGAGGCCCGTGATGAATCCGGAAATAGAGGCCGACGTGTACTGCTGTCCGTAGGTCTGCGCGATATACGCGCCGCACAGCATCAGTCCGAGCAGGACTCCGTGACCCAACTTCTTTCGACTTAGATTCGCCAATCGGCGGGGTCGTAACGACATCAGCACTACCGTTGCGATCAGAAATCGTACCGCCAGAAAGTCCACCGGCGACGTCTGTAGC
This sequence comes from Lentzea alba, assembly GCF_047445655.1. Taxonomy (GTDB): domain Bacteria; phylum Actinomycetota; class Actinomycetes; order Mycobacteriales; family Pseudonocardiaceae; genus Lentzea; species Lentzea alba_A. The sequence continues at coordinate 61,599 of NZ_JAJAEG010000049.1, forward strand.
GTGACGTCCTTTACGACGACGAACGTTCCGCCCCAGACAACGGTAACCCCAACAAGAGATAGCAAGGGTGCCAGGTTTAGCTTTCTGCTGAGCGAGCTGGAGCCGGCGTGCGGGCTGGCCTGCTCGTATTCAGAAGTTGCGGTGCCCATGCTCAACTGCCGGCGCGCAGCGACGGGTACGGGCCAACCTGAATCTGGCCGTATCCGGGCTCGTTGCGCTCGCTGTGGGGACGTTGCCATGTGCCACGCGCGAGGATGCGCATCAACCAGCGGTCTGTGCCGTCGTACCTGGCCTGGAACGGTCGGCGGGCATGTGCAGCGACGTCGTTGTTCACAATGACGACATCTCCTGGAGTCGTCATGACTGTAGTAGCGCATCGATCTAGCGCCTCGCCCAGCCGTTCCCAAGCGGCTCGTAGTTCTGGTTGATCTTCGGGCAGTTTGGTGTAAGGGGGGTCGTAACGCATGCATAAGCCATGAGTGGTATTCCACAAAGTCAGCATCCGCGCTGCGTCCTCATCGTTGGCCGCCCAGCTTCCGGCATAGCTGTCATCTGGGTAAAGGAGAACCGGTACGGTGCTGAGCAGCTCGATATCTCTCTTCGAGAGGTTGGCTTGTCGGATGCTGGCCACATCAGTTCCGACTTCATCGGGGTTTCGCACGCAAGCGAGCAACAGAAGCTCCGGTCGATCGGGATGATAAGAGTCCTCCGTGTGCCATTCCAGCCTTACGGAACTGCTCGCGCCGACTTGTTTATCTGCGAACTCCTTGCTGGGTACGATGTTGTGAACGAGTCGCCCGTCCTGCTGGGACTTCCAGCCAAAAATTCGCCCAGTCATACTTGCGACTATCGCGAATGCGATATCCAGCCGACGTGTCTGGTCAGGGTGGATGGAATCCCATGATTGCGGCGTCAAACCAGGATTTCCGATGAAATCTGACAAGATGCCCTTGAGAATGCAGAATCCGGAGTTGGACTCAGGTGTGCGAGTCAGATCGCCTAACGCGGCCACCAGCGCAGGCGAAATTAGATGTCCGTACATGTGCAAGGCGTCGACGGTCGCGCCTTCATTGACCAAATCGGTCACAGCTTGACTGAGAAGTCGTCGTTGCTCGTTATTGACTGTCCGAACGTCGTTGGATTGATCGGCTGCGGGCATCCTGGCTCCTGTTTGCGATTTCATGGGCCTGAAGTGATCGGTCGTAGCTTAACCGGCCTTGACGCCGGTCGGTTAAAGTGAGCTGTGACTCAATGTCGAACCTGCCCAATAGGGCAGGAAGTTGTTCCGGGATTGAGTCCTTTCTCAAGGGTGTGTCAAATTAACCTTAAGGGAACCTTTTTACTTCTCAAGGTCGCGTGATGAGGTGAAAGCGACCCGTTGAAGATCGACATGGCGCCTGCGAGCATTCGGGCGAGGTTGGCTTCTGCGGCCGGATCTGAGCCGGATGCCCGGTGCGCCGGCGGCAACACGACGGACGAGATCACCACCGTTGTCAACCGGCTCGGCTTGGCCCGTGCCCGGTCGAGGCTCGCAACGAGCTGCGGATGCGCCGCGACCACGCGGGAGCGAGGCCGTCCGTGGTGGTCGGGAGGCGCCATCCTGTTGCCCAGGTCTTCAACCTCGTCGTGCGTGCTCCGCGACCGTGTCCGCGAGCGGGTGGAGCGGCAGCCCTGTGCTCGATGAGCAACTTGTCATCGACTGCGGAACCGCAATCTGCTCGAAGAGTCGTTGCAGCCGAGCGCGGCAGTCATTTGGTTCGTCGTGAGAGCGAAGCCGTTAACTGAAAGCATGCGTGTAGGTCAACGGGTGCCAGCGTTCGGGCGCGAAAGGCGCCGTTTTTTGGCCTTGACGAACATTTCTTTCGGAATGAAAGCGACCTATGCTGAGTTGATGAGCCCGCATCGGCGCACTGTCAACGGAGTCCTGGATGAATCTCGTGAAGTACCTCGATCGCTGGGCGAACCGCACACCACTGGCGATCGCGCTCCGGTACGCCGATGACGAGCTGACCTACGCGGAACTCGACTTGCGGGTAAGCGGTGTGGCGACCGATCTCACAGAGGCAGGTGTGGGTCGCGGCGACCGGGTCGCCGTGCTGGCAGGCAGCAATGTCAAGTTCGTTGCGGCTGTCTACGGAATTTGGAAGCTCGGGGCAATCGTGGTGCTGATCAATCCGCACCTGTCCGCCAGTGACGTTGCTCGGCAAACGCGACATGCAGGTGCTGCGATTGTTGTGGTGGACGATGACCCCGACCGGTGGTCGAGCGCATCGGCAATAGGCGATGTTCAGGTGCTGCACACCGGGAATCGACGTGGGCCAGCGGTACCGGCGGTCGACGTAGATCCCGAGAGTATCGCGGTCATCGCCTACACATCAGGCTCCACGGGGGTTGCGAAAGGCGTCGCGCACACGCACGAGGCCATGCGAACCCAGGTCGAGGTAGTGGGCGAACACTACGCCGTCACCTCAAAGGACCGTGTTCTCTCGCTGCTTCCGCCATTCCACCTCTCCATCTTTGTCGGCGGACCGCTGCTTGCGCTGTCAGCCGGCGTGGCTGCTCGTGTGATCACGCCCTACCGAGCAATCGATGTAGTGCGGGCGATCGAGCAGGATGGCACGACGATCACGACGGCAGTGCCGTCGTTCTTCCATGACCTGCATGCACGTTCGGGGATGGGTGCAAACTTCGATCTGTCCTCCCTGAGGGTGGTCGCCTCAGGCGGAGCGCCGTTGCCCGACCAGCTACGCGATGACTTGGAACAGCGGCACGGGTTTCGGATCCTGCAGTTCTACGGGATGACCGAGGGCCCGGCGATTCTGACTTGCGACCCGTTGACGGGTAGTCGCCGTGAGGGATCGGTCGGGCGTGCGTTGCCGCACATCAGCCTATCCATCGTGAACGAACACCACGACGAGGTGCCTGCCGGTGCGGTCGGTGAAGTCTGTGTGGGGCCGAAGGGCGAAGGTGTTCACGCGGGCCGATACAAGACAATGGCGCAGTACTGCGGGATGCCCGAGGAGACCGAAGAGGCGCTGCGTGGTGGTCTGCTGCACACCGGCGACATCGGGTACCTGGACGAGGAGGGATTCCTTTACCTCCTAGACCGGAAGAAAGACGTCATCATCCGCGGCGGTATGAACATCTACCCGCGAGAGATTGAGCTGGTGTTGTCCGGTGACAGCAGGATTGCCGAGTGCGTCGTTGTCGGCTCACCGCATGCCAGATACGGTGAAGTGCCGGTTGCCTATGTTCGCCTGCGTCCGGGAACAGTGGCCCAAACCGAAGAACTGGTTCGAATTACCAATTCACGACTGAGCAGCTTGCAGCAACTCGCAGCTGTGCACCTGGTTGAGAATTTTCCGCGTAATTCGCTGGGAATGGTGTTGAAGCGTGATCTGGCCCGTGACTGATGTTCTCGTGCACCCGCCACACGAGCGGATCGCGGTGATCATGCTGAGCTGGCCGGGCAACTGAACGTGCTCGACAACGAACTGCACGCCGAAATAGTTCTTCGATCGATCCGATTCCTGGCGCATTGGCGTGATCGTCAAGCACTATGACGGGTGAGGCACGTCCGAGTGCCTCACCAGAGGTGGTGTCGGAAGCTGCCTTCGTCGTAGTGTCTGACATCGACGCTCTGCGTTACGTCGTCGGGAGCGGGCGCCTGCTCGACCGCGTCGTCACAGAAGACGAACAAACTCACGCCGCGAAGCTTCCGCGTTCCACTCGCGGAACGGACCTCCCGGGACTGCAGCGGCCACGCGCTCGACCTCCTGCCCTTCAGATGCTGCGCACACACTGCGTTATCGCTGGGTCTCGGTGTCTGTTGGGGTTTGAAACTCCCAGGTGTCCTTGCCGTGCAACAGCTTGCTCAGGTCCGCTGCCTT
>NZ_JAJAEG010000050.1:0-63892 GCF_047445655.1 Lentzea alba
GCCCGGCACCCCACCAGCACCGACGCAGATCCTCCAGCACAACCCCGCACGCCGGCGGTTCTCCGATGTCGTCGCGGAACACCAGAAATGGTTGTTCCTCATCAACCCCAACGATCACTACGCGGCACTGCGGGAACAGCCCGGCAACCCCGGCTCGCTCTACGACCACCAGCTGTCTCCCGGGTTCCAGGAGTCGATGCTCGCGGCGATCGACGCCGTGCTCGACGGCGATCTCGTCCAGATATCCACTCTGGACTGGAACAACTACGCCGAGCTGCACCGGCTCGTGACCTCACGGACCACCGGCAACTACGAGATGACCGGGATCGGCGACGGAAGGACAGCCTTCGGGATCTACTATTCCACCCCGGCCGCGGACATGCTCGACGAGCAGGTCCTGAACAGGCGGATGATCATGTCCGCCGAGGACCATCCAGCGGCTGTCGACGCGGGCGAGCCCGAGCCGCTGACCCTGTACGAGGAAGCAGGCGGCCTTCCGCAGGTGCGCACCATGTACTCGGCGGACGACACACCGACACTGGTCAACGCCATGTTCGACAACTTCCGCACGGACATCGACAGAGCCCAGACAGACGCAGACCGCCTACGCGCGATCGGCCGACTCGTACGGAACCTGCACGTCTACCACGCCTTCACCGACGGCAACCGCCGACTCAACATCTTCATACTGCTGCCCCGCCTGCTGCTCGAATACGGCTTCCGGCCGATCATCGACCACAGACTGCAGCCCATGTTCAAAGGCGGATTCAGCCTCGACGAGATCGTCGAGATACTGACCTCCGCGCAACAAACCAACCTCGACGACTACCTCGCCCAGTACGAGTTCGTCACACCTGGCACGGCTTATGGCCTCGGCGGGCAGCGATCCGACGACATTGACACTGACAGCGACTCGTATGTCGGCAATCCGTTTGCGGATCGTCCCGGTAGCTCCTCTCATGGCCTCGGCGGGCAGCGATCCGACGACATTGACACTGACAGCGACTCGTATGTCGGCAATCCGTTTGCGGATCGTCCCGGTAGCTCCTCTCATGGCCTCGGCGGGCAGCGATCCGACGACATTGACACTGACAGCGACTCGTATGTCGGCAATCCGTTTGCGGATCGTCCCGGTAGCTCCTCTCATGGCCTCGGCGGGCAGCGATCCGACGACATTGACACTGACAGCGACTCGTATGTCGGCAATCCGTTTGCGGATCGTCCCGGTAGCTCCTCTCATGGCCTCGGCGGGCAGCGATCCGACGACATTGACACTGACAGCGACTCGTATGTCGGCAATCCGTTTGCGGATCGTCCCGGTAGCTCCTCTCATGGCCTCGGCGGGCAGCGATCCGACGACATTGACACTGACAGCGACTCGTATGTCGGCAATCCGTTTGCGGATCGTCCCGGTAGCTCCTCTCATGGCCTCGGCGGGCAGCGATCCGACGACATTGACACTGACAGCGACTCGTATGTCGGCAATCCGTTTGCGGATCGTCCCGGTAGCTCCTCTGCGCCGACGGCGGAGCATCCTGAACCTTCGTTGAGCTCCCCGACCGGCGCTTTGCCTGTGCGGGTGCAGCCCTGGCTCCTAGTGCCGCTGGGCGAGATCGATCTGGTGCGCCCAAAGGCTGAGCCAGCGCTGGTGTGGACCCGTAGGGACGACAAGCTGGTGCGGTTCGAGATGATCAAGGTCGAGACCCGGCGCGGTGTGGTCGTGACGGAGGTGAGCCTGCGGCTCTGGGTGGCAACGCAGAAGGACGAGGCGCCGTCGCCCACGTTCCTGGAACTTCTCGCTGAACAGGTGGATTCGTACTTCAACCGGGGTTTTCTGCTCCGCGATGGCAGCCAGTTGCGGGTGAACCTGGTGCCGTCCGAGCGCACGCACGCGAATCGGCATGTCGTGATCACTGAGTCCGGCGAGGCGGGTCTGGGCAAGTGGCCCTTGACCGGGGCTCCTGAGGCGCCGATTCAGGATTTGGCCCAATGGTTCGGCATGAACCTTGCCCGCACGCCGGTCGATCTCGAAGCCGGTCTCACCTCGGCCGAGTTGGAGTCGTTCGAGTCGGTGCTCGTTCAGGCCGGCGCGAGTGCCACTGTGTTGCCGTTCGAAATGTTGGCCGAGAACTGGCTGGTCGGCTGGGACAGGCTCAATCAGGAGCGGCGGTTCTACCCAGGCCAGGTAGTCGTCGACGAGGTCGTGGATTCGGCAGGGACTGTCATCGGGGCGAGCTTCCCGTCGAAGGAAGGGGACGAGCGACACGCTAATTCTTGGGCGGGGGGTTTGGGCAGCGAGAGTTACGCTTTCAGCCCTTTGCCAGACGGTATCTTCCTGTCGGAGGAGATAGACTCGAGCAAGGTGCCGTGGATCAGCTTCCCCCGCAGTTGGGCTCAACCCGGCGGCATGACCTTGCTGATCGGTCATGCCAACACCGAGAGTCTGACCGTCAAGGTCGACGGCGTGGTGCGGGGCTCCTCGTTGCTGGTGAGCGTGGACGGGGCCACGTTGGGAACGATCACGACGCAGCTACCGGCGTTTCTGGCGGCGATGCGTCGGTCGTCGCTCGCGATTTTGTTCGCGTGCTCGTCGGGTGGGTTGACGGCTGAGGGGGGGCTTGCATTCGATTTTCAGGCGGAGTGGGCGAAGCACGGTCTCGACGTTCCCTTGATCGCGCCCAGCAGACCCGTCGGGCTTTCGAAACGCCCGTTTCCGCCTGGTCAGGACCGTCAGAGCGTCGTGCTCGCCCAAGGCGGAAACTGGAACGTGTTCGGCGGTCCGGTCGGCGGTTTCGACGAGTCGGTCGCGCACGAGTTGGCTGTTGCCGCCCGAACCGAGGGATGGACCTATGCGAGCCCTCACACACCCACTCCCGAGGACGAGCTCGTCCCGTTGTCGGATCGCCCGGCTTCGCTGAAGCTGGTTGCTCAGGTTGCCGACCATGTGCGTGGAGAAAGGAAGGACTCGCGGGCCGTCGATTTCTTCCGTCTGGATGTGCTGGCAGCCGTCCACGAAAATCCGCAGGTGATCATTGCTGCTGCGCTGATCGTGGTAGGTAAGGAGTCCGATCGGCCGGTCATGGTCTCCGACTGGAGAAAAAGGAACGGGAAATGGGAATCGGCTGCGTCGTCGGAGCTGGTCAGATCCCGGTACACCGTGGTGGGCAAGGGCCGCTACCACGAAGATCAGCTTTATCGCGAGGTCGTGTTCATCGGATCCAGTGGGACCTATGTGGCGCGCGATGTGCCTGCGGAACGGGAGAGGCAGTCCTCATCAGTCGACTTGGCGGCTGAAGAGCTGTTCGCAGACGCCGAGCTGAGGTCGCTGGCTGAGACCAACTTCGAACGGCAGCTGGACGGCTTGCCGCCCGTGTTCTACCGCATCGTGATGCCTGACGGTGACCCGGCGTTGGCGGTGGAAGTCGCGCAGCAGGTGAGCTGGGCGATCCGGATGACCTCCGTTCGGCTGGTCAGCCTGGATCACAGGATCATGTCTCGCCTCACCGTGAGCGACTTGTTCGTTCGGGAGACGGTGCGTGCGGGCGCATTCGCCGGCCAGGTCGTGACCCGCGTGCTCGAACAACCCCGTCCGCCGCAGAACGACACCGCGCCCACAGTCCAGGAGGAAGACCGGGCACCAAGCACCCTCAGTGAAACAACCGTCCACATCGATCGCGGCGGGAGTCCTCTCGGGACTGCGGACCGGCGGATGTTCGACGAGTTGGTCCACACATTGGCCAGGACCGCCGTTGATCTCCACGTCGAGGGCCGTCCGTTGCCGGTTGCGCGGATCACCAGCTTCGCTCCCTCAGAATCGGACGAGACGCGACGTGAAGCTGAGGTTCAAGGGCACCTGTTCCGGATGCACGTCCTGCCTTTGTTGACCGACGCATTGCACTCTCTGGCATCACGGGGCACGAAGCCGTTGGACGCGAACCGGCTGCTGCCCGGTTCGATGATCAGCGGCGTCGTCGATCCCGGCGGTGTTCGGCGTGTCGTGATCACCCTGGAAGTTCTGTCGGAGCCGTTGCGGACCGAGGTCTCGGGGGCACTCGATGCGAAGTTGATGTCGGCCGGCACCAGCGGCACCGTGGATGAGGTGATCGTGTCGTCGCCCGCGCTTCTGTCCAGCGGTGACGAGACGATCTCCTTCAGCGGCATCGACGCTGAACTGCCGGAGCCAGACCTGGATGCCGGGCTGGACCACGGTGAAGCTCCGTTGTCGCGCGGGCTCGTGCGGCCGAGCAGCGGCAGCGACTTCGAGGTGGACTCCTCGGGATTGCAGGAGTTCGACAGCGAGTTCGACTCGCCGGATGACTTCCGGATTCCGTCGCCGGTGAGGTTCACGGAGGACGGTGGTCGTGACTACGCCGCGATCTTCGCGGACCTGCGGCCGTCGAACTTTCCCGACAGGGCGGCGTGGGACGCGGCGTGGGACGCGCGCCTGCGGCAGGCTCGCGCGGATCTCGACGCATTGCCCGCCGCTGAGGCCGAGGCGTTGCGCATCGACGCTCACCTCGCGACTGACATCGACTCGGCTGATCTGTCCGAAGTGGATCCGGACGAGAGCGACGAGGAATCGGCCAACCGTGAACGTCTCCACGGATTGATCGCGCTCGTGTCCTTGCAGCTGAGGGAGGACGCCGATCTTGCATCTGACGTCCGCCAGAAAGCGGCGTCCGATCTGGTCCGGTGGGCCACCATTGACTGGAGCATCGCGTCGTGGGGAGTACCGCTGGCGGGGTTTGGGAGTGAGCAACTCAACATCCCGGACGACGTCGACGAGAACCTTGCGATCTCCGAAGCCCTCGCCATCGCCGTGGACATCAACCAGCGATTCGGGGTGGATGTGCACTCCGCGGTGGGTGCTCGGAGCCAGGCGGAGGCGCACCCGGACGCTCCCGCCAACGACCTCAGCGCCATTCGGCCGCGGCCGTGGAACCTGGACGAGTTGCGTGGCCTGCGGACCGCGCTGGAGCATTTCGCTCCACTGCTGGGAGACAGGCGTGCCGACTCCACCCGAGGGCACGAAGGCCAGGAGATCCGGTCGGTCAGTGCGGTCACCTTCCGCCTGCACGAGGACGGCATCGACCCGACCGTGTCGGGCGAGTACTTCGCCGAGGCCGGCAACTTCACGCTGTACGCGAACGGAGAGGTCAGCGACTTCGGCGGAGTTGCGCGTGGCGTTGAGTCCCTGGCCACGCACGAGATTGCGCACGGCGTACTCGACTACGCGCTCGCCGACTTCGCGAACCACTTCGGCACCTGGGACGCCGACGGGCGTCCCATCCTCGTGGACCACGCCGAGCCGCCGGTCGGTGGAGCGCGGACAGCGAAGGACGACTTCATCGCGTCGATCGAAGCTGCGCGATCGGACATCGCTGCCTTCGCTGAGAGTGCACCGAAACACGCCGCAGCGATCACGGAGCTGTGGAGGCGGTATCCGGACCTGTTCGACGGTGATGAAGACGCTGTGCACCTGGCTGAGGTGCTGCGCGGCGCGCTGGCCGAGTTCAACACCATGGTTGGCACTTGGACGGAGGATGGTTGGCCGAACTTCAAGAACGAGCGGCCCATTACGAAGTACGGTGCCACCAATCCATCGGAGGACCTCGCCGAGGCGGCGATGTACTACTTCCTCGACCGGGCCTGGCTGCGGAAGAGGGCGCCGCTGCGCGCGGCGTTCCTGGACCAGTTGGTACAGGAGTGGACGTTCTCGTTCAGCGACTCCAGCGCGAGGTTCGGCACCGTTGACCTGGACGGCGAACCCTCAGCCGAACCGTTTCCGGACAGCGAACGTGATTTCCCGGTGCGGTACGCGGAGCTGCGCCCTGAGAACCACCCGCACCGGGCGTCGTGGGATGCGTCGTGGGATGCGCGGATCGCGCAAGCCGAGCAGCAGGTGAACAGTCTGGGCGAGCAGGAACGTGAGGATCTCCTCAACCTCGCCCACCACGCTGCGAACAGCAACCCTTCGGCGTCGCAGAGCCAGCAGCTTGACGTCGGGCCGGCCGGGGCTCTGGAGATGTCGCGCATGCGGAAGGCGATTCTGCTGGTCGCTGTGGAACTGAGGGCTAGTCTCGACCGGCCTGCAGATGAGCGTGTCGCGATCGGGTTCGACCTGTTCACATGGCTGAGCACACAGCGCGCGATCGCTTGGTGGGACGCGCAGTCGTTGCCAGGCGGGTTCGCTGCTGAGTCGGTGTCCGCCTCATCCGATGTGGAGGTCGTCACCCAGGCCGCTGCGGAGCTCATGGCCGATGCTGAGCACCGCTTCGGAGTCAAGTTCGACTCCGACCGGGGCGCGAACTATCAGCGGAGCAACGAGACCGCAGCCCCTGCTAATGAGGTCGAGGCCGCGACCAAGCGGCCGTGGCAGCTGGCAGAGGTTCAGGGCGTGCACGCCGCGCTGAGTCATTTCGCACCAATCCTGGGGACTCGGCGCAGTCGTTCCAGCCGCATGCGTGCTGACCAGGAGGTGCAGTCGGTCAGCGCGGTGACGATGCTCCTCAGCAGCACTGGAGTTGACGTCGATGCGTTGGCGGCGTACTTCCCATCGGAGCACAACGTCAGCCTTTTCACCTCCGCGATCTTCAACTCTGGCTTTGGCGGCGGTGAGCGCGCGGTCGAGGCCACAGTGGCGCACGAGCTCGCTCACGGTTTGCTCGACTACGCGCTCGATGACTATCGGATGGCGTTCGGTACATGGGATGTCGACGACAATCCTGTATTGGTGGATGATGCGGAGCCTCCGTACGACGCCCGGTCCGCGACTGGAGATTTCGAGGCGTCCATCCACGCATCGATGTCGGACCCGAATGGTTTCCGAGAGAAGTCGCCGCGGCGCGCGAAGGCGATTGAGACGATCAAGCAAAGGAATCCGCGCTTCTTCGGGCCGCCCATGACGGCCGACGATGCTCATCTGATCAGGGTGAGCCTGATGCATGAGATATCGTTCTTCAACACTGCTAGCGGCGCATGGACGGAGGATGGTTGGCCGAACTTCAAGAACGAGCGTCCGATCACGAAGTATGGTGCGTCAGATCCCAACGAGGACTTCGCCGAGGCGGTGATGTATTACTTCGTCGAGCCAGGCAGTCTGAGGGAGCGGGCACCGCTGCGGTTTGCGTTCGTCGATAAATTGGTAGGGGACTGGACGCCTGGCGAGGACCTCTATGCCAGTGGCAGCGAGGCCACCCTCGTGCGGCTACCCGACAGCGATCGTGACTTTTCGGTCCGGTTCGTTGACCTCCTACCGGCGAGCCACCCGGATCGGGCGTCGTGGGATGCGGCGTGGGACAGGCGGGTCGCAGAGGCCCAGCAGCAGTTGGACGGGATGGTCGAGCAGGATCGGGAGGACCTTCTCAACCTGGCCTACAGCGCCGCCAACATCGGTCGTGGCTCTCTGACGGCTGGGAATCTCGACCTCGGGCTCGACGGCCGCCTAGAGCAGTCGCGCGGTCAAGGATCGATGCTGCTGGTCGCTTTGGAGATCGAGGCGAACCTCGACCTGCCCCCAGATGTCCGCGACGCTGTTGGGCTCGACCTGTCGAACTGGCTGTCGATCCAAAGAGCGACCGCTTGGTGGGACGCGCAGTCGTTGCCAGGCGGGTTCGCTGCTGAGTCGGTGTCCGCCTCATCCGATGTGGAGGTCGTCTCCCAGGCCACGGAGCTCATGGCTGATGCCGAGCGCCGCTTCGGTGTCAAGTTCGACTCCGACCAAGGAGCGGACTTCTTGCGCAGCCGGCCCTCCATGGCGCCCGCTAATGAGGTTGCCGCTGTCGTCAAGCGGCCGTGGCGGTTGTCAGAAATTCAGGGAGCGCATGCCGCGCTAGGCCATTTCGCGCCGCTCCTGGGAGCTCAGCGCGCTCGTTCCAACCGCAAGGATCGCGACCAGGAGATCCTTTCGATCAGTGCGGTCACGATGAGCCTCGGCGGCGAGCGTGTTCGGCCTTGGACGAATGCGCAGACGTTCTCGGAGGCGCAGAACATCAGCCTCTACACGGGCGGCGTCTTCTTCGCTGGTTTTGGCGGTGGCGCCCGCGCGGCCGAGGGCTTGGTGACGCATGAGCTGACTCACGGTTTGCTCGACTACGCGCTCCACGATTATCAGAGGGCATTTGGTACTTGGGATGTCTACGGCTATCCGGTGTTGGTGGATGATGCGGAGCCGCCGTATGAAGCTCAGTCCGCGACTGGAGATTTCGAGGCATCCATCCACGCGGCGTTGACGGACTTGGATAGTTTCAGGCGGGAATCGCCGCGGCATGCGAAGGCGATCGAAGCGATCAAGCAGCGGAACCCGGATTTCTTCGGGCCAGACGTCACGCCGGACGACGCCCTGCTGGTCGCAGTGAGCCTGAGCGACGAGATGCCGTTCTTCAACACCGCTGTCGGCGCATGGACCGCCGACGGGTGGCCGAACTTCAAGAACGAGCGTCCGATCACGAAGTACGGTGCAAGCGATCCGGATGAGGACTTCGCCGAGGCGGTGATGTATTACTTCCTCGAGCCAGACACTCTGAGGGAGCGGGCACCGCTGCGGTTTGCGTTCGTCGACAAGTTGGTGCGGGGCTGGACTCCCTCCGTCAGCGGCTCACGCACGGGGTTCGGCACCGTCGATCTGGCGAACTTCGACGCCGCGACGGAGTTCGCGGATGCCGAGAGGTTCATTGCGAACCTTGACATCGACCAGCAGCTCGACCTCTTCGACCGCGCTAGTCGGATCGTGGGCGAACATCACCGGCCCGCACCGAAACCATTTCGTGCCCTCACCCCGGAGGAGAAAGGGGCGCTCAACAGCTGGCGGGGCGTCGTGTTCGTCGTCGCCCGCGAGTTGGCGCACGACCCGTCGATCGAAGTCGCGACCGAACTGTCGCGGGCATTGGCCGATCTGCTCGGGGCCGGGCTGTCGACCGGTGTCGCGGATCCGCTGGATTCGCAGGCCGTCTCCACCACGGCGTGGGAGCCGGACAGTCTTGTGGTGTCGGGGAATCCAGGCGGCGACCGCGAGGGCAGTGAAAGTTTGCGGCAGGAGGCTCCGCAGCGCGCGGACTTCATCGAGGACGTGGTCGCGCAGCGGGCGTCGGTCTCCATCTCGGCCGCGGAGTACGACTCCGACGATACCGCGAGCGTGTACAGCCAGAGGTCGGTAGGCCGGCCACCCTCATTGGCCGGGATCGGTGGCCGCGACGTCCCGACGCTCATCGCCGACCTGGCCCCAGCGAACTTCGACAGCAAGGACGAGTGGAACGACGCCTGGGATGGTGTGTTTGCCGACGCGCACACCCAGCTGGACGCGATTCCCGAGGCGCAGTCCGAGGCACTGCTCGATGGCGTCTACCGCGCTGCGGGGATCACCAGAGACCTGTTGGTGACGGGGACCGACCAGTCAGGCGTCGACGCGGCGGCCGAGTTCGAGCGCTGGCAGGGTGTGATGGCAGTGGCCGCCCTGCAGGTCCACAACTCCGGGAACAGCTCGCCGGAAGCCGCGTTCGACCTGGTGCGCAGGTTGATGATCGCTAGGCACACGGCGCTGTGGGGGGTCGCACTTCCGGGTCCACACGCCTCGGAGTCGGTCGAGGTCCCGGCCGGCGAGAGACCAGCCGACGTGATCACGGAAGCCGTTCGGCTCATGGATCGCATCCGTGACGATCACGGAGTGCAGGTCGACTCCGGCCGGGGCGTCGACGCAATGTCCGTGCGGTTGTCGCCTGCTCCAGCCCATGATGTCGCCGCCATTCAACCTCGGTCGTGGAAGATCGACGAACTGCGCGGTGTTCACGCCGCACTTGATCACTACGCTCCTCTGCTCGGTGGCAACCGCGTGCAGTCTGATCGTGCGAACGCGCCTCAAGAGGTCATCTCGGTCAGCGCGGTCACCTTCGGCCTCGCGCCCGACGGTGTTGCCCTCACCGAGCAAGGGAAGTACTTCCCCAACAGCAAGGGCTTCAACCTCTACGCCACCTCGATGCTGGGCGGGTTCGGTGGCGGGGCGAGGGCGGCCGAGGCATTGGCGACCCATGAGCTGAGTCATGCCTTGCTGGAACACAACGTTGACGACTTCCGCACACAAATCGGTACGTGGGACGCCGCCAGTTATCCGGTGCTCGTTGACGGCGCCGAGCCACCGCACAACGATGCCCCAACCGCGCAGGACGACTTCGTCGAGTCGATCAAGGCGGCGCTGGAGGACCTGGAGGCTTTGCGCGACACGTCACCCAAGCACGCTGCCGCGATCGACGGAATCCTTCGGCGGCACCCCGAGTACCTGGGCTTCCCTGCGACGACGGACAACGCACGTCTCATCGCGCATGCATTGGGCAGCGAGCTGTCCGAGTTCAGCGCCGCTGTTGGTGCGTGGACGGAGGATGGCTGGCCGAACTTCAGGAACGAGCGTCCGATCACAAAGTACGGTGCGACGAATCCGTCGGAGGACTTCGCCGAGGCGGTGATGTATTTCTTCGTCGATCCGGAGACTCTGAGGGAGCGGGCGCCGCTGCGGTTCGCTTTCATCGATGAGTTGGTGCGGGGCTGGACGCACCTTGACGCGACGTCCCAGCTGGACGACGAGCAGGATTCCGCATCGCAGCCTGTTGCGGAGCTGTCGACGTCGTCGGCATTCTCCACGCCAGTGGAGCAGGTGCTGGCCTTCCACGGCTTGGAGACGGTGCAGGTCTCCGGTACAGATGAAGGGAGCAGTCTGGCCAACGCCGTCGCTGCGACGCTAAACCGGGGTGAACCGAACGTGCCGCAGGGGAGCACGCTGGAGGAGATCGCCGAGGTAGCGGACGCACGAGTGCACGTACTCGGGCAGGACGGGGAATTTACCTCGTTCGGGCCGATCGCCGGGCGGCCGGCGCACGTGGTCGCGACCACCACGGCTGACGGTGTGAGGTACGCGGCCACGCGGGAGATCGTCCATATCGGACGGCCCGGTGTGTCGTACCCCGGCCCCACCAAGCACGATGTCAAAGGGTACTGGCGCACGGTGAACCGGGGCGAGTTCGAGATCGAGACGATCGCGGGCCGCCACCACGTGCGCCTGTACACCGCGGTAGTGAGTCCTGCGAACCTCGACGTCAAGACGCCGTCGTTCAAGGACATCCAGCAGGATCCGGATACCGGTCAGCTGAAGATCTCGCCCGGCAAGAACGCCCAGCTGTGGGTGGGCGCCGGGCGGCCGCGGCGCGCGTTGCAGTGGCTCGCGAAGTACCAGCTGACCGATGGTGGCAGACCCGCTGACCCCAAGAGGCCGTCATCGCCGCCGAAACGACCGGTGCTGCGGTCGTTCCTGGTGCCGTTGGACACGTTCAACAAGATCACGAGTGGCACGACGATCGATGACGCTCCCGGCGCGAAGGCCGACACCCACACCTACAACGTCGACCAGCGCGGCGAACCGAACCAGTTTGGCATCGGCGGCGCTCACCTCGAGGAGCTGATCAAGCACGCAGAGCCGGGGTCGCTGATCAGCTACCCTGCGGACCTCGCGGAACCCTTCGCTTTCCAGGACAGGGCAGGCCGCGTGGTACCCGTCGCGGAGCTCTACCAGCGGCTCGGCCTGACCCCGGACTTCCGCAGCGACGCCGTTGGCAAGGCCTACGATCCGTGGTTCTCCTGGTCGGCACAAAGCGACGGATCGTGGAAGTTGCAAGGATTCCGCCTCGACGCGTCCCAACTGCACGAGATCGCCGTGCAGTTGCGGGAACACCACCTCACCTGGAGCCAAGCCAACCAGGACCCCGCGAGCCGCACCTCCGACGCACTCGCCGAACCTGACGCGGAGACCATCCCCAACGCGCCGCAGGATTCGTCGCCGAGGGACGTCAGCTTCGAAGCGCGGGTTCACCGGCTCAACCAGTTCCTCAACGAGGTAGGCCCTGCGTCCACCAACGTCAAGAAGATCACCGCCGACGTGCTGTCCACCGGTGGTCCTGCAGTGCGGGACTACCTCGCCGGTTCAGGTGCGCCCGACGTGGATGAGGCCGCGTTCCAAACGGTTCTGCGGGAGAAGGTCGTGCCGCAGGCGGTGAACGCCGCTTTGGCGACCGTTGACTTGTTGGTCAAGCGGATGGTGAGCGGTCCGGTGTACGAGCTGGGAGTCCTGCAGAATCTGATCGAGAATGGGATCCGGCACAGAGAGGGAACTCTCAGAACGTTCGACAATGAGGTGGTCGAGCCGACCCTCACCAAGTTCAAGACCAGTGTCGCGAGTCATCCGGACCTCGCGCTGCTCGACGAGAACAGTCGCGCTGAAGTGTCGGAGGCTCTGAGCCACCAGGTTCGTGATGCGCTGAAGGAGAAGTTCGCCGAGCTATCGCAACTCGGTCTCGAGTCGCTGCCCAAGGCTGGAAAGAGGGGCGGCTGGCTCAGCGGTTCCCGGCTGCGCAGGTTCGGTGAGCTGGTCGTAGCGCGTCTAGATGAGCAGCAGCTTCCGCCAATCTCGCCTCGGATCGACACGAGCAACATCGCTGTGGTCGCCGAGAAGAATGTGTTCGGCACGGTCGTCACCGGCGCCGTTCACTCCATCACCGGCAGGGATTTCGCCGATACGCAGCCCGGCGAGCTGCGGGCGGTGGTGCACGACGAGGTGCTTCCTGAGCTGGCGGCCGCCATCAGCTCGGCTCTGCGTAACGACCCGGTACTGGCGATTGTCGATCCGAGCTTCCGCGACGTGATGGCTGATGCCGTGGCGCAGGACGCGCGGGCGCGGGCGGAAAACCTGCTGGCCGGGTTCGCGTTTGATCCGGTTGACGCGGCGGCGGTCGACGTGCTGATGGCCAAGGTGCCCGAGATCGCCACTCAGGCGGAGATCGGCGCGCTGATGGCCGCCGACGCCGACCGCATTGGCCTGGACTTCAACACCCGGCAACACGGCCAGGAGCCGTTCCCGAACTCATTCCACGACTGGAAGGAGCAGCGTCCGGCGGAGTTCGACCGTCAGCGGCAGACCGGTGACGAGTTGAGGCTGATCGTCAGTCAGGAGCGCAACCCGGAGAACGCGGTCAAGACGCTGATCAGAGCACATCCGGAACTGGACCCCAAGTTCGACGAGGTCGCTACCACGGTGCAGAAGGAGCCCAACCGGGCGAAGGACGCGAAGGGCGTCTACACCTACTACGAGCACGCGCAGATGGTGCTTGGGCAGTACTTCGACCTCACTGCGAACGAGAACACCGACACGCGCTTCCTGCCGGTGGACGCGTTGGCGAAGGCGATCCTGTTCCACGACATCGAGAAGGTCAACGCCAAGAACCAGTTCGGAGGCGGTCAAGGCCGGCATGACCGCGAGCCGGAGCACAAGCTCGCCGTCGTGATGATGGACCGCTACCGCGGCATTTGGGACAACGAGCGGGACTTCCAGGCCGCCAGGGCGATCGTCGACTCCGACCCGTTCGGCTTCTACCTGCGCAACAGGATCACCGCCGACGAGGCATTCACGTTCCTCGACAACCTCGCTGTCAAGATCGACCCGTCCGGTCGGCCGGAGAACTCGAGGAAGTTGTTCGAGGAGTTCCACCAGTACTACCAGGCAGACTTCTCCTCTTATACCACGCACAGCACCTATGTAGACCGCGCCGGAACTGTTCACACCGGGCCGAACTCGTTCACCAACTTCTTCGAAACCGGGCCGGGCGGGATCACCAAGACGCAAGACGGCAGGTACTTCGAGTACACGAAGGACGGCGACTTCAGTGACTTCGCCGAGAAGATGGCGAAGCTAGCCGAGATGTTCGGTGATCCGGACACCATCCGTGAGAACCGGGCACGCCTCGGGATCGAAAGGCCTGCCACACCTTCCGGCAGCGACGATGGTGCTGACGGTGATCCAGACCTGGGCTACGACAGTTCGGACGACGACGATCCCCAGGACCAGGGCACCGGTGGGCATGGTGCCGCTGGTGATCCGGACCCTCGCGACTCCGACAGTTCGGACGATGACGAGGCCGTCGACGAAGACGTCGACGATGGCTTGGGCACCGATGACGAGACCGCGTCGATGATCGAGTCCGATGTGGACGATATGGAGGACTCCGATCCGACCGAGGTGATCAGTGTCCGCCGTGGGGATTTTGAGTCCGATGAGGACTGGGAGCTGTGGTGGAACGATCTAGTCCGGGATGTTGAGGCGGCGCACGTCGATGTTGACACCGATGCGGCGCGCGAGCTGGCGCAGGATGTCGTCAACGCGGTGTTCGGGCCGGTCGTCGCAATCGGGGACGACTCGGTCGCCGATCTCCATGTTCACACGCAGATCTTGGTGACCGACCAGATCGTCCGGGACGGAGGCGGAGTCACGGTCAGCTCGCGCGAGATCGCTGCGTGGGCTGCCGAGCAGTGGCAGCTCATGGTGTCGGATCCGGTGCGTGATCGATTTGTGGATCTTGACGATGTGGATGTTCGTAATGCTCGTTGGGTTGCGGCGTGGGACGACGCTCTCGGTGAGCATCAGGAGATCGAGGGAGACCGGCCACACGCGGAGCGGGCGCGCGAACTCGTGGCGGACGCGTTGGGGGAGGTGGAATTCAACGGCGATGAGGACGGGGCGCTTCAGGAGCGCTTCGAGTGGCGGCGTGGGCGGATCGAGGAGTTGGTCGAGGAGCAGCTTCAGGCGGATTCCGGCTTGCCCGGCCGTGCGATCGTGCTGGCGGAGTGGCTCGGCGCGCAGGTCCTGACTCTGGCCGAGGCTGAGGCGGGGGGTGATCTGGCGCGGTACGAGAACGACCTCGACGACGACGGCAGCGACTGGAGTTCCTGGGGCGGCGATGACGACCTCTCGCTCGCGAGTGAAGGTTCGCAGCCCAGCAACGGTCCTTTGTGGCAGGAACGCGATGCCGACGCGGACTTCCGGGTTCGGCTGGCCCATCTGGGTCGCGGCGGCGCCGAGTCACTCGACGACATGATCGACGCCTGGGATGCCGAGATCGATCGTGCCCTGGTGGAGTTCGAGCGGTTCGCGATCAACAACAGCGTCGATCCCGAACAAGCGTTGGACACTGCGGAGCACTTCGTCAATGCGGCGTTCGGCATCGAGATGACCCGATCGGACGAGGACGAATTCCTGCACACCGGCGTGCTGTATCTCGTCGCCGAGCAGATGGTCTACGACCGCAGCATCCCCACGAGCCGTCCGCAGGACCTGGCCAGGTGGGCGGCCGAACAGTTTGCGCCTGAGCCGGCCACGGACATCGACCCGCCCGTGAATCCGGATGACCTCCCCGTTGCCGCCGGCACCGGGAGTACCGCGGAGCAAGACCGTCCCGTGGTCGCCGAGGACTCCGACAACTCGGAGGAGAGCGAACCCCCCTTCCACTTCCGCCAGCGCCTGGCCCATCTGCACCCCGCGAGCGGTAAGTCCTTCACCGGCGACTGGGATGCGGAGTTCCAGGCCGTCGCAAGCCGGCTCGTGGCGTCGAAGTCGATGCTCAAGCAGGCCGACGGCATCGTCCAGGACGTCTTCGGTGAGCCGCATTCCGGCGTCAGGGATCTGGTGGCTGAGCAGATCTACGCCGATGGCGGTACCGACACGGAAAACGCCTGGGCACTCGCCGAGTGGGCGTACCGGCAGATCACGGTTGAGAGGTACCGGGGCCGGCTCGACAGCCTGAACTTCAGGACTGAGGAGGAGCGCGCCGCTGCGTGGGAGTCGGCGTACGAGGACCTGGAGGATCATGAGCCGGATGAGGGCACCGGCCAGGACGCCTACGAGATCGTTGAGTCTGTCTTCGGGACGATTCCGGAGGTGGACGAGGAGCAGGCGCGGGACCTGACCAGGCGTCAAAGGGGTGTGCTGAACCGATACCTGGGTGTCGTTCGCCTGGTGGCGCTCCAGCTCGGGGCTGACGGCGAGTTCCGGGACCGCGCGAGGCAGTTCGCCCAGTGGATCCTCCACCAGCAGAGCCGTCCGCTCGAGAACGATGACCTTGCGTTCGAAGGAACCCAAGCGCCTGCGTGGCTCACGGACGAGTCGGCGTCCGACGGTGATGATCCTGCCCGGCTGGTGTCGTCTCCAGAGCCGATGGTCGAGGACGCTGGTTCTGACGACGGCAGTGATCCTGCCCCGCCGGCGTCGATGCCGGAGGCGCCGACCGAGAACAGTCCGCAGTACCAGGCTCCGCACGGCATCGGCCAGGGCCGCGGTTCGGTCGCGTTCCGCGACGAGGCTGCCGCGATGCGACGGATCGCCAAGGCCGTCACGGAAGCTGTCAACGACCGGCAGCGGTCGCTTCAGGTCCGCGAGTCCTTCCTGCACAAGGTCGTGTCAGCGCTCGACGCATTTCGTCGTGTGCTAACGCTCAAGCCGAGCCCCAGCGCGGTGAGCGTCAGGGAGTTCAACGAGCGGACTGTCGCGGATCTGCTGCGCTTGGACGCCGGACGGCCGCCGAAAAGTGTGCTGGACGCGATGCTCAACGGCGGCTTGACCGTGCGGGTCATGGTCGACACTCCGGTGGGCCAGGTCGAGCAGGACATCATCGTGCGGGCGACCCTCGGCCCTGGCGACTTCCGGCACACCGGACCCGGCTTGCCGGAAATCCCGCCAGCACCGCGGCGCGGGTGGTTCGCCAGGCTGCTCGCCAACATGTTCGGGTCGAGCGTCGATCCCGACGTGACACCGAACGCGCTCAACGCCGTGCAGGACGTGCGCGTGCCGACCGAGGAGCAGGCGTACTTCACGCATGACCTGCGGATCACGATGGACGCGCCGCAGGGTGAGTTCAACCGCACCGCCGTCATCCAGGGCGCGGTCGTCTCGTCGATCGCCGTCGCCGAAGTGCTCCCCGAGCCGGAGCCTGCCGCCGGGGAGCCGACCAGCGAGAACCGGCGGTCGTTGCGCAGGGTGCAGCGACGTGCGGGCACGATCGGGCTGAGTCCACATGCCTACGTCGAGGCGAGGCCCGCGCCGGCGGTCGAGTTCCACCGAACACTGACCCGGCTGCTCTACCCGGCGGACCCGCCACGCCGGGGCACTCTGCGCCCGGTTCCTCCCGCCGCGGCCGCTCGGCAGATCCTCGATGCCACCACTCCGGCCGAGCTGTGGGGCAACGTGCGTGCGGCGATGTCGGAGCAGGGGTATGTGGTCGCGCTCGACACCGGCCCGCTGGCAGCAGTGGCGATCAAGCTCGACCTGCGGGATCGGCGGCTCGTGGAGTCGATCGACACCGAGGACGGTCCGCGGTACCGCGTCCGAGGCACTCCGACATGGGACGTGGCGGCGACTTATCGGCAGGCATCTGTCGCAGATACCTGGTCCGGGTCACTGCTCAGCGTCCCAGATGCCCAGGTCGACCTGGTGGTGGACGAACAGGGCCTCGCGGACCTGGGCCTTGCCGCCGCGGCAACGGCCCCGGCGACGAGGGGGACACACGCCACGCACACTCTCGGCGGCTTGGACACGGTCGTGGAGCAGGACGAGGAGGACGCCGGCGCTACGAGCACCTTCCACCCGTCGCCCCGCGATCCGTCCGCTGACGTCCTCAGGGGCATGCCCGACTACTTCGTCGATGGCGAGGGTTTCGGCGAAGCCATGCCGCACACCCAGGTCAAGGGCATCAGCATTGAGCGCGCGTTCCGCGGCATGCTGCCTCGGTCGTCGCGAGTACTCGTCAAGGACAAGGTCGACGGTCGGGTACGTCCGGACACCCACCCGACCGGCAGGCGGAAGCAGAAGATCAAGGGGCTGCATCACGTCGAACTGGCGATGAGGAATCAGGTACCGAGCATGCTCGGTGACGGCCGTGAGTTCACCGTGGAGATCGACGGCAAACCGCACACGCTGGTGGTGAAGGCGAAGCTCGACTGGTCTGCCGCAACAGCGTTGCCGGGCAAGCCCCGTTGGACGATGCCTCCGGAGACCCTGTACCGGCGGTTCCGCCGATCCGATTCAGGCTACTCGGCCGACCCAACGCTAACGGCGCCCGTGCTGCTGACGACGCCTGTGCCGATGCTCGTCGGTGTTACCCCGTCGGGCACGACGAACGTGAACCAGCAGATGGAGCGGGTCGTCTCCGAGGAGCACAAGCGGGCGTCGCTGGTGCTCGATCTCGATGTCCGCGTGGCCGAGGTGCGAGTCTCCTACGAGTTCGAGCTGCGGGACGAGAACGAGCACCTCGTCGGCAGGATCGACCACGGAGCGCAGTCAGGGCTCGACGGCACGTTCCGCTTCGGCTACCCGAAGGCACCTCGCTCCGATGGCGGGCAGGGGCTGATCCCGTTGACCACCTCGCCGCCGAAGGACTTCGCTCTGGAGGAGTTGCTGGTCAACGCGCCGGAAGGCTCGTCGTTCTTCGACCAGGTCGCCAGGATGCTGCCGAAGCACCTCACCGCGCCTGGAGCACCCGGTCGTGACGTTCTGCAGGACTTCCTGCACCGGACGAACATCAAGGCCGAGCTGGTGAGCATGGTCACGGCCGACCCCATCGACAACCCGGACTCGAGCTGGCGGCGGTCGGAACCGCTCATCAAGGGACACGTGACCAGCCCACTCGACCTCTTCCGGCGCGGCTCGGCGATCGAGATGCGTGCCGTGGCGCGTCAGGTTGAGATCATCGAGGAGATCGAGGACACCGAAGAGCGCAAGCACACGGCGATCCTGCTCGACTGGGACAACTCGAAGGCCGCCCGCACAGACGCGTGGACGGCCAAGCGGCGCGGCGCCATCAGCGTCTTCGCTGCGAAGTTCCTGGCAGCTGGCGCATTCGTGGTGACCCTTGGGGGCCTGCTCGACTTCAGCCACACGCGGTCGTGGAGCAGCAAGTTCAAGCGCGAGACCGGTATCCGGTTCGAGCACGACTTCGGCGGCAAGCTCGTTCGTTACAGGACGGTCTACCAGCTGCAGGTCCGCGTGCTCGGTCAGCCGCCGGTGTTCCTGGAAGGCGACCTGGTGGGCATCCAGGTGGCGTCGCGGGAACGCGCGCTCGCCTCCGGCATCATCAACCCGACTGGGCAGGGCGACCACGCGCCTCGTTACCGCAAGGGTGACGACCGCACGCACTTCGCACCAGCGCACCTGGAATCAGGGCTGTCGACCGCGGGTGCCAAGATCCACACGTTCCGGGGCAGGGACCGCATCTACGCGGCGATCGCCGACACTCTGCGCAAGGTGCCGAACCGCCATTGGTACCACTTCAGCTCGTCGGAGTTCATCAGGTACTTCGATGACCCGGGCCTCGCCGCAGGTCTCAAGTCGATGGTCAACGACACCATCCGGCGGCAGCGCACGGCGAAGTCCCGGATGTCGGACAAGCAGCTGATGCAGCTGATCGACCTGATGCTCGGACCGGGCCTGGTGATCCCGCTGGTGAAGCAGGGACCGTTCACCGACACGGTCGTAACGGTTCGGATCACAGCCACGTTGGACGGCCTCGCCGACGGCGACCTTCAGGTCGATCTGGCCGACTCCACCACGGAGACGCGGACCAAGGAGTACGAGACCCGCACCTTCACCGCCGCCAAGTTCACGACTGCGGGGGTCGGACTCCAGAGCCGGGTCACCGCGGCGATCACCAGAGGCGCCAACGTGTTCCTGGCGACCTTGAGGCTGGGACGTGCGTGGTCGTCGTCAGTCTCGGTCACCAACGACACCGGCAAGGTCACCGAGCACAAACACGGTGGTATCGAGCTCACCAAGTCGGGCGGCCTGGGCGAGACCCCTCTGCGCCACTTCAGGGGCGACTTGACGCTGAACCCGACAGTCACCACCTACACGCGCACGAACAAGATGATCCGCAAGGTCAGCGTCGGCAAGCCCGGCAGGGATCCGCTGGACGTGCGTCCAGTCCCGCTGGTCGGCCCGTTCCACGGCCTGAACGGGGTGGAGGAGCCCAGCCAGAACGTTTCTGTGGAGCTGCTCGTCCCGGACCATCTGGTCACGACAGGGCTGGCGCCCGCGAGGACAGTGGTTGAGCCGATCTCTGCGGAGAGCTTGCCGGACGGCACCTGGATCGACGATCTGGCCAAGGACAGGGGCGAACGCACGGTCGAGGGCGCGGACGTCGTGTCCGTTGTCGGCACCCAGCACATCGTGGATTCGGTGTACCGGATGCTCGACCGGTCGTCCTCCGGTGACCCTGCGCTCGGCCAGCGGACCGGCGCCAATGCCGAGCTGATCGTGGACCAGTTCTCGCCGGAGTCGTTTCGCAAGGACCCCCGGATCTTCGGCAAGGTGCACGTGGTCGAGGGGATCGTCCACGAGCGCCGCCGCGCCGACGTGCGAGGCAGGGTCGGCGTCGTGCTCAAGCCGGTCAACCCGAGGCGAGTGGGTCCCGAGGAGTATCAGCGGACGAAGAACACGAGCGTCAGCGGTACCGCGGTCAATATGTCCAAGGGCGCACAGACGTCGGTGGACTTCGAGCTGACCAACGTGGACGCGCTCAGCGGCGACCCCGTCGCGCACGGGGGTGGCATCTCAGGCACTCCTGAGGGCGTCTTCCTCTACCGGTTCGCGCCGTGGGCCGCTCGGTTCGGCCGCAAGCGCGCGCAGCGCATCCTCGGCATCGAGAAGCACCACTTCACCCCGAACCCGTCCAAACGGGTTCTGATCTCGGTCGGTGTCGAGGCGTCGGTCGTGGCCGAGACGCAGGTCCGCGGCAACCTCGACGTCCCAGAGCTCAGGTCGAGGCGTCCGCTCGACTCTGCGGGCGAGAAGTTCACGCTGAACGACGCGGTGCTGATGTGGGTGACCGAGGAGCAGCTGGCGGAGCTCGAACGCCAGGACCGGGAGCGCGAGTCGTCCAGCCAGGACAATCCTGTCACTCCTCAGGTGGCCGAGGAGCTGGCTGTCGCCGAGGGGACTCCTGAGTCCCAGAAGTTGCCGCCACCCGAGTCGTTGCAGATCCCGGACGTCACCTCGCTGGGCATCGGCGGCGTGGACGGGCGCATCGACATCAGCGACGTGATCGAGGACCTCCGCCAGGAGATCACCAATCACCCTGAGCTCGGACCTGAGGCGGCTGAGGAGCTGCTTCCGCGCTCCCCGCTCACGAGTTCGCACAACAACACGCGCGTGGTCGACGAACTTCTGTCCAATGTGGACCGGATGTTCACCGCTGTGATGAACGGTGGCGTGGGCACGCCGCTGAGGGTGGAGTTCCGGTGGTCCGGCCGCACCTACGTTTTCACGGTCACGGGCGAATGGGCCGCACTGCCGACCGAGGGCGAGGTGGAGATCGTCCGGAAGCTCGCGGCCCGCACCATCGTGTCGACCGGTGACACCGACGAGAAGATCTATGGTCAGCACATCGTCGACGTGGGCGCCATCATGCGCGTTCACGGGACACTCAAGGACGTGAGCTCCGCCGGCCAGGGCTCCGGCACGAAGACCTCCGCGCCGAGCTCCGGCAACCTGGGTGGCGGCTTGCAGGCCGGCTACGTCGCCCAGGTGCAGACGTACACCGAGTCGTTCGCACGATCGCAGTCCGCAGGTTCCTACGGTGCGATTCGCGGCCCGGTGGGCACCTACAAGGGTGTCGTCCGGTTGAGGGCCAAGATCGAGCGGAAGCTCGGATTCAATGCGGAGACGCAGGAAGACGCCAGGGCCGGCACGGTCGTGGAGTCTGTTGTCGAGCGCCCGGTCAAGATCCGGAAGATGGCTGAGGAGACGCTGCTCCCGCCGGGCAGTGCGAAACCTCTCGGCGCTGAGGGTGGAATCCGCGCTCTGCCCGCAGGCGAGGCCGTGGACCTCGCACGGTGGCGACAGGACAACGACGAGAGCCTTGCACTGCCCAACTCCGGCGACTACGAGGTCGAGCACTACTTCGGCCTGATAAAGACGTTGCGCGCCGCCGCGAAGGTGGCGCTCGTGCGCTCTGGTGTCGTGGTCGACACGAAGGTCGCGCTGGCCGTGGACGCGGCCATCACACCGGCCACTGTGAAGGCGGGCATGCCCGCGATGCGCGAGGGCCTGTTCCGGTTCCCAGTGGCCGGGTTCGACCGCGACGTCGAGTTCCACGCGCGGCTCAAGCCTCAACCGAAGCTCGCGTCCGCGAGTGGCCGTGTGGAGATGGACAGCTTCACCAGCCAGAGCGCGAGTGACGACGTCGACCTGACGTCCGGCAGTGAGTACTCGTCGGGCGTGATCATGCGAGGCAGCGGAAGCGTCGAGCAACAGGTGGGAAGTGGGTCGCCGAAGAACGCCGCCTCTGTCGAGACATTCGGCACCGCGCAGCGGCAGGGGCCGTCAGTAAGGCCGGACTGGGTTGTCAACGTCCACGCGCACACGGAGAACACCTTCGGTCGAGACCCCAGGCACAACCACCGGACCACGCACCCAGGTCTCACTTCCCGTGGCCTGCTCGCGGACGTCGAGTTCAAGGTCGTGGCGCGGAAGCCGAACTCCACGTCGAAGATCGGCGTCGCCGGGCTCACCGTCGACAACGCCTACCTCGTCCGGATGCGGGAGCCTGCCGCCGAGCGTCTGCTGGGCAGACTGCCCGATCCACTGGCCAAGGCCGTCGCGGAGTTCACCACGGCCAGCAAGGCGTGGACGGATGCCGTCGGCGAGCTCGAAGGCGTCCTCTCGGCCGACTCGAACGCGGACGTCACCACCCAGCGGGTCAAGGTCAGCGATGCCGAGGCAGCGTGGTGGACGGCGATGGAGGAGTACCACCGGCAGCTGCGGCTCGCACAGGAACTGGACCGGATCAGTGCACAAGAGCTGGCCGAGGCACAGGACGTCCAGCCCGTCGCGGGGGTGATCCGGCCGGCGCCGGCGCCGGCGTTCCTCGCGCGGATCGACCAGGACACGCTGCCGCCGCACGAGCAGGCGGACTTCTTCGAGGCGATGGACATGCTCCGCACCTCGTCGGCAGATGTCGTCTCATCGTGGCCGCGAGCTGGTTCGTTGATCAGTGAGAACGGCAGGGACCTGCCGAAGAACGTGATCGTGCCCGCGCTGGGCGGCCTTGTCGTCGACGGAGCCTGGGCGTCCCTTGCAGTCACCGCCGAGACCGCGAGGGCCGAGGGCTGGACTCCGATCCTCGTGAGCGACGTGCCGCGCGAGATGTTCGTCGCGGCGCGCGCAGGTGATCCGCAGCTGGCCGACGTGCTCCGGATGGACCGGCAGGCGAGGGAGCACGGGTTCCTGGTCGTCAACGTCGACGAGGTGTTCAACGCGGATTCGCCGATGGTGAACCAGGAACTGTTCTCCGCCGCACAGGACAACACCACCGATGAGGATCGCGACCTGGCCCGCGCTCTCCTCGGCGCCGAGTTGGCACGGCGCTTCGGCGGCGTGATCGTCCCTGCGGAATACGCGCTGGAGCAGCTGGCGGACTTCGCCGGTGTGGTCTCCACCGAGCAGGGTTTCGCACTCGGTGTCGCCCCGCTCACCGACGTACCACCCGTGCTGGCTGTCCCACGAGGGCACCAGTTCGCCGAGCTGTACGCGCAGCAACTGAGCGACAACGCCCGTACAGCAGGCATGAAGAACGCGAACACGGCAGCAGTCGACGCCGCTACGAGCCTGGGCGCAGTCCCTGCCGTCTCTGGCGCCAGCTTCCGGGGTGAAGCCGAAGGTCGGCTCGACATGCCGACTCGGCAGGACCTGGTCGGCCTTGTCGGCAACGTCGTGGACACGCTGGCGCGGGGACTGCGTGCCCGAGGCGACCTGGACTTCGCGTCTGTGGACAAGATGCTGCGCGACCACCCGAACGGCGCGGTCGTGCTGGAGGCCGCGGTTCGGACCATCGCCGGCGAACGGGTGTGGCGCGGAATGGTGCGGACGGTCACGGTGCCGGACCGCACCCCCGGCGCGCGGAACGTGTCCGCCCTGGCCGAGAAGCTGCTCGACATCGACCCGGATGCGCGTTCCACCGCCCGCGGCCTGACCAGGTCGGCGAGCTTCCCGCTGGATCTGATCTCGTTCCCGGACCCTGAGCCCGCGCCGACGAGTGACGAGGCTGCCGCGGTGCTCGCGGTGAGGATCCAGCACGCCGGTCCGGCCCGCGTCGCCGGCCCACAGCCGCTCGGCCCGATCACCACGGACGACCACGCGGGCACGCTCGACCTGGCTCTGCGGGTTCGCGACATGTTGCGGGACGGCATCGACGACCGAGACGGACTGCTGGCTCTGGACACGGCGATCGAGCTGGCGAACAGGCACGAGCAGCCCGGCGTCGTGCTCAGGGCGGCCGTATCAGCCATCGCCGCGGATCCGGCGCACGCGGGCCGGGTGCGCACCGTCGCGATGCCACGTCCCGACGCCGAGTCCCCGATCACGCAGGTGCTGGACCTCATGGTCCTCGGGATCCCGGACCCCGACCAACCAGAGGAAGAGCGCATCTTCCCGGTCACCCTCCTACCGGCGGCGGAGATCGCGCCGCAGTTGCCGGGGTCCGTGACGTTCAAGTCGTACGGCTTCGCGGACGGTTCCACGCGGCCGTCACCGGAGGCCGTCGCGGCTCTGGAGCTGCAGACCGAGCAACTGGCCGAAGCGATCGTCGTCCGGCACCAGCTCGGCCTTGCACCGCCGCAGGTAGTGGTCGAGGGCGGCGGGTCGGAACTGGGGGAGTGGCGCAGGGAGACCCTTGCGGCAGTGCTGGAGGTCATGGTCGACCGCCAGTTGGAGCAAGAGCAGCTCGACGTGGAGGCGAGCGCCCGCATCAGCCGTGACGAGGTGCGCCTGTCGGTCAGGACGAACTCCATCGATGCCCACCGGACGACCGGCGTGCGGGTCATCGTCGACGGCACGGCGGCTTCGTCCGGCCCCGAAACGGTCACGGGAAATACGGCGCTGACGACCGCTTTCCCCGTCCTGCCGGAGTCGCCTGCGACAGTCCCGCCTTCCGTCGCCGTGTTTGACGAGGCAGGGAACGTCGTGGACGAGGCGGCGCTCGTCCAAGTCTTCCGCGAGGTGGCGGTCTCGGGAAGCAACCCGCGTGTGGTCGTTCGAGGCGGAGGGGAATGGGCCACCGAGCTGCGCAGGACTGTGATTGGCGGTCTTACCTCGGTGTTCGATCGCTTCGCTGGCAGGCGGGACGCAGTCGCGATCACAGAGGCGGCTGTTGACGGACCGGTCACCGTCCACGTCGAAGTCACCACCGAGGTCGACGGGGCGGAGCCGCAGTCGCGGACAGCGTCTGGGCCGGTGTTCGGAGCCGACGGGGCGCGCGACGAGGCTGGTGACGGCGAACGCCGGACGCAGACCCGCTCCGGGCAGGACGAGTTCACCAGCACCTTCTCGTTCGGCACCGACGGCATCGCCGTTGGCCCGGCGACGACTTCGGACAATCAGTTGCGCATCGAAGGCGTGGCCAAGTTGTTGGTCAACGAGACCGACACCTTCGGATTCATGCAGATGTTGGACAGGGTGCGGAACCAACCGGAGGTGCTGCGAGCGGTCGTGACCGCTCGCCGCTACAAGTCGACAGGGTTGGCTCAGCTCCACTCCGTGGACTTCCCGGACGCGAGAGCCTTGTCTGAGGCAGTGCGTGATCGTGTTGTGGCGGGCGGGGACGTCATGAGCCTGCTCAGCGGCATCGAGCACGACACGATGTCGGTACTCGTGCTCGCCGAGGTATACCTCCACGCGCACTGGCGCGATCTCTTCGAGGACGCGCCTGGCTTGGTTGACGCGATCAGAGCGGTACCCGCGGAACGAGATGCCGCTCCAGATGCTTCCGGTCGGCCCGTGGCCGCATACCCGAGGCAGTCCTACGAGATCAGTCAGCTTGAACGCGCACTGTGGGGCAACCGGAACATCGACGGCTCGAACATCAGGTTCGACCTGTTATTCGAGGACTTCCGCCTGCTGAAGCGCGAGTACGGCCACGTGTGGATCGAGGTCGCACTCCCGATTGGCTCTGGCGGATTCCGCGGCCGTACGTTCTCGGCGGGATTTTGGCCTGAAAGTGATGTGATCCGAGCCACGACTCAGCCCGGTAAGCTGCGTAGTCCTGACTTCAAGTACGTGCCGGAATCGGTAATGCCGGGCTTGGTCTCAGCCACGGAGCTCGACCGCGGCATCGTATTCCTCCGCGCCGTGCAGAACGCGCCGTACAACTGGCGCACGAACAGCTGCGTCACGTTTGCGAAGAACCTGTACTCGGTGATGAGCAACGATGACCGCAAGCTTGCCGAAATCGGCGGGCTGATACCGAAGGCGCCGAACGAGCACAGGGTACGTACCCCGGAGATTCCCGACGCGGACTTCGACAGCAGCCACAAGATCGTCGTGGCCCTGGACGGGCCGAACCCGGACGGCCGGCTCGTCGACTTTGTCAGCGAGTATCGCGCTCAGCTCGAGGCCGACCTCCGCAAGGGTCTGCCTGCGTCTCCGGTTCGGATCACCGCACCCAGGTCCAGTGCCAGGCAAGGTGCTCGTGCACAGGCCGAGTTCCGTGCCGAGCTCGAGAGGCAGCTGGCGTACGTGCTGCCCAAGCGTGCACATCGGTTCGTTATGAGCGACGTTCCGGTCGTCGTGCGGAGGGACAGGGACCACGACGGGCCGGTCGTCATCGAGTCTCCCCGCTCCAGTGCACCCGCCACGAACATTGTCAGGGTGGCGAACCGGTTCACGACCGCGTTCAAGGCGGTGTTCAGCGGGAACGGTTTCCGCGGTGTGGGCACCGGTGGCAAGACGCACTACTTCACCGCCGATGACGTGCGGGTCGTGCCGCTGGCCAAGAACGGCGAAACCATTGGCGCGGTCTTTCCGTCCAGCCATGCGGGTGCGTCGGCTGATCGACATGCTGCATTCTCTGTGGAATTCGTGGAGAACGCAGGCAGGGAGACCCTGACCCAGGTGATCACCGTGGACCAAGGTGTCTCGATGGAGCGGGCCGTTGAGCTGGGAAAGTCTGAGGACGCGCCGTGGCGTGATGAGCCGTACAGGTACTTGTTCATCGATGCGCATGGCGTCGACGGCTCCGTGGTCGTTCAGCTGAAGTCCGGCGAGAACGTGTTGATGGGGCCTGACGCGTTCGCCAAGCTCGTCGCAATGATCGAGCCCATCACACGTGCGGTGAAGAAATACGCGATGTCACCGGTGATCCTGCTCATCTGCGAGGCGTCGAAGGGTGCGGCCACTGCGGTCAGCCGCGAGCTGCTGGCCTTGGGGACCGAGGTTCGCGTCTATTCCAGTGACGGTCGCGTCCACCTTGATGAGGAGGGGTGGATCGGTGCTGAGCGTGGCTCCTTCACCAGAGTCGGTGCAGGTCTGTCACCGGGCAGCCAAAGCGACGAGGTTGTTACCAGAGGCTCGGATCTCAATGGCGTTCGCCGGCCGGTGGGTTCGTCGGTCGAGGACGTGGTCGACTCGTTGGTGAGCTCAACCGACACGTTTGAGTTCATGCAGATCCTTGACACGGTGCGGAACAATCCTGAAGTGCTGGGCGCGGTTGTGGCCGCGCGCCGTGCCCAGTTCCTAGGACTTGCCCAGCTCCACTCGGTGGACTTCCCAGAAGTACGGGCGATCTCGGACAAGGTGCGCGAGATTGCTGTGGCGGGCCGGGATGCCCTGAACGTGCTCAGAGGTATCGAGCACGACACGATGTCGGTGCTCGTACTCGCGGAAGTCCATCTCGCCGTGCAAGGGCGCGATCTCTTCAAGGACGTGCCGGGCTTGGCTCGCGCGATCACCGAGCTTCCAGTGCAACCTGGTCGGGTTGGTCCTGGGCGATCTACGGCCGCGAACCCCAGCCGCGCCTACGAGTTCGGTCAGCTCGAGCGTGCATTGCAGGGCGTCGAGTTCATCGATAGTACTGGAATCCAGATCGATGTGCTTGTCGAGAACTCCGTATCAACGGAGGGGAAGACCACCAGGCGCCACGCATGGGTGGAGATCGCGTTCCCGATCGGATTTCCCGCGCAGTTCCACGGGCGAAAATTCTCGTTGGGGCTTAAGCCGGCAAGTGGCCGGAGGTGGTCCACGGCTGCCCTGCCTGGTGAGCTGCAGAGCCCCCACGCCAGGAACGTGCCGGACATGGTGAAGACGGTGTGGCTCTCGGCCAAGGCGCTCGATCGCGGCCTGGTGTTCATCCGATCCGTGCAGAACAGCGCGTCATACCTCCTCAAGGCGACCGCCACCGATTTCGTGGAGGACTTTTGCTCGGCGATGGTCGAACGCGAACTCAAGCGTGCCGGAGGCGGCGCGGTGATTCCCAAGGTGTCGTCGAAAGCGCACGGAGTGCACAAGCCGGAGATCACCGACGAGGACTTCGATGTTCGCCGTCAGATCGTTGTCAGGCTGGACGGAGCGGACTCCGCTCGTAGGCTCGCTGACTTCGTCAGCGAATACCTCATCCATCTCATGATCGACCTCCGTGATGGCCTGCCCCCGCGTCCGGTTCGGATCACGACGTCCCGTTCCGACGCTACGCATGGAGCCCGCGTAGAAAACGAGTTCAGGGCCGAACTCGAGAAGCAGCTGAAGCAGGAGCTTGTGTTGCCCGAGCGGGCACACCGGTTCGTCACGAACGACGTTCCCGTCGTCGTGCGGCAGGCATGGGGTTACAACGGACCGGTTTTCATCCATTCGCCGCTATCCGACCCGCGCACGGAAAAGGCCTCGCCCCAGCTGGAGGCGGAGTTCGTTGCTGAGAACGGCTTCCGCGCCGAGCGCGGCCCCGGTAGAGGGGCCCTGTTCTTCACCGCAGGCGACGTACAGGTCGTACCGTTGGTCAAGAAGGGTAAGATCATCGGCGCGGCTTTCCCGTCCTACAACAAGACGGTCTGGGTCGATGAGTACGCCGCGAACTCCGCCAAGTTCGCGAAGCGGGCTGGCAGGAAGGCATTGTCCCGGGTGTTCACCGCGGATGATGGTAGAACGGCCACGCAGGCACACGATGAGGGGGTCTCTGAGGAGGCACCGTGGAGTCACGAGCGCAACCAGCCGTTATTCATCGACGCACATGGTGACGGTGACGGCGTTGCCGTACAGCTGACGACCGGCCAAACGGTGGTCATGCGCCCTGACGTGTTCGCCACGTTGGTCGCGAGGACCGAGCCCATCCTGCAGGCTGTGCGCAGGAACCCGACATCGCCGGTTGTCCTGCTCATCTGTAAAGCGTTGGAAGGTGTCGCGCCTGCGGTCAGTGGCGCGCTGGCGGCCTTGGGTACCCAGGGGGGCGTCTACGCCAGCAATGGCGTTGTTTGGGTCAGTATCAAACCGTGGGTGGCTACTGAAGGCGGTTCCTTCACCAGGGTCGACGTCGGCCCGCTGCCTGCGATCACCCCCAGCACAGATGATGTTGACACGCGAGAGCGTCGCGGCGGCGGCATAGCGCCCTCGCCGTCGGCCCAAGGCGGTTCGTCAAGCCAGGTCGAAACCGATACGTCACTACATCCTGGACGTCGTGAACCGTTCGCCGGTACCTCAAACCGTCACGGCGTTCGCACGGAGACGCGGGGACACGAAGGCGTCTCGGCCTCGTCGGTGGTCGCGAACCCGCTGCCGACGGTCAGGGAGGAAGACAGCTCACTGGACGCGGTCCCGCAGCCGCAGATCTTCGTCACGGACTCGGAAGGCAACGAGGCACCCGCCGAGATCCAGTTCGAGCCGAAACCGGTCGACGTGCCGGAGCACGTCCGGGACAGCCGCGCGCTCGGCCTGGTGAAGGCGACTCACGAGACGAAAGTGGGAGCGGAGGTCGCGAGCCTCGTCGCCAACGTGCTGGACGGCCAGGTCGATGGACTGAGGGCCATCGAGATGATGGTGAACACCGACAGCGAGTTCGAGTCGTTCCTCGGCGAGGGGCGTGAGTTCCAGGTCAAGGTCGACGACCGGTGGTACGCGGCAACGGTCGTGGCCGAGCTCCGGGTGCCGGCGGCTCCGATGTCCAAGGACGGGGTGAGTGCCAGGCACAAGGCCGACCTCAGCGGGCTGGACCCGAAGTCGGTGTCCGCGAACAGCACCGTCGCCACCGGCGGCGATCTAGGGATGACGGTCACGTTGACCTCGGGCGTTGGTCCGACAGGTGCACTCGGAGTGCGGACACCACTGGGTGTGCCCGCGGTGTCGCAGACGCACTCCACCGGCGTGCAGACGTACCGCGGCCTGTTCCCTGGCGAGACCGCCCAGCAGATCGACGTACCTGTGAAGTGGTCGGTGTCGGTGGCCGACGCGAAGTCGCGGCTCGTCGGCGCGGCTTCGTTGGAGCACGAGATCACGCTAAGCGTGCCGGAGAAGGCGAACTCCCTGACGGCAGGCACCGACACCTCATGGCACACGATTCAGGAGGAGGCCACCCCGCAGCTGACCACGATGCTCAGCGAGGCCGTCACCCTCGTGCCGAACACGTTCGACGAGGTCGCGGGCATGATGCATCCGTCGATCACCAAGATCGGCGCCCCCGGCCGCACCGCTCTGAAGACGTTCCTCAGTGCCGTGAACATTCGCGCTGAGCTCCCCAGCATGATCGACAACTGGGTGTACTCGCCCGACCTCGTGAGTCCGCACGGCAGTCGTGGCGCCGCGGTGCGGATGAAGGCGGTCATCACGGAGGCCAAGCTGGTCGACGACTTCGACAGCACGACGCTCGCGCTGCACGACGCGTCCACCAGGGGTGTCATGAACACTCCGACGTCGAAGCAGGGGCTCGGCGTCTCCGGAGGTCTCGGCGGCGCAATGATGGGCGGCGCGGTACTGGTCGGCGGCAGCGTCGGCGTCTCGAACAGCGAGGCCACCCCGGCCGGTGCACAGGGCAAGCACGAGATCGGCACCGACGTGAAGGGCCGCACGGGTGCCTACGCCGTCAAGGCGGTCGTGACCGTGCAGTCGGCGGAGGGCCAAGATGTCGACGTCGAGGTCGAGGCGGTCATCCGGCTCAGCCTTGCGGAGGCCGCGCAATACGGATTCCCGGTGCCGGCGGGCTTCGACGGAGTCGAGGTCAGGCCGCCCGCAGACGGTAAGGAGCGCTTCCCGGCGCCTTACCTGGCCACCGACCTCGCCACCGGCAATGCGAAGGCGGGTCGGCTCGACCAGTTGGACAAGGTCAAGCAGCAGATCGAGGACACCCTGTCCAAGATCGAGGGCTTCGAGGACTTCCTGCCTACGTGGGGTTCTCGCCCGAAGCACAAGTCGTGGTTCCACGTCGACCTGACCGCGGTGAAGGCCCAGATCGCGACAGCACTCTCCGGCGTGAGGGCACTCGGCAGCTTCGAGGCCGCGCTGCGGAAGACCGCCGAAGCCAAGTCCCGAATCGGCGACGACTATGCCCAGTTCGCCGAGATGATGACCAACCAGCGGATGCTGGACACGAACCTCTCTCCGGGCGCGACGAAGTCCCAAATGGACAGTCTGTTCGGCAAGGACCTGCCGATCGTGTTCAAGCGGCGTGGGTTCTACTCCAACGATTACGTCCGCGTCACCGTCAAGGCGAAGCTTCAAGACACCAAGTACGACGGCGAAGTAGTCGACCGGGTCGTCCGCAGTTCGGACACACGCGAGTCGAAGATGGGTGCGAGCAGCAACCGGGAGTTCTCCTACTCCGTCGGACCCGAGGCCCGTGCTGTCATCCCGACGGCGTCCGGAGACTCCTCGCTCGTCGTCGTGCCGAACGCGTCGATCAAGTACAACTCCTCGACCACACATCGGAACAACTCCGGCCCGCTGACGGTGAACTTCATGGTGAACGCGGGAAGTTCGACGAGCCACCGCTTCTCCAGCGACATCGAGTACGAGGTCACCGTCGAGACCTTCTCGCGCCCGAGGGCGTGGGTTCGCCGCCTGATGCCCGGCTTGCCTGGCTGGCAGACGCCGAAGGTCAAGACGATCGCCAAGACCGAACGGCCTGGACAGGAGGGCCGGGCGCGCACAGAAGATGAGCCAATCGCGCTGGAACCTGTCCAGGGCAACGTGCGGCTGTACCTACCCGACAGTTCGGTGCTGACCGAGGACCCTGCTGTGTTCCGCCCTGGCGCGCCGGTCGAACCGGAGGCCATGGCGCAGGCTCCGTCGATCACCGATCTACTACTGCACCCGAGGCCAACGCCGGCGGGCCAGACCGCGGTGACCGAGTGGCTGCACGTCGAGGCGTTCACCGGTGCCGAGCAGCTGGAAAAGGCAGCGCTTGAGGCACTGGACAAGGCTGCCGGAGGCGACAACGTGCTCACGTTGCCAGGCTCCGCGTCCAGGCGGGCCGCCGACCAGATGTTCGCGCCAGAGCACGTGAAGGCGAACCTGAACCACGCGGTGAACACCGGGTTGCAGGAGAACGCACTCAAGTACGGTCGTCGGCTCGAGGACCGCTTTGGCGCGCTTGGCGCGAAGATGGTGTTGTCCAACCCGAAGCTCGTGTCCATT
Source organism: Lentzea alba (assembly GCF_047445655.1). Taxonomy (GTDB): domain Bacteria; phylum Actinomycetota; class Actinomycetes; order Mycobacteriales; family Pseudonocardiaceae; genus Lentzea; species Lentzea alba_A. Next base: position 32,240 of record NZ_JAJAEG010000050.1, read on the forward strand.
TCGGACGACACGGCCATGGAGTATTCGTCGGTCGGCGGCACCAGAGCGGGTGCCTCGAAGTCCAAGAGCAAGGGCTGGGACTTCAACTGGGGCACGGTGCTGATCGCGGCCCCGCAGAGCGGGGAAGACCGGCCGACCATCGGCCGCGGTGGCGCGGCAGTGTCGAACAAGTTCTGGTCTTGGCGGAACACGGTCTCGAAGGTCCGGGAGATGACCGGGCTGAACGAGCGCAAGCGCAACCTGCCCGGTAGCAGCCGAACCGTGTTGATCCAGGTCGACGCGAACGTGGACATCGTGGCCGAAAGCCGCGTCGGCAGCCTGATGCACAGCCGCCAGACGGGGCGCGAGGGCGTCCACGTCGTGTTGCCGGGCGCGGTCTACCTGCGCGTGAGCGAGGAACAGGCCCGCGCACTCGGACTGCTGCCCGAGGTGGAGGATCGGCCGTGGACTGAGCAAGGCACTCTCGCACCGCCCTCGACGATGCGCGAGGGCGAGCCCAGTTCCCTCGGTCTTGGCGTCTTCGAGGAGTTGCCCGACCTGACGCCGATGGTGCCGGAGCTCAGGACGAAGCTCGGCGCGACGGGCACGGACCTGATCCCGGACGCCGTGCTCGACGACGCGATGAACAACTTGCAGCGGATGCTGGACCTGGCGGACAAGGAAACCGTCCGCGCGATGATGGACAGCGCGCTGGACGGCGGCATCCCGCTGATCGCCCACGACCCGCGGTTCATCGGACGTGACTCCTATCAGGTTGTTCTGAAGGCGAGGCCCGGCCAGCCGCAGTTCCGCGACGTCGTCAACGACGGCGTCAAGATGAACAACATCCTCGTCTACTTCGGCCGTGACGCCGAGTCGAAGTCGAAGTCGAAGTCATGGGGCACGAGCATCAGGGCGCTGTTCGGCGTGGCTCCGCACGCAGCGGACCCCGCGCTTGGCGGCAACGCCACCGGCGCCGCGGCCACCGATCTCGGCCAGTCCACGTCGGTGTCGAACACAATGGCCTTCACCGCGCTCGACGTGCACGTTCTCGATGCGGACGGCCCGGCAGCCAGGTACTCCGTGCCGGTCGAGTGGGAGTTGGAGATCCGCAAACCGGACGGCACGACCGAGTCGGTCACGAAGTCCGCGGTCATGACCACGAGAGTGCTGGCCGACGACCTGTCGTCGCGGCCAGAGCCCGCGCCGGAGCACGAAGAGACCCTGAGCCGGGACGAGAGCGAGGCCACTCCCGAGGCGATCGCGCGGTGGAAGGGCGAGGGCATCCGCCTGCCTCGGACTGTTCATCCACAGACGACGGTCGGTGCTGCCGAGCTGAGGTCGGTTGCACTTCAGGCGCTCAACGCGGCTGGTCTTGGCACCGATGCCACCGGTCCCGCCAAGGGGCTGACGAACGCCGCTTTGTCGGCGCTCGGAGCGGAGAGCGTGCGTACCGGCGTGGTCGACGCGTCCTACGAGGGCATTGTGCTGCCGGACCTGCACGAAACCGCGTTGTTGTCCGGCAGGCACGCCACGCTCCAGGTGCACACGAGACTCGTCGAGCCGCGGCTGACCGGCCTGAGCGACGACGTCGCGATGATCAACCAACGGGCGATGATCCCTGGCACGGGCAGTGAGTTCCAGGCGGGCGAGAGCGCAATTACCACCGTGGCGGTCAACGGTGAGCTGGCCACCACCAACGACGGGGCCGAACCGGTCCGCGATCCCGGTGCCAGATTCGGCGACATCGACGCCAGGGCGACGTTCAACCAGTCCGAGTCGTTCGGCGGCGACGCCGGCTCCGCCCGTCAGGAAGGCAGCGGCGACAGCGGCCGGACCGGCTTGGTGACCTACGACGTCGAGTACCGGATCATCGCCACGGTCGACGACACGACCGCAGTGTTCGACGTGCACCGGAGCCGTTCCGGTCAGATCCGCGTCGCCCAGATCGATCTTGCGCGTGCGCTGGGCGGGCGTGCCGTCTCGTCTGACGTGACCATCGCTCAGGACGAGGTGAAGAAGGAACGCGACGCTTGGCGCACGGAGGAGCGCAAGGTCGAGGAGGCGCAACACGCGCTCGACGACCTGATCAACAAGGACGCGGCAGCGCGGATGAGCGCGGACGAGGCGCTGCGGCTCACGAACCTCGACGTCGGCAGCGCGGTGGAACGTCTTGACGTCGCGCGGAAGGCGTTGGCGGACCTGCCGGACGAGGCGCGCAGGCTGGAAGATGCCGAGATCGCCATCGAGTTCCGCTTCGGTGAGTTGGCGGTCCAGCTCGTGGATCTCCCGACAGGCTCGGTCGACACCGCGACGCGGGCCGAGCTCGATTCGCTCGCGACCAGGCTCGCCGAGGTGAAGCGGGAACAAGCGGCCCTGCTCGACCGGCGGGACGCGGTGGTGCGGGCCGAGCACGGGCTGGCGTTGAGCCGGGAGTTCGCGGACGAGGCCGCCGCGGCGGTCGCCGCGCTCCAGGGACCGCGCGACGACGCGGCGGCGAAGGTCCAGGCCGCACGCGACGCCGCGGACGTGGTGCGGAGGCGGTGGTGGAACGCGAAGCTGGAGCTGGAGCGGCGGATCGAGGCGTTCAACGCCGCTCCCGAGGTGAAGCCGGTGGCGGCAACCGCCTCGATCAACTCGGATGACGACCCGGACCACGGTGGCGAGCCGAGCACCGTACTCAGCGACTCGGACTCGTTGAAGGTTCCGGTCGACGACCGGGAACGGCACGCGCCGGTGCTGACCGACGACTTGGACGTTGACCCGGAGGATCCGGACGGCGACATGAGCGCCCCTGGTGAGCCCGGCGAACCGCCGGAGGACGACACCGGCATCGTCAGCTTCAGCACCACGGCAGCACTTCCCGTGTTGTCCGCTTCGGCGTGGCCGACGGGCGACGGATCGTTGGTGGGTTTCACGGCCGACGGATCCGTCCGCCGGTTCGACCCCCGTGACGTCGCCGCGGTCGCGCATTTCGACGCCGAGGGTGCTATCGACGGCGTGTTCTTCCCGACCACGGACAACGGCGTGGTGCCTGCCGTGCCGGTCGGCACGCCGTTCGAGGACGACACGTTCTTCGTCGGCGCCGTGCGCGTTGACACCGAGCATGCCTACCTCGACCACGACGGCACGCCACACCCGGTGAAGGCGACTATTTCCGTCTCGCTGACCGATGGCGCGGTCGTCTCGATCGACGCTTCCTCGTTCGGGCAGGTGGTCGCCAGTTCTGCGGCGTTCGAACTCGCCGGCGGACGCGACCGTGACTCCATCACCTTGCTGGTGAACGGTGCGGCCGAGCCTGACGAGCGTGGCTCGACGCCCGCGGCGGACATCTGGGACGCGATGGTAGACATCGACGGTCCGCCCAAGGTGCACGTGAAGACCGAGTCTGGGACGTGGGCGACCATTGAGGACGTCGCTGACGACGAGACGATAGTGCGAGCTCCTGCGCCAGCGCCGATCACCGTCGGGGAAGTCGACCTCGTGCGGTCCGGCGCCGCGATCACCGAGGTGCGCGTGCTCGGACCCGGTGGCGTCGTGGCATTCGACGTGATCAAGGTGGAGGTCCGCCCTGGTGTGTGGGTGACGGAAGCCACCCTCGGCCTCGTCGTGAGCTCGCCGAAGGGCTCGGCGCCGATCGAGCGCGGCTGGCTGGCCGCCTTCGCCAAGGAGGTCGACGAGACCTTCAACACCGGCCTGCGGCTGTCGGACGGCAGCATCCTGCGCTTGCACGTAGTGCCCGCCACCCGGCAGTTCGCGCACCAGCTGGTCGAGGCATCCGGGCACTGGCGCGTGGAGAGCGGCCTGCCCGTCGGGGCCGACGCCGGCAAGCGAGCAGGGGACATCGCGGCGTGGCTCGGGCTGGTCGCACCCCAGTCAGAGCTGAACGGGCTCGACGCCGGGCACGTCGCCAAGTTCGAACAGCTGGTCAGGTTCAACGGCGGGCCAATCACGCCCCGGCCGTTCACGACACCCGACCCTTCATGGCTCACCGGAGTGGATCACCTGAACCGGGAGCGGTGGTACTACGCCGGGCAGGTGGTATCCGTGCCGATCGTCGCGCCCGGCACTACGGATGTCATCGGGGTCGTGTTCACCTCGAAGCCGAACGATCTCAACGCGACCGCTGACTGGATGGCTACGCAGCACACCGGTATGACCACCGTGTTCGGCTCGGACGTCCGGGAAACGACCGATGTGGTGCGCGCCGCCGAGGACGACTCGGCGTTCCTGGAGGTGCCCACGCCCTGGACAGTGCCGGGGAACGCAGCCCTGGTGGTACTGCACGCGTCCCCGACCGCGGGTTCGTTGAAGGTAAGGGGACTCGGCCACGCGCCTGGCCTGATGCTGATGTCTGAGGGTTCAGTGATCGCGTCTGTGGCGATGCAGACTGCCGCTTTCGTGAGAGCGGTGCGGGCGCGTCCGGGGCTGACGGTAATGGTGGCGTGCTACGCGGCCAAGGTCGACACAGAGGACGGGTTGCTGCGCAGCTTCCTCACCGGCCTCCGGGATCACGGCGTCGACACGATCCTACTCGGCGGCACCGGGCAGATGTTCCCGATGATTCGCGATCTCTCCGATGGGGCGCACAGCTCGATTGGCATCTTCCAGGGCGGCTTCTGGGACGTGGTCGGCTCCGCGCCGATCCACGACGCGTCGGTCGCCGCCGAACTCGCGGCTGCGGCAGCCAACAGCAGGGCCACGGGCCGGCGGTGGCCGTATTCGGACGCTGGCGTGCCGAGCGTGCCGCCGCAGCTGCGTGACCGCGCCAAGTCGCTCGACATGGTCATGGTGGCCATCGACACCGCCCTGACGACCCTCGCCGACGGGAAGTTGGACCTCCACGAGCTCGCGGTGGACCTGCGGGAGCATTCCAGGCCGGACGTGCTGATGGCCGCCGTGCTCACCTACCTCGCCGGTGTTTCGGACCTGCCCGCTGACCTGTCGATCGTCGAGCGGTGGCAGCGCGGTGACGGCACCTGGGAGTCAGCGGTGCTGTCCGACCACGCCCGCGCGCGATTCACGGCCACCGGCAAGGCCGTGTGGGACGACGTGACGGGGCGGTCGTCGCGGCCGATCACGTTCGTCCGGCCCGGCGAGAGCGGCCCGGCGCGCACGGACGCCGCGGACGTCCAGTGGGAGCGGAAGGTGGTCGACTTCGACCCCGAGTTGGTGACCGACGACGAGATCCGGTTGCTGGCGGAGTGGGCGGTCGAGCGCGTGTCGGACGGGATGACGCCGCCAGTGCTGCGGATCGAGGCGCTCGGCGACGACCCGAACCTGCTGACGAACCTGGCCGCCGCACGTCCGGCGCTGGTCACGCGGGTGGACGCCCAGTTGCGACTGTTGGACGCCGACGCGTTCTGGATCGATGCCTCCGCTCTGGTCGGTGAGCCGCAGTACACCGGAGGTGGCACGGGGATGGACGTTTTGGTCTTCGCCGACGAGAACGCCCCGTCGTCCCATCCCCTGTCGTGGAACTCGGGGATTGGCGTCACCGGCACAGCCGAGGCGCGCACTCCCTCCGAGGACACCGCTCCGGAGACGCCCGCGACCGCTAAAGACCTCGCCGGCGAGACGGTGACCTGGGCGCCTGGGGCCACCCCGAACCGCTTCACCGGCTTGGACACCTCCGGCGTCGAGCACGAGTTCACTACCGACGACGTGGTGAAGACCAAGTTGCCCCCGGCTGAAGACGGAGGGCTTCGTGGGCTGTCGCTGGTCGTCTTCCCGCAGGAAGACCGTGCTCGAATGGTCGCGAGGTCGGCCAGGGCCAGTCACTCCCACTTCCTGCCGAAGTTCACGAGCCGCCTTTACCGGACGCTCAACCCGTTCGCGCACCACGCGGCGAACGACCAGGCGGTGGTGATCGACGTCGACGGCAACGCGCTGCTGTTCAAGTTGGCGCTGCGGGACGGCCGGGTGCTGACGGTCACGCCGCAGACGCTCGCCGACTTCGTGGTGGCCAGCGGCGTACTGGCTACGCAGCCTGTCAAGTCGGTTGTTCTGACCACCTCCGGTTCGTCGCAGCTCCAGGGCACCGGTGGCGCCGCCTTCGACCTTCAGCGCGCGCTTTCCGCGAAGATCGGTCCGGTTTACCTGCACGCACCGATCCGTGACCTCGACCTCGATGACTCGTTGCCCGACGCGGACGTGGACAACCCGAGGTTCCTCCACTTCACGCCCGACAATTGGCGCACCTTCACGCCTCAGTCAAACGGTGACATGGATCCGGCCGGTACCAAGGGCGAGCCCCCCCTGTACCTGGCGTACGACATGAGCGGCACGCCCCGATGGGTGGGTATGCGGCACATCGAGGTCGAGCCGGTGCTCGATCCTGCGAGCGGCGCTGTGGTAGGGGCGACGTTCCCGGCTGGCGGCGGACCGGCCTACCTGCGCATGCGGGCCGAGGCCGAGCTCGCTTGGATGAGCGCGGCCGACCGCGGCGTCTCCTACATCGACTTCGACGACGAGATCGATGACGAGTCCGGCGCCGACACCGGCGAGGTGAAGGTCTACCCGGAGCCGTGGAACAGGAACGCCTTCCTGCTGTTCGGGCACGGCAGTCCGCAGTTCTTCCAGTTCAACGACATCCGCCACGGCATGGTGATGGCGACTGGGAGCGTATATGGACAAATCGTCGAGGACTGGTTCCTCTCCAAGACTGGGAAGACACTGGGTGACGCGTTCACCGAAGCGGCGACGCTGACCTGTTCGCCCGCCGCGCTGGACGGTCCTGGCTCGACGGCCTTCGACGCCTTCGTGAAGATGGGCGTTCGGCGGTTCTACGGCGCGAGCGCCAAGACGCTCACCGGGACCAGGGCGATCATCGTCGGAGACTCGGGCCGCTTCAAGCTGCTCGAACGTCAGGATGATGGCGATCGTGCGATCACGACGACCGTGGTCGAAGTGCCGGGAGCCGACTCTGCGCTGTTGGGCTCGGTGTCGGACGACGGTGGTCCAGATCTCTCCAGCGGTCTCGCGACGAAGAATCCAGTCGCCGTGGCGGAGATCGACATGTTCCGGTCGAGCGCGCCGGTCAACGAGGTGCGCACGAGCAATGACCGCGGCCAGGTGAACTTCGACGTTCGGCGAATCGAGATCGACGGCGTCACAGTTCGAGAGATCAGTCTTGAGCTGCGCACGAACTTCGCGACCGTTTCGGAGGAAGAGCAGCGCCAGTTCAGGGACGCGCTCGACAGCGCGGTCGAGACGTGGTTCAACTCTGGGCTGGTGCTGCCGGTCAGCGGCGACCAGTTGCGGGTCCGGTTGATCCATGTCGAGGACAGCGCCATCACTGCCCACGCGACCGTCTTCGTCGACAAGGACGCAGATTGGGGCGGGAGCCGGACCGAGTGGAAAGTTGACAGCGCCGCCGACGTGCTCGTCCAACGCGTCGCAGACCTACTCGGTGCCTACGACGACACGGTCGCCGAACCCTGGACGGGCACGAGCTTGACGCAGGCACAGCTCACAGCGCTGGATTACCCGTTGGCCCCGGAGGTCGAGGCGGAGGGGAGGTTGCGTGAGGCGCGCGGTGTTCTGGCGAGCGCGAGGGCGGAGATGCTTTCCGTTCGCGCCGAGCTCGACAGGCTTGTGCTGGAGCGGGTGCGTGCTCGTCACGATGACCCGACGACTCCGCCTCCGGTTCCTACGGAGGCTGATCGGGAGCGGTTGCTGATTGAGCGACCGGATTTGCGGATGTCCGTTGAGCTGGCTGAGCGTGGGTATGTGCTTGCTTTGGGTGGGGTGAGGAGGGCGTCTCGGGAGTTGGTGGCGAGGTCGGTTCCTGCGGTGCGGGTGGTGGGGCCGGTGGCGCCTACGGTTCTGGGTGATGATTCGTGGTGGAACAGTCGGGCTCAGACGGCGGAGTGGTTTGAGCCGAGGGGTCCGGTTGGTGAGGCGGAGATTCGCACGTCTCGGGAGGGCGCACCTGTCTCGATCGTCGACGGCCGCACAGTTGATCCCCTCCGAGATCCCGTCAACCGGCATGGTCGCAATACCCACAGGCCGGACGTGCCGACCGACGAGTATCAGCGGGAGTTGGAGGTCAAGCAGCAAACTCAGCGGTTGACTGGCGAGGAACAGCTGGATCTGTGGCGCAAACGGGCCTTTGACGCGCAGCCCGCAGAGCTGCGAGCGGAGATCAGGCGCCAGGAGGAGATCAACGCGCGATACCGGGCTAGGGGCTCGCTCGGCTACACCCACAGCGACGTCCGCTACGACCGGCGTCGGTTCGACGTGGACGGTACGACGGTTCAGGACTTCACTGTCCGTCTGAATCTCGACGTGTCTCCAGGGATTACCGCGCAGCAGATCGTCGCGTTGAAGCGGCGTGTGTTGAGGGGTGTTGACCTCTTCTTCAACCAGGGGAACAGGTTGCCGTCTGGTGACCAGTTCCACGTCACCGTTCAGTTCGTTGGGGCGGAGGACGAGGCACACCTCGTTGTGAAGGTCGAGGGCGGCGCCTACTTCAGGTCGAGCGTCGATCGCTGGTGGTTGCACGAGGTGGACGCTGCGTTCACCCACGAGATCGGGCACCTTCTCGGGCTGGTTGACGAGTACCTGGACCTTGATTCCGTGTACCGGGGCAAGGTTGACCAACCTGGTGTTCACGACGACGACGGCCTCATGACTGACGGGTTTGACAGGTTGTCCGCGTCGATCAAACCTCGCGATCTGTTCAGGATCGAGAGGACCGCCGACGCTCTCGGGTCAGTGCCCGAACCAGCATCGAGCAGCTACCGCGGTCCGCGTGACGCAGGACCGGCCCTCGTCGCAGAACAGGACACCGACGACAGCTTTGCTGAAGATGACAGCGTTCACAGCGGTGATGAGGACATCGACGGCGATGACGGGTTCGGTGCCGGGCGTCGCGGGGGAGACGGTCAGGATGAACCGCCTGGGGGCAACTACCTTGACTGGTCGTCGGACGAGTCCGACGTGGATTTCGGGGACGGTACCGAGCTCGCCTCATTCAGTCCCGCCAAGAGGCAGCGATCGGATGTCGGTGATTCTTCGGAATCGGGACCTGCGTCGCCTGCGTTGTCAGAACTGGGCCTTGGGTTGACCATCAACTTCGGTGCCGGCCTGGATGACCGAGCCGATAGTCGCCAGGATCTAGGACTGAACGATGGCGACGGCTCCGACGCAGTTGCTCTTAAGCCACCCAACGAGCGTGATCGGTTGAGTGACGGACTGCGCCTGCCGGAGGCGAGTTCGGGTGTAGAGGCGACGGCCAGTCGCGACGACGACTCTCTTCTGCCGCCCGCCGCGCAGACGACCACGCCGTCCTCCGCCGATCCGCATCAGTGGCTGGAGGGTTCGACCGACGACAACGCGGTGCGGGAGTGGATCGACGCGCGCAATGCCGAGACGGTTTCGAAGTTCGGTTCCTCGGCGCGGTTCCGCAAGCTGCGGAGCGATTTGCGTTCGGCGTTCGACACCGAGGACGGCCTGCCTGATTTGACACTGCGGGACGGCTACCTCTACGACCTGCGGCAGGATGCTGACAACCCACGCGGGTTGTGGCGCCGTACCACGATCGCGGAGTATCGCGGGGCCGAACCGGTCTGGGAGAACCTGCTCGACCTGGATGCGCTCGGCGCGGCCGAAGGTGTGGACTGGTACTGGCTGACCCAGCCGCAGGTCTCACCGGACGGGCACCGGGTGCTGGTCGAACTGTCCGAACTGGGTGGTGACAACGCCGTGGTCCGGGAGTTCGACCTCGACACGCGGGAGTTCGCACCGGACGGTTTCGTCTTGCCCGCCGGCAGACACGCCATTTCCTGGATCGACGTGGACCGGATCTACGTAGCCACCGACTTCGGCGCGGGCTCGCTGGGCGCTTCCGGGTATCCGCTGGTGGTCAAGGAATGGCGCAGGGGCGAGCCGTTGTCAGCGGCGACCGAGATCTTCCGGGCTGGACCTGACGACGTGGGGGCAAGGGCTTACCGGCAGCCGCAGGACGGGCGCGATTTCGTTCTTCACGACCTGGATTTCAACAATGGGGTCACCTACCTGCGAGCTGCCGACGGCAACCTGCGAGAGTTGGAGACACCAGACGACTCATCCATCAGCATCTTCGGCGAGTGGATGGTCGTCCAGCTTGAGACGCCATGGGACATCGGCGGTGTGGTGCACCCGGCAGGCGCAATGCTGGCCATCAAGGTCGACTCGTTCCTAGAAGGAGAGAGGACGTTCACAAGGCTGTTCACGCCGGACGGGCGTACCTCGGTCCGCCAGTATGCCTGGACACGTAACCACCTGTTGCTGGTGACGATGACGGACGTCACCGACGACCTCCGGGCGTTGACCCCGACCGCAGACGGGCCCTGGCGGGAGCGCTCTCTGGCCGTGGCGCCCCCGAACAGCTCTGTTCGGATCTCCGGCACCAACCCCGCGCACGACGACACGTACCTCGTTGTGATCGAAGGCTTCCTGATGCCGCCCCAGTTGAGCCTCGGCACCGTCGACGGTGAGATCGAGGTGCTCAAGCAGGAACAGGACTTCTTCGACGCCGACGGAATGTCCGTCCAGCAGCACTTCGCGCCGTCCGAAGACGGCACACGGGTGCCGTACTTCGTCGTGACACCGCGTGGCGGGATCGACGGTCCTACCCTGCTGTACGCATATGGCGCATTCGGTCTTGCGGAGACGCCCAGCTACCGCAGTGCGGTGGGGATCAGCTGGCTGGCACGTGGCGGCACCTATGTCGTGGCGAACATTCGTGGTGGTGGCGAGTACCCAGCGTGGCACGCGCAGTCGGTCAAGTCCGGACGTCACTTGGTGTACGAGGACCTCGCCGCTGTGGCGAAGGATCTCGTCCGGCGCGGAATCACCACCCCGGACCGGCTCGGCGTCCGCGGCGCGAGCAGCGGTGGCCTGGCGGTGGGCGTCATGCTCACCCACTACCCGGATGATTTCGGTGCAGTCGTCTCTGAAGTGCCGTTGTTGGACATGGAACGGTTCACCGAGTTCGAGGTGGGCCAGTCATTTACCGCTGAGTACGGCGATCCCGCAGACCCCGCAGAGTTGCCCGCGCTCATCCGACACTCGCCATACCGGCACGTCGAGGGCGGACGTGCCTACCCTCCCGCCCTGTTCATGACCTCGACCAGCGACGACCGGGTGCATCCCAGCCACGCGCGCAAGATGGCCGCGAAGATGTCGGCGCAGGGCCACAGAGCGTGGCTCTACGAGTCCGGTACCGGTGGGCACGCCAATTTGGACAACGAACAGTCCGCGCACGAACTCGCGCTCGCCTACGAGTTCTTGTGGTGGACGCTCTCAGGTGAGGACTCGAAGGAACCTGTTCCTGACGACCTGCGGCTGCCCGACCCAAGCGATGCCGATGCCCAGGACGACGAGGAACCGCCTTCGGGGAGTGCCGCCGAGTTCCCAGCGAGCGGTCAGATGACCGACGACCTGCGGCGGATCGAGTTCGACGGCGTCACAGGGCGTGCGACCACGACGGCCCGGCTCCCGCCGGTCGCACAGGCTCCATCCGGTCATTCGCTGGACGAGGTGACCTTGAAACACGGAGTCCCGGAAGCCGATCGCCTGCTCGAACACCCGGTGATGTCGGACAACGAGACTGTGCTCGACCACACCCGCACCGTCACGAGCTGGCTTGACGACCTGCTGGACCGATGGGGCGGCATGATCCCGGAGCTGGCCCGCTCCGGAACCGAAAAGCTGAGCGAGGTCGTGCCCGAGCGCAAGTGGTGGCGGCTCTACCTCGACCCGCGCCACCACGCAGAGGCACTCGAGATGGATCCGGTCAACCCCGGCGGTCGCTATGACGCCGAGGCATCCCCTGGATTCCAGCGCGACATGGTGACGGCTTTCCATTCGATACTGGACGACCCGGCCCGCATCGTTGAACGGGTCGGTTGGCTGGAGTACGAGCGGATGTACGGGCTGGTGACCAGCCATGTCAAGGCGCGCGCGGAAGACAAGGACTACTTCCAGGTCGTGGGCGCGAACGTGTTCCGGGATTTCTACCTGGGCGCCGAGGAACCAGCCGCTGACCTGTTCGACGACGAACTGCTCGGCCGGCCGCTGGTGAACACGATCGAGCCTGAGCTCGCGGGCGACGAAGAACGAGGCCACGTGTTCCTCAGCGCAGGGCGATCCGGTGCGACCTGGGAGTTCCTCCGCTCCTACGAAGCCGACGATGCTCCCGCCCTGGTGGACGCGGCGTTCGACGCCTACTACGCCGAGCTCGACGCGGCGAAGTCAGACCACGACCGGCTACGGGCGATCGGGCGCCTCGTGCGCACTCTGCACGTGCTGCACGTGTTCGGTGATGGCAATGGCAGATTGAACGTGTACCTGTTGCTGCACAGGCTGTTGCTCGCCAACGGCTTCCCGCCGGTCGTAGTGCCGTCGGCATCGCTGCTGTTCTCAGGCGGCTTCACGCTGAACCAGATTGCGGCGGCGCTGCGCTGGGGCATCGATCAGATTCTCGACGTCGAGGGTGGCGTCGAGGTGGCGCCGAAGTTCGACGCGGAGTCGGAACACACGATGCTCGAGCCTCCATTGTCCGCTGTGGACAGCAGGTCGGTCGCCGCAGATCCGGACCTCGAGTACTTCGACGAGGGCTTCCGCAGCACTGCCAGGGACCGACGACGGTTCAGGAGCTCGATCGCCGACTACGAGCGGCACGCGAAAGGAATTCGGGCCGCCAGGCCAGGGGCCAGCCACCTCGCCGGCATTCCGGAGGAGGACCTGGTCGCGGTGTCGGCGTTCGTGAGTGGTGAGCTGGACCACGCGCTGCGCACCGCCGAGCCCGAGGCCATCTCCAGACACGGCCACGCGGTCAGGACGCTCATGTCGGGTCTGAACCAACTCCCGGCGCACCACGGCGCGGTCATACGGGCCGCTCACGTGCCCGCAGACCAACTGCACACTGTCGCGGCGCGGTACCAACCCGGCTCGATGGTGTCCGAGAACGTGTTCACCAGCGGTGCCCTGATCGCCCGGCTGCGCGGTGACGAGAACATCGCCTTCACCATCCACTCCACGACCGGAAGGGACATTTCGGCTCTGTTCGAGCCTGCTGGCCTTGCGGAGATCGTGTTCACGCCCAGGTCCCGCTTCAAGGTCATCACCAGTCGGTTCCGGTCGGACGACCAGCTCGACGGCGGAGGGATGTGGTTGTTCGGGCTGATCGAGCAGGCCAGTGCGCGGCCTGTCCCGGCACCCGTCACGACCGAGTACGACTCCGTGACCAACGCGATGGTGCTCGCCGACAACGCGGGACTGGTCGACCGGCTGACCTCCACCGGCATGAACAGCGAGGCCGTCGCGTTCGCGCTGCACGCGGCCATTTACGCGGTGATGGACCGGATGACGCCAGACGATCTGGGTGACGCCGGTGTCGCGGCGTCCGCGTTCTCCGCTGCCTTCGACGTCGCCACGCGGCACGGGCTCGTGGAGCTCCTGCTCGAGCGTGACCTCAACCACGAGAAGCTCGGCGGTGAGCTGTTCGGGATCGTGGAACTCCTCGCGAGTGCACAGGACGACGAAGCCGACGAGCTGGCTGCACAGATGTCGAACACTTATGCGTTGTTCGACGAGGAGGGCACAACGGCAAATGAGCAACTCGAGGACAGCGATCGCACTTTCTCCTTCGAGCGTGAGGTGCGTGCGCCTTCGGGAGTTGTGGTGTCATCTGTGCGGGTGGGGGAGTTGCGGGAGACGTATCGGTGGGAGCGATTGCGGCTTGATGAGGAGCCGCTGGATGTGCGTGCGCGCTTGATCAGTGAGGCGTCGGAGATTGTTGCCGATGTTGTGCAGTTGCCGAAGTTCGATGTTGGTTCCTATACGTCTGCTGATCGCGGTTATCAGGCTTTGTACGGTTTGGTGGTGCATTCGGTCGCGGCGAGGATGCTCGTGATGCAGGCGGCTGGGGAGCCGGATGTTGAGCGGCGGGCCGAGGAGCTCGTCGGTGGTATTGCGCGGATGCTCGGGATCCGGTTGGTTTCCAGCGCGATGCCGCGTGGTGGTGCCCCGAGCAGAACGGCCGATGACGACCTCGCGACGCCGGGAGCGGGCCCGTCGCGCGTCCGGGACGCTTCGGACATCCTGGAACTGGCTCCGACCACCTCGGTGAGCGAGATCGACAACGACTTCCCAGGGACGTCGGCGAGCACGGTCGAAACGTTGCCCGCGCTAGCTGCGGGCAACCCGGTGGCCTCGCAAGCCGAACTTGACATGTACCGGTCAGCGGCGCCGGTCAACCGCGTGGTAGTGCCAGAGACTCCCCGCGGCCCCGTGGTCTACGACGTTCGTCGGATCGAGGTACAGCCCGGGGTGTGGGTCCGCGAGCTCACGGTGGTCGTCTACGCGCTGTTCCAGCAGGGGCAGAAGCGAACGGTGCGCGATGACTTCTGGCTCGCGTTGCGGCGCGGTGTCGACAGCACTTTCAACCAGGGGCACGTGCTGCCGACCTCGGGCGACCACCTGAGGGTGCAGGTGGTCCGGGCGGAGGACGACTGGAGCGCTCATGTAGAGGTCCTCGTCGACGACCCCTCCGCGGAGCGGCCGGTGACGCGGATGGGATGGCGCACGGACCTGGACTCGGACCAGCTCGGCCAGGCAGTCGCTGACCTGCTCGGTGCGTTCGACGAGGACGCGACCACGACGTTGACGGCGCGGCAGCTCGCGATGCTGGAGAACACACCCGTTCGAAACGGCTTGCGGGACCTGGTGCACACCGATTTGCCCGATCCGGCCACCGGGCGGTGGCTGCACGGTTCCGACCACGCCGGAGGTCGGCGCATGTTCTTGAGCGACCAGGTGTCCAAGGGGGTGGTGACTAAGGACGGTCGCGCGGTCGGAGTGATCTTCGCCAACCTCACCGGTGTGCGTGACTGGATCTTGATGCGGAACCGGGCGACGGCCCTCTTCATGGTAGATGCCACTGGGACAAGGAGGATGCCGGTCCAGCTGGCTGGTCTCGACGACCCTCATACCAGGGTGCTGGCGTTCCACGGCACGAACACCAACGGTGTCCTTTACGTGACTGCCATCGGCCAGGTGGGTGTGCGGCCGAGCGAATTCGTCCGGGTGGCCCTCGACACCGATGTGTTCGACGGCGTCCCGGACGGTGGCCTTGTCGTGTTCGTGTCCTGCTCGATCTCGGGTCTGGGGGAGGAACGGGGGTTCATGCACGCCGCGCAGCGGCTGTTCGCCAGGAGAGGTCTGAACGTGCGCGTCGCCGGGGGTTCCGAGATCGTCGTGATGGACCCTCACCACGACCCGCACCTCGACGGAACGTGGACGTCGTCGGTCAGCGTGGAGAACGGTGGGAGCTGGAACGTCGTCGGCCCGACCACCGCCGCTGATGACGATCCGGTGGTGGGCGAGCTCGTGACAGCGGCGCAGTCAGACTGGATGTACGCGCCAGCGCGGACGCGCACCGCCGACACCCAGATCCCGTTGTCCGACCGTGCGGCGACGCTGGCTTTGGTAAACGGCATCGTGGCCGACCTTCGCGCCACAGTGATCGCCAGGGGCGGCGACCTCGACCTGGTCGCGGCTCACGAGAGGGCGGACGCGGAGCACAAGCGTCCCGACCTGGTGCTGGCCGTGGTGCTTTCCGTCATCGCAGCCGACCGCACGTTCCCCGAGGTCCGGACGGTGACGGACCGCAAGCTGGTGCGGAAGTCCTCCGACCGGTGGGAGAAGGTACCTCTGCACGACCTGGCGCGGTCGCGCTTCACGGTCACAGGCAAGTCGTTGTGGAACCACGAGACGCGGGAGGTCCGGAGGCCTGTCGTGCTCGTGCCGCTGGGCTTGGCTGCGCCGTTGCGGTCGGGCGAGGTCGTCATGGCGGACCAGCTGGACGTTGACATCGACCTGTCGACCAACCTGATCAAGCCCGATCAGCTCGACGACTTCGCGCGCACAACGGCGGAGATCGCCGTCGAGAACGATGATGACAAGGTCCTGCTGCCCGTTGTCGAGATCGTCGGACACGCGCGGATGGGGCTGTTCGACAGGGACGAAGCGCGTGTCCGGACCAAGGCTGCCCGGCGTGCGGACCAGGTCGGGTTCTCCCTGCACCGGCTGGTCGGGCAGCACCTGGCGTCACTGGCCCCGCACGCCGCAGACTCCCTTTCCGCGGACCGGATCGTGACGGACGAGGTGTCGGGCATCGCCCTGCCGAACTCGACTCCCCGCCTGGAAGCCGCGAGGGTCACCGTGACCCTGAAGCCGTCGGTGGGGCCACCCGCCATGGGGCGATCGCTCGTCCAGCCCGACGTGACCAGGCAGAGCGAGGACGAAGAGTCCGCGATGTTGGCGGGCTCGCCGGGCATGCCGGGCATGCCGGTCATTGAGGACGAAACCTACGACAGCCGCCATGGCGGGTCGCCGCAGCAGATGGTCCTTGACGACGCGAGCTGGCGTCACAGCACTGCGGACTCTGCAGACTGGATGGAGCCGGACCGGCCCATGCACGTGAGTCGGTGGGAGCATCTGCGGGGGAATGCCACCCCCGCGCTCATCCGGACGGCGCCGTTCTCGGTGTCGGACCAGTCCATGATCGTGCCGAGCGCCGAGCCCGGCGGCCGGCCGAGGATCCTGATCGGTCCCGCGTTCGAGGAGATCGACGCCGCCTACGAACTCAGGCGCATGGAGGTCGAACCCGGACGTTGGGTGAAGGAGTTCACTGTCAAGGTCTTCCTGCAGGTGCCTGGGGACGCGGAGGCAGAGCGGGTAGAGGCCATCAAGAACGCGATGCGGCGGGGTGTGAACTGGTTCTACAACCAGGGATACCGCCTGCCTTCGGGTGATCAGCTGCACGTGCGGGTCGAGTTCGTCAACTCACCCGCTGACGCGACCGTGAACGTCGCCGTCCACCCGGATGGCGACCCCAGCAGCCAGCATTCCTTCGGCCTCCGCGACAACGACCACACCCTCGCGCACGAGCTGGGCCACACCTTGGGTCTGTACGACGCCTATCGGTTCCCAGCGATTTTCCAGAACATGACGAAAGGCGCAGTGCACAGGGGTAGGGATGGGCGGGTGCTCGGTCCGGTCCTCAGCCGTCAAGTCAGCAACCGGGGCTTGATGTCGGATGGTCTGTACACCTCCGTCGCGCGGCTCGTGCCGCGTGAGGCCTGGAGCATCGAGCACGCCGCTTTGGCGGGATCGGCGATGGTCGTGGGCGAACCGGCGCAGGCCTCGATGGTGCGCGACACCTCCTACCGGGCGCTCCACGGCAAGACCCCGCCTGCGCCGACGCCGTCTCTGTTCGAGGTGGCCAAGGGTGACGACCACCAAGCCCGTGCCGCGATCGTCACGCTGGCGGGCGAGGGGCATCGTGAGTCGTTCACCGCGCTGACCCGGCTCGCTTCGCATGGTGATTCCGTCGCGCGGCAAGCGCTCGTGGAGCTGGCGGGCTCTGGCCAGGTGCACGCCGTCGCCGCGCTGGTGCGCATCGGTGATGTTGACAACCATCCTGAGCTGGACGGCCGGACGGCGATCGGTGTGCTCACTGGCCTGATCGACGTACCTCCACCGCTGGAGCCGCACAGGGTGGCGAAGTCGCTGGTCCGCGAGCTGGCCGTAGAGGGCTCGCCCGCCGCGGTGCGAGCACTGGTGCGGACCGGTGACGCCGTAGGCCTCGCTGATGCGCTGGAGCGGGGCAACGAGTCCGCGTACGCAGGCATCACCCAGCTTGCGGCCAACGGTGACAAGACGGCGGTCGACCTGGTGGCACGGCGGGGCGATCTCGGTTCGCTCGTGGCAGCCGCCGAGGCCGGCAGTGAGCCCGCTCGGGTGGCGCTGGACGACCTGGCTGTGAACAGCGATGCGTCCTTGCTGGTGGACCTCGCCGAGCACGGCGATGCCGCCGCCGCACGGGCATTGGCGGCCGCCGGGGATGTTCGGGGGCTGCGGGTGATCGCCCCGGCCGTGTACGAGGAACTGGCTCCGCTGACGGCCAAAGCCGCTTCCGGTGCACGAGCTGAGGCAACCCGGTCCGTGTTGCGCGAGGTGGTCCGGCAGGTCGCGGATCGGCACCGGCTGGAGGGAGCCGCCTCGGCCGTGTGGCTGGCAACCGAATTCGTCAAGGCCCAAGGCCTAATGGAGCTGTTCGGGGTCACGGACGTGGTGCTGACCCGCTCGTCCCACGCGGTCGAGGCGGGCCGGGTGCTGTTCGACCTGATGGCGGCTCTTCAGGGCACAGACGCCACGGCGACAGAGCAGGTCGAGCGGACCGCGCAGGCACTCGACTTACTCGCCGAAGCCGGGCACCTGGACCGTTTGCTGGACGCCGTCCCGGCTACCCGGTCCGAGCTCGTCTCGGCGGTCATGATGCTCGCCACGGCGTTGTCCTCCGCTGGTCCGGACGACCCAGCTGTGACGGCGCTCGTGAGCACCGCCGCACAGGTTCTGCGTGCTGACACCGAACCCGTTCCAGCGGAGTCCGTGACCGAGCCGGTCTTCGGTCAGTTGGTGCAGAGTCAGCCGAGCGGCGCCGTCGAGTCCGAGCTGTCCGCTGTGTCCCGCGACGGCACCTGGACCAACGAAGAGATGTCCGGAGAGCAACTGACAGGAGCAGTTGTGCTGGGCCGAATCACGCACGGCGGCGCACTGGTGGACGTTCGCGTCGCGGCGGGCCAGGTGCCGCACGAGCTGCTGCGTCACGACGGACTGCTGGTTCGCCTGGATCTCTTCGGCGCCTTCAGCGACGTGGAGTTGTCCAACTGGCTCCTGGAGCCCGAGCCTGTGCGCGTCGAGGTCAGGGAGAGCCTCTTCTTCTCCGGTCTGCGGTCTCGGAGCTACGACTGGATTCCGCCGGTGATGTCTCCGGACGACGTCCTCGTGGTCGGAGTGCGGACGAGCGGACAGTACGCGCTGATCACCGTGCCAGGCCTGGACGACGTCCGGGTGGACGGGTTCGCGCTCGCGCACCTGCTCCGCTCCTTCGGCGCGCTCGACGGACACCCCGACGGGGCGTTGATCTTCTTGGCGGTCACGACGTATTCGGACGAGGACAGCCATCTGCTGTTGGCCGAGTACCTGCAGGAGAGCTTGGCGGAACTCGGTTACGAGCGCCGGGTCGCAGTAGGCACGAAGCCGTCCTGGCCCCATCGGCCCGAGCTGATGGTGCCGGACGGCGGCTACGTACGGATCTTCGGTGGCGAGAACCGGGAGGCGGTGGCCGCCGAACTCGCCTGGGCCCACGCGGCCGGTTGGGCGTACGACGGTGTGCGGACGGACATTCCGTTCACGCTGGACGACCGCAGGGGCGCCCTGGCGTTGATGGAAGCCATCGACCAGCGGATCAGAGCCCCGCATTTCACACCCGCCGAAGCGGTGCTCGCGGCGTTTCGCGCGCTGCGCACGGTGAGGGCGGACGGCGCGGACGTGCTCCTGCTCGCGTTGGCACACAGGTGGTACGGGATCACCGTCTTCGACGAGCTGCGATCGCTCCTGGCCACAGCACCGGTCGACGTGGCGGACCTCGACGAGGTGCGGCACCGCGCGCCGAAGGCTGCTGTCGAAATGACGGACGAGCGTGGCCGGACAGTCGTCTACGACGTCAGCCGCGTGGAGGTCTACCCCGGTATCTGGGTGCGCGAAGTTCAGCTGAAGATCCGGCTGGTCTTCACTGAAAGCACCTCGCCGCATCAGCGGGCTGCGTTCTGGCGTGACCTCGTCGTCGGCGTGGACCGGGCCTTCGGCACCGACGCCGTGCTGCCCGTGAGCGGTGACCGATTCCAGGTGCAGGTGGTCCGGGCGGACTCCCCGGAAGAGCATGCCCACTTGACCGTGACTGTTGCCCCGATGGGTTCGTCGGCGCAATCGATGCGGGACGCATGGCGGATCGAGGACACGCCGGAGGTGCTCGCTGGGCACGTCGCGGACCACCTCGGCGCCGGTGAGGAGGGGTTGGCGTCGATCGAACGCCTTGCGTTCGCCGGAGACGTAAGTGGCAGGGCTTACGCACAGGTGCACGCCGAGGAAGACTGGAACAGGGCGCTTGTTTCCGGGCGGGATGCCGCAGGGCGAGTGCGCCGGTTCGCGGCAGTCGACGTCCGGTCGGCGCCCTTGACTGTCGACGACGATCGCGGCGGTCTGGTGTTTCCCTCCGGCGACACGGACCTCTGGTCACCCGAAGTGCTCGACGCGCTGGGAAGGACCGGTGTCGGCCGGATAGTGCTCACCGACCCGTTGTCCGCCGCAGGATCCAGAGAGCTGGCCGTGGAGCTGCCGCCGGACGGCTACGAGGTGGTCGTGGTGAGCGCTGACGAGCACACGGCGGTCGTGGCCGTCGAGTCGATCGGCGAGGTGCGGGTGAGCGGGTCCGAGTTCGCGGCCGTACTTCTCTCGCACTTGCGGCCGGAGCGCGGCGGCAAGCCGCTGCTGCTGCTCACGCCGGACGCCGGGCGGGTCAACCGGGCCGGTGGGTTCGCCTTTGATCTCGGCGCCGGCTTGGCACCGCTCCGCGACCGGAGGGTGGTCGCGGCGACCCACGACGTCGACGTCGCCGTTGACCGGTCAGGTGCGGCCACGCTGAGGGTGACCGGCGGCGGCCACCTCACCACCTCTCCCAGGGCCGACCGCGACGCCGAACTCGGCGAGATCAGGCAGGCGCTGCAGCTGGGCTGGCAGTACGTGCCGTCGGACGTCAAGCCTGCGGGTGAGCTGCTCACACTGGCCGACCGCGGTGGCACGGTCGCGTTGATCGACAAGACAGTCGACCGTCTGAGGGTGTTGGTGTCCGAGAACAACGGGATCCTCGACCTGCGTGAGCTGCACCGGGAACTGACCTCCAAGCACATCGAGGGGGAAACGTTGCTGGCGCTGGCGCTGCAGGTCGCGGCGAACCACGACGACATCCGGAGCCAGGTCACCGCTGTGATTGACCTGTACCGTGTGCCTGCCCGGACCCGTCCGTGGCCCTGGGTCCGGGTGCCGGTGGGCGGTACCGAGGGTTGGGAGCCGTTCACGGCGACCGGAAAAGCGACCTGGGACTACCCCGCGAACGTCGTGCGGCGGCCGGTGACCATGAACGCGATGGAGACGCCTCGGCAGCGGCCGGTGTGGGACTACAGCGCACTGACCACGGTAGCCCACTTCGCTCCCGCGGCATGGGAGGCGGGCGAGCCTGATCCTGATTTGATCAAGGGCTCACCGGAGGTCCGGATCCTGGCGGAGCGGCTGATCGAACTGCTCGCCGAACTCGAGTACTCAGGCGGCGAGGTCCCGGTGCTCACGATCACCGCGCACAGCCGGGCAGCGTGGTCCTACTGGGGCACGGACATGGCGGCCGCGCGGAACCAGGCGCTTCGGCGTGCACAGGCGACATGGACCGAGCTGCGCAGGCGGATCACCTTGTACGTCGAGGAGTTCAAGAACCGGTCGGCGATCCGGTCCGACGAGTATTTCCACGCCCTGGTGCGCCGGGTGAGGCTGGTCGGGATCGCGGAGCCACCGTCAGCGGATCGGCGAGATGCGGCGCGCGTGGAAGTCGTGCTCGACTCCGTCGAGACCCTCGTGCGGGAATACCGTGAGCAGGGGAATGTGCCGGGTCTTGCCGAACTGCACCAGAACGGCGTGGGGGCCGCCTGGGGGGACCTGGTCGAACTCGCCGCCCTGGGGAACGCGGAGGCCGTGCAGGTATTCGTGCGAACCGCGGACATACTAGCGCTGACCGGGCTGGCGCGGTCGGACGTGGCCGCGGCCCGTGCGGCTCTGTGGGACCTGGCGAAGGCGGGCAACGCGTCCGCCATTGGCGCGCTGGCACGCCTGGCCGACGTCGACGGTCTCGTCGCGGCCGGGAACGAGGGCGCCGGCGCCGCTGACACGGCGTTGCTCGACATCGCGCGGGCTGGGAACGTGGCCGCGACGCAGGTGTTCGTCACGCGCGGTGACGTCCTGGTGCTGGCGGAGCTGGCTGGGATGGCCGAGGCCCGCACGGCACTGGTCGACCTGGCGAAGTCCGGGAACGTGGCAGCCGTCAGCGCGCTCGGGGCCCTCGTGGATGTGGCGGGACTGGTGGAGGCGGGCCAGGCCGGCGTCCAGCCCGCACGCAACGCGTTGTTCCGGTTGGCGGTCGACGGCAACGAGGGCGCCAAGGCGGCATTACCGGCCTTCTGGGACGACCAGCCGCGGTGAGGCCGGTCGAACGAGGGCAGGAGCGATACCCTTCGCTTTCGCAAGCAGGGGCATACCAGGGTTTTCAACGTTTCGACGAAAAGGGCACGACATGACTGCGGCGGATGATGACCGATCCGGTAACCAGCAAGCGGACCAGCCCGCTGACGACGATCAGTGGGTGTTCCTGATCGACCCGGCCTGGCAGGCCGCCGAGCCAGTCGCGGACACATCGGACGAGGTCGCCGAGCAGGCTGACGGCGAGGTCGAGGGACCACCACTTGAGGCGGTCATCGGAGGCTGGCTGGTCACTGCGAACGGCACGGTTGGGCGGTTTCGCGCTAATCCCGACTACCGACCGTCTCAGCCCGGGTCGCCGACCGACCCCGTGGACGCGACGATACAGCTCCTGATGCGGGGCGAGGCCGACTCGGACGCGTTGTTCGCGGTGATCAGGGAGAGCGTGTTCGACGTGGCGCTGGACGAGGGCGGGCGGCCCGTCATCGCGCCGTCTCCGGACGACGTGCCGTCGCTGTTGGTCTCGACGGCTCCCGCACAGCGGTTTCGCGTGAACACGGACAACTGGCGTGGCGAGCTCACGGCGGCGGAGTTGAGCGACCTGGCGCAGGAACACGGAGTAGACGTGTTGTTCAACCCTGGCGGGCCTGCGTCGATCCGGTTGATCGGCGATGTCTTCACCGAGAACGTGAAGGAATAGGCTGGCAAACCACCGGGCGGAGGGGAAGTACCCGGCGGCACACGCGACCTTGCCGAATTGTCGAACGCGCGCCGTTGCCGCACCGGGTACGTCTAGGACGGGGTCTTCCGAGGGGAACGATTCGCCTGAGCACTGCGGACTGCTCGGCCGGCAGCGTCAAATTGTAGAACGATCGTCGATGAGCAGCCTGTTCGCGCGAACGGGATGTCTGTGGCGCACGGATCTGTTGCGTCATCGACGCTGTTCCGGCGTGATGGCGTGAGGTGCGGTCTCGTGGTGGTCGGACGTCATTGTGATGACTCCGTCGGGAACCATGTGGGCCATCCACCGAAGCGCGCCGGCCTGATCGGCCACGTCGCCGGCGCGACGGAAGATCGCCTCGCAAGCGGCGTACCACTTGCGATCGGGTTGGTCGGTGGACATCAGTGCGTCCAGGTCGGCGAGCAGGGCGTGCAGGTCATCTGCGGCTTGGCCAGCCTCGACGAAGAGAGGGTCCGTCAGTTCCAGCCGGAGTCGTTGCAGCAGTTCGCGCTGCGTCGCTTCCGCCCGCGCGTGCTCGTTACCGCCTAGGAGGAGGCTGATCAACTCGATCATCTCGAAAGCCAGCAGCTCGCGCAGGTTTACCAAGTTGCCAGAATTGTCAGTCCTTGTGATCAGTGCGATGCGCTCCTCTTTGAACTTGATGGCAGTCTGGTGGTCGCCGAGCTTCGCGTGGGCGAAGGCGAGGACGTCCAGGACATCGGTCAGATCCGACTTCCGTCCTTGTTCTGCGTTACGCGTGCGGGCGATCAGGCCGGCCTCGATGGCCTCTTCTGTTCTGCCCGCCTGCCACAGGATTCGGGCTGCGGGGGTCAACAGCGAGGTTTCGAGATCGAACCTGTCTTCGGCACGCATGAGTGCTCGCGCCTGTTCGAGGCGTTCGAACGCCGCGTCGTACTGACCCGCGCCCAGACGGTGGTCGATCAGAATGCCGACGGCCTGGCGGTGCACGTAGGCCTGCGCCAGGTGGTCGGCGGCGGCGGTGAACGCCGCGAGTGCGTGGTCGAGATGCCGGTGGGCACCGACGGCGTTGTCGCGCCACTTGGCCACGAACGAGAGCGATCTGTGTGCGTAACCCACTCCGAGCTGGTCGTCCGTTCGTTGTGCCGCCCGCAAAGCGATCTCGTTGCACGTGGCGAGATCCTCGATGCGGCCGGTCCAGTGCAAGAAGCGGCGCAGGTACCACGCGAGGTACCAGGTGTGCTGCTCGAACCCGATGTCGTCTGCCCGCCGGATCAGCGCCAGGACGGTCGAGTATTCCGTGGCGAGCATCGCTCGTGCGGAATGATCGTCGAATACCGGGCCCGGCTGCACTCCGGCGGCGATGTCCATTGGAGGCGGCTGGTCGTCGTTGTTCGGATCAATCGCGGCCGCCGCGGCGCGGCTGAGGGAGATGTGGTGATCGAGCAGGCGGCGCTGGGCCGCGCGGATCTCGTCCGCTGTCTCCGTCTCTTCCAGGAGTTCCCCTGCGTAGTCGCGGAGCAGATCGTGCCAGCCGTACCGGCCGCGTTGAGGGGTGACCAGGCACGCTCTGGTCAATTCCCGCATCGCGTCGAGCGCCTGCCGGATCGGCAGTGCGGTCAGGCTGGCTGTCGCTTCTAGCGTGAACTCGGAGCTGGGCATCAATGACAACAAGCGGAACAGACGGCAGGCGGGCTCCGGCAGCGCATTGTATGACCACGACAGCAAGGACCGCAGGTCGGCGCTCGGATCGGTCACGCTCAGCGCGTCCAGACGGCTTCCGGCATGGTGGCGCAGGTCGTTCGCGATGTCGGAGAGCCGTAGCCGCCGGTTGCGGGCGATTCGCGCGGACACCACCGCGAGCGCCAGCGGCAACCTGGCACATGCGGTCGCGATCGCCCGCATGGCGTCGGGTTCGGCGGCGACCCGCTCCCTGCCGAGTCTCCGCGACATGAGGTCGGCGGACTCCCGGTCGTCCAGCAGACCGAGCTGCACCGCGTGGGCGCCCGTGGTGACCGCGGTCCCGGTCAGCTCCAACCGACTGGTGATCAGCGTCAGGCTGTCCGTGCCGCCTGGCAGCAATGGAAGTACCTGAATGTCGCTTCGTGCGTTGTCGAGCACGACCAGCATGCGTCGGCTGGCGAGGGCGGTGCGGTAGCGGGCGGCCAGCGCGTCCAATCCCGAGGGCTGCTCTGCGGAGGGCACGCCGAGCGCAGCTAGAAGTTCGCTTAGCACCTCTTCTGGTTCTCTGGCGACACTGCCTGCTTCGAAGCCGCGCAGATTGACGTAAAGCTGCCCATCCGGATAGGACGGTTTAGCCCGCGTGGCCCAATGGATCGCGAAGGTGGTTTTGCCGACGCCGGCGGTTCCGTGCACCACAACGACATTCGGTGCGGGATCGATCTCCATTCGGGCGGTGAGCTCGGCGAGTTCGGCGCGCCTGCCGCTGAAGACGGGCAGGGGGGCGGGCATTTGTGCTGGACGCACAGCGACCTGAGCGGGGGACGGTGGCGCCGACAGCAGCGCCGCGTCGGAGCGCAGGATCTGCTCGTGCAATTCGCGCAGTGCGGGGCCGGGGTCGACACCGAGCTCGTCGCGCAACGCGGCCCGGACATGCTCGAAGGTCGTGAGTGCTTCGGCCGGTCGGCCGGACCGGTAGAGCGCCAGCATCAGTAGTTCGTGCACGTGCTCCCGCAACGGCTCCGACTCCGCGAGCGTTGCCAGCCGCTCCACGAGATCCGCGCAGGCGCCCGGCTCGCTTTCCAGCTCGAGTTCGGCGAGCGATTCGGCAGTCTGAAAACCGAGGTGCCCGAGCCGTCGCCGTTCGGACCTGGCCCACTCACCGGGCAGTCCCGCGAGCGCGTCACCACCCCACTCGCCGATGGCTTCGCGCAGTAGCCGGGAGGCCTGCTCCACGTCGCCGTTGCCTCGTGCCAGCCCTGCAGTGCTCCGTGCCGCGAGGAAGCGGTCGAAGTCGAGCGCACCCTTCGCCACCAGCAGCTGGTAGCCGTTCCCGACCGAGCGCAACATGCAGTCGCTGTCGGTCCCGTTGCCACTGAGCACCCGCCGCAACCGGTGCACGTAAGTCCGGACGGTTGCTCGCGCCGACGGGGGTTCCTCCTCCGCCCACAGCGCCGAGACGATCTCCGCAGCATGCACCATCCTGCCTCGCGCGAGCAGCAACACGGCCAGCGTCAGCCGCTGTTGCGGCGAACCCAGGTTCAGTTCCGCGTCATCCCGCCGCACCTGCACCGGACCGAGCACCGCGAACTTCAAGCCCGGTGTGCCCCGCACAATCCGCGCACTCGACCCAGATAGCAGGAAGGCGACCATGCGCGCATGCTACGCGCCGACTCATTGAGCCGGTTGCAGTCCGGTGCGCGGCAAGAAGCTGGGCCTGACTCCACATCGCCATGATTCAGACGTCCGTGGTGCTAGCGAATGCGTCTTGGCCGGTATCGTGGCCGGACCGCGCTCGTCCTGGCGGCGGGGAACACCAGACGTCCGCCCAGGTCTTCCTTCGAGGGGAACATAACCACAACGCTGTTCATCCAGGCACCTACTTGCGGTGGTGCGCGGCACCGGTCCGATGGCAGGGGAGGCCCACTTGGGCACGCTTGACGCAGGAAATTTAGCCGCCAGGCAATATTTTGACCTTGTCAAGACGGGACGCGTTCAGGGCATTTCGAACGATCGGCAGAGCAATCTGTGACGCAATCCCTGCATAGTCAGGATTATATCCAAACTCACTCAACCGGAGGTTGGTTGAGTCAATGTCGAACCAGTTCACCTGAAGGTTCAGGTTGCGCAGGGAGAATGTTCTCTTACTGCCGATTATCGGCAGCGGTCCCTTGACTGATGCATGGCCGGAAAGAAGCTTCGCGGCCTCGGCGGCAAGGATCAAGAATCGACTCAACGTGAATTCAATACCAGCTAGTTGATGCCACAGGGCGCCGTGAGCAAGAGAGCCCGAAGGTAGGGCGCTTCTCAGCACGGCAGAACTTCCCAGTAAGGAGCCGGCTGACCCGACTTCCCCGTTTTCCAAGAACGCCATTGCGGCGACACTGAAGCCACTGTGCAAATTCTGCACGTGAGCGGACGGCCAGGGGCCGTTAAACTTGTGGATCAAATCCATGAGTTGGCGACCCAGGTGATCCCGGCCTAGCCTGACGGCGAACTCTCGAATTCCGAATCGATATCGACGGTAGACCTCCGACCTTCGATAGCACTGCTGCGCCCACCCCGAGACGCGTTGCAGGTTGATGTTATCCTCATGGTCTGTTGTGTCATCCGGAAAAACCTCTCTCAATTCAAGCAAGAGCAGCGGATACTTCATCCTTCCCTCGTTGGTGTCCATCTCATCCATATTCTTGTTCATGCCAATGACGTCACGCTGCCCTCTAAACGACCCCGTATAGGACGGATCCACGGCGGACGTCAAGACCAAACGAACGTGGTTTTCCAGAAACCTGTTCGGATCTCGGCTCATGGGAGCATTGGGATCGTCACGCAACGTCTCCTCGATAACCTTGGACTCTTTTACCTTGCGTACAAAGTCGGAACGCCGAGAGTGGTACAGCTTCACAAGTTCGTCAACCAGGTAGTCTTGGTTCCCATTAAAGTAATCTTGTGCATCGCTCGTCAGCACGGCCCAGATGGCGTCGAGCGAGGTTCGGCACGCCACCGGTGCGTGATGCTTTATCAACCCGTGCGCAAGGTCCTCATAGATCCACTCGAGGGTCGCCACGATTTGCGAATACAGGAGGGTTGCGAACGACCGCACTTCGTTGGCCGAGCGATGCTCCAAGAGTGTGGATTTGACATAAGCTGGAGAGCTGTCTGGAATCATTTGCTCAATGAAATTCAGGGCAACGCGCTCCCCGAATTTTGTCGATTCTTTCAGTGTGCGAATTCCGGTCAAGGAGGAAATTTCCTCAAAAAGCTTACTGACGCCGTCAATCGGCGTCCCTAGCGTGAATTGACTGTACGAGTCCGCGAGGATGTGCCCGCGAAGCCCCTTGACTCTCACCTCTCTTGCATTTGGAGCCACTTTGTACCCTTGGCTGGATGGAAAGACATCGACAAGGGCGCTACCGTTAGGTCTACTGCTTGCGTTCGCCAAGCGCGAGTTGACGTCCTTCCTCCACCGTCGAGCTTTCTCGAAAGCCGCCCGGCCGTCGTCTCCCTCGATTGCTGCGATGGGGTGGTCCACAATTTCTACTCCGTAGCAACTCTCGCTGAAGGCTTTGACACCCTGAGCTCGGGCATCTTCCTTCGATTGATACGTGCGGCCGGATGAATCCTTCCAAATGCCCATATGCTCGGGCATGATGTCCAAAATTCCGCTGACGCTTACGAGTGGCTGGTCGGTGCGCCACACCCAGCCCTTCGGGGCAATCAGTTCGTAGGGCTTTTCGTACTCGCCACCAATACCCGTGTACATGACTCTGTCTTGAGGATCGATTGAGGCGGAGGGAGTTGAATGGGATTCCGGGTTTTCTGGGAGGTCGAGTCTCATTGCTCTACCGGTTGCGTCTGTAACGATCATGTGAAATGAGGTCAAATGCGAAGGAGGGCTGGCTGTGACGCGCTTTCCGGGCTTGCGTTGCGGATCGATCCAAACGACCCCGCGGTCGTTGCTGTAGTGCGCGACGATCGCGTGCCCCTGGGGCGCCTTCGCGTGAGCAGTGCTACCCAGGACGAATGCTGACCACCCTGTTCTTCCCAGTTTTAACAGCGCGGTTGTGATGTCCGAAGAATCTGATCGTCGTGTCCATCCCGGTCCTGGCAGAATCTGATATCTGCTGTCGATTGTTCCCACGGTGGAGTCATCCAAGTGCGCCGCCGGGCGCGGTCCGCCGACGTACAGGTTGTATCCCAGCTGCTCCAGGTAGTAAATGCACGCCTGCGACGGCTGGTCAACGTCTGATTTGGCGATGCGGTCGGCTAGATCCGTGAGTTGTGCTAATGACAGGGAAGTTGGTGTGAAGCGATTGTCATGTGGATCTTTCTGATCTTGCCCGACAAGTCGTTGGCTTGCCCAAATTGGAAGTTCACGCATTGCCGGCATGGGAGTCCGGGAAATTCTAGTCGGCATTCTCCGGGAAATGGGCAGGCCTGGCGGGCTCGAGTCGGAAACCGCGCCTACCAACGTGTCATCGGCCACCTCGAGATGGTCTGCTCCGGTTGGCGTGTCCCCTGCCTCCGCGGCGGCGACGAGATGACTTCTCGACGGGTTGGCCGCGTCGGTAACACGATGCGGATCATTGAACTCGCCGACCGCATCTGTCTCCAAGGGAGGGGAGTGGCTAACACGTGAAGCATTTGGGACCATTCGTGCTACTGGCCCCGACTTTTGTGTGCGCGCACGGAAGTTGGCAATCGCATTACCAACCACCACTGAGCCGCGGTCCGCGAGCAGTGTGCCCGACTGTCCTTGATCTTCCAGAGTTCCTAGCACTTCTGCGAAGACGCCGGCGAGCGCGGCGATTGACTCGGTGCCGTAGGTTGAAAGGTCTCGGCGCACCTCGTTGACGATTTCTGCCAGTCGCGCATCACGCACTGCCGGATCGGTGATGTGTTCGACGAACAGGGCGGTCACGCCACTCAGGTGAAGCAGATCCACGGCGGCCTTCCACGTTGAGTCAGCCGACGGCCGCGGCTCGGCCTCGGCCAGCGTGTGGACCGGGTAGACGGAAAGCGGATCGTTGGTGCTGTGTGCGCCTGGCGGGGTGGGTGCGGCGATCGGTCCCGACGGGGAGAACCGGGCGGTGTCGACGGCTGGGTCGCTGTGGTGTGAAGCCCTGGCATGCAAGTCGCTTACCACTTGATGGACGGGCCCCGGGATCTCAGTGGTGCTCGGCCGGGGAAGAGAGTTCGGCAGGTCTTCGGTGCGGCGCAACGGGGCGGAAGGCTCGCCTGCGCGTGTTTTGCCCTTGCTGGGTTGTGGTCGGGGGTCTGGGAGCAGGTGCCCGTGTGTCGAGATGTAGTCCGCGGTGTCGTTGAGGCCGGGTCGTGGGGGCATGGTGGAGCCGCGGACGACACGGTTGTCGGTCTTGTTCTCAGTGGTGTTGTGGTTGCCGGGGACGGTTGTGGCAGGTGTGCTCATGGTGAGCAGGTGTTCGTGGTAGCTGACGATGGGGCCGCCGACTTGTGCGGTGTGGCTGTCGATCAGGACGACTGGGGTGTCGTTCGCGGTGGACAGGGTGGTTGTGAGGATCATGCCGATGGGGAAGTCCGGGTCGTCGGGGTTGTAGCCGGTGACGAAGCGGAGGTTGTCGGCGGGGGTGGGGCCGTGGTGGGTGGTGGCGTCGGTGGTGGCGGTGTGGAGGTCGGTGGTGAACGGGATGAAGCTTGTCTCGCGGTCGGTGAAGTCGGGGTTGAGGTTGCCGTCGGGTGAGGGGATGACGCCGTTGCGGATGTGGTGCCAGTCGGGGTGCCAGGCGGGCACGCCGCGGTGCAGGGTCAGGCCGTCGCCGAGGAATTTCTGTACCTGTTCGCCCAGCGCGCGTTTCTCGTCGGGTGTGCCGTGGTTCACTGCGTCGGCGGCGATGTACAGCTCGTGGTCGCCCAGGCGGTAGAAGTCGCCGATCGGCACGGCGCGCAGCCGCACGTCGCCCAGTTCCACATGGCCCTGTTCCAGATGGTCCTGTGGTGTGTCGGGGGTTGGGGAGTGTGTGCCGTTGTTCAGCGATGTCAGCAGCGAACCGATGCCGCCGCGTTGGCGGGCGATCGTTCCCGAGATCACGGTTTCGGCTACCAGTCGTCCGCGGCCCTTGGTGTCCTCAGGCAGGGTCACGTCCTGGGTGGACAGCCGTGCCAGCGTGTGTGAGAGATCCTGGGAGCTCAGGGTTTCGGGCCAGCCCCAGCGGCGTAGCTGCGAGTTCACCTCGATGAGCAACGCGGTGTCATGGTCGGTGTCACGGTCGGCGGTGGTGCTCGCGCCGGACTCCGTGCCGTGCTTGGGGTCTGTGTCCGATCGGCTGGACAACGAGCCGGTGTCCACGTCCCGCTCGGCGTTCGGCACGTTCGGCCCGGCCGGCGTGGCCGACTCGGGCACGACACCGGTCCTCGCCGTCGTGGTGAGCTCCGCCGCACTCGCGGGTGCGGCGGTCTCGGTGGCAAGCGGCATGGAACCGGTCTGCTTGATCTCGCCCTTCGGCGTCACGCCCACACCCGGCTGAGACGACACGGACTGACCCGCCGGCACGGACTGACCGGTCGTGTTCGGCGCGGTCGGCGAGGCGGAGACGTTCGCCGCCGCGGCCGGGATGTTTGGGCCTGTCACAGCCGACGCCACGGCAGTGTTCGCCGACGCGACCGGCGACGGCGCCATGGACACCGGCGAGTTCACACCGGACACCAATGAGTTCACACCGGTCGCTGATGAGTCCACTGTGGAGGTTGGTCCCGACACGGGTGCGCCGNNNTGCGAGTCCACACCGGACACTGGTCCCGACACGGGTGCGCCGAGCTCCCAGGCCGGCCCCTCGCCCAGGCTCGGCCCGCCCAGGCTCGGCCCGTTCGACGCCGCCACCGAACCCGCCACCGAACCCGCCACCGAACCCGCCACAGCGGCCGCGTTCGCCGGCGAATCAAGGTCGTCCAGGCCCGTCACAGCCGACGCGGTGCCGGTGGACGCGGTGCCGGTGGACGCGGCACCGTTCCCACCGCCGGCACCGCCAGAAGCCCCTACCGGCCCAGCAGACCCAGCAGACCCAGCAGACCCAGCAGACCCGGCGATCGTGGGCCCGGCGGTCCCGGTGTAGACCGGGGGCCTTCCACCCTGATCGTCATAGGCCGGCGGCGCAGCCGCGTAGGCCGGCAGCTGCTCACCG
>NZ_JAJAEG010000051.1:0-62785 GCF_047445655.1 Lentzea alba
ACCGCCAGCACCTCACCCGGCAACCAGGCGAAAGATCGAGGCTAGAGCTTCCAGATCCGGATCGTCTTGTCCGCACCGGCGGCCGCGATCCGCTGCCCCTTGGGGTCGAACGCCACGTCCTCGATCCGCGCCCCGGCACCGATGACGGTGGCGCGCACGCTCTTGGAGGCCACGTCCCACAGCTGCACGGCGTTGCCGTGGCCCCAGGTCGCGATGGTCTTGCCGTCCGGGTGGAACAGGGTCTTGGTGATGATGTCGTCGCCCTCGGTGCGGTCGAAGACGACCTTGCTCTGCCCGGTCGCCACGTCCCAGAGCTGCAGGCTGTTCTTGCCGTCGTCGTCGGGGATCGCGAGCAGCTTGCCGTCCGGGGAGAACGACACGCCGGTGGACGTCGAGTCGTTGATCGTGCGGACGGTGCGGCCGGTCGCCGGGTCGACCAGTTTGATCTCCTGCGACTTGGTGCCGGCGTAGGCCAGCAACGAGCCGTCCTTGTTGAACGCCAGGGTGTCGGAGCCCTGGGCCTCCGTCAGACCGATCTTGACCTTGCGGGTCGCCACGTCCCACACCTTGAGGCCGCCGGTGTGGGTCAGGCCGACGATGGTCTTGCCGTCCGGGTGGAAGCGCAGGCACTTCATGATCGACCTGGCGTCGTCCAGCGCGCCGATCATCGTGCGGTCGGCGATGTTCCACAGGTAGGTGGTGCTGTCTGCGGTGATGTTGCCGCCGGCCGCGAGGATCTTGCCGTCGGGGCTGATCGCCACCGCGCACGCCGAACCGCCGCCCGGCCCGTCCGGGTTCTGGACCGTGCCGATCAGCTTGCCGGTCTCGGTGTCCCACAGCCGGATGATGCGGCCCTGCTCGTCGTCGATGTCGTCGTCGGCGCTGGCGAGGATCTTGCCGTCCGGGCTCCACGCGATCGACGTGACGGCGTCCTTGTGGTCGGACAGCTGGATGTGGTCCGTGTACTCCTTCGGCCCAGCCGGGGACGAGACCGAGGTCTGCTCGGACCCGCCCTCCTTGGCCGGCAGGTCGTTCTTGGGCTTGTCGTCGGTGGTCGGCAGTTCCGCCGCGTCACCGCCGTTGTCCTTCTTCGAGGTCAGCCACCACGCGGTACCGCCGCCGATCACCGCGAGCGCTCCGACACCACCCAGCAGCAACGTACGTCTGCTGGGTCCAGGTCTGGTCTGCACCGGCAGCACCACGGGAGCACCGGAGAGCAGCGCGAACGCCTGGTCGACGGTCGCGCGCTCGGCCGGGTTCTTGCGCAGCAGCCCGCCCAGCAGTGACGAGAGGTTGCCGGCGCGCACGGGCGGCGGCGGCTCCTGGGTGAGCAGCATCGACAGCGTCGTCATGAAGTCCTGACCCTGGAACGGGGGTCGGCCTTCCACGGCCGCGTACAGGGTGGCGCCGAGCGACCACATGTCGGTCGCCGGCGTGATCGCCGCGCCGGTGCCCTGCTCGGGCGCCATGTAGGCGGGTGTGCCGACGATCGAGCCGTCGGTGGTCAGCGGGACGTCGCCGGTGAGCCGGGCGATGCCGAAGTCGGTGATCACGACCCGGTCGCCGGACAGCAACACGTTGGCGGGCTTGAGATCGCGGTGCACGATCCCGGCCTGGTGCGCCGCCCGCAACGCGCCCAGCATCGCGTTCGCGACGTAGGCGACCTGGTCGACGGGCAGCGCGCCCTGAGCCCGGATGGCGTCGGACAGCGAACCGCCGCGCACGAACTCCATCACGATCATCGGCGTGCCGTTGTACTCGACGACGTCGTGCACGGTGACGATGCCGGGGTGGTTGAGCTGGCCCGCGAGCTGCGCCTCACGCATGGCGCGCTGGCACAGCAACGCCCGCTGCTGCTCGTCGAGACCGGCCGGCAGCAGCAGTTCCTTGATGGCCACCTCACGGCCGATGACCTCGTCACGGCCGAGCCAGACCCGGCCCATGCCGCCGGTGCCGATCACTTGAACAAGCCGGTAGCGCTGCGCCACCAGACTTCCCGTCGCATCTGTCACGGCGCGCACTGTAGATGAGTGCGCGCTCTCATTCGCGGAGATCCCTCAAGTTCGAGAATTACCGGAACTGTTGGCAGCAAAGCAACATTGTGCGTGCTCAATCGGTCGACAATGGACTGGTCACTGTGGACGCGCGACCTCGATGCCGATTTCTCCCCCGACCCTCAGCTTCCGCGTCCGCGTCGGCTCCACGGTGAACCCGGCCGCGGCGATCCGCTTCGACACCGCGTCACCGTAGTTGTCCTTCAGCACTTCCTTCGGCGGCCCGTGCTTGCGGCGGCCGTGGTGGTCGTGCTCGTGCAGCGTGGCGTCGGCGAGCACCAGCAGGCCGTCGGGCCGCAGCACGCGCCGCACCTCGGCGAGCATCTCGTCCTTCGACTGCGTGTCGAGGTGGTGCAGCATCAGGCTGGAGAAGACGCGGTCGAACGACGCGTCCGGGAACTGCAGTTCCTGCGCGAACCCGCGGTCGAGCTGCGCCTTCAACCCGTTGCGGCGCATCTTGCGTTCCGCTCTGGCCAGCATCTTCAGGTCGGGATCCATCCCGACGAGCTCCACGTTGCGATGGCGCTTCCCGGTGGCGCGCAACAGGTTCCCGGTGCCGCAGCCGACGTCCAGCACGCGGTGGCCGTCGCGCAGCCCGGCCAGCGCGATCATCTCCTCGTGGACGCGGCCGACGCCGAACACCACGTGCACCACGTCGTAGATCGGCAGCAGGAAGTGCTTGCCCATGCCGGGCAGGTAGTCCCGTTCGGTCGGCTGTTGAGATGATTTGTCGGTCATGAGCCCATTCTGAAGGTGCTCTGACCTCGCGTCCTGTACCAATCCGTGGTTTGAGTGGGAGGATTCGACGGTGCGGACCCGACGATCACCCCTGAACAGCGCCGAGCCGGTGACCTACCGGTGGCAGCCCGTGCCCGGCGAACTGTCCGTGGCGGCCATGACGCTCGGCCACGGCGCCGACTACGACGGATCGCACGAGGCCCACTCGCACGACTTCCCCGGCCTGGCCTACTTCGCGGCAGACGGCGGCATCGTGCGGACCGGCAAACAGATTCGGCACGTCGAAGCCGGCGACCTGTTCGTCATCGCGCCCGGCGACGTCATGGGCCAGGCCCAGGGCGACGACCTCGTCGGCGCGCGGGGCTGGGGCGTCTTCTTCACCGCAGACGCGCTCGGCCCGGACACCCCCGGCGCGCACCTGGCGTGGCGGACGCACCCGCTGCTGTTCCCGTTCGTCCGAGGCGGCGCGATCGGTGCGTTGCGGCTCAAGGTGCCGGTGAACGACCGCGACGAGTGGACGACCCGGATCGAGGCGCTGCACGACGAGCTGGCGCGGCGCCGCGAGGGTTACCGGGAAGCCGTGTCCGCGCATCTGGTGTTGCTGCTGGTCGGCGTCTCCCGGCTGGCCGCGGACGTGGTCGGCGATCTGCGGGAGAACGCGGAGCCGCTGCTCGCCGAGGTGTTCGAGGTGATCGAGCGCCGCTACCCGGAACCGTTGTCACTGCGCGAGGTCGCGGCCGCCGTCAGCATCTCCCCCGGCCATCTCACCTCGACGGTGCGCAAGCGGACCGGCAGGACCGTGCAGGAGTGGATCACCGAGCGGCGGATGGTCCAGGCGCGACGACTGCTGGCGGTGACGGAACTGCCGGTGAGCGACATCGGGCGGCAGGTGGGTTTCCCCGACGCGGGCTACTTCGCCCGGACGTTCGGCAAGCTGCACGGCGTGAGCCCGACCCGGTGGCGCAGGGTGAACGCCGGCTGAACTCCTGCGGACAGCCTGGCAAGGCGTGGGCGATTCGTCGGGTTCCACTACTCCAGTCGTGGAAATGTGGTGCCATGACCGGCGGGGAGCACACCACCTTGAGTGACCACGAAACCGACTTGGGGCAACGGTTTCACGCCTTGATGGAAGTCGTGGTGAGGTGGCTGCCGTTCGGTCTGTCCCGCGTTGTCGCCCCGAGCTTCCTCGGCTTCGCATTGATCAACGGCTTCACTTTCGGCATCGACCTGCTGCTGCTCACGTTGTTCCGCAGCGGCCTGGGTCTGCCGGTGCCGATCGCCTTCACGGTCGCGTACGTGATCGCGTTCGGACTGAGCTTCGTGCTCAACCGCGCGCTGAACTTCCGCTCGCACGCGCCGGTCGGCCCGCAGGCCGGCTTGTACGCGGTGGCGATCCTGATCAACTACCTGGCGTTCATCCTCGGCGTCGGCAGCGCGCTGACCGCGATCGGCGTGCAGTACCACCTGTCCCGCATCATCGCCGGCGCCTGCGAGGCCGCGTTCATGTACAGCGTCATGCGCTGGATCATCTTCCGCGACACCAAATCCGCCGAGTGACGAATTACCGGACAGTTGGTACCAAATGAACCTCGTGCCGTGACAGCGCAAGATCGTCACTTTAGCTTGAGACGGAGTCATTCTCTGTCAACGGCGTAACCCCAACGGCGGTGCGCGGCGCCAGGAGGACCGGCTGATGAGGCTGGTTGAGCGGGAAGAGCAGTTGACTCGTCTTGACCGGCTGCTCGCCGACTGCCTGGCGGGCCGGGGACGGGTCGCGCTGGTCAGCGGTGCGCTCGGCAGTGGCAAAACCGCACTGCTGCAGGCCTTCGCGGACCGGGCGACCTCCACGGGAGCGACTTTCGTCAGCGTGGCGGGCTCGTGGGCCGAGCGCGGCCTGCGGTTCGGGGTGCTCAGCCAGATCCTGCACGACACAGCCGTTTCGGCGCACGGGCTGCTCTCCGCCCGCGCACTCTGCCTCAGGATGCTGGAGCTGGCCGAACGGACACCGTTGGTGATCGGCGTCGACGACGTGCACCTGGCCGACCAGCCGTCGCTGAACTGCCTGCTGTCGCTGATCCGCCGGGTGCGGTCGGCGCGGGTGATGGTCGTGTGCACCGAGTCCGCGCAGCCGCCTGAGGTGCGATCGCCGTTCCGCCTGGAGCTCCTCCGCCTACCGCTGTGCACGTCCGTGGTCCTGGAGCCGTTGACGTTGCACGGCGTCGCGTCGCTGGCCGGAGATCGCGACGCCGCCCGGATCCACGCGCTGAGCCGCGGCAATCCGTTGCTGGTGCGCGCCTTGGCCGAGGACGACCTGCCCGCGGCCGTGTCGCGCTGCCTGCATCACGGTGGACCGGTGGTCCGGCACACCGCGCAGGCGATCGCACTGCTCGGCGGGTTCGCGTCGCCGACTGCGATCAGCAGGCTGACCAGGGTCGATCCGCGCGCGGTCACACACGCCCTGCGGGTCCTGTCCTCGGCCGGGTTGGTCGACGAGTGCCGGTTCCGGCACCCCGGCACGCGGGACACGGTGCTGGCCTGCACGACACTGTCACAACGCGCCATCCTCCACGCCCGCGCGGCGCGGATGCTGCACGAGCAGGGCGAAACCGCGGACATCGTTGCCTGCCACCTGCTTGAGGGAGCGCCGGGCCGGGCCGAATGGGTGGTCCCGGTGCTGCGGGCGGCGGCCGCGCGTGCCGGTCGGCGGACCGCCTTCGCGTCGCGCTGCCTGGAACTCGCCCGGAAGTCCTCTGGGGACTCTTCGGAACGGGCTGAAGTCACCTTGGATCTGGCCCAGCTGGAGTTCCGGTCGAATCCGCTGGTCGCCGCTCGGCATCTCCCCACGTTGCGCGAGGCGATGCAGGCAGGTCACCTCAAGGGTGAGGCGGTGGTGAGCCAGCTGCTGTGGCACGGCCAGGACGTCGACGATCTGTTGCAGGACAACGACTCGAACGTCGAGCGGTGGCTGGCGTCCGCACACCCGGCGCTGGCCCGCTGGCGCCCTTCCGACTCGCCGCTGACCTCGCTGCTCCACGGTGACGACACCGCCGCGAGCCGCGCCGAGGCGGTGCTGCGAGGCTCTCGGCTCACCGGCGACCTGCCGTGGGTGGCGGTGTTCGCGCTGCTGACGTTGATCTACGCCGACCGGCTGGAGAGCGCAGCGGCGTGGTGTGACCGGCTGCTGGAACAGGCCGGTGAACACGTGACGTGGCAAGCGGTGTTCTCCGGCGTCCGAGCGGAAGTCGCGTTGCGCCAGGGTGATCTGCGGGCTTGTTCGAGGTTGGCCGGCACCGCCCTCGGGCTCCTGTCGGCACCCGCCTGGGGCATCGCGGTCGTCCTGCCGTTGAGCTGCTTGATCCTCGCGTGCACTCGCAGCGGTCAACACGGCGAGGCCAGTGAGTACGCGGCGCAGCCCGTGCCGGAGATGGCGTTCCAGACCAGGTTCGGGCTGCACTACCTGCACGCGCGCGGCGAGCACCACCTCGCGACCGAACGGCCCGACGCCGCTTTGACCGACTTCACGCGGTGCGGTGAGCTGATGCGTTCGTGGGGCCAGGACCATCCCGGTGTGGTGCCGTGGCGGGTGTGTTCCGCGCAGGCGTTGCTTGGCCTCGGTTCGCCCGAACGCGCGCGGCGACTGCTCGTCGACCAGCTCACGCTGACCACCCGGCGATCACGCACACACGGGCTTTCGTTGCGCGTATTGGCTTCCCTGCAGGAGCCAGGTGTCCGGGCACAAATGCTCGCGGAGTCCGCCGAGATCCTGGAGGAGCGCGGTGACCGGTTCGGGCTGGCGCACGCGCTGGCCGAGCTCGCCACCAGCCTCGGCCGGAATCCGAGAGGCCGGATGATCGCGCGGCGGGCGTGGCACATCGCGCGGGAGTGCGATGCCGGGCCGTTGCGCGACAGCCTGCTCCCCGACGAACTGCCGGTGCCCGACCTCGTGGCGCTGACCGCGGCGGAACGCAGGGTCGCCGCCCTGGCCGCCGACGGTCACACCAACCGGGAGATCGCGCGCAAGCTGTTCGTCACGACCAGCACGGTCGAGCAACACCTCACGCGCGTCTACCGGAAGCTGGACATCAGGTACCGGCGAGACCTCCCGGCAGGATTTCGTCGACGACCTCACCGGTGAACATCACGAAGCCCGCGCCCGCGAAGTTCGCCATGTCCTGCTGAGCGGCCTGGCCTTCCGGGGTGCTCATCGCGGCCTGCAGCGCCTCGGCGGAGTCGGCGGTGATGTCGACCTTGATGTAGAACGGCGGCGGAGTGCCGTCCGGGTTCGGGTCGAGCTTGGTCGCGGTGGCGCTGCGCAGGCCCAGCTCGACGACCTTGCGGGCCAGCGGCGCGTGCACCGTGAAGAAGTGGTCGTCGAACGCCTGAGGGTCGGCAGGGTGGTGGTACAGGCAGGTGAAGACGTACATGTCTGTTCCTCTCACTTGATCTTCTGGGCGTGGCCGCCGTAGCCACCCGAGATGTCGGTGCGGGAGACGGTGATCTGCATCTGCCGGCCCATCTCGCCGTAGCTGAGCCGGCCCTTCGCCCGCTGCCGCAACAGGGACAGCACTTTCAGCGGGTGCCGTCCGGGTACGAACCCGACGAACTCCTCGTTCCTGAGCCCGTGCCTGGTGAGCGACCGTTCCAGCTCCTCCGGCGTGACGAACTTGTCCCAGTCGTGCAGATCGCGGGGCGCCCAGCGGAACGCGGACCACTCCTGGAACAGCTTGATCATGATGATCTTCGACTTGGCGGTGCGGTTGATCGTGTCGAACAGGTAGTAGCCGCCCGGTTTGAGCACCCTGGCCGCCTCGCTGACGGACTTGTCCACATCGGACACGTGCTCCAGCACGTCGCAGCAGTAGACGAGGTCGAACTCGTCGTCCGCGAACGGCACCTCCTCCGCGATGCCGTGCCGGTACTCGATGTCCAGCCCGCTCTGTTTCGCGTGGATCCGGGCGGCCTCAAGGGATTCCAGCGACGGGTCGATCCCCGTGACGTGCGCGCCGGCCTTGGCGAACTCCTCCGCGAGCAACCCGCCACCGCAACCGATGTCCAGCACGCGCTTGCCTTCGAGGCTCACGCCGTGCTTCTTCAAGGCCTGCTGGAAGTAGCCGAAGCGCGCCACGGTCAGGGCGAGCAGTGTGGCCATCGGCCGGTCGTCGTCCCACCACGTGCCCGGTTCGTTGTACAGCTCGTTGTCGACTGCCATTGCACACCTCTCACGGGTTGATCAGATCGGGCACGGTCCAGCCGTTCAGGTCGTACTCGGCCATGCACTGCTCGGCGAAGCCCTTGAGCTCGTCCGTCGTCCCGGACTGCTGCGCGGCGAAGAGCAGCTCCGCGCGGACGCCCTCGTGGTTGCCGGAGTAGTTGCGTTCGTAGAGCTCGTGCCGGCCCCCGAACTCGGTGCCGATGGAGTCCCAGATGAGCTTCATCAGCTTGACCCGCTCGACGGCGTCCATCCCGTTGCTGCCGCGCACGTACCTGTCCAGGTACGGCCGCAGCTCGGGCGAGTCGAAGTCCTTCGTGCTGGACGGCAGGTAGATCAGCGCGCTGCCGAGGTCCTGCATGATGATCTCCTTGACCCGCGGGTAGCCGAGGGTCATGAACCACCGGTACGACATCGCGTAGTCGAGCTTCGGCAGCAGCGCGTCGCCGTGCCACGGGTCCGGTTCGTTGATCATCGCGTCGGTGAGCGCCCAGAACATGTTGCGCCAGGCCAGCACCTCGCCGACGCGGGTCTGGATGCCGCGGAAGTCCTTGGTGCCGGTCGCTTCCACGCCCTTGAGCAGCAACCCGGCCAGGAAGTCGAGCTTGACCGCGAGCCGCGTGCAGCCGTGGAACGTCATCCGGTGCACCAGCCCGGAGTTCGGGATGAGCGTGTTGACCTTCTCCGGGTCGCCGTAGCTGAACACGTTCTCCCACGGGATCTTCACCCGGTCCAGCACGAAGATCGTGTCGTTCTCGTCGAACCTGCTCGACAGCGGGTAGTCGAACGGGCTGGTCGCCGCCATCTCGTAGGACTGGCGGCAGATGAGCTTCAGCCCCGGCGCCCCCATCGGCACCGCGCAGACGAGCGCGAACTCCTTGTCCTTGACCGGAAGCCCGTAGTGCGCCACGAGGTTGAAGTGCGTGATCGCACTCCCGGTCGCCACCACCTTGGCACCGCTGACGATCAGGCCGTCGTCCTTCTCCTCCTCGACGTGCACGAACACGTCTTTGACCTCGTGCGGCGGACGATCGCGGTCGACCGGTGGGTTGACCAGCGCGTGGTTCCAGTACAGGACCTTCTCCTGCGACTCCCGGTACCACCTTCTGGCGTTGTCCCCGAACGGTTCGTACAGCTCGGCGTTGGCTCCGAGCGTGCCGAAGAACGCCGCCTTGTAGTCGGGGCTGCGGCCCATCCAGCCGTACGTCATCCTGGCCCACGCGGCGATGGCGTCCCGGTCGGCTTTGAGGTCCTCCTTGCTGCGCGGCGTGCGGAAGAACGGGTGAGTGAGCCCGATGCTGCCGGTGTCGGTCGCGGTGCTCTGGAAGTCCGGGTCGTGCAGCGAGTCGTAGAGCCGCGCGGCCATCCGTGCGGAGTTCCGGAACGCCGGGTGCTCCGTGACGTCCTTGACCCGCTCGCCGTGGAGCCAGACCTCCCTGCCGTCGCGCAGGCTCTCCAGGTACTCCTCGCCGTTCAGCGGCCGGGTCACCCGTTGCTGGGACATGGTCATGCTCCTCTCTTCGTGAACGCACCGCGGTAGAACAGCAACGGATCTCCTTGACTCGTACCGATCTCCTTGACCCTGCCGAGGAACAACACGTGATCGCCGCCGTCGTAGCTGCGCCACGGCTCGCACACGATGTGCGCCAACGCTTCGGCGAGCTTCGTCCCGTCCCACCTGATGGGTCGCGCGGTCGGCCTGCCCGCGAAGTGCATCGCCAGGTCGCTCTGCCCTTCCTTGAGCACGTTGACGACGAACGGCCGGTCGCCGAGGTGCCTGCCCGCCTTGCTCGTGCGGTCGAGCGACACCAGCACCAGCGGCGGATCCAGCGACACCGCGGTGAAGGAGTTGACCGTGGCGCCGTGCTTCTGCCCGTCGATCTCACTCGTGACGACGGTGACGCCGGTGGCGAAGTGGCCGAGGCAGTCCCTGAGCTCGCGCGTCATCGCTCCACCTCGGGGAAGTAGCCGGTGCGCTGGAAGAACCGGATGTAGGTGTCGAGCAGCTCGTTGGTGATCGGCGGGCACGGGAAGCCGGCGCGTTCGGTCTCTTCGACGTCGTAGGTGATGTGCAGCTGCTCTGCCTGCGTGACCTCGGTGAACACGTCCAGCAGGGCGTTCGCGGCGTTGTCGGGGTCGCTGCGGACCTTCTCGTTCCACTGCTCGCGCGGCACCTCGTCGATCCGGTATCCGTGGTGTTTCAGGCGTTCGATCATCGTCTGGAGGCTGACGGGTTCGGGGTTGTAGAGGTGATAGGTGCCGTCCTGCAGGTTCGTGATGGCCGCGCTCACGTAGTCGACGGGCGCGAGCGTGAAGAGTGCCTTCGCGTCTTCCGGCACGGCTTGTGCCTGCAGGCAACCTTTGAGGCTCAGCCACACGAAGTCGTTGGCCTGGCAGGCACCGTTGCTCTGGCTGCCGCACACCGTGTCCGGCCGGTGGACGGTGACCGGTATGCCGCGTTCCTTCGCCTGCTGCACCAGCTTTTCCGCAACCCACTTGCTCTGCTGGTAGCCGGTCTTGAGGTCTTGCGGCGGTCCGGTCTCCGCGTTCGTCCTGTGGTGTCCTGCTGCCGCAAAGACTCCGGTCGTGGACACGTGGTGCACCGGGATCGTGCTCTTTGCCGCGAGCCTCAGGACTTCCTCCGTGCCGTTGACGTTGGCGGGCTTGAGGTCCTGGTACGGGTGCAGCCAGTTGACCTGCGAGCCCGCGTGGTAGATGACGTCGATCTTCCTTGCCAACTCTTCGAACCGCGCTTCCGTCTGCCCAAGCCGCGGCTGGGCCAGGTCGCCCGGCACCACCTCGATGCGGTCGGGGTCCACTTCGCCCCACAGTCCGTACCACTCCAGGTTCTTCTTCAACCTGGCGAACGCGGTGGCGCGGTCTTCCGCTCGCACCAGGCAATGCACTCGTGCTCTGGCCTGGAGATCCTTCAGCAGGAACGCCCCGAGGAACCCCGTCGCACCCGTCAGGAAGATCTCGCGAACTTCTCCCGTAGCTGCTTCCACAGGCTGAATGTCCTGCGACAGCACCGCTTCCTTTGCGAAGTCCGTCGTTCTCTCGGTGGTCTCTTCGGTGAGGTACTCAGCCAACTGCTTCGGCGACGGCTGGTCGAACACGACGTTGGCCGGCAGCTGCCGCCCGGTCGCCCTGACCAGCCTGTTGCGCAACTCCACCGACAACAGCGAGTCGAACCCCATGTCCTTGAACGGCCTGGCCGGATCGAACTCGTCGTCTTCTTCGAGCTTGAGCACCGCCTTCGTAGCCGCCGCAACCAACTCGAACAGGTCAGCCGTGTCCTCCGGCTCGTCCAGCACGATGTCGGCGACGTGCCGGGTGATCGTGGCGTCCAGCCAGTAGCGGCGCCGCTGGAACGGATAGGTCGGCAGTTTGACCTTCCGCGCTCCTGCGAACTGCTTCGCCCAGTCGACGTCGACTCCGCGCACGAACGCCTCAGCCAGCGCTCTGGTGAACCGCTCCGCCCCACCCTCGCCCCGTTTGAGCGTCCCGCAGACCGCCGTCGGCACACCGTCCTGCTCGACGGTCTCCTCGATCGCGACCGTGAGCACCGGGTGCGGGCTGATCTCGACGAACTTCCGGTGCCCCGCATCGGCGAGCGCCCGGATCGCCGACTCGAACAACACGGTCTGCCGCAGGTTCCGATACCAGTACTCGGCCGTGAGCTCGGTGCTGTCGAGCCACTTCTCGTCCACCGTCGAGAAGAACGGAATCTCCGCTTTTCGCGGGCTGATGCCGTCGAGCAGCTCAATCAGATCTTCCCGGAGCGCCTCAACCTGGGGCGAGTGCGACGCGTAGTCGACCGGGATCCGCTTACCCTCGATCTCGTCCAGCGCCTCGTCGTCGCCCGCCACCACGATCGAGGTCGGCCCGTTGATCGCCGCCGTGGAAATCCCCGGATGGTCCGGCTGCTCCCGGACGACCATCATGCCGCCCTGGCCCGCCAGCTTCTCGGCGATCAACCTGCTGCGCAACGCTACGATCTTCGCGCCGTCCTCAACGGACAGCGCGCCCGCGACCACCGCGGCCGCGATCTCCCCCTGCGAATGCCCCACAACCGCCTGCGGGGTCACTCCGCGCTCCCGCCACAGATGCGCCAACGACACCATCACGGCCCACAGCGCCGGCTGCACCACGTCAACCCGCTCAAGCCGCTCCGCTTGCTGCAACACCTCGAACAGGTCCCACTCAACCTGCAATCTGAGTGCCTCCGCGCACTCCCGCATCCTCGCGGCGAACGCGGGTTCGGCCGCGATCAGCTCCTCCGCCATGCCGACCCACTGCGAGCCCTGCCCTGGAAACACGAAGCAGACATCGCCCTCGACGTCGGCCACACCTTCGACGGCCTCGCCGCCGACCACCGCGCCAGCCGCACCCTCAGCGGGTCCACCGACCAGGACCGCGCGGTGCTCCAGCATCGCCCTGGTCGTGACCAGCGAAAACGCCAGATCCTCCGCCTTGACCTCCGGCCGCCCAGCCAGGAACTCCTCGACTTGCGCGAT
Organism: Lentzea alba; assembly: GCF_047445655.1. GTDB lineage: Bacteria > Actinomycetota > Actinomycetes > Mycobacteriales > Pseudonocardiaceae > Lentzea > Lentzea alba_A. The sequence continues at coordinate 12,519 of NZ_JAJAEG010000051.1, forward strand.
CCGTGCCCTCAGCGCCTTCACGCTCCGCGCCGACACCACGAACGGCACCGGCCGCACGCTCTCTGCCGACGCCGCACCCTTCGGAATCGATCCCGATTGACCGGCCCCTTGGGGGGATCGGGTCCCCACTCCAATCATCTCAAGCGGGTCTGACAATTCCGGGCCGCTCGCCCCCTCCAAGATCACGTGCGCGTTCGTGCCCGACACCCCGAACGACGACACCGCCGAACGACGCGGCCGTCCCACCTCCGGCCACTCCCGCGACTCCACCAGCAGCTCGACCGCCCCAGCCGACCAGTCGACGTGCGGCGAAGGTGAATCCACGTGCAAAGTCGCCGGCAAAACCCCGTGCCGCATCGCCTGCACCATCTTGATCACGCCACCAACCCCAGCGGCAGCCTGCGCATGCCCGAGGTTCGACTTCAGCGACCCGAGCCAAAGTGGAACCTCCCGCCCCTGCCCATAAGTCGCCAACAACGCCTGAGCCTCAATCGGATCCCCAAGAACAGTCCCGGTCCCGTGCGCCTCGACAGCATCCACATCAACCGCAGACAACCCAGCCGAAGCCAAAGCCGCCCGAATCACCCGCTGCTGCGAAGGCCCATGAGGCGCGGTCAACCCGTTCGAAGCCCCATCCGAATTGACCGCAGACCCCCGCACCACCGCCAAAACCGGATGTCCAAGCCGCCGAGCATCCGAAAGCCGCTCCAGCAGCAGCACCCCGGCACCCTCAGCCCACCCAGTGCCATCCGCCCCAGCACCGAACGCCTTGCACCGACCATCAGCGGACAACCCACCCTGCCGACTGAACTCCACGAACACCGCCGGACTGGCCATCAAAGCCACCCCACCGGCCAAAGCCAGCGAACACTCCCCCGCCCGCAACGACTGCGCCGCCAGATGCAGCGCCACCAACGACGACGAACAAGCCGTGTCGACCGAAACCGCCGGCCCCTCGAACCCGAACGTGTAAGCCACCCGCCCGGAAGCCACACTCCCCGCACTGCCCGTCCCCAGATGCCCCTCCAACGAGGCAGGCACCCGGTCGAGCAACCGCGAGCCGTAGTCGTTGTACATGACCCCGGCGAACACCCCGGTCCTGCTGCGCCGCAACGACAACGGGTCGATCCCGGCGTCCTCGAACGCCTCCCAGGACGTCTCCAGCAACAACCTTTGCTGCGGATCGATCGCCAGCGCCTCCCGCGGCGAGATCCCGAAGAACCCGGCGTCGAACGAAGCCGCGTCGTACAAGAACCCGCCCGATCGCGTGTAGCAAGTGCCGCTCACCGAAGGATCCGCCGAGTACAACACCTCCAAATCCCAGCCACGATCCGACGGAAACGGACCGACAGCATCCACCCCGTCTGCGACCAGCCGCCAAAGATCCTCCGGCGACCGCACCCCACCCGGATATCGGCACGCCATCCCGACGATCGCGACGGGTTCGTTCAACCGCGCCAACAACTCCGAGTTCTCCCGCTGCAGCCGCTGGTTCTCCTTCACCGCGACGCGCAGCGCCTTGACGACCTGGTCCTCAGCCACGTGTTCCTCCGGTTCAGGACTCGCTGGTGCCGAGCACGAGCCGCACCAGGTCGTCGGTGTCCATGTCGTCGATCGCGTCGGGCTCGTCCGATGCCTCCACCACATCCGGCACCAACTCGGCCACCAGGTGATCAGCCAGCGCCGCCGGACTCGGATGGTCGAAGACCAGCGTCGGCGGCAACCTCAACCCGATCGCCGCGCTCAACCGATTGCGCAGCTCCACCGCGGTCAGCGAGTCGAACCCGAACTCCTTGAACGTCCGGCCCGACGGCACCTGCCCCGGATGCCCGAGCCCCAGCACCCCGGCCACCTCAGAGCGCACCAGCTCCAGCAACACCTGCCGCGGATCCCCAGCCGTCCGCAACGTCTCCTCCAAAGGCGCCCGCGAAGCCTGCCGCGCCGGCACCCGCACCAACCCGCGCAGCAACGAATGCAGTGCCCCCGAGGCCGCCTGCGCCCGCAACGCAGCCAGGTCCAGCGGCATCGGCACCAACACCGCCTCCGGAGCCCGCAAAGCCGCGTCGAACAGCCGCATGCCCTCCACCGCACTCAACGGCCGCACACCGCTACGAGCCATGCGCGCACGATCGGCCTCACTGAGGTGCCCGGTCATCCCGCTGTCGTCCGCCCACAACCCCCACGCCAGCGACACAGCCGGAATCCCACGCGCCTGCCGACGCGCAGCCAACGCGTCCAAGAACGCGTTCGCCGCCGCATAGTTCGCCTGCCCAGGCCCACCGAACGTGCCCGCCGCCGACGAGAAGAACACCATCGGCACATCCGGCAACAGCTCGTGCAAGTGCCACGCCCCATCAACCTTCGGCCGCAACACCCCGTCGACGCGCTCGGCCGTCAGCGACGAGATCACACCGTCGTCCAACGTGCCCGCCATGTGCACAACAGCGTCCACCGACGTCTCCGCCAGCAACCGCTCAAGCGCGGCCCGGTCCGCCACATCGCACGCCACCGCCGTGACACCGGGCTCCGGCGCCGCGACCACCCCTCGCCGGCTGGCCAGAACCACCCGCACACCGTGCTCCGCAACGAGATGCCGCGCCACCAACCGCCCGAGCGTGCCAGTGCCGCCGGTGATCAGCACGGTCCCGTCAAACCGCACGACCTGCTCCGCAACGGTGGCCCGCGCCAACCGCGGCACCAGCACTTCGTTACCCCGCAACGCAAGCTGCGGCTCACCGGTCGCCACCGCCGCACCCAACAACCGATGCGGCACCTCGTCAGCGTCGACCAGCACGATCTTGCCGGGGTTCTCCGACTGCGCCGACCGCACGAGACCCCAGACCGCGGCGCCGGCCAGATCCGGTTCCTCCCCGGTGGCGTTCCGCGTGACGAGCACGAGCGGTTCCTGTTCGCCGGCAACCCATTCCTGCAACAGCGCCAAGGTCTCGTGAACCGCCGTCCGCACGTCGTCGTGCCGGAGCTCCACCACCCGCGTCGTGAGCTCAGCGGGCGAGACGGGAACGGGCGTCCACTGCACCGCATACAGCGACTCGGGCGCAACACCGAGCTGGTCAGCCGAAACGGGCCGGATCACCAACGACTCCACGCTCACAACCGCGCGCCCAGCCTCATCAACCGCGCTCAGCGAGACCGCATCGGCCCCGACCGAGACCAACCGCACCCGCAACACCGACACTCCCACCGCGTCCAACGACACACCGCTCCAGGCGAACGGCAACCTGCCCTCACCGCCACCGCCATCGAGTCCACCCAGGACGATCGCGTGCAGCGCCGCGTCAAGCAGCGCCGGATGCAGCCCGAACCCGGCATCCACCTCAGGCAACCGAACCTCGGCGAAGACCTCGTCCCCACGCCGCCAAACCCGTTGCAACCCCTGGAACCGCGGCCCATAGGCAAACCCGATGGCGCCCAACCGTTCGTACAGGTCCCCGACCGCGATCTCCTCCCCGCCCGGCGGCCACTCGTCAATCCTCAGCGGCCCCGCGTCCCCGGAACCCAGCACCCCGTCGGCATGACAAACCCACGCACCGTTCGCGACCCGCGAATACACCGCAACCGTGCGCCTACCGGTGTCGTCGGGCCCACCGACCGCAACCTGCAGCTGAACCGCCTCGTCCGCCGGCAGCACCAGCGGCGCCGAGATGGTCAGCTCCTCGACCAGGTCACACCCGGCCTCCTGCGCCGCCCGCAACGCCAACTCCAGAAACGCGGTCCCGGGCAACAACACCGACCCGAGCACAGCGTGATCCGCCAACCACGGATGCGTCGCCAACGAAAGCCTGCTCGTGAACAGCAACCCGTCGCTGTCCGCAAGGCTGGTCACCGCCCCCAGCAACGGATGTCCAGGCGCCGCAAGCCCCGCCGCCGCAACGTCCACGCGCGGCGTGTCCAACCAGAAATGCTCCCGCTGGAACGCATACGTGGGCACATCCACCCGCCGCGCACCTTCAAAGCACCGCGCCCACTCAACGTCCGCCCCGCCAACCCACGCCTGCGCCAACGACGCCACAAACCGATCCCACCCGCCGTCGTCCCGCCGCAGCGACCCGACCGCAACCCCTGCCTCGATCCCGACGGTGAGCACGGGATGCGAACTGACCTCGACGAACAACCCGTGCCCGTCCTCGCCAAGCCTCCGCGTGGCCTGCTCGAACCGCACCGTGTTGCGCAGGTTCTCGTACCAGTACTCAGCATCAAGCCCAGCGGTGTCGAACCGCTCCCCCGTCAACGTCGAGTAGAAGGCGACCTTCGTCGCACGCGGTTCAATCCCGCGCAGGGCCGCGAGAATCTCCTCTCGAACCGCTTCAACGTGCGGAGTGTGCGACGCGTAATCCACCGAAATCCGCCGCGCATGCACCCCCTCCGCCTCGCAAGCAGCCAACAACCCCGCCAACGCCTGCGGCTCCCCCGCGACGACAGTGGCCGCGGCCCCGTTGACCGCCGCAACGTGCACCTGCCACCGTTGCGCCAGCTCAGCCGCCCGGTCCTCCGGCAACGCGACCGACACCATGCCGCCCGTACCAGCCAACGCGGTGATCGCCTTGCTGCGCAAGCACACCACCCGCGCACCGTCCACAACGGACAACGCACCCGCCACGACCGCCGCCGCGATCTCCCCCTGCGAATGCCCAACGACCGCCTGCGGCTCAACCCCGTACGCCCGCCACAGCGCGGCCAACGACACCATCACCGCCCACAACACCGGCTGCACAACGTCAACCCGCTCCAGCGCCTCAGCGTCCTCAAGCACCTCGAACAGGTCCCAGTCCACCCACGGCCTCAGCGCAGCCGCACACTCCGCCATCCGCTCGGCGAACACCGGCGCACTCTGGAGCAGCTCCACGCCCATGCCAACCCACTGCGAACCCTGCCCGGGAAACACGAACGCCACCCGCCCGGCCTCGTCAGTGGTTCCGGCGGCTATCTCCACACCGTCCTGCGCCAACACCGCCCGATGCCGGAACACCGACCGCCCGGCAAGCGTGCCGCCAACGTCCACTGGCTCAACCCCGGGACGCCGCACGAACTCCACAACCCGCTCAACCTGCGCCCGCAACGCGGCCTCGGACTTGGCCGACACCACCAACGGCACCGCCCGCGCGCTCTCGGCCGCTCCCGCAGCGTCGCACTCGGCCAGGTCTGTCGCGCCGCTCTTGGCCGGTTCCGCAGTGTCACTCCAGGCCGGATCTGCCGCGCCGCTCTCCGGCACCACCGCCACGTCGCGCTCGGCTGGGTCCGCCGTGCCGCTCTCCGGCACCACCGCCGCGCCGCACTCGGCAGCATCCGCCGGGCCCGCCGCATCGCCCTCAGCCGGACCCGCCCCGTGCGGAATCGATCCCGATTGACCGGCCCCTTGGAGGGATCGGGTCCCCACTCCAATCATCCCAAGCGGGTCTGACAATTCCGGAGCACTCGGACCTTCCAAGATCACGTGCGCGTTCGTGCCGCTCATCCCGAACGACGACACCGCGAACCGCCGCGGCCGACCCACCTCCGGCCACGGCCGCGACGACGTCAACAACTCAACGGCCCCAGCCGACCAATCCACATGCGGCGAAGGCGCATCAACGTGCAAGGTCGCCGGCAACACCCCGTACCGCATTGCCTGCACCATCTTGATCACGCCACCAACACCAGCGGCGGCCTGCGAGTGCCCGATGTTCGACTTCAACGACCCCAGCCACAGCGGAACCTCCCGCCCCTGCCCATACGTCGCCAACAAAGCCTGAGCCTCAATCGGATCACCGAGCGCCGTCCCCGTCCCATGCGCTTCGACAACATCGACATCCGCACCCGAAAGCCCCGCCGAGGCCAGCGCCGCACGAATCACCCGCTGCTGCGAAGGCCCGTGAGGCGCAGTCAACCCGTTAGAAGCACCGTCCTGGTTCACCGCAGACCCGCGCAGCACCGCGAGCACCTCATGCCCGTTGCGCAAAGCATCAGAAAGCCGCTCCACCAACAACACGCCAACGCCCTCTGCCCAAGCAGTGCCATCAGCAGCCGCAGCAAACGGCTTGCACCGCCCGTCAGGAGCCAACGCGCGTTGGCGTGAGAACTCAGCGAATGCGATCGGCGTCGGCATCACAGTCGCACCACCGGCCAGAGCCAGCGAGCACTCGCCGTTACGCAGCGCCTGCGCAGCCCAATGCAAGGCAACCAAAGAAGAAGAACAAGCCGTGTCGACCGTGACCGCCGGCCCCTCGAATCCGAACGTGTAAGCCACCCGCCCGGAAGCCACGCTCGCCGCCCCACCGGTCCCGAGGTAGCCGGAAACCTCTTCGGGCGCGCGCTCGTAACCGCGAGACGCGTAGTCGTGGTAGACGACACCGGTGAACACGCCCGTCTGACTGCCGCGCAACGACAACGGATCGATCCCCGCGCGCTCCAGCACCTCCCACGAAACCTCCAGCAACAACCGCTGCTGCGGATCCATCGCCAACGCCTCACGCGGATTGACACCGAAGAACTCCGCGTCGAACTCCCCCGCGTCGTGCAAGAACCCACCCGCGCGGACGTAAGACTGCTCGTCAGACAGATCCCAGCCACGACCCGACGGCAGCCCACTGATCGCCTCGCCACCGTCAGCCACCAGACGCCACAGGTCCTCCGGCGACCGCACCCCACCCGGATACCGGCACGCCATCCCCACGATCGCAATCGGCTCGTCCACGACACGTGAGACAGCCGCCTCGACAGGCCGCCCACCGCGCAGATGCTCAGCCAGCGCCAACGGCGTCGGATAGTCGAACAGCAGCGTGGCCGGCAACGCCACACCGGTAGCCGCCGCAAGCCGGTTCCGCAGCTGAACCGCCATCAACGAGTCGAATCCGAACTCCGTGAACGCCCGAGCTGGATCTACGGCATCCGGACTCTCATGCCCCAGCACCACAGCAGCGTGCGCGCGCACCAGATCGAGCACATCGGCCACGGGCACCTCAACCGCAGCCACCTCCGCCACCGAGCCGTCCAACCAATACCGCTCGTGCTGAAAGGCGTACGTGGGCAGATCGATCCGCCGCGCACCTGTTCCGTCGAAGAAACGCGCCCACTCGACCGGCACACCCCGCGCGTACAGCTCGGACAGCGCCGTCACGAACGCCACCGGCTCGGTCCCTGTAGTGGCGAACACGTTGCTGTCCACTGAGGACAGGTTGTCCGCGGCAGCCGCAGCGAGAACACCGCGCGGTCCCAGTTCCAGGAACGCGGTCACACCTTCGTCCGCCATGGCACGCACGGCATCCCCGAACCGCACGGCCCGACGCACGTGCTCCACCCAGTACTCCGCGAACGAGACATCGCCAGCCGCCAGCGGAATCGACGGCGCCCGGTAGGTCAGCCCTTCCGCGACCCGCCGGAACTCCTCCAGCATCGGCTCCACCAACGGCGAGTGGAACGCATGACTGACATCGAGCCGCTTCGTCTTCCGTCCGTCGAACCGCGCGACGATCGCCCGCACCTCGGCCTCATCGCCGGAGATCACGACGGCGTCGGGCCCGTTCACCGCCGCGATGTCCACCCGCCGAGTCAGCAACGGCAGGACTTCCTGCTCACTCGCCTGAACCGCCACCATGGCGCCACCCGCAGGCAGGGCCTGCATCAACGTCCCGCGCGCCGCAACCAACGTCGCCGCGTCCTCCAACGACAACACCCCAGCGACGTGCGCCGCCGCCAACTCGCCGATCGAGTGCCCGGCCAGGAAGTCCGGCCGCACCCCGAACGCCTCGACAAGCCTGAACAACGCGACCTCGACCGCGAACAGCGCCGCCTGCGTGTGCGCGGTCTGTTCCAACGACCCGCCGCCGAACACCACCTCGCGCAACCCACATCCCATCAAGGGATCCAGCCGCGCGCACACCTCGTCGAACGCCTTCGCGAACACCGGGAACGCCTCGTACAGCTCCCGCCCCATGCCCGGCCGCTGACTGCCCTGCCCGCTGAACAGGAACGCCACCCGCCGCCCCGCCACCGCGACGCCCTCCACGACGTGCGGGCTCACCACCCCAGCCGCCAACGCGTCGAGCCCGTCCCCGATCACCACGGCCCGGCGCTCCAACGCCGCCCGCGTGGTCACGAGCGAATACCCGAGATCAACCGGATCGACGTCCAAGCCCGCAAGCCGCCCAGCCTGCGCCCGCAACGCCTCCGCACTCCTCGCCGACACCACAAGCGGCCTCGGAATCGATCCCGATTGACCGGCCCCCTGGGGGGATCGGGTCCCCACTCCAATCATCCCAAGCGGGTCTGACAAATCCGGAGCACCCGCAGACTCCAAGATCACGTGCGCGTTCGTTCCCGACACGCCAAACGACGACACCGCCGAACGACGCGGCCGACCCACCTCCGGCCACTCCCTCGACCCCATCAGCAACTCGACCGCACCGGCAGACCAATCCACGTGCGGCGAGGGCGAATCCACGTGCAAGGTGGCCGGCAGGACCCCGTGCCGCATCGCCTGCACCATCTTGATCACACCACCAACACCAGCGGCAGCCTGCGCATGCCCGATGTTCGACTTCAACGACCCCAGCCACACCGGCTCAGCACGGTCTTGGCCGTAGGTGGCCAAAATCGCCTGCGCCTCAATCGGATCGCCGAGAACCGTGCCAGTGCCATGAGCTTCGACGGCATCCACATCGGCGCCGGTCAACCCAGCCGAAGCCAGCGCCGCACGGATGACGCGCTGCTGCGACGGCCCATGAGGCGCAGTCAACCCGTTCGAGGCCCCGTCGGAGTTGACAGCCGACCCACGCAGAACGGCCAGCACCTGATGCCCGTTGCGCTGAGCATCGGAAAGCCGTTCCACCAGCAACACACCGACACCCTCAGACCAGCCGGTCCCATCAGCCGAAGCGGCGAAAGCCTTGCAGCGACCATCCGGAGCCAACCCCCGCTGCCGGCTGAACTCGATGAACGTGGCAGGAGTCGACATCACCGCAACACCACCGGCCAGCGCGAGCGAGCACTCACCGTTCCGGAGCGCCTGCGCCGCCCAGTGCAATGCCACCAAAGAAGACGAGCACGCGGTGTCGACCGTGACAGCCGGCCCTACGAGACCGAGCGAGTACGCAACCCGACCGGAAGCAACGCTGCCCGCAGTGCCAAGACCCAGATAAGCCTCGACATCCGCCGGGATCGAGTCGAGCCGCGACGCGTAGTCGTGGTACATCACGCCGGTGAACACGCCAGTCTGACTGCCGCGCAACGACAACGGATCAATCCCCGCCCGCTCCAACACCTCCCACGAAACCTCCAACAACAACCGCTGCTGCGGATCCATCGCCAACGCCTCACGAGGCGACAACCCGAAGAACGCCGCATCGAACAACCCGGCGTCGTGCAGAAACCCGCCGTGCCGAGCGGACGACTTGCCGGGCCGGTCCGGATCCGGGTCGTAGAGCGCGTCGACGTCCCAGCCGCGGTCCACCGGAAACGAGCCGATCGCGTCGACCTCGTTCAACACCAGGTCCCACAGGTCTTCCGGCGAACGAACCCCACCCGGATACCGGCACGCCATCCCCACGATCGCGATCGGCTCGTCCGACGCAACCCGTTGCGCAACAACAGAAACCGCGCGCACATCGAGCAACGACTCCCGCAGCCGTTCGGCAAGAGCGAGCGGAGTGGGGTGGTCGAAGACCAACGTCGCCGGCAACCGGACATCCGTGGCGGCCGACAGACGGTTGCGGAGCTCGACGGCAGTCAGCGAGTCGAAGCCGAGCTCGCTGAAGGCACGACTGGGTGAGATGGCGTCCGGCGCATGACCGAGGACGGCAGCAACGCCAGCACGCACCAGATCCAGCAGGACGCGTTGCTGCTCCGCCAAGGAGAGCGTGCGCAGGCGCTGAGCCAGGCCGTGCGCGGTGTCGGTGTCGCGGGCGGACCGGCGCGTGCGGACCAGGCCGCGCAGCAACGGGTTCGCCGCGGACCGCAGGTCGAGCCGCGCCGCGACGAACGTGGCCTCCCCGCCGCGCAGTGCCGCGTCGAACAGCGCGAGGCCGGTCTCGTCGGCCATCGCCACGGTGTTGTCGCGGGTGCCGATGTCGGCGAGGTGAGCGGTCATCGCGCTGGTCCGCGCCCACAGACCCCAGGCGATCGACACCGCGGGCAGGCCGCGCGCACGGCGGTACTGCGCCAGGGCGTCCAGAAAGGCGTTGGCGGCCGCGTAGTTGCCCTGGCCTGGGCTGCCGAACACCCCCGCCACGGACGAGAACAGGATCAACGGCACGTCCGGCGCCAGCTCGTGCAGGTGCAGCGCGGCGGCGACCTTCGGGCGCAGCACCGAGTCCAAGCGTTCAGGGGTCAACGAGGTGATCACACCGTCGTCGAGAACGCCGGCGGCGTGCACGATGGCGGTCAGCGGGGGTTCGATCCGCTCCAGCAACTCGGCCAGTTGATCTCGGTCGGCGACGTCGCAGGCGACGCCCCCCAGCTCGGGGGCGACCTCTCGCCTGCCGGCAAGCACGACGTGCCGGACGCCGTAAGTCTCGACGAGGTGCCGGGCGAGCAGGCTGCCGAGCGCGCCGGTGCCGCCGGTGATCAGCACCGTGCCTTCAGGGTCGAAGAAGGCGTCCGATGTGGACGTTTGAGCGCGCTGAAGCCTTGGCACGTATGCCTGACCGTCGCGGATCATCAGCTGCGGCTCACCGGACGCGAGCGCCGCAGGCAGCCAGGACTCGTCACCGTCGACGAGGAAGATCCGGCCGGGGTGCTCGGACTGCGCCGACCGCACCAGGCCCCACACCGCGGCACCGTCGAGATCGGGGTCGTCCGGGTCGACGGCTCCGCTGGTCAACACGACCAACCTGGAGTCCGCGCCGATCCACTGCTGCAGCTGCGCCAAGGCAGCGTGAACGTTGTCCGGCGACACCACCACGACGTCATCCGGCATCTCGCCCGTCTCAGGCAGCGCGATGGGCGTCCACGAGACGCGGTACAGCGAGTCGACCGACGCCACCGGCGCCAGGTCCGCGATCGGAACAGCTCGCAGCACCAACGACTTCACCGTCGCGACCGGCAGCCCGGCGCCGTCCGCCAGCTGGACCGCGATGCCGTCTGCGCCACGGGTCAACCGCACGCGGACGTAGGATGCACCGGTCGCGGCCAGCTCGACGCCGTTCCACGAGAACGGCAGAAGTGCTTGTCCTGGCTCCGTCTCTCCCCAGCCGGCGACGGCGATCGGGTGCAGGGCCGCGTCCAGCAGCGCCGGATGCACGCCGAACTCACCGAGTTCGCCCGGGAGACGGACATCGGCGAAGATCTCGTCTCCCCGCCGCCACAACGCGGTCAGCCCCTGAAAAGCCGGCCCGTACTCGTAACCGCGCGCAGCCAACGCGTCGTACACCCCGCCGAGGTCCACGGCAACAGCACCGACGGGCGGCCACTCGGTCAGGTCGAACGACTCCGGTGTGGTCGCGGAGGTCAGCACACCGCTCGCGTGCCGTTGCCAGGTCTCGCCAACCCGGCTGTGCACGGTGAGGGCGCCGTCCGGACCAACGACGACCTGCACCTCGACATCGCCGCGCTCCGGCAGGACCAGCGGCGCTTCGATGACGAGTTCGTCGACGGCCGCGTGGCCGGTCTCGTCCGCCGCCGTGAGGGCCATCTCGACGAACGCCGTGCCAGGCAGCAGAACCGTCCCGGACACCGCGTGATCAGCCAGCCACCGCATGGTCCACAGCGAGAACCGCCTGGTGAACACCTTCGCGCCCGTGTCCGCCAGCTCGACGCCCTTGCCCAGCAACGGATGCCCGGCCTCGCCCCTGGCTTCCAACCAGTAGCGCTGACGTTGGAACGCATAGGTGGGCAGATCGACCTTCCGCCCGCTGAAGCGCCAGCCGACCTCGACGCCCCGCACCCACAGCTGCGCGGCGGACGTCCGGAACCGGTCCGGCCCGCCGTCGTCGCGGCGGAGCGTGCCGAATCCGGTCAGCAGCACCGGATGCGGGCTGATCTCCAGCAGAACGCGGTCGGCCAGCCCACGAACGACCGGGTCGTACTGCACAGTCTCCCGCAGGTTGCGATACCAGTACTCGGCATCCAGCGCGCCACCGCCGCACGTCGACAGGAACGGGATCTCCGGCTCGCGCGGCTCGATGCCGGCCAGCGCGGCCAGCAGTTCGTCGCGAAGCTCCTCGACCTGCGCGGAATGCGAGGCGTAGTCGACCGGTATCCGCTTGCCCGCCACGGTGCTGAGCGCGTCCAGGTCACCGGACAACACGAACGACTCGGGACCGTTGACCGCGGCCACCGACAGCCGTGCGTCCAGCTGGTCAGGCACCGCGTCGACGACCAGCATCCCGCCCTTGCCCGCGAGCCTGGTCGCGATCAGCTTGGCGCGCAACGCGACGACCCTTGCTCCATCCTCAATGGACAACGCCCCCGCAACGACCGCGGCAGCGATCTCCCCTTGCGAGTGCCCGACGACCGCACTCGGCTCCACCCCGTGCTCACGCCACAGATGCGCCAACGACACCATCACGGCCCACAACGCGGGCTGCACGACGTCAACCCGTTCGAGTGCTGCCGCGTCGCCCAGCACCTCGAACAGATCCCACTCCACGAACGGCTCCAGCGCCCGCGCACAGTCCGCCATGCGCTGCGCGAACGCGGGTTCGGCTTCGAGCAGGTCCAGCCCCATACCGGCCCACTGCGACCCCTGGCCGGGGAACACGAACACCACCCGGCTGTCGTCGCCCGCGACTCCGCTCGCGATCTCGGTGTGGTCCGGCGCCAACACCACCCGATGCGGAAACGCTGCCCGGTTCGCGAGCGTGACGGCGACGTCCGCGGGGTCGACCTCACGGGACTCCGTGAACGCGATCAGCCGGTCGACCTGGTCCCGCAACGCCGCCTCGGACTTGGCCGACACCAGCCACGGCATCCAGCTCTTCGGAATCGATCCCGATTGACCAACCCCCTGGGGGGATCGGGTCCCCACTCCAATCATCCCAAGCGGGTCTGACAAATCCGGAGCACCCGCAGACTCCAAGATCACGTGCGCGTTCGTTCCCGACACGCCAAACGACGACACCGCCGAACGACGCGGCCGATCCACCTCCGGCCACGGCCGCGCCGACGTCAGCAACTCGACCGCCCCAGCCGACCAATCCACGTGCGGCGAGGGCGAATCCACGTGCAAGGTGGCCGGCAGAACGCCGTACCGCATCGCCTGCACCATCTTGATCACGCCACCAACCCCGGCGGCGGCCTGGGTGTGACCGATGTTCGACTTCAACGACCCCAGCCACACCGGCGCAGAGCGATCCTGCCCATAGGTCGCGATCAACGCCTGCGCCTCAATCGGGTCACCAAGCGCCGTTCCGGTGCCGTGCGCCTCCACCGCGTCGACATCAGCAACAGACAGCCCCGCCGAAGCCAGAGCCGCACGAATCACCCGCTGCTGCGAAGGCCCATGAGGCGCGGTCAGCCCATTCGAAGCGCCGTCGGAGTTGATCGCCGACCCCCGCAGCACGGCAAGCACCGAGTGGCCGTTGCGGCGAGCATCGGACAGCCGTTCCAAAAGCACCAGCCCGACGCCCTCAGACCACCCCGTGCCGTCGGCAGCGGATGCGAATGCCTTGCAGCGACCATCAGCCGCCAGCCCGCGCTGGCGCGAGAACTCGATGAACGTGGCCGGAGTCGCCATCACGGCCACACCACCGGCCAGGGCCAGCGAACAGTCACCGCGCTGCAGCGCCTGAGCCGCGAGGTGCAGCGACACGAGCGAGGACGAGCAGGCCGTGTCCACCGTGACAGCGGGACCTTCGAAGCCGAAGTTGTAGGCGACGCGGCCTGAGACGACGCTGCCCGCCGTGCCGATGCCGAGATGCCCTTCGACACCCTCCGGAGCGCGCGCCCCGACCGCGTAGTCGTGGTACATCACGCCGGCGAACACACCGGTCTGACTGCCACGCAACGACAACGGATCAATACCCGCCCGCTCCAACACCTCCCACGAAACCTCCAACAACAACCGCTGCTGCGGATCCATCGCCAACGCCTCACGAGGCGACAAACCGAAGAACGCCGCATCGAACGACCCAGCGTCGTGCAGAAACCCGCCGTGCCTGGTGTAGCTGGTGCCGGGGTGCGCCGGATCAGGGTGGTAGAGGGCGTCGAGGTCCCAGCCGCGGTCCTCCGGGAACTCCCCGATCGCGTCGACCCCATCAGAGACCAACCGCCACAGGTCCTCCGGCGAACGCACGCCACCCGGATACCGGCAGGCCATGCTCACGATCGCAACAGGCTCGTCGAGCGAACCCTCAGCCGCAGCAACGGAAGCACGCGGTGCGCCGAACAGCAGATCACGCAGGTGACCAGCCAGCGCCACACACGTGGGGTAGTCGAACGCGGACGTCACCGCCAGCGGCAGTCCGGTCGCAGCAACCAGTTCGTTGCGCAGCTCCACGGCCGTCACCGAGGTCAGGCCGAGCTCGCGGAACGGCCGGTCCGCGGCAATCTCACCACCGCAGGTCCGAGCAGCCGCGGCGCGCACGAGATCCAGCAGAAACGCGTCGCGGTCAGCGGACGCCAACCGGGAAAGCAGGGCCGCAGACGACTCGACAACAGGTGCCTCGACGAGCACGCAGCTATGACCAGCGGAAACGATCGCACCGAACATCTCGATGGCACCGTCACCCCAGGCCGTCGAAACAGCAGGCAGGCCCTGGGCACGCCGATGCCGCGCAGCCGCATCGCACTGAGCGCCAAGATCCGGCCGCGCAGAAGGCCAGCACAACAGCAGCGGAATGTCACCGGTCAGCGGCGCGATGTCCGGATCCGTGCACACGATCAAACCGGGTTCGTCGGACGAACCGAAGTGCTCGATCACTTCGTCCGCGATCGGACCGGACCCCAGGACCGCAACCCGCCCCTGCGGTTCGAACGCGTGCACCGCAGCCAAGCGGTTCACCCGAGGCGTCCACACCACGCCGTCCCGCACGGCAAGCCGCGCCTCACCGCAGCCGATCACTGTCGGCACATCGAGAGAATCCGTGTCGGCATCGACCAGCACAACCCGGTGAGGCCGCGCCAGGCCCCACACCGAAGCATGCGCAAGGTCTTCCACGCCTTCGGAGTCGTTGACGGCCACCGCACGCCGCGTCACGACGACGAACCGCGCAGAAGGCGCAGGATCCGCAGCCAGCCAAGCGTCAGCCTGCGCCGAGACCTCCCGCACGCCCAGCCCAGAAGGTCCACAGTGGACCAAAGTGACGTCGAACCGCTGCCCAGAACCAGTGACCTCCACCCACTCGACGGCAAAGAGCGGCCGACCGGAGGCACGTAGTCGAAAAGGCCGGGAGGCGAGCAGATGCCGGGCGATCTTGCCGGACGAAGTACGTGGAATGAGATCCACCTCGTACAGCTCCTCAGGCACCTTCACCGCGGAGAGCTGTTCCCTGCAGGCCGACAGCACCAAAGCGGGATCGAACCCCGGACCAGGCACCACGTACGCGACCGGCACCTCGCCGAGAACGTCGTGCGGCTTGCCCGTCACCGCCGAATCAACCACTCCCGGCACCTCCAGGAGCACGCGCTCGACGTCGCCGGGATGGATGTTCTCCCCACCGCGGATGATGAGTTCCTTGGTACGCCCCGTGATCGTCAGGAAGCCGAGCTCGTCGCGACACGCCAGGTCACCGGTGCGGTACCAGCCGTCGACGAGCACCTCGGCGGTCGCGGACGGCTGTTCGTGGTAGCCGACCATGACGTTCGGACCGCTCGCCCACACCTCGCCTTCAGCCCCACCAGCAACGTCCACGCCGGTCTCCGGATCCACGATCCGCACGCTCACGCCGGGCACCGGCAGACCGCAGGAACCCTCGACCCGCGCGCCGGACGGCCAGTTCGCGGTGATCAACCCGCACGTCTCGGTGCTGCCGTAACCGTCGAGCAGCGGAACACCGAACGCCCGCTCGAAATCGGCCCGCAACGACGCCGAACACACCGAACCTGCGGTCAGGCAAACCCGTAACGCCGGCGCAACCACACCGTCCGCAGCACGCATGAGGTGGTGATACATCGCCGGCACACCAACAAAAAACGTGATGTCCTCACGCAACGCCGAAAGCACGGCCTCGGCCGAGAAGCCGTTCTGAATCCGCGCGGTTGCACCAACCGCCGTCACACCCAGCACGCACAACACGTGCGCGAGGCTGTGGAACAACGGCGCCGGCCACAGCACGACGTCCGACGGCGACAGCCCGAAGATCGGCGCGTAGCAGGCCGCCACCGACCACAGACAGCTGCGTTGCGTCGACAGCACACCCTTGGGCTGCCCGGTGGTGCCCGAGGTGTAGAGCATCCAGGCGTGCTCGTCGAGCCCGAGGTCATCCCGCGCCGGCACCTCGGGCTCGGTGGCGGCCAAGGCGTCGAAGTCCTCAACGGCGAACACGTCAACTCCGAGACGCCGCAACCGCTCCACGTGCGAAGCATCGGTGATCACCACCGACGCACCGCTGTCCGCCAGGAAGTGGGCAAGCTCGGCGTCGGTGGCGTCCGGGTTCAACGGCACCCCGACCGCACTGGCCCGCGTGATCGTCAGGTAGCTCTCGACGACCTCGACCCGGTTGCCGAGCAGAATGGCAACCCGCCCGCCCCGCGGGACGCACCCGGCCAGGTGCCCGGCCAACCGTGAGGTCCGCACCTCCAGCTCGGCATAGGTGACCGAGCGCCGCACGTCGGCGAACGCGACCTTCTCACCGAAGCGCGCCGCATGCGCCCTGAGCAGTTCGGGCAACGGCCGGATCAGCTCAGCACGCAGCATGGACGCACACCTCTCAGTGATCTCGATCGGCGCACCCAAGCCTGGCGGCGAACCCCCGCCCTCGAACCCCCTGAACAACCCCAGAACGAACGGCCTTCAGCTCACTCGCCCGCACGTCGCGCACCAACATTTCCCCAGGCCGCAACGAATCCGGTGGCACTACCGGCAAATGCCCTAGACCTGCGCGCGGGAAACTAGCCGGTCGAGCGCCTTCCCCGCCGCGTCGACCAACCCGTTGGCCAGCAACGGATCCACCGACAGCAACGTCCGCGCCTCGGCGAGCATGGCGAACGGGTTGTCCTGCTCAGCGCAGTCGCGAACCGCCGCGATCGTCGAATCCGTCTTGCACACCAAGGCGTCCATCAACGTCGCGGCGTAGTGCAGGTAGCTGCTCGACTGGTCGCGCAACAACTGCAGCCGATCACTGAGCTCCGGCGGCTCGACCCCACCCAGCTCCGGCGCCAGCCCACGATGATCGAGCAACGCACCCGGCGTGCGTCCAACCCGATGAGTCTGCGCCAACCACCGCACGAGCGCATTGCTGCCCCCGTCCACCCCGCCCCGCACCCGCGCCAGCTGCGCATCGGCCTGCGTCGCAAGGTCCTGCCCGACCAGCTCACGCGTGAGCGACGCAAGATCGCTGATCTGCTGCGACGCCCTCAGGTCGTACATGTGGTGCACGATCCGGTTCAAATCCCGCGGCAACCCACCCGACAACGCATGACACAACCACACGTACGGCTCCGGCAACCGCAACACCCGCTGCACCAGGAACCGCCGCGTGTCCGCCAACCCGAACCGCGGCACCTTGATCACCGCGTCGAACGCCGAGTCGAACGTCGTCCGCACCGCCAACGTCCGCTGGTCGAACGCCGCCAACGCATCCTCCGACACCGCAACGAGGTAGAAACACCCCTCAACCCCAAAAACGGACTTCAGATCGTTGATGAACCGCTCCGCATCCGCAGCAGTGCCGATCTTGTCCAGCTCGTCCACGCACACCACGACCCGGCCGTCTTGGCGCAGCGCGGCCTCCTGCAGGAACCCCTTGAAGTCCGCCACCAGCTCCGGAAACGTCCGCGCCACCGCAGCCTGCTGCGCACCGCGCGAATACCCGAGCTCTACCCCACCTGGCGGCTTCAACGCCGCGCTGGAGGTGGAAACAGTCGTCTCCAGGTACCGCAACCGCGCCAGGTGCCGCTGCGCACTCGCTTCCAACGACCCCACAGGCACCTCAGTCCGCACGAACCAGCGCACGACCAACGCGGTGATCCAGTACGCGATCGTCACCGCCATGAGTGCCGCACCGGCCCACGCGACAGCTCCGGCGATGTTGCCGCTCACCCATCGGGCGCCGGACTGCACCTGTGGCCACAACAGGCCACCCGCTGCCAAGGCAGTGCCGAGCCCGAACGTCAGGACCGAGAACAACCGGCCACGGCGCCGCCGAACACCTGCTGGTTCGGAGCTGGGCGGCACGATCAGCTCGCACACACTGGCGAACAGGTGCACCAGGAAGTCCCGGCTGTTGTAGTTGGTCGGCGCCGACACCAGCAACGTGAGATCCGTAGGCCCCGCACTGAACCTGTGCTCGCCGAACGCCCGCAGCACCGTGCTCTTGCCACTGCCCCGCGGCCCGCTGAGCCCGATCGCGCCACTGGACATCGTGTGCAGCATCCGGGTGAGCCGCGCGCTGGTGTCCGTCGGCACGAACTGCGGTTCCTTGGTGATGTCGCTGAGCTTCCGGACCGACGCGTCGGGAAGCGTGGTGTCGTAGGAAGGTGCGGCGACTGTGGGCAGTTCGTCGGCGATCAGCGGCAGAACGCCGTCCTCCACCAACGCTCGGATCCAGTCCTCGTACGCCGTGATGGCCGCCTGGCGCTCGAGCCTCAGGTACCTCGGGGAGTCGTCCTCCGACGGCCAGTCGTCCGGGAAGTCCGACTGCACCGCCTGAGCGTGCCGACGAGCCCTGCGGGTACCGGCCCAGGCGACGGCCAGCAGGAGCGCCACTCCCAAGGCGACCAAGAACATGGACGGTGTGATCGACTTGAGGAGCGCTGGCGCGCGTGCGACCACGAACAACACTGCCAGCACCCCGAGCGCGCAAGCGGTGGCACCGAGCACGACTCCCGGCAAGTCGACGCGCAACGAACGGCTCACTCGCCACACCGCCGCCATGGTGCGCCAGAAGTCCAGAGAAAGCGGCAGTCGGATCCGCTTGAGGGCGATCCTCATCGACCGTTGTGACTCGGGCGACCTTTCAACGAGCGCGTACGCGCAGGACATCGCGCCGGCGGCGAACAACACCAGGCCTGCGCCGATCACCCTGGCGACCTGCGCGGCCGAAATCGACTGCGGCAGACCGAACTCGGAGATCAGCCACGTTGTCGCACTGGCGGCGGCGATCGCCAGCGACAGCATCCCGTAGGTGGTCGCCGCACGGAACGGCCACATGTCGACCGCTGCCTTCACATAACGACTCTTGGCCGCGACGAACCGCTCGCGCGCCAGGGCTGTCGTCGCCACGATCGTGTCACGCGAGGACTGGACCAGGTCCGCGACGGTGGCCTTGAAGTCGTCGATTCGCTCGGCCTCGACCGCGCCGTGCACGTCCGCCCGCTTGAAGGCGCGATCGACCAGATCCTCACGCTGATCGGAAACAGCGTCGGCAGCGGCCAGGTCGACCTGGAGCAGAGCATCGGACTGCTCGCCCCGGTGGACCGCCAGGACGTCCTGAACCAGGTTGTGCCGGAACAGGTAGACACCGCCGCGCCGGAACAACAGGCCGAGGGCGGCAGCGTGTTCCAACTTCCCGAACAACCGCAGTGGAGCCCTTCGCAGCAGCCACAACCACACCGTCGCGACCAGGTATCGGTAGTAGGCGGTCGTGCTGCTCACTGCGACGGCTACCACCACGCACAGGACCACCGCCGCCAACGCGTTGTGCGCCAGCCCTCCGGTGACGGCGAGCACGACGAACGTGATCAGGCCACCCAACCCGCCCATCAGCACGGCCAGGACGCGATCGTCACGCAATGACCGTTGCGGTGACTCGACTTCATCCCCGAACCCGATGTGCATGCCGGATCGCACGCCGCCCACGAGTCCCGCTCCGGCGCATGCCGCGACGAACCACAGCACGTCGGCTACCGGGGCACCTTGCATCACCAGCACTGATGCACCCAAAGTGCCGGTGGCACACGCACCAATGGCCCACCGCAACCACAAACCACGCGACAAGCGCACCCGCACCGGTGCGGGTGCGGTCGACCTGGCCGCTGGTTCACTCAACAGGGCCAGCACGCTCAGTGCGATCACCAGCCCGAAGATGCCCTCGGCCGTCGTCGGGATCGGCAAGGCGACAGCCATTGACGCGGACACCCCGGCCAGCGCCGCGAACACGACCGCGACAACCCGGTACACCATCTTGGGCACCAT
The DNA here is from genome assembly GCF_047445655.1 of Lentzea alba. Lineage (GTDB taxonomy): Bacteria > Actinomycetota > Actinomycetes > Mycobacteriales > Pseudonocardiaceae > Lentzea > Lentzea alba_A. Next base: position 32,743 of record NZ_JAJAEG010000051.1, read on the forward strand.
CCGCCGCAGTCGCCACCACGCGATGTCACGTTCGCCGAGACGCCGAAGCTCATGAGCCAGGAACTCGAGCGTTCTGAGCTGTGGCGGCAACTTGCCCGCCACGCGCAAGGAGGTCTCCAGTGCAAGCATCCGCAGCTGGGAGGTCCACGATTCGCCAGGCTTGAAGTCAGCGGCGTGGTGCGGCAGCCGCAGTCGTAGCGTGGATTGACGCTCACCAAGACTTGCGGACAGCCACTCGCTCGCTGCTGTCGCCGTTGTGATGTGCCACGGAGCGAACCGACTCGAACTCGCACTGGTGGTGCGCAACGCCGCGTACGGCAGCATCTCCAGCTCATGCTCTGCCCGCACCACGGTCATCGACGGTGTGGCGCCAGTCTTCGACTCGACGAACTGCGCTTCACGGCTGATCAGCACAACGGGCGTCTTCAACGCGCTCAGCTCGGCGAACAGGTCTTGGCGCCGGCCGAGCGGCAGCCGATCGAAGTCGTCGAGCATCGGCACGATCGCACCCGCGTCGACCAAACTCGCCGCTGCCGAACGCCGCTGCCGGCGCCCTCTGCGCCCGACGGTGCTGAACGCCCCCAGCATCGGGTACGTCGCCGCCAGCTCCTCGGCAAGACGAGCGGCCAGGTTGCCGTTCACCGGACTCCAGCCCGCAACCGACAACAACACCGGAACAGGGCCTCCACCGGCCCGATCGGCAAGCAGGTCACGGGCGCACCTCTGCGCGAGCGCCGTCTTGCCCGAGAACGGCTGGCCGAGGATCACCAGCATCCCGGCCTTCTGCTGCCGCCACTGCGCCACAGCTGCCGATTCGTCGCCCGTCTCCGGCGATTTCACCTGCTCCAGCTGTGCTGCGACAGTCCTGGCAAGTGCGTCGATCGCATCCGCCGGCACCGGAGCACGAAACACCAGCGAGAGGTCCTCGCCCACCACGAACAGGTAGGCGAGCAGGATGAACACCGCGACCAGCACCGCAGTCGCCGCAGTACTCCCCGCGCCGATCCCGGGAATCCGCAGCACACCGTCGTCGGCGAGATTCGCGATCACACCGGCCGCCGCCGTGAAGATCATGGCTGTGGCGAAGCCGGGCTGTTTCCGCATCAAAGCCTCCGGGTGCAGTGCAGATCCACCTGCGCTCATCGGCGGCACGGCCAGCGGCGTTTCACCTGATCGAGAATCGACGTTCGGCGTAACCAGCTGTGGGTGATCTGCGACTTATCTCCCATGAGCACCGAGCACAACCGCCACCCGGAGGAGATCCGCTTCGCCGTCGTCCTCAACGGCGGGGTCAGCCTCGCCGTGTGGATGGGCGGCGTGGTGCTGGAGCTCGACCGCCTCACCCGAGCCACGAAGGAAGGCGGCGACCCCGCCTACCACGCGACGCTCGACCTGGTCGGCGGCACCGCGCGGGCCGACGTCATCACCGGCACGTCCGCGGGTGGCATCAACGGGGCCGCGCTGGCCCTGTCGCAGGTGAACAGGAAGGCCGACCTCAGCGCGTTGCGCGACATGTGGGTCGAGCACGGTCGGTTCGACGAGCTGCTGCGGCAGCCGTTCAAGGGGCAGCCGCCGTCGCTGTTGCGCGGCGACGAGTACTTCCTGCCGCGTCTGACCGAGGCGCTGGGCCGGCTCACCGACGGCTTCGCGCCGGTGTCGGCCGACGAGGCGCCGATAGACCTGCGGATCACCACGACGTTGCTCAACGGCGTGCCGAAGACGAGCTACGACGACCTCGGTCAGAAGCTCACGCAGACCGTGCACCAGGGCAGCTTCTCGTTCCGGCGCGACCCACCGGAAAGCGGATCCACCCACGACGATTTCGCTGGCGAGCAAAGAGAACTGAAGCCGCACCTGGTGGCGCGCCTCGCCCTGGCGGCCAGGTCGACCGCCTCGTTCCCGTTCGCCTTCGAGCCGTCGTACGTTCCGGTGCCGTCCGACGACAGCTCCGGAATGGGTGCGAACGCGAGCTGGCATCGCGGAGATCGCGAGAGGTCCCGGTTCGCGGTCGACGGCGGCGTGCTGGTCAACACGCCGACGAAGGAAGCACTGGAAGCCATCGACCGGATGCCTGCCCAGGGCAGGGTCCGGCGCGTCATGCTGCTGGTGTTCCCGCACGCCCCCAGCAACGGCGACGAACGGCAGCACGACAAGCCAGACGGCTGTCCGAGTGTCCTCGGCACGGGCGGCAAGCTGCTCGGCGCGCTCTACAGTCAGAGCGGCCGGACCTATGTGGACAGAGTCGAGGAGCACAACCGCACGGCCGCTTCCCGTCGCATCGGCCGCAACGCGCTGCTCAACCAGTTGCACGGGGAACACCCGGGTTCGTTGGTGTCACAGGTCTACCAGTTGGCCGGCGCACTGTACGGCCAGTACAAGGACGTGCGGATCCGTTACGCGGCAAAGCAACTGGCAGGCCGGCTGTTCGACAGCGAGGTCACCGTCAGGCACAGCTGGTCGTTCGAACGCACACGCACCGCCGCCGAGGCCGCCCAGCGCGAATGGGCGAAGACTCGAACACTGCCCTATGTACCGCGAAACCCACCGCCCCTGACCGTGCTCGGTGACGAGGGCACCTGGCCGTGGGGCTTCACGATGGCCGAACGACTCGCTTCGGCCACGCTGGACCTGCTCAAGCGCCTGGTGTGGGTGCTGCCCGGCACCGGCGAGACCACTGACGTGGTCGCGGGTCTGCGCAGCGACCTGCACACCCACCGCATGAAGATCCGCAAGCTGCGCACGGACTTGGACGCTGATGCCGAGCAGACGGTGCCCAACCACGAGCATTGGGAAGGACGCCTCGATCGGTACTACCAGCGGCTCTGCACACGCGGTGGCATCGGCGGGGAGGTACGCGAAGCAGTCGAGGCGATCGGCGGCATCCTGTTCAAGACCTGCAGGGTGCTGAACGGTGTTCTGCCGGATCACGACGAGATGGCCGGGCTCACGGCATGGCGCGCATTGCTCAACGCACCGCTCACGGGCGTTGAGGCCTACACCGGGCTGAACGGCTCGCGACTGCTGCTGTCGCGGCTTTTGGCGTTGGAGATCTCGGCGACGTGCGTAGGTGACGTCGCACCGACCGGGCTCGACCAGCCGGTAGAACTCGTGCAGCTGAGCCTTCAGACGGTGAACCCGTTCGCCAAGTACAGCCGCACGCCGGACGACAAGGCCGCAGGTGCCTCACTCGGCCGGTTTTCCGGATTCCTCAAGCGTTCCTGGCGGGTGAACGACTGGATCTGGGGCCGGCTCGACGCCGCGACGACGCTGTGCCAGGTCGTGCTCTCGCCTGAACGGCTGCACCGCCAGTACAACATCGAGATGCCCGAAGGCACCGACCCGGCCAAGGCTGCCGAGGACAAGGTCAACGGCCTCGTGAAGACGTTGTTCGGCGAGACGGCGCCGCCCGAGCTGGGCAGCGAGATCAGAACGGCCATCAACGAGCTCAAGACCATCTACGGCGCCGACTCAGCCGATCGGCTGGAGCCAACGGCCGAGGCACTGGCCAAATTGGTCACGTGGGGCCTGCACATGCGGATCATCACCGAGGAACTCAGCGCGCTCAAAGACGCTGTCCAGGCCGACCTCAACGACGGCGCGAACGAGAGGTCCGCAGGAGCGTTGTTCATCGTCCAGCGGGAGACGTTGCTGAACGAACTCGGCCAGCGCGCCTCTTTCGCACCCGAGCCTGCGGCCGTGGAGCGCGCACTGGCGGCCCTCGCTGCGTTCGACCAGGCGAGGATCGGCCGCGAGCCGCTGGCCGAGGAGCTGACCGGCGACCAGATGATCCGCACCGCGGCAACCGCGGCCGCCGTCACCGCGAGCGTGCTGGACAGCGACCGCTCAGGACTCGGGGCGGTCAAACCGGTGACCCGCCTCATTCGGGGAGCCACGCTGCTGCCGTACTGGATGGTCCACGGCCTCACCCGCGGCAACCGCATCGCTCAGGCAGGAGGCCTGCTGGCGATCGCGATCGGTGCCGTGATGCTGATGCTCGCGATGTTCAACCTGCTGCCGAAGGGGCTCATCGCCCCTGCCGCGGCGCTGGGCGCCGGCACGTTGCTCGCGGTGTTCGGTTATGCGGCACTGCGTTCCCGAACGATGTTGCACGGCCTGGTGCTGCTGTCCCCGGTCGTACCGCTCGTGACTCACGCGATCACTGCCCCCGACGACACGAAGTCGGAGGTCGGTGCCATTTCACTCGGAGGTGTCGCCGCAGTCGTCATCGCGCTGATGATCCTGGGCAGCATTCCGGCGATGCCTCGCACCCCGTTCGCACTGATCGTGGACGGCTGGCGCGTGGTGTTGAACAGGCTCGTACTCGTGGTGGCCGGCCTGTGCCTTCTCTGGAACGGTTTCCTGCTGGCCGTCCTGGTGGTGCACCTGGTGCGGCCACTCCTGCCGGTCATCGCGACCGTGCTCGGAGCCGTCGCGGTGGTGGCCGCGGCGGTCATCGCGTTCCGGCAGGGCAAGTCGCTCAAGCGGTGGCAACGGGACCCGGACCAGAAGTGGAAACCCCTGCGTGCGGACCACCCTGCCGCCGCCACCGCGGGCTGGGCCGTGGTCTACGGCGTGGTCTTCCTCGCCACCGCGACGGTGATGTGGCTGGCGTCAGGGGAGAACAGGCACCCGGTTCTCCTCTCCGCACTGATCACCGCCTGGGTGTTCGCGGGTGTTCTCCTGCTGATCACCCCCTGGTACGTCCCGATGCGGGCCCGCCGGGCGATCCAGCGGACGCTGGCGGGCGAGTCGGCACCGGCCAGACTCGAGGCGAAAGGGATTACCTACCTGTACCTGCTCGACTTGAACAGCGAGACGAACGAACTGGTGCCGCGTCCGAGCCCGCAAGGCCGGGTGCGCAACGCCCTCGGCAAGCTCGGCGCCGCCGTGCAGAAGAAGTGGAAGCGTTGAGCTACTGGAGGTAGCCCTCGACCTCGCCGACGGAGCGCGCGGGCACGTCGTCGGCCGACTCGCCCTGGGCACGGGCGGCTCGGCGGCGGCGCAGGAGGTCCCAGCACTGGTCCAGGGCCTCTTCGACGGCGCGCAGGCGGGAGTGTTCCTCGGTGGTGGAGATATCGCCGGCCCTGAGGCGTTCGCGGAGCTCGTGCTCCTCGGCGACGAGCTCGTTGATGCGGCCCAGCACGGATTCGTCGGTCATGCCTGTCCCGTCTCGAAGCGGCTCACCTTTCCGGACTCTACGACGAAACGCCAGTACGTGCGCATCTCGCCCCAGGTGTCGTTGCGGTAGCGGATGATCAGGGACTTTCCGGCGTCGGAGGACGATTCGACCTCCATGTGGCCGTTGTCGTCGAAGATCTCGCGGGCAGTCCACGCGCGGAGGTCGCGGTCCGTGCCGTCGTCGGACATGGTCGCGTCCGGGCTCAGCAGGTCGAAGAAGGCCTTCTCGTCGCCGTCGTTCACGGCGGCGATGAAGGCCTGCACCACGGGATCGGTCATGACGACGAGTTTGCCGCACCGAACTCAGGCCGGCAGGGACGCGAGCGACAGGCTGTTGCCGTCCGGATCCAGCACCTCGACGTGCTGGACGCCGTTCGAGTAGGTCTCGACGGGTCCACACGCGACACCGGCCGCGGCCAACCGGGCCAGGGTCCCGGAGAACTCGGCCGCGGTCACCCCGAACGTGATCATCGAGCCACCCACCCGCGCGGCCCGCACCGAGCGGGCGTCGAGGACGAGGTAGGCGTTCGAGCCGGTCTGCCAGAGGTGTTCCTCGCCGATTGCCTCGTCGGCGGCACGGCCGAAGAACACCGTGTACCACTCCAACGACCTCGCGAGGTCACTCACACACATCACGCTGTGCATGTCCATGGAAGTAGAGACTCCTCCCAGGACCGAAACTCATCAGCCGCTGCTCCTGGGCAGGATCACGTTCGCCAGGGGCACGTGGTGGGAGGCGCTGCCGGTCCAGACCCCCTGGAGCGGCCGGCAGCGCGTCTGCGAGTTCAGCGAGTTCAGCACTCAAAAAGCGTCGCTCGCAGCCCTCTCACCTGGGAAGACGTTCGGACAGCCCCGGACAGATCCGGACACCCGCGGTCAGCGCCACTCCGTGCAGTTCGCGGTGCCCTCCCCTACGCACACCCGCACGTCGAACGCTTCGACGTACGCGGCCGACCACTCGATGTCCTTCGTCGAACCGCTTCCGGACACGCTGGCGATCCGGCTCTCGTACCAACCAGGCGGCATGGGTTCCTGGTACTGGGCGCGCACCCACAGGTGGGCCGCCAGGCCGTCGTCAGCGGTGTCCTTGAGGAACGACGGTGCCGCGATGGTGACCTCCGCGTACTGGGTGTAGCCCTTCACCAGCGCGCTCGCGCCCGCCACCGCCGGGTTCATCGAGAACTCGACCTTGCAGCTGGAGCCGGGGTCGAACACGGGATCGCCGGGCGGCAGGGTGATGCATCCGCCTGCTTGGGCGGACGTCGCGCCGCACAGCCCGAGAACCAGTGCGGCGGACAGGACGACAGACAGCTTCTTCATGAGATCCCCCTTCGACCCATCGATGTATCAAGGCCGGGAACAGCTCACAAGCTGTTCGGACGATCCCGGACACCCCGGTACCCGGCGCTCTGCAGGACCTCCAGCGCCTGCGCACCGGCGTCGGAGGCTGGCCCTGGGTCACCAGCTGCCGAGTACGCGCTGCTCAGGGCTGTGAGCGCCAAGCCCTCCAGAACGCGCTGACCGGTCGCCGCCGCCCGTTCCCGTGCCTCGGACGCGTCCCGCAGGGCCGCGGCGAAGTCGCCGGCGGCGAGATTCAGCCAGGCCAGCTCCACCAACGCGTCCGCCACGCCGTGCCCGTACCCGATCGCGACCGCCATCCTCCACGCCCTGCGCAGGTCGTCGCGCCTGCCGCAGACCGCCGCGACGGTGATCAGCGCGTCGATCTCGACCCGGCCGGAGCCCTTCGCGAGCGACAACGCCTGCTCCGCGCACCGCAACGCCTCGTCCAGCCGGCCCGCGTCGCGGTGCACGCGGGCGAGGTCGTCGAGCGCGGCCGCTTCACTGACCCGGTCCTCGTGGTCGTGGTTGAGCTGCCGGGCCCTGGCCAGGAAGTGCGCCGCCTGGTCGAGGTCGCCGAGGTAGCGGTGCACGACGCCGAGCGCGCCCAGGGTGTTCGCCGCCGACCGGGACTCGCCGATCGACTCCCGCAGCTCGACGGCGGCGCGCAGGTGCGCGGCGGCCTCGACCAGCCGGCCACGCCGCATCTCCGCCTGGCCCAGGTTGCCGAGCGAGCGCGCCTGCCGTGCCACGTCGCCGATCTCGGTGTGGAAGGCGAGCTCGCGCCGGAAGCAGTCCGCCGACTCCTCCAACGACCCCAGCTCCGCGTAGACGCCGCCCAGGTTGCCCAGCGTGGTGAACTCCCGGAACCTGTCCCCCGCCGCCCGGCTGAACTCCACGGCGTGCTCGAAGTGCCCGGCCGCTGCGCGATGATCACCCGCGCCCCACTGCGCCGTGCCCAGCGACAGGTGCATCGCCGCACAAGCGCCGGCATCGGAGTGCCGCGACGCAGCGGCCAGACCCACGCGCGCGACGGCCAGCCACTCCACGGTGTAGCGGCGCAGCCAGTAGCAGCCGCGCAGCGCGTCGGTCAGCAGCCACGCCATCGGCGCCTGCCCGAGCGACTCGGCCTGCTCGATCGCCGTGACCAACGTGGACCGTTCCGCGTCGAACCACTGCAACGCCTCGGTGGCACCAGCGAAAGCGTGCGCCGGAGTCAATGAAGCGAGCACCGAGAAGTCCGGCCGCACCGCCCGCGCAGCAGCCACCGCCGCGTCCAAGTACTGCGCGTAGAGCCGGCCGATCGAACCGTCGGAGCTCTCCTCGGCCGCATGCCGTTCCCGCGCGTAGAGGCGCAACAGATCGTGCAGTCCGTACCGACCGGCCGACTTGACCTCGACCAGGTGCGCCGCCACCAGAGTCCGCAACGCCGCTTCGGCCTCCGGGCGGTCGAGCAACACCGCCGCGGCACGGGCGGGCAGCGAGGGCCCGAAAGCGACACCCATGCGGCGGAACAGCGTCTGTGCCAACGGATCGAGCGCCGCGTAGGAGTGCCCGAACGTCGTCCGCACCGCCGCGTCGTCGTCGCCCTCCACCTCCAGCGCGGCGAGCCGGTCACCGGCCGTCAGCTCGGCCATCAGCTCCGCGATCGTCTGATGTGGACGGTCAGCCAGGTTCGCCGCGGTGATCCGCAACGCCAGCGGCAGATAGCCGCACAACCGGACCAGTTCGTCGACGGCGTCCAACTCGCGCAGCACCCGTTCCGGGCCCAGCACGCTGATCACCACCGCCGGCGCCTCCTCCGGCGACAGCACGCCGAGCTCCAAACGATGCGCGCCATCGCGGGCAACGAGGCCAGCCAGGCGATCGCGGCTCGTCACGACGGTCATGCACCCCGGCCCGCCCGGCACCAGCGGCCGCACGTGCGCCGCGCTCGGAGCGTTGTCCACCACCACCAGCACCTGCTTGTCGGACGTGATCGACCGGTACATCCCGACCATCGCGTCCTGCTGCAGCGGGATGTCCTCACCGGGTACGCCGAACGCCCGGATCGCCAGCGCCAGCGCCTGGTCCGGCGTCACCGGCGGCCCCGCCGAGTACCCGCGCAGGTCCACGTACACCTGTCCGTCCGGGAACCGGCCCGCCACCTGGTGCGCCCACTGCACGGCCAGCGCCGTCTTGCCCACACCGGGGATCCCGCACACGACCGCGAGCCTGCTGCCACCCTCCAGCAGCACGGTCAGCTCCTTGAACGCCTTGGCGCGCCCGGTGAAGCCCGGCACGACCGCGGGCAGCTGGCGCGGCACATGAACAGAGGCAACCGGGACACGAGCCGGTTCGGCCTGCACCCGGCGCCACGCGGCGAGCCACGGTTCTACCTCGCCGTCGGGCACACCGAACGCCTTGAGCAGCCCGCGAAGCACCTCCACGGCCGGCGCGGTCTTCCTACGTGGACTGAGCGCGTCCGCGAGCGTGCTGCGCGCGAGCCCGGACAGCTTCTCCATCTGCCGCAACGACGGGTTGCCCGCCCACACCTTCAGCGCACGCAGGCGAGCGATGAGCTCGTCGAGCGCGTGCACGTCGTCAGGTCTCGGGGCGGACATGACTGAAGCCTAATGATCGCGCGGCGGGCGTTCGAATTCCTTCGGTTGGCCGTCGTAATGGTCCAACCAATTGTTTACACTCGTGAACCGGGCCGCCGATCCCGCCAGCGAGCACCTGTCCCCCGAGGACGTGTTCGCCGCCTCCGCCTGCCAGGAGGAGCAATGAAGGCACGGAATCGGCTCGCCCTAGCGAGCCTCACCGCATCCGCCGCTCTGGCCGTCGCGTTCATCGTCCCCATGACGACCGCCAGCGCCCACGGCACGATGTCCGATCCGGCCAGCCGGGTCTACACGTGCAAGCAGGAGAACCCGGAGAACCCGAAGTCCGACGCGTGCAAGGCGGCCGTGGCGGCCGGCGGCACGCAGGCGTTCTACGACTGGAACGAGGTGTCGCTGCTCGACGCGGGCGGCCAGCACCGCACGAAGATCCCGGACGGCAAGCTGTGCAGCGCGGGCCGCGACAAGTACCGCGGCCTCGACCTGCAACGCGCCGACTGGCCTGCCAAGCGCATCTCGGCCGGGTCGCTGACGGTGACCTACCACGCGTCCGCGCCGCACTCGAACAGCAACTTCGAGTTCTACATCACCAGGCAGGGCTGGAGTCCCACGCAGCCGTTGCGCTGGTCGGACCTCGTGCACCTGCAGACGTTCAACAACCAGAACCCGTCGACGTTCACCAACTGGACGCTGAACATCCCGCAACGCACCGGTCGCCACATCATCTACTCGATCTGGCAGCGCGTGGTCGGCAGCGCGGAAGCGTTCTACACCTGCTCGGACGTCGACTTCGGTGGCGGCACCAACCCGCCGCCGACGACCAGCAACCCGACGCCACCGCCCACGACCACCACCACCGCGCCGCCTCCGAGCGGAACCTGGGCCGCGGGCACGACGTACCAGATCGGCAACCGGGTCAGCTACAACGGCAACAACTACGAGTGCACCCTCGCGCACACCGCGATCGCCGGGTGGGAACCGCCGAACACGCCGGCCCTCTGGAAACGCGTCTGATGCGGATCTTGTTGCTGCTGCTCGCCTTCGTGGTGTCCGGTTGCGCCCCGCAGCCGGACACCACGTTGCGCGGTGACCCGTTGGACGTGATGTTCCTGCAGATGATGATCCCGCACCACGAGCAGGGCGTCTCGATGGTCGCGCTGGCCGCACAACGCGCCCAGGACGACGACGTCAGGATGCTCGCCGCCGCGATCGAGTCCACGCAGGCGACCGAGCTCGGCACGATGAAGGACTGGCTCACCGCGTGGGGCGAACCTCTCACCGCGCCGCCCGACTCGCACGCCGGCCACGGTGGCATGCGCCGCAGCGACCCCGAGGAGATCGGCAGGCTGACCGCGTTGCACGGCAAGGAGTTCGATCAACGGCTGCTCAACGTCCTGATCGCACACCAGGACGACGCCGTGCAGATGGCGCGGTGGGAGGCGGGCAGCGGCGCGCACGAGGAGGTGAAAGGCCTCGCGGGCAGGATCGAGAAGTCCCGCGCCGCGCAGATCGACATGATGAAGAGGTTCCTCGACCGGGTCTAGCCGGGTACCCCGGCGGCAAGACACAGGGAGGTCGAGATGCAACCAGTCCCGTTCGTCCCGTGGGCGTGGCGTGACCCGTCCTGGGCCAACGAGCCCGAACACGACGAGGCCGAGCTCGCGCGGCGCCCCGACACCGGCCTGATCGGCTACCACGTCGAGGCCACCGACGGCGGCATCGGCAAGATCGACGAGGACAACGCGAAGGTGCCGAACGACTGCCTCATGGTCGACACCGGACCGTGGATCTTCGGGCACAAGGTCGTGCTGCCCGTCGGCACGGTCCAGCGGATCGACCACGACGAGCGCAAGGTCTACGTCGACCGCACCAAGGAACAGATCAAGAACGCGCCCGAGTACGACCCGGACAACCACGAGGACTACCGGCAGCGCACGGGCGACTACTACACCGAGAGCTACCGGGCGCTGCCACCGATGCTCTAGTGGCGCGACCCAGAACGTTGGTGGGTAATGCACGCTCAGCAGGGTGCATCGCGGCTGACCGCGAATTCACCGGCAACGTTCTGAGCCACGCCACTAGCCGATTCAGGCACGGCTGGGAGGCCGCACGAGCACCGACTTCTCGCGATCGTGCTGCCACTCCACGAGAAGCGCGCTCGCGTCGTCCTGCAGCTTGCCGTTCTGATGGCCCAGCACCGTCCGCATGAGACGTCGCAACGTCTCGGGCGCCGGGCAGCCGTCGGCCTCGCGGCGGATCACGAAGTCCGCGAACCGCCGCAGGCCGAACTGGCGACCGTGCGCGTCGCGGGCCTCGACGATGCCGTCGGTGTAGAAGAGCAGCCGGTCGCCGGGTTCGAGGTGTTCACGGCACAGCGTCGGAGCCGAGGGCAGCTGGAAGCCCATCGGTGGCGCCGGACGGCAGCGGAGCTGGCGCACCCAGCGGCCCTGGCGGATCAGCAACGGTGGCGGGTGACCGCGGTTCACCCAGCTCAGCACACCGGTGCGGAAGTCGAGCTCGGCGAGCACGCCGGTGGCGAACCGCCGCCCGCCGAACTGCTCGCCGATCACCTCGTCCACGGCGACGCTGGTGTCGACGAGGTTCGCACCGCGGCGCCGGAAGCTGCGGGACGTCCCCGTCGCCAGCGCGACCGTCAGGCCCGCTGACTGGTCGTGCCCCATCGCGTCGAAGATCGACAGGTGCACGACGTCGCCCTCGATCGCGTAGTCGATCGCGTCGCCGCCGATCTCGTAGGCGGGCTCCAGCACCGCCGTGAGCACCAGGTTGTCCGTGGCGAAGGTCAGTGGCGGCATCAACGGCCACACCACCTCCGCGGCCACTGCCATCGGCCGCGCGCGCACGAGCTGTTGGTAGGTGTCGCTGTGCGGGCGTTTGCTCACCAACATCAACGCGACCAGCGAAGCCAGCGACCGCACGTGGTCCACAGTGGTCTTCGAGCGATCAGGTGCGGTGACTCCCAGGACGCCGATGCGTTCGGTACCGTCCAGCAACGGCATCCAGAAGTGCTGCGCACCGTCCCGTGCGGTCACCATCGGCGTGAGGTCGCGGAACGCCCTGCCCGCGAGGCTCGCGTCGACCGGGAACGAGCGCTTCTCCTCGGGGTGCAGCGCGACCAGCGACTCCTCGCGCAGGTCCGCGAGCAGGATCAGGACCTCCGACAGCCCGGCGGCGGCAGCCCGCTGCTCGGCCAGCTCCGGCAACCGCTCCAGGGTGGCGAGGTGGCTGTCCTCCAGCAGGGTCGCGAGCATCGCGTACGCGGAACCGTCCGTGGCGTCGTCCGTCGGCGTTCCTCCTCAGAAGATCCCCAGGTCCTTTGTGGACCGATCACGCCCGGCCGGACACCTCCGGCGGCGTGAGCTCCGGCAGGCTCGAACGCACGCCCAGCACGTCCGTCAGCTCCAGCACCTGCAACGGTCTCAGCACGGTGGCGGCGTTCGCGACGACCACGAGCGCGCTGCCCCGGCGCAGGCACCTGTCCTGGCAGTCCAGCAGCAGTCCGATCCCGCACGCGCCCAAGAAGTCCAGATCGGTCAGGTCCACCACCACGGGTGCGGGCGGTGCGACCGAGCGCAGTGCGTCGTCCAGGCGGCCGGACAGCTCCTCCGCGGTCACGTCGTCCAGCTCACCGGCGACGTGCACGACGACGGCCGGGCCCACGGTCTCGCTCGTGGTGCGGAAGGGAGCATCGTCGGTGCGCATGCGGCAACCTCTCACTGAGGCGGACAACCGTCACACGGGCTGCCTGCTCAACCCCCGGAAGACGGTAGCGCAGTCCCGGTGAGTGTGCGGATCGGCGACCAGGTTCGCCCGGATGGATCAGGCGTAGGATCGGACGCCATGCGCACGTCCGGTGTCACCGACGTCGCCGCCCGGCCGCACCCGCTGCCCGGTACGGCGATTTCCGGGCTGCCCGGCGTGGAGCGCCGCCGATGACGGGCTTCTACCACGAGACCGCGTTCTACGGCTCCGACGACGACTTCCTGGCCATCGCGGTGCCGTTCGTCGAGGGCGGCCTGCGGGACGGCCAGCCGACGTTGATCGCGTGCGCCGAGAAGAACACAGCTCTGCTGCGCGGCGCGCTCGGCCACGAGAACGCGGTCACCCACCTGCCGGGCGCCGACCAGTACGCCAGGCCGGCCGACGCGATCGCGAGCTACCGCGAGATCTACGGCGGGCACGCACGCGCCGGCGCGACCCAGATCCGCGCGATCGGCGACGTCCCGCACCCCGGTTTCGGCGTGCCGTGGGACTGGTGGGGCCGCTACGAGAACGCCGTCAACCAGCTCTTCGCCGAGTTCCCGCTGTGGGGCCTGTGCCCGTACGACACCAGGATCACCCCGCCCGAGGTGCTCGCCGACGTCACCCGCACCCACGAGTACATCGCCACGGCGTCGGGAGAGCACCTGCCGAGCCCCGACTTCGGCAACGGGCGGCCGCTCAGCAGACCCGTCCCCGACGTGCTGGAACAGGGCGCGCCACAGGTCTCGCTGGTCGACCCGACACCCGCGGCCGCGCGGGAGGCGGTCAACAAGGCGATCAAGGGCACCGAGCTCACCGAGGACAACGCGCACGACATCGTGTACGCGGCCAGCGAGATCGTCACCAACGGCCTGACCCACGGCGTCGCGCCGGTGCGGTTCCGGTTGTGGGCGGACGCCTCACGCGTGGTGGTGGCGGTGCACGACCAGGGGGCCGGCCCGGCGGATCCACTGGCGGGGCTGGTGCCGACGACGGCGACCCGGTCGGCCGGGCTGGGGCTGTGGGTCCTGCACCGCACCTGCGACTACGTGTCGATGGGACGCGACGAGGACGGGTTCACCGTGCGGGCCAGCGTCGGCGGATCCGACACCGGCCACACACAGGGCAGATCGTCCGGCACATCGGGGAAGTAACTCCGGTAGTGCTCAGGATCCTTGCGCACCAACGCCGACCGGTGACTGCGGTGCACCGCCTCGTCCCCCAGCCAACCGGGCAACGCGCCCGCCGCCGCGAGCTCGTCCTGCGTGCGCACCACCGTGATGTCCTTGGCCCGCGCCAGATCCGACCGCAGCGTCGCCTCACACGTGTCGGGAAAGCCCGAGGCGCGCCACACCGCGCAGACCTCCAGGCCGTACCGCACGAGCGCCTCCTCGTACCCGGCCCACATCCGCACCGCCGGGTGGTGCCGCCAGCCGTGCCCCGGCACCACGAGCGCGCGGTGCACCTGCAACGTCTCGACGCGTTGCTTGCCGAGCCGCCGCCGGTCCAGCACACGGGCCGTGGCGGCGAAGTCCGAATACGGCAGGAAGGTCTGCATTCAGAGCACGTACCGCGCAGCCTGGGCCGCCTGCGCTCTGTCGACGTGGACCTCGTACCGCTGCGCCTGCAACGTCATGACGCTGGAGAAGTCGCGCCGGCCGCGCGTGGACCAGTGCGCCACGAACCCGAACACGCCTCCCCAGAACGCACCGATCAGCAGGCTGATCAGCAACATCCACACCCACGCGGCACCGGCGGTGAACAGGCCGAACAGCAGCCCGATCAGCACACCGAACCAGGCACCGCTCGCGGCACCCGCTGCCGCCGCCCGGCCACGCGTCATGCGCCCGGTCACCTGCTCCACGGTCCGGACGCCCTCGCCGACGATCCGCACGCTCTCCACCGGGAAGCCGTCGTCCGACATCCTGTCCACGAGCCGCTGGGCCTCCGCGTAGTCGGAGAAGCTCGCCAGCAGGTTCGACTCGGTCACCCTCTGTTCGATTTCCACAGGCGACGGTTACCCGGGAACAGGGCGCCTGACACGATCAACTTCCGCGACCGGTCTTCTGCTGCAACCGGTCTATGAGCTGCGAGGCCTCGACCTTGGTGAGCTCGCCCGGCACCTCCTCGCCCGCTTCCTGGGCGAGTGTGTGCAGGTAGGACTCCTGCGGACCGGTCATCGGCTCGTCGCCGGTCGTCCAGTCCTCAGGGTCCTTCTCGGGTGTGCGGTTCACGACCATCCCCTTTCATCCGAACACGCGTTCGAATACCCAGGAGGGCCGTGGATCAATCACCTGCTCAGCATCACGTCACCGGGAACGGAGGGACGCGGCACGCCCAGCCGCGGCAGCTTGGCCAGCATGCGGTGGGCGGCCGTCAGCAGGGTCCGCGACTCCATCCGCTCGCCGAAGCCGAGGTGCTCGTCGGCGGCCTCCACGCAGGCCAGGACCTGCGGCGGCACGGTGGTGTCGGTGGCGGCGCAGTCGGCCAGTGCCTCGTGCAGGCACTTGCGGGCCTCGTCCGCCTCGATGTTGGTGAGCGCCGTGCACACCGCGTTGTCCAGCTTCTCCAACGCGTTCACGCGCAGTTGTTGCACTGAAATGTCGTCGAGGGTCATCGCTCGCCTCCACAGCCGAGTCTCTTGCGCCGACTGCTTGACGCCCCGCGCGGGAGTACCCGGTTCGAGCGCCCTCAAACCGGGGCTTCACCGTGCTTCGCTACCGTGGCGGGATGCGTGGTGTGAACAACGCGCGGAGGTGGATCTCCGAGCTGTCCGACCGGATCGGCATCGCCGGCTGGACGACGCTCGCCATCACCCCCGCGCTCCTGGCCGAGGTCGACCAGCACGCTGCCGCGGTGCGCGACATCCTGCTGTTCGGCGTCGAGGGTGCGGGGACCGTGGCCGCCGTCGTGCTGCTGGCCTCGTACGCGCGCGGGCTCCTGGAAAGCGAACCGCACTGGACGCCCACGTCGTGGCTCGGCGTCCGGCTGATGGCGGTCTGCCAGCTCGCCCACGCACACGACACGAAGCCGCTGTCGAACGAGCTCGCATGAAGAACGAGGCGCACCGCGGTGGGCGCGCCTCGTCTCGAACAGCTCAACGGTCCTCAGGCCTCCGCGCGCCGAGAACCGGATCCGCCACCGGAACCTCCTGCGTGACCGGCTCGGGTTCGGTGCGAGCCCGCACCGCGTCCTCACGGCCGCGCTGGTAGGCCTCCGCCTGGGCCTGCGCCTGCGGCAGCTCCTGCTCCGCGCGGCCGAGCCAGCCCTCCCACCGGTCCTGCATCGGCCGGATCAGGCCACCGCCCATGCCGACGACGAGGATGCCGCCGACGGTGGCGAGCACCGCGATCAGCACCGGCGTGGTCACCGTGGTCGCGACACCGATCTGGTTCAGCGCGGCGATGATGCCCAGCGCCCAGATGAACACCGACGCGATGGTCGCGAGCGTCCGCCCGTAGGACAGACCGCCGAGCGCGCTGGCGATGAAGTCCTTGACAGCACTGGCGATCGCGCCCGCCACGACGACGATGATGATCGCGACCGCGGCCTTGGGCAGCCACGCCACGATGCCGGTCAGGAGCTCCGAAACGGGGTTCGGGCCCCACACTCCGAAGGCGATCTGCAGCGTGATCAGCACTAGCGCGTAGAAGACCAGCTTCGAGAGAAGATCAGACGCGTCGTACTTGCTGCGCGCGAGCATCTGCTTCATCCCGCCGCGCTCCACGAGCCGGTCGAAGCCGACCCGCTCGAGCACCTTGTCGACCAGCTTTGCCACGGCCTTGGCGACGAGCCAGCCGATCACGAGGATCAGCAGGAAGGCCGCCAGTTTGGGCACGAACGTCGCCACCGCCCGCCAGGCGTCCGTCAGCCCTTGTCCGAAGTCCATGTCGAACTCCCTTCACCGGACGTGCCCAGGCGGGCACCCTCACCTGGCAATACCCGGTGCGAGCACCCTTCACACGACCGGCCGCAACTCCCGGTCACTCGCCACGAGGTGCTCCCAGGTCCGCCCGCGCTGACTGGGAGGTGCCGAACCGTCCGCTGTGCACACCGGGTACACCAGGCCGAAGGGAACCGGCTGATCGAACTCGTCACCGGTGCGAACGTCGACGAGGCGACGCAGGTGTGCCATCACAACCACTCCTCACGACCGCGCGGGGACCACACGCATCCGGGCAACCACCCGGACGGGGGACCTTGGGTTTGGGATCACCGAATACCCCGTGAGCAGCGCGGACATGCGCAGGACCGTTGCGACAAAAGAGTGAACCATCAGTCCACAGTGGACCGTGACTCCGCCTCGGCGAGCACTTCCAGCGTGAACTCACCAGCCGCGCGGAGCAGTCCCGCGAACGCCACGGGCATCCCGTCGCGGTGCGCGAGCGCCGCCCGCATCAGGGGCTCCCACCGGCTTCCGAACGTGTCGAGCGCGTACTCGGCGGCGGCTTCCTTCGAGATCACCTCGCCGGTGACGACCGTGTGGTGCAGCCGCGGCGGTCCGAGCACCCGCCCGGGGTTCGCGCGGCGCACCGATCCGCTCGCCAGCCCCTCTCCCCAGCCGCGCCAGTGACCGCGCAGCTGGCCGAGGTTCCACTCGCGGAGCCGGCCGGGTTCCGGGTCGAGTCCGAGCAACGCAGGCTCGGGTCCGCGCACCGCCACTCCGCTGTCCCGCAACACCTTCCACACCACCGGGTTGACCTCGAACCCGCGGCCGAGCTTGACCGTCCACCCGCTGTGCGACCCCAACGGCCGGATCGTCGTCACCGGCAGGCCCAGATCATCGACCGCGATGAAAGCACCGTTCACCGTCCCCGGGATCGCCGGATCGACCCGGCGCACCGCACGCCCGGCAGCCGTCAGGTTGCCCAGCGCGTGCAACGCCCGCAGCCTGCGAGGGGGCAGATCTCCTTCCACCACAGCGATGAAGTCGATGTCGCTGCGATCCGCACGCCACGCGCCGAGGGCCACCGAGCCCACGACGTAGAACCCGGCGATCCGGCCGGGCAGCAGCCTGTCGGCCACGGCGAGGTAGCGACCGGTGGCGCGTTCCACATCGGCGGGAAGCATCCACGCAGTCTCACATCGCCGTGGTGACAGTCTCGTCAAGTCGTGTCAGTTCCTCACTTGTACCTCGGATGCGTGGTGTGCCACTCGAAGCCGCCACCCATCCAGGCCTTGGTGCCCTTCAGGAACCGGTGCAGCTCCAGCGACGGCACCGCCAGCAGCGCCTTGTGCCCGGCCTCGAAGTCGCGCACCAGCTGGTTGTGCAGCTCGACGGTGCGCTCCACGGCCTCGGCGATCGAGCACTCCCGGTCGGCCGCGATCTGCAGCACCATGTTGCAGACCGGCTGCTCGTCGGCGGCGTCCTTCTCCACCGACACCAGGTCGTTCACCATCACCGACGCCGTGCCCGCCGCGGTCAGCAGCTGCCGCACGCGCGGGTCGTAGTACAGCGGCGCCGGCAGCTCGTAGCCGCCAACAGCGTCGATCAACGTCATCGACGTGTAGAACGTGTCGTGCTGCCGCGTCGCCAGGTACTGCCACGCCGGCGGGTAGTTCCCGGTGTGCCGCCAGGCCGCATAGGCACCCCACGACACGAACATCGCGAACGTCGAGTAGCAGACCCGTTGCACCACAGTGGCTGTGGAACGCGAGGAGAGATGAGCGATGCCCGAGCGCAGACCGACGAGCACGGGGTCCGCGGCGAGCGTCTCCTCCAGCTCGGCAGTGAACTCGGCGGCCGGCGCCACCGGGTCCATCGCGGCCATCGCCAGCGCGAGGCGCGGCGGCAGCTCGGCCGGAACCGCGCCCATCTCGGTGCTGTCGGCGTACAGGTCGTCGGCCGCCCACCACGCCGCGTTCAGCTTCGCGGCGATCAGCAGCTGCTCGACGTCGTCCGTGTCGACGTGGGTGAGCACCGCAAGGCGTCCGAACTTGCCGCCCAGGAACCGTTCCGGCTCCTCGAAACCGCAGTCCCCCGCCCACGCGACGAGCCGCTCGTCGACGGCGGCGGCGAGCAGGTCGTCCTCGCGTTCGAGCACCGGCACGTAGAGAGCAGGCGCCGTGCCGTCACCCCACGGCCGTTCCGCGTAACCGGGTTCGGGCGGCAGCTCAACGGCCTCGGGCCGCCCGAGCCGGGCAGCGGATGTGCCCAGCCCGGACGGCCCGTTCAAGAGGTCCCGCATCAGACGCGGTCCGCGGCGATCAGCAGGTAGTGGAAGCTGCCTTCCTTGTAGGCGGTCAGGAACGGGTCCTCGATGCCGGTCGCGACCGACGACTTCGCGCGCAGCTCCCAGTACGGGATGGTCTCCGGCGTCAGGTCGATCACGCTGATCGGCACGAAACCGTTGTCCGCCAACGCCTTGAAGTACTCGCTGCGCGGGTGGATGTTGCAGATGTAGTGCTGGTCGATCTGGCTGACCGCGCGCGAACGGCCACCCGTCAGGTCGTTGTAGCAGCCGGTGATGCAGACGTACCGGCCGCCGGGCGCGATGAGCCGCGCGAACTCCCCGTACAGCTGCTGGAGGTCCACGTACATCGTGGTCTCGTTGGTCCAGATCCCGTTGAACGAGCCGGTCTCGAAGCCGGTGTCGAGCATGTTCTTGAAGTGGAACCGGACCTGGTCCGCGACACCGCGTTCCCGAGCCTGGTTGTTGGCGAACGCCACCTGCTGCTCGGAGATGCTGACACCGTCGACCTGGGCACCGAACCGCGCGTTGGCCATGAAGCTCGTGCCACCGCGACCGGAGCCGCCGTCCATCAGGTGGCCGCCCAGCGGAACGTCGTCGAACGCGTCGAGCAGCACCTCGGCCTGCGCGGTCTCCAGCCGGTGCATCTCGGCGATGATCGCCTCGTCGCCCATTCCCAGCACCGCCGGGTCGTACGCGCCGAGCCCGTAGTGGTGGTGGTAGAGGCCGTCGACCTCACCGAGCTTGATGTTGACCGGGTCCTTCTCCTTGTTCCAGTAGTCCGCGACGGAACGCTGGTAGTCGGTGCGCAGAACCGGCTTCACAGTGGGGCTCGCCATGACCTGTGGTGCTCCTGTTCGTTGGAACGCTCGCTGCCGAACAGCACTCGACCTTTGCAGCTGATGGCGCACTCGGCGATCCGCCGATCAGGGTTGGTTCGGACACGAACGGGTGTGGGCGAAAGTGCGCCGCGGTAGGCGCCTTAACCCGCGCAACCCCGCCGGTACCTCCACTTTTGGGGGTTCCCTGCGTCCGTCCGGATGACGGAACGGCCGGGATTCCACGTCGTACGGGAAAAAATCCCGGTACGAGCCCAGCGGGTGGCCGCGCTCCCACTCGGGTCGCAATCGGCCCAATCGGCTCACACGATTCAGAGGCGTGAGCTGCACGGGGAACTGCCCGAAGAGGCAACAAATCGTCAGTGAAAACAGTTTCAGGATTACTCTATTCAAGAACATGAACGTTTGACACATATGCAACTATCGACTACAAAGAAATAGCCCCCACCCTGCTGAAGAGGGTTATCGATGAAGCGAACCTCTATACCCCTGCTAACCGTGGCCTTAATCGGTTCACTCGCCATTCCTGTCACGACGGCGACCGCTGCACCCGCCTTGACAGGGCTAAATGTCTCGTCAGCGAACCGCCGTTCCCCTGTTTCCGGCCTCTACGACTGGTCGAAAGCGGGGTATCGAGGCAATGGGGTGCTGCCGGGAAACAATGATGTGAACCCGAGCGCGAGCTGTCAGACAACCGCGGCAGAACTCGCCTCTCAGCACAACGTCCGCCCCAACGACTCGGCCGACGACACCGCCGGACTGCAGGCAGCGATCGACTCGATCCGGACGCAGTGCTCGCCCAGCGCCGGCTATTCGAAACTCAGCCTCATCACCCTCCCTGCCGGTGAGCTGAAGGTGTCGAAGGAGCTGCACGTCGACGCGGACTACCTGATCATCAGGGGTGCCGGCGCGACCGCGACGAAGATCGTCTACACGCCCGACGCGAACACCAGGTACGACGCCCTCACCCCGGACGGCTCCGACTGGGACGAGGACGGCATGACCCACGGGGCCGGTAAGGGCGGCTGGCTGTGGCCTGGCCGCGGCCTCTTCCGGGTCCAGTCGCGGGGCGTGCACACGAGCTACGCCGGCGACTTCGCCTCGGCTCCCGAGAACCGCAAGGACATCTTCGAGGGCACGATCAACGTGCACTGGAAAGCCGGCGCGAAGGTGCGCGCCGCCGCGAAGGCCGGTGACAGGACCGTCCAGGTCCAGTCCGCCACGAACATCAAGGCGGGCATGCTGGTCAACGTCCGTGCGGCCAACTCGGTCAAGTTCTACGAGCAGCAGTTCGCGAACGGCACCCAGTTCCCGTACCTGAACATGCACATGCGCCAGCAGATCTTCACCGTGGCCTCGGTGTCCGGCACGACGGTGACGCTCGACAAACCGCTGGAGTTCGACGTCCCGGTCAACTCCACCTCGGACGGTTCACCGGCGATTGACGGGGCGACATACGACTCCAAGGTGTCGCCGCTGGTGGACCCGGTCCTCGGCGTCGGGTTCGAGAACTTCGGCTTCACGCAGTCGATGCCGAACCTCAACCCCGCCGAGGCCGTCAACAACTACGGCAACATGTCTCCCGCGGACGAGATGCACGGCATCGTGTTCAAGTGGGCCGCGAACTCGTGGGTCAAGGGCATCCGCGCAGAGATGACCGGGTCGCACCCGATCGTCACCGAGGAAGCCAAGAACCTGCAGATCGTCGACAACTACCTGGACGGCAGCTGGAACAAGGGCAAGGGCGGCAACGGTTACTTCCGCGGTTCGCGGGTGTGGGACTCGCTCTACGCCGGCAACACCTCGCGCAACCTGCGCCACTTCACGTTCCAATGGTCGTCCTCCGGCAACGTGGTGGTGGGCAACGACTTCGACTCCGACCTGAACCTGCACGGCGGCTGGGAACGCAACAACCTGTTCGAGCTCAACACCGTGAAGGTGTCTTACGCACACCGCTCCGGCAACTGCCGCGCGAACTGCGGTGAGGAAGGCGGCGGCGGGCCCGACGACTCGAACTGGTTCCCGATCTGGTGGGGCGCCGGCAAGAAGGCTGTGAAGTGGTCGGGTGCGTCCGGGCCGCGCAACGTCTTCTTCAACAACGAGATGACCAAGCAGCTGTCGACCGGTGGCGCTCACGAGCCGTACTACAACGACCGGCAGCGCNCGACGACTCGAACTGGTTCCCGATCTGGTGGGGCGCCGGCAAGAAGGCTGTGAAGTGGTCGGGTGCGTCCGGGCCGCGCAACGTCTTCTTCAACAACGAGATGACCAAGCAGCTGTCGACCGGTGGCGCTCACGAGCCGTACTACAACGACCGGCAGCGCATCTACCAGTTCGGCTGGAACGGCACCGCGTACAAGCACCTGGACGTGAACGGCACGGCGATCACGGACTGGGCCAAGAACGAGCAGCGCGACTACACCGGCGGCCACGGTGTGGACGTGTCCAAAACCGACTCGGCCCGATCGCTCTTCCTCAAGACCGTCCCGTCCAACTTCGCCACGGGATCGTCCGAGGACAACTCCGGCGCGCAGGCCACCATCCCGGTGTCCACCGCGGACCAGCTCAAGACCGCTCTGGCCAACGCCAAGCCGGGTGACACCATCTCGTTGGCGTCCGGCACCTACCGCGGCTCGTTCGTGACGCAGAAGGCCGGCACGTCGAGCAACCCCATCACGCTGACCGGCCCGTCCTCCGCGGTGCTGATCAACGACGGCCCCTCCGGCACGGCCCCGACCCCCTGCCCGGTGCCGACCGCGGGCTGGGACTCGGGCTACGGCCTGTGGCTCTACAACGCGCCGTACTGGAACATCAAGGGAATCACCGTCGCGGAGTCCAAGAAGGGCATCATCCTCGACAACTCCCACCACGTGACGGTCGACGGCGTGACCGTGCGCAAGACCGACGAGGAAGGCGTGCACTTCCGGCGCTCCTCCGCGGACGGCGTGATCAAGAACTCGACGATCACCGACGCCGGCGTCGTGACGAAGGACTACGGCGAGGGCGTCTACATCGGCTCCGCGAACTCCAACTGGAAGTGCCACGGCAACTCCGGCGGCGTCGACAAGTCCGACCGCGTGCAGGTGCTCAACAACAAGATCGGCCCGAACGTCTCCGCCGAGCACATCGACGTCAAGGAAGGCACGCAGGGCGGCGTCATCCGCGGCAACACGTTCAACGGCACCGGGATCAGCGGCGCGAACTCCGCCGACTCGTGGGTCGACGTGAAGGGCACCGGCTACCTCATCGAGGGCAACACCGGCACCTTCTCCTCGCCCGGCACGTTCAAGAACGGCTACGAGACGCACAACCCGAGCACCACGCCGTCGTTCCCGAACGGCTGCGGGAACACCTGGCGCAACAACAAGTCCGACCTCGGCAACGTGGGCGAGTACGGCGTCTACGTCACGTCGACCTCCAAGTGCAAGGCCAACCCGAACGTCGTCCACTCCTCGAACACGGTCTCCAAGGCCAAGAAGGGTCTGACGAACGTCCCGGTCACCCCGTGACGAACGGGGGTTGCAGGGGCCCGATCGGTGTACGGCGGCGTCGCCGATCGGGTCCCTGGCTACACCGATGACCTCAGTGCCCGCACTTCGTCCCGCAGCGCCCGGACTTCCTGCAGCAGCAGGTCGTCGTGCGCGCCGGAACGCTGTGCGGGCACCGTGATCTCCTCCTGCATCGCGCTGCACACCACCGCGATGAACAGGTTGAGCATCGTGAACGACCCGACCAGCAGGTAGATCAGGAAGAAGATCCAGGCGAGCGGCTTCTGCTCCATCAGGTCGCGCATCACGTCCGACCAGCCGTCGCCGGTGGTGATCTGGAACAGGGTCAGCAACGTCGGGCCCAGGCCGGAGAACCGCGGGTCGCCGGTGTCGCCGAACAGGTTGCTCGCGATCACGCCGCCGACGTAGACGTGCAGGATCAGCAGGCCGGACAACGACACCAGGCCGGGGATCGACTTCACCAGCGCGGTGACGACCCGTCGCATGCTCGGCACCATCGCGACGAGCCGCAGCGCACGCAAGATCCTCAGGCTTCGCAGCACGGACAACGGGCCCGCGGTCGGGATCAGCGCGATGGCCACGATCACGAAGTCGAAGACGTTCCACGGGTCTTTGAAGAACTTCCAGCCGAACGCGTACAGCCGGGCCGCGAGCTCCACCGTGAAGATCACGAGCGCGAGGTGGTCGATCGTGGTCAGCGCCGGACCGAAGTTCGCGTGCAGGACCGTCGACGTCTCGGCGCCGAGCGTGATCGCGTTGACCACGATGACGCCGATGATGAACATCTGGAACCGGTTGCTCTCCACAAGCTCGCCGACGCGGGCGCGCAGCATCTTCACTCACCGCTCCTAGCACAGGGGTTTCACTTGCTATCGGCGGCGGAAGTGGCAGAACTGATCACCCGGTCGTGTTCGAGGTGGAGCGGAAGTCGCCGGTGAACACGGTCCACACCCGCTCGTGCGGCAGGTCCGCCAGCGGGTGGTGCGGACGTCCCGGCACCGTCCTCCCCCACGAACACATCGTGCCAGCGGCATCGCGTCCGTGCTCTCAACGGGACGAAACGGGACAGGCCTCGTGCCAGCATCAGACCGAGCAGGACTACTTCAAGCTGTACGACAGCTGGGACGGGATCCGCACGTGGCCCGGCCTCTGGGGCTGCTGCGAACCCGGCTACCACTCGATCATGATCGGCGGCCTGGCGAAGACACCCACCAGCGACAGGGTCTACATCTACGACGTCGATCACCAGGTCTACCGGTGGATCGTCAGCGGCGAGGTGTTCAACAAGTACGGCTTCTCCTGGGGGAAGATCCAGACCTTGGATCGACTGCACTCAGGCAGGCCTGACTGGTGGCGGTAGGACTCAGCGGTTGATCAGTTCCAGTCGGCTGGCGGTGCGCGCCAGGTCCAGCGCCCGCCCGCCGACGATCTCGCTCAGCGGGTGATCACTCACCAGGGTCAGCCGGACGTCCTTGTCGACCAGCACGTCCACGACGTTCGCGAACCGTTGCTGCGCCTCGCGGTCACAGGTGGCGAGGCGCGGCACCTCGGTGATCACCCAGTCGTCGTACTGCGCGGCGAGCGCGAGGTAGTCGTGCGTCGAAGTCGGCTTCTCGCACAGGTCACCGAACGCGAACCAGACCTGGTCGCCGGTGCGAGCAGGCACGTCGGTGCGGATCTCACCGGTCTCGAACCGCGACCGCGGCCGGCCGTGCAGGTACCGGTAGTCGGTGCCTGCTTCGATCTCCACGACGTCCATGAGCTCCTTGACGAGCGCGATGCCCGGCAGGAAGTGGTCGTGGTACAGCGGGTTCGGCAGCAACCCGTCCGGCGGGTAGTTGGACGTCGCGATCACCATCACCCGCTGCTTCTTCAGCGCTTCCAGCAACCTGGTCATCAGCATCGCGTCGCCGATGTCGTGCAGGTGGAACTCGTCGAACGCCAGCACCTCGCTGCGGCCGATCAGCTCGTCGACGGCCTTCATGACCGCCCCGCGCTCGTGCAGCCGCTCGGAGATCCGCGCGTGCAACTCCTGGAAGAAGGAGTGGAAGTGCACGCGGCGTTTCCTGCGCACGGGCAGCACGTCGAAGAACGCGTCCGCGAGGAAGCTCTTGCCGCGTCCAACCGGTCCGTGCAGGTAAACACCCCTGCGCCGATCCCCCAGTGCTTCGAGTCGGTCGATGGCCCGCAGCTGTGCCTCGTCGAGTTCGTACCCGCTGCTCGACACGTGTGAACGAAGATCCACTGTTCCCCCCGCGCCAGCTTACGATCGACGCCGTGAGCAATGTCGAGGCCGAACCCGCAGAAGTGACGTGCACCTCCACGCCGGGCTCAGTCGAGGTCCTGGAACCACGGGACGTGCCGCTGGGCGGTCCGCGCGCCATGTCGGTGCGCCGCACGTTGCCGCAGAAGCAGCGCTCGCTGATCGGCGCGTGGTGCTTCTGCGACCACTACGGGCCGGACGAGGTGCGGATGGACGTCGCGCCGCACCCGCACACCGGGCTGCAGACCGTGAGCTGGCTCTTCACCGGCGAGATCGAGCACCGCGACAGCTTCGGCGTGCACGCGTACGTGCGGCCGGGCGAGCTGAACCTGATGACTGGCGGCCGCGGCATCGCCCACTCCGAGGTGTCGACCGCCGCTTCGACCGTCCTGCACGGCGTGCAGCTCTGGCTGGCGCTGCCGGACGCGCACCGCGACGCCCCGCGCAACTTCCAGCACTACGCGCCGCCGAGCGTCGTCCTCAACGGGGCGTCGGTCCGCGTCTTCCTGGGTTCGCTGGCCGGCTCGACGTCTCCTGTGACGACGTTCACACCGCTGCTCGGCGCGGAGGTCCTGGTGTCCGGAGGGGCGACGGTGACGCTCGACGTCGATCCTGCCTTCGAGCACGGAGTCCTGCTCGACACCGGTGACGTGACGCTGGGTGAGACCGCTCTCAAGCCCGGCGAGCTCGGCTACGTCGGCACGGGCCGTTCGACGCTGACCTTGTCCTCCACCGATGGCGCACGGGTTGTACTGCTGGGCGGCGAGCCGTTCGGCGAGGAGATCGTCATGTGGTGGAACTTCGTGGGCCGCACCCACGACGAGATCGTCACCTATCGAGACGAGTGGCAGGCCGAGACGTCTCGATTCGGCCGCGTCGAGGACTACCCCGGCGATCGCCTGCCCGCGCCGCCGCTGCCCGGCGGCCGGCTGCGTCCCCGCGGCAATCCCGCGTAGTCGCACACCCAGTCGAGGAACCCGGTCCGCTCACCCGTCCTCTCCAGCAGCTCGACCAACTCGTCCAGCCGCGGACTCGGACCGGACTGGCAGCGCACGAGCAACTCGGCCATGACGAAGTACTCGTCGTAGCCGTCTGTCCTGCTGAGGCCCAGTTCGCCCGCCTGGATGTGGCCGGCCAGGGTCTCCCGGTCCAGGAGCCGCCTGAGCAGGGGCCAGCCGTCAGCGGCCAGCTTCTCGACGATGTCGGCGGCCACGGCGAGGGCCTCCCGTTCGCTGCCGACCTCCCACCACCCGTCGCGCCGAGCCGACCGACCCGTCGAGTGCAGGCGGCCCCGGTACAGGCCGTCCGCCTCCGAGACCGCCTTCGGCCGGTGCCCCAGAAGTTTGTACGACCACTCCAGCCACGGCGCGGGCGCGACGGAGAGGTTGACCGTGCACCGGAGCGTCTCCGAGGTGCTGGCCGTCGACGACTGGACGTTGACGATCGCCCAGTCGCCTTGCTGGTCGACCATCCGCCAGTTGGGCGCGGACCCCTTGAACCCCTCGGCCCGAGCCGCGGGAGAGACCACGTCGCGAAGGGCCGCCCGGAACACCGCCTGCACCGACACGTGAAGCACCCAAGCACATTCTCACCTTGAGTGCTGACTTCGTCACGGAAGGCGTTCACGTGAGCACGCTGTGAAATTTGTTGTCGGAAGTCATACTCCAGGACCATTGAAAATCACGTTCTGATCGCTTTTCCTGAGCGAGGCATCCACGGAGGTTGCCACGCGTCTAAGGGGGCATGACGAACGTGACACGAGTGGGCGCCGAGTCCGTCTTCGCCTTCATCGCTCCTTCCGGGCGCCCCATGCCGGTCGAGGTCGAGCTCGGGTACCGCGCCGACGACCCGCACGCCGTGACCATGACGTTCCGCATGGGACGCCAGGAGACGGTGTGGCTGGTCAGCCGCGACCTGCTCGCCGACGGCCTGATCACCACCAGCGGAGCCGGCGACGTCCGCCTGCGCCCGCACAACTCCACGACCGCCGTCCTGGAACTGCGCTCCGACGTGTCGGAGGCGGTGTTCCACGTGCGCTCGTCCGAACTGCAGGAGTTCCTGAACTCCACGTACGACGTAGTCGCCCCCGGACGCGAGAACGACTACGTCGACTTCGACGCCGAGCTCCGCAAGCTGCTCGACTGAAAATCGGCGTGACACGGCCGCGACACTGCAGTTGTGCAAGAAGTTCATCGAGTGCAGGTCCCGCACTCCGGAGCCAAGGCGCTGATCTGGGCCGACGGACAGCTCATCGACGCCTCCGCCGGGTGGACCACGATTCCGCTGGACGGATCCGCGGGCACCGTCAGGCGCACGCCCTACTCCGCGCAGTTCGACGCCGCGACGATCTCGCCGCTCGGTGACGTCGCCGTGCTGACGGCGACCACGGGCACGAAAAGCCTCGTCCTCGACCCCCGCGGCGGGGTGGTCCGCGAGCTCGACCGCAGCTACTACCAGGCAGCGAACTACCGGTATCCGGTGGCGCTGTTCACGATGCAGGACGGCCGCACGGGGCTCGTCCACTGCCCCTTGGAGTACAACCGGCTCGACGTCGAGGACGCCCTCACCGGCCGGCTTCTGACCGGCGGCGACAGCCCCGAGCAGGCCGACATCTTCCACTCACGGCTGATGGTGTCGCCCAGCGGCCGCTACCTGTTGAGCGCGGGGTGGGTGTGGCATCCCGTGGACGTCGTCGTGGTCTACGACCTGCACCAGGCGCTGGCCGACAGGTCTGTGCTGGACTCGTACGGCTCGTTCGACCTGCAGGACCTCGGGCACACGGAGATCGGCGGCGCGTGCTTTGCGGGCGACGATCTGGTGGTGAGCACGCACGACACCGACACGCTCTCCAGGTGGTCACTGCCCGACGGCGAGCTCGTCTGGCGCAAGCAGCTCGGCGTGAGCACGGGCGACCTGCTGCCGATCGCCGGGAACATCCTGTCCCTCAACGAGTTCCCGCGCCTTTACCGCGCGGAGGACGGCGAGCTGCTGGCGGAGTGGCCGGACCTCCCCACCGGCAGCTCGGCGACCTCACTCGTGTGGAACGGGACCTTCTCCGGACCTGCCAGGGTCGCGGTCGACGAGACCGGCCCGCGGTTCGCGGTCACCGACGGCGACCGCGTGACGGTGATCCAGCTCGGCTAGCTGACGCCGTTGCGGATCGCGGTCGCGTAGTCCTTCGCGGTCCCCTGCGCCGAACACTTCTTCATGTCGTCGTAAAGCCACATGAAGCCACCCGTGATGCCGGCCGAGGTGCGCCAGGACCGCATCTTGCTCTGCACCGTCGCCGGTGAGTCACCCGCCGAGCACCCCGAGCCGTGCTTGCTCCACAGCCCCGGATCGACCGTCATGCCGAGCGCCCTGTTCCAGGTCGCGGGGTTGTTGCCGGCACCGCCCGCGTAGCCCTGCAGGTAGACCCGGTCGACCAGCGAGCCCAGGTTGTTCTTGAGGCTCGCCCAGAACGACTGGTTCGTGTACGGCGCGAACGTGAACTTCGAGTACCCGAGCCCGGCCGCCATCCGCGCGAAGGCAGCTGTCGGCCCGACCTGGTAGTACGACTCGTCGTCGTTGTTGATCGCGTCCGCACCGGTGGCCGCCTTGAGCGCCTGGAAGTTGCGGTACAGGATGCTCGACGGCCCGGTGCCCTGCGCACTGATCAGCTTCGCGATGTTCTCCCAGTCCGGCACCGCCCACGCACCGACGCTGACCTCGATGCGGTTGACGCTCGTGGGCGCTTGCTTGAGCGTCCTGAGGCGCGCGGGCCAGCCGGCGTCACCGACGTACCGCCCGTTCTGCACGATCAGGATGTCGTTGTAGTACAGGTCGCCGTTGGGATGAACGTGGATGCTCCAGAGGATCACGGTCGTGAACCCGCTGGCGCGCAGGGTGTTCATCACAGCTTGCCCGTCCTGGTAGAACGGGCCACCGCCGTAAACCGCCGACCGCGCCGCTTGCTGCGCGACGGCTGGAGCGGCCTGCAGGGCCGTCAAGCCGGTTGTGGCCAGCACGGCTGCGAGGAGAGCGGTGAGCAGGGGCCGCCTCATCACGATTGTCCCTTCGTCAGGCGGCGGCCCGTTCCCACCATAGCCACCTGATCAAGGTCTCAGCCTCACGTACTCGACCTTGTCCGGTCGTTTGTCCGTCAACTGCGCCCAGGAACGGGCGGTGACAGGTGTCGATCTGTGCGCTGCGCCAACGCCTGGAGTTCCTCGAGTTCGCCTGGGTCTGCCGTCCGATTCCGGCATGGTTCTTCTTCGCTGTGGATCAGGCTCGTTCGGCGAGTCGATGAACACAGACAACCGGTCGCCACCGCGAGCCGGACTGGGTGTGTCAAACGAGCGGTGTAACTCGGGTTGAAGGAACTACT
>NZ_JAJAEG010000052.1:0-56319 GCF_047445655.1 Lentzea alba
CCGCCCGCCAGCCGCGTTCCGAACCTCTCCGGTCAGTACAGCTAGATCACCCTCGCCACACCGGGAACCAGCTGGGCGCCCAGCTCGTTCCTGTAGCAACGAAGGGGGTCGTCATGTCTGCACTTTTCGAGTTGTTCGGGGGAGTTCTCGCGGAGGCGTTCGCGCCGGGCGGTGACGACAACAGCCGCGGCGACGGCGACGTCTTCCTGGACGGTGAGTGGCACGAGGGCGAGCTGTTCTTCGGGCCGTCGAAGATCATCTGGGCTGAGCGGATCGTCTTCAGCCCCGAGGAGGGCCGGGTCGAGATGGTCGTGGACCACGACCCGCCGCATCCGAACTTCGTGGTGCTGCACTTCCGCCGCGCCAAGGACATCGTGCTGCTCGCCGTGCACCGCCGCGAGCTCAAGCGCGTGGAGAAGATCCTTCCGCTACCGGTCTAACCGGTCTCCTTGATCCTGCGGGCCATCCCGGCGAAACCGAGCACACCACCGGCGAACGCGAGGCTGAAACCGGTCCAGGCGCGCTGGCTCGCGGCCTGGGCGGCGACGTACTGCTCCTCGGTCAGCTCACGGACGACCTTGCGTTGCGTCGACGTGTACTTCCCGTTCTCGTGGTTGAGGTTTCCGGCGAAGCTGTCGCTGGCCAGGGCGGTCATGAAGAGGAGCCAACCGCCGTAGAACGCAACGGCGGCCAGCGCGATCGCCCACTTCGGCAACGTCTCGCGCAACAACCGGAACAGCGTCGCAAAGCCCTTGACGCTGAACGACCCTCCGGACATCAGCAACATCACGATCATGAGCGCGACGCTCGCCAGCACCAGGGCGAGATTCGCCGGCCACGGCAAGAGCGCGGTGCCGGTGGCCAACACCGTCGCCACGATGATCGCGTCGACCACGATGAGGACGACCGCGGCCCATTGCACCGGTAACAGCTTCATGGCTCGGGAGGATAGGTCCAACCTGGACGTTTACCGCGCCATAACCGCGAAACGAGATGGTGTCGTGGTTGGCGGCCCGCCGGCGCAGGGGAACGGCGGGCCGTCATCTCAAGCCCTTCACGACGTTGCGCAGCTCGGCCTCCTTGCGGTACAGCGTCGGCACCACCTTGGTGACCTTGGCCAGCAGCACCGTCTGGTCCACCGGCGCCACCGCGTCCCACGTCAGCCCGCCGGGCTTGGCCAGCTGGTCGACCAGTCCGATCGCGGTCTTGGCGGTGTCCGCGGCGACGGTCAGCTCGGTTTTGCTGCCCCGCAACGGTTGTGCCTCCACGGCGGCCGCGGCCTCGGTGATCGCCCGCACCTGGCCGGACAGTGTGCACGGCACGTCCGGTGAGTGCAGACCCTTCTGCTGCGCGGTCGCGGCGTGGTGCGCCTCCTTGGCCCGGTCGAGGTACAGCGTGCCGTTGACCGTTGGCACCGCAAGACCTTCGCCGATCAACGCGGTGTTGACCAGCTCTCCGTCCTGTGTGGACACCGCGGCGAACGGGCCGTCGCGGACCACGGTGACCGGGGTGCCCTCGGGCAGCAGCTCGCTGAGCTTCAGCACGGACTCCCGGTGCAGGCACTCGGAAGCCGCCGGTGCGTCGACGTTGACGAGCTTGATCCTGGTGACGCGATCACCGTCGCGCACCTCGATCGTCTCGCCGTCGAGCACCTCCGCGACGTGGCTGACCACGAGCGGTTCGGGACGGTCCACGACCGTCACGACGTAGGCACTGCCCGCGGCACCGGCCAGGACCGCGGCGGCCAGGACGTACACATTCGGGAGCATCTCGATTCCCCCTAACGCCGTTCCACTGGGCTGATCGGAGCAGCGGGACGCGGCGTTACAGGCCGCTCACGGAGCGTTGGCGACGGCCGCTCGCATTCTGGGGCGCATGGAATTGTGAAGAAGCTGTTTGTAATGTTTGACATGGAATGTTAATTAGCGCGGATGGCGGTATCGTGGCCGAGTGCGCCGTGGAAAGAATGTTGATCGAGTCGGTATAGGGGACCGGCTCTCCGGGGGGAAGATCATTCATGTTCGCTGTCTGCGCATCGCGCTGTACGGCTTCCTTTGTGGAGCCTTTTGGCTCTGTCGTCCCTCCGGATTCCGCAATGGAATTGCTCTGTGAGGGGTGGAATATGAAGGCAGTTCTCAAGGGCGTCGTCGCTGCCGCAGCGGCGACGGCACTGCTCAGCGGCATGGTGGCGGGGACCGCTTCCGCAGGTGTTCGCGGTGACTACGACGGCAGTGCGGTGCGCGTTCGCACCCAGCCGAAGCTCAACGCGACCGTCCTCGGGCTCGGCTACCGCGGCAACGGGCTGTGCGCCTACCGCGTCGTCTCCGGCGACCCGGTGAACGGCAACTACGCGTGGATCGACCACAAGAACCTCTCGCGGCCGATTGCGCGTGGTTACAGCCACGCCGATCTCATCGTGCTTTTCGGTGGGACGTCTTGCTGAGTGAACTGACGGAAAGGTCGGTGGCCCGGGTTGTCCCGGGCCACCGGTCCCGGTTGATTTCGCTGCTCGCCGCCGTGTTGCTCATTTCCGCGTGTTCGTCGAATTCGCAACCTGAGAATCGCGACGGCACCGCCGACGTCGCACCGCCGAGCGTGCCGTCCTCGGTGCCGCCCATCCCGGCTGACCAAGGCGCGATCACGATGCCGCTGGACGCCTACGGCCTGGTCTCGGAGGAGGACCGGGTCGTGATCGAGAAGGCGGGGCAGATCGCGACGGCCCAGTGCATGAAGGCGAAGAACTTCGAGGTGCCGCCGGAGAAGGTGAAGTCGTCGCAGCCGCGCAAGAAGTCGGCGACCGCCGGGTTCGGCCTCGTCGACCGCGAACAGGCGCAGACCAGCGGCTACCTGCCGACCGGCGGGGTGCGGGTCAGCGCCGGGAGTGCGGCCGCCGTCGAGGACCTGAACAAGCAGCTGGGCCTGTCCTCGAAGGAAGAGGACATCGCCAAGTACGGCAAGCCCTGGTACGAGGCCATGTACGGCGTCGACTCGCCGACCGGCGACAAGGGGTCGGGTGGTTGCGTCGAGGCGCTCAACTCCTTCGACAAGGAGGTCATGGGCAACGCCGACGTCGACCTGCCTGCTCGCCTTCAGGCCGAGGCCGGCAGCAAGACGGGCGCACACGAGAAGGTGGCCGTGGCCGCCAAGGCGTGGAGCGAGTGCATGAAGGCCAAGGGCTTCACCTTCGGCACACCGCAGCAGGCCCAGAGCAAGAAGTGGCCGCAGCCGGTGGGCCAGGAGGAGATCGCCACCGCCACCGCGGACGTCGACTGCAAGACGCAGACGAACTACGCGGCGACCTGGCTGTACGTGGAGACCGAGTACCAGCGGATCTTCGTGGAACGCAACGCCGCGGCGCTGGACGAGCTCGCCAAGCGCAATGCCGCCCGCGTCGCGAAGGCACGCGAGATCATCGCGAAGGGACCGTGATCGGAGCCGTCATGCCGACTCTGCCGACTTCGCCGCGCAGGCGGGTCGTCATGATCGTGATCGCCGCGGCGGCGGTGGTCACGGCGGGCGGCCTGTGGGCGGCCACGCTGATCAAGTCACCGGCCCAGGTCGCCGCCGACGCGGCGCCGCCACCGCCGTCGGTGCTCACCGCACC
This sequence comes from Lentzea alba, assembly GCF_047445655.1. Taxonomy (GTDB): domain Bacteria; phylum Actinomycetota; class Actinomycetes; order Mycobacteriales; family Pseudonocardiaceae; genus Lentzea; species Lentzea alba_A. Next base: position 3,605 of record NZ_JAJAEG010000052.1, read on the forward strand.
GGTGGAGAACCGCGTGGTCAGCCAGACGCTCACGGCCCGCGGCGAGGTCGTGATCGCGTCGACGTTCACCGCCAACACGCCGCCGGCCGCAGGTCAGCCCGGGATGATCACCAAGATCCCCGCAGGCCCAGGCACCGAGGTGGAGGCGGGCGGTCAGGTGCTGGAGCTGTCCGGCAGGCCGGTGTTCGTGCTGGCCGGCGCGACTCCCAGCTACCGCGACCTGGCCGTGGGCGTGGCCGGTGATGACGTCGCACAGCTGCAACGCGGTCTGGCGTCGCTCGGCCTCGGCAGTGGTGCGGACAAGGCGGGCACGTACGGCGCAGGCACGGCCTCCGCTGTCGATCGTTTCTACAAACGCCTCGGCTACCCGGTGCTCACGTCCGGCGATCCCGGAGCTGTGAAGGCAGCCGCGGATGCCGTCGAGCAGAAGAAGCGCGAGGCCGCTGCCGATCCCGCGGCCAAGCCGGCGCTGGCAGCGGCCGAGCAGGAGCTGAAGCGGTTGCGCGCCGAGAACGTCGCGAAGGTGCCGGCAGGTGAGGTCGTCTTCGTGTCGCAGCTGCCCGCGACCGTCTCGGCGGTGGGCGGCGTGGTCGGTCAGGTCGCGAAGGATCCAGTGCTGACGCTGGCCGTCGGCACACCCGTCGTGCGCGCCAAGCTGCCCGTGTCGCAACGGGCCAAGGTCGCCGCGGGCATGACGGCCAGAATCGTCGACGCCGACGGCAAAGCGCACGACGCCAAGGTCACCGACGTCGGAGCACCCGTGCAGCCGGAACCCGGTGCGGGCAACGCGAGCGCCGAGGCACCGTACGTGCCGGTGACGTTGACCCCGGCCGAGGCGCTGAACCCGAGTGCGGTGAGCCAACAGGTCCAGGTCGCGCTGACGGTGGACGGCACGGCAGGTCCGGTGCTCGCCGTTCCGGCCGCCGCGATCTTCGCCAGAGCCGACGGCGGCCGTTACGTCCAGGTGCACGAGAACGGCGCCACCCGAACGGTTTCGGTGGTCGCGGGCAAGGTGGGCGACGGGTTCGTGGAGATCACCCCGCAGCCCGCCGACGCGCTGGCGGCGGGCACACCGGTCGTGATCGGGACGGCGGAGGCGGCGCCGGCGACCCAAGGTCAGGGACCGGGCCAGGGATGATCGAGTCACCGCAGGCAGCAGAAGCCGAGGCGTGGTCGGCCGAGCCGCCGGTCGTCGAACTGCGCGGCGTGGGCATGACCTACCCCGGCCCGCCACCGGTGTCCGCCCTCCACCCGACGCACCTGGCCGTGCACCGCGGCGACTACGTGACGATCAGCGGCCCGTCCGGCTCCGGCAAGTCCACGCTGCTCAACCTGATCGGCCTGCTGGACCGCCCGACCGAGGGTGAGCTGATGGTCGGCGGAGTGTCCACATCGGACATGCGCGACGACGCGCTCGCCTCGCTGCGGGCCGCGCACATCGGGTTCATCTTCCAGTCGTTCCACCTGCTCCCGTACCGCTCGGCCACCGAGAACGTGATGCTCGCCGGCATCTACCGCGGCTGGTCCCGCAAACAACGCCACAACCACGCCGTCACCGCACTGGACCGCGTGGGTCTGTCCCACCGCGCCCACGCCGCGCCGACCGAGCTCTCCGGCGGTGAACGCCAACGCGTGGCGATCGCCAGAGCACTGGCCGGTCAGCCGTCCGTGCTGCTCTGCGACGAGCCGACCGGCAACCTCGACAGCCGCACCGCCAGCGGCATCGTCGACCTGCTGGCCGAACTCCACACCGACGGCCTCACCATCATCGTCATCAGCCACGACGAAACCGTTGCCGCCCAGGGAGAACGACGACTGTCCATTCGCGACGGAGAGGTGCACGAGCAGTGACCAGCTCGCGGATGCGACTCCCGGACCTCGTGGGCGAGGCGCTGGCCGGCATGTCCCAGCGCCCCGGCCGCTCGCTGCTCACCATGCTCGGCACGGTGCTCGGCATCGGCTCGTTCGTCGCGATCATCGGCCTCTCCGACACCGCGAGCAGCCAGATCACCGCCCAGTTCAACCTGCTCAACGCCACCCAGGTGACCGTCACCGACATCGCGGAAGGCGTCACGACCAGCTTCCCCGACGACGCCGACGATCGCATGAGCCGCCTGAACGGCGTGGAAGCCGCCGGAGTGTGGTGGGTAGCGGCCCGCGACCAGCCCGTTTCCTCAGTGCCAGCGGTGGAGTCCGGCACCAGGCTCGACGTCTACGCGGCCACCCAGGGAACGATCGACGCCGCCGAACCCGCGCTCCGCCAAGGCGTCGCCATCAACAGCTTCCACCAGGACAGCGCGGCCCGAGTAGCCCTTCTCGGCACGAGCGGCGCCCGCTCGCTCGGCATCACCAGCATCGCCAACCAGCCCGCGATCTTCGTGAACGGCCAGGCCCTGACTGTGATCGGCGTGGTCGACGACACCCAACGCCTGCCTCAACTCTCACTGGGCTTGGTGGTGCCCGCCTCGACCGCCCGCGAACTCTGGGGCCCGCCCCGAGGTACCGACGGCGCAAGCATGATCGTCAAAACCGCACTCGGCGCCAGCCAGGTCGTGAGCCGCCAGGCACCACTGGCCCTGCGCCCAGACGCGCCGCAGTCGTTCCGCGCAACAGCCGCGCTCGATCCGACTTCCTTACGGCGCACCGTGGAAGGCAGCGTCAACAGCGTCCTGCTGTCGGTCTCGATCGTGGCCGTAGTGGTGGGCGCCATCGGCATCGCCAACACCTCGCTGGTCGCCGTCCTGGAACGCCGCAACGAAATCGGCCTCCGCCGCGCCCTGGGTGCCCGCCGCCGCCACATCGCCGGCCAGTTCCTGGTCGAGAGCACACTCCTGGGCCTGCTCGGCGGCATGATCGGCACGGCCCTCGGCGTGGTCGTGTCCCTGTCCGTGGCCATCGCCCGCGACTGGACCGCCGTCCTCAATCCACTGGTTCCGGCACTCGCGCCGATCGCCGGGGCCCTGGTGGGACTGCTCGCGGGGTCGTATCCGGCCCTGCGAGCAGCCTCCGTCCAACCAGCCGTCGCCCTGCGTCAGTAGGTCACTTGATCTGCATGCCCGAGATCATCCGCGACACGACGAGCCGCTGAATCTCCGACGTGCCCTCGAAAATGGTGAAGATCTTGCGCTGGGGTCGGGCTGATCTGGCTCTCTTGAAGGAGAATCGCGGCTGACCTGTGCGTTCCGGGTCGTCGTTTGTCGTTGTTGATCGACCCTTTCAGACCTTCGACGGCCTGGACACGGCCTGGCTTTGGGCTACCCACACCTCGGGCATCACCCCGACACGAAGCCGATCTCGCGGTCAGTGGTGGCGGGTCAAGGCACGCTCCCCCGCCTTGACGCGACGCTGCTGGCCTTGGCTGATCATGACGTGACGGGGTGGTGCCTTCGTGTTGCCCGCAGTTCGTTGGCCGTTGGCGCGGAGCGTCGGCGGGCGTCGATCGCCGTGCCCAGCTCGATCAGGGTGACCATGCGCGCGATCGGCCTGGCCGGTGCTGGCTGGGAGCTTGGTCCTGCGCGCCGCCGGCGGTGGTGCTGCCGACCGGCTGGCGGTGCCGCGCCGCCCGGCCGACAGGCGGAGCGAAGCGGGAGCCTGGCGTGCCGGGATGGATGTGGACACGGTGCCAAGGTGACAGGCACAGCGCGCCGCCGTCGGCGGCGCGCCTTGATCCCATAGAGCCAAGTTCTGCAACCCAAGCATGCCCGTCAACCATGCTTGTCTACTCAGAAGCTGAAGGCGAACAGCAACATGGCCGTCTACGCAGACTTCCCTCGAGGCAACACGATCGACGAGTGATGCTCTGTGGGTCATCAGCACCGCGGCATCCCATCACGTGCGGCAACACGCAGCAAATTCGACCTATCGGCGTAACGCAAAGCAAGGACGCCCCGACACACCCGTAGCTAAGGTCGTACGAGTTGCTCATAGCCCGGCCAAACCGAGGTACACATGATCAGGTTTCCGATTTTCGAACACCTCGCTGTGGAGCGGTATGGCCTGTACCCGGGCACCGAAGAAAGACCAGGCCTAACGGCAGCATTTGAACCCGGTCTAACGCTGATTCTTGGGGCAAACGGCCTCGGCAAAAGCACGCTAGTACTACTTCTGTACAGGATGTGCTCGGGCACTACCGATATTGCAGGGGTGACATCTAGGCCTGAACTTGGTTCCCGACAGCTAGATACGAGCGACATTCGAGCTGCCGATAGAAAGACCTTTGCGGCGCGGGTTCACAATGGCGCCACTGGCGCAACTGCCACTCTCCGGTTTCGCCTTGGAACTTCAGTCATTGAAGTAAAGAGAGAACTCTCAAACCTCTCGCTAATGTCACTGACTGTCGATGGGCAGCCCGTATCACCAACTGAAGACGACTACAAGACGACGATCACTGAAAAAGCTGGAGTGTACGGATTCGAAGACTGGATTCTCATTCTTCGATATCTGGTTTTCTACTTCGAGGATCGGCGATCTCTTGTTTGGGACCCGACAGCTCAACGACAGATCCTTCGACTGTTGTTTCTGCCTCCCGCCGAGACTGAGAAATACCTAGCGCTTGAAGGCGAGCTCCTCCGCAAAGATAGTGCCGCGAGGAACCTATCGGCCTCGCTGTATAAGCAAGAAGAAGCTCTAAAGACCCAGGAGAAGAGCGGAACTTCGCGCTCAGCTCTTGAAAACGCTCTAAACAAGCTTACCGCCAAGCAGGATTCGGACGAGCAGCAGCTAGAAAAGCTTGAGACAGAACTCAACCTGCTCGAATCTGAATTTCAAGCTGCGAAACTTGCATCGCTACGTGCTGCGGAGCAACGTGAAGCAGCCTACAGGTCCGTTGAGTACAAACGACTTGAGCAGATTCATCGATCTTTTCCTTCAACTAAGGAAAGCAACGCCTATATTCTGGGTCAGCTTCTATCTGCTGATACCTGTGTTGCGTGCTCAAACCATGTTCCACACTTCGCTGAAGAACTGCGAAACCGTCTAGATAACTCAATGTGCGTGGTGTGTTCGACGCCTACGGGGCCGCTTAGTAGCACTGATGGTGACGAACTCGATATGGCGCGCGCAACGAACCTACTTAAGAGTGCCGAAGAGCACCGCGAATCAGCGCGCAAGGCTTTGCGAGAAACAGATAATCGATACCGAAACGCGGTCAGAAGCACTCACGAGCTACGAGCCTCGCTCGCGCGTCGCGAGACAGAGATTGATTCGCTTGTCCGTCAACTCCCGAAATCCGAGCAGCATATACGGGACCGTCGCTCCGAGCTGAACGCACTTCGTTCACGGCATCGCGAATTGGTCGCCGAAGTTCAAATTATCCGCGAGTCGTATACGGAAATGATCGAAGAGGTGAACCGAAAGTTTGCATCCCGCCAAGAGGATGTGAAATCTGCCTTCGATGGACATGCGGTTGAGTTCCTGCTTGAGCAGTGTGCACTTATGTGGAGCAGTCACAAGGAGAAGGTTGGCCAGCAGGGTAGCCCTGTAGAATTCTCAATCTTCGAAGTCGACATGACCGGAACGGACTTCGACTCGCCTGTGAGGCGACGTGGAACTGAACAGGTTTCGGAAAGTCAACGCGAGTTTATTGACCTGGCTTTTCGGATGGCCTTGATCGCCGTAGCTGGCGAAGGCGGTGTTGGAACACTAGTGATGGACGCGCCTGAGTCATCGCTCGATGCGGTATTCGCACCTCGAGCCGCAAAAGTGCTCGCAGCGTTTAGTGCGCCCCCTTTGCAGAACCGCGTAATCCTGACGTCGAACCTCGTCGAAGGCAAGCTAATACCTACCCTTCTCCGGTCATCAGGAATTGATACGAGAACTGATCCTCGACTTGTCGACCTTTTCAGCATCGCTTCCCCGACTGCAGCACTAACTCAGCTGCGACCTGAATATGACGAGGCCCTTAAGGCGCTGTTCCCGGAGAAACAGCGGTGACGCCGGACGCAAAGACCGAACGCGCCCACTATGCGCGTATTGCGATACGACTTGTAGCAATCGTTCACGCTTGTGAGCGCGCGGGGATTTCTCCAGCTCCCCTTCAAGTGATTCACACAGTCGCGTACTTCGCCGATGCCCTGGCCCCGCTCTGGAATATTCCAGTCGTAGAAGGACAGCTTCTCAAGAAGGCCGACGTTCCGTCAAATCCAGAGATACAGGCAGATATTGACTCCCTTGTAGGGCGAGGAGTCCTTATCCCCTCCTCGGTGAGGCACGTGGAAACCTCAAATGGCAGGCGTATTGACGCAAAGTACGCCTTGAACATGGATTTCGCAGAGAGAATTCTAGAGGCGATTTCGCTGGACGAACAGTTTTCAAAAGAACTGAGCTTTGTTCACGAAGTTACGCTAGCCCTCTCTGGACTTGGCGTATCAGGTATGGGCAACGCGGTGCTGGTTGACGCGACTTATGCTGACCCGCTGCTCGACTTTGGTAGCATCGTTAATCTGTCACCAGACATCGTGCCGACACGCACAGTCCAAGTCAGCCAGCGCTTCTCTCAGCTTATGTCGACGGAACGAAGCCTTAGTGATGCAGAGCTGACACACCTGTATGTGCGTCATCTCTACGGCCTTGTGAGGACGGCCGACGACGATGACTAGCCGCAGCTCTGATCCGTGGTCCGATACCGCAATCGAAAGTACTCTCAAGAACTATCTCGGCGTTGGGCTCGATGCCGACTTGCCTGATGACGTGCGATTCCTCGCTAGCGTCACGCAACTGATTCGAAAGCGTATTGCCAAAGGGGAAGTGTCAGAAGATTCTCCGGCAATCTTTTTATTGCACCCACATGAGCCTGAGCTGCCCGCTACTCGGGAGAGCAGCAAGGTGTGGATGCTTGACAACGGTTTGCGCGGTGTATCCGGACGAATGTGGTTTGTAAACAAGACCGTAAGCAATGGAACCGCGGTACACCTAAGTCCAATGGACGAAGATAGTGATCTCTTTCAGTTGGCTGTTGATGAGCTTGACGCAGGAAATGTTCCGGCAGTCGTTTTCGACGCCAGAACGCCCGCCCCTGAAATGCGATACTATCCAGATGGACTAGTCGCCTCTGACAACTTCAGGTTTGTTCAAGTAGCTGGCAGCACGATAACGTTGAGCGATGTTTTCGACGTAATTGATCGTCTTCACCTACAGCAGTTGTGCACGCCGAGTGTTCAGCAAAAGGCCATGACCCTGTGGGCTAATCCCGATAAGCACCATGTTTCCAAGCATGCAGAAGATCTAATTCAGGGTGTGCTGCGTGCCGGACTAACGGGGCAATTTCCGGCGTGCACAATTAAGGCAGAGCAAGCGCAAGCTTCAGGTCGATTGGATATAGAGATCGAAGAAGCGTCGCCCTTCGATCGGTCACAAATAACTCGCCATGTCATTCTCGAGTTGAAGGTGCTTCGTAGCTTCGGATCGACTGGCGTAAAAGTAAGCGATACCGAAAATGAGGATTGGACGAGGAGCGGCGTAAAACAGGCAGCGACATACCGCGACGAGCGTGGCACACGATTGGCTGCGTTGTGTTGTTTCGACATGCGCACCGTTCACATCGGTGATAGCTGCTTCGACAACGTCAGGGATCTAGCACTACGACTGCAAGTGGAATTGCGCTCATGGCACATCTTCGCGTCTTCCGAGGCTTACCGGCATGCTAAGGTGTCATGACCACTTAAATCCCCAAGACGGTTACGGAGGGCCTGCGGACGTGTCCAGCGTGGCCGGAGATGATTTGTCCGCACACTACCGCGCGCTTGAGGCCAAGTGGGCGATTAGTGAGCGTCAGGTGGACTACGGCCCTCTTGTGACTCCGACAGGAAACTCCGAGGAACCAGTCCACAGGTGGTTTCACTTTAAGGAAGGCTACTCGTGGTCATTGTTGGCTAGGCTGTTTAAAGACTCTGCCTACACACCGTCAGGTAGCCTCTCGATTTGCGATCCCTTCCTTGGAAGCGGCACCACGCTCGTTAGTGCTCTTAGGCTCGCTCGTGAGACCGGCTTGTCTGTACGGAGCTTGGGGGTGGAGCGGAACCCTGCGATCCATACGATCGCCGCAGCAAAGATTGCAGGAATCAAGCTAGGACAGAGGCTGTCTGACGCGTTGATTCAGCACGAGACCGCGTTCTGGGATCAATACAAAAAGTCTCGACGCAATTGGCGATCTCTCGCAACAGTGTCGACAACGCTCAACAACGAGGCCTACTATCCAGCCGGTCACGTACGCGCATTGATTGCACTCAATCGCGCTGCCGATGGCATCGACGATGACGACGTCCGCACGGTATATAAGGCGTGCGTCGCTGCCGCAGTTGAGCCCGCTGGAATGCTGAGGAGAGACGGGCGCGCTCTGCGCTTCGCGCCTGGCCGAGTTCCAGTCGACCCGACTGAAGCCTTCTCTGCGGCATTGAGCAAGTGCATCGAAGACACGGCAATGCTGCCTTCTCTGGGATCTCGCGCGGAGACAGCAACTATTCTTGGTGACGCACGTGGTATAGAAACGCACGCTGAGTCGAAGAAATTTGACTGGATCGTTTGCTCTCCTCCGTATCCAAACAACATCGACTACACGGAGGTTTACAAGACAGAATCCTGGGCGCTTGAGGTATATAGCAATGCGCAGGAGATGCGTGATCAACGTTTGGGAACGCTACGTAGCCACCCGAGCATCAAGTTTCCAGATCAGTATTCCTACACTGATTCATTGCATCACAACGCAGTTCGCGATCTGCTTGAGCCGATCGAGAATGCCATCGCAGACGATCGCTATGCATTCGGCAGGCGGCAAGTAGTGGTTGGATACGCTGACGACATGCTGCAGGTGCTCCTCGGCCTGCGCAAGATCAGCGAAGCAGGCGGAAGGTGTGTGCTCGTCGTCGGCAATTCGGTTCACGGCACCGAATCCACGAGCTTGGTCATTGCTGCGGATCTCATGCTTGCTCGGCTCGGAGAAATAGCAGGTTGGAAGGTTGAAGAGATCAGAGTCGCAAGAAATCTTCGACGTCGTGGTCATGATTCAGCTCATCTGCGTGAAAGTGTTGTCGTGCTCAGGAACGAATAGTTATCGAATGGCGTCGATGAGCCATCCTAGGTTGGTCACGATCGCGTCAGGGCAATGGATCTCCTGAAAATCCTTTAGCTTCCCGTCCTTGTTTGCAAATCCGACGACCTTCATTTTGGCGTACTCTGCTGCTTCTATGTCGGTTGCATAGTCGCCGACAAAGACGCAAACATTTACTGCGACGCCCAATGCTGCTGCGGCTTCTCGGAGCAGGTGCGGGTTCGGCTTTAGGAGTGCGGGATCGGGTTGCGTGCGCCCGATTGCTGATCCAACTTCTTCTGTGAGCTTCCATTTCGCAAGATAAGCTTCGACTGCCATGCGTGAGTTATTGCTCGCGATTCCCAGAGGGATCTCCAGGTCGGCGCATACTCTAATTAGTTCGTGCGCTCGTTCGGTCGGTTGGGCTGTATCGACTGCCTCAATTTCGTGTGCAGTTAGTGCTGCTTCTATGTAACGAGCCTCGTCGAATCCGATTGTTGCCGAGTGCTTCAATACGTCAAACGGATCCCTTGTTTCGCCTACTTCTGGGGGTAGTTCGATATGACCGCCTTCAGCAAGAATTTCACGTAGTTGTCTCGCGACCTCGGGTGCAGGGAACCCGGAAAAGACGGAGCATATAGGGCCATCGAAGTCGAGGATCAGCGCTTTCGCCTCACTGAGGAGGCCAGTCAGAACGTTCGGATCGTCGACCGTCGGCTGACGTCCCGTCATCGCTTGTACGCCGTTGAGACGGTGCCCCACATGGAGTCGAACCACATGCGTGCTTGCTCGACGTACTGGCTGCCGGTGCTGGTGTCGTCGTCGGTGACGCTGTGGTGGAAGAGAATGGCTTCCTTGCCCACGAGGTCGTAGATCGGCTTGGGTTCGCCATCGAAGCGGATGAGATGCTCGCGGACGGGATAGAAGCCGAAGAAGGCTTCCTCGTTGTTGAGCAAGTAGAGCTTGAACAGCGGCGCGGCGCGGTGGACCTTGATCTCGACGGAGACTTCCTTGACCAGGCCCAGGTCTCCAAGTTCTTGGACATTGTCCACGATCGCGAGGGTGTGGCGTCGCATGATCTCGTCCATGCGCTTTCGGAAGCCTGGGCTGTCCTGCAAGTCCTCAACCTGGCACGGGATCGCCCACGGCTGAGATGTGTCCGGGACCAGCATTCGGATGTTGATCGAGGCGGGCGTCAATCGGCCGATTCGGATCTTGTCCAGCGGTTCCTGCATGACGCCCTGCAGCGTCTCACCAGAGAAACCGGAGAAGGCGATGGAGACGTGCTCGGCCTCGAACGCGCGCTCGATGTGCGGCCGAAGTCCCACTGGGCGTTCGGTGCGCTCGCGGACGAAGACGCCGCTGCCCTGTCGGGAGACGATCAGGCCTTCGTCGCGCAGTTCGCGTAGCGCGTTCTGCACGGTCATCGGTGCGACTTCGTACTTCTTCGCCAGCTCGGCGCGCGAGGGCAACTTGTCGCCGGCCTTGAACACCTTGGTGAGGATGGCGGCCCGTAGAGCATTCGCTACCTGCACGTATGGCGGGCGCGGGTCGTCCGGGTCCAGTGCCATGGCGTCCTCTCGATCTTCGATCCACAGAAAGGTCTCTGTGGCTGGTGTCCTAGAGCATAGGGCGACTTGTCTAGCCCGCCTAGGAAGCTAGCTCACCTGCGAAAACGACGACTTGCTTGACCTGGCTAGACAACCTAGCTAGCTTGTAACTTGTCTAGGTCGTACAGACGGCCTAGCGAGGCTAGGGAGGTTGCAGTCATGGCGGTTCCGTACGGCACTCGCTTCGAAGCGGCGTTTGACCAGGTCTTTCCGCAGGGCGCGCTGATGGTCGGCGTGGTCGCACCGGACATGGAGTACATGAGCAACGAGGACAAGGCGCGCGGCAAGCAGGCCAAGCAGAAGGTCGACGAGCGGTCCGGCAAGCGTCAGTGGAAGGTCGTCGTCACTGACCCGTCGGCGGAGAAGGAGCGGGACGCCTCGGTCACGATCACCGTGCTCGCGGACGTCCAGCCCGTCCCGCCTCAGGCCGTGCAGGTCATGCCCGGCGTTGAGGTCCGGCCCGTCGCGTTCGAGGGACTGACGGTCGAGCCGCGAGTCATGGGGGACCGGTTCAAGTACCAGGGCTTCACGATCCGGGCCACGGGTATCAGCGCGCCTCAGGTCGGGGTTCCGCCCAAGCGTGAGAACAAGCCTGCGGGTCAGCAGGGTCAGACCGATCAGAAGTCGGCGGCCTAACAGTGGCGCGGCCGTCGCGTGAGGCGGTCGCCCGGTGGAACACCGCGTATGCGGAGCAGACGGCGGCACTGTTTGCGGCGTCCCGTACGGGCGACAAGCAGGCACTTCTTCGTCTGGCTCTGGGCTACTCCGCGGTGGCGGAGGCGTGGCGGATCTTGGCCGCTGATTTGGCGGTGCCGCTGTGGGCTCGTCACGCCTGCTCCATCGCCGCTGAGGAGTTCGAGCGTCGCGCGCGGCTTGAACAGTCCCGTTCTGGGGAGGAGTCGTGATGTTGAAGCTCATGATCTCGCCTGGTCCTGCGGCGTCGGCGGACATCGTGGCGTGGCCCGACTCGGCCGCTGCGGAGCACTGCTTGCGGCTGAACCTCGATCCGGCGCAGATCGCAATCCACGTGCCGGACGGGCCTGACGGTCGGGAGCAGTTGGCGGCGTTCCTGCGGACGCTGTCGCAGCACGCCGGCCTGTTGGCTGCGGTGCTCGAACCGTCCAAAGGTGCTGGCTGGGTCGGGAATACGCCTGCGCCACTGATGGAGCGGGGCTAGCCATGCTCGATGAACTCCAGCTGTCTGACGCGGTGCTCGGTGAGTTCGCGGACGACGTGCAGGTTCAGCTGATGCTGGTGGCCCTGCTCGACGATCCGTGGAGCTTGTGGACCGTGCCGAAGCTGGCCGAGTTTCTTCGGCAACCGCTGTGGACCGTCTACCGGCGGATGGAGCGGTTGCGTCGCTGCGGGTTGGTGCAGCGGGTTCCGTTCTGGCCAGAGCAGGAACGGCCGTGGCGGTACTGGGTCTCGCCGGACGGGCTGCGGTCGTCGCGGTGGCTGATCCGGGCGAACTTCGAGGTGCTGCACGTGATGGCGGTGCCGCTCGGATTGTCGGTGCGCAAGGCGTTGGGGTTCGGCCCGGTCCTCGATGCCTGCCGGTGTGACTGTGGCCGGTGCTGTTGCGGGCTTCCGCACATCTAGCCGCGTGAGGCGGTGGTGCCGGTGAGGCCTCGCCTGCTGGCTCGGTTGATGTACCGGCTGAACCTGACGGCCACGCATCCGGTGACTGGCCGGGTTCGCATGGAGTACCGGGACTGCTCGCGCTGCATGGGTAGCGGCTGGTTCCGGAAGACGGAGAAACGGCCGCTCTGCTCCTGGTGCAGGGCGCTCGCGAAGAAACTCGGTCAGAGCTGATCCACAACTGAACAAACAGCGTTGGTGTGTGTCGCGCGGAAACAGTCCAAAGTCTTGGCGGGCCTTGACTGTTCCCGGCGACGTACACCGACTCGAACGACCCTGAAATCGTTGGGACACAAGGAGATTCGAGTCATGCATAGGATATCTGTGCGCACCTGGGGTGCGTCAAGTCAACAGGACCGGTTCGCCGCGATGGTGGAGCGTTTGCAGACCGTCGACACCTACACGGTGATGATCGACGGCGGCGGGCTGGTCAGCCTCGAACTCACTCAGGCTCAGGCCGAAGGGTTCGAGTGCCTGACGTGCAAGCGACTGTGCGGCAACGGGTTGAGCGCATTCAAGCCCGTGGGGTTCATCCCTAGTACAGGCATGGTGTTCCGCTGCGTCTCGTGCCTGGACGGTGCGGCATGAGCGGGACGAAGTGGGTTGATCCGGCCCCGTTCGAGGGTGCTCGGCCGCGTTTCCCTTGGTGGATCTGGCTTCCTCGGTGGGCAAAGGTTGTTGCGGCACCGTTCGTGCTGGCGGGCTTCGCCATGTGGCTTGGCGTCCGCCTGGTGCTCGTTGTCGTGCGGTACCCGGTCGTGGCCGGCCTGGCTGTCGTCGGGCTCGCGGCCTATCGGAGGTTCGGGCTCTCCCCGCTCGTGCTGGCGCTGCTCACGCTCGTTGCTGCGCTGCTGATCTGGTTCGGGCTCCATCAGCGGTCGTTTCTGCGGCACGGCTGGTACCGGGCGGTCACTGAGTGGCGGCGGGCCACGGTCTACGTGCCGAAATGGCGCACGGTCATGCGGCTGGCTGATCTCGCCAAGGAACACCGGGGCAAGGAGTACCGGCCTGAGCTGCGGCGCGTCCGGGCTGAGGGCTGGCGAGACAAGGTCCGGGTACGGATGATCCCGGCGCAGTCTCCAGAGCAGTGGGAAGCGCGACGGGACAACCTGGCGCACTCCTTCAACGCTCGGTCCTGCCGGGTGCGGGTACTGAAGCCTCGGCTGCTTGAGCTCGACTTCATCCACGCTGACCCACTGGCGCGGCCCGTGGCAGTTCCGCCGCTGGGGGATTCTGCGGACGTCGATCTGACGAAGCTGGTCGTCGGGCGGACGGAGACCGGTAAGCCGTGGAGGTTGAAGCTGCTCGGCTCTCAGATCCTCGTCGTCGGCGTCCCTGGCGCGGGTAAGGGCTCGGTGCTCTGGTCGATCGTCTGGCAGCTCGCTCCCGCGATTCGCGCTGGCCTGGTTCGGCTCGTCGGCATCGACCCCAAGGGCGGGATGGAACTCGGCCAGTGTCCGGACGCCTTCGACAAGGTCGTCTACGACAACGGGCCGGAAGCCGTGGAACTGCTGGAAGAGATCGCTGCGGAGGTCAAGGCTCGGGCGTCGCGGTACCGGGGTGTTCGACGGCTGTGGACTCGGAACGCTGGTGAGCCGTTCACGGTCCTGGTGGTTGACGAGCTGGCGGATCTGGTGGCTTACCAGCAGGACAAGCAGCTTCGGGAACGCGCTGCCCGTGCGGTGCAGACGATCAGCTCGCAGGGACGGGCTCCTGGTGTGGCCACGGTGGCGCTGGTGCAGGACCCGCGCAAGGAGGTCGTGAGCTTTCGGCACCTGTTCACCACTCGGGTGGCGCTGCGCCTGGACGAGCCGATTCAGGTGGACATGGTGCTGGGGGATGGCGTTCGGCAACGGGGCGCGGCTGCTCATGAGATCAGCGAGAGCACGCCTGGTGTCGCGTGGCTCAAGGAGGACGGGCAGCGCGAACCGGAGCGTGCGAGGGCCTTTCACGTGACGGACGCGGACCTGGTCGAGCTGGGCGTCTACTTCGCCCCGGCCACCGTTCACGACTTCCCGGCAAGCAGCGAGCGGAGGGCAGCATGAGCACGAACATCACTACGTTTCCTGGCGATGTAGCAGGCCAGACCCGCGCGCAACGGATGAGGCAGCATGCCGCGCTCGACGTCACCAAGGCTGCCGCTGAGCAGCACGGGGTGTGCGTCCGGCCGTTCACGATGGAAGTCGAGGACCACGAGTCCTACGAAGTTCGCTACGTCGCGGTCCCGTGCGGCTCGACGGTCGAGAGCGTTTGTGCACCGTGCGCGAAGAAGGCCAAGGCGTTGCGGATGGCTCAGTGCCGCGAGGGCTGGCACATGGAGGTAGAGCCCGACTTCACCCCCGAACCGGCCACAAAGGACCAGACGGAACTGCTGGAGTACCGCGCTGACCTCTTCAAGGCCTACAAGGAGGAAGGCGGCTCGGCTGAGGCGGACGAGCTGCGGGAGGAGATCCACAGCGTCGACGAAGAACTTCGGCAACTCGGCGTCCGTGGTCGCCTGCCCTCGCCGGACGACCCCGGCAAGCGGCCCGTGAAGCGCTCGACAAAGCGTCGGCAGGATGCGCCGGACCTGCCTCGGCGGCGCGTGGAGAAGCGGACGGTGGGACGGGAGTTCGCGGGAGCCTTCCGTCCCTCGATGTTCGTCACGCTCACCCTGGACACCTACGGCAAGGTGCGCGACGACGGCACGCCCGTGGACCCGGACACCTACGACTACCGCCGTGCTGCGCGGGATGCCGTGCACTTCGCGTCGCTCGTTGACCGGTGGTGGCAGAACCTTCGGCGGGTCGTCGGCTGGGACGTCCAGTACTTCGCCACGGTCGAGCCCCAGAAACGCGCTGCTCCGCACCTGCACGCGGCACTCCGCGGTTCGATCCCCCATGAGTTGATTCGCCTGGTCACGGCAGCCACCTACCACCAGGTGTGGTGGCCCAACCACGACGAACGTGTCTACGTAGACCAGCTGCCGGTCTGGGACTTCGACGCCAAGGCGTTCGTTGACCTGGACACCCGGAGGGCCTTGACCACCTGGGAAGACGCGGAGGTCGAGGAACCGGCGCACGTCGCGCGCTTCGGGCGTCAGGTGCACTCCAAAGGCATCCTCGGCGGGTCTGAGGAAGCTGGCCGGCACATCGGCTACCTGACGAAGTACCTCACGAAATCCATCGGTGAGGTGGTGGAGCAGGACACCGAACGGCAACGCCGGCATGCGGACCGCCTAGCGGACGAGCTGGCCGTCACGCCGTGCTCTGACCGCTGTGCGAACTGGCTCCTGTACGGCGTCCAGCCTCGCGGCGCGAACTCCCGCATGAGCCCTGGTCGGTGCAAGGGGCGTGCTCACCGCAGGGCCACGCTCGGGCTGCCTGGGCGACGTGTTCTGGTGTCTCGCAAGTGGTCGGGGAAGACGCTCGCGGACCACAAGGCGGACCGGAAGCGCTTCGTGCTCCAGGCGCTCAGGGCCGTGAGGATCGAGAAGCCGGAGAAGGACCCGGCCCGGCTCGTCTGGCACAAGGTGCGGCCTGGTGATCCGAACGTGCCGCCACGGGCTCACCTGCTCATGCACGCCATCGCGCAACGCGTGACGTGGAAGGCCGAGTACGACCGCGCGCTGCTCGCGGCGCAACCGCCAGATCTTTCGGCAACAGCGGCCTGACACACCGAAGGGGGAGCGGTGATGACCGGGGAAGCATTCGATCGGCTTTGGGGCGTTGAAGACCTCTCGGCCTTTCTCGGGGTGCCCGTGCACACGATTCGCGGATGGCGCACCAAGAACTACGGCCCGCCTGCTCGACGGGTCGGCAAGCACCTGCGTTGGGACCCGGCCAAGGTCCGCCAGTGGTTCGACGGCCTGGAATCCGACGCCGCCTAGGAGTTTCGGCAATTCGAATCAGAGGAGAGGTCTGTCATGGGACACGTGCAAGATCGCTGGTGGAAGGAGGTCCAGGACCCGGAGACGAAGGAGGTCACCAGGGTTAAGACCTCCTTGCACGGGTCAGGGCTGCGCTACAAGGTGCGGTACATCGATCCGGACGGTGTCGAGCGCTCCAAGAGCTTTCCGGACCGCCAGAAGAAGAAGGCTGATGACTTCCTCATTGAGATGGAGTCGGACAAGCGCGAGGGCAAGTACATCGACCCGAACGCGGGAAAGGTCCTCTTCCGCGTTCAGGCGGAGAACTGGCTCAAGGGCTACTCGGCGGACGCCGCGACGCGCCAGACGATCGAAAGCCGTCTGCGGAGTCAGCTCTACCCGTACTTCGGCAAGCGTTCGCTCGTGTCCATCTCGCCTCAGGTCGTGCGTGACTGGCTCGGCGAGATGAACGAGCAAGGGCTTGGGTCGACGTATCAGGCGGTGCTCTTCGAGACGCTGTCGTCGATCCTCAATTCGGCTATCGATGACAAGCGGATTCCCCGGAATCCCTGCAAGGTCAAGAGCATCAAGCGTCCGCAGCGCGCCTCTCGAAAAGTCGTGCCGTGGGCGGAGTCGCGGGCTCGGTCACTCCAGCTCGCGCTGCCTCCGCGCTTCCAGGTCGCGACTGCGCTGGGCGTCGGGTGCGGGATGCGGCAGGGCGAGATCCTCGCCTTCTCCCCCGACGACATCGACCGCGAGAACATGATGATCAACGTGTGTCGGCAGGTTCGGGTCATCAACCGGACGCTCGTGTTCTCGCTCCCGAAGCGGAACAAGGAGCGGCAAGTGCCGGTGTCGTCCGGTGTGCTCGAACAGCTTGACGACCACCTGGAGATGTTCGAGGCCGTTCCGGTGTCGCTGCCGTGGGACCAGCCCAACGGACAGCTCGTGGCGGTGAACCTGCTCATCTCCAAGGAGAGCGGCAAGCCCTACAGCGGCGACCTGTTCAACAAGGTTGTGTGGACGCCGGCCTTCAAGCGCGCGGGGCTGACTTACACGAACCGGCAAGACGGCATGCACGCGATGAGGCACCTGTACGCCTCGATCCTGCTCGCGCGCGGAGTGTCCGTGAAAGAGCTCGCGGACTTCCTGGGGCATGAGGACCCCGGCTTCACGCTCCGGACGTACACGCACCTGATGCCGTCCAGTCACCAGAGGGCGAGGCTTGCTGTGGACGGGGTCTTCAAGCCTCGCAAGACCCCGTCCCCTCAGACGGCCTGAGGACGGCCTGGAGTGATCAACTCACTTGATCTGCATGCCCGAAATCATGCGGGACACCACCAGCCGCTGGATCTCGCTCGTACCTTCGAAGATGGTGAAGATCTTGGCGTCGCGGTGCATCCGCTCCACCGGGTGCTCCCGCGTGTACCCGGCCCCACCGAGGATGTGGATCGCGCGCTCGGTCGCCCACACCGACACCTCGGACGCCTTGAGCTTCGACATCGAGCCCTCACCCGCGGTGAACGGCACGTTGTTGCGCCCCATCCACGCCGCGCGCCACACCAGCAGCCGTGACGCGTCGATCTCCATCCGCATGTTCGCGAGGTCGAACGCGATCGACTGGTTCTCGATGATCTTGCGCCCGAAGGCCTCGCGGTCCTTCGCGTACTCCAGGGCGTAGTCGTAGGCCGCCCGCGCGACACCGACGGCCATCGCGCCCACGGTCGGCCGCGTCGTCTCGAACGTCGCCATCGCGGCCTGACCGCCGGCCTTCAGGCCCTCACGCGCCCGAGCCAGCCGAGCCTCCAGCCGCTCTCGACCACCCAGCACGCAACGTCCAGGCACCCGCACGTCGTCAAGGAACACATCGGCGGTGTGCGAGGCGCGCATGCCGTGCTTCTTGATCTTCCCCGGAGAAGACAACCCAGGCGTACCAGGCGGAACGATGAACCCGGCCTGGCCGCGAGACCCAAGCGCAGGGTCGACCACAGCGGTCACGACGTGCACGTTCGCGATGCCGCCGTTGGTGGCCCAGGCCTTCTGGCCGTTCAGCACCCACTCGTCGGTGGCCTCGTCGTAGCGCGCACGCGTCCGATACCCGGCCACGTCCGAACCGGCCTGCGGTTCGGAGGCGCAGAAGGCCGCGAGCTTCGGGTCCGACTCGTCGCCGAAGCACTCCGGCACCCACTCGGCCAGCTGCTCCGGCTCGCCGCCCGCGAAGATGCCCGCGACGGCGAGACCGGTGCCCATCAGCGAAAGCGCGATCCCGGCGTCACCCCAGAACAGTTCCTCGGTGGCGATGGGCAACGAGAGCCCGATCGGGTCCGCGAACCAGGTCGCGAGCGCCTCGAAGCCGTAGAGGCCGATCTTCGCGGCCTCCTGGATCACCGGCCACGGCGTCTCCTCGCGCTCGTCCCACTCCGAGGCCGCCGGCCTGATCACGTCGCGAGCGAAACCGTGCACCCAGTCGCGCAGGTCGGTCTGGTCTTCGTTCAGTTCGAGCGAGAAGCCACCCACTGCAAAACCTCTCCGTCAGGCCTTCGGGATGTTGAACAGGCTCATGAACCCGGCCGCGAACCCGAGGTCACCCTTCACCTTCAGCTTGCCCGTCATGAACAGCACGGGCGCGGAGGCGTTGCCGGTCGCGAGCTTGAGGAAGTCGGCGGGTGTCAGTGTCACGATGGCACGAGCCTCGCGGGTCACGCCCTTGTTAATCGTGCACGTCGCGTCCTCGATGATCGCCTCGTACACGTCTTCGAGCACGTGGAAGTGCACGACGGCGCGCGTGGCACCGGCTCGTTCCGCGCGGAAGTGGACCTCCATGCGGCGGAACACCTCGTCGAGCACGCGGACGCGCAGCGCCGGGTCGGCCACGACGGCCTCGATCTGGTCCTTCGACGCGCGCGAGATGATCCGGGCGAAGTTGGACGGGTCCATCTTCGAGAGGTCGAGGTCGGCGCCGCCGTCGGCCAGCGCACCCAGCGCGTTCAGCAGCGCCGCGAAGTCGTCCTTGCCGAGCTTCTTCGGGTCGATGCCGCGAGCGATCACGTCGATGTTCACATCGGCGAGCGCCGGATCGTCCGGCGAGATCTGCTGCAACGTGCTGATCAGCTCGGCCGGGCTGAGCTTCGCGATCGCCTCGGTGGTGAGGTCGAGCGTCATCTGACACACCTCCTGGTACCTACTCGCGAGTAAGTCTACTGGCGGGTAGATAGAGCGGCAAGCCGATCGGATAATCTTGTGCTCCGAACCGAGGGGTAGTGATGCGCACAGAAGGTCGAGCCAAGCGCTTGCCACGCGCCGTGCGTGAGCGGCAGATCATGGACGCTGCCGTCGACGTGTTCTCGCGGCTCGGCTTCCACGCGGCTTCGATGGACGAGATCTCCGAGGTCGCCGGCATCTCCAAGCCGATGCTCTACGCCTACCTCGGCTCGAAGGAAGAGCTCTTCGCGACCTGCATCCGGCGCGAGGCCACCCGCATGATGGAGGCCATCGCGACCGGCGTCGAGCCTGATCAGGAACCCGACGTGCAGCTGTGGAGCGGCCTGCGGGCGTTCTTCGGGTTCGTCGGTGAGAACCGGGCGAGCTGGCTCGTGTTGCACCGGCAGGCGTCGAACCAGGGTGGGCCGTTCGCGGTCGAGCTCACGGACATGCGCAGCCGGGCGGTGTCGCTGGTCGCCGCGCTGCTCACCCAGTCCACGAAGGCGCCCGCGACCAAGCTGGAGGCCGAGTCGCTGGCCGCCGCGCTGGTCGGGGCCGGTGAGTCGCTCGCCGAGTGGTGGCTCGATCACCCCGAGGAGCCCGCCGGCGTCGTCGCGGCCCGCCTCATGAACCTCGTCTGGATGGGCTTCGGCGACCTCGTCGACGGCAACGTGTGGCACCCGCCGTCACGTCGCTGAGCCGACCAGGTGTGGGCCCTTGCCCCACACCGCGAACTCCCAGCCGTTCTTCTCGACAGCCGAAAATTCGACGCGCCCGGGGATCAGCAACGGCTTCTTGAACCGCACGTCCACGGTCACGGCTTCGGGCAGGCGGCCCTCCAGCGCGGCCAGGCAGCGGGCCTTCGTCCACATCCCGTGCGCGATCGCCCTCTTGAACCCGAACAGCTTGGCGCTCAACGGGTAGAGGTGGATCGGGTTGCGGTCGCCGGACACCGCGCCGTACCGCCGCCCGATGTCCGCGGGCACCCGCCACACCGCCGACCCGATCGGCCGCTCCAGCTCCTCGCTCGAACCAGACCCGGCGCCGGTCCGCCGCAGATAGGTCGAAACCCCTTCCCACACCCCGGAAACCGACGTCACGACGTCGACCTGGGTGCCCTGCGGGTGCGGCCGGAGATCGCGTGCGGACACCGTGATCTCCAGCGGCTCGTCCAACGTCAGCGGCCGCGACTGCGCGATCCGGTTCGCGATGTGCACCAGGCCGGGCAACGGGAACGGGAACCCCGCACCCGTCATCAGCTTCATCTGCAACGGAAAGCCCAGCACGTGCGGGTAGGTCAGCGGCAACGCGTCCCGCAACCCGAAACCGCACACCGAGTTGTACGCGGACAGGTGCTTCAGGTCGACCTCGCGAGTGGCCGAAACAGGTTGCGCCGACAGGGTTTCGCCCCGCCGGAACGACGTCAGCGCCGCCTTGAGCAACATCACGCCCCCAGCAACATCTGGCCGCACACCCGCACGACGTTCCCGTTCACACCACCGGAACCCGGCGCCGCGAACCACGCCACCGTCTCCGCCACGTCGATCGGCAGCCCGCCCTGCGAAAGGCTGTTCATCCGGCGTCCGACCTCACGTGTCATCAACGGCACCGCAGCGGTCATCTTCGTCTCGATGAACCCAGGCGCGACAGCGTTGATCGTGGCCCCACGGGCAGCCAGCACGGGCGCCAGCGTCTGAACCATCCCGATCACGCCCGCCTTCGAGGTGGCGTAGTTGGTCTGGCCGACGTTGCCCGCGATGCCGGCGATCGACGACACGCCGACGATCCGCCCACCGGATCGCAGCACGTCCCCTTCGAGAAGTGCCGCGTTGACCCGTTCCTGACAGGCCAGGTTGACCTCCAGCACCGAATCCCACAGCGAGGAATCCATGCGCGCCAACGTCTTGTCGCGCGTGATGCCCGCGTTGTGCACGACGACGTCCACACCGCCGTGCCGTTCCAGCAGGTACGACGTCAGTCGCGCGGGATCTCCGGTGATGTCGAGCTGCAACGCCGATCCGCCGACGGAGTTCGCCACCTTCGACAGTTCGTCGCCGGCCGCGGGAACGTCCAGGCAGATCACGTGCGCGCCCTCACGGCCCAGAACCGTCGCGATCGCCTCACCGATGCCCCGCGAAGCACCCGTGACCAGCGCGACCTTGCCCTGCAACGTGCTGGCAGCGGCGTTGCCGGACACGTGGACGACCTGCCCGGACACGTAAGCCGACCGTCCGGACAGCAGGAACCGCAGCGTCGACTCGACCCCGTCCTCGGCGCCGTCCGCCACATGGACCAGGTTCGCCGTACCGCCGCGTCGCAACTCCTTGCCGACCGACCGCACGAACCCTTCGAGTGCCCGCTGCGCCACGGAATCCGGCGACCTCCCGATGACGATCACCCGCCCGCACGGCCCGAGCTGCGTGATCGCCGGGTGGAAGAAGTCGTGCAACTGCCGCAGGTCGCCCACCGTCGTGATGTCCGACGCGTCGAACACCAACGCGCCGTAAGGAGCGGACCCTGTTTCCAGCTGCTTCAGGAAGGGCAACCGGGAAGCGCCCCCGACCAGCACGGGTGTCGCCAGAGCGGCGTCGCGGCGGAGCGGATAGGGGTTCGGCAGGCCGAGCCTGCGCACGAGCTGGCGCCCCAGCCCCGACGATGCGAACTTCTGGTACCTGTCCACGTCACACAACCTACTCGCTAGTAAGTCTACCCGCTAGTAGGTAGTATCGGAGCATGCGAGTAGCGATCATCGGCGGCAACCGCATCCCGTTCGCCCGCTCGAACGGCCCGTACGCCACCGCCTCGAACCAGGACATGTTCACCGCGGTGCTCGACGGCCTGGTCAGCCGCTACCACCTCCAGGGAGAGCGGCTCGGCGAGGTGGTCGCGGGCGCCGTGCTCAAGCACTCGCGCGACTTCAACCTCGTCCGCGAGTCCGTCCTGGGCAGCAAGCTCAGCCCCGAAACACCCGCGTACGACCTCCAGCAGGCGTGCGGCACCGGCCTGCAGGCGATCATCGCCGTGGCCAACAAGATCGCGCTCGGCCAGATCGAGGCAGGCATCGCGGGCGGCGTCGACACCACCAGCGACGCCCCGATCGGCGTCAACGAGAACTTCCGCAAGCTCCTGCTGGAGTTCAACCGCACCCGCAAGGTCAGCCTGCTGGCCAAACTCCGCCCCAGCCACGTCGTCCCGCACCTGCCCCGCAACGGCGAACCGCGCACCGGCATGTCCATGGGCGAGCACGCGGCCATCACCGCCGCCAAGTACGGCATCGCACGCGAGGACCAGGACGAGCTCACCGCCCGCAGCCACCAGAACCTCGCCCGCGCCTACGACGAGGGCTTCTTCGACGACCTCGTCACCCCGTACCTCGGCCTGACCCGCGACCAGAATCTGAGGCCCGACAGCAGCGTCGAGAAGCTCGCCAAGCTCAAGCCGGTCTTCGGCGACACGATGACCGCGGGCAACTCGACCCCGCTCTCCGACGGCGCCTCCGCGGTCCTGCTCGCGACCGAGGAGTGGGCCAAGGCCCGGAAACTGCCCGTGCTCGCCTATCTGACGTTCGCCGAGACCGCCGCCGTGGACTACGTGCACGGTGAGGAGGGCCTGCTCATGGCCCCGGTGCACGCCGCGCCGCGGATGCTCGACAAGGCGGGGCTCAAGCTGCAGGAGTTCGACTTCTACGAGGTGCACGAGGCGTTCGCGTCGCAGGTGCTCGCCACGCTGAAGGCCTGGGAGAGCGACCTCGGCGAGATCGACCGCGCCAAGCTGAACGTCAACGGCTCCTCGCTCGCGGCAGGCCACCCGTTCGCTGCGACCGGTGCCCGAATCGTTGCGACGCTCGCGAAGTTGTTGCACCAGAAGGGCAGCGGACGCGGGTTCGTGTCGATCTGCGCTGCCGGCGGGCAGGGGATCACAGCGATCCTGGAGCGCTGACGTCCGTCCATCGTGCACACTTTCAGAGCCGCGATGTTGCGGTACTGGGGGTAAGTGCTGATGACGTTCGAACCGCAGGTTGATCCAGAGGAAGATCCGGTGCTGGCCAGAGCCGTGGCCGCCACCCTGCGAGATGACTGGCGGCCTGCCGCCGACGCGATGGCCGCTGCCAGGGACTCCGACCGTCGCGATCACGTCACGGAGGTGCTCGCGAGAGCGGCGGTGCGGCGCAACGAGTGGCTGGCGAACTGGCGCAAGGCCAGGCCGGGTGACCGCGACGCGGCGGCCGTCCTGATGGCGATGCGAGCTAGCTCGTAGCGGTCGACCTGTCGATCCACGAGTGGTTCGGGCTGATCGGCCTGTGGCTGGTCACGTTGACGACGTGACCGTCGACCACCGCGACCTCGACGACGGTGCCGCCGTCCGGCCGCTCGTCGGAGCTGACCTGGACCTGGCTGCCCTGCTGCACGGTCTCGCCGCCGATGATCGCCTGCGCAGGCGCGATCGACGCCATCGTCGCCGCACCGACGACCATCCCGATCAAGATGTTCCGCATGGGACAGAACGCTATGTACGCGTGCCATCACCGCGGATCACGCCGAGGCATGATCCGCGCATCAGACCTGAGGACTAGTCGAGCAGCGCCCAGGACGCCGTGCAGGTCGCGGACACGGTGATCTGCTGCGCCTTGAGGTTCAGCTGGTCGACCATCCCCGCCGCCCCAGCCATCTCAAAGGACGCAGACCGGGCCATCGGCGAATAATGCCCGCCTTCGGTGTCACCGATCCGCAGCAACGGCCCGAGTCGTCGTCCCAGAGCAGACGCGTACCCCTCGGCACGACGCAACGCATCCGCGACGGCTGCCTTCTGCGCCTCGCGGATGGCCTCGGTGTCGTCGACGAGCGTCCACGACGGGCCGTTGATCCACGTCGGTTCGGCCTGCACCAGGTCGGCCAGCAGCCCGTCGAGGCGGTCGAGATCGGCCACCCAGATCACGTACTGCTGCGACGCGCGACTGCCCGCGCGCTGGTTGTTGTCCCAGTTGTCGTGCACGGACAGCTGCCGCGAGCGCACCTCGAAGTGCTCGAGCAGCGGTTCGACGGCGGAAATGCGCTGGTTGAGCGTGCTCACCGCCTCGGAGCGTTCGGCGCCGAGAGCCTCGAACGTCACGTCCACCTGGGCGCGGTCGGCGGTCCGCTCGACCTCGCCGGTCCCCTTAGTCACGACTTCAGCCACGTGCCTCAGCCAACCGGTGCCCCGGTTCATCCGCAACTATTACCTTCTATTGCTCAATCACTAGAAACCCCTATATCGGCCTATCAGGTGCCATGAGGGTGACCTTCATGGACCTCAGGTCCATGAAGGTCACCCTCATGGCACTACTTCGAGGTTCGTCTGCGCGTCTCTAGGGCACGCACTAGAAACGCCGATACGGTGCGAGTCATGGACCCGGTGCGCAACCCGTTCGCTCCCGGTGCAGGCCAGCGGCCTCCNCTACTTCGAGGTTCGTCTGCGCGTCTCTAGGGCACGCACTAGAAACGCCGATACGGTGCGAGTCATGGACCCGGTGCGCAACCCGTTCGCTCCCGGTGCAGGCCAGCGGCCTCCTGAGCTCGCCGGCCGGGACAAAGAAGTCGGCGCCTTCGAGGTGGTGCTCGAACGCGTGGCCCGCGGCCGTCCCGAACGCAGCCTCGTGCTGACGGGACTGCGCGGCGTCGGCAAGACCGTGCTGCTCGGCGAGCTGCGGTCGATGGCGGTGAAACGCGGCTGGGGTGCGGGCAAGGTCGAGGCCAGGCCGGACGCTGACCTGCGTCGCCCGCTGTCCGCCGCGCTGCACAGGGCGATCCGGGATCTCGCGGTCCGGCACCGCGCACCGGACCGGGTCGAGGCGATCCTCGGCATCCTGAAGGCGTTCGCGTTGAGAGCGGCTCCGGACGGCGCCAAGCTGCGCGATCGCTGGCAGCCCGGCATCGACGTACCGGCAGCGAGTGGACGCGCGGACTCCGGTGACATCGAGATCGACCTGGTGGAGCTGTTCACCGACGTCGCCGAGCTGGCGCAGGACGTCGGCACGGGCGTCGCGTTGCTCATCGACGAGATGCAGGACCTCAAGCCGGACGACATCAGTGCGTTGTGCGCGGCGTGCCACGAGCTCTCGCAGTTGGGTGCGCCTCTCGTCGTGGTCGGCGCGGGACTGCCGCACCTGCCGGCGGTGCTGAGCGCCAGCAAGTCGTACTCGGAACGACTTTTCCGCTACGTCCGCATCGACCGGCTCAGCCGTGAGGACGCGGACCGGGCGGTGCTCGCCCCGGTCGAACGTGAGGACGCGGGCATCACCGACGAGGCGCTCGACGCGTTGTTCGACGCGTCCGGTGGCTACCCGTACTTCATCCAGGCCTACGGGAAGGCCGCCTGGGACGCCGCGCCGGCCGATCCGATCAGCGCGATGGACGTCTCCGTGGCCGCTCCGGAGGCCGACGCGGAGCTGGCCGTGGGCTTCTTCGGCTCCCGATACGAGCGTGCGACGCCTGCTGAACGCGAGTATCTCCGGTCGATGGCCGAGTTGACCGACGGAAAGGATGCGGGCGTCAACACCGCCCAGGTGGCCGACCACCTGAAGCGCAAGCCGTCGTCGCTGTCGCCCGCGCGGGACTCGCTCATCAAGAAAGGCCTGGTCTACAGCGCGGAGCGGGGTCAGATCGCCTTCACCGTGCCGCACTTCGGGCGGTTCCTGCTCGGTCGCGAGGAGTGACGAGGGCTCCCTGCCGTTGTCCGGCTGTTCACGTTGTCAGCCGATGATTCATCGGCGTGTGCCCCAACTCACCGGATAATCGCGTGCGTTCGTAGGTCTGAGGGTGCATACTTAAGTCACCAACCAAACAGACCTCCGAGAGGGAAGTGCAGACCGAGATGAACTTCGCAGCGAAGCTCCGCGCCCGTCGTGCCGAGGCGCGCAACCGGAAGGCCGTGGCTCGCGCGATCGACATGGCCACCACCCCGGCCATGCGTCACGAGCTGATGGCCATCGCCCAGGCTCAGGTCACCACCCTGCGCTGACTTCACGACCCGGCACTCGCACGGCGCCCCGTCGCGAGTGCCTCCCCAAACGGGAACCCCTGGAGCACCTCCCGCGCTCCAGGGGTTTCATTCTGTTAAACGTGATCCAGACCACAGTATGCTGATGGTGTAACGGTGCGCGGCCGTGCACCGATCTCACGGATGACCTCGCGGTGCTGTCGGACCCCCGACCTGGCAGCACCGCAAGGTTTCTTGTTTGCTGGGGACATGAAGATCGCCGTGCTCGGCACCGGCCTCATGGGTGCCCCCATCGCCGCCAACCTCGCCGCAGCCGGACACGAGGTCCGGGTCTGGAACCGCACGCGCGAGAAGGCCGAACCGCTGGCCGCGCAGGGTGCGACCGTCGCCGACACGCCCGCTCAGGCCGTCGAGGGCGTGGAGATCGTGCTGACGATGCTCAACGACGGCCCGACCGTCACCGCGACCATGCAGGACGCCGCTGACTCGTTGCCGCACCACGCGGTGTGGATCCAGGCGTCCACGGTCGGCGTCGAGGCGATCGACGACCACATCGCGCTCGCCCGTTCGCTCGGGCTGGAGTTCGTCGACGCGCCGGTGCTGGGCAGCGTGAAGCCGGCGACCGAGGGCAAGCTCGTCGTGCTCGCTTCGGGTGCGTCGGAACTGCGCGAACGTGTCCAGCCGGTGTTCGACGTGATCGGCGCCCGCACGATGTGGGTCGGTGAAGCCGGTGCGTCGTCACGGCTGAAGCTCGTCGCGAACAGCTGGGTGCTCGCGCTGACCGCCGCGGTCGGGGAGGCCGTGTCGCTGGCCGAGGCGTCCGGGCTCGACCCGAAGCTGTTCCTGGAGGCAGTTTCCGGTGGCGCGATGGACTGCGCGTACCTGCAGATGAAGGGCAGCGCGATCATCGAGCGGTCCTTCCCACCGGCGTTCACCGTGCAGAACGCGTTGAAGGACGCCACGTTGGTCAACGAGGCCGCGGTGCGCGCAGGCGTCCAGCTGGACGTCGCGCAGGCGTCGGCCGCCCGGCTCAACCGCGCGGTGACCCGCGGCCACGGCGGTGAGGACATGGCCGCGTCTTATTACGCCAGCTTCGAATAAGTCCGACGATCGGCCGGTCCGGACGACCGCGAGGGCTGAATAGCTTGGCCGGGTGAACAGACTCGTACGCTCCCTGCTGGCGTTCGGCCTGGTTTCGGCGCAGGTCATTGCTGTCTCCTCGGTCGCCACCGCAGCCCCAGACATCAAGGACCGGATCGCCGCGCTGCCCGGCGTCCGGATCATCAGCGAAGGAACGTCCGGCACCGCGCGGACGTTCGTGCTCGCCATCTTGCAACCTGCGGACCACCGCAAGCCGCGCGGCGTGCAGTTCGAGCAGCGCTTCTCGTTGCTGCACAAGGCGGAGTCCAAGCCGATGGTGCTGCACACCAGCGGTTACGGCCTGCCGGGCACGATCGGCGCGTCCGAGCCGACACGGCTGGTCGACGGCAACCAGCTCAGCGTCGAGCAGCGGTTCTTCACGCCCTCTCGGCCGGCGCCGACCGACTGGGACGACCTGAACATCTGGCAGGCGGCCAACGACCACCACCGGATCGTGCTGGCGTTCAAGAAGATCTACGGCGCTCGCTGGCTGTCGACCGGTGCCAGCAAGGGCGGCATGACGTCGATCTACCACCGCCGGTTCTTCCCGCGCGACGTCGACGCGACGATCGCTTACGTGGCGCCGAACGACGTGGTGAACGACCGCGACGTCTACGGCGAGTTCATCCGCAACGTCGGCAACGACCCGACGTGCAACCGTCGCCTTGAGGGTGTGCAGCGGCAGATCCTGCAGCACCGCGACGAGATCGTGGCCCGTCTGGAAGCCAAGGGCTACACGTACAAGCAGTTCGGCAGCGCGCACCGGGCGCTGGAGATCCTGGTGCTCGACACGCCGTTCACGTTCTGGCAGTACGGCACCCAGGAGCAGTGCGCGCTGGTTCCCGGGGCTTCCGCCTCGGTCGACGACCTGTGGACGTTCATGGACAAGACCGTCGGCTGGGACTTCTACACCGACGCGGGCGTCGCGCCCTACTCGCCGTACTACTACCAGGCCGGTACTCAGCTCGGCTGGCCCGAGGCGGACGAGTCGGCGGTGCGTGACCTCCTGCGCTACCCCGGTGTTTCTGTGCCCCGCTCGATGGTGCCCGCGGACATCAAGTTCCCGCGCTTCGACCGGCACGCGATGAAGGACGTCGACCGCTGGGTGCGCTACCAGGGTTCGCGGCTGCTGTTCGTGAACGGGCAGAACGACCCGTGGAGCGCGGAACCGTTCCGCGTCGGGCCGGGCACGCGCGACTCGCTGTCGTTCGTGGTGCCGGCGGGCAACCACGGCGCGAACATCTCGAAGCTGCCGGAGTCCGAACGCGCCGCCGCGACGGCCGCCGTGCTGCGGTGGGCCGGGGTGTCCGCTCCGGTTGCCTCGCTCTCCACGGGCGACGACCCCGACTCGTTGGACGCACTGCGAGCGCGCCGGGGCTGAGGCAGTCTGGAGGCGTGAAGCCGTTGCTCGTGGTCGACGCAGCCAACGTCGTGGGTTCGGTGCCCGACGGGTGGTGGCGCGACCGGGCGGGCGCGGCCGAACGCCTCCGCGACGCGTTGCGCGGTCGCGACGAGGAGGTCGTACTGGTCGTGGAAGGCAAGGCGCGCAACGTGTCCAGCGTTCCTGACGTCCGTGTCGTCGCCGCTCCGGGAGACGGCGACGACGCGATCGTCGAGGTGGTGCGCACCGAGGGCGCCGGCCGTTCGGTCGTTGTGGTGACCGCCGACCGCGAGCTGCGGCGGCGGGTGACGGCGCTGGGTGCCGAGGTGGCCGGACCCACCTCGGTGCCGCGCCGTTAGAGCCTGAAGAGCTTTTCGAGGATCTGGGCGACGCCGTCCTCGGTGTTCGGCGGCGCGTGGTTGGCGCAGGCCTGCTTGACCAGCGGGTGCGCGTTGCCCATCGCGTACGCCGTGCCGGCCCACCCGAGCACCGACAGGTCGTTCGGCATGTCCCCGAACGCGATCACCTCGTCCTTGCCGATTCCCCTTGTGTTGCACAGAGATTCGAGCGTCGCGGCCTTCGAGACGCCGGGCGGGCAGATCTCCAGCATGCCGAGCCCGCCGGAGTGCGTGACCGTGACGTGCTGCCCGACGGCCTCCCTGGCGATCTCCATCAGGTGGTCGGTCTCCGCGTCCGGCGCCCACGCGAGCATCTGCACGACCTGGTGCGCCTCCTCGAAGACGTGGTCGAGCAGTTCGAGTGTCCGATGTGGATTCTTCGGCCCGAACCCCTGGAAACCGGGCCCCGACACCGTTTCCAGTCCGGTCTCGACCGCGATGCCGACGTTCGGGATGACCTCCGTCAGCGCCTCCGACACCTTCCGCACGACGTCCAGCGGCACCGTCTGCGCGTGCGTGACCTCGCGGTTCGTCAGGTCGTAGATCATCGCACCGTTGGCGCAGATCGCCGTGCCGGTGAGCTCCAGGTTCTGCACGAACCGCGGCGGCCGCGCGGTGACGATCACGACGTCCGCGTCGACGGCGTCGAGCGTGGCGCGGGTGCGGTCGCTGAGCACCCCGCCCGGTTGCAGCAACGTGCCGTCGAGATCGGTCGCGATCAATCTGATCATGGGCCGATTATCGGGCAGCGGCTACTTCCGTCGAGCGAGAATTCCCGAGGCGGTCACCTCAGCGGTGCGGCGGACGGTGTCGGTGAAGTCGACACGCAGGGCGGCCAGGGCGGGGTCGGCGGCGAACGCGCTGAGGATCGCCTCCGGCGGCCGGCTGGTCGGCCACGCGCCGATCGCCGTCAGCATGACGGTTTGCATGAACGCGATGGCGTCGCCGTCGTCGAACTCCGGCAGGTACCGGGTGGCGATCCCGACCAGCTTTTCGAGGGACTGCTTGGCGGCGTACTTGTGGCGGATCGCCGTTTCGGCGGAGATGTTGTGCTCCAGCACGGCGGCCTGCGCACTGGCGAGGTCGCACAGCGCATGCCTTCGTGCCAGTGAGGACGCGAGCAGCTCGGCCAACTGGTCCCCGCGCTCCGTGGCGCTGCCGTCGGTCGGCGCCTCGCGCTCCAACTCGGTGGTCCAGTCCGCGAGCTCCGCTTCCAGCAGCTCCAGCAGCACGGCTTCGCGCGAGTCGAAGTAGCGCAGCACGTTGGCCTTGGCCAGGCAGACCCGGCGGCTCAGGGCGCTGAGGCTGAGCTGCGACACCGGCATCTCGGTGAGCATCGCGGCCGCGGCGTCGAGGATCTGCCGCCGCCGCTCGGTGCGCTGCTCGTCGGTGCGCGCTCGCTGGAAAGCCATGTCACGCATGTTACAGACCGGCGGTACTTTACTAAGAGACCGCCGGTCCGTTATGTTGGAGGCATAAGATACCGACAGTCCGTTATGGGGTCTCGCCATGTATCAGGTTCCTGACCAGCAAGGAAAGCTCGTCGTCGTCACCGGTGCGAACAGCGGCACCGGCAAGGAGACGGCTCTTCGGCTAGCCGGCGCCGGGGCCGACGTGGTCCTCGCTGTGCGCACCGAGTCCAAGGGTGAGCAGGCCAAGGCGGAGATCCTCGCCGCGCATCCGGGCGCTCAGGTCGAGGTTCGTCGGCTGGACCTGGCGGACCAGGCCTCGGTGCACGAGTTCGCCGAGGGTCTGATCGCGGACGGCAGGCCGTTGGACGTGCTCGTGAACAACGCAGGCGTGATGAACGTGCCGAAGCGGGTCGAGACGGTCGACGGCTTCGAACTCCAGCTGGCCAGCAACTTCCTCGGCCCGTTCGCCCTCACCGTCCGGTTGCTGCCGCTGCTGCTGGCCGCACCAGCGCCCAGGGTCGCCACGATGAGCAGCGGTACCGCGAACGGAGGGCGGATCGACTTCGACGACCTGCAGTCCCGTCGCCGGTACAGCCCGCTGCGCGCCTACGCCCAGTCGAAACTGGCCGACCTGCTGCTGACCACGCACCTGGCCTCGCTGGCGGCTGATCGGGGCTGGCCGCTCCTGTCGACCGGTGCGCACCCCGGTTACACCCGCACCAACCTGTTGACCTCCGGTCCGAACCTGAACGGCCGGCCCAGCTGGTACGAGGTGCTGGCCTCGAAGATCGTCCCCTCGCAGGGGGTGGAGCAGGGCTCCGAGCCGCTGCTCTTCGCGGCAGCCGACCCCGGTGCGGTCTCCGGCGCCTACTACGGACCTCGCTGGGGCCTCGTCGGCCCGGCCAAGCGCGTCGCGCTGCCACGCTCCGCCCGTGACAAGGCGGTGGCCGCACGGCTGTGGGCCGAAGCAGAAAGGCTGACCTCCGTGGACGTCCTGATCTGATGAGTTCGGGCAGGATCTTGGTATGACCCATCGAGTTGACGACATGCCGTTGCCGGTCTGGCTGCCCGAGTCCGGTTCCGGCCCCGGCATCGTGCTGATCCAGGAGATCTTCGGCCTGGACGGGTACCTGCGCGGCGTCGCCGAGAAGCTGGCCGCCCTCGGCTACGTCGTGGCCGTGCCCGAGCTGTTCCACCGCTTCCAGCCGGGCTGGGTGGGTGAGCACGACGAGGCCGGCATCCAGAAGTCCATGGAGGTGGTCGGCAACCTCGACTTCCCGCTCGCCGTGCAGGACGTCGTCGCGTCGGTCCAGTACCTCCGCGGCCTGCCCGAGGTGACCGGCGGCGTCGGCGTGCTCGGCTTCTGCCTCGGCGGCACCCTGGCCTACGCGGCGGCTGTGGGAGCGGACCCGGACACCGCCGTGTCGTTCTACGGCTCGGGCGTGCCGGACCAGATCAACACGCTGGACCAGGTGTCCTGTCCGATCCTGTTCCACTTCGGCACCGAGGACGAGTTCATCACCGGGTACCAGAAGGTCGTGGACGCGGTGGAGACCCACCCCGGCGCCGAGATCCACCTGGAGCCAGCGGGCCACGCGTTCCTCAACCACCTCGGCCCCTGGTACGACGCGGCCGCCGCCGACCGCGCGTGGGACCTCACCGCGGCGTTCCTCGCCCGCACACTTCCCGCCTAGGCAATGCACGGCACCGCGAGCTGCCTGGAGAAGAACCTCTCCAGCGGCTTGCGGTGCAACCTCTTCTCGACCGCGATCAGCTCGTTCTTGCGGTAGTGGCTGATCTGCGTGCTCGTGACGACGAACCCGTTCCGGCTGGTCGTCGGCATCTCGTCGTACATGATCGCGTGCTGCCCTTGCGGCACAACAACATCCGCCAGCCCTTCCGGGATGTGGTGCGCCCGGCTGGCCACGGTGGCGGCGAGTGAATCCGGCCGGTTCCTGAGCTTCCGATGCGGCCACGGCACTCCGTGATGCTCAGCCTCCAACGTCCGGTGCAACGCCCGCGCCGCATGCCGAATCGCCTTGATCGAGTCGCCGGTGAGGACGTGCACGTTCGCGGTGTCGAGGCTCGTGTCCCTGCGAAACCCGGTGCACACGATGACCTTGTCGTACCGCAGCTCCCCGGTGCCGTCGATCGTGGCCACGAACTCGTTGCCGTCCTTGGCAATCCGCTCCACAGTGCGCCCAACCGTGTGCGTGATCTTCGCCGTCGCCGCGATGTTGTCCGCCGTCTCGAACGCACTGTGCCCGCGCCCGATGATCAGTACCCGCTTCCCCGCGTACTCGGTCGGATCGGTGCTCGCGGTGGCGTACGTCTCGGCCGCTTCGATCCCAGGAATGCTTGGCACGTAAGGCTTCTTGCCGGTGGCGATGATCGTGTGCCGCGCCCGGTACTTCTGCGGATCCGCGTTGTAGTGCACGTTCAACGTCCGAGCGAAGTCCTCCAGATACCGCACCAGATCGTCCGCACTGGGGAACGACCGCTTGCTGTAGCGCGAGAACGGCACCCCGTCGAACAACGAGTTGTCATCCGTCGAAAGCACCCGATGCCGCGGAAACTTGCGGAAGAACCCCGCAGGCCCCGGCCCGGCCTCGACGACGACGTAGTCACGGCCCGCCCGATGCAGGAAGCGCCCCATCTGCAGGCCCGCCGGACCAGCACCCACCACCAGGTACTCCACCATCACGCACCTCCCGGCGTCCTCTACGCCGAACACGGCGCAAAGGTTCAGACGGGCGGTCTGCGTCCATGATGGCTGCTACCGATGGGTTTTCGTCAACGTTCGCTCCAACGGGCGAGGAAGTCAGTGCTGCCGTCGTGGTAGCGCTCTTCCAGAGCGTCGGCCCAAGGCGCCACTTGCCGTTCATCAGCCGTGCCTCGCTGGTGCCACCCGGCGAGGTTCGAGCAGCGGCGTCAACTCGTCGTACCGCGCATCCATCCCTCCGCAGGCGGGATGGGCAGCCGTTCCCGGCGAGGTCGATCGCCAGTGCTCCCGCTCCAGCGCGATGCTCCGGACGTCCACCCGAAGCTAACGGGACACTGCAGGCGGTTCGACCGGATTTCTGGGGGAAGCATGACCGAGCTCGAAGCACCGGACAGGCGCGGCGACATCATCGACGCCCTCGACGTGCTGATGACCATCACGCCGGAGACGGTCGAACGGTGGCCGGGTCTCACCGAGGCGGTCCACTGGCTGGTCGACGACACGTTCTGGGACCAGAGAGACGCGGCCGAGTCGATCGGGTGGACGCTGCGCGACGAGCAGGAGGTCACCGCGATCAAGGCCGTGCTGGCCCCTCTGCTGGCCGTCCTCGACGAGCTCGGCCCTGTCGAACCCGACCCCGCGTACCTGCGTCACCCCAGCTGGCCGGACGTGCGCACCACCGCAGCCAACGCCCACCGGCTGCTCACGTCCACATGATGGACGCCGGAACACGCAACCGTCCCACCGTGTTGGATACGGCCGTGACGACTGCGAAGCGCCGTGCCCGTGTCCGTGCCCCCGAACTCGTCGGACGCGGCTGGCTCAACACGGGTGACACCACGGTCAGCCTCAAGGACCTCCGCGGCAAGATCGTGCTGCTCGACTTCTGGACGTTCTGCTGCATCAACTGCCTCCACGTCCTGGACGAGCTCCGCCCCCTCGAAAAGCAGTACGAGGACGTCCTCGTCACGATCGGCGTCCACTCCCCGAAGTTCGTCCACGAGGCCGACCCGGAAGCCCTCAAGGCAGCCGTGGAGCGCTACGAGGTCCACCACCCGGTCCTCGACGACCCGGAGCTCACCACCTGGCAGAACTACGCCGTCAAGGCCTGGCCGACCCTCGTCCTGGTCGACCCCGAGGGCTACGTCGTGCACGTGGCCGCGGGCGAAGGCCACGTGGATGCCCTCAACACGATCATCAAGGAACTGATCGAGGAGCACGACGAAAAGGGCACCCTGCACCGCGGCGACGGCCCGTACGTCGCCCCGGAACCGCAGAACACCACCCTCAGGTTCCCGGCCAAGGCGATCGTCACCCCGGGCAACACCATCCTGGTCAGCGACTCCGCCCACCACAGCATCGTGGAGCTGGAAGCCGACGGCGAGACCGTCATCCGCCGCATCGGCACCGGCGAACGAGGGCGCACGGACGGCCTCAACCCCACCTTCTCCGAGCCGGCGGGCCTCACCCTCATCCCCGGCACCCAGACCGTCGTCATCGCGGACACCGTCAACCACCTGCTCCGCAGCCTCGACCTCGACACCGGCGAGGTCACCACGATCGCGGGCACCGGCGAGCAGTGGCGCGACGGCGAGACGGACGGCCCGGCCGACAAGATCGACCTCACCAGCCCGTGGGACGTCGCGTGGTGGAACGGCGGCATCGCCATCGCCATGGCCGGCAACCACACGCTGGGCTTCTACGACCCCAACACGAACCAGATCAGCCGCCTGGCCGGCACCACCGTCGAAGGCATCAACGACGGCCCCGCGGACCAGGCCTTCTTCGCCCAGACCTCGGGACTGGCGGCCGACGAAGAGCGCCTGTGGATGGTCGACTCCGAGACCTCAGCGCTCCGCTACCTCGAAAACGGCGAAGTCCACACCGTGATCGGCAAGGGACTCTTCGCGTTCGGTCACAAGGACGGCGACGCGGAAGAGGCACTCCTCCAGCACCCACTGGGCGTCACGGTCCTCAAAGACCGCTCGGTGGCGATCTCGGACACCTACAACAACGCGATCAGGCGCTACGACCCCGAGACCAACACCCTGACCACGATCGCGACCGACATCGCCGAACCGTCGGACGCCCTCCAGATCGACAGCGAACTGATAGTCGTGGCCAGCGCCGCCCACAAGCTCGAACGCTTCTCGGCGGCTGCGACGAAGATCGACGGCGAGGAACACGCGGTCAAGCGCCCCAGCACCGACATCCCATCCGGACAAATCGAACTAGCGGTCATCTTCACCCCGCCCACGGGCACCAAGCTCGACGAGCGGTACGGCCCGTCGACCCGTCTGGAGATCACGAGCTCCCCGGAAAACCTGATCTTGGAGGGCGCTGGCGTCAGCACCGAACTGGTACGGGTGTTGCGGATCAACGATCAGATCACGAACGGCGTTCTGCACGTAGTAGCGCAGGCGGCCAGTTGCAGTGACGATCCTGCCGACGAACACCCGGTCTGCCGTCTGACCAGGCAGGACTGGGGCGTCCCCGTTCGAGTGGTTGCCGATGCACCTACCCGGCTCCCCCTGCTCATGGGCGGCATGGACGAGGCACCTCCGGCAGCCACGTAGACTCTGCGGGTGCCTGATGTCAAGCTCGAGATCCAGATGCTGTACGACCGGGTAATGGTGCGCATCTCGCCGGAGGACGGCGAGCGGCGTTCCAGCGGTGGCATCGTGATCCCCGCTACGGCCCAGATGGCGAAGCGGTTGGCGTGGGGCGATGTGTTCGGGGTCGGTACCAGCGTGCGGCACGTGAAGGTGGGCGACCGGGTTCTGTTCAACCCGGAAGATCAGCTTGAGGTCGAGGTGCACGGCACCACGTATCTCGTGATGAGGGAACGCGATCTGCACGCTGTGGCCAGCGAACTCACCGAGCACGGTACTGGTCTGTACCTATGAGCCGCCGGTTAGTGATCTGCGCCTGATAGCTACACACATATGCCGCCTCAGGAGAGAC
This sequence comes from Lentzea alba, assembly GCF_047445655.1. Taxonomy (GTDB): domain Bacteria; phylum Actinomycetota; class Actinomycetes; order Mycobacteriales; family Pseudonocardiaceae; genus Lentzea; species Lentzea alba_A. Next base: position 39,915 of record NZ_JAJAEG010000052.1, read on the forward strand.
AGGGCAACGGGGAGAGCTGTGCCGTACGACGCTGACAAGACGAGAGCGATGCCGCCGGTCAACCCCGGAGGCACCGCCTCCGAGCAGACGACGAAGATCTCGCCCGTGACCGTGGACGCGTCCACGGAGGCGTGGCCGTCTGAGGAACCGGACAACGAGCCGACCATCACCGCGGCGGTGCCCGGTGTGGGCTTCCCGGCCGGTGAGGACGCCACCGAGTACATGCAGCCGGTGCCGCCACCGCCGCCACCAGCACAGCCACTGCCGCAGCCGGAGGACTCCGGCGTGTACGGGCCCGTCATGATCGAGCCCGGCGAGGAAGAGCAGCCCAAGAACAACAAGAAGAAGGCCCTGATCGTGGCCGCGGCCGTCGTCGGCGCGTTCGGCCTGCTCTACGGCCTCGACATCCTGGTCTCCAGCGGCAACGTGCCGCGCGGCGTGACCGTGGCGGGCGTCGACGTCGGCGGCATGAGCCACGACGACGCCGAGAAGAAGCTTCGCGACGAGATCGGCCCGCGGCTGAGCAAGCCGGTCGCGCTCAAGGCCGGTGACGTCAACGCCGAGCTCGACCCCCAGGCGGCGGGTCTGGAGCTCGACTGGGACGGCACGATCGACCGTGCCGGCAGCCAGCCGCTCAGCCCGATCACGCGCGTCACCTCGTTCTTCACCAGCCGTGAGGTCGGTGTCGCGACCAAGGGCGACGACGCGAAGGTCACCGGCGCGCTGGAGGCCCTGCGCCCCAAGCTCGACCACGACCCGATCGAGGGCACCATCAAGTTCGAGGGCGCCAACCCGGTCGCCGTCGACCCGCACGACGGTCAGAAGCTGCGTGCCGAAGAGGCCGCGAAGGCCGTCGTCGCGAACTGGGCGTCCGGCAACGCGGTCGAGGTCCCGATGGACTTCACCCCGGTCAAGACGACCAAGGAGGGCGTCGAGAAGGCGCTCAACGACATCGTCAAGACGGCGGTCTCCGGCCCGGTCAAGATCAAGGGCGAGGGCAAGGACGCGACCCTGACGCCTGAGCAGGTCGCCACCACGCTGGCGTTCGCGCCCGGCGAGGGCGGCGCGCTCAACGTCGCGGCGAACAAGGACAAGCTCATCGAAGCCGCCGCGCCGCAGCTCAAGGACACGGTCAAGGAGGGCAAGGACGCCCAGATCGTGTTCGAGGGCGGCCGGCCGACGGTCAAGGAGTCGGTGGACGGCCTCGACATCGACTGGGACAAGAACCTCCAGCCGTACTTCGACGTGCTCAAGAAGACCGACCAGCGCGAGCTGAAGGCCGAGTACAAGCACACGCCCGCGAAGGTCACCACCGAGCAGGCGAACAAGATGGGCATCAAGGAGGTCATCGGCGAGTTCACCACCAACAACTTCGCCGCGGCCTCTGGCGTCAACATCCGCGTCGTCGCCGAGAAGGTCAACGGCGCGATCGTGAAGCCCAAGGAGACGTTCAGCCTCAACAAGTACACCGGCCCCCGCGGCACCGCGCAGGGCTATGTCGAGGCGGGCATCATCGAGAACGGCATCCCCGGCAAGGCGGTCGGTGGTGGCATCTCGCAGTTCGCGACCACTCTCTACAACGCGTACTACTACGCGGGCATGAAGGACGCGGGCCACAAGGAGCACAGCTACTGGATCACGCGGTACCCGAAGGGCCGCGAGGCCACCGTGTTCATGGACGGCGCGGGCAACAGCCTGATCGACATCGCGTTCACGAACCCGGACGACACGGGCATCGCCATCCAGACGATCTGGACCCCGTCCTCGATCACGATCAAGCTCTGGGGAACCAAGAACTACGACGTCACCGGCTCCACCAGCGGTGAGTTCAACCCCACCCAGCCGCAGGAGAAGAAGGTCAACAAGGAGGGGTGCTCGCCGAGCCCCGGTGCTCCTGGCTTCTCGGTGACGGACACCCGCACGATCAAGGACCGCCGTACCGGCCAGTCCCGCAGCGAGTCGCGCACGGTCCGTTACGACCCGCAGTTCAAGATCATCTGCGAGCCACCACCAGGCGGCTGAGCCTTCTTCAGGTTCGACAGTGGCCACGCGCGGGTATCACCCGTTCGTGGCCACTGTTGCGCATGAAGCACGAAGACATCCCGCCGTCCAGGTCTTGGGGCGGGCGGGCATGGTTGTGTACGGAGCCGTCCACGTGCTCGTCGCGTGGCTCGCGCTCCAGGTCGCGTTCGGCACGGACGCGGAGAAGACGGACTCGAAGGGCGCGCTGAGCGAGCTCGCCAAGAACGGCGCCTGGCTGTTGTGGACGGTCGGCATAGGCCTGGTGTTCTTCGCGCTCTGGCAGTTGCTGCTGGCGTGCGTCGGCTACTCGTACATCGGCAAGAAGCGCAAACGGATCTCCAAGCGCATCGGCTCCGTCGCACGCGCCATCACCGCGGGCGCGATCGCGCTGGGTGCCTTCAAGTACGCGACGAGCGGCAGCTCCGGAGACTCGACCCAGCAGCAGCAGGAGCTGACCGCACAGGTCATGGCGTGGCCGGGCGGCCAACTGATCGTCGGCGCGGTCGCGATCGGCGTGCTCATCACCGCCGGCGTGATCATCTACAAGGGCATCAAGAAGTCCTTCGAGAAGGACCTCGACATGAGCCGCGCGCCGTCGTGGATCGAACCCGTCGGCCGGATCGGCTGGATCGGCAAGGGGTTCGCGTACGGCGTGATCGGTGTCCTGATCGGACTGGCCGCGATCAACGCGGACCCGCAGCAGTCCGGCGGCATGGACAAGGCGCTGCACACGTTGGCAGCACAGCCCTACGGCATGTTCTTGCTCGCGGCCGTGGCGATCGGCATCGCCGCGTTCGGCGTCTACTGCTTCGTCGCGGCGAGGGCTTTGAGGGAATAACGGCGTGCGCCGACCAGAGCATCGCCAGTAGCGTGCTGCTCGTGGTGACTCCGGAGGCGAACAGGTTCGGGGCTGCGGTCTAGCCGTCAGCCCCGAAAACCTCTTCGCCTCCGGAGCCGTTCCGTGCCTTTTTCGCTGTACCTGCTTGCCCTGGCCGTGTTCGCCATGGGCACCTCCGAGTTCATGCTCGCCGGTCTGCTGCCGGCCATCGCCGACGACTTCGGCGTGTCCGTCGGCACTGCCGGGCTGCTCACCTCGGCGTTCGCCGCCGGCATGGTCATAGGCGCACCGCTGATGGCGGTGCTCACCCGCAACTGGTCGCCGCGCCTCAGTCTGTTCGGGTTCGTCATCGTCTTCCTGGGCGCACACGTGGCCGGGGCCATCACCACGAACTTCGGCGTGCTGCTCGCCACCAGGGTCGTCGCCGCGCTCGCGAACGCAGGTTTTCTCGCCGTGGCACTGACAACGGCTTCCACGCTCGCGTCACCGCGCCGGCGTGGGCGCGCGCTCGCCGTGTTGTTGTCAGGAACGACCGTGGCCACGATCGCCGGTGTGCCGGGCGGCTCGTTGCTCGGCACCGCGCTCGGTTGGCGTGCAACGTTTCTCGCGGTCGCCCTGCTCTGCGCACCGGCGGCGATCGGTGTCCTGAAAGGGATTCCGGCGAACCGCGACCGCGTCTTCACGCCCGCGCTGCGACCGGAGCTCGCCGAGCTCGCCAAGCCGCGGCTGGCGCTGGTGATGGTGCTCGCGGTGCTGGTGAACGCGGTGACGTTCGGCCACTTCACGTTTCTGGCGCTGGTCGTCACGGACGTCGCCGGGCTGAGCGACTGGTGGGTGCCGGTCGCGCTGGTGCTGTTCGGGATCGGGTCGTTCGTCGGCGTCACCGTCGGCGGCAGGCTGGCCGACTCCTCGCCACGGCCTGTCGTCGCGTTCGGTGGACCGCTGGTGCTCATCGGTTGGGTGAGCCTCGACGTGCTCGGCAACGAGCCGCTCGTGTTGCTGCCGCTGGTCTTCGTGCTGGGTGCGGTGTCGTTCGCGGTCGGCAGCACGTTGATCGCCCGCGTGCTGCACCACGCGGCGGGTGCGCCCACGATGGCCGGTTCCTACGCGACGGCCGCGCTCAACATCGGTGCCGTCGCCGGACCGCTGATCATGGCCCTGTAGATGAGAAACGGGTCCCCGCACCTCGGGCAGGAGGTGCGGGGACCCGTCGTCTGTTCGAGCGAGACGCGTCCTAGAAGACGTTCTCGTCGATGTCCATCAGCGAGTTGTCGGTCGACTCGGCGATCTTGCGGCGGGCGGTGAGCTCCGGCAGCACGCTCTTCGCGAAGAACGACGCCACGGCGATCTTGCCCTCGTAGAACGCCTTGTCCTTGGCCGACGGCGCGCCGTCGAGCTTCTGCAGCGCGACCTCGGCCTGGCGCAGCAGCAGCCAGCCGACGAGCACGTCACCCGCGGTCATCAGCAGGCGGACCGAGTTCTGGCCGACCTTGTAGAGGTTGCGGACGTCTTCCTGCGACGAAGTCAGGAAGCCGACCAGCGCGCCGAGCATGCCCTGCAGGTCCTCAAGACCCTGCTTGAGCAGTGCGCGCTCCTCCTTCAGGCGACCGTTGCCGCCCTCGTTGTCGAGGAACGACTGGATCTCGCCGTTGATGAACGCGAGCGCCTGGCCCTTGTCGCGGATGATCTTCCGGAAGAAGAAGTCCAGCGACTGGATGGCCGTGGTGCCCTCGTACAGCGAGTCGATCTTCGAGTCCCGGATGTACTGCTCGATCGGGTACTCCTGCAGGAAGCCCGAGCCGCCCAGGGTCTGCAGCGACTGCGCCAGCTGCTCGTACGCGCGCTCCGAGCCGACGCCCTTGACGATCGGCAGCAGCAGGTCGTTGACCTGGGCCGCGAGCTTGGCGTCGTCGCCGCCGAGCATCACCTTGTCCTGGAACGTCGCGGTGTACAGGTACACGGCGCGCAGGCCCTCGGCGTACGCCTTCTGCAGCATCAGGCTGCGGCGCACGTCCGGGTGGTTGGTGATGGTGACGCGCGGGGCGGTCTTGTCCGTCATGCGCGTCAGGTCGGCGCTCTGCACGCGCTCCTTGGCGTAGGACAGCGCGTTCAGGTAACCGGTCGACAGCGTCGCGATGGCCTTCGTGCCGACCATCATGCGGGCGTACTCGATGACGTCGAACATCTGCGCGATGCCGTCGTGCACCTCGCCCAGCAGCCAGCCCTTGGCCGGGGTGCCGTGCTGGCCGAACGTCAGCTCGCACGTGGTGGACGCCTTGATGCCCATCTTGTGCTCGACGTTGGTCACGAAGGCACCGTTGCGCTCGCCCAGGTCACCGGACTCCGGGTCGAAGTGGAACTTCGGCACGAGGAACAGCGACAGGCCCTTGGTGCCCGGCTTGGCCTCGACGCCTTCGCCCTCGGGGCGCGCCAGCACCAGGTGCATGATGTTCTCGGTCAGGTCCTGGTCACCGGACGTGATGAACCGCTTCACGCCCTCGATGTGCCAGGAGCCGTCGTCCTGCTTGATCGCCTTGGTGCGACCGGCACCGACGTCGGAACCGGCGTCCGGCTCGGTCAGCACCATCGTGGCGCCCCAGCCGCGGTCGATCATGATCTGCGCCCAGTGCTTGTCGCGCTCGGTGCCGTTGTTGTAGACGACCGTCGCGAAGCTCGGGCCCGCCAGGTACATGTAGATCGGCGGGTTGGCGCCCAGGATCATCTCGGACGCGGCCCAGGCGACCGAGGGAGGCGTGCCGAAGCCGCCCAGCGCCTCGGGCAGGAACATGCGGTACCACTCGCCGTCCCACACCGCCTTGTACGACTTCTTCAGCGACTCCGGCAGGGTCGCCGTGAACGTCGTCGGGTCGTACTTCGGCGGGTTGCGGTCGGCGTCGGCGAACGAGTCCGCGAGGGGACCCTCCGCCAGCGTCTTCATCTCGGCCAGAACGCCGCGCGCGGTGTCCTCGTCGGACTGCTCGAACGGCCCCTTGCCGAGGTGGTCCTGCACGTTGAAGACCTCGAACAGGTTGAATTCGAGATCCCGGACGTTGCTCTTGTAGTGGCCCATCTCGTCAGCTCACTCCTCAGGGTCGCGGCGGGGTCGCCTACTGACCGGTAACAACAGGGTATTACTCGACAGTAACCCCGGCAAGGGCGACCACCCACTGGTGGCGAAGTAGACAGTCCTCTGCGCACCCTGAATCGGGCATGAGAGCCGGTCAGACGCGTATCGGGCGCTCAGGAACCATGTCGCGCAGTCCCGCGTTCGTGCGCTCCTGTGCGTCGATCGCGCGCGGCAACATGACAGATTCGTAGGCCCGCACACCGTCTCGGACACCGTGCTCGGTGATCGCGAGCGCCAGTTCGGCGGCGTCCTCCATGGCGAGGTTCGCGCCGACGCCCAGCGGTGGCATCAGGTGGGCGGCGTCACCGAGCAGTGTCACGCCCGGCGTGTTCTCCCACGTGTGGGGCACCGGCAGCGCGTAGAGCGGGCGGTGGACCAGGTCGCCGGCGAGGAAGGCCTGGAGCGACGGGTGCCAGTCCTCGTAGAGGTGCAGCAGCTCGCTGTTGGAGGGCCTCCAATCCTCACGCGCGCGCATGCACGCGTACGCGCGGATGTGGTCGCCGCTGCTGCGCTGCGACCACAGCATCAGGCCCTCGTGGTCGGCGACCATCGTGCCCTGGCCGGTCAGGTCGAGCAGCTGCTCGTCGTTGTCGTGCCGGGTCTCGACGAACATCACGCCGGTGTACTCGGGGATGGCGTCCGACAAGGCCGCGCGCACCCGTGACCAGGCGCCGTCCGCGCCGATGACCAGGTCGAACGACGCGGTCGAGTCGTCCAGGAAGGTCACCTCGCCCGGTGTCGCAGCCTTGATGCCCAGGCCCCACGTCACGGTGCTCGGCGTGAGCGATCCCAGCAGCAGGTCGCGGAGCTGACCGCGGTCGATCTCGGGCCGGAAGTCGCCCTCAGGTGGTTCGTGCTCGATCAACGCGGCTGTGGCGTGGTCGACCTTGCGCTGCTCCTGGCCCTCGAAGCGGGCGAGCGCGCGCCACTCGTCGAACAGGCCGGCGGCGCGGATCGCCTCCTGGCCGCTGTCGGCGTGCAGGTCGATCGTGCCGCCCTGCTGGCGGGCGTCGGGTGAGCTCTCGCGCTCGAACACGGTGACGTCGTCGAAGCCGTGCAACTGGAGTACTCGGGCGCAGGTGAGGCCTCCGAGGCCGGCTCCTGCGATGGCGATGCGTGGCGTGGTCATGCCATCGATGAAACCGTATCAACTACAAAAGTGCAATCACTACACTTTTGAAGTGGCTCAACTCGCACGCTAGGATCGGGCGGTGACCGAACTCGGCCGCCGTGAGCGCAAGAAGCTGCAGACCCGCCAGTCGATCGCCGACGCGGCGCTGGAGCTGTTCCTGGCGCGAGGGTTCGACGACGTGGGTGTGAAGGAGATCGCCGACCGCGCGGACGTGTCGGTGACGACGCTGTTCAAGCACTTCCCGAGCAAGGAGGCGCTGCTCTTCGACGAGGACGAGGAGCAGGAGACGGCGCTGGTCGACGCCGTGCGGAACCGCCCGGCCGGGCAGTCGATCCCCCGTGCGCTGCGGGACCACTTCGTGGGCATGGCCTCGGGGCACGCCGACCACCCGTTGTTCGTCAGCTTCCACCGGCTGGTGGAGTCGACGCCCGCGTTGCGCGAGTACGAGCACCGGATGTGGATGCGCCACCAGGTGCGGCTGGCGCGGGTCATCGCCGGCGAGATCGGCGCGCCGGAGGACGACGTCAGGTGCGCCGCGCTGGCTCGGTTCGCGCTGGAGGCGCGGGACGTGATCTTCGGGCGTGAGGACCGCGAGCGGGTCGCGGACGAGGTGTTCGGGCTACTCGAACACGGGTGGGCGGCCGACCAGCAGTCCTGACCGGTAGGCGAGCGACACGGCGTGCGTTCTGTCGCGCGCACTGAGCTTGCGCAGGATGCCCTTCACGTGGGTGCGCACGGTCTCGACGGACACGATGAGCTCGTCGGCGACCTGCTGGTTCTCCAGGCCGTCCGCGATGAGCGTGAGCACCTCGTACTCGCGCCGGGTCAGCGTCGGTCGTTCCTTCGGTCGCAGGTCGGGGTGCACGTAGCCGCGTGAACGGCATGTTTCCGCGATCACCCGCACGATCTGCTCCGGCTGGGCGCTTCGCGGCACCACGCCGCGCACTCCCGCCTCCAGCACGGAGGTCACGTAGTTCGCGTGCGAGTGGGCGTCCCTGACGAGTCCGATGACCAGCAGGGTCGGGTCGCGTTCGACCAGCAGCCGGGCCAGATGCCCGACCGGGTCGAGCACGGAGTCGACGAGCAGCACGTCGGGGCGCAGTCGTTCGTGCAGGCGAACGGCCGCGTGCAGATCGCCCGTCGAGCCGAGCCACCGCAGGCCTGGGGTCCGCCGGACGAGCGCGGACAGGCCTTCGCGGTAGAGCGGTACGGGGTCGATCAGCGCGACGCCGGGGGCAGGCCGGCCGGGCGGGAGCATCAGCACCTCCGTTCGTGCTTCTGGAGGTGAGACGTGGTTCCCCTGGTCGTGTGACGCGGAATAGCCGGTTCACGTGGGTGAACAAGGGTCACGAATGTGATTCAAGACTGGCTGGGGTCTTCCATCCCGGGGCAACAGTCTCGTAAGACCTACGTCACATATCCCGTGCGGATGTGCCAGGTTCCGCCGCCCGAGGCCTGGTGCGCTCTCGCGGGCACACGTGTGTGCACGCAAGGAGGTCACATGGGCACCCTCGATTGGATCGTGGTCGCCGGATATTTCGTGGTGATGGTCGGCATCGGGCTCTGGTCCCGCGGGCGGATCAAGAACATCGCCGACTTCTTCACCGCGGGCGGCAAGATGCCGTGGTGGTTGTCGGGCATCTCGCACCACATGTCCGGGTACAGCGCCGTCATGTTCGTCGCCTTCGCGGCGGAGGCGTACCGGCTCGGTCTCACGGTCTACATCTGGTGGTCGCTGACGATCGGTCTCGGCGTCGGCATCGGCGCCTTCCTCTGGGCGCCCGCCTGGAACCGGCTGCGCGCCAAGCACGACGTGAAGTCGCCGCTCGAGTACCTGGCCATCCGCTACAACGTGCCGACGCAGCAGCTCATGGCGTGGGCCGGTGCGGGCCTGAAGGTCGTCGACATCGCGGCCAAGTGGGTAGCCGTGGCGTTGTTGCTCAAGGGTTTCGCCGGCGTGGACATCCCAGTGGGCATCGCGCTCGTCGGCGTCGTCACGATGGTCTACTCGGTGCTGGGCGGCCTCTGGGCCGACGCGCTGACCGACTTCGGCCAGTTCATCATCCAGGGCCTCGCGGGCTTCGCGATGTTCTTCGCGGTCGCCTCGCACTTCGGCGGCATCGACTTCATGTGGACGATCTGGGACAAGCTCCCCGAGAGCCACAGCGACCCGCTGACCGGCCCCTACACGCTGACGTTCTTCATGGCGCTCTTCCTGATCAAGACGCTGGAGTACAACGGCGGCATGTGGAACCTGGCCCAGCGCTACATGGCGGCCCCGTCGGGCTTCGCCGCGAAGCGCTCGGCCCTGCTCTCCGCCGCGCTGTGGCTGGTGTGGCCGCTCATCCTGTTCTTCCCGATGTGGGCGGCGCCGCTGATCGTGCCGGGCATGGAGGCGAACGCGGAGCAGGCCTACGTCGAGATGGGCAAGGCCATGCTCCCCGCGGGCATGGTGGGCCTCGTCCTCGCCGGCTTCTTCTCGCACACGATGGCGATGGTCTCCTCCGACGCCAACGTCATCACCGCCGTCATCACCCGTGACATCCTTCCGCGCATCTGGAAGGGCGCCCGTGCGATGACCGCGGACGCGCAGCTGAAGCTGGCGCGCATCACGACGTTCCTGTTCATCGGCCTGTCGATGACCATCGCGTTGACGGCGGACACCAAGGGCTTCGTGCTGAAGGTCGTGATCGCCCTCGTTGCGGCCACGATGGGCCCGATCGCGATCCCGCTGATGCTCGGCCTGCTCCCGTGGTTCCGCAAGGTCGGCCCGACCGCCGCCCTCACGTCGACCATCGGTGGCCTGAGCACCTGGGTGTTCCTCTACGTCGAACAGCAGTTCCTGAAGGACTTCGCCGTCTCTCAGGCCCTGATCGTCTCGACGCCGCTGCTGGTCTCCCTGGTCCTGTACCTGGTGATCGGCTTCGCGAAGCCGGAACCCTCGGCCGAGCGCGACGCACTGATCGACTCGCTGAAGTCCGACGCTCCCGACGACGTGGAAGCCGTCAAGGCGTAACGCGTTCCTTCTGAATGATCCTCGCGGCGGCGCACCCGAACAGGGTCGCCGCCGCGAGCCATATGTACGGCATCGGCGTACCCGTGTACGTCAGCGTCGTGAGGGCCAGGACGGCCGAGGCACCGACGACGAGCCCGCACGTGTGCGTGACCGGATACGGACTCTTCAGGACCGTGACGACCGCGAGCGGCACCAACAGGAACCCGTACGCCAGCACGCGTGTGAGCAGCGTCGCGTGCTCAGCAACCTCGTACTTGAACGCCGGCACAGCGAGCTGGGTGAGGACGAGCCCGACCAGGAGCCCGATCGCGAGACTCAGCAGCACGGTAAGCCCTTGCCAGACGCGCGTCATGCGCTTCAAGACGCGTGTGTGACCCGATGGTTGCCGTGGCGTGCGTCATCACCACGAGACTCATGCGCCGTCACGCATGCACAGTGGATGCCATGGGTGCGTGGTTTCCTGCAGACGAGGCCGAACTGGCCGCCGGCTTCCGGCTGTGGCTTGAGCTGAGCGACCGCGTCTACCCCGACCCGTCGTGGGACGGCACCCCGGCCGACGCCATCCGCCAGGTCCGCGACCTGCTCGCGGCCTGCGAATCGATCCGCCTGGACTACCTCGCCGAGGCCTCCGAGCCCTCCGTGGCGCTGCTGCAACTCCTGCAGTCCATGCCGTTCGTCGCTTCGTTCCCCGTCGACCTGTGGCACGACGACACACACCCTCTGGACGTCGAACGCGCCGAACTGCTGCACGGCGACCTCGCCTCGTTCGCCGACCACGTGGCCGGGGTGCGTGCGGCGCTGGCTCGTGGTGGTGGCTGGGTGGAGCTGGACCGGCGGCCGTGGGGCCTGCCGGTCGACTAACGCAGTGCCTTGGTGACCATGTCCACCAGTTCGCTCGGGTCCGCGGTCACGCCCTGCGCGCCACGGGCCGCCGCTTCGAGCTGGTACTCACGCGCTGCCGGACCGGTGTAGAGGAAGAACGGCGTCGCCTGGTCGTTCGCCCGGAGCTGGTTCAGCAGTGCGAAGCCCTCTTCCGGCCCCTCGGCCCGGCCCATGTCCGAGATGATCGCCCCGTACCGGCGGTGACTGAGCAGAGCCATGGCCTGGGACGTCGACGTGGCGAGCGTGAACTCGATGTCGAACGACTCGAACGCGGTCCGCTCGTGCCGGTTGTTGTCGGGATGGTCGTCGACCCAGAGGATGTGCCGCTTCCAGTCGTCACCTTCGAGCAGGCCGACGGCAACGCCCGCCCGCAGGACGCGGCCCGCGGCCTGTGAGATGTCGAGCCCTGACGGTTCCTTGTCCTGTGCCAGCACGAGCGAGAGCGCGCCGACGAGGACCTTCTCCAGCTGCGAGACGTTCATGTTCGAGACCAGCGTGCTCGCCTCAGGAACGGCGCGGTCCTGGCCGTCCAGCTCAGCCGCTCTGGTCGCCACGACGGACAGCTTCCGCTCCCAGGCAGCGCCCTGGAGGATCGGCGGCAGGTCCTTCTCCGGCAGCGACGAGTCGGCCAGCTACACGATGATCGGCACGCTGGCGCCCCAGAACGCCCCCAGCTCCGCGCCACACCAGCTCGACCGCACCGACGCATGGGTGGCGACGAAAACGCACACCGAGCACTTCTGCACGGCCGTGCGGAGCTGATCGCCCAGCGAGGAGCTGCCGGTCTTGATCTCGGACGGGTGCCAGTACGGCACGTCCATCTGGTCCAGCCAGTCGGTGACGTTCTCGTGCCGATGGGTGTCCGCGCGCCTCGCGGACACCCATCGGCCTCGGCTCAGACCACCAGTTCGGATTCGATGCGCTTGAGCTGGTGCCGAGCCATGGCGAGGTTTGCGCCATCTCTTTCCAGCACCAGGTACAGGAAAAGAGAACCCCGCGACTTCACGCCTCCCATGAGGCGGATCAGGTGGTACTGGCGGTGCAGCGTGATCAGGATGTCCTCGATGCTGTCGTTCAGCCCGAGAGACGACATCACCCGGAGTTTTGACCGGATGACCTCCGTATTTCCGGCCGCCGCGATTTCCAGGTTCAGCCAGTCACCGCCGCCGCTGGAGCCGAGCGACATTCCGCTGTCGTAGTCGACCAGTGCGACACCGACGGCACCGGCGATGGACATGGCTTCTTTCAACGCGATATCGATGTTCATCTGAATCAACTTTCCTGGGTCGGCTGATGGTTGGGACGACGTGGCCGATCTCCGGTGTCTCGGTCGCATGCGGACACGTCTCCATGCAGAAGAAATCGTTGACGAGAGCAATGAGCCGAGCGTCGTCATGTGTCAGGAGGCCAGGATCGCCCCGACCCGCTCGACCACGGTCTGGGACTCGTGGAGCAGGCGGCCGAGGTTGAGGCCCTTGTCCCCGAGCACGACCAGCAGTGACAGTCTGCCGATGGCGAAGACGGCCAGGTAGCCCTTGCTGCCGAACACCACGGTCTGGTTGAGCGGGCCCAGACCTGTCAGCTCCGCTGCCTGGCGTGCGACTCCGAGCTCGGTGGCGGCCAGCGCGGAGATGTGGGCGGCTTCGACATTTCTCGAAATGTCGGCGAGGATGGGGATCCCGTCGGATGCGGCTATCACCGTGTCGGTCACGCCGGTGACCTTTTCTCGAAGCTTCCGCATTTCGACGCCCAGGGCGTCGTGGTCCAGTTCGCCCCACTCCTGAACCGGAAACGCCGAACCGCTCAGGACTAACATTCCACCTCCGAAGACCTCAGGAATCACTCCGAGTGAATCCTGGATTGCAGAGCGGTATCTTGCGAACTGGCCATCCGATCGGGGGTACTTCACCCTCATCGACGGAGTGACCGTGAGGGTTACTTCTTACCTGTCGTTTCTGGCTGATCTCGCCCAGCGTCACCTGATCGAGTGAAGCATTCCAGGTCGTTCAGAAAAATTGTCAACCGGACGGTTCAATCGAAATTTTCATTCCCGATGGATGAGCGCCCAGGCGTGAGATCAAAAAGAAGGCCCAGGTCGCACGGACCTGGGCCTTCGAGTGGAGCGGGTGACGGGAATCGAACCCGCCTCTACAGCTTGGGAACCCGTTGCGGCAGGCCACGTCGAGGCCCTGACCTGCGAACTGGGTCAGTCACGATTGGCCGTGACGTACCCCTGCTGACCTGGGCTTACAGCACGCGGACAGCACGGCCGTGTTCTAGGGGCAGCTCGTCGGCATAGGTTCGGAGTTCCATCGTGCGGCAGTTGGAGACGGCAATAGCAGCTCGTCTACCTGCATGTATGCCAGGTGAGCTGGCTGGTGTCCCGTGATGGTCCCGCGCCACGTAACAGCCTGCTCAGTCGCTCGATGTTCTACGTACGTGTTTGCGCTCGCCGTTGTCCAACAGTAGGAGTCCGGTGTGTCGGTAGCTTGGGGCACGGTGCCGGACTGGATTGCTGGGGTCAGCACCTTCGGTGCGTTGTGTGCAGCTGCCGGTGCCGCCAAGGCTGCATACAAGCAGCTCACATACCTACGCTCTGATGAGCAGAGGCGGGTCAATGCAGACCGTCAACAACAGGCAAACCAGGTATGCGTGTGGATCACCGCCGACGCGTTTGGCGTCCCACACGTGTACTTCAATAATGCCAGCAATCTGCCGGTTTACGGCGTGACTGTCCGCTGCCGAGTGCCATGGCATCAAATAGGTGAGCTGCCGGGCATAGTCCACACGGAACTAGGAACACTCGGGCCGACAGAGAAGCCGATAGCGCTCTACAAAGTGGAGCAGGACCTACTGAAGACCGCGAAGGATCAGCTGATTAAGGAGGAGGCTGTTGACCACTATCGGTTCAAGGAAGGTTCTGAGCTTGCAAACTGGCAGTGCGACACTTGGGGACAGCTCGTAGAGCGCGACGTGAGTATAGGCGTGGCATTTCTCGATGCATCAAATCTGGCCTGGAGCCGCCACATGGATGGAACGCTGACGGACCATCGCAAGCTGGGACAAGCCCAGGAGGCACTCTTGCCGATCGCCTTGCGCAGAACTTCTATTTCTCCCACCTAACATCAGAGCTCGCCTGTCACCCAACGAAATGAAGCGCAAGCTTGCCTATGCGGAGCTATTGCGCCGACCTACATATAAGCAATATTCGGGAGGGCCGATGAACCCGAAGACCGCCAAACATCTATCATTTCTTTTGGTTGCCGCACTTGCTGGAAGTTGCAGCACACAGGCGCCCCCAAGTGGATCGAGTATAGATCCGACCGTGTCCACCGCTACACCGACGTCCACAATTTTATCTGTATCCGCGCCTGCACCTACCACAACCACGAACCAGACTCGCAATCCGACGCAAGCAAGAAGAGAACCGGGCGAAGTTCGGCGAGAGGACTTTGGGGAGAAGTGGCCACTCACGGTTGACGCAGGCATAGTTCGATGCCAGAACGGGGCGGTCACCTTCACCGCGAATGGTTTCAACTACGACGTTAATGGAACTGCGATGACAAAGAATCGAGGAAAAAAGATCGATGAAATCTGGGCAGACAACCCGAAGGTTCCGGGGCTGAAAATCAACATCAGCCCGATTATTGACCTCGGACTAAAGTTGTGCTGAACCGGAACCGATAATGCCCCATGTTCCAATGACATCGCCTAACGAGTGCGCTACGGCACTTTGACCAACCTGACGGCAGCAGGGTCGACCCCTGAGCCGAGTGCCAGGTACGGCAACTCATGCTCCCCGCCGATAACCTCAATCCCGGCTTTGCCGGCTGCATGGGCAGCCAAGAGCGACTGTCCATTGGCGATCGAGGAGTACAACGCCGCCGCGTATGCGAGAGCGTCGCCGTCCTCGATGCCGTCCTTCATGCCAACGGCCGCAGGAGCGAACCGTTCCACAAGGGAGTCCGCGGTACTGGCGGTGTGACAGGCGTTGAACACAATCAACGTAGGGGGATCGTCAGTAGCCGCACACACTGAGGCGAATGCACTAGCAGTCACAACTACGCCAGCGTGAAACTCATCTACATCGTCTTCGAACGAGATCAACTGCTCGCTTCCGTGACCCGAAAAATGCACGATATGCGGGCGAAATTTTACAATTCCCTCTTGCAGATCCTGTCGAGTGGCAGACAAACGCAAGTCGAATTCCACTTGGTCGCGATGCAGCGATGTCTCGACTGCCTTGCGGATGCGGCTGTGTTCGCGGGTGATTCGCAGATCACCCTCGGGAGACGCACCGAGCATGAGAATGCGAAGTTTCTCAGATTTGGGTGCGCCGATCGCACGAATCGCCTGCTCAGTCATCGCTTCGGTCTTGGCGACCCTACTTTGCGTCATGGCGATCTGATCGACCATTCTGCGCTGTTCTGCGATCGCCGCACGTTGAGCCAGTGCCTGCTGACGGGCGGCTCGTTGGCTTTCGTCTGCTTGAGCCTTTGCGATCTTCACCTGAAGTTTGGCTGCCTCCGCACCGTAGCCCGCGGCCTTAACTTCCAGCGCCGAAGCGTCCTTGCCATACTTATTCGCCGCCTCAAGCGCACGAGCCGCTTCTTGCCTCTTGCTTCGGGCCATAGATTGACTGCTCGTGCGCGCGGCTGACTCTTCTGCCTTCGCGGCCTCGATGCGCTTGCGCGATTCTTTGGTTCGAAGATCTGCTGCCCTCTTCATGGCGTCGGCTTGAGCCTTTTGCTTTGTCTCCAACTGCCGGTGGTCGTACGAAAGGCTCATGCTCGTGCTCACCTCTGTCGTCTGCGCGCCGCGCTCGGCGTCTTCCAGAAGAAGACCACCCTCGATCGTCACCCGCAAGTAAGTCGAACCTATGTTCGCACTAGATGTAGCGTCGCTGGCGTGGCTCGTGCGTATATGTAGAGATGGTGCCCGTGTTGCCGCTCCGTCGCTGACCTGGTCCTTTGCGACTTTGTTCACCCATGCGATGTCAAGCTGGCACACCAATCTGAGTGACCAAGATCACAACATGATGCCTACCTTGGGTGGTTGTTTTTGTCCTGTTGTGATGTCAAGTCACAGGTGAGAAGTCTGAGCCAATCGCAGCCATGAGACATCGTGCGCGACCACACCTCCCCGTTCCCTTGTCCCTGCTGCGCTTAGCGCCTGGACGGTGGTGTCAGGAGTGGCCGTAGGCCATCGCGTAGCGACGCGTAGCGCTCTTGGCGCCGGCGTCCAGGCGTTAAACGATGTTGGGACACGGGCGCGGGGACCCTACGAAACGTCCCCTTTCTTGCGGTGGCTGCGGGGCTGCTCGGGTCGCTGTCCCGTTCGGTCGGGGTAGGCCTTCCTCCGTCGCCGGGCGCGGGTGGGTGGCCGGAG
>NZ_JAJAEG010000053.1:0-13083 GCF_047445655.1 Lentzea alba
GGCATTCAGAACATCCCGTCCTGAACATCAACAAGCTTATGGAGCCAGACATGACCCGGCGAGGCCGCCATGCCCGGCGCAGCTGGTCGTCGACCTGGTGGCGCACACGCCTGCGGTGGTGGCGAGCCGACGAGGGCCGAGTGACCGCGTTCGTCCTGGTGCTGACCGTCGGCATCCTGGCCTTGGCCGGCCTGACCCTCGACGGTGGTCTCGCGCTGGCCGCCAAAGTGCGGGCCAACGGCCAGGCCGAGGCCGCCGCCCGCGCCGGTGCTCAGGCCATCGACCTCACGGCCTACCGCGGCAACGGCACTGTGCAACTCGTGCCCGCTCAAGCGGTTGCCAACGCCCAGGCGCACCTGGCCGCCGAGGGCGCGACCGGCACGGTGACCGTCTCCGGCGACACCGTCACGGTCACCGTGACCGCCTCGCAAACCACTCAACTGCTTGGGCTGGTCGGCATCGGTTCGCTCCACGTGCACGGGCAGGGCAGCGCACACCCGCAGCGTGGGGTGACCGCGATCGACCCATGACCACACCGTCGTCCGTCGTGAATACGGCATCGCAGAGAAGGGGAAATCAGCATGGCAACGCCCGAGGAGATCCGCCAGCGGGTCGAGGAGGCCGACACCGCTCGCAGCGCCCGGCGGGCTGCTGCGGCGCAGCAGGTCGGCGAGCTTGCTCAACGCCGGGCTGCGATCGTCGCTCAGCTCGCCGAGGTGGAGCGTGAGCTCGGCGAGGTGGTCGCCGATGCCCAGGACGTCATCGACGTCGACGAGCTGGCGGCGTTCACCGACCTCAAGCCTTCCGACCTCACCGGGTGGCTCGCCGGGCACAAGCCCAGCCGCGGCAAGCGAAGGAAAGCCGCGGCCGGCGCGCCGGGTGATACGCGCTCCATCTCCGGACCGAGGACATCGGCACCCGAGAGGACCCACTCCCGCGAGGGCTCGACCGCAGCCGGGACGGACAAGCCCGAGCCGCTCGTCGCCCAGGCGAGTTGACCGTGTCCGCGGTCGCGTCGCCCGCGGGGGTCGCCCACAGCTCGGACTCATCACTGCCGTGTGACCGGGCGGCGGGCGAACACGACCCGTTCTGCTGAGGAAACGAGCACGTCATGGCCACATCACCGCATGGCTTCTCGTGCAAGCCGCGTCAGCCGCCGCGTACGCGAGGCCGATTGCGGCAGGGCGCCGGGCGGGTGCTCGGATTCATCGTGAGGCTGGTGCGCGGACTGCTGGCGGCTGCCGTCCTGGTCGCGTTGCTGGCCGGGTTGCCGTGGGCGTTGACGCACTTCGTCGGCTGGCCCTTGCCGGACCACCTGCCCTCCTGGGCGGAAGTCCAGGGTCTCCTGCTCGGCCCGATGACCACCACGTTCCTGCTGGACTTCCTCGCCTGCACGACCTGGCTCGTGTGGACCTTCTTCACCCTCGACGTTGCCCGCTGCGCAGTCGAGGTCGCCCGCGACGCGCGGATGCCCGACCTGTCGGCGGCCGGACCGGTGCATCGGATCGCGGCGGTGCTCGTCGGCGCCGTCCTGATCTCCATCCTCGGTCAACGCGCCGGTCTGCCGGCTATGAGCCCATTCGCGGCGGGCGGTGCCGCGGCTGAAGCGGTGGCGACGGCTCCCGCATGGAACATTCCCGCCGAACCAGCAGGGTTCGCAGGGGTGCGTTCGGCAGCCCACAGCACGCCGTATCACCACGAGGCGACCGGAGCGATCGAGCAGCCCAGCCGCGCGAAGTCCGCCGTGGTGCTTCCGTACAACCCTGACACCGGCGTGTACGACTCGCTGTGGCGGATGTCCGAACGCACCCTCGGCGACGGCAACCGTTGGCCGGAGATCTACGCGCTCAACAAAGGCAAACCCCAACCGAATGGCGGCACCTTCACTCGACCCAGCCTGATCTTCCCTGGCGAGGAGATGGCCCTGCCCGATGACGCCACCGTCAGCTCCCCACCAGCCACCGCCCCGGTGCCACCGTCGGAAACGCCGCCCCCTGCACCCGAGCCGCCGCCCAGCAGCACGACGACACCAGCCCCCTCCACAACCCAACCACCCGCCACCACCGAAGCCCCACCGACCACTCAGGCTCCACCGGCGACCCAAGCGCCGCCGAGCACAGACGCGGTGGGCGAGCCGGGGATCGACTGGGGCGAGGAACTGTTCGTCGGCCTCGGCCTGGCCGCAGCGGTCAGCGCTGCCCTGGTCGCGGCCCGGCGGCGGAATCGACGCCGGTACCAGCCAGGCAGCGGCGACCGCAGCGACCTGCCCGTCACCCCTGTCGTCTACCAGCTGCGGCTGGCGCACCTGCGCGCCGACCACGACCACGACCACGACCACACCAGCATCTCCGACGACGAGGTGGATCTCGACTGGCCTAGCCAGCGCCCACCACGCGAACCGGCACCGCCGCTGGTACTCGGCACCCTGGCCAGCGCCGCCGACGTCCCCGACGACCAAGCACCGGTCCTGCCGGTCGGTGTCCGGGACGGCCGCGAGATCGCGGTGGACCTGGCCGCGGCGCACGGCCTGGGCCTGCTCGGCGCGGGCGCCCCCGCCGCGGTCCGTGCGCTGCTCGTGGCCATCCTGAGCACGGCCTTCACCACCACGCACAGGCCGGTCACCGTGTCGGCGATGGTCATTGTGCCGGCCGACGACCTCGCGGCTCTGTTCGGCAAGCGCGTGGCGCAAGGACCGCTTCCAGCGGGTGTGCGGGTGGCAGCCGATCTCGACGCCGCGCTGGACATACTGGAATCCGAGACCCTGGTGCGCATCGGTCAGCTCCCGCCCACCGGCAAGCCTTGGGGGCCCGTTGTCCTGGCGGCCCGCGCACCCGGTCGCCAGGCCCGCAGGCTGCAGGCGGTGTTGGACAACGGCTCGACAGTCGGCCTGACCGGGCTACTGCTGGGCCAGTGGAGCAGCGGTGTGACCGCCTACGTCCGCGACGACGGCACCGTCTCCACCACCAGCCCCGGCCTCGGCGAACCGCTGCGCGGCGCGCGCGTGTTCCGACTGGGGGACGACCACCTCGCCGACCTGCTGGACCTGCTGCGTCATGCCGGCCCCGGCGCCGAGCCCGAACTCACCGAGAACGCAGTCGACGAACCGCGTCCGGTTGTCGTGCCGCGTCCTCACGTCCTCGTGGAAGATCCCGTTCCCTTCACCGTCGGGCCCCCGGACACCGTGGTGGACCACGGCGCGAGCACCGAGGCTCGCGGACCCGCGGTCAGCGAGAACTCGCGTGCCGAGAGCACCATTCAGGCGCCGGTCGCCGACAGAGACCTGGAGCTGTTGGCAGCCCCCAGCGATGACGGCCGGCGAAGCGACGGTGAGCTGGAGATCCTTCGGCCGGAGCCCGCCCCGGCGACGTCACCCGGCCTTCGGCTGCGCCCCGTCCAGGCCGTTCACCCCGACGCCGACCAAACCGCCCAGAATGCCGATGAAAGCCACCGGCACGGCTGGCCGGCGGGGAACGCACCACAAGGCCCCACCGAGCCGCGCGAGGCATCGTCCGCGCCGCTGCGCATCAGCGTGCTCGGGCCGCCGCGGGTGTGGTGGCGTCCCGCGCCAGCACCACCCGACGGCGAGGCTGGCGAGGCCGCCGAGATCGCCGAACGCGAGATCACCTCGGCGTTCCAGCCACGCCTGCGCGAACTGCTGGTGTTCCTGGCGCTGCACCCCGACGGCGCCAGCCGCGAGGCGCTCATCGCTGCCCTGTGGGCCACGAGCCCGCCGGAGAGGACTACCAACGCGATGAACACCTCGCTCTCGCGTCTGCGCCGCGCCCTGGCCGCCGCAACCGGCAACGTGTTGTCGGACCTCGTGGTGGTCGGTGAGGGCCGCTACCAGCTGGACCCCGAACTGGTGGAGGTCGACTATCACCACTTCGCCGCTGCCGTGGCCGCACGCCGCTCCGCCGTCACCGACGCCGATCGGGTCGAGGCGTACCGGCGGATCGTCGACAGCTACACCGGCCCTTTGGCTGACGGGCTGAGCACCGACTGGATCGAGACCGCCCGCGAGGCCATCCGCCGCGACGCGATCGACGCCGTCGCCGCCTTGGCCCGCGCTCTGGTCGAGGACGACCCGCAGCAGACTCTGGACCTGCTCGAGATCGCGCGCGCGTTCGACCCGCATAACGAGCTGATCTACCGCGACATCATGCGCCTGCAGGAACGCCTCGGACAGCTCGACGCCATCCCGCGCACCCTGACCTTGCTGACCACACGGCTCGCCGAGGTCGACGATCGGCCCACGCACCAGGCTGTCGACCTCGCCGACCGGCTACGTCGCCGCCACGACGCCCCCGGCGAGCCGGGGCGAGCCGACCGTGGGCGCAGCCGAGCCGGATGAACCCCGCAGGCGCCCTCGTGCGCGGCGTCGGATCACCCGACGCCGCCACCGGCACGAGGGCGACGTCCGGCGGAGTGGAACCGGCTGTCACCGGCTGGGGAGTCGAGATCCACGACATCATCGAGAATGGCCGCCTCCCCACCACTGCGACGGCTGTGCGCTTGCGCCTGAGAGAGCAATTCCGGATGGGCACGAGTCCACTCGATCAGAGGCTCTGCCAGCGTCAACACCTCGGCGACCGCCGCAGTCAACGAGTACGCGACTCCCGGCGGAAAAGACTTATCGCAACTCTCGCGAATGATGAGACCCTGTTCGCGCATCTTTTTCAATGTGCGCGCCAGAATGCTATCGTGCAGTACAGCGTGTTTGTCTGTCCAGTTCTCGTCGATGGAATACGAGTTGACCGTGGAGAGAATCTCTACCCGGCGCAGCGGGCCGTCCCGGAGTGCGACCAGGATGGCGGGTACCCACTTGTCCCCGAAAAGGTTCTTCAGGTCATACAGTCCACGAAGGACCCTGTCGTCTCGCTCCGTCACCGCGCCTCCCCGTGTGCACTGACCGGGCCCCCACTGCGCGCCCGCTCGTCACGTCCTGCGGCAGGCCCTTCCCCGAGCCTGCCGTCGAGGCGATCATGCCTGCTCAGCGCGACCGCTCCGCCACCCATCGCCTCCCCTGGCGACGGGTGTCGAGCCTCCCACGCTACGCCAAACGGTCGAAGTCGCCCACCGTATTCCTACTCAGCCCCACTCCGATGAGATGTCACCCTGTGTAGCCGATATGGGGATCGACAGCGCGTACGGTCACTTCCGTTGGGGGTTCATACGGGGGATCACATTGGGGATCAGGTTGGGGATCCTGTTAGAGCGCCACCCCCTCCGGCTAGCAAAGACGCCGGTCAGAGGGGCTGTAGGGGGATCCGCCGGTATCCCAGACTCGCTTGGCCACAAGCCGGTGAACACATCGGGGCGGACTGGTGGCGGACTGCCTGCCCTGTCGGACCGGTCGTCGCCCCTGTCTCGTGACTGCGTTCTTTCTGTTCTAATTCCTCCCCTTCTAGCGTTCTCCAAACTCCGCTCTTTTTATTCCTCCTGCGCCGCCGGCTTTCGTTTGCCCGCCCGCCTCTCGCTGCCTACCATGCTCTTTGACCTGCGGAAATGCGATGGCATTTCCGCCGGAAATGTGCGGGCGCGGCGCTGGTCCAATTCCGGAATGGTGACGGCGACGGCCGATCGAAAAGAGTCTTGAAAATGAGCTGCCAAACCTATTGCACGACGCGCGGCGCAGAGTCATAATTGAATTGTCGCCAGGGGAACCGGAAACAACACCGAATACCACGCCCGGCGCGAGCCATGTCGAAAACGGGGAGCCAATTATGTGTTACGCCGACACCGTGACGAATGACGACGGAACCGCCACCGCGTTTTGCTACTGCGGATGGTCGGCGGACCACGCCACCCCGGAAGCGGCGGACACCGACGCCGAACGGCACCAGACCGCCGCCGACGCCGCTGAGTCCGCGCTCGCCGCCTGATCCGCCGCCCCCGCACACCCGAAAGGAACGCCCCGCGATGACCACGCCCACCCCGCCCGCCGCACCGCCCGCCCCGGCACCGACCACCACGCCGACCGCCCCGGCGGGCGCGCCGAAACGGCTCGGCAACGGTGAACTGCGCGCGATGGTCGCCAAAGTTCTCACGGACAACGCGGGCACGGAACTCACGCCGCGCAACATCGCGCACACCTTGAACCGGTCATCCGGGGCGGTCGGCAACGCGTGCAAGGTGCTCGCGGACCGGGGGGAGGCTGAGGTCGCTTCCACGTCCCCGCTGGCCTACCGGGCGACCGCGACCACGGCGTCCGCCGCCGCGCCCACGATCACGCCCGCCCCACCGCGCCCGCCCCGCCCGAAGACCCCGAAACCGACCACCAACGCACCGACCACCGCGCCCGCCCCGGCGGGTGTGGGCGGGTCCGCCGCCGGGTCGGCGGGCGTGGTCACCGGTCCGGTGAAACGCCCCAACGGGATGGACTACCACCCCCGGTTGTTGTCCGGGATGCCGGACGTGACCGCGCTGCGGCGGTTGCGTGACGCCGGGGTCGCCGCCCTGATGTACGGACCGCCCGGCACGGGCAAGACGTCGGTGGTGGAGGCGGCGTTCCTGGACTGCATCACGGTTCAGGGCGACGGGGACACTGTGGTCGCCGACTTCGTGGGCGACTACACCAAGACCCCGGACGGCGAGTTCGTGTTCGTCCACGGTCCACTGGTCCGCGCGATGCGTGACGGGGTGCCGCTGTTCATCGACGACGCGACGCTGATCCCGCCGACCGTGCTCGCCGTGGTCTACCCCGCGATGGACGGACGCCGCCAGATCGTGATCAAGGCCAACGGCGGCGAGGTCGTGGACGCCGCGCCAGGGTTCTACGTGGTCGCTGGACACAACCCCGGCGTGCACGGGGCGGTGCTCACCGACGCCCTCGCGTCCCGGTTCTCCGTGCAGGTTCAGGTGTCCAGCGACTACGACCTCGCCGACCAGTTGGGCGTGGACAAGAAGGCGGTGCGCGTGGCGCGCAACCTCGCCACCCGGCAGGAACGGGGCGAGGTCGGGTGGGCACCCCAACTGCGCGAGTTGTTGGCGTTCAAGAAGATCGCCGCCGTGTTGGGCGTGGACGCCGCCGCCGGGAACCTCGTGGGCATCGCGCCGGAAGAGGACCGCGCCACCGTCGCTGCCGTGGTGCGCGACGCGTTTGGGCGCACTGTCACCCCACTCGCCCTCGGTGCCCGCATCACCACCAAACCCTGACCCCGCAACCCGCCCGCCCGGCGAACCGCGCGACCGTCGCGAAAGGACCCGTAACCGTGAGCACCCACTTCACCGCCGACCCGACCGCCACCGGTGCCGCCGTGTTCCCCGCCCGCCCGGAATGGCTGACCCTGTCCGCCGCCTTCGCCGACGAGGTCCCGATCATCGCCGACCGCGACGACCTCCTGGTCACCGTCGCACCCGGCGCGGGCGGGGGTGCCCCGGCGTGTTTCTACCCCGCCCGCGCGCTGATCGAGGTCGACGGCGACCACCTCGGGGTGGACCCCGCCACCGTGGACCCCGCGAACCTGTCCGACCGCCCCCGCTACGCCCCGGCGTGGGGTGCCCTGACCCACGAATGCGGGCACGCCAAACACACCGCCTGGCAACCCCCGGACGACGCCCCACTCGGCGTGGTCGCCGCCGCCATGCTGCTGGAAGAGCCGCGCATGGAAGCCGCACAGGTCCGCCGCCGCCCCGACGACCGGCACTGGTTGCGGGCGTGCGTGCGCGGCATCGTCGCCGCCGACCTGCACCTCTACACCGACCCCGCCACCGCCCCACAGATGACACCCGCGCACGCCGCGCACACCGCCGCGCTGTTGCTGGGACGCGCGGACGGCGGGGTGCTCACCCGCACCGAGGTCGCCCCCGTCGCCCGTGTCATCGAGGGCGTGCTCGGGGCCGAGCTGCTGGACAAGTTGCGGGCGGTGTGGCGCAAGGCGTTGCGCACCGCCGACGACGACGGCGAGACCATGCTCGACCTCGGGCGGCAATGGTGCGAGATCCTCGGCACCGACCCGGACACCGACCCCAACACCCCCGCCGACCCGGACCCCGGCGCGGCACGCGACCCGTCCGGCACCCCCGCCCCGTCCGGCGGCACCCCCGGCACCGGTAGCGGCAACGCCGCCGCCGACCCGTCGCCGTTGGCGGACGCGATCGCCGCCGTGCTGAACGGGGTGGCGGCGAAGGTGGCGCGGGAGAAAGCACCCGAGGACCCCGCCGCCGTCGCCGCCGCCGAGAAGGCGAAAGCCGACGCCGCAGAGAAGGAGGCGCAGAAGGCGGCGCGGCGGGTGTTCGCCGCTGGTGGTCCCCGGACCGGGACCACCCGGCTGGCGGGCACCCGTCCGCCCACCCCGGAGGAGCGCACCGCCGCGCGGGTGTTGGCGCGGGCGTTGGACACCGCCGGGGTGCGGGAACGGGTCGCGGTGAAGTCCACCTCGGAGGTGCCGCCGGGGCGGTTGCGGATGCGCGGTGTGCGTGCCGCCGAAGCCCAACGTGCCGCCGGGGCGGTGGTGACGGCCGAACCGTTCACCCGCACCACCCGGACCCCGGTCACCGTCCCGCCGTTGCGGGTCGGGGTGGCGTGCGACGTGTCCGGGTCGATGCGGTGGGCGTGTACGCACGTGGCCTCGGCGGCGTGGATTCTGGCCAACGCCGCCCGCCACACCAGGGTGCCCACCGAGACCGCGAGCGTGATCTTCGGGCACCACGTGCGCCCGTTGACCCGCCCCGGCAAGCTGCCCGCCGAGGTCACCGAGTTCGAGTCCAACGACAACTGGGAGGACATCCCGGTCGCGCTGGACGCCCTCGACGGTGCCCTCGGGTTGTCCCGCCCCAGCGCGGCGCGGCTGTTGGTCATCGTGTCTGACGGTGACTACCGCTTCCAGCCCCGCATCGACGGGCAGCGCAAACTCGACCGGTTGCGCGCGTCCGGGTGCGCCGTGCTGTGGCTGACCACTGGCACCCACGACACCCCGCTCGCCGGGTCCACCGTGCACGTACTGAGCGACCCCGCCACCACCGCCCGCGCCATCGGGCACGCCGCCACCGCCGCCCTGCGCGCCACGCACTGACCGCCAGCCCGGTCCGGGGCGGGCACACCGCTCCGGACCCACCAGGAGGTGTTCACCATGTACGACTGCCCCATTACGACCGTGGGTGAATTGCGCGAGGCGCTCGAACCCTACGACCCAACCGCCCCGCTACGGCTCGCCACACAACCCGGCTACTCGCTCGCACACGCCCTCACCTGTGTCGTGAGCACCATGCAGGACACCGACGACGGTGCCCCGCCCACCAACGCATATGTCGTGTGGCTCGGCGCAGGGGAACAGGTCGGTTACCTCCCGAAGGTCGCGGTCAGCGCGCTGGGGTGGTCGGCATGACCACCACCTCCCACCGTGCTCGCGGAGCTGCCCTCGGCCGGGCGAGGCCGCGGCGCGAGGCGCCGGCCAAAGGCCGGTGAAGCTGAGGTCATGTCGACCAAGACCGACTTCTACCTCGGACGCGGCCATGACGCCGAGTGGCTCGGCTCACTGCAATGGGAGTGCGAACCGGAGAACCTCCTGCGCGTCCCGCCCGGACGCCTCGCGCTGACCGCGACCGACGAGCCCACCTACCGCGCGGCCGTCGCCGACCTGTTCATCGTGTGGGAGACCGAGGAACTCGGCACGGCCTACCCCCGCCGCACCGGGTGGCCGTGGCCGTGGGCGACCAGCCACGTGAGCAGTTGGATCGTCGCCTTCGACCCCGCCGCTCCCGGCGTGTTCCTCACGGTCGGCGGCGGAGTGCGCTGGGAACCACTCGACCCACGCAACCCCCGCGAACCCACCGAGGACATCGGACCCCCGGACATCAAGGCGTGGCTGCGTGCACCTGCCGACCCGCCTTCGGTCCCGCTTCCGCTCATGCGCGACCCCGCCACCGGACTACCTACCGCCGCCGGACAGTGCCTCGCCAACCCGCACGACACCCAACACGACACCGAAGGAGAAGGCCGATGACCGCATCCAACCCGCCCGAGGTCGACATCGTCGCGCGCAGCTTCACCGAGAACGGCTGCACGGTGACCTCGATCATCTACGACCCCGCCGACGCGCAACAGATCTTGTACGGCACCGTCACCCGTGACGGCGTACTCGTCGGCAGCTACTACTGCGCCGACCGCATCCGCCAGCGGGACTGGCGGATCGTCACCGCCGACGGTCACGACCTCGCCGTCGACGGCACTCCCATCCGCCCGCTGGACGAAGGCTCCGCCGTCATCGTGCTGACCACCATCCTGACCGCGCCCAAGCACGAGATCGACCAGCGCCTTCGGGACGCGACTCGGCCACCCCAGTGACCTCGAACGACCAGGCCATGTCTCGCGGACACCACTCACCCGCAACCTGCCGCCCTGGAGGACAGTTGTGACCACGCACCACGGCGCGACGACGCCAACAAGTCCCGGCACTCTGCCACCCGAGACCGTGTTGCTCGCCCCCACCGTTCCGCCCGCCGTGCCGATGCGCCCGCCCGCCGGGGCGTGGGGGCTCGTGGTGGTCGCCGTGCGGACCACCGACGCCGCAGCCCCAGTCCGCTTCACCGGGGACGCTCCCGCTCCCGACCCCGCGCACACCGACACCGCTGCGCTGCTCGCCGGGGTGTGGCTACCCGAGCCGCCGCCCGCCACCCTGCACGCCGGGGACGTCGTGGTGCGCCTGTACACCTCGACCACCGACCCTGCCCTGACCGATGTCGAGGTCCTCGCCGCGATGCAGGGCGAGTGGCGCACCGTGGGCACCTGGGAGGCGGTGGACGCGCGCTGGCCGCACGAGGTCGCCATGACGGTGCTCGTGCACATGCGCTACCTCGCCGACGCCGCGTCTCAGGACGCGCAGTGGGCGACGCTGACTGGGCCGATCGCCGCCGCCATGCCCGACTGGCTCTCGCGCGGACTCGGTCTCGCCGGCGAGACCGCGGTCTCGGCGCCTCGCCGCGCACCCGACGGCCTCGCCGAGCTGCTCGAGGCCGGACTGCTCGCCGAGGGCGAGCAGGTCGTACTCGACGGGCGCACCGCCACTGTCCGGGCAGGTGGGGTTCTCCACCACGGACCGGACGAGTTCGCCGTATCGACCGTCAACACGCTCGCCACCCAACTCTGCGACTTCACCGCCAACGGCTGGCACCTGTGGCGACGCGCTCACGACGACCGCCTGCTGGCCGACCTGCGCACCGAACTCGCCCGTCGCTGAACCGACCACGCGAAAAGGACTCCGAGATGACCACCTCGATGACCGAACGGGACGAGACCACCGGCACCAGCCCGCACCGTTACCACCACACCCGCACCGCGAGGACTGCCCCTTCATCACCAGCCGGGGCGCGCAGGAGTGCGACGAGGACTGCTACTTCGCACACCCCGCCGACGCCGAACGCGAACCCTGCCGATGATCCCCACGACCGCCGACTTCTACGACGAAACCGGACGCCGTGCCCGCTGGCTCGGAGCCCTCCACGGCAACGCCGACCCCGAAATCTTGCGGGGCCTCGACTCCGGCCGACTCATGCTGGATGCCACGGACCCGATGACGTTCGCCGACGCCGTACTCGCCCTGCTCGACGTGTTCACCGAACAGGGCCTCGGACAAAGCCACCATGCCCGCGACGGCTGGCCGTGACCCTGGCCGGACAGCCGCAGCACCGACTGGATCTACCTCTTCGACCGAGGTCGCGCGCGGGTGATCACCGGACGCATCTGGAGCTACGCGATGCCGCGAGTTGACCATCCGCCACAACGACCCGCTGCGACCGAGCACACCCAGCCCGGACCCAACGAGGACCAGACCGAAAGGCACGACAGCACATGCCCGACCTCCTAGACCTCTCGGCACCCCGGCCACACTGCCCGGATTGCGAAGTCGCCATCGGCCAGCCACACGTCGAGGGCTGCGACGTGGCCAGGTGCCTGTACACCGGCCTTCAACGCCTGAGCTGCAAGGGCAAACACAACTGCGGCAAGGACACCTGGTCCGGCCGCTGGCCCGGCGACACCGACTGCGAACGCCTCGGCTGGATGATCGGCCCCGGCCTACCCGACCTCAACCGGCTTCTCACCGAGGCGACGTGGAACCCCACCACCCAACAGTGGGACGCCCCTTCCTAGCCGATCCGAACCACCCGCCAAGCCCAACGGGGCGGCTACCGCACGCCCCACCCACCAGCGACCCCTACGGGTCGCTGGTCGGCCTTCACAGCCAACACAGACCAACGCTGCCGCGCCACATCGACCCCGCCACAATCACGAGTCGGTAGCCGTCCTGGCCGCCCCTTGTTGAAGGCCCTCGGCCCCAAGGAGCACCGGAGGAATAGGGGCCAGGCTCGCCGGCCGAGGTCCAGTTCCCTTGAAAGGCTACCGAAACGCGTGCTCAGGTTGAACATCCGCGTGGTGCCCCTCGAGGGGCTCCATACTCGCTGCGGCACGAACCGGGCGAAGTTCTCGGCAGTAGTAGGGCGCACCTGTTGCCTGATAGCCGCCGAACGATCACTCCATGCGACAGGGCATCGGCTACTTCGGCGTCATCGACTGCCAAGCAGGCCAACGATCTACATCATCACGACAGCCACGACAGCCACGACAGCCACGACAGGACCCAGATAGGGTCCGCCCGGCGGTAGGTCCTGCACACCGTAGGCGACGTACAACCCCGGAAACCCTTACACAGGAACGTGAAGCCCCGGACGCCGTCGTGCCCCCAACGATGAACCGTTGGAGGCACGTGACGACATGACCGTCCGGCAACGGGGACGGCTACTCCGTAGTCGTGGCAGTCGTCGCGGCACATGAGTACTTCTTCGGCTTGTCACTGGTTCGAACGGCGTAGCCGCTCTCGACCAACTTCTCCAGCGCGTTGTGTACCGCACCAGAGGATCGGTTCAACGCCTTGCCGATCGCGTTCGGACTGAACTCACCCGCGTTGTCCTCCAGGTAGTCCTCGACCATGCCGCGCAACGCCCCCGGTGCCAACCGCTGAGGCTTCTCCGACTGCTTCCCCGGATCGACGTCGGTCGGCTGGTCGTCGGTCGGCTGGTCGTCCGTGGGCTGGTCGTCCGTGGGCTGGTCGTCCGTGGGCTGGTCGTCCGTGGGCTGGTCGTCCGTGG
>NZ_JAJAEG010000053.1:13166-52942 GCF_047445655.1 Lentzea alba
GGTCGTCCGTGGGCTGGTCGTCCGTGGGCTGGTCGTCCGTGGGCTGGTCGTCCGTGGGCTGGTCGTCCGTGGTGATGGACCAGCGGTCGGCGGGGCGGGAACCGCCATCGGCGATCCCGGCGGTGCGGGTAACGAGGCCGTCCTTCTCCCAGCGGGCGAGGATCTTGGGTGCGGTCGACTTGCCGATTCCGGCAGCGGTGGACAGGGCGGTGGCGGTGCTGCCGGGGTTGTCCCGGAGTGCCTGCCACAGCTTCTCCTCGGTCTCCGTGCGCGGCTTCGCCGTGTCGGTCGCCGAATTCGGGACGGCTCGAAGGGTGCGGTTGGTGGACATGACTACCTCGCAGTGGTGACGTTTCGGATTGGGTGGTCATGCCCCGGCCGGAGCGGGTGCGGCCCCCGGTGCGCATCCGGTGGTGTGTCGGGCCGCACGACTATGGACGCTTCCTTCAGCGCATGAAGTCAAGCGGCACATCGAAAACACCTTGTCTCCTGTGGACATACGCCCGCGTCGCGTTACGTCGTTAGTGCAAACCGGTCCACTTCGCGCCCGTACCACCCACGGGCGTTGACACCTCCGCGCGCACGAAGCGTCCATACACGTCGACCCGACCACAACTGTTGGAATCAAAGGGGGTTGACCGAGTGCACAATCTGAACGAACTCGCCACACCCGCGCGCCGGCCGTGGCGGGACCGCGGTGCTCACAGCTCGGACTCGCACCTTGGGCGCATCGGCGAGGCCACGGAACGCAGGAGCGCAGCGTGATCGCCGTGACGGCGCGGGACGTGCCCGAGATCCGCGCACGCATGACCGACTGGGCTCGCGACCCCACGCTTGACGGCGCGGGCAACTGGTTCCGCTTCTTCCTGGGACCGAGTCCTGACGGTGCCACCGAATCACGGGTGTTCGATCGAGTCGACGATGTGGGAGCCACCATCGCCGGAACGCTGGCGGTCCAGCTTCCGGCGGCGGAGTTGTTCTACGTCTCCGCCGACATGACCGACCTCGCCTGTCACGCCGCCGAGACGCTGACCGACTACCGGTTGCACCCGGAGGACCTGCCCGCGCAGATCGGGGTCATGGCCTACGAGCACCCGCCTGTGGAAGGTACGGCTGCCGCACGTCACAACGCGGTCTCGGTTGTCACGTGGGGTCCGGGGCGCGGCGGCTTGTGGGTGCACACCTGGGCGACGACTTCCCCGTCACAGCAAGGCATCGTCCGTATCGGACGCACTCTCGCGCAGCTTCCCCGTGATGAAGTGCTGGAGCGAGCGAGAACGGCCGCCGCGCGGGACCTGCCCGAGCCGACTCCGGAGAACAAGCCCTCCGACAGTGACGAGACCGCCGACCAGGTCGCCGATCATGTTCTCGCCACGTTTCTGCCGAATCTCGAACGTGCTCCGGTGCCGCCGTCGTTCGTCCCGCCGCACGGGTACGAGTGGTGCGCGCTCACGCCGATGGAGTTCACCGAGATGGAGGGCTGGCCGGGCGGAGTTTCCGAAGCCGAGTCCTCTCGCGACATCGAAGCCAGGATCTCTTTGCAGCGCACCATCCTCGCGACATGGTTGCTGATGGGGCAGACCTTGGTGCGCTCGGAGCAGATGACCGCGCCGCGCGCTGCCCGGCGTCGGATCGAACGTCTCGACCCGGTGCTCGATCCCACCGTGCGCTACATCGACCTGCGGCGTGCTCGCACTGAGCCTTCCGACCGCGCCGACGACGACTTCGGCAAGGGCACGCGTGAGTACCGGCACCGCTGGATCGTGCGGGGGCACTGGCGCAACCAGTACTACCCCAGCCGAAACGACCACCGTCCGATCTGGATCGACCCGCACTTCGCCGGTCCGGAGGACAAGCCGTTGCTCGGCGGCGAGCGCGTGAACGTCCTGCGCCGATGACAACGCTCCCAGCGTGCGATCACCCCGACCTGAAGGGCACCGCCATGACCATCGAATCCGATGCCGTTCCGCCCCACCAGCCCGCTGCTACCGCGCCGAACGTCGCCCCGCTACCCGACGACCCCGGAACGCATCCCGCGACGCCACAACCCGACGAAGAGACGGCGTTGTTGCGGTGGGAAGGGCTGCCTGCCGACGCGACCGTGCTCGTGCCGTCGCTGGGCCCCACACCGATGCGCGTCCCGGGCAACGCCTGGGCGATGCTCGTGCTCGCAGTGGACGTCCTGGGCGAAGTCGATCCCGACACCGCCGGACAGGTCGCCTTGTTCGCCGGGACCTGGCTCGCCGACCGGCCACCCGCAGATCTCCACGACGGCGACCTCGTCATGCGCCCACTCCCAGCCGAGCAGGACCTCGGTAGGCCGGACGACCATCACGTCGCCGACCTGGAGGTGCTGCTGGCCTATCGAGGCCGGTGGATGCCCATCGGGCGCTGGGCGGGGTTGGACGAGCGCTGGCCGTGGGCCCTTGCCCCCACGGTGGCCGCCGCGATGCGCCTCTACATCGACGCCGCCGAGACGCTCAGCCGGGAGGCGGTGCTGACCTCCGAACGTCCCGGATCCTCGCCGTTGCGCTGGGCGGGCACGGTCCTGAGCGACCTGATGTCGGCCGACCTGGTGACCTACGGCGAGGAACTCGTGTGGGAGCGCTGCGCGGGCGAGGTACGCCACACCGCTCGACTGCGGCTCGACGGCACCTTCCTGCTCGCCGACGGCGAGCGGGTCTTCGCCACCCCGTCGGCCGCCGCGACCGCCCTGAGCGGCAAACACCACCACGGCTGGAGCGCATGGCGACGCACCTCCGACGGCCGCTCCTTAGCCGACCTGCGCGCCGACCTCCGCACCCGGCGGGACCGGTAGTCCAGCACCCACCACTCGACATCACTCCCGAGGCACAAACGCCTTGTCGGACCGCCCGACCGTGGCGGCGGTCCGACGGCGTTCACTCACGAAGGACTCGTCATGGCTGAACCTGACGTCCCGGCGGACCTGCAGGTTGTGTGGGGCGCGCGGGTCGAGATCGAACGCGGCTACCGGTTGGAGGCGATCGCCGTGGCACTGTCCGCCGACATCGCCGAGCTACGCGAGGACGGCGGACTTCCCGACCACATCCACACCCGCATCACCGTGCTGCCCCAACAGCGGCTGCTGGAGATCCGGGTCGAGGGCCTGTCGGTCGAGACCGATCCGGACCGCACCACCAGCCGCGAGGTGATGAACACGCTCTTCGAGCTGGCCAGCGACCACAACATCATCACCCTCGACACTGTCTCGCCGCCGCTGTTCACCCAACGGATCGTGCTGGTCGACCCCTACGGCCAGCCCTTCGCCGCCAAGGTCGGCGTGGGTATGGGCGAACCCGAACCGTTCATGCCGCTGAACGTTCTGCGCGGAGATGAGCACGATTCTTAAGTTGACCACGCTGGTTTTTGAATACACGCCTTGATCATGTCTTCTGGTTGAAGTTGACGAGAATCCTGTGAGCGGTGTGGCTAGTCGAAGGCGTGAATGATTGCTTCGATGATCGCGCGCACGCCCGTCCAGTCCATGCCATTCGATCCCTTCGAATGGGCATGCCGCACCTTTTTGCGAAAGGCTTTCTGTACTCGTCTTTTGTCATGATCAAGCAGGGAGCCTTGGCGTCGGTGCATCTTCCGCAGGTCGCTCGTCCATTGAACGGGTGCGAGTTTTCCAGCACTGGTGAGCACGTCAACTCCGAGGTACATCTCCAGTGAGCCTGCGCTGCCGTTGACATTCGCACGCACGGTCTCAGCCGAATACGGCTCCAAAGTCGGGTAGTCCTCCAACAGTTCAAGGTCGGGGTAGTGCACGATCCTGCACGTCGCCGGCAGATCGCGGCTGGACTTCAAGCCTGCCAGCCCCTCATAGGCTGCCGCGTCGTTGTCCGCCAGTGCGACGAACCTGTTCGCCACGCCCGCCGCGACGAACGCTTTGACAGTGTTGCTCAGAGCACCGACTCCGCCTTCGGGTCGTCTTTGGTCGCCGAAGTCGAGGAAGTTGACCATCCCCACGAGATGGGGATGTGTCACTTCCAACGCCAGCGACAGCAGTTTTGAGTCGGTGGTTCCCTCGGTGAGAACGATAAGCGGAGCGTCGGCTGCGAGCTTGGCACGCTGTTCAGTGCGAGCCCGTTCGGCTATGGCGTCTGTGGGATCCAGTTCGACGCAACACCCGATGAGTTGGGAGAGGTCGAGAACGACCTCGGTGCTGTCCGGCATCATGTCGAGCAGAAGCCGAAGCAGGGCCCGGATGTCTAGATGGAAGAAGATCTCCGACGGCTCCTGAATTTCGAGGTAGGAGCTCCACGCGGGGAAGTCGAAATCGTCCTTTGGTACATCGAGGATCTTTCGGTACGTCTCGATTAGTTCGTCCGAATCAGGCGGAACTGGATCGCCGGAGTCCACCTCCTTGCGCCACTCACCGACAGCGCGGTCAAGTTCCCTTCTTGCGTGCATTGCCGTGAAACCGTGGAGTTGCAGGCGATCGCGCATCTGGGCGGCTGTGGAGCGGTAACCGTACTCTTCATCCTCATAGCGCCGGTCGGCCTCGGTGAACAGCGCGACGAGGTCAGGGTCGTACCCGTCCCTGACCCAGAACACCTGAGCTCGGCCGATGTGAAGGGTTGAGTAGTGCCCCATGCCGCCACGATCCCACACCCATGTCGATCTTCCGCGTCCCCTGGGCAAAGGCTCATGCAACGCCCAAATACTCGCGGAAATGCCCATCTTGGTTGTCGTGCCTTAGACCACCGCGACGGATCCTGCAGGGCGGGTCGCCCCAGCGTAGTCGTCACCGTTGTAGCGGTAGTTGTCGATCTGTACCGGTTGGCCGAAGGTCGGGGCGTTGATCATGAGTCCGCCGCCGATGTAGAGGCCGACGTGGTGGATATTGCCGGGTGTGCCGTAGAAGACGAGGTCGCCCGGCAACAACGGCTGCCCGGCCGGGACGCGCGGGCCCGCGTCGAACTGCGTCTGGGCGGTGCGCGGCAGCTTCACTCCGGCAGCAGCGTAAGCGGCCGTGGTCAGTCCGGAGCAGTCGAAGCCCGCGTGTCCGCCGTCGGGCCCGTTGCCGCCCCACACGTAGGGCAGTCCTCGTTGCCCGCAGGCGTAGTTGATCGCGGCGAGGGTAATGGCGTTGGGGGCTTGGATGGCGTTGCAGTCGCCGTTGCCGACGCTGGTCGCGGCGGCCTCGGCATACTTCGCGGCCTGTTCGAGGACCTTGTCGACGTACCAGTCGGCGTGGTTGTAGGCGAAGATCGCCGCCCGCAGGTCGCCCCGGCGAACTCCGTTGTCGCACAGCAGAAGGGCCGCGGCGTGGATCGCGTCGTGCGGGTTGTACCGCGAGGGCGGGCTGGCGCCGCCCGGCGGGATCTGGTGGACGGCGATGACGCCATTGAAGGTCGGGGCGAGGAACTGCATCGGCCCGCCGGCCCCCGCGAAATTCTCGCCCTCGGTCACGCCGGGTGCCTTCAGGCGGCCGTGGTCGGTCTCGACCTTGCCGATCGCGGCGAGCACGGTCCAGTCCAGGCCGGGGCAGTCCGGGGCGGCGGTGACGTAGAGCAGGCAGTACTCGGGCGGGATGTCGGCGATCGGTTTCGTGCAGTCGATGGTGGTGTTCGAGGAGCTGCCGAACAGCGCGTCCACCACAGCACTCACGCTTTGACCGATCATGACGGGGATGAGCAGCAGGATGGCCGCGGCCCCGATGGCGATCTTGGCGAGCACGCTCTCACCACCTCCCCGGCCGGCCAGCCCCGCGTGGCGCCCGTGGGCTGGTCGCGGTGGGCGGCATCGGCGAGGGTGGCGGCGACATCGGTTGCGGCGAGTCGACTCCCGCCGGGGTCTCCTCGGTGGGCGTGACCGGCGGCGGCACGTGCGGCCAGGCGTCGGGCAATCCCGACAGCGCTCGCCGGGACGCTCCGGCAGGGGCGTTGAGCGGCAGCCAGACCTCATCGGCCGGGCTCGGGTGGACGGCCTCGGGGTTGAGCAGCTCGGCCGCCGCGGTGGCGATCGGCACCGAGCGCCGGTCGTCGAGCTCACGCCACGCCTTCGCCAGCAGCCGGCGGGCGGCGGCCTCGCGCCGCGAAGTCGGCAGCCACACCAGCAGCGGCGTGGTGATGCCGGTGGCTTGCGCGAGTGCGGCGTAGCCGGCCAGTTTCCCGGCGAGCTTGCTCAGCGGCTCGGTCCCGAAGTCGTACTCGAGGAACCACTCCACCTGCCGGTCGTTGCTCTGACCACCGTGCTGGTCGTGGTATCTCCAGCGGCCGTAGCCGTCGGGTTTGATCAGGTCGCCGAAGTGGCGCGCGCAGCGGGTCTCCGACCACCACGCCACCAGCGCGACCTGTTCGCCGGGGTGCGGGTGGCGGGCGCGGTCGACCAGGGCGGTGAACCACTCGTTGACGCCGACGGTGTGGGCCAGGCGCAAGCTGTGGGCGACGCCGAAGACCCGGTCGTGCCGGTAGCCGAGTTCTTTGATATCCAGGCCGTCCTCGGCGGCGAGCACGGCCGCGCCGGTGGGCGCCAGGACGTAGTGCATGGGCGCGGTGCCGAGGGTGACGAAGGGCTGGAACCGGTCGACGACACCCCACAGGTAGAGCTCGCGCAGCCGCATCCGCCCGGACCGGAAGCTGGGAAAGGCCAGGGCGGTGATCTGGTGTGCGGTGAGGACTTTGTGTTCCCAGAGCATCCGGGCGATCCACTTGTCGCGCGGGGTCAATCGCCACGCCAGCACGGCTTGGTGCTCGGCGGTGTTCGCGACACGGGGAGTGGGTCGGGTGGGCTTGTGGCCGCGCAAAGCGCGCTGGCGGGTGGGGTTGGTGATCATGGCGGGCGCCTCCGACTGGGCAGGGCGAAGTCGCCCCGGCGCGCGGTGCGCCGGGGCGTGATGGACAGGTGGAAGGGCGGAAGAGGGGTGCGGTCAGCCGTTGCGGCGGGGGTCGGCGCTACGCGGGCGCGCGACGGGCTCGCTCCGGTCCGCGGGTCGCGACGGGCCCGACGAGCCGCGAGGCGGCCGGGCGCCGATGGTTGCGGGCCCGCCGGTGGCGGCTTCGGTCGCGCGAGTGCGAGCAGTGCGGCGCGCCACGCCGCGGATCTCCCGTGCTCGACCGGGGACGGCGGGCGGGAGGGGCTGGGTGAGCATGGTGAACGGTTGGGCTTCCTCGCCGTTGAGCACCAGGCGCACGGCGGCGTGGTAGACGCCGAGGTGGGCGAGGTCGTGATCGGACAACCGCGGCGCGGTGTGGCGGGACAGCTCGCGCGCGTCCTCCGGGCTCGCGTTGAAGAAGATCTTCGAGCGGGCGTTGGTGGACATGCCCTCCCGCAGTTCGCGGGGGAGCTGGCCGAGGTGCTGGTGGGCCAGGGTCATCGCGACCCGGAAACCGCGAGCCTCGGCGAGCATGTCCTCGATCGGGTACGGCAGGTTCAGGAAGTTGTGACACTCGTCGATCACCATCGAGGCGTCCCGGCGTTGCCGTTGCGGGGTCCGCGCCCGGCCGGTGGTCGCCTGCCAGGTCCGGGCGACCACCAGCGACCCGACCAGCCGGGTGGTCTCTTCGCCCAGTGAGCCCTTCGGGATGCGCACCAGGCAGATGCCGCCGTCGAGCACCTGGCTCATGTCCACTGTGGAGTGACCGCCCGCGATCGCGTCGCGGACGAACGGACGCAACAGGAACGCGCGCAGTTTGTTCATCAGCGGACTGATGACCTGTGAGCGGGAGGAGTCGGTGAGTTCCTCGTACCAAGACCAGAAGCCACGCAGCACGGGGTCAGCGATTCCGGCGGTGACCCGGCTGCGGAACGCCTCGTCGGCCAGCAACTTGGGCAGGTCCGCCAAGGTGGCGACGCCTTCCTGGCTGCGCAGAGTGAGGCAGGCGGCGCGCATGACGTCGTCGGTGCGCGGGCCCCAGAACGCCGAGTACACCCGCCGGAACACCGAGACGAGGTTGTCCACCGTGAGGTCGGTCTCCCCACCATCGAGCGGGTTCAGGCAGGGCGGTCGCGACTTGCTGTCCGCGTCGAAGATCACCACTCGATCGGCAGCCGACTTCGGCAGGCGGGACAGGACATCGGTGACGAGGTCGCCTTTGGGGTCGATCAGCACGATCCCGCGGCCGGCCTCGGCATCGGCCAGGATCATGTTTCCCAGCAGGGTCGATTTACCCGAGCCGGTCGCGCCGATGACGTGCAGGTGGTGCCGAGCATCCGGCACGCGCAGCGCGACAGGGCGCTGGTGGCCGGTGTCTGTGACCCCGATCGGCTTGGCCTCCGGCCCCGGTGTGGCGATCCCCGGTGGGGGTGCGATGGCGCGGGCTCCGGCGCGTTGAATACCAGGGATGGCCTCGTCGGTGGGCAGGTGCGCGATCGCCGCCAACTCAGGCACGGACAACAGGTCGCCACGTCCGAGCCGCCGTGAGTCCACCACGGCACCGGGGCGGCGGACGCGGTTACGGGTGTAGTGGTTGTGCTCGGTGTAGGAGGCGAACGAGGCCGCCAGAGCGTGGGCCCGGCCGCGGGCGACGTCCCGCGCTCGGCGAACCTCGCCCTCGTCGGCGTCGGAGGGCAGAAGGGTCGCCACGGCGTAGCGGACGACCGTCTCGAACTGGCTGCCGCGCTGCTTGCCGACGATCGCGCGGTTCTGTGCGGAATATTCCAATGAGGTCTGCGGGTCGCTGTGCAAGGCCCCTGTCTTCGTCCTCGCCGCCACCGCCGCGCGGCGGTGGCGGCTGCCGGTGCCGGGGGTGATCGCGTCGAGCAGACGGCCGACCAGCCTGGTTGAGCCGCCGGTGTGGACTCGGCGGGCGGCGCGGCGGGCTTGCTGGACGCGGCGTCCGGTAACCGGGCGGGCCAGCACCTGCACGCAGGCGTACTCCTCACGGCCGAGCCCGACCGGCGCACCGATCAGCGCGCGGATCGGGTCGGCGTCGAAGTCTCTGCGGATCGGCAACGCCTCCGGACGGGCCAGCCGCAGCTCGCCGCCGACCACCAGGCGCCGCTGACCTTCACCCGGTGCCGGTAGTGGTGGCTCGGCCGGGCCAACGCGGGTGTGCGCGCCCGGCCAGGCCGCTTCCACGGCGCGTTCGACCAGGCCGGGTGGGATGACACCGGGCACCCACAGCCGGATCGCGACCCCGGCCTCAGAGAACACGTACTCGCACGCGACGTGCGGTTGGCCGGTGAACGCCCGCCGCCAGCCGGGCCGCAGCAGACCGACGAGGTTGGACCACAACGCGGCCCCGCCGGCGGGATCGACTGTGGGCGGGGCGAGCACGGTGACCTGACGGGCGTCGGCGCGCAGCAGCTCGTGGCAGCGTCGGGCCCACCACCGCCGGCCGAGCACGATCCCGGTGGTGAGCACCGCGAGGACGGGGGCCGCGACCGGGCCCCAGTCGAGGGCGATGTCCCGCAGGCGGGCCAGCAGCGCGAGCAGCGCGCCGCCGGGATCGCGCAGGTACTCCTCCAGCCACCCGGCGGCGACAGGGGCCGTCGAGTGCGTGGGTGCGGTGCTGAGGAGGGGTGTATCCGGTGGCTGGTCGAGGGCAGGCGGTGCCCAGGTGAGTGTTCGGGGCAGCATGAACGAGTCCCTTCACGGGAGATGTGCGTACGAGGTGTGGTGCGCGCCCGCTCAGGCGGCGTCGAGGTGGATCTGGTCGTCGCCGGAGTCGGAGCCGAACTCGTCTCCGTCGAAGCCAAGGTCGACGAACGCGGCGTCGGCCTCGTCGAGTGGTTCGGCGGTGTCGGCGTAGGCGGCGAGTTCGGCCGGGTTGCTGGTGACCAGGTAGTGCTCGGTGGGCGAGGCGATGCTCTGGAACGCCACCCTCTGGGTGCCAGCCGACAGCAGGCCCTGGCCACGGTCAGCCGAGAGCAGAAACGCGCGTTCCCCAGCGGAGAGGTCGAAGGTCTGGGTGATCTCGTCGATGGCCTGCGACGCCTGCCGCAGCAGGATCTGGGTGGCCGCGTTCGCCACGACGGCCTTGCCCAGGTCGCTGCCGAGCACGTCGGCGGTGTCCTGGGTCGCCACGGTCAACCCGGCCCAGTGCTTGCGGGATGCCTTGGCCATGCGGAACAGGAATTCGGCGCCGGACTTCTCCTTCATCAGCAGCCACGCCTCGTCCACCACGACCAGGCGCGGGCGGCGGATGGCCGGGGTGGACACCCGCCGCCACACCGCATCCAGGGTGAGCAGAGTGCCGATGCCCTTGAGCTCGTCGGGTAGGTCACGCAGGCTGAACACCACGAGGTGGCCTTCGGGGTTGACGCTGCTGAGTCCGTCGAACAGCTGCTTGAACGCGCCCTCGACGAACGGGTGCAGCCTCGCCGCCAGCTCACTAGCGGCCCGGTCGCCAGCCTGTCCGGCGCCTGCGAGCTGGTCCCGCAAGACTCGCAAAGTCGGGGCCGGCCGGGTCCACGTGCGAGCGTCGGCGGTGATCCCGACGCTCTGGTAGGTCGCGGCGATCGCCCGGTCCAACGCTGCCCGCTCCGCCGCCTCCAGTTCGCCACCGACGAGGACGGCGATGACGGTGTGCAGGAACAAGCTGCGCCGCACGAGCGCGTCCTTCGGTGCGGTGCGGCGGCCGTCGGCGCGGGTGTGGATCGGCAGATCGAAGGGGTTGAGGCGAACGCCGCGCGCGCCGAGGTGGACGTAGGTTCCGCCGACCGCGGCGGCCAGGCGGGCGTACTCGTCCTCGGGGTCGACGACGGCGATCTCGATGCCCCGGTACAGGCTGCGCAGCAGCTCCAGCTTCACCAGGTAGGACTTGCCCGCGCCGGAGCGGCCGAGGATCACGGAGTTGTGGTTGTGCATCCCGTCGCCGAACCGATCCCAGTGCACCAAACCTTGGGAGCCGACGTTGTAGCCATAGAGCACCCCGGACGGCGCGGCCACGCTGGTCGGGTCCGGGGCGGGCAGGTCGGGGCTGGTGAACGGGAACGCCGCCGCCAACGCCGAGGTGTCGAACGTCCGGCGCATCCCGATGAGGTCCAGGCCCATCGGCAGCGTCGATACCCAGCCCTGCAGGGACCGGTAGGTAGTGTGCTTGGCGTCGAGCAACAGGCTCGCGCACAGCGACCGCAGCGCGGCCACCTCGTCGGCCAGCGCCTTCTCCGAAGCGGCGTGGATGGTCAAGTACAGCCCGACCCGAAACAGCTTTCCCTCCCCGCGGGCGACGCGGGAGGACAGGTCGTAGGCGTCCTCGGTGGCGGCCTCGACCTGCGGGTCGAACAGGCGGCCGTGCTCGGCGGTGTGCCGCCGCCCGGCTTCCAATTTCGCGAGCTGCTTCTTCAGCCGCGAGGCGGCGGTTGCCGGGTCGATCGGCTCGATGTGCACCGACACGTCGAGACGACCGGGGTAGGTCAGCAGCGGGGCGAGCCAGCCGGGGTGCACCTCACGCGGGAAGCCGACCACGGCGAAGCTGGAGACCCACTCGCCGCCGACTTCCAGGTGCCGCGCGGCCACCGACAGAGCGTCGGGGGTGAACGCGGCAGCCGCCGACGAGTCCGCCGGGGCGGTCGGGTTGCCGCGGGTCTTGCGTGTGCGGGAGGCCATCAGGACCGACCCCTCTCGTCCTCGTAGTCGTCCGGGTAGTCGTCGTCCTCGTAGTCCCAGTCGTCCCCGTAGTCGTCGCCGTCCTCGGACCGCCCCGACGGCGCACGACTGGGCGCCGGTTGGGCGAAGAAGGAGCTGTCGTCGAAGTCGTCCTCGGTGAGGTCCGCGCCGGAGGTGGTGATGACCTCGTCCGCGCCGGCCAGTCCCGCCGAAGGCGGCAGCAAACTGTCGGGGTTACAGGCCGAGGCCAGCACCGCCGTTGCCTGCCCCGCGTCGAGCGGGGTGACCACGATCCCGGCCGGGGACAGCAGCTCGATCGCCTCGCCGAGACGACGCACCAGACGCGACTCGGCGGCCCGGCGGGCACCGGCGTCGATCTGTTCGCCCGCCTGCTTGCGGCGCTTGCCCGCCATCGACCCGAGCACGGCCAGCGGGCCGGGCCCGCCCAAGCCGTCGGTCGGGGTCGCGACGCCGAGCGGCTCGCGCAGTACCAGCAGCACCTGGCGGCGCAGCAGGTCGGATTGCTGCCCGAGCTGGACCAGGTAGTCGGCGTGCTCGACCGCGGCGGCTTCTAGCGCCGGGTGCGGCAACCCACCCGCCCGCTCGCGCAGCTCGGCGATCTGGGCGGAGAGGTCGAGGCGTTCGGTGCGCACGAGGACTTGCACCGGGGCGGTCAGGGAGTGCAGGTAGCGGCCGAAGGAGGCGACCAGCGCTTCCTGCTCGTTCGGGGTCCGCAGCGCGAAGTTCACCGTCGAGGCGACCGCGACCACCGCCAGGCCGTCGGTGCCGAGGTCGACGACACCGGTCTCGGTGACGGCCTCGGCTGGCAGCCGCAACGCCGAGGGCGACACCTGCTCGGGCTGTCCGGCCCGGCTCTTGCCGCTCTTGCGGCGCCCGGCGGTCTGGCGTGCGGTGCGGTCGGTGTCCGGGGTGAGCCAGGCAGGCGCGGGGCGCACGCCCTCGGGCGCGGCGACCCGGTGGCGGGGTGCGACCCGCTGGCGGATCGCGGCGACGAGCAGCTTGTCCATCGGAACTCCGTCGCGCTTGCCCAGCGCGAGCATCGTCGAGGCCGCGCCGACCGGGACGGCGAAGGCCAGGAACACCGGGATCGGAATGAAGGCACGTGTGGCCGCCCAGATCAGGTAGAGCACCGCCCCGGCGGCGGCGAGGATGGCCAGTTGGCGCGCGGTCAGCGGCCCGAGGACACGGTCGTGCATGTCGACATCGGCCGGGATACGAACGGGAGCGGTCATGAGGACTTACCTCCTGGCTTAGGACTCGGCCGCGCCGGTGGCGGTGGCGGTGGTGAGCTGAAGACCGGCGTCGTCGGCGGCTTGGCTGTCTTGGGCAGATCCAGCGGCAACCGCAACTGCTGTCCCGCGCGCGGTGCCGGGCGAGGCGAGGCCGTCGGTGGCGGAGCGGGCGCGGGCTTGGGCGCCGGAGTCCGGCGCACGCCGTCCAGCGGCAGCGAGTACTGACCGCTGCGGGTAGCCCGGTTGCCCTTGTACGGGTCGAAGGGCAGCTCCGGCTGGACCACCCGACGCCCGCTCGGGCGTGGGCTCGGTGCAGGCGGCGGACTCGCCGGGCGCGGCACTCGACGCACCCCGTCCAAGGGCAGCGGGTACTGCCCGGCCCGGTTCGGGCGGTTGCCCCGGTAGGGGTCCAACGGCAACTCGAGCTGCTTGCCCGCGGACGTGCGGGTGCGACGACCACCGGTGTTGGTCCCGGTGGGCGAGGCCGGTGGCGGCGTCGTGCGCTGGACGTCCAGGGGCAGCCGGTACTGACCGTCGCGGCCGAGCACCGGCTTGTTCTCCGCCCAGTCGTCACCCAACGGCAGCGTCAGCTGGCGGCCCTGCGGACCGGAGGACTTCGGCGCCGGACCGGCCTTCGACTTCGGCGCTGGCTTGCCCGTCGGGCGGGTCCGGCGCACACCGGGCAGCGGCAGGACGTACTGCCCGTTCGCGGTGGTGCGTGCAGTGGCGTACGGGTCGGACGAACCGCTGGAACCCCTGCCGCCGTTGCCGCCCCGGCCGCCGCCCGGTGGGCGAGGCTTCGAGCTCTTGCCGCCGCCGCTACCGCTGAGCAGACCGAAGGTCTTGTAGGCGAGGAAGCCCTTGACCAGAGACCCGATCAGGCCGCTCCTGC
The DNA here is from genome assembly GCF_047445655.1 of Lentzea alba. Classification (GTDB taxonomy): domain Bacteria; phylum Actinomycetota; class Actinomycetes; order Mycobacteriales; family Pseudonocardiaceae; genus Lentzea; species Lentzea alba_A. The sequence continues at coordinate 26,830 of NZ_JAJAEG010000053.1, forward strand.
CGTTACCGCCACGCACCGACGACAGCACCCAAAACGGAATCTTGAACAGGATGTACATCAGCGCGAGGGCGACCAGGAGGTTGACCGCTCCGGAAGCGGTCGGGCCGAAGAGAGTGAACCCGCCGGGGGCCAGGAACACCTTCAGCGCGGTGATCAGGGTCAGGCTCTGTCCGAGTTGGATGGCGAGGCAGCCGCCGTAGGCTTTCCACCACCAGTAGGCGATGCCCTCGGTCTGGGGCAGTGCGTGGAACATCAGCGCGAGCGGGGCACCGACGATGAGGATGATGGTCAGCGCCACGCGCACCACGTAGACGACCAGCAGCGCGACGAGCATCCCAACAAGGAAGAGCCCGAGGATGTCGATCCAGACGCCGCCGGTGAAGCTGTTGAGCACGAGATCGCGCAGTGTCTGGCTGGCGGTGCCGGCGTCGACTCCGCCGCCCATGATCGCCTCGACGCCCGCGTTGGCGATCTGGATGCCCTTGGTCGCCACCCACAGGCTCAGCGCGCCGGCCAGGAACCCGACCACGAGACGCGGCGTGAGTTCCTTAATGGAGTGTCGGGTCTGGACGCTCTGGTACCCCATCGCGATGACGCCGGAGATGAGTACGAGCAGGCCGTAGGAGACCAGCAGAATCTGCCAGGAGTTGTCCCACAGCTCACCCACCCGCGGCAGCGAGTCCGGCATCGGCGTGGTCAGCAACGTCTTGGACAACAGATCCAGCAGCGGGTTGAGCGCCTCAGTGACGATGCCCTTGAAGAAGGCGTTGATGGCCTCCGTGACGCAGGCACCGATGTCGGTGATCCCGCAGTCGTCCGCGGTCTCCTCACCCTGACCGGGTCGCCCGGTACCGGGGCTGGTCGGCGGCGCGGTGGTGGTGCCGGGCTGCGGGATGCAGCCTTCGCCGGTGCACGGCGGCTTGGGCGGAGTGGTCGTCGGCGTCGGCAGAGTGCAGATCGGCAGCGGCGCCGAGCCCGGACCACAGGGGTCCGGGTCGCCCGTCGGAAGCGGAAGCGGGATTGGGGGCTGGTTGGTCGGCGGCGCGGGCTGCGCCGCGGCAGCCGGGGCCAGTGGTGTACCCGAGTCGGGACCGAACGCCGCCGAGGCGAGGGTGCCACCCAACAGGACGGCCAGGCTCAGCGCCAACGCCACCAGCGCCCGGCTCCGCGTGGAGCGAAGGGGGCGCCCGGTCCGGCGGGTCGGCCGAGGGCTCGTGGCCGGAGGCGCGAGCATTTCCCGGCAGTTCGCCGACACCGACCTGCTTCGCGCGGTGGGCGTCGTGTCGTGCAGCGAGCCGACGGTGGCGCCGACCGATGTGCGGCGTGGGGCAGACCTGACCGGCCTGTTCGGCGGGCGCATCGGTCAGGCCCCCACGATGCCCTTGAGCACGGAGACGACCAGTGGTGCGAGCGCGGCCAGGGCGTAGCCGATCCCGGCCGCCTTGAAGCACTCCTTGGCCTTCTCCTGCTCGCCGGGGTCACCGCCGCCGAACACGCGGCGGACGCCGCCGATGGTGAGGAACACCGTCGCCAGCCCGGCGAGGATGCCCATCAGCCAGTTGCGGATGTTGGTCAGGACCTCGTCGACGCTGCCCGCGATCGCGAGCACCACGGTGTCGGCGTGAGCCGTCGCCCCAGAGGCCAGCAGCGCCACCACGACCAGCTCCGCGACCAGCAGCACACATCGACGAAGGTTGCGGCGACGGCCGCTGCGCCCCTCAGAGGTCGGATGTGTGGTGCTGTCGCAGGTCGGCTGCAGCGGGACCATGCACATCGGCGTGTGGGCTCGCGAGGTCGCCTCGCAGCGACTGAGGACGGGCCCGCGGTGAGGCCGGTGGTCACCGGGCCAGCGGGGGTTGTGAGGACGAACAGGGGTACGAGTCAGGCGCATCGCGACACTCCCGGAGTCGTGCCCGACAGCCGCTCGCCCGAGTGCTGTGTGGACTCGGGATGCGGCGTGGGCGAAGAGGTGGTGTGCGCGGGGGTGGCTGGTTTCCTCCCGCACCCCTGAACTCCGGAAAATCGGCCCTGCGGGGACACGCGATCGCCGACTTTCTTCGCCGAGCGCGTAGCCAAATCAGTGACACCGTGTGACAGCGCGGTCGGCCGGGCAGAGCGCTCGGCAGCGGCGGTGATGGTCACGGCATCGGCCACTTGGGTCGCGACATCGCCCTCGTGCGGACCGGCGTGCGGGGTGTCGCTGCTGTCGTCGAGCAGGTAGGCGACCAGCCGGCGCTCGGCGCGTTGGCGTGCCTTCTTCGCTGCTTGGTAGGAGAGGTCGCGCTCGGCCGCGGCGTCGGCTAGCGGCACGCCTTCCAGCCGGGTGGAGCCGATGAGTTCGGCCTCGGTGGAGGTAATGGCACCGTCCGCGACGGCGCGGGCGAGGACGAAGTCGGGGTGGCCCCACGGGGGCGGCGGCATCGTCGAGCGGAACCCGTGTCCCGAGGGCACCGGCGCGTCCAGTGCCTCGCGCACGGCGGTGTGGCCGGCGCGGTAGGCGGCCCACCGCAGCCGCAACATGACGCGCGGGCGGCGCAGGTCGATCTCGCCCAGTTCGGCGACGAACCCGGCGAGCACCGCGGCGTGGATGTCGCTCGGGTCACCGGCGAACTTCGCCGACAAGGTGGCGGCGATGGAGGTCAGTGCGGGCAGCGCGACACCGACCGCGCCGACGGTCCAGGTGCCACCTTCGGTGCGGGCGAGCAGGACCAGGTGTGCCCACGCCGCATCGCGCAGTGTCTGCGGACAGCGGCGGCGCAGCAGCCGGTCGCGCAGCTCGTTCAACGGCACCCGCCGTGCCGGGAGACCGGGGAACAACCGGCCGTCCACCGACACCGGATTCGGTCCGGCGACCAGCCACTCGAACGCCGACCGCGCCGCGTCCAGGGGCATGGAATCGCGCTCGAAACCCGAGCGCGGAAAAGCTTCGCGTGAACTCATGGAATGGCTCCCGAAAGCAAGTCGGAATCAACGACTTGCCCAGGACGCCACGGTGGGTAGTACCAACCGATAACCAAACTGGTACCGAACTAGTACCGCAGAGGTACCGCGATCATCAACCCTGCGCAGCAGATGTCACAAGATCCGCTTAGCGCCTCTTTGTCGATCATCGGGCGAGTAAGTTAAAGATCGAAGTCGTAGTGTCGGTAATACCGTTCTAGCTGGCATTACGTGGTCGCTGTACTAGTTTGGTACCAGTTTGGTCATAGCTGTGAGCGCGCCGTCACCCGCTGCTACCCGACTACGTCACTCGCGATCTTCGGCGGGATCAGAAAAAGCGTTCGGCCACTCTTGTAGACCCGCCGCCCTACTCTGCGCGGGTACGCGCGCGCGAACCTTTCCGGCCTATTCGTGTGGCCGTGAATCGGGGTTGAGAAAGTTGCCGGGAGCGTGTCCCCAAAGGGGTCGTATTTCGGAGTTCAGGAGTGTCATCAGCGCCTCACACCGACAGGCGCACCCAGCCTGGCGAAGGGACACCCGTGACCCAGCCCGACAGCTCCGCTCGCCGCTCGCCTCGACGGCGCACCGACTCCACCCATCCGGCTCCGGCCCGGCCTCGCGGGCGCCGGGGCGGGGACCGCCGACCGTGGCCGACCGCCCCGACCACCACACGCGTCAGCCCCGGCAAGCCCGCGAAGTCCGCCCCCGGCACCGGCCGATCGCGGTCGCGCGGGTCGGCCTCGACCCCGACTCCGGCGACCGTCTGGACAGCCGGCACCGCACCGATCGACCTCGCCGCCACGTGGCTCGCGGCTCTCGTCGAGCGGATCGTCACCTCGTTCAGCAAGCCCGCCGAACGAGTCGTGCTGCTGGACTGGCCGACCCCAGAGCGCGTCCGTCCGGCGCTCGGTGTGGTCGGTGCTGACGGCGTCATCGACCACGCGCCCGGCACCGAGCCGGACCCCGATCTGGCCGACACCATCGCCGTCGTCGAGCGTCTCGACCGCGCCGCGCGCGTCGAACGCATTCCGGTCGACCCGACGTCGACCGGACCGGCGTCCCGACCGTTCTGGGCCGACCTCGTCGGCGGCGTGGACCTGGCTCCCGAGACCATCCCCGCCGCGCCGGAGGCCGCCGTCGCGGTGTCCGTTCCGGACGAGGTGACGAACCCCGGCGACGCTGCCGACCTGATCGTGGCGAGCCTGCCGCCGCACCTGTCCGGCAACCAGAGCGCGGACCTCGTGGCGCTCTACGCGGCGCGGCGTCTCCGGGTCGGCGGCATCCTCGTCGTGCTCACGCACTGTGACTGGACGTCGGGCGAGTTGACCGATCCCACGGGCGCTGTGGTGACCGCCGGACAGAACGCCGACCTGCTCTACCTGCAGCACATCGTCGCCCTGCACGCACCCGTCCGCGGCGGCCGGTTCCACTTCGCCGACACGCAGTCCAACGACCACTCCGGCGGCAACGTCGGTGACCACGACACCGACGACGCTGACGCGCGAACGCGCCACCGTGCCGTCGTGCGCGGACTGCCCGCGCCGCATCGGCGCATCCACTCCGACGTGCTCGTCTTCGCCCAGCCGCACGACCACCAGCCGACGCCCGCAGCGTCGCCAAGTGCGCTCGTGGACATGGTCTCGCAGCCCGAAGACCTCCGATGACCGCCACGCCAGGCCCGCGTCGAACGACGACTTCGCCCACCCCGGACCACACCCCCAGGAAGGCACACCCGTGACGCACGACGCTATCCGTCAGCCCACCGCCGAGTCCTCCGCTTCGGCCGCCGCAGCGGTCGGCGACGAGCCGACCCAGCGCATCCCGCGCGCGCTCATCGCCGCGCTCGACACCCCACCCACCACTGTGGACAACTCTGTGGACAGCGGCAAGCAGAAGACCGCCGCGGAGCAGCCCGCGGTGTCGGTGTGGACGACCGCGCAGTCGTCGCCGGCCGCCCAGCGCAAGGACAAGTACACGCCCGAGTCGACCGCGCACCCGGCCAAGATGCTGCCCGAGGTCGTCCGCCACGCCGTCACCCACTACACGAAGCCGGGCGAGTTGGTGCTCGACCCGATGTGCGGCATCGGCACCACCCTCGTCGAAGCCGTCCGCCTCGGCCGCCGCGCCGTCGGCGTGGAGTACGAACCCCACTGGGTCGAGGTTGCGAACGCAAATCTCGACGTCGCGCGGGAACAGGGCGTCGGCGGTGAGGAGGGGATCGACGCGCGGGTGTACCACGGTGACGCCCGCCAGCTCGTGACGCTGCTGCCACCCGAGTACGTCGGGCAGGCAGCGCTGGTGGTGACCTCTCCGCCCTACGGTCCCTCGACCCACGGGCAGGTGTCGGTCGCGCCCGGCGCGGGGGTGCAGAAGTACCACCACCTCTACGGCAACACCCTCGACCGCGGGAATCTCGCCAACATCGGCCACCACCGGCTGCTGGCCGGGTTCACCAGGATCCTCGCGGCGCTGCGCACCTTTCTGAAGCCGGGCGGACACATCGCGATCACCATCCGCCCGTGGCGCGAACACGCCGAGCTGATCGACCTGCCCTCACAGATCCTCGCGTGCGGTCGCGCGGCCGGCCTGATCCCCGTCGAGCGCAACGTCGCACTGCTCGCCCGCGCCGCCGAAACCGACCTCGTGGCCCGCGGGTCGTTCTTCCAACGCGACTTCATCCGCAAGCAGCGCGAGGCCGGACTGCCCCTGCACCTGATCGCCCACGAGGACGTCCTCGTCTTCCGCACCGCCCTGCACAAGTCCGCCGGACGCACAACGGCCGACACCTTGACGGGCGACGTGGTCGACCTCCGACAGTACCGCTCCGCGCGATCCGCAGTAGCCGCGCGTGACGGTGCGGGTGAGCGAGGCCAGGCGGCATGACACGCCGTTCACAGCGCTCGCACCGTGAGCGGGCGGCACGTCCGCTCACTCTCGTCCCGGTCCCGGCAAAGACGCCGGGGCCGGGGCGGCGGGACCGCCCTATTACCGGGTCCGGTCCGGTCGTGGGCTCGTTGTGCACCGGCTACGGCGGCCTGGACCTCGGCGTCCTGGCCGCCCTCGGCGGCGGCCGGATCGCGTGGGTTGCCGACCCCGACCCGCACATCGCCCAGATCCTTGACGCCCGCACACCGGGCATCCCGAACCTCGGCGACCTGCGGCACATCGACTGGGCCGCAGTCGAGCCGGTCGACGTGCTCGTCGCGGGATTCCCCTGCCAAGACATCTCCGCCGCCGGGAAGCGGGCGGGCATCGAGAAGGGAGTCCGCAGTGGACTGTGGGCCGACATCGTGGCAGGTCTTCGCGTACTACGACCCGCGCTCGTCGTGGTGGAGAACGTCGCCGCGCTTCGCTGGCGCAACGGAGGACTCCACCGTGTACTCGGCGACCTGGCCGAAGCGGGGTATGACGCGCTCTGGCGTAGCGTCCGCGCCGCGGACGTCGGAGCCGCGCACCGCCGCGAGCGGGTGTTCCTGCTCGCATGGCTGCGCGAGCCCGCCCCTGGTCGACGAGGCGGAGATGCTGCCGACGCCGACCGCGCACGACGGCTCCTCCAATGGCATCAGTGCCGCCAGCAGGCAGGGCGGTCCGTCACTGCTGGATCGGCTTCGGTTGTTGCCGACTCCGCGAGCGTCGGACACCGGGACGGCGGGTCGCAGGGCCGGAACGGGGTTCCGGCCACCGCTGTCGCAGCAGGTGCTCCCGCTGGTGGACCCCGAGGCATTCCTGCCGACGCCGCGAGCGACGGACGGGACGAAGGGCTGTCCGGCGCAGCGGGGGTCCAAGGGCGACCTGATGTTGCCCTCGGCGGTCATTCGCCTGCTGACCCCGCCGGCGCACCGCCGGGCCGAGGACAGCGAGAGCGACGACATCTCGTAGCGGTTGCAGACCCCGACATCGAGACGAGTCCGGCGTCCGGCGTCGAGTCGCCGCCGGTGAACTGGGACGTCTACGAGGCGGCGATCCGCCGCTGGGAAGCGGTGCTGGGCCGCCCGACACCACACCCGACTCAGCCCGGCAACCACGGCCGCCCGGTCCTCGCGCCCGCTTTCGTCGAGCACCTCATGGGGCTGGCCGAAGGCTGGGTCACACACCTTCCGCTGCCCCGCACCGCGCAGCTGCGGGCCCTGGGCAACGGCGTGGTTCCCCAGCAGGCCGCCTACGCGGTGGCCCTGCTGCTGGCCGACCTCGCCGAACTCCTCGACATCAACACCGACACCGACCACCGGTCACCGACCGGGCAGGAGGTAACCGCGGCATGACCACGACCAACTTCGCGGTGCCGGACCCTGGGCCCGCGTTGCGACTGCTGTCCTTGGGCGCCGGAGTGCAGAGCACGACCGTGCTGCTGCTGGCGTGCGAAGGCGAGATCCCACCCTTCGACGTCGCCCTGTTCGCCGACACCGGCTGGGAGCCGCGCGCCGTCTACGCGAACCTCGATCGCCTGGCAGCGCACGCCGAGAGACACGGTATCCCGGTGCGTCAGGTCTCAGCAGGGAACATCCGTGCCGACGCCCTCGATCCCCGCCACCGCTTCGTGTCCATGCCCCTGCACACCCTCAACCCCGACGGGTCGCGAGGGCTCGCGAGGAGGCAATGTACTGCGGAGTACAAGATCACTCCGCTAAAGAAGGCCGCGCGGGAGCTACTGGGATACCCGCATCCGCGACGGGTGCCGCGCGGGGTCTACGCCGAGCAGGCGATCGGGATCAGCACCGATGAGTTCACGCGCGCGAAGGACTCCGGGCTGCGGTTCCTGCGCAACGTCTTCCCGCTGATCGATCTCGGCTTCGATCGGGCACGGTGCATGGAGTTTCTCGCCGAACGAGGCTTCGGGGAAACCGTGAAGTCAGCCTGTGTCGGGTGCCCGTTCCACGGCAACGCGGGCTGGCTCTGGGTGCGCGACAACGACCCGGACGGCTGGGCCGAGGCGGTCGGGTTTGACCGCGCCATCCGCCACGGCTACCCGCACGCAACCAAGCAGGGACAGGAGTTGCGCGGCCAGTACTTTCTGCACCGCTCCTGCCAGCCGCTGGACCAGGTCGACCTTGACACGCCCGCGAAGTCGAGGACCAAGAAGCATTTGCGGCTGATCACCACGGACTCGGCGCACGGCGTGGAGGAGGACGGCGACCCCGATGGATGCTCGCCGTGGTCGTGTCGATCCGGGGAGCCGGTCACCGCTGTGGATCACGGACACCGCGAGCGTGCGGCATGAGTACCGCGAACACATCACCGCCGCAGTTGGTGTTGGCACCGCCGAACCGGTGGGCACGAGTAGTGGGCTCGCGGCACGCGGGGTGGGCCGCGGCGGCGATGATCGGATATCTGCTCTCGGTCGTCGCCGCGAACATCGCCTCGGTGCATTGGCCGCCGCTTGTCGTTGGCGGACTGGTCGTTCCGGCGGGCACGGTGTTCGCGGGAACGAGCCTGACGGCGCGCGACCTCGTGCACGATCGGCTCGGTGCCCGCGGAGTGGCCGTGGGCATCGCAGCCGGAGCGGGGCTGTCAGTCGTGTTGGCTTCCCCGCAGATCGCGGTGGCCAGTGTCGTCGCGTTCACCGCGTCGGAGATCGTGGACGCGCTGATCTACACGAGGCTGCGCGACAGCTCCCGGCTGGGAGCCGTCGCGGCATCGAACACGGGCGGCCTCGTGGTCGACAGCGCCCTGTTCGTGCCGTTGGCCTTCGGCAGCTTCACTGCCGTGCCAGGACAGATCGTCGGCAAAGTGGTCGCCACGCTTCTCACCCTTGTCGCACTTCAGATCGCGAGCGTGACCACCCGCCGGGAGGTGGCGCGCCCGTGAAGTTCTACCTGGGAACCCATCAACCGTCCTGGCTGGCGCGCGACCTCGGTGTGCCATTCCTGGTCAGCCACCGGCGCCTGACCGGCCGCCGCACGCTTCCCCGCGCCAGCAGTTCGTGGGCCCTGGACTCGGGAGGCTTCACGGAACTGTCGCTGCACGGGCGGTGGCGCACCGACGCCGCCACCTACGTCAAGGCGGTGCGCCGCTATGCCACCGAGATCGGCAACCTCGACTGGGCTGCGCTCCGCGACCGCATGACCGAAGACCACGTTCTCGCCCGCACCGGCCTGAGTCTGCGCACCCACCAACACCTCACCGTCGTCGACTACCTCCGGCTGCGTGACCTGGACCCCGAGCTGCCATTCATACCTGTCCTACAAGGACAGTCGATCACCGATTACCACCGGTGCGCGGACATGTACGAAGAACGCGGCGTCGACCTGGCCGCGCTTCCGTTGGTGGGCGTGGGAAGTGTGTGCCGACGCCAGCACACCGTCGAGGTCGAACGCATCGTGCGCTCGTTGGCCGCCCGCGGCTTCAAAGCTCCACGCTTTCGGCGCCAAGGTGCTTGGCCTCGCCCGGTACGCCGACGCCATCACCTCCAGTGACTCCGCGTCGTGGAGTCTGAGGGGGCGGCATGCCCCCGGCTGCACCTCCACCCACCGCAGCGAGTCCAACTGCCTGCGCTTCGCGCTGGCTTGGCACACACGGCTTCTGACCTCATTACGCGCCGAAGAACCCGGCCACCAGACCGACTGCGGGTCGACTTCCGCGCGCGGCAAGGGATCTCGAGCACGCGGCCAGAGAAACGGACACACCCGCCCTGGTTCGCCGCGCCCGCGCCAGCGGTCCGGCCAGCGGCTCGCAGGCGTCGGGGTGGCCACTCGTCACCGCGAACCGGCGGGTCGCCAAGGCGGGGTGCTGGCCTACCACTGACGGGTGTCACCGCGCCCCTGACGCACGCGCTGCCGACGGTTCGGCGGCAGCACGGGTGACACGTCCAGAACGGGTGGCCCACCCGGCATCCGCCGTGCCGGAGTAGCGCCGACAACAACGAAGACATAGTCGATAGTCCGCGACACCAGTCTTCTGCCTGCGACAAGCCGTCAGAAATCCTTTGTCAGCAGGAAGATGACGGCCTTCACGGCTTGCCTGCTCGTCGTGGACAGAGGTGTCATACAGGGGGTGTCCACGTGTGACCATCGCTGCCATGATCTCCAGGAGAAGCGCCGTGACAGATTCCCCAATCAGCAAGCCACCGCAACAAACCCGACGTCCGGCCGGCCGGAGGCATGCTCATCGAAGTGGACCACCTAACAGGTCAAATACGGCACGTACGTCCCGCAACGAGTGCGGTGCTACGGCGAATCTCAGCTGGACCTTCGCGGTGAAAGTCGATGCCGTTGTGGGCTCCGAAGGCGCGTGGTTGCGAAGCGAACTCACGCACGCCGTTCGTGATCTTCTTTTGTGGGCGCACGAAGACCGCACCGCCATAAAGTCCGAAGTGGATTGGCCAGCAGCATGAACGCCTCTGAACCCAGGTCGTTCCCAAGCGCCCTGGAGACCACAGGACGGACTGGTCTGAGCGACTTGGCCGTATCACCGTTCGGGCTCCCGCTGGCACTACACGCCAAGGAAGTACGGGTAGCTTGGGTTGGCCGCACGTCGACCGAAGAACATCAAGATCCTCGCCAGTCGCTTCTGCGCCAGCTGGAGCGCTCGAAGTTCGCTATCCCACCTTCGTGGGTCATCGTCTGCCACTTCTACGATGTCGAGTCCGGCCGTATGGAGCTCGAACGCCGAGGACGAGGAACTGACTACGAGCGGTTCGACATCCCGATCGCACGCGACGGCGGCATCACCGACCTGCTCACGGAGGCAAAACGTCCGGCACGAAGGTTCGATGTCGTTATCTGCGAGTCCATGTCGCGCCTTGCCCGCCGCATGTACGAGGGCCTCTCCGTCGAACGCGAGCTGGAACAAGCCGAGGTTCCGGTATTCGCGTCCAACGAGCCGATCATGCTCTCCGGCGGTCGCGCGCAGCAGATCCTCCAACGGCGCATCAACCAGTCGGTCGCCGAGTACGAAGTACTCAACATGCTCGAACTGTCATGGGGTGGCACGTGTACTCACGTGCGCGAGGGCTACAACATCGGCAAACCGCCATACGGCTACAAGGCAAAGCGCCTCCGACACCCGAACCCTGTCCGGGCGAATAAAGGCATCACGAAGACACGCCTGGAACCCGATGGCGTCCGCGCAGAGACCGTGACCCTGATCGCCAAGTGGCGCTACCACGAGCGCTTGGGATTCGACACCATCGCCGAACGCCTCAACCAGAACCTCGATCAGTACCCACCTCCCGAGCCGCCAGGTGGAACGCGTGCCCGCAACGCCTGGTCGAAGTCGAGCGTCGCCGAGCTTCTGAAGAACCCGAAGTACACGGGGTACCAGGTATACAACCGCCGCGCTCGTCGAAGCCGAGGGGGACGTAACAAACCAAACCCTCCCGAGATGTGGGTCTGGTCCCCCGAAGCCGCACACGAGCCGTTGATTCCAAAGTGGATGTTCGATGAGTTCAACGCACGTAGCGGGGACAAGAAGGGGTCACGAGACGGCGCCGGCCTGAAGAAGGACCCCACGGCAAAGCGCAGCTACCTTCTGCGCGGACGCATGCTGTGCGACTGCGGTCGGCGCATGATCGGCAACCCCAGGCATGGCACCACCTACTACCGCTGCCACCCCGCGAACAACAACCGTGGACGTCCCGACAAACACGCCGACCACCCGCCCACCGTCTACATGCGCGAGGACCTCGTCCTTACTGAAATCAGCAAGCTCTACGCCGAACGCGTCTTCGGCCGACTGCGTCGAGACCTCCTGTTGGCCGATCTGGAAGCGGTCGACGACACGGCACAACGTGAACGAGGTGAAGAACGCCAGCGCCTGCAACGCAAGCTCGCTGACACGGTACGCAAGCAGGAGAACGTGCTCAGCCAGGCGGAAAACGCAGACCCCAACGATCCCTTCACTCAAGGGCTGCGGCAGCGGTACAACAACCTAAACAGTGAGCGGGAGGCGATGCTCGCGTCTCTTGCCACGCTGGATCAGCAGGACGATGCCGAACCGAGCCGCCCGGCGGCCGATCAGATCGCCATCCTCGATTCCCTGCCGCATCTCGCCGTCAACCTGCATCGCGCGCCGCGCGAGCTGCTGACGCGGCTGTTCGAAGTGACCCAGCTGCAAGTCAAAGTCCACTACCGGACAGACGAAGCGACGTTGACCGTGGTGCTACCTGCGGATGACGCCGAGACAGTCGCGGCAATCGTTGGCACACTGCAAACTGCCGCACCATCGAAGCAGGCCGCAACCTGCGACAAACCCGCAGACCACGGCCCGTGTGCTTCCTGTTCGTGCCCCCCGCGCGGCTCCGACAGCCTGCACACGGAAGGATCGGATGCGTTGTGTGCATCCTGTACGTGCCCCCGGTGCGACTCGAACGCACACTGGACGGATTTTGAGTCCGCTGCCTCTGCCGATTGGGCTACGGGGGCGTAGCTGGGGTGAACTCTAGCGGATCACGCCAGCGGGTTACTCGCGGGGCCTCTACGACTTGACCAGCCGCCCGATCGCCGCTGACGCCTCCGCCAGCTTCGCCTCGGCCACCGGCCCGCCTTCCGCGGCCGCCTGCGCCACACAATGCTTCAGGTGCTCGTCCAGCAACCCCAGCGAGACTGCCTGGAGGGCCTTCGTGGCCGCGGAGATCTGGGTGAGGACGTCGATGCAGTATTCGTCGTTCTCGACCATGCGCTGCAGGCCGCGGATCTGTCCCTCGATGCGGCGCAGTCGCTTGAGGTATGCGTCCTTGTCCGCGGTGTACCCGTGCATCGCTCCTGACCTTCCCTACCCCTGGCGGGTATGTCGAGGATACCCGGACCGGATGGGGGTGCGTTATGTGCAACGCTGCTCCGTCAGCGGGAATGGTGAAGGGGCCAGCAAGCCCAGCAACGGGCCGAAGTGAGACGACTAGCAGCACATTTTGGACCCATAACACCCCTGTGGTTTCACGGGGTAAATGACCCGACCGGGCGGTTGGGTCACATTTTAGCGGCGAAAGGTTCGCCGTTTTTCCTCATCTGGACTATGGTGTTGTCGGAGCACGTGGTTACGTCGAGGATCCGCGTGCTATGTGAGTACCCAACGGAGGAACAGTGGCACAGCAGACCGTCGTCCAACTCATCGACGACCTCGACGGCGGAGAAGCCGACGAGACCGTGACCTTCGCACTTGACGGTGTCGAGTACGCCATCGACCTGTCGAAGGGAAATGCGGAGAGGCTTCGCGAGTCGTTGGCGGACTTCGTCGCCAAGGCTCGTCGTGCGGGTGGCCGCAAGCAGCGCAAGGGCACCGGCAAGTCCACGGTGAAGGCCACCGACAAGGCTGAGGCGCAGCGCATTCGTGACTGGGCCCGCGCGCAGGGGCACCAGATCTCGGACCGTGGCCGCATTCCGCAGAACCTGGTCGTGCAGTTCCAGGAAGCTCACGCCTCCTGACCTGCGCGAACACGCGAGGTTTTCACACGTCGGCCGGACCGCCGGCCGACGTGTTAACCATCAGCGAAGTACACATCCCGGTTCGTTCACACTATCCCCGGAACGTGGGATCAACGACCAGGAAAGTGCGCTCCGAACAGGCGCAACACCGCTGTTGCCTTGACCGCTGTCTCCTCGAATTCCTCGTCGGGGTCGGACAGCGAGATGACAGCTCCGCCGACGCCGAAACTGACCTGGTCGCCGTTCGTGACGAGCGTTCGGATGACGATGCTGAAGTCGGCGGCGCCGTTGAGCGAGAAGTATCCGAGCGCTCCCGAGTACACCCCGCGTGGACCGGCTTCCAGCCCATCAAGGATCTGCATGGTCCGGATCTTCGGGGCACCGGTCATCGAACCGCCGGGAAACGCGGCTCGAACACATCGGACAGCAGAACTGTCCTGGCGAAGACGCGCCCGCACGGTGCTCACCAATTGGTGTACGGTCGCGTAGGTCTCGACGTCGAACAACCGCGTCACCTCGACCGAACCCACTTCCGCGCACGTGCCGAGATCGTTGCGGACGAGGTCCACGATCATCAGGTTCTCGGCCCGGTCCTTGACCGAACGGGCCAACGTTGTGCGCAACATCTCGTCGTCCGCCGCATCAACACCTCTGGGCCGTGTGCCCTTGATCGGCGATGACTCCACGACTCCATGTCGGTCGACCTTGATAAATCGTTCGGGTGACGTGCTGAGCACGGAGAGGTCACCGAAACGCAGCAACGCGCCGAACGGAACCGGATTTGCGGCACGAAGCAGCCGATATGTCGCCCACGGGTCGAGCGTCGCGCGCCACGACATCATGTTCGTCAGGCACGCCTCGTACGTCTCCCCCGCCGTGATTGCTTCCTGGCACGCGCTGATCAGCTTCAGGTAGTGCGCGCGCGGATGCCGCAACGTCACGGCCGAGACGACCGGCTGAGAAGGCGCCGGCAACGGCCGCAGATCGCCCAAAACGGCCGCAACCCGCCCGAACCAGTTGTCATCGGTCAGCGACAGCAAATAGACGCAGCCATCTACGTGGTCGATGACAACAGCACGGTCCGCGAAGACGAACGACGCGTCAGGCTGTTCCGCGCGGTGTGCGTAGTCACCGCCGCACTCCGCCTTCAGCTCGTAGCCGAGGTATCCGACCCAACCCAGAGCGAAGTCGAACGGCACATCGGGCTGTTCGACACTCCACGTGGAAAGGTCGTCGTCCAGCCACGAGAAGAAGGACGGACACGGCAGACGTTCGCCATCGAGCGTGAGCACCTGGTCCGGCACCGAGTACTGCGCAACGCGCGCGAGCGGCCCGGAAGCGTCCCCCATGAACGAGAACCGGCCCCCGGACCCGCTGTCCAGCCAATACGCGGTCTCAGAAGCCCCGTAGAGCGCCGCAAACGTTTCCTCGGCATCGGCGAGCAGGTCGAGCTTCCGCACGTGCACAGGGCGCTTCTGTGGCTCTGTACGAACTACGACTGGTTCCGGCACGGCCGCGGTCCGCGTCGGCGTCAGCGCGCCGAAGTTCGCGAGCATCTCCCGCCCGAAGTCGGTGCAGATCGACTCGGGGTGGAACTGCACACCCCACGCGGGACGGTCGAGAGCGCGCACACCCATCAGCACGGAGTCGTCGCTCCACGCGATGGCTTCCAACGAAGAGGGCAGCTCGGTGACCGCCAACGAGTGATAACGCACGACGTCGAACGGTGACGGCAACCCGGCGAACACATCGACACCCGTGTGCGTGACGGGGGAAACGATCCCATGGCGTGGAACGGGCGCAGGACCGACAACGGCGCCGTAGGAAAGACACAGCCCCTGATGCCCGAGACACACACCCAGCAACGGGATCTCGGCGTGGTCGATGACCGCGCGGCAGATGCCGAAGTCGGCGGGGTTGCCCGGCCGGCCGGGCCCCGGAGAGATCACCACGTTGTCGAACGAACGCAGTGAGGCAAGCCGAAAGCGCGGGTCGTCGTTGTGGACGACCACGGGCTCGACTCCGTTCACCTCAGCGAGGTGCTGGAAGAGGTTGAACGTGAACGAGTCGTAGTTGTCGATGAGGAGTGTCCGCATTGCGGAACGGCACTTTACCTGGCAAAACACCCGTTCGGAGCACGAAGAGAGGGCGGCCACAGACCGTGACCGCCCTCCGAACAACGCGCTAACTCAGCCTCAGACGCGGAACCTCGGATCCGTCGCCAGCTCGGCCAGCTGCTGCTCGGTGAAAACCGGCACGTCGAGCCCCGGATATCCACCGCCGGCGTACGCGTCGTCCTGCGCGATCGTCACGACCGTGCCGTCCTGGGCCTTGTACGTGGCCCACTTGTCGAACTGGTCGCGATCGCTTCCGTTCTTCTGCACGACGCCGACCTTCAACCCCTTGACGTCGAGGACCTGGCACGTGCCGCCCATGCCCCAGAACGTCTTGGCGAGCGCGCAGGGGTCCTGGGGCAGCGCCGGGTTCGGCGTGGACACCTCGGCGAGCAGCCAGCCCACCTTGCCGTCCTTGCGCACCGGCGTCTGCGCCATGTACTCCCACACCTCGACGGAGTCGCCGCGGTTCGAGGACACCTGGCCCTGGGTCCGCTGCATGTCGCCGCCGCTGTACTCAGGTTCCTGGTACTTGAGCTGCGGAGCGTCGTACCCGGCCGGTACCACGCCCTTCAGCTCGTCGAGCAGCTTCTGCGCCCGGTCTGCCTGAGGACCGTTCTTCGCCGTGCGGTCGGTCTGACCGTCCGGCCACTGCCCGGTCCACGAGCTGTTGCTGCTGCTCGAGCTCGCGCCCATCATGTACTCCGTCACGCCCTTGGGGTTGAGCGCGAACGCCGAGCCGAGGCCGACACCGACCACGAGCACGGCGACCAGAGCACCGACGATCGACGACCGCCGCTTCGACCTGGCCTTGCGGGCCACGCTGAGAGCCTGGCCGGGGTCCATCGACGGAGGCGGGCTGCTCGCCACCACCACGTGCTCGAAAGCCCTTTTGAGGTCCTGTTCGTTCATCGAACCCTCTCCTGCTGGTCGAGCAGGCCGCGCAGCGTCTGCAGCCCCCGCGCGGCCTGACTCTTCACTGTTCCTTCCGAACATTTGAGGATCACTGCCGTCTGTTCGATCGACATGTCCTCCCAGTACCGCAGGACGAGGCACGCACGTTGCTTCGGAGGCACCTTCGCCAGAGCCTCCAGCAGCACCATCCGTTCCTCGGGGTGGACACCTGGTGTTGTTGTTGCGGGAGAGTCGGTGAAGTCGTCACTCACCGATTCGAACCGGAACCACCCGCGCCGTCGCTCGGACAGGAACGTCCGCACCAGGATCTGCCTGGTGTAGGCGTCCAACGCCTCGTGCCGCTGGATCCGGCGCCACGCCAAATAAAGCTTCGTGAACGCCTGCTGCACGAGATCTTCCGCGCGATGCCAGTCGCCGCACAGCAAGTACGCCGTGCCGCGCATGACGTCGGAACGGGCCGCGAAGTACTCCTGAAACGCGGCGTCCCGATCACTCATCAGGTATCCCCCTGTCTGCGATGCCGGGATAGTCACGCCACCTGCGGCCTGGCGGGTTGCATGAACCTCACGGTGAATCCGCCGTCTTTTGCCACCGGCAGCGACAGGGTCCCACCGGCGGTGACGGTGCGCGTGCTGAACGTGAGCTTCCGGTCCGTGCCGTCGGCGTAGATCTCCGCGGTCCACTGACCTGCGCTCAAGAAGGTCAGCGGCACGTCGACGGTCCGCGCGTTGCCGGCCACGTTCGCGCCGACGTACCACTCGGCGCCACTCTTCCGGGCGAACACGGCGAGTACGCCCGGATCGCCGGCCAGCAGCTTCGTCTCGTCCCAGACCGCCGGCACGGTCTTGAGCAGCCGTTCCGCGACCGGGTACTTCGGGTAGTTCGAGACCTTGTCCGCGAAGTGCTGCAGGCCCGACTCGTAGATCACCGACAGCGCGAGCTCGGCGGCGTCGCTGTTGGCCCGCACACCGCTGAACGTGACCGGCGTGAAGTCCATCGAGCCGGCGAGGTTCCTGGTGAACGGCAGCGTCAGGTAGTGCGACACCGGGTGCGGTTTGCGACCGGGCCTGGGTTTGGTGGTCTCCGCGCCGAGCACGCCCTCGTAACTCATCACGTGCGGCCACGTGCGTTCGGTGCCGCGCGGAATCGTCGAGCCGTGGAAGTTCACCATCAGCTTGTGCTTGGCGGTCGCCGCCAGAATCGCGTCGTACCAGCGCATCCTGGCCTGCGAGTCGGAGTTCATGAAGTCGATCTTCAGCCCGACCGCGCCCCACTGCTTCCACTGCGGCAGCTTGGAGTTCCGCTCCGACTCGGTGTCCAGGTCGCTGTAGTGGACCCAGAGCTGCACGCCCACCTTGCGCTGCGTGCCGTACCGGATGAGCTCCTGGACCTGGCCGGAGCCCCAGTTCTTCCACCCGGAGTCGACCAGGATGTACTCCCATCCCTGCTTGGCTGCGTAGTCGACGTACTTCTTCTGCAACGCGAGATCGCCTGTTCCGTCGCCCCACCACGACCACGCCGAGATGCCCGGCTTGATCCACGAGACGTCGCCCGCCTTGTTCGGAGTGGCCAGGTCCGTGGTCAGGTCGGACTCCACGACGGTGGCGAGATCACCGATGATCAGCGTGCGCCACGGGGTCGTGCCGCTGCTCTGCGTCTGCGCGTCGGGCAGGGTGAGCTGGAACTTGTTCCCCCGCAACGTGATCCGGCTTGCGCCGTAGTCGCCGGTCAGGTCGGACTCGGTGAGCAGCAACCACGTTCCGTCCACTTGGAACAACGACGGGTAGCCGTACGCGACCTGTGGCGCCTGGGCGACCGTGGTGTGCGTGTGGATGCTCTCGTAGTCCTGCCGGCCGTTGTCCCACGGCAGCAGCACGGCCTTCGCACTCGTCGGCACGGCGAAGTCGGTGGCCTCGCCGGTGACCGTCACGTTCTTGCCCAGCACGTACCGGTAACCGAGGCCGTCGGCGGAGACGCGGAAGACCACGTCCAGCCGTTCGGCGCCTTTCGTGAATCGGAGCGTCGTCTCATTCGTGTCCACCTGGTGCTGGCGGCGCCGCCCGGACGCGGTCGCGTACTGCTCCCGCACCGTCCGGTCGCTGCGGCTGACGAACTGCAGACCGGTGCTCAGGTCGGCGTTGGTGGTGCGAATTCCCAGCGCGGACGGATTCAGGACCGTTTTCTCAGCTTTGGCGGCCGAAATCGACAGCGTGCCGTTATCTGCCAAGGTCACGGTGGCTTTGACGTCGGTGTGGGTCAGTTGCCACGATTGCGCAGCGTGCGCGGGTGGTGTCAAGACGGACACCAACAGTAACGCCACCACTGGTATTGCGGACCTCATAGGTCCCTCCAACGATCACGCCCGCGGCAGCGAAAAGCATACTGGTGTCGTGATTTTCCTGTTGCTCCTCGGCGTCCCGACCGCACTGGGCCATCTGTACCTCTGGCGCCGGCTGGTCGTGGACACGACGCGTCCGCGCACACTCGCGCGCCGCATCGGCACGTTGGCCATCATCGGGGCGTTCGCGCTGCTGATGAGCGCGCTGGTCGTGACGCGCAGGGTGCCGCCGGAGTACGGGAAGTTCTTCGCCTGGCCGGGGTTCGTGTGGCTCGCCGTGCTGTTCTACCTGGCCATCGCGCTGGGCATCGCGGAGATTCCCCGCCGGATCCTGCTGAAGCGAGCGACTCTCGCACCCGTGGCCGTGGGCGCCGGTTCCGTCGTCGATCCGGGGCCGGTCGAGCCGGTCGAGGTCGTGCCGGACCCGTCGCGGCGCCTGTTCATCTCGCGGTCGGTCGCGATCGGCTCCGGCATCGCGGCGGGCAGCGTGGTCGGCTACGGCATGACGCAAGCGCTTGGCGACCCGCAGCTGCTCCAGGTCCCGGTGACTCTGGACAAGCTCCAGAAGTCCATGTCGGGCTTCCGGATCGCGGTCGTGAGCGACATTCACCTCGGGCCGCTGCTCGGGCGTTCGCACACCGAGCGGATCGTGCGGATGATCAACGAGCAGGAGGCCGACCTCGTCGCGATCGTCGGCGACCTCGTGGACGGCACGGTCGCCGAGCTGGGCGAGGCCGCGGCGCCGTTGAAGGATCTGGTGTCCAGGCACGGCAGCTTCTTCGTGACGGGCAACCACGAGTACTTCTCCGGCCACGAGCAGTGGATCTCCGAGCTGGACAGGCTCGGCGTGAACCCGTTGCGCAACGAGGGTTTGACCGTTGCCGGTGGAATCGAGCTCGTGGGTGTGAACGACGTGACCGGAAAGGCTTACGGTGACGGGCCGGACTTCGAGCGCGCTCTCACCGGTCGCGACCGCAACAACCCCGTTGTCCTGTTGTCACACCAGCCCGTGCAGGTCAGCGACGCCTCTTCACGCGGCGTAGACCTCCAGTTGTCCGGTCATACACACGGCGGACAGATGGTGCCGTTCAACTTCGTGGTGCCGGTGCAGCAGCCGAGCGTCGCAGGGCTGTCGAAGGTGGACGACACGTGGCTGTACGTCAGTCGTGGCGCGGGTTTCTGGGGGCCGCCGGTACGCGTGGGCGCGCCGCCGGACATCACGATGATCGAGCTGCGCTCTGCTGGCTAAATCACACTCGGCCCGACTGGATTGCGCACTTGCGGTGTCCAGGCCGTAGAGTGGACGGCCGTGCCCGCGTACGGACCGCGAGGCGGATGAAGGGGGAACCCTGGGGAAATGACCGAGAGCTTCGCCGTTGACCGGCGTTACGAGGCAGAGGCTCGTATTCGGCGTTTCCTGGACCAGGAGAACCCGTCGACACCGTGTCTGGTGATCGACCTCGAGACGATCCGCGCGCGCTACCAGGCGATTCACGCGGCGCTGCCGTCCGTCGACATCTTCTACGCCGTCAAGTCGAACCCCGAGTCCGACGTGGTCGGCACGCTCGTGGCCGAGGGTTCGCAGTTCGACGTGGCGTCGCCCGCGGAGATCGACCTGTGCCTGGCACGCGGCGCCGCGCCGTCGTCGATCTCCTACAGCAACCCCATCAAGAAGGCCGCTGACATCGCGTATGCCTTCTCGCGTGGGGTGCGGCTGTTCGTGTCGGACAGCGAGCAGGACGTGCGGTTCGTGGCGAAGCACGCGCCCGGTTCGTCCGTGCTCGTGCGAATTCTTGTCCACAGCAAGGGTTCCACGTACCCGTTCGGCAACAAGTTCGGTTGCGATCCGGAGATGGCGACGGATCTCTTGCGGTTGGCGCACCAGTTAGGACTTGTTCCTTTGGGCGTCGCTTTCCACGCCGGCTCGCAACAGCTCTCGGTCTCCGGCTGGGACTCCGGAATCGCCGACGCCGCTTTGATCGCGTCAAAACTGCGTGCGGAAGGCATCGAGACCACCACGGTGAACTTGGGTGGCGGTCTCCCGGCGGTGTATCAAGAAGACACGCCGTCGCTTGAGTCTTTTGCCTCTGCCATCGAGGCTTCACTCGCACGACACTTCGGTGACGTGCGCCCACGAGTGATGATCGAGCCCGGCCGTGCGATCTCCGCGGAGGCCGGGATGATCCGTTCGTCGGTCGTGCTGGTGTCGCGGAAGTCCTATTCGGACGAACGCCGCTGGGTGTACATCGACATCGGCCGCTACCAGGGACTCGCCGAGACCGAGGGCGAGGCGATCGCGTACGCGTTGCGCACCTCGCGCGACGGTTCCCCGACCGGCCCGATCGTGCTGGCCGGTCCGACGTGCGACGCGGACGACGTGATCTACCAGCACACCCGCTACGACCTGCCGCTGGACCTGGAGGCCGGCGACCACGTGGACATCCTCCACGCCGGCGCCTACACCTCCTCCTATTCGTCCGTGTGCTTCAACGGCTTCCCGCCGTTGGCCACGTACTGCATCTAAGTCCGTTTGTACTTCACATAGTTTGGAGTGATTGATGTCCGAAGCGCCCTGTCAGACCGAGGAGACCGTCGGTTTGTTCGCGGGACAGCACGTACTTGCAGAGCTCTCGGGTGTGAGTGCCGAACTGCTTGATGACGAGCAGTTCCTGAAGCACGCCCTTGGTGAGGTTCTCACGCAGGCCGACGCAACGGTGCTGGAGGTGATCTCCAAGAAGTTCGATCCTCAAGGAGTCACCGTGCTGGCTCTGCTGTCGGAGTCCCATGCGTCGATCCACACCTATCCCGAAGTGGGGTCGGTGTTCGTCGACGTGTTCACCTGCGGTACTCGTGCGAAACCCGCGCTGGCCGTCCAGCTACTCGCTGACGCTCTGGGCGCCGCTCACGTGAGCACGGATGTCGTCACTCGTGGCATCAAGGAGCACGCCGCGTGAACACGATCAACGAGCCGCTCGCCGAGGGCATGACCCGCCACTGGCGCGTGGACGAGGTGCTGGTCGACACCAAGACCGACTTCCAGCACCTGGTGATCGCCCGCACCGCCCAGGGCATCTCGCTGTTCTGCGACAACGACCGCCAGTCGACGGAGTTCAGCCAGCTGACCTACCACGAGGCCCTGATGGTGCCGGCGCTGCTGCTGGCCGACACCGTCGAGCGCGTGCTGGTCATCGGCTCCTCCGAGGGCGTCGTGTGCCAGATGGCCGTGCAGCACGGCGCCACCGTCGTCGACCACATCGACATCGACGAGCAGGCCGTCAAGCTGTGCGCCGAGCACCTGCCGTACGGGTACACGCTCGAGGAACTGGCTGCAGCGGAGGAGGGCTCCGGCCCGATCCGCGTGCAGTACATCGACGGGTTCGAGTACATCCGCACGACGTCGGAGAAGTACGACATCGTGCTGGTGGACCTGCCCGACGAGCGCGAGGAGGAGGCGCAGCACAACCGCTTGTACGGTGCCGACTTCCTGCGCATGTGCAAGGCCCTGCTGCGCCCCGGCGGCGTGGTCGTCAACCAGTCCGGCTGCCAGACGATGTGGCGCAACACCACGCTGATCCGCTCCTGGCAGCGGTTCAACGAGGTGTTCGACACGGTCGCGTACTACGGCTCCGACGAGCACGAGTGGGCGTACCTGTTCGGCCGCGCGGAC
Organism: Lentzea alba; assembly: GCF_047445655.1. GTDB lineage: Bacteria > Actinomycetota > Actinomycetes > Mycobacteriales > Pseudonocardiaceae > Lentzea > Lentzea alba_A. The sequence goes on from NZ_JAJAEG010000053.1 coordinate 49,162, forward strand.
GTGGTCGAGGACCCGACCGCGCTGATGGTCGAGCGGTTGAAGACGGCCGGGTACGAGCCGGAGTCGATCGACGACCTGGCACTCGTCGGCAACAGCATTCCGCCCTACCGGGTCCGGCAGTCGCTGGCCTGACGGGTTTTGGCCGGAGGGGCGCTTCCCGTTCGCGGGAGGCGCCCTTCTTCCTTTCAGCCGTGGGGCCCGCCGCTGACGTAAAGGATCTGGCCGGTCACGAAGTCGGCGTCCTCCGCGGCGAAGAACAGGACGGCGCGGGCGATGTCGTGCGGCGTCCCGATCCGGCCACGCGGAATGCTCCGCGCCTGCACGCGGAGGTGCTCCTCCAGCGTTCGTCCCGCCCTGGCCGCACTCACCTCGGTCATACCCGTCTGCACGACGCCGGGACCGACCGCGTTGACCGTGATGCCGTGCGGAGCGAGGTCGAGTGCCGCAGCACGCGTCAGCCCCTCCAGGCCAGCCTTGGCAGCGACGTAGTTGACCCGCTCGTCGTCACCGAGCGCGGAGATGCTGGAGATGTTGACGACGCGTCCCCACCCGGCCTCCCGCATGGCCGGCGCGGTCGCCCGCAGCATCAGAAAGCTGCCGCGCAGGTGCGTGTCCACCACCGCGTCCCAGTCCGCGAGCGGCATGTCCAGCACGTTGTTGTCCTTGGCGAAACCCGCGTTGTTGACGAGCACGCCCACGGGACCGAACGCGGCCGTCACCTGCTCGACGGCACGGCCGACAGCCTCGGGGTCGCCGACGTCGCACACCACCGCCACCGCAGACCCGCCGTCGGCACGGATCTGGTCCGCGACCTTCTCCGCGGCTCCCTCGTTCCGGTCGACGACCGCTACCCGATGCCCCTGACTCGCGAATGCCCGGGCGATTCCGGCACCGATGCCCGAACCCCCGCCGGTGACCAGCACGACACGTGATTGCACCTGGTCACCCTCGTTGCCGCACGCTCGCCGTCGCAACCTGATTACGTGCCGCGGTTGCACAGACCGTGGCCGCGAGCCAGATGATCGGACCTGCCAGGCCGCCGAACAGGTCCACGTGGCCCGGTAGGACCAGGTAGACGAGGAAGGCCACGTCGATCACGCCCAGGACGAGCGTGTTGAGCCAGAAGCCGGCCGGGCTGTTCACGCGGTTGAGCGTGAGGGCCACGAAGATGGCCTGGGCGCCCAGGACCGTGACCGCGATGAAGTAGAGCAAGCTTTCCGCGGCTGTCTCCGTCGCCGGTGCACCGCCTGCCAGGTCGGTGAAGACCATCGACGCACCCAAGCCCATGTGCAGCAGGCCCCACAGCACGTACAAGCCGGTGGCCCATTTGGTTGTACTCCCCATGCGCTGAAGCGTGCCGGGGAACCGTCGGCCGAGCACTGGGGCCAGCCCCGCAGGTGGTGCTGTGGCTGGCCCCACTGGTCTCTCAGCTGAGCGACTGCTTGAGGAAGTCGACCTGGAGCAGCAGCAGGTTCTCGGCGACCTGTTCCTGCGGGGTCATGTGCGTGACGCCCGACAGCGGCAGCACGGTGTGAGGGCGGCCGGCGGCGAGCAGGGCGTTCGACAGGCGGAGGGTGTGGGCGGCCACGACGTTGTCGTCGGCCAGGCCGTGGATGATCATCAGCGGGCGGGAGAGCTTGTCGGCGTCCGCGATCAGCGAGTTCGAGTCGTAGACCTCGGGCTTGTCGTCGGGGTGGCCGAGGTAGCGCTCGGTGTAGTGGGTGTCGTAGAGGCGCCAGTCGGTGACCGGGGCTCCGGCGATGCCCGCGTGGAAGACGTCCGGGCGGCGCAGCACGGCCAGGGCGGCCAGGTAGCCGCCGTAGGACCAGCCGCGGATGCCCACGCGGGTCAGGTCCAGGTCCGGTTCCACGGCCGCCGCGGCCTGCAGGGCGTCCACCTGGTCTTCGAGGGTGGCGCCGGCGAAGTCGAACGCGATGGCGCGCTCCCACTTGAGGCCCCGGCCCGGGGTGCCGCGGCCGTCGGCCACGATGACGGCGAAGCCCTGGTCGGCCAGCCACTGGGAGGCCAGGAAGGCGTTCTGGGACGACACGACTCGTTGCGCGTGCGGGCCGCCGTACGGGTCCATCAGCACCGGGAGCTTGGTGCCCGGCACGTGGTCGGTCGGCAACAGCAGCGCCGCACGGAGGGATCGCTCGCCCAGGGTCAGCATCCGCGGGGATGCCGTGATCACCGGGGTCTCCGCCCACGACTCGATCTCGTGGTCGCCTGCGGTCACCTTCGAGCCGAAGTAGTCCAAAGAGGACGACACGAGTACAACCGTTTCGCCACCCCGGATCGCCGAGTGCAGACCATCCTCAGTGGACAACTTCTCGACGGTGTCGCCGACCGCGTAGACGTGGACCTGGGTCGGGTCATCGGCGGAGGCGGCGATGAGGATCGAGTCGTCGGCGATGTCGAGCACGCGCCGGACCTGAAGGCCGCTCGTCACGACGTCGTCGCCGACCTGCAGTGCGTACTCGTCATCGGATGCCACGATGCGCACGAGGCGGCCGTCCGGGGTCCACGCCGGTGCGCCGCCGGTGACCTCGATCCACGTCGGGTCGGTCTCGGTGGCCAGTTCGGAGACCGAGCCGGTGTCGGGCGACAGCTCGTAGATCTTGCGGGTGCGCTGGTCACGGGTCTGCGTGGTGACCAGCGGTGCGCCGCCGGACGACCAGTGCACGTCGTTGAGGTAGTCGAACTCGAGCAGCACCGGGACGAAGGTGCCGTCCAGCGACACCACGTGCAGCGACACCGTGGCGTTGGTCGTGCCGGCCGCCGGGTAGGCGATCTCGGTGGCGGCGGTCGCGGGGTTCGCCGGGTCTGCGATGTACCAGCGCTGCACCGGCGCGTTGTTCACGCGCGCGGCGATGAGGCGCTTGCCGTTCGGCTCCCACCAGTAGCCGCGGTAGCGCGACATCTCCTCGGCCGCGATGAACTCGGCCAGCCCGAACGTCACGTCCTCGCCGTCCGGCACCGCAACGGCGAAGTCCTCGCCCGACTCCAGCTCGACAACCCTGAGGGTGCCGCGCGTGATGTACGCCACACGCTTGCCCGTCGGGTCGACGCGCGGGTCGATGACGCCACCCTCGGTGGGCAGCTCGCGGACCGAACGGTCCGTCAGATCGGCCACGAACAGCCGCCCGGACAGCGCGAACGAGGCGACCGAGGCATCCGTCGACAGGGCGTAGGCAACGATGCCCGCACCCGACTCACGCGTGCGCTCGCGGCGCGCCCTCTCCTCGGCCGGCAGGTCCTCCGGGTCGGTCAGGAGCTTCGCCGGGTCGGCAACGAGCCGTTCGACACCGGTGGCCGTGTCCAGCTCCCACAGCCCGTTCGCACGGCTTGTGGCCGCGGCCGGACGCAGGAAGAAAACACGTGCCCCGTCTGCCGACACCGCGAAGGTCCTGGGTGCGCCTACGGTGAACCGCTGGGTGCGCGCCTGTTGGCGCGGGAAGGAGATGTCATTGCCCACCCGCCAACATTAACCCGCGCACGTGCGCCATATGGGTGCTGTGACGTGCACCTTCTGGCGCGATCCAGGCCCCGCGGGGGTTGCGAACGTTCACATGCCGCACGCAACTCTTCAGCCGCAACGGTCGGGCGCGCACCTGGCTCACGCAACTTTTCGGCAGCAACGAGGCCGACGCGCATCCACCCCACGCAGCTCGCCGACGACAACGAGGCCGACGCGCACCGAGCCCACACAGCTCTCCGGCAGCAACGGACGGACGCGCGACTAGTAGTGCTTTGTTAGGTTAGTCGGTGGTTGTTGTGGCGT
>NZ_JAJAEG010000054.1:0-48032 GCF_047445655.1 Lentzea alba
GACATCCCCCTCCAAACCCGGCGGCCAATCACCACCCGCAAGAATGATGAAAACCCAGTTGAGCTCACCGGGAATCGTCATGTTGCCGCGGACAGCCATCAACCGCCCTCTCGCCACCGAGGCAACACCCGGTCGGCACACAAATCCAGTACCAGGTTCTCAGGCCTCATCCCCTCCACCACAGGGTAAATAACGAAGCCTGAAGGTGAGGCGAGCGACTGGCCGCTGATGCACTGTCGAGCGCGACTCCGTGCCCGTCCGCCCACATTGGTCACCGGACCGAGATCAGCCCCCAACCACCTGCGCTGCAGAAGGCAATTCCGCCACAGCAAGCGCTACAAGGAGCTTCACCCACCATGTTCGCATCTGCAACTTTCTCGCACGTCGGCACGGCTCCCTTTGCCCCCGGAGACGATCGCGAGACCTCAGCCACATCCCGCACTCACGCCATTACACCTCAGGTAAGATTAGGGTAGCCTACCCTTACCGGCCGCCCGGCCCAGTGTCTCGGAGGAGGCTGAGGATCATGACGGACCGGCTGGCAAGCAGGCGTCCATGAGCGTCACGGTCCCGCCTGAACTCGACTGGTTCTTCATCGTCGTAGCGGGCAATAACTGGCCCAAAGGTGATGAGGACGGAATCCGCGCAATCGCTGCAGCGCTGGACGACACCGCCGACGAAATCGACGGTGTCGTGCTCGGTTTGGTCGAGTCGTTGCGCGAAGTGACTAACCACGTCGACGAGACCGTCGGCCGCGCCTTCCTGCGCTACGGACGTGATTTGGCCGACCAACCAGCGCTGCACGCGCGCTCCGCGCGCGAAATGGCTGACGTGGCCCGGAACTACGCGTTGAACGTCGAAGCCGCCAAGTACTCCATTCTCGTGCAGATCGCGTTCACCGCGTTCGAGGTCACCCGGATGCTGATCGACCCCTTCGAATGGCCGTTGATCGGCCCCTTCTTGACGATGATGCAGGAAGTTGTCCAGGGGATGATGGCCAGATTCGTGGCCGGGGTGCGACGACTGCTCGGCATCGCTGTCACGAAGGAAGCAGCCCCAGGACTGCTGACTTCAACGCTCGGAATGATCGCACAGAAGGCCGTCCAGGAGGGTGCGGAAGAAGTCGGCCAGGATGCGATCGTCCAGGCCGTCCAGTTCGCCGAGCAGAACCGGCAATCGTGGGACGAGCTGTCGTCGGCCTACTCGTTCGCGTTCGGCGCGGCCGCGGGAGCGTTCGCAGGCGCGTTGGCCCGCGGGCTCAACGTGTGGAGACCGCAGTGGAAGGAGAACTGGGCCCAAGCCGCGTTCGTCGAGTCGGTCACCGAAGGCATAGTCGGCGCCCTCACGATCCCGCTCGGCGGCGCTCCAGGAGACATTTGGAAAGGCATGCTGAACGGTGCCATCTCCGGTGCAGGCGTCCAGGCTCTGAGGAATCGCCGCACCGCGATCGACAACACCAAGTCCCTACACCTCAGGGCGATCGCACCACCCGAAACGCACCTGGCTGTTTCCGGACCGCTGACGGTCCCGCAACTGAGCTCTGTCGACGACGGCAGCAGGTTGCGTGCAGACGACCTCGACGGTGCGGTGTCCCCGGCCGGCGATGGCAACGAGGCGCTTCCCGGCGAGAGGAGCGCGCTGCCGAACCCTGCTGGAGGCGCGGCACGCCATGCTCCACACGGAGTTGGACATGGCGTTGGCAGTGTGGCTTTCGACCGACCCGGAGTGCTGGCTGACCTGAGCACCGCCGTACGCCACGAACTTGCCACCCGGCCCCAATCGATGCACGCGACGGCGTTGCTGAGCTCGCGCCTGCTCGACCTGTTCGGCTTGCGAGAACCTGCAGGAGGACTTGGAACCACCGCGTTCAACGATGTGGCCGTGACCGTCGCGCTGGCGACTGGCCCAGATCGCGGTGAGGACGCGGTGCTGGCCGAGTTGCTCAGCCGCGGTGTGCTTCTGCGGGTCGCGGTTGACACCGCGGCCGGTCCGGTCGAGCAGAACGCCGTGCTGACGGCCTCTCTGGCCCCTGGTGAGTTCCGGGAGTCATTGGGCGGCGCAGACCACTTCGGACACGACATGAGGGTCGGCATCACAGTCGAGTCTGACGAATGGCGGAGCGACGTCGTGGTGTCCGATGCAGTCCGATCAGTGGTGTTCCAGGCTGACACGTTCTCGGACGAGCAGTTTGTGGGCGTTTCGCTGGACCGGGTCAGCGGGTCGGTGCGCCGGGAGTGGGAACTGGGTGGCCTGCCAGGGTTGCGACCAGAGTCCATTGTGGAGACTCGACTGTTCGCCGCCCACGCCCTGCACAACACGATACTGCGTGCGGTGCCCCGCGATGATCTCGCCGCGGTCACGACGGCCACGACCGGTCAAGCGCTGTCAGAGAACTTGCCGCAGGCTCTTTCCGCACAGGGCCACCGGATCGAAGTTGACGGATCGGCCCTGGTGCTCAAAGCAGACCTGCACGAGCGAGAGCTGCTGGACATCGTCGGCGACCGCTACCTGGTGCGGGCCGTACCGTCGTGGGAGGTCACGCCACCCGGGAGCCATCCGCTGCTCAGCGGCCACGACGGAGCGGTGGTTTTCGAGGTCGACAGACAGGGGCTCACCGACCTCGGGCTCAACCCGAACCGGACGATCTCCCGCAACCCCAGTGGGCTCACGACGAATCCTGAGGACGACGAGCAGCCGCACCCGAACCCCGGCCTGCCACTGGCAGCGCGGCTCGCCATGCCGGACTACCTCGCGCAAAGTCTGGGATTGGGCGAGTCTGTGCAACATTCTCATGTGGAGGGTGTCGACATTCGCGCTGTTGTCGGCGAACTGCTCCCAACGCCACCAGCGGTGCTGGTTCGCCATCACGCGCCGAGGCCCCAGCGGCAACCAGTGCACGGGATCGACCGAGTGGAGCGCGATCTCCGCAACAGCGTCGCCACGCTTGTTGGTGACGTTCGACGCTATCCGATCCGGCAGGGAGGAAAGGACTACGAACTGATCGTGCACACCGAGCTCGACTGGAACGCCTCCGATCAGCTGCCGGGGAAGACAGGCCGGACGTTCGTGCCGAAGACCAAGACGCGGCGGTTCGCCACCACGCACACCGGTACGGCATCCACCCCGGCAGTAGCCGTACCGATCACGGTCGCCGCGGTGGCCCCCATGATCGCAACCCTGACCCCGTCGTTCACGACCAACGTCAACGAGATTCGCGACCAGGACGTACAGCACGAGTTCAAGCGGGCCGCCAGTGCCGTGGACACCGAGACCGGCCGCACTTGCATTTGTGTGTCCTATGCGGTCGAACTTGTGGACGCGGACGAAAGGGTCGTCGGGAAACTCGGCCACGGTCAAGACAAGAGATTGACCGGGACCTTCATCGCGGGCCACCCAACCCGTGACCGCGCCAACAACGGCACCGGCTTGAAACCCCTGTTCAGCGCACCGCCAGTTGCCTTCGCGCTGGAGGACGTCATCCTCGGTCAGGCGTCGTTGTTCGACCAGGCCGTGGCGATGCTGCCTGAGTACCTCACCAAGATCGGTTCACCGGGCCGCCAGGTGCTCGCTGAGTTCCTCCACCGGTCAAACATCGCCGCACAGCTCCCAGGCATGGTCGTGCACGACCCCGGCCAGCATCCCGAGTCGGGGTGGCGTCGGTCCGCGCCGCTGACTACTGGGGCGCTGTCGAGCCCGTTGGATCTGATCCGCTACGGCAACGCGGTCGAGATGCGGCTGGTTGCCCGCCAGGTGGAGGTGCTCGACGAGTTCGCCGACATGGAGTTCAACGACTGGAGTTCCGGAAAGGCCGGACGCACCGGCAGCCGCACCGGCAGACGCAAAGCCGGGATCAGCGGTGCGGTCGCCGCCGTCCAGCACGCGGGCGTGCTGATGTTCTCGCTTGGCCCGGGGTTCGACATGAGCCACGAGCGGTCGCGCACGGCCGCGCTCAAGCGGGAAATCGGGTCCCGCTACAACCAGGAGTACAAGGGCAGGCTGGTGCGCTACCGAACCGTCCACGAACTCCAGATACGCACGCTCGGACGCCCGGCCCGCACACTGGAGGGCGACGTCATCGCCTACCAGTGGACGACGTGGGACAGGGCGCTCGCGGCCGGGATCGTGGCTCCAGCCGCGGAGGACGACCGGCCATCGAGTTATCGGAGCGGTGGCGACCGCACTCACTTCGGCCCCGCTCACCTGGAGTCCGGACTCTCGCTCACCGGCGCGAAAGTGGAGGCCCTGTGCACCCACGACCGGGTCTACGCAGCCATCGCCGACACGCTACGGCGCGTACCTGGCCACCGCTGGTACCACTTCAGCTCGTCAGCGTTCATCAAAGACTTCGACGACCCTGCGCTCGCGGTCGGATTGAAGGCCGCGGTCAACGACATCATCAAGCGGCAGGAGTCGGTCAAGCACCGGCTGTCCGACGAGCAGTTCACTCAACTCGTGGACCAGCTCGTCGGACCGGGTCTGGTGATCACTCTGGTGAAGCAGGGCTTCTTCCACGACAACGTGGTGACCATCCGGCTCAAGGCCACCCTGCAGGGGCTAGCCGACGGCGACCTCCAGGTCGGCGCGGCCCAGTCCGCCTCGGAGTCCAGGGTGAAGCAGCGCGACACCCGCACGCTCACCACGACCAGAGCGACCACAGTCGGCGGCACCGTGCAGGGCCGCGTCACGCTGTTCCTGCGGCGGGCCGCGGAAGCGCTCGCCTCGACGGTCAGGCTCGGCCGCACGTGGACCCAGATGAGCGCGGTGGGCGCCGAGGCCGGCGAGGTGGTGCTGCACAAGCACGGTACGAGAGTCACCGGCGCGACCGTCGCAGAGCTGAGGCTGCGGCACTTCAAAGGAGACCTGCGGATCACGCCCACGGTCACCGCCTATCGCCGGGCGAGCAACGAGGTCCGCTCGGTCACCTTCGGACGACGCGGTCGGCATGTTCCTGCCCGGATGCAGGTGCCGGTCGATCCACTGACGGTGCCGGTGGAGTTCCTGGTCCCCGACCACCTGGTGACCGGCGTCCGGCCCGAGAAGATCGAGGTCACGCCCGTCGCCCGCAGACCGCTGCCAGATGGCACCAGCGCGCGCGATCTCAGGCCTGGAGCCGCAGTGCTGGACGGCACGAACGTCCTGTCGATCGCCGGCACCGAGCACATTGTTCGCTCGGCGTCGGAGATGCTCGCACTGGCCTCCGGTGACGACGCGTTCGCCATGTCCGAGGGCCTGAACGCCGAACTTGTCACCGAGCGGTTCTCGCCCGACCACCTCCGCAAGGAGCCTCGTCTGTTCGGCAGGCATGTGGTGGAAGGCCTGGTCTACTCCCGCCGCCGAGCCGACGTCTACGGCCAGGTCGTCGTGGTGCTCAGTCCTGTCGCGCCGCAGCGGCTGAGCTCCGAGGAGTACCAGTGGCTCAAGCGGACCGCGATCGGCAGCACGTGGGCGGACTGGTCCAGAGACATCAGCACCGTGGTCGACAAGGACCTGTCGTCCACGTTCACGCCGAGGGGCGCGATCTCCTCGCACAACGAGCAAGCCGACGGTGCCTCCTTCGGTGTGGTCGGCGCGACGGTGTCGCTGTGGTCTGTGAGGCGGGGCCGCAAACGCGCGCGGAAGATGCAGGGCACCGAGAAGACCTACTTCATGTCCGAGGTCAAGAAACAGGTACTGGTCCGGATCGGGGTACGGGTCGAGGTCGTCGCCGAGACACAGGTGCGCGGCAACCTCGACCGGCTGGAGCTGACGACCCCCAGCCCGGTGCACACCGCGGGTGAGCAGTTCGTCCTGCCGGACTCGGTGCTGGTGTGGATGACCGAGGAGCAACTGGCCGAGCTGCAAGGCCAGAAGGCTGTGGTCGCGCCGCCAACCGTCCCTGCACGCACGTTGCCTGCCCCTGAATCGTTGTCCTCCGACGTCAGCTCGCTCGGGATCGGCGCGGTCGACGGCGTGATAGACATCAGCGACGTGCTACCGGAGCTGCGTGAACAGCTCGGCGATGAGCTGGCTGATGCGTTGCTGCCACCTTCCACGCTACTCGGAGTGCATGACAACGCGCGGATCGCAGAGGAGCAGTTGCGCGGGGTGGACAAGGTTTTCGGCATCGCCGTCAACGGCGGCATAAGCACCCCGATCCGCGTCGAGCGCCGGTTCAGCGGCGAGACGTACGTGTTGAGCATCGACGTGGAGTGGGCTTCCCCGCCTGGGGAGGGGTCCGTCGAACTCGTGCGCAGGCTCGCCGCGCGGACCATCTTTTCGTCGGTGGACACCAAAGAGTCCCTGCGCGCCACGAGCGCGGGCACGCTGACTGTCAATGCCCGCACCCACGGCCGCATCCGCGACATCGACCCCGGCGAGGACGACAAGATCCGCGCGGGCACGGTCGGCGGCGGCCTGCAGGTCCAGTACACACCGGTCTCGCACTCGAACACCGCGACACGAACCGCCACCACCGAACGCACGATGTATGCAGAGGTCCGCAGCGGACCGGTCGGCGTGTACCAGGGCGATGCTCGCCTGATCGTGCGGATCGACCGCAAACTGGGCTTCGACCCCGAGACGATGACCGAGACAGTCGGACAGCCGGTCGCGCGCATCGAAACCGTGCGGCGAGTGCGCGTCCGCAAACTCGCCGAGGAGACGCTGCTGCCAGCCGATGTCGATGGCAGGCTCGGCCAGGAGTCCCCGATCGAGCTGTTCCCCAAGTTCCACGACGACTGGCGCTCGGGTGGTTTTTCCCTGCCACAGCCTGGCGAGTACGAGGTCGAGCACTTTCTCGGCCGTGTCACCACGTTGCGCCGCGCAGTGCTGGCAGCCCTGGCCGAGTCCGGGGCAGAGATCGACACTGCGGCTGTGCTCGCGGTTCGTGCCGCCGTGACCGGAACAACGGTGAAGGCCGGGTTGCCGAGCATGACCGAAGGCGACTTCGCTGTGCCGTTGCCGCCAAGCCTCGGTCGTGACCTCGTGGTGCACGCTCGACTCAAACCCAAGCCAATGCTGGCCTCCGCGAGCAACCGCGTCGAAATGGACAGCAACGCGATCACCACCGAGAGAGGCGGCGTGACTTCGGCCTCAGGCAAGGTGTTCCGCTCCACCCTCGTGGCACCTGTTCTGTCTGCAGGCGAGAACCCGCCCAACGCCGACCCCGGCACGGCCCTGGCCGCCACGCAGAACTTCCAGTCCGTGCACACCACCACCTCACAGGACACCCCGCTCGTGGACACCCGCCTCGACCAGAGGCTCAGGACCCAAGCCGACCTCTACTCGAGCTCCGACCGCACCCCGAAGGCAGGGTTCCGTATCACCAAGCCGCAGTCGATGACTCGCGGACTTCTCGCGGGCGTCGAGTTCCGAGTCGTCGCCCGCACCACTGACGGGTCCCGCATCGGCGTCGCGGGGTTGACGGTCGACCGCGCCTACCTCGTGCGGGTTCGCGACGCCGTGGCCGCGAAGTTCGCGGGCAAGCTCCCTGAAGGGCTCGTGAATGCCGTCGACAGTTTCGCCAGCGCCAGCAAGAAGTGGGCAGACGAGGCCGCAGCGCTCGCCACCGCGCGTGTCGACGGCAAACCCGATGACGACCTGGTGATTGCGCTCGCCGACGCCGAGACCACGTGGTGGACCACCTGGCAGCAATACCTGAACGACTTGCGGGCCGCACAACGCCTAGAACGGATCAGCGCGCTCGAGTTGGCCATCGTCCAGGAGTCACCCGAAGTCACCGGCGTAGTCCGGCCCATGCCACCGCCCCGGTACGTGGCGGATCTCGTCGACGACGGATTGCGGCGTGTCGACCTGGAGCACTTCCAAGCAGTGCACGTGCCTGTACTGGGTGGCCCGGTCACCGACGCCGCGACAGTGGAGCACCTCGCCACGAACGCGGGCGCCGCACGTGACCGCGGGTGGCCCGCAGTGCTGTGGACCGACGTACCACGTGAGCACTTCGTGGCCGCCAGGTCTTGTTCCGACGCCGACCTCGCCTCCGTCCGGGAGATGGCGGACATGGCGCGCGCCAACGGGTTCGTGGTCGTCAACGTCGACGAGGTCTTCACGGCCCAGGCCCCGATGGCCGAACAAGAGGCGTTCGACGCCGCCATGGACGACGAGACCGACCCGCACCACGACCAGGCACACGGTGTACTCGGCGCGGAGATCGCCGCCAGGTTCGGAGGTGCGGTCCTGTCGCCTGAGACCGTGCCCCGGCCCGCTCCGCCAACACCAGGCCGCGCCGAGCTGACTGAGCAAGTCGCGGACGTCGTCATCACCTTGGTGCGACGGCTGCGAGCCCGTGGAGACCTGGACTTCGCTGTACTCGATCGGTTCTTGCGCGCCCACCCGCGCGGCGACCTCGTCTTGGAAGCCGCGGTCGCCGCTATCGCCCGACGCCCGGCGTGGCGGGCCCTCGTGCGGACCGTCACCGTTGCGCACAGCGATCGAGGCCTGACCGAAGCCGCCGCAACGTGGCTGGACATCGGCGCGGAGATCCCGTCCGACCGGGGTGGTCGCCGAACCGCACGGTTCCACGACGACCCGCAGTTCACCGCGATCCTGCGCCGCCGGCCGCGCACTCCGCGCGACGAGGCCGCTGAAATCGCCGCACTACTCCAGGCACGCGATCCGGCCGCCCCTAAAGCAGCCCGCGACCTCAGGTCCGCGCTGGACCTCAACCTCACAGACGGTGTGCTGAACCTGGCCGTCACCGCGACGGGAACCTATCCCTCCGCAGAAGTGCTCTGGGCGGCAGTGGTGAACGCCATCGCCGCCGACCCGTCGACGGCAGTGCACACGGTCGTCCTTCCTGTGGCGTTGAAGGACATCCAGGAGCACGACCCGCTCAACGCCGCATTGGACCTGATCGAGTTCACCAACGTGGCGCCAAGACCCGGCCACCGCTACTCGGCGAGGCTTGCGCCGCCCACGGAGATCGTGCCGCAGATACCCGGCGTCCAGGCACACGTCATGTTCGACTTCGAACCTGGCACAACTCGTCCGGATCCCGCATCAATGGCCCGGTTGGACGTGCTCGCGGAATACCTCGCCGATGCGGTGCTCGCCCGCCATGACCGCGGGATGAACCTGCCCCAGGTCGTGGTCGCCAGCGGCGCGCCGACCCACCGCCAGACGATCGGCGCGTTGCTCGCCGTGGCGGTTGACCGGCACCTGCACGCAGCACAGGCGGGACGTGAGCCGAGCGAACGCGTCGGTCGTGTCGACGTGGGCATGGTGATCACTGAGGCACTAGGGCGGCCCCAGCAGGTAATCGTTACCGTCGACGGAACGAAACCGGCCACGCCCGCGGCAGCCGTCGCGCTGTCCGGCGAGACGATGTGTTCCGCCGCCGACCTGGCAAGCCTGTACGACCTTCCTTCGTTGTGTGCAGCCCGTACCACAGATCCAGCGTCTCAAGCGGGTCTGATGGCCGCGATCATCGACGACATCGCAGCGGAACTGACCACTGGTGGGTCACAGGCCGCAGCGGCTGCAGCTCGACTGAGCGCCGAAGCCCTGGAGATTCTGGCTACCGGTGTGCGAACACCGGCCGCGGCAATCGCCGCGGTCCGCGACCGGCTGCGCATCGCGGATCTGGTTGGCGCGCATGCCATCGCTCGCGAATACGAACACCCACAAAACTGACGCCGCAAGGAACTTCAGTGCCGGCGCCGCGCTGTCGACAGTCTGTACACCTCGTGCTGCACAGCAACAATCGGTCGCGCACCTCAACGCACTGCCCGCGCCGGACAACGGTTCAACATGCACGCTGCCTGGGTTTCAGCGCCTCGTTGAGAACCGCAGGGGCATGGCTATCGATGTTGCTTGCCCTGACGGAGGCCAGGGAGTTCCGCGCGCTGCTTGCCGGGTGTGCCGCGCTTGACCGCCACGCTGGCCTCTTGGGATTGGTGCTGGACACATTCGACAGAACGGGCCGAGGCCGTCACGGCCGATCAGGTCCGGGGCCGATGCCCCCGGCGTGCTCGCGCATGACCCGTCTGAACCGCTTGTGTTGACCACCACGCCGCGTCGCTACAGCTCCACGTGATGCGCGGCCGCCCGTAGCAGCGGCAATGGGCACTGTGGATCTCGGTGATCACCGAGGCCAGCTCCCGGTCACACTCGGTCCGCTCCGCGCGGGCGGACTCGCCGGCCAGCCACTCGTAGAAACCTTGCCTGCGGACCTTCAGGACCGCGCACAACCGCTGCACGCCGAACTCGGCGCGGTGCTCGGAGATGAACCGGTACAGGCGGATCATCGCCCCATCTCGCGAACGAATATGGCGGCCGCCTTGCGGAGAATCTCGTTCTCCTTCTGCACCTTAGCCAGCCGCTTGCGCAACATCCGCGTCTCACCGGCCTGCTTCGCCTTGACCACCTGCTCCGGATCGGCCTGCTTACGAGGCGTCCGAACCCAGCCCCGCAACGTCTCATGCGAGACACATCCAACTCCTGCGCGATCTGCCGCGACGACATCCTCTCCCCTGACAACACCCACTGAGGCTTTCCGCGTAACTGGCGGTGACGTTGTGTAGCAGCGGTTGGTGACGCGCCGGACTTGTTGTGGTGCAACAAAAAGACGCGGAACCCCGGTATGAAGTGGTCCTCTCACAGATCAACTTCACAGGGGTCCCGCGCTCGATGAGTGTCACATACACCGCTGTCCTGGAAGCAACCGAGGACACCGTTCTGTTCTTATCGACGTTGCTGCACGCCGAGCGTGAACGGCGAGGTACGCGCAAGAGCACCCGCGCGCTGGGGACCTACAAGCAGGCGGTGCTGGTGCTGCGCTGGTTCCTGGAGGACACCAGGATGTCGGCTCTGACCAGGGATAACGCGATCGCCGTGTCCACCGCGTACACCTATCGCGACGAGGGCGTCGCGGTACTCGCGGCGGGCCGGCCGTCGCTGCACGGGGCGCTGCTGGCGGCCAAGGCGGCCGGGCACTCGCATGTGATCGTGGACGGCACGCTGATACGCACCGACCGGATCTCCACACCCGGCCCCACCACGGGGGTGGATCTGTGGTGGAGCGGAAAGCACCACCATCACGGCGGGAACATCCAGGTCGTCTCCGCCCCGGACGGATAGCCCCTGTGGACCTCCGACGTCCGGCCCGGCCGCGAGCACGACATCAGCGCCGATCCCGAACTGCTGGCCGCGATCACCGACTGGATCAGCGATGGCGCCCTGGCACTGACCGACCTGGGCTACGCAGGCGAGCCCGAGACCTTCACAATCCCTATCAAGACACCGAAGCACGGGCAGCTCACCCTCGACCAGCAGACCTACAACGCCGTTCACGGCGCGCTGCGCTGCCTCGGCGAACGCGCCAACTCCCTGCTCAAGACCAGCTACAAGGCCCTGCGCCGCTACCGAGGCTGCCCCTGGCGCCTCGGCGGCATCGTCGCCGCCGCACTGGTCCTGCTCCACCGCGAACACGGACGCACCACATGACCAACAACAGTTGATCACACAACGCCACGAAGGGTTACTCGGAAAGCCTCACTGTCAGGGATCAAGGTGTCCGAACATGAAGCGCCCGCCAAGAACAGTCCTCGCGGGCGCCTCACCTTGCCCCTTAACACGAGGCCACTCCACTTCAGTCGTAGCCGCGAACGTGGCCGTCCTCGTCGGCGAGGATCTCGTACTGCTCCATGAGCTACCTCTCTTGTTCGAAAGGTTCCAATGAGGACACTGAGCCGCAGTGCCCCACGCCTCACTGGTCCAGTAACCGCGACGGCTCCTCGTAATGACAAATCCCGGAAGGTGATCGAGCCTGTTCACACCGCCGAGAGTGCCCAGATGGACATGCGCACACCCGGACCCTGGGCATGAGAGTGCCCTGGCTGCCCACGGATGACTGGTCGTACTGGCGGCAGGATGGATATGCCCATCCACTTGCGGAAGGGCACCAAAGGGGTCGAACGCTCGTCTTCGCCGTCCGCCTATGCAGGGGTGCCTTCCCGAGCGCCTGCTGTCCCGATGCAGTGGTTCCGGCCAGACATCCGTGACCAACCTGATCACTTCACGACATCAGGAACAAGCCAAGGATAGGCCAGCCGTGACCGAACAGCTGATAGGCGCGATAAGCACGGTCGTCATCGCTGGGCCCTCTGTACACGAGAAAATGAGCGGCAATCAACGCACAGCCGACACCGTAACCGGCAGCCCACCACGGCCCGAGATCTGCCATGAACCGATCGATGGGCAACATCCAGGACGCGAAAACCGCAAGCCCGAGGAGCATACCTGCGCCGAGTATGCGCGTCGGCCAGTCGCCGATGACGAGCGGGACTGTCCTCCGCTGAGTTTCAGCGTCGCCATCGACATCCCTGAGGTCCTGAAGGAAGATGACAGTCTGGGCAGCGGCCAGCACCGAAATCCATCGCCACCCGACTTCACCAACCGGGCCGGCCAAGCGCCATGCCATCGCATAGCTCGTAAAGGTCACCGCAACGTTGAAAACCTGGCGCCCAAACCAGTTTCTGTGCCACCCCAGATAGTTGTGCAGCACAACCCAGCCCAACGCACTGATCGCCGCCCACAAGACCCCCCAGAGCAAGGACAAGGACAAGAAGAGAAATGAAACGGCAACAAACCGGACATTGGCTCCACGAACAGTTACAAGCCCGCGAGGAATTGGACGATAAGGTTTATTGATTAAATCCTCAGCCATTCCAGAGGATTGGTTCGATAGTGTGTGAGAATACAACGCTAGCCACGCAAGCGCAGTATTAACGAACAATAACAAGAGTAGAGGCCGATCCGGTTCGTTAATGTTCAACCACGCCCCCAGGGTGCAGACAGTCATTGGGAACATGTACTCGAGGCCGTCATTGGCATTGAACTGAAAGCTGAGCTTCATTTCAAACCAAACGCGTCTCAACGACCGGAGATACACCGACTCTGCCGTCACTGTTGCCATGTCGCAGATCCCTTCGGGATGCTGTAGATCGACTTGTCACTGCTGAGCTGAGTGCGGGCCGGAAACTCCCATTCCTCAAGGACGAGCACGTTGCGTGTCGGCGGTCTCCCTGTCAACACCTCTGCGACCACAACGCGGGTAAGGGCAGGGATCCATGCCCGGCTCACCACAGCGAGGCGCTAGCTGACCTGCCTGATCATTCTGGTCCGACAGTCCGTGCAGGCCCTACTCAGCGCCCCTCTCCAGCAAGTCGTCGGTCTGAGGAAAGCTGAACCTTGTGACCCACTCGAACTCATGGTCGTTCGGGCAGTTGTCAGTGCGCGGACGTACCTTTCGGGCAGCTGCGGTTGAGGCCGTAGCTGCACCCACGACCATCCTTGGGCTCCGATCCGGTCAACTCAACGGCCTACCAACTGCGTGTAGGCACTCGATCTGGAAGATCCTGTGGACGGTGAAATGATCAGGCGCTCGCTGTACTACAGCCCTCACCCACCAGGCCCGTCCGTCGTGTCGAAAGTCGTCACGGAGGCCGAAGCGAATCGCGTTTCAATGCTGGTCCACAGCTCTCGACGGCGAGTTCTTGCTGAAGTTCACCCGAATCCGCACGAAGGCGAGAGGCCTACATGACTGTCTCCAGGACGAACTCGTTTGCGGCAGCCGAACTGCTGCAATACAGCGCGGCTGAGATCGATGGCCCTTTGCGTGCGGCCGTTGCCCAGTTGCCCGAGCCGCTCTGCGCGGCGGCGGGGTTCCACTTCGGGTGGTGGGACGCGGAAATGAACCCGGTCACCGCACCGCACGGCAAGATGTTGCGCCCAGCGCTGGTGCTGAACGCAGCCCGTGCCTTCGACGGAGACCGCCGCAACAACAACCTCGCGTTGCGGGCAGGTATCGCCATCGAGCTCGTGCACAACTTCTCGTTGGTACACGACGACATCATGGACGTTGACCGAACGCGTAGAGGGAGACCGACGGTTTGGACGCAGTTCGGTGTGCCTAGTGCAATCCTGCTCGGTGACGCGTTGCTGGCGCTGGCAGGTCAGGTGTTGGCGCAGGAGGGTGAGCCGAACGCAGCCGCGCTGTGCGCGGAGTTGGGCTCGGTGGTCGTCGCGTTGTGCCAAGGCCAACAGCGGGACATGGACTTTGAACAACTGCCGGCCGTCTCGGTCGACGACTACCTCACGATGGCTGCGGGCAAAACGTCCGCGCTGATCTCCGGCGCGTGCGTGCTGGGGTCGATGGCGGGTGGCGCGCTGAATCACCAGGTGTCCGCGTTCCGCCGGTTCGGCCATCACATGGGGCTGGCGTTCCAACTGGTCGATGACGTACTCGGAATCTACGGAGACCCAGACGTGACGGGTAAGCCAGTCGGCGCGGATCTGTTGCGATACAAGAAAACCATGCCGGTCGTTGCGGCGATGGCTTCTGATTCGGCCGCGGGCGAGTCTCTCGTCGCGCTCTATCGAACGCGATCCATCACTGCCGAGCGTCTTCCGGAGGCCGTTGAGCTGGTGGACCAGGCGGGCGGGCGTGAGCGGACGGAGGCTGAAGCCCAACATCAATGGAGGCTCGCGTTGCGTTGCCTGGACGAGATAGGTGGTGACCTCGAAGCAATCGAAGCCACGCGGGCACTTGCCGATCTGATGCTCACCCGCAGCAAGTGACGCCATGTGCGCGCGGGTGGAATTTCGGTTCGCAGCCTTGAGACGCGGCATCGACAACCTGTCGGCGGACCTCAACGCGACCAGCGCCCTGCAGATGGCCGTCCAGCCTTCCAATAGCGGGCCTGAGGGCGTGGTCCTAGCACATGTCGACGACGGCATCAGCATTTCGTCATGAGGAGTCGTGATGTTGCCAGGTGGATGTGATTGTGAACTGTGGACACCAGCAGACGTGAGTCTCACCGTGACCACGAACGGAACTGTCAACCGCTGCACTACCTGGGAACGGAGGTGAAGGGCATGCGGGCGGTAGTGGTAGGAGCCGGAATCGGTGGTCTGCTGGCGGCGCGAGTGTTGGCTGAGCACGGCGCCCTGGTCACGATACTGGAACGAGACAACGGCCCGGCCGGAGACGGTCACCGGAGCGGTGTGCCTCAAGCACGCCACTCCCACGCTCTGCTCGCCGCAGGCGCCAACGTCGTAGAGGACCTCTTCCCCGGGCTGCGAGAGGAACTGATCGAGCTTGGGGCGCCGCTGTTCGACCTGGGAGAGTCCGGCAGGGTTCTGTTTCCGACAGGCTGGGCACCGCTCACCGACATCGGCGTGCCAGTCCAGACGTTCACCCGTGCCGCCTTGGAGAACCTCCTCCGAGCTCGCGTACTAGCGCTGCCGGAAGTAACACTGCGGCAAGATTTCTCCGTCGAAGGATTGCACTTGATCGGCGGCGAGGTCAGAGGCGTGCACGGTCCGAGCGAGACAGTGCACGCGGATTTGGTCGTGGTCGCCTCAGGCCGCACCGCCAGGCTGTCCAAGTGGCTGACCGAGGCCGGGTACGACGTTCCCGCAGACATCGTCGTGGACAGCAACATGTCCTACGCCTCCCGCGTGGCCAGCATCCCGACCGATGCCGACCAGGGTTGGAGTACGAACAATGAACTCACGTACGCGCCCGATGTTCGGCGGGGCGGTGTTGTCAACAGGGTCGAGGCGAACAAGTGGCAGATCACGTTGATCGGAGCGAGCGGCGAGCGGCCGCCGGTGGACGACGAGGGTTTCCTGGCCTATGCGCGCTCGCTACGCAACTCGGCGATCGCCGAATGCGTCGCAACCGCCCCGTCGGAGGAGGCGACCTACCGGTTCGTTGGTCTGAACAACCGCTGGACGCCCTACCACCGTATGAACCGCTGGCCTGATCGATTGCTCTGCCTCGGCGACGCCGTGTGCGTGTTGAATCCCGTGTACGGGCAGGGCATGACGGTCGTGGCGCTGCAGGCCAAGGTCCTGCATCAGGTACTCTCCCGCAACCGTGACCTGTCGGCTGTGGTGGCGAAGTTCCGCCGGAGGTCGGCCAACGTCCTGCGTATGCCGTGGATTGTCGCGACGAGCGCCGACGCGGCTTGGACAGCCGACGAGCAGCCATGGACGGCACGGGTCTCACAGTGGTACTTCGACCAGATCGTGCGGTTGATTCCCACGCACCCCGCTGTGTACCGACGATTCGGCATGGTCGCGCAAATGCTGAGCGGGCCTGGAAGCCTTCTGCATCCGAGCGTGGTGTGGCCCGTCATCCGATCGGCGGTGGCTCGCCGGTCTGAACCTCGCCGAAGTGCCGCCTTTCCGTGATCTCAGACCTCATAGGCCAGATAGCTGAAAACCGATGCCATGAGGTCGGTGAATCACAGCCTCCGCGCGATCCCGCAGTCGCGGGATCGCGCCGCTGTACCTCTCCAAAATGTTGCGCTGGGACGCACAACAGCTCCCCTACCCGCTGCGGTTGCCGAACGGCAACCGCAATCGGTTTGATGGGGCCAGGCCCTCTGCGATCACGACAGAACGCCGCGATCGTGGACACGGTGGACTCGCCCGCCCTCGACGCTGCAGCCCCACGCCGGCGAGAGTACCGTTCGTCTGTGCCAGAGACTCGTGAAACGGTGACCACCGTCGACGGGTGAAAATGGAATCTGGCGCGGTTCCCGTAAGCCGCCGGATTGCGATGCCAGTCATCGAGCAGAATGCGCTTGCGGACAAGACTGAGGCTGGCTCGTCCGTACATCTGTCGTTTGAACATCTTGATGCGGTCGACGGGCCGAAGTTCCAGGGCAATGTCAGTCCTGCGGCAACAGCGTCCTGGTCGCGCCGCACGCCTATCACGAACGAGCACAACGCGGGCAGGGCATCGGCGTCGACCGCAGCCAACCACTCCTCGAGACGATCACCGCGCAGGGCGAACAACGCGGTGGCGAACGAGCGACCATGTCCTGGCAGCACAGTCAGTTCGTGGGCTTGGGCTCAGGGTCTGGCCCAGCTGCCGCGGATCGTCACCAGTCGAGTTCTCGGGATGCACATGATCCAAACCGACGGCCGACGGAACCTTTGGCGCCGAGGACACGCGCGGGAACCTGTGCGCTGACGCGGACGCAGATAGTCACGCAGGACCTGGCACCGGCCGCGATAGCCCTGGGCCCCTGAATCGCCGCGATCAAGAGTCCGGGAAAGCCGTCCAGTGCCTGTCGAGGCGCCGACACCCGCTCGCTCGTACTCATCCACGTCCACACCGGACCTTGCCGATGTCGGCGGTCACCCGCAGCGGGCGAGTCCTGCGCGCAACACCCAACGGTCCGGCACGCCCGGATTTGTTCATGCCCCGCGCGAACAGACGAAGGTAGTGACCGCGCTTCTCCATCACCGCAGCGGGCCCGACAACCAATCGGACGACGAGGTGAACCATCGCAACGCTCGTAAGTGGTGGCGCGTTCATCCAGAAAACGCGAGGCGTGGTCCGGTTGTGGCGTTGCGCAGTTTGACGGCGAGACGGGCCAGCCGCGTGAGTGGCTGCCCCGACTCGCCGTGGTAGATCTGGTCAGAGTGCGAAGCCGCCGGACACCTCGATGTTCTGCGCGGTGATCCAGCGGCCGTCGTCACCGGTCAATGCCGCGATCGCCACTCCGATGTCGTCGGGCTCGCCCATCCGTCCGAGGGCTGTCTTGGCCGCGAGGGCTGAGATCACCTCAGGGTGACGTTCGAAGACGTTGTCGCTGAGACGGGTCCTGGTGGCGCCGGGCGACACGGCGTTGACGCGGATGCCGCGTGGGCTGAGCTCCTTGGCCAGGAATCGGGTCAGGACGATGAGCGCTCCCTTCATGGTGGCGTAGCCGGAGTAGCCGGCTTCTGCGTGCGCCACCGCGCTGCTCGAGGTGTTGACGACGGCCCCGCCATCGGTCATGAGCGGTAGCAGGGTCTGGGTGAGGAAGAACGGGCCCTTCAACAGAACGCGGAAGAACTCGTTGAACAGGTCCTCGGTCGTGTCCTCGAACAGCGCAGTCCGGGCGAAGCCCGCGTTGTTCACCAGGACGTCGAACGAGTCGCGGTCCCAGACCTTCAACACCTCGGTGACCTGGGCGCGGAACGCCGGGAAGGTGTCGCTACGGCCCACGTCCAGTGGCAGGGCGATCGCGGTGCCGCCTTCGCCCTCGATGGCCGAGACCGCTTCCTTGGCGCCAGCTTCGTTCGAGCTGTAGGTGAGGATCACGGCGGCACCACGCCGAGCGAGCTCGGCTGCCGTGCTCCGCCCGATACCAGAGCTTCCACCAGTGACGATCGCGACTCGCATATTCTGCCCACCTGTCTTGTTCGGTTCGACTTCGACAACACCGATACTGCCTGCCTAACAGGCATGTAGGCAGGATTGATCCTCTTCGTTTCTTGCCTGATTCTCCCATCTGCCCCGGACGTAGGCATCGAATGACCCAACCAGAGTCAAACGAACGACTCAAACTGCGCAATCGCTTGCAGGCCGGGTTGATCTGTCTCAACTCATCTCGGCCACCTGTTGGAACTCAGCGGGCGGCAGGTTGGCGAGCCCCCAGTCGGCGCGGCGTTCGTGCACGGTCTCGGGGTCCACAGTGGAGTAGCAGATGTTGCGACCCTCGTCGTTGGTCCACACCAACGTGGCGAAGATCTGCGGCCGACCGCTGAAGACTCGCACCCGGTCCTCCAGGTAGGCCAAGTGCTTCGCGGGCACCGCGCCCTCGGTGACCGCGACGCCGAGCAGGTCCACGCAGTGGAGCTGGAACGCCTTGTCGAGGTCGGCGTGCAGGCTCAGGTACCAGGCCGCTTCGGCACCGTCCTCTCCGACGAGCGCGGTACTCGGCCAGCCCTGGGCGAGGACGAGTTCTTTCAGCCACGGGAGGTTCTCCCTGTCGACTTCGAGGACCCGCAGCCGGTTCGGTTCGGACCTGTCCGTCCACCAGGCCAGGCGCGCCGCCTGGTCCTTCTCGTGCCTGCGCAGCAGCTCGCGCCGGAGTTCCTCGTCGCGCTGGACGGCTGGCGCGGTCACCAAGTCCTCGATCTGCCCGAACACCCGCCCGGCGAGCGGATCTGAACCATCCACTTCGGACTCGCGCAACCACTGTACGGACGCCACTCTCATCGCGGGAAAGTAGGCGCGGTCGGCGACGGCGACGAACCGCTCCGCGCTGTCCGACAGGGGGAGGACGTGGCCGTCCGGGCTCAGCGCGGCCACCAGCCTGGCCTCGTAACCCGTCTCGGCGGCCACGTGCCGGAGTGCGGCTGCCGCCCGGACCTCTCCCGGTTCCACCGCGCCGGATCGCACGGTGGGCAGTGACGAGGTCACGCACATGCGCCACCCGTCGTGGAACCGGGCCAGAACGTGAACGCTGATGGTCGTCATCGAACGTCTCCTCGGTGCAGTAGCCGACGTTGGTGTGCGAACGCCGCCGCACGGGCAAGGGCCAGCGCCTGGTGCTCGGCCAGGCGGTGGTCGACGCCGTGCAGGCGGATGCGGTGCATGTGCAGAAGTGATGAGAGAACCGATCCGCGCTCGAACCACGCCTGCTCGCCGAGGTCACGCAACAACCCGCCGTACGCGGCGAGGGCAGGTGCCCGGCGTTCCCATATCTCGATCAAGCGCTCGCCGCCGGGTTCGGCTCGCAGGTGCGTCCAGTCGCCTCCGGGATCCAGGAGCTCCTTCGCCTGCGCGCGCAGGTGCGCCGGGACCTCGTGCACCTCCAGGGGCGTGGCGACGGTGCGCAACCAGCCACCGGACGAGTCCGCTCCCAGGAACCGGCGCTCGGCGTCGAGGAAGTCCGCAGCGAGCAGGACAGTCGGGTCAGCGCGGAACTTGCTGTCGCGCAACAGCACCAGCTGGTCTAGACACGCGGTGCTGTCAGCGTGGAAGGCCTGCTCGGCGCAGTCCATCGCGGCCGGTCCGCCGTAGCGCTCCAGCTCTGGGTCGTAGGAGTCCAGCACCAGCCGATCCGCGACGCACGCGGCGCGCAGCGAAGCCGACCAGTCGTGCAGCGCGGCCAGGACGTCGGGCAGAAGCGTCGCCGCGGCAAGGTGGAAGCGCAGCCGCAAGTGGGGTTCCGGGTCGCGGTAGCGCACGAAGTGCCAGCTGTCCACTGCGGACGGAAGCTGCCAGAGGAGCAGTGGTAGGTGGTCCACCAGGATGGCGTTCTGCCGCTCCCGTGAGCAGTAAACCTTGGCGTAGAGCCATTCCGAGCCAGGCCGGAACACCCTGCGCTCCCGTCTCGGAGCCACCTTGACCGGCCGCGTGCGCACCTGTTCGGTCCGCTGCACAGAGAACACGATCTCGTTGGCGTGGCCTTGGGTGCCGGGGAAACCGAGCCAGCCTGCGCCGAACTCGCCCCCGCCGGGGACTTCCTCCAGCCTGATGTCCGGGTTGCGGCCGAGATCGTGCCGGAGCAGGGACAGGTGCGAGATCGCGGTGAGGTCGAGATGGAAGTGAAGGCAGGTGACAGGGTCGTACATCCGCACGCGGTCAGGAACCCGCCAGCGGGCACGCCACTCGGCGAAGAGCTCGCACCAGCTGTCGAAGTCGGGTGCAGCGGCCAGTTCCGGTGCGGCCGGGTGCCACCGGGCGGAGGCGAGGATGCTCCGGCCGCGACGCACTCGCGGCAGGTAGGGCAAGCTCACGGCCGTCCCCCAGTACCAGTGTGGTTGCCGCCCGCCGAACCGCCCCAGGTCGTCGAGGAACCTCGCCACGTTGCTCGAGTGGTTCGCGGTGGCGAGCATCGACGGTGTGGTGGGCACGATCTCGGTGCCCAGGCTCGCCGACACCAGCGCCAGCCGGTCCGCGTCGGCCACCACGGCGAGGTCGGCGAGACCCAGTTGCCCCTCTGCCTGATCGGCGAACGCCGCGATGGTGATCACGTGGTCGAAACGGCGCGGCACCTGGGCCACGGCACCGGCCGGTCCGCGGAACGGCTGGACGACCAACTGCGCCCTGACCGCGTCCGGGTTGTCGGTGGGTGCTGTTGTGAGGATCTCGGCGAATCGTTCGTCCGCCACGCCGAGCAACGGCGCGAACCGGCCGGCGAACGCACCGCCCAGCACGCCACCGCCTTCGGCGAGCAGCCGGAAGTCACCCCGGTCGATCGCCTCGGGCGAGTCGGCGAGCAGCTGCGTCAGCAGGTCGAACGACGGCGGGGGCACGCCCTCACCGGACAACCGTTCGAGCAGCGTGTCGTCGAGAAGCACCTCCAGCGCGCCCGAGTACGCGGCCTCGTGGGCGAGCGCGAGCAGCGCCACGTCCCGCGTGCTCGCGGTGGGTGCGGAGCGCGACATCCGGTGACTCGGCGGGAATCGGTATTCCGCCGGAGCACCCAGGCCGACGTCGGGATCGAGCAGTTCCAGCAACGGCACCGGCCTGCCGACGCTGTAGCGCTCCACGAACTCGTGGTGGTACTCCCCCAGCCGGACCGGCACCGACAGTCCGGCCGAGATCCGCCACATCGTCTGCGCGAGTTCCTCGGCTTCCTCGCGCACGGTCTGTCCCAAGTGGACTTCGGCGTCCAGGCCGACGTCCACCTGGATCAACCGCTCACCCTCGCTCAGCTTCCGCATGCGATCGGTGACCACCTTCCAGCTGGCTCGCCCGCCGCCGAGCGGTGTGCGCACGTACTCGGCCAGGTCGTCGCGCACCGCGGCGAGTTCGCCGGCGAGGTCACGGCACCACAGCGGCAGTTCATCCGCTTCACGCAGGCGCGTCAGCACGTGGTCGAGCGGGTCGGCTGCTGTCAGTGGCGGGCGTAGGTCAGTCAGCAGCACCTCGGCCTCGACGAGATCGACGAGCAACCGCGTGCACCGGGCCGGATCCGCTGCCGGATAACGCTCACGCAGCTCGTGCTCCAGGTCCGCGAAGGTCGGCGGGCGACCTCCGCAGGCCCGCCTCGTCACGAACGCGACCGCCGGTGTCCGACGCACCGAGCGCTCGGTTGCGGCTCGCAGCGGCGGCAACGACGACCGGCACGGCACGACCAGTCTGCCGTCCCGGACGAAAGCGAGGTCGTTGGTGACGACCCGAGCCGTCCTCAGCACGTCCGGCTCGCGCTCCAGCCGGTCCACCAGTCCCAGCAGCCATTCCAGGTCCACCCGCGCGTTCCTGACGTGGTGCGATCCCCAGCGGACCCTGGTGCGCGGTCCAAAGCTCGCCGCCGCCACTCCCGCCATCAGGCCGAACGGCGTCGCCCGGGAGGAGAACCTGAGCCGATAACGCTCCACGGCATGTGCGGTGCGACGCAGCTTCGCCGCTGACATTCCGCTGTTGAACAGCGCCTTGTCCCATGCCGCGTCGAGCGACGGGCTCGCCACGACCACCGCTTCCCGCAGCAGGCCGTCCTTCGCCGCCGCCTCCAGCGCCGCGACATCTCCCTCACCCGCGAACTCGTCCGCGGCAGCAGCGGATCCGAGCGCTGCGCGCACCAGCGCGACATCGGCGCACCGAAAGTCGTGCGTCATCCCGTTCTCCTTCCGCGGGTGGTGACAATGCGGAATCCCACGGCTCCAAGGGGCGAACTTGAGGTCGCCCCTTGGAGCCCCCAGGAGCCCTGGAGAGTCGCGTGCGCCGACCTCAGGATCGGCGGAAGCACACATCAGTCGCGGATGGGCGGTGAACTTTTCCACTGCTCTGGCTGGCAGCTCGCCGCGGTGCAGTAGCGCGGCGGCTCGTCGGCACCAGCGGAAACGGCGTCCAGCTCGGTGTCTACGATCTCAGGATTCAGATCGCCGGAGCCGTTCGGAGTTTCGTCCGTCACATTCTTTCCTTTCCGCTCAGCAAATCCCATGCAGGCAGATATATCATTCTCTGCAAACGCCCATCATCGATTCGGAGTATCGACGATGGTAAACATTTAAACCGGAACGCGTGATGCCGTCCGAGCCACACCCGAACAGTCAACCGAACAATGCCGCCCACATCGTTGACGCGAGCGGAGACCAGACGAACAGCCCGGTTCAGTGAGCGCTTTCCATCCTCATGATCGGGTGCGTTTGTTCGTGGATGCCCCGAATGGGACTGGACACGCTCTCATCAGGCGCACCGGGCACTCCTCGCACCTACTCCAACCAGTCACAACAGGTTGAAGAACGCTCGGCGGTCCCCGTCCTCAACCTTCGAACGAGAGCCCGCACCCGGTTGGCCGAGCATCGTCACCAACGGTGCCTCACAGGACGGCCGGACCGCCCACTCGACGCCACGGGAGATCACCACTGGAGCCGCGAAGTCACTTCCGCCGACCTCGAGATCGACGGAAGCGCGCGTCACTCGTGGACCGGTGGTGCGCTGGCGTTCCAGTTCGGCTGACAGCTCTGCGCGCCGCAGTAACGCGGCGGCTCGTCGGCACCAGCGGAAACGCTGCCCAGCTCGGTGTCCGCGATCTCAGGACTCAGATCGCCGGAGCCGTTCGGAGTTTCGTCCGTCATGTTCGTTCCTTTCCACTCAGCAATGTCTGGACAGACAGAGAAGAACATTTATGACAAGCGCGGTCAACGATTCAGATGATTAATGACGGTACACATCTAGCCCGAAACGTGAGACGCCATATGAGCCGCACCCGAACAGTCAACCGAACAATGTCGGCCACATCGTTGACGCGAGCGAGACCGGCTGAATGACTTGGTGCGGTGGTCCCCATTCCCGACCTTCAGAGGAGAGCCGCATGCCCAGCAGGCCGAGCAGCCCTGACTGCCCACTGGCAGGGATGCGACTTTCCGTTCTCGACCTGTCCCTCGTGGCGCACGGTGGCGACGTCCGGTCGACTTACCGCGACATGATCGAGCTGGCCCGGCACGTCGAAGAGCTCGGCTACCACCGCTTCTGGCTCACCGAACACCACAACGCGCCGGGCTTCGCCAGTGCCGCACCCGGTGTCCTGATCGGCCGGGTCGCGGCGGCGACCCGGCGCCTGCGCGTCGGCTCGGGTGGCGTGATGCTGCCCAACCACTCCCCACTCGCGATCGCAGAGCAGTACGGGACTCTCGAAGCGCTCTTCCCCGGCCGGATCGACCTGGGTGTGGGCCGGGCGCACGGTGCCGATCCGAAGACGGCGGAGCTGCTGCGCGGCCGTCCACTGACGAAGGAGGACACCTTCGCCCAGGAGGTGGCTCAACTCGCCGGGTACTTC
Source organism: Lentzea alba (assembly GCF_047445655.1). Taxonomy (GTDB): domain Bacteria; phylum Actinomycetota; class Actinomycetes; order Mycobacteriales; family Pseudonocardiaceae; genus Lentzea; species Lentzea alba_A. The sequence continues at coordinate 24,018 of NZ_JAJAEG010000054.1, forward strand.
GGTCCGCCTCGGGCGGGAGCAGTGCGCGTGATCGCCGCCGAGGAGAACGTTCCTCCGCTCTGGATTCTCGGGTCCAGCGAAGCGAGCGCGCGCCTCGCCGCGAAGCTCGGTGTGCGGTACGTGTTCGCGCACCACTTCTTCCCGCAGAAGACAGCAGCCGCCGTAGCGCTCTACCGCGATCTCTTCGAGCCCTCGGCCGCACTCGCCGCACCACACGTCATGATCCCGTGCCCGGTGATCGCGGCGGAAACAGACGAGCAGGCTCGCTGGCTCGCAGGGCCGACGTTGATGGGCGTGGCATTGGGCGACAAACGCCCTGAGCTGCTGCCGACTCCGGAGCAGGCCTCGGCGCACGCCTACGACGACGCCGCGCGAGTCCGGATGGACAACGAGTACGCCCGCATGGTCGCCGGGTCGAAGGACACCGTTCGCGCCGGTCTGTGGTCGCTTGTGGACGCGATCAGGCCGGACGAGCTGATGATCCTGACACCCTTGCACGGCATCAAGGACCGATTGCGCTCTTACGAACTCGTCGCCGAGCTGACGATTCCCGCCCTGAAGTGGAGTCAGCACGATCAGGCAAGAGGTCGGCAGGATCAGGCCACTCCCGACCCCTGCACGCTGATTTGATCGAACCAGTCGAAGGGGAGGCCGATGACGGACGCCACTCGAAGTGAAATATCGTTGAAGGTCAACGGAAGAACGCACCGGCTGGCCATCGACAACCGCCGCACGCTGCTGGACGCGTTGCGGGAGAACACGAGGAACACCGGCCCCAAGAAGGGCTGCGACCACGGCCAGTGCGGCGCGTGCACGGTGCTGGTGAACGGCAGGCGCGTGGTGTCGTGCCTGACGCTCGCGGTCGCTACGGAGGGCGCCGAGATCACCACCGTCGAAGGATTGGCCAGCCACGACGAACTGCGACCGGTCCAAGAAGCGTTTGTGCGGCTCGACGGGCTCCAATGCGGGTTCTGTACTCCGGGTCAGCTGTGCTCCGCCGTCGGTGTGCTCGCCGAGCACAAGGCCGGCTGGCCGAGCGCCGTCACCGAGGACGTCTCCCCCGACTGCCCGCGCCGCCCGCTCAACGCCGACGAGGTGCGCGAGCGGATGAGCGGAAACCTGTGCCGCTGCGGCGCTTATCCGTCGATCGTGCGGGCCGTTCTGGACGCCGCCGGACGTGCGGAGGTGAAGAAGTGAAGGAGTTCGCGTACCGCCGGGCCACCGCCGTCCGCGACGCGCTGACCTCGGTGTCCGGCCAGCAGAACGCCAAGTTCCTCGCGGGCGGCACGAACCTCGTCGACCTGATGAAGCGTGGCGTCGAGACACCCGCTCGCCTGGTGGACGTGCGTTCCCTGCCGCTGGCCGGGGTACGCGAGGCTCACAACGGTGATCTCGTGATCGGTGCGACGACGACGAACAGCGACGCCGCCGCCGACCCGGAGATCCGCCGCCGCTACCCGGCACTGTCGCAGGCGGTGCTGGCCGGTGCGTCCGGGCAGCTGCGCAACATGGCGACAGTCGGCGGAAACTTGTTGCAGCGCACCAGGTGTGCATACTTCACAGACCTGGCCTCGGCGTGCAACAAGCGGACACCCGGCACTGGTTGCGCCGCGCTGAACGGCGTGCACCACAACCACGCGATTCTCGGCGCGTCAACGGCCTGCGTCGCCACGAACCCGTCGGACATGGCCGTGCCGATGATGCTGTTCGACGCGGTCGTGCAGTACGAGACGCTGGACGGCAAGGGAGAGATCCCGATCTCGCGGTTCTTCTGGCCAGTCGGTGACACGCCGCACGTGGAGACGACGCTACCGGCCGGCGCGCTGATCACATCGGTGACACTCCCCCGCGCCGCTGCAGGAGAGCGGTCGCGATACCGCAAGGTGCGTGAACGCGCCTCGTACGCCTTCGCGACGGTGTCAGTGGCGGCGGATCTGAAGGTGCGGTTCGGCAAGGTGCGCGAGGTGCGCATCGCGCTGGGCGGCGTCGCCTCGCACCCATGGCGGGCGAAGATCGCCGAAGAGAGGCTGCGCGGCGGCCCAGCCAACCCGGAGAGGTTCCGCGCCGCGGCCGAAGCCGAACTCGCCGCCGCGAAAGCGTTGCCCCACAACGGCTACAAGCTGACGCTCGCACGCAACCTGATACAGGCCGTGCTGACCGACATCGCCCGCTGACCCGGATGGGAGTGACACGATGACCACGCGCCGACAGGTGCTCAAGGGCATGGGCCTCGGTGCCGCCGCGCTGTCCGTCTCGTCCGGCGGCAGCGCGGAAGCGGCGATGGACGCGGAGCAGACCACGCCCGGCAAGGCGATCGGTTCGCCCCGCACCAGAGTCGAGGGCCGGGACAAGGTGAGTGGCAAGGCGCGCTACACCGCCGACCTGGAGGTCGACCGGCTCGTGCACGGCGCGATGGTGACCGCGACGATCGCCCGTGGCCGCATCACCGCCATCGACACCAGCGCCACGCTCGCATCGCCCGGCGTGATCGGTGTCATCGACCACCGCAACGCGCCGCGGCTCAACCCGAAGGCGGGCACCCCGTTCTTCGGGCCGGACGGCCAGTTGCAGCTGCTGCAGGACAACCTGATCGTCAACGGCGGCTGGCCAGTCGCGCTCGTCGTCGCCCAGACTCCGGAACAGGCCCGTGCCGGAGCCGAGCAGCTGCGGGTGTCCTATGTGGAGCAGCCGCCCGACATCGCGTTCTCTCCTGACCACCCGGCGCTCCGGCCCGCGCTGCCGACGTTCGGCCCGGACGCGAACAAGGGCGACCTGGACGCCGAACTGGCCAGATCCGCCGTCGTGGTGGACGAGCGGTACACCACACCCGCCCAGCAGTCCTGCGCGATGGAGCCGCACGTGGCGACGGTGTGGCTGGAGAACGGCGCGGTGCGCGCGAGCGACTCGAACCAAGCTCCGTACGGCGTCGCGGCTTCTCTCGCGACACTGTTCGACAAGCCTCTGGCAGAGGTGCGCGTCCAGGTGGAGCAGGTCGGCGGTGGCTTCGGCTCGAAGACCGGGGTCGGCCCACAACTGATCCTGGCGACGATGGCCGCCATGGTCTTCCGCCGCCCGGTGCGCGTGCAGCTGAGCAGGGAGGAGGTCTTCCTGACGACGTCCTCGCGGCCGCGCACCGACCAGCGCGTGCGGCTGGGCGCCGACAGGGACGGCAGGCTGCGCGCGATCGGGCACGAGGCCGCGTTCGAGATCTCCGGCAAGGCGGAGTTCATCGAGAACTGCGTGGAGATCGCCAAGACGCTCTACGCGGCCGACGCGATCCGCACCAGGATCAACGTGGTGCCGCTGAACATCCTGCCGGTGGCGTCGGTGCGCGCGCCCGGCACCGCGCCGGGCTCGTTCGCGCTGGAGTCCGCGATGGACGAACTGGCCGAGCGGCTGCTGATGGACCCGCTGGAACTCCGCAAGCGCAACGAACCGGAGGTCGGGCCGGTGTCCGGACTCCCGTTCACCAGCCGCAACTTCCACCGCTGTCTGTCCGAGGGTGCGCGCAGGTTCGGCTGGGCGGGTCGCGACCACCGGCCGCGCCGCCGCAGGGAGGGCGGACTGCTGATCGGCACCGGCATGGCGGGCACCTCGTTCTTCACCTCGGCGTTCCCGTCGTCCGCGACGATCACGGCGGAGCGGGACGGCACGTTCACCGTCTCGATCGCGGCGATCGACATCGGCACAGGGGCGCGCACCGCGTTGCAGGCGATCGCCGCCGACGCGCTGCACGTCGGATGGGACAGGATCCGCCTGAAGATCGGCGACAGCGCCATCGGTCCCGCCTGGCAGGCCGGTGGGTCGCTGGGCACGACGTCGTGGGGTTGGGCGATCGTCGCGGCGGCCGCGGACCTGCGCGAAAAGCTGGCGTCCGGGCCACCGCTGCCGGTGTCGGTCACCTCCGACACCACGGAGGCGATCACGTCCCGACCGCACCGCGAACGACACTCGTACAGCGCGATCTTCGCCGAGGTCGCCGTCGATCCCGCCACCGGCGAGGTGCGGGTGCGCAGGCTGGTCGGACGCTTCGCCGTCGGCCGCGTGGTCAACCCGCTGATGGTCCGCAGCCAGCTCGTCGGCGGGATGATCATGGGCTTGTCGATCGCGCTGCAGGAGGAGATCGTGCGCGACGAGGTCACCGGCAGACACGTAAACGCGGACTTCGCCGGCTATCACTTCGCGGCGAACGCGGACGTGCCGTTCATCGACGCCGACTTCGTCGACGACCACGAGCCCGACGACCCGCTCGGGATGAAGGGTCCGGGCGAGATCGGCGTGGTGGCGGTTGCCGCCGCCATCGCGAACGCCGTCTGGCACGCCACCGGCAAGCGTCAACGGGATCTGCCGATCAGACTTGACCGCGTCGTCGAGGCATGAGCGCCGTGCTGCGGGAAATCTGGCCGTTCGTCGAGGCTCAGCACGACGCGGGTCACGACGTCGTGCTGGCTCGTCTGGTGGACCGCGACGGTCCAGGCGCCCGGCCGCTCGGCGCCACCATGGCTATCGCAGAAGACGGCACGTGGCGCGGTTCGGTGTCTGGCGGCTGCGTTGAAGGCATGGTCCTGGACGCGGCCCGCGCGGTGCTGGACGGCGCCGCGCCCAAGGTGGCCGCGGTGTCACCCGGCGCGCACCTGATGCCGTGGGAGGAAACGCCGGCATGTGCGGGCGAACTCCAGGTTCTGCTCACCCGTACCCCTGCGGCGCCGATCCGCGCCGCGATCACCTCGGCGCTGGCGGACGACCGGCCGTTGGCGGTGCGCGTCGAGCTGGAGCCGCCGTACTCGTGGTCGGTGGCGGACACCGCCACGTGGCGCGGTACCGGCGGACCCGCGTTCGTGGAGGAGCTGGTACTGCGCAGCACTCTCGTCCTGATCGGGGCCACCGATCTCGCCGCGGTACTGGCGAGGCTGGCGGAACCGCTGCACCGCAGAGTGATCATCCTGGATCCACGCCCCGGTCACGTGATGTCCGGAGGGTTTCCGGCCAGCTGCGAGGTGATCCGCGCGTGGCCGGACGAATGGATCGGCGGCATCCACCTCACCGCCGCGGATGCCGTCGTCACCCTCACGCACGACCCTCGCATCGACGACCGCGCCATCCGTGCGGCCCTGCTGAGCGGAGCGGGACACGTCGCCGCGCTGGGCAGCCGGGCCACCCACGCCCGGCGGCTGCTGCGGCTGCACGGAACCACCGGTCTGGACCGCCTGAACGGCCCGGCCGGACTTGACCTCGGCGGAGCTTCACTCGCCGAGACCGCCCTGTCCATCCTCGCTGAGGTGGTGGCGGCGGGCAACGCGCGAACCGGGCAGCGGCTGCGCGAGGTCCACACGCCGATCAGGGCGACGTTGCCCGCGCGGTGACGTCGCGAGTGCCCGCCGTGCCTGAACACGGCGGGCACTCGCGGAAGTCTGTCCATTGTGCACAAATGAACCTTTCCTTGCGGAGAACCGAAATGAGCCGGAGATCCACTGTGGTCAAGCGCGCCATAGCCGCAGCGCTCACTCTCTCGGCGCTCCTCGGTGGGAGCGCCTTCGTCGCCGTCGCCGTCGCCAGCAGCTGCCAGAGGCTCAACAGTTGCACCTGATCTGCCCCGCCGATCGGAAGAACGCCGTTTTGAAGACCATCCGGTGCACCCGGCCGCTGGAGCAGCCCTTCACCGATCCTGAACTGGTACACAGCGGGGTGCTACTCGGCGTTCTTGTCACCGGTGTCTGCGGCGCGGGGGTAAACCGGCACACCGGCGAGCTCGGTCCGATGTACCGATTGGCGCCGAAGCACGAGATGGTGGGCGAGGTCGTCGCTCTCGGGGAAGGCGCTACCAGGTTTGCCACGGTTCAGTTGGTCGCCGTCGACAACGTGGTCCCCTGCCGCGGCTGCGCGTGCCGCCGGCGCGCTCAGCCGGGTCTCAGCGAGAACCCCGAGGCGTTCGTCGTCACCACGCCCGACGGGTTCGCCGAGCCGTTCTCCTGCGCCATCCACGGCCTGGACCTGCTCCGCGCGCAAACAGACAGCGGCGTGCCGATCGTCGGAGACGAGACCAGGCGGCCGGCTCGTCACGCAACTGCTGCGCGCCGCCGTCGGGCGGGTGACGGTCACGTCCTCGACGCCGTCAAAGCCCGACGCCGCGGCGGAACTGCGGAGCCTGGCGCCGGACGGGCTGGCCGCGATGATCGACGCGACCGGGTCCCCGTCGGCGATGTCGCACGGGCTCGGCTTGCTGCACGAGGGCTGCACTTTGCTGATCTACGGAATGGCGGCGGAACTGCGCCGCTGTCCGTGAACCCCTATGACTTCCTCCACGGTGAACTGACCGTCAATGCACCTTTCACCCGTTCCTTCGGCTTCGACCGCGCGATGCGAATGCTGCGGACGGAACGCATCCGGCCCGACGGCCTGGTGACGCACCGGTTCGGTCTGGCGCAGCACGACGACCGCGCCTCTCTGAAGAGAGTGATCGCGCCGTGAAGCTGGACTGCCGCGGTGTGCTGTTCGACGTGGACGGTGTCCTCGTCGACTCCACCCTCGCGGGGGAGCGGGCGTGGACGCAGTGGGCCTGTGAGTACGGACTCGACCCCACCAAAGTGCTGAAAGGCGTGCATGGACGGCGTTCATGGGACACCGTGCGCCTGCACCTGCCGTTGGTCCTGCACAAGCCCGCTCTGCTGCGGATCGACCGCATCGAGATCGACGGCGCCGCCATGACCTCACCGATCGCCGGCGCTGCTCAGCTTCTCGCAGCCCTGCCGGAGAACTGGGGTGTGGTCACGTCCGCTTCCCCTGGTCTGTTGGCGGCCCGGCTCGCCGCCGCCGGGTTGCCACCGCCACCGGTCACCATCACCAGCGAAGACGTGACGTGTGGCAAACCCGATCCTGAGGGCTACCTGCGCGGTGCCGCCTCGCTCGGTCTGCCGATCGGGGAGTGCGTGATCTTCGAGGACAGCCTCACCGGGATAGCCGCGGGTCTCGCCGCAAAGCCGGCACAGGTGGTCGGCGTCGGCCTCGGCGCGCCGGCTGCCGTGACCGTGCGCGATCTACGCGGAATCCGCTGGACCGGCGACGGCCTGCACCTGCCCCACCCGCTCAGACGATCATCAGCCGCACCCCGTGCTCAGCGCAGATCGCCTTGACGTCGTCACACGCGGCCTCGGTGATCACGACGTCGATTCTGTCGAGCGGGCAGACGGCGACGAAGTCCTGCACGCCGAACTTGCTGCTGTCCACCGCCAGCACGACCCGGCGCGCCCGTTCGATCACGGCCTGCTTGACCTGGGCCTCGGCCACGTCGGCAACGGACACGCCGTCCTGGGTGAAGCCGCTCGCGCTGATGAACGCGGTGTTCACGGTGAACCGGCCGAGCGTCTCGATCGCCACCGGGCCGACCAGCGTGCCACCCAGCGACCGCACCGAACCTCCGAGCAGCGTGTGCCGGACCATCGGTCGGTCGGCCAGCGTCGCGGCGACGCCCAGCGCATTCGTCAGCACGTTCACGTGGACCTGGTCCAGCGCCTCGGCGATCCGCTGCACAGTGGTGCCGCTGTCAAGGAAGATCGAGTCACCGGCGACGATCTCCGCCAGGCACGCCTTGGCGATCAGGTCCTTGGCCGCGCCGTGCAACTCGCTGCGCGCGGCGATCGTGCGCTCGAACTGGGTGTGCACCGCGATCGCGCCGCCGTGCGTGCGACGCACCAGCCGCTGCTCCTCGAGCGCGCTCAGGTCCTTGCGGATCGTCGGTTCCGACACTTTCAGCAAGGTCACCAGTTCGGCGATGCGAACGCGTCCCTGCGCGTTGACCATCGCGAGGATCTTCTGCTGCCGTTCCTCGGCGAAAACGGGCTGTTCCGCGGGCACACCCACGACGTTAGCAGGCGGCTGCTGTCCTGAGCCGGAAGTTCGATCGCAGCTCACGCATTGTGGTCAGGGCGGCTGCGGCGTGCGGCGAAGCCCGGTCATGATCTGACAACACGGTGCCACGCGAGAAGATCGCCACGTACCCTGACGGCGTCAACCTCGCTCACGTCCTGGACGATCACCGGCACCGGCGGAATCCGGTCGAGCAACCGGAGAACGAGGCCGTAGTCCATGCCTCCGGCACCGGCCGCCGAATACCCGCTGTCCACCACGTCCTTGGCGTGCACCGCGACGACCTGGGGCCCGAGCAGATCGGCTGCCTCGGTGAGGATGTCGATCTGACGGTGGAGCGTGCCAGGCGAGAGCAGGTTCGCCGGGTCGAAGACGATGCCGACCGGCGCGTCGACACCGAGCTCGCTGAGCAGCCGGGCCGCGACGTACGCGTCGTTCACCACGTTGCCCGCCTCGGGTTCGACGCCGAGTACGACCCCTGCCTCGTCCGCCGCCACGAGCAGCGCGTCGAGCGTGACCCTCAGGTCGCGCCACGCCGACGCGCTCGTGTTCTCCGGGTGAGAGCGCCACATGTTCTGGGTGTTGCGCGTGCCCGTGCACAGGGTCACGATCTCCGCGCCCAACAACGGAGCCTGCCCGATCAGCCGCACCGCCTGGTGGACCTGCTCGGCGCGCCACTCCGGGTCGGGTTCGATCGCGTTGAAACTGCCCGAAACGCTGGGGATGCGCAGACCGTCTGCCTCGAACGCCGTGCGCACGTCCGCGAACACGTCCTCGGCCACGCCGTCGCCGAGCGTGGGCAGCCCGATCGCCGCGAAGTTCCAATGGGCCAGCGAATACCCGGCCTGCGCGACGGCGGCCGACACCTCCGCGGGCCGGTCACGGACGAAGGTGCGAGCGAAAACGCCGAGGCGCGCGGGAAAAGTCACAGGAGCACCTCCGCACCCGCGACGACGGACTGTTCCACGGCGGCGATCATCCGGACCGCCTCGAGACCGTCCTCCGCGTCCGGGCTGACGGGCAGATCACGACGAACCGCGCGCGCGAACGCCTCCACCTGTCGTTCGTAGGCGTCGGTGTCGGCCAGCACCGGCACGGTGGCCACGCCGTCCGCGAGGCTGTACGCCCACACGTCGGACGCCCTGCGAAAGAACGGGAAGTGGGTGCGCACGGCCACCTGCCCGGTCGCGCCGAACACCTCGATCCCCTCGGCCCCGTCACCCGCTACGTCCACAGTGATCGACACTGAGCCGACCACACCGGACGCCAGCGTCACGAGCACGTTCCAGGCGTGGTCGCGCCCGAACCCCCGGTGCGCCGCCGTCACGGCCTTCACGTCGCCGAGCAGGAACCGCACGGTGTCGAACACATGCGCACCGTGGGTAGCGAGAAGGTAGCGCTCCCGGTCGACCTTGAACGTCGTCTCGGCGTGCCGTCGCATGTCGTCGTCGAAGACCTTCGGGAACAACGTCGCTTCGACGCCGGGCCGAATGCTGCCGATGCGGTACCAGGCGTGGAAGGAACGGATCTGGCCGAGTTTCGCGTCGGCGAACCGGTGGGCGAACTCCAGGCCGGGGTCGTGCCGTTTCATCGCTCCGACCTGGAGCTTGAGCCCGCCCGTGCGCACCAGCGCGACAAGTTCGTCGCATTCCGCCACCGTGCTGGCCAGGGGCTTTTCCACGAGCACGTGTTTGCCCGCCGCGAGCGCGGCCCTGGTGAGGTCGAAGTGGAACCGGTCGGGCGCGGCGATCAGGACAGCCTCGATCGAGGGCTCGGCAAGCAGGGCGGTGTGGTCGTTGTGCACGGTGCCGATTCCGTAACGAGCCGCAACCGCGCCGGTCACCGAGGCGTCCGGATCACACACCGCGACCAGCTTGATGCCTTCCGCCTTCTCCGCCGCGGGCAGGTGGGCGACCTGGGCGATCCGGCCGCAGCCGATCAACCCCAGCCGTACCGGGCTCGTCACAGCACCTCCAGGCTGCCACACCTTGACATGTTCGAATGCTTCTTATTTGCTACCATCGACCACTTGTTTCGATCGCATACGAAACTAAACCAAAGCTACCGAACGTCTCGGACGACAGGCAAGACCAGACCTGGAGGACAGCGCATGATCTCGACTCCCGCGCTCTGCCTCGAGGTGGGAGGCACCAAGATCGCCTGCGGAGTCGTCGACTCCGACGGATCGGCGGCGGACGTCGGATCCCACACCGTCACAGGGAGGGGCGGCGCGGCGGTCACCAAGATCATCACCCTCGTGCGGGCCTTGCAGGCACGGCATGCCGTGTCCCACGTCGGGGTCGCAGTACCCGGACCGGCCGATCAGGTCCGGGGCGTCGTGTTGTGTGCACTCGACCTCGGCTGGCAGGCCCTGCCACTGGGAGGCCTCCTGCACACAACGCTGGGACAGGACGTACGGCTGAGCAACGACGGGCACGCGGCCGCCTGGGCTGAGCACCGGTTCGGCGCAGGTCGCGTCCGCGACCTTGCCGTGCTGGTGACCATCGGAACGGGAGTCGGCGGCGGGACGGTAGTCGGTGATCGGCCGACCAAGGGCCACCGAGGACTCGGCGGCGAGTGGGGACATCTGCCGCTCATGCCCGGCGGGCGGCGTTGCGAGTGTGGGGCGACGGGGTGCTGGGAGCGGTACGCGAACGGTTCGGCGTTCGTCGCCGAGGCGCGCCGCTGTGGGTGGAACTCCAGCGAGGACGTCCTTGCCGCGGCGGAGGCCGGAGACCACCGCGCCACACAGGTCGTCGCCACCGTCGACGGTCATCTGGCGCACGGCCTGACGATCCTCGGTGCATGCCTCGCCCCCGAGGAGATCATCGTCGGCGGCGGTCTGAGCTGCGATCCGCGGTTCGTCGGGCACGTCCGCCGCGCACTTGCCGGGTTCGGCACGCACCCGACCCGCGCCGAGGTGACCATCAGGCCCGCCGGACTGGGCGCGCGGGCGGGACTGCTCGGAGCAGCCGACCTGGCTCGGAGCGCAACGCTCGTGTAAGCAGGACAACACCCGTACATCAGTCCGGCACCCGCCAGCCGGAAAGCGCTTACCTACAGTCCAGGGATGGTCGGGCACACCATGACACCAGAGCATCGTCTAGTAGGACGCGACTCGCATGTGAGCGCTCTCACGGACCTGGTCACCGCGTCGGTCACCGGCGCGCGGTCGGCGGTCGTGCTCGGCGCGACCGGCTCCGGCCGGACTTCCTTGCTCGACATCGCCGCTCACACGGCCGCGCGTGCGGGCTGCCGGGTGCTGGCCGCATGCGGTGGACAGGCCGAGCCCGAGAGGCCGTTCGGGTTGCTGCGCCAGCTCTTCGGCCCGGTACTGCCCGAGATCGCCAAGCTGCCCGCGCACCTCCGCCGCGAGCTGCACCTCGCGCTCGGCATCACCGCCGAGCCTGGCACGCTGAACCACCTGGTGCTGCGCACGGCGACGGTCGAGTTGCTCACCCGGATCTCCACAAGCACGAGCCCCACCGTCGTTCTCGTCGACGACATGCACCTGGCCGACACCGCGTCGCACGAACTGCTGTCATTCGTGCTGTGTGGCCTAGACACCGCGAACGTGGCAATAGTGGTGACCACGCGAGGTTTCGCCCGTCCCTGCTGGGCGATCGGTCCCACGACGGTGATCGAGCTCGAACCGCTCGGTCCTCCGCTTGCCGCTCAGCTGGTGGACGCGTTGCCCTGGCAGGTGACCGGGTGCGCACGGCTCGACGTGCTGCGGCGGGCTCAGGGCAACCCGCTGGCACTGGTGGAACTGGCCCGTGCGGCCTCACCCGAGGGCACGATGAGCCATCGCGCCCGTGAACTCTTCGGGCACCGGGTACGCGCGATGCCGGCGGAAACGGCCCGGCTGCTGCTCTATGCCGCTGCGCATCACGACGGAGACCTGCGAGCGGTGATGCTCGCCAGCGGCATGGGCAACGACCTGACCGCGTGGGAACCGGCCGAGAGCGCCGACCTGATCACCATCGCCCGCGGCCGCATCGTCTTCCACCACCCACTGATCCAGCAAACCGCATACGAGTACGCGTCTGCGGGCCACCGTGCCGTTGTACATCGTGAACTCGCAAAGGTCTCCCCGCCAGAGTGGCGCGCGTGGCACCTCGCGGAAAGCACTGTGCTGGCGGAGGAAACAGTTGCGGAGACGCTGGCACAGGCGGCCGAAGCCGCGTTGGAACGCGGTGCTTTCGAAGCGGCTGCACGAGCATTCGAGCGTTCCGCCGAGTACACGCCCGCCACCGATGAACGAACCAGTCGCTATGCCAAGGCCCTGCACGCCGCGAACTACGTCGGCGACCCGACGTGGCTGCGGGACCTGCACGCAAAGCTCGTCGGGTCGGCGACCGACCAGCACGTGCTCGCGGCAGCGGCCGTCAGCGCTGCACATGCCATGGCGCTCGACGGCCGCCAATGTGAAGCGTTCTCCCTGGCGCACAACATCCTGAGTTCGACCAACCCAGCCGAGGCCGGAACCGCCCTCATGCTGATCTCGCTGATGGCCTCGATCGCGTTCCAGTCCGGTCTGCGGGAGCACTACCGGGCCGTGTCGTCCTCGTTCGGCGAACTTTGCGCCGATGACGGCACACACTCAGACCTGCTCCCTCGCGATGTCCGGCCTGCAGCTCGGGAGTTCATCCGCGCGCTGGAGGACCCGGCGCGCGCCTTACGCCTAGTCCGTACCGACGACGCGGCGGTGCACCGTGCATTGGACGGCTACGCCGAAATCATCCGCCGGAAATGCTATGGCGTGGTCGCGTTTCTGGCAGACGAACCGGAACAGTGCGTCACCGCGATGCAACCGCTGCTGACTGCACTGGACACTCAGCAGGTACGCGGCATCGACCTTGGATTTCTGCCAGCCGTGGCAGCGTCGATGATCGCCACCGGACACTGGGAGCAGGCCGGTCACCTGCTGTGCAAACTCCGCGCGATCGCACTGCTGCGTCGGCACCGCTACCTCGCAGTCGACGCGAAAGCGCTGCAGGATGAGCTGAGCGCGTTGCGCGGTGAACCTCCCGCATGGACGGACGATGTACCGCTGGACTTGTTCGAGAACGGGGCCACGCACGCCAGAGTCCAGCGCGCCTCCGGGATCGCAGCGCTGGTGAACGGCGACAACGACGGCGCATTCCGGCAGCTGCGAACATTGTTCACCGCTGACGGCCTGCCCCGGCACCCTTATCTCGCGATCCGGTCACTCACCGAACTCGCGCTCGCGGCGGCGTTGAGCGGCCGTGCCCAGGAGATCGCGCCGATCGTCCGCAACGCCCGCGCCTACGCCCACGCGCACCCCAGCGACCGAATGATCATCACCCTGCACCACGCGGAAGCCCTCCTGGGCGACACCGACGACGTCGAAGAGCACTACCGCGTCGCGGCGACCCACCTCTCCGCGTCGAGGTGGCCCCTGCACCACGCCATGGCACAGCTGCATTACGCGCAATGGCTGCGCAGGCAGCGACGGTCACTCGACGCCCGGCCGTTGCTCCTCGCCGCGCTGGACACGTTCGAGCGCCTCAGGGTGCAGGGGATGTCGGGCATCACCCGCCGCGAGCTGCGCGCCACTGGTGTCGGCGGACAGCAGGCCGAGTCACCGCTGGCCAAGCTCACCGCCCAGCAGCAGGAGATCGTCCGGCACGCCGCTCAGGGCCTGCGCAACCGGGAGATCGCGGAGCGCATGTACCTCTCCCCTCGCACCGTCGGATCCCACCTGCACCACGCCTACGCGAAGCTCGGCGTCCGCGGCCGCCATCAGCTCCGCGAGGTGGTGGGCGACAGCTGAGTCAGCTGGGATCGTCGGTGAGCTGGCGCCGGGCGAGCCGGTGGAACAGACCGTTCGGATCCGCGAGCAACTCGGCGGGACTGCCGACCTGCACGACCTTGCCCGCGTCGAGCACGACGACCCGGTCCGCGTCCTGCACCGTCGACAGCCGGTGCGCAACAACGATTCTCGTCGCGTTCAGTCGCCGGGTGTTCTCCGCGACGACGCGCTGGGTCTCGTTGTCCAGCGCACTGGTCGCCTCGTCCAGAAACAACACACGGGGGCGGTGAATGAGCGCGCTCGCGATCGTGACACGTTGCCGCTGACCGCCGGACAACGCGGACGCGTCGGTGATGACGGTGTGCATGCCCATCGGCATCGCCTCGATGTCCGCCCGCAGACCCGCCATCTCGGCGGCCGTCCACGCGTCCTGCTCGGTGTGCCCGCGGCCGCCGGTAATCGCGTCCAGCATGCTGCCCTCCGACGGCATCGCCTGCTGCAGCACGACACCGCACTGCCTGCGCACCGCGACCACGTCGAGCGTCGCGAGGTCCTTGCCGTCGTAGAGAACGGTGCCCGTCGCCGGTTGCTCGAGCCCCAGCAGCAGCCGGAGCAGAGTCGACTTGCCGCACCCGCTGGGCCCGACGATGGCGACGAACTCTCCCGCGCCGACGTGGAACGAGATGTCGTCCAGCACCGGCGGCATGTTCTCCGCGTAGCTGAAGGTCAACCGGTTCACGGTGATCTCGCCGGAGATCTCGCCCGGATCGACGGCCCCGGCGCGCACCTCGCGAGGTTCGGTCAGCACCGGAACGATCCGTTCCACGAGCGGGAACGCCTCGATGCTGGTCGTCACCGCTGTCGCGACCTGGATCGTCGCGGCCAGCATGATCGCGAAGCTCGCGTTGAACGAGAGGTAGGCGGTCGCGGAGAGGTCGTTCCGCACGGGACCGGCGATCACGGCGAAGAACGCGACAGTGCACAGGATCGGGTAGGTCGAGCTGAACACCGCGACGATGTTCTGGTACCGGCCCGCCCTCTTGTCGATCTCCTTCTGGGCGGCGTACGCGGCAGCCCAGTTCGCGAACGCCCGCCGCGTCGCGTCGGCGGTCCGGAGCTTGGGCAGACCGCGCAACGTCTGAAAGACGCGACTCATGATCTCGTGACCTAGCCGCACGGACTTCGCCTGCCACGACGTCTGCCGAACGCCCAGCACCGTGAACACCGCGGCAGCGACCAGCAACAGCACCGTGGCGAGCAGCGCGAGCCTCACGTCGAGCAGGAACAACAGCGCGAAGTTGAGCACCGCGACGATCGTGGAGTGCACGATGGTGGCGCTGACGGTCGAAACGGCCTGCCGCACGTACCCCACGCCCAGCGCGATGAACGCGAGCTCACCGATGCCGAACCGGCGGAAGAACGCGACCGGCAACCTCAGCATCCGATCCCAGACAGCGGACTGAAGGGCCGCTTCGAAACGGCCCTCGATGCGCAACAGCGTGAAGTTCTGCACCACGCCGAACGCGCCCGCCGCGACGGCGGCCGCGATCAGCATGGCGCCGGCCTGGACGATGAGCCCGCTCTGGGCGCTGGGCACGAGTCTTCCAAGCACCTGTCCGGTCGCGACGGGGATGAGAAGGTTGATCGCCACCGCCACGAGCGCACTCAGCACGAGCAAAGCGAGGTCTCGCCCGTTGCCACGCACGCCGTGCAGGAGCAGTCGCCGCTTCGGCCTTGGGCCGTCCGCGAGCGGCCGGTAGAACTGGACCGCCTGGGCGGCGTAGTTCGCCGCGATTTGGGCGTTCACCCGTTCGCCCGTATCGGTTGCCGGATCATGGACCTGGTATCCACCTCGCCGCCAGAGCAACGCGACGAAGTCACCGGTGTCTTCCCTGCGACCCACCAGTGGTCCGGTGTCTTCGCGCCACCAGCGACCGGTGAGGGTGAGGACGCGCGTTCGCACGCCGGAATACGCGGCGATCTCCTCGACCAGGGCGGCACCCGAAGTGGTGTGACGGGGAGGTGGGGTGAGCGTCAGGCCCAGGTCGTTCGCGACCAGGGCGCACGCGGCGAGGACGGGGCCCGCGTTGAGGATCGTGCCCGCGTGAACAGCTTGTTCCGCCGGGCTCAGGACCGCCCGCAACGACCGCGTCGCCCGCTCCGCGACGGCGCGGTCCTCGTCCCGGTGCGCGTCCGCCTGACGTTCGCGCTCGTGCAGTCGACGACCGATCGCGATGTCCAGCGCGGCCGTGATCCAGTCGCGCAACGCGTCCACGTGCCGCGCAAGGTCTCGCGGCGGTTCGGCGCCCAGGTGTTCCGCGACAGTCGTCAGCCCCTGACCCAGTCCCGCCGCAATCAACGGCTCGGAGAGCTCGGTGAGGGACAACTCCCGCAACAGTGCGTCCTCGTCCGGCCGGAGCACGAGGTCGTAGCCGGTCACCGAGAGCAACACGGTTCCTGCCTCGACCTGTCCGACGTGGTGCCAAGGGCCGTTTCCGGCGACCGCGAACAGCTCGGCAGTGCCGGCCGACACCAGCCAGAGCGAGGGAGTGCCCGTTGGCTGATCTTTGAGCAGGTGCGTCATGTCAGCGCTCCCGGATCAACGCGCTGTAGGGGCCACCTGCCGTGACGAGGTCGTCGTGCGTACCCCGTTCGACGACGACACCTCGTTCCAGCACAAGAATTTCGTCGCTGTCCCGCACCGTGCTGAGCCGGTGCGCGACGACGACCGTGGCGCACCCACGCCGCCGAACACTCGCCATCACATGACGTTCGGTGGCGGTGTCGAGCGCGCTGGTTGCTTCGTCCAGTACCAGCAACCGGGGCCTGCGCACCAACGCGCGCGCGATCTCCAGCCGTTGCCGCTGGCCGCCAGAGAGGTCACGACCGTCCTCCGCGATGCGGCTGTGGATGCCGCCCGATCTGGCGGCGACGGCCTCGTAGACAGCCGCGTCCTGCAACGCGGCCACCACGTCGTCATCCGGAATCGAGGAGTCCCACAGCGTGATGTTGTCGCGCACCGTGCCCTCGAACAGGAAGACGTCCTGGTCGACGAATGCCACGTCGGCCGCCAGCACGTGCCGGGCCAGCTCCTCGCGCGGTACGCCGTCGATCAGAATCCTGCCGCGCCAAGGCTGATACTGCCCTGCGAGCAACCGCGTGACGGTGGACTTGCCGCTGCCGGACCGGCCCACCAGCGCGAGCTGCTCCCCCGGCCGGACCGTGAACGACACCTCGCGCAGCAGCGGATCGTCCAGCGGGGCGTAGCCGAAGGTCACGTCCTCGAACACCAGATGCCCGTCGAGCGAGGCGACCGGGCGCTCCGTACGATCGCTGCCTTCGGCGGGGAAGTTCTCCACATCACGCAGCCTGGCCACCTTGACCGCGAAGTCCTGCACCTTGCCGGCGACACCGACGACCTGGGTCAACGGGCTGGTGAACGCGGTGGTGAACGCCTGGAACGCGACGAGGGCGCCGACGGTGATGAGGCCCTCGACGGCCTGCAGACCGCCGATGAGCAGGATCAGCGCCGTGTTCACGATGGCGAGCACCGGTCCTACGGCAGCGAGCACGGCGGTGGGCCCGCCGATCTTCTGGTGGCTGGACACCACCTTCGCCAGCGCACCCGCCCACCGGCGGTAGTACTCCTCCTCGCCACCGGATGCCTTGATCGTCTCGATCGTGCGGAGTCCGTGGTACGACGCGGACATCAGGGCGACCTCGTCGGTGTCGGCCTTGTCCACCGCCGCAGCACGGACCTGGGTGACGATCCTCATCGCGGCGACGTGTGCCAGGGCAATGCCCACACTGAGCACGGTGAGGAACGGGTTGTAGGTCCACAGCAGAGACCCGTAGAAAAGGATCATCAGCACGTTGACGGCGAGTCCGGAGAGTTCCTTGGACAGGACGCTCGCGACGTCGTCGTTGAACCGCACCCGGTTACCTAGGTCGGCCTGCCCACGTTGCCCGAAGAACACTGCGGGCAGGCGCAGCAGGTGGTGCACGAACCGCACACTCCCCAGCGTGCCGCCCACGATCCGGGCCCTCAGCAGGAAACCCTGCTGCAGCGCGGTCAGCAACCCCGTCACGAGCAGCGTCACCACAAGCATCCCGAGTACCGGACCGAGCACGGAGTGGTCGCCCCGCACGAACACCGAGTCGACGAACGCCCGCAGCAGCGCTGGATTCGCCACACCCACCACCGCGAGTAGCAGCCCCGCCGTCATCGCGAGCCCGAGCAGGCCCGTCATCCCGCTCAGCCGCGCGGGCAAACCCGCGAGCACGCCACGACGGCGACCGCCGCGCCGGAAGTCCTCCCCAGGCCGCATCGTCAGCGCGATCCCGGAGTAGGACGCCTCGAACTCCTCGGCCCGCAACGTGCGCCGTCCGCGCGCCGGGTCGTTCAGCCGTGCGTACGTCCGGCCGAACCGGCGCACGAACCCGTCGAGCACCAGGAAGTGCTTGCGCTCCCAGAAGAGGATCATCGGCATCGGGTGGTCGGCGAGTTGGTCCGCGCGCGTTCTGATGCCCCTGGCGGCGAGGCCGTAGCTCCGCGCGGCACGCACCACGTTGGAGGCCGTGGAGCCGTCCCGCGACACACCACAGGCGAGGCGGAGCTCCTCGAGCGGCACATGCCTGCCGTGGTGGGACAGGACCATGCTCAGCGAGGCCGCCCCGCACTCGACGACCTCCATCTGCAGGACCGTCGGTGTCCGGGCCGCCATCAGGAGATCACCCAGTCGAGCGGGCGCATCGGCGCGAGGTGGAAGGTGCCGTCGACCGAGGTGCGTGAGTCGATCTGGAATGACGGCCCCTGACGCGTCGACCAGGCGAACCCGCTGATCGTGTCCGCCCTCATCAGTCGCACAACAACCTTGAACGGCTGACCGCCTTGACTGTAAGCGGCGCCGAGCTGGCTGTCACCGAGGAACTCGGAGATCTGCTCTCGGTTGCTGGGGAATCGGTCGATGGACTGCACCTGGCCGCGCAGGACGCCGTACTGCTGCGCTGGCGCTGCGTGCAGCGACAGGTCTACTTCCTGGCCAACCGCGACCAGCCCCACCTTGTCCGGCGACACGTAGAGCACGGCGACGAGCTGGGAGTTCCCCTCCTCCATCCGCTCGATCACGGCCAGGTGGTCACCCTTGTCGAGAATCTGGCCGACCTCGCCGAGCAGAGCGGTGGCGCGACCCCGGCCGATCGCCTTGACAGTCTGCGTGGTGTTCCCAACCATGACCGTGAACAAGGGCGCGTCGACCGCGAACGTCGCACCCTCACGGACGAAGACGCCGGTGATCTGGCCGGCGATGGGGCTTTGTAGGGTGAAGCTGCCTTCTGGCCGGGTCAGCACACCGGGAGCGCCCACCGTGCGCGGGAGGGACCCGAAGCACGCCCAGAACGCTCCGGCGACTACGACCAGCGCGACCACGGCGACAGCTACGCGCACTCGTGGCGGAACGAGCCGGACAGGTTCGTCGAAACCTTCAACAGCCCGGAGTTCGACTTCAGTGGAGATCGGCACGGGTCACCCTTCGAGTTTGCCGGTCTGGACTGCGGCAAAGCCGGCGTCCTCGACCCGGTAGACGGTCAGCAGCTTGGTGATGGTGTCGCCGAACTCGTCGAACGCGACGGTGCCGCTCGCCCCCTCACCGATGTACGCCTGCACGTTCTCGATGAGAGCCTCCCTGCGGGCCTCCGCCCACTCGACCTTCCGCAGGGTCCTGGCGAGGCTGCTGATCAGCACGTTGGCCGCGTCGTAGGCGAGACTGCCGGAAGCGCCGTACGGCTCCCTGTAGCGCTCGTTGTAGGCCTCTACGAAGGATTTCGCGGTGTCGAGACTGTCCGGCGGCGCACCCACCGAGGTGGCAAGATCGCCCGTGACGCCCACGAGCCGGACATAGGCCGGGTCGACGATGCCGTCGCCACCCATCAGCGGCGCGCCGAGACCTTTTTCCTTGAGGGCCTTGGACAACCGGCCGGCCGTGCCGTACTCCCCACCGTAGTAGACGGCGCCAGGAGCCAGCGCGCTGATGCTCCCCGCTACGGCGCCGAGGTCAGAGACGTGTTCGTCGATCCTCACCCGTGCGACGACGACGGCACCAAGCCGCTGCGCCTCACCGAGGAACGCCTCCGCGAGGCCTTCCCCGTAGATCTTGCCGTCGCTGACCACGGCGACGGTGTGCACACCGGCCTGGTTCACCAGGTAGCGCGCCGCGAACCGACCCTGGTTGTCGTCGGTCGTACAGGTCCGGAAGTAGGCGGGGAACGGACGTGCGGGCGCGGTGCCGAAGCGAGGCCCCTTCGTCAACGCAGGGTTGGTGTTGGCCGGGGAGATCTGCACGATCTTCTTGTCCGCGAGCACGGGTTGCACGGCCTGCCCGGTGTGCGATCCCTGCGTACCGATGACACCGACCGTTCTCGGGTCCGCTGCGAGTTCCCTGGCCGCGCGCACTGCCGTGGCCGGATCTTTGCGCTCGTCCTTCGCGGCGATCTCAAGGCGGTATCCCTTGACTGAGCACCGCTCATTGGCCTGTTCGACGGCTAGGTTCACCGAGTTGAGCAGGCCGGTGCCGCGAGCCGCGACCTCACCGCTGAGCGACGCGATGACACCGATCACGAGGGTGCCATCGCTGTGGTCGCAGCCTTCCACACCATCGTTCGCTGTGCCAACGCCACACGACGACACGAGAATCATGCACGCCACGATCAACGCACCACGTCTCTTCATCATCGACCAAGTCCTCCCGACTCGCTGAAGAGCCTGATGAGCTGAGCCCGACCCTCGACGCCGAGCTTTCGGTAGGCCCTCGTCAAATGCACCTCAACGGTGCGTTCCTGCACAAAGAGTTCGCGGGCGATCTCCCGGTTCTTGCGGCCCAGCACAACGAGCCGGGCGACACGACTTTCCGCGTCTGTCAGGCTGTCGACACCCTTCCCGCTCGTTTTCGGGGGCTTGCCGCCGATCGCCGCGATCTCGGCGCGGATGCGCCCGAGAAGGTGCTCGCACTCCAACCCTGCTGCAATCTCGTGTGCTCGCCGCAACTCCGCTCTGGCCGCCACGACATTCCCACTGCGCGAGAGCAGCTTTCCCCGCCGCAGCAGCACCCGGCTGAGCAGGAACACGTCCTCGGATCCGGTGAGCAACTCAACCGCCTCATCGAGCATCAACAAGGAGCTGTCGGGCGCCACCGCGCTCCCTGTGAGCAGCGCCTGCGCCACCGTCGCTGGCGCCCCCCACTGCCGCGCCGCCGCGATTTCCTCGGCAGAGAGTTCCAGAGCCGACGTCTCCGCGTCCATGGACGCCAGCACCACTGCGAGTCTGCCCCGCCACGGCACCCAGGCAGGGTTGCGCATTCCCTTGGACATCAGCAGATCGCCGCAACGCACCAGATCGGTGCGCGCCCGCCGGAAGTCGCCGGTGGCTGCTCTCAATCTAGCCCTTGCGAAGAGGAGCACCTCGCCGCCGGGTTCGACGATGTCGGCGGCGATCGGCTGGCCCGCCGTCAACAAATCGGCCGCGCCCCTGGTGTCACCCCGATCGAGCGAGATGTCGACCAGTCGAGCGAGCATCGACCGCACCACCCCACCGGTCTGGTCCAGACCGCAGGTGACTGCGGCATCCAGCGCCCGTTCCACATCCCGCACGGCCGCTACAAGTTCGCCCTTGCGCTGGCGGATGTGCGCACGCACGGCCAGTGCGCACGCCAGGACGGGCAAATGCCGCAAGGAATCGGCAACGGCCACAACTGGATCACACGATTCCTGCGCGGCGTTGAGCCTGCTGGCGAACACGAACAGGTCCGAGGAGATGATCCGGGCCAACATCACGTCGGTGTCCACCAGAGCACGGTCAGAGAGTTCGGTCGCGACGCCCAGTACCGCCTCCCGAGACAGCCCTGCCATCGCATGGTTCATGGCCGCGAGCGCCGAGAGCAGCGAATCCTCGGTAGCCCGCAACGGTTCGGGCAGGTCCTCGTGCCGCCACGACGTCCGCGCCAGCATCCGCGCCGCGGTACCGTCGCGGTTGTCGACGGCCGCCGCGACCATCGCTGCCTGGTCCCCACGCCCGTCCAGCAGCATCACGTCGAGCAGGCCAAGATCCACCACAGCAGCCTCAGGTGGCGCGGACCTCACCGCAGCGACCAAGGTTCTGGAGGCCTCGACGACATCGGTGCGCGCATACGCCTCAGCAAGCCGGAACAGCAGGAGGGGCGACTCCTGCTCCTGGGTTTCGGCCAGCGCGCGCCGAAGCAGTCGCGCCGCGAAATCCGGGTCTCCCGCCGACATCGCACGCTCGGCAGCAGCGAGCAGGACGTCCACCACCCAGCATTCCGCATTGGAATCTCCGCGGAGGAGGTGCTGGGCGACCTCGATCGGCTCGGCGCCTTCCGCATGCAGGACCTTCGCAGCTTTCCCGTGCAGCGCCCGCAGTTCGGCTGGTTGACACTCCCGCAGCACGGCCTGTCGCACGAGCGGTTGGGCGATGGAGATCTCGGTCTCGGCGAACTCGAGCAGCCCAGCAGCGTATAGCGTCGAGCACGTGGTGACGATCTCGGCAGTGGGATGTCCGCAGAACCGCGCTGCCTCGTCCACCGATACCTGTCCGAACACCGCGACACAGGCGAAAAGGTCCTGAGCCACCGGTCCCGCACGGCGAAGACGAACCCTGGTCGACAATGCCACGCCGCCGTTGTCCCCGTGTGCGAACGCCGCCACGAGACGCGGAATCCCGCGGGTGTCGCGCAGGCACTCCGTCACTACAGACTCGCTCGGACGCTCGCCCCGCAGTCGTTCCAGCATCAGCCGGACGCCTGAGCGGTCCACGCCGCCGAGCCGCACGTGATGTGAACCAGCGAAGAGAATGTCCTCGACCTCACTTCCGCCTGCGCCCAGCACTCCGTCGCACACTGCGGCGACGAGGACGACCGGCAACTGGGTCGCTTGTTCCGCCAGCACGGACAACCAGCGCAGCGACCGACGATCGCCCCATTGCAGGTCGTCCACGATGACCACAACGGGCTTCCCGCCGTCATGCGACAACTGGAGGGCGGACGTGGGTGTGTGTGCGACTCCGCCCAGCTTTGGAAACAGCCTCTCGACCAGTCCGAAGTCGCAATCCTGTTCGCTGTAGCACCCTCCCGCGCTCAGCACGGTCGCCGTCCCGGCCGCTTCAGCCATCCGGCCGAACTCACGCAGCACAGCGCTTTTGCCAACGCCCGCACCGCCGCGAACAACGACAGTGCTTCCCGTTCCCGACCGGGCATCATCGAGCGCGTCCAGACACACCAACATCACCTCGTCCCGGCCGACCAGGACAGATGATCTCGGTGCGACTGAAGCATCTGGCGACAACGACATACCTGACCCGTTCCTCCCAGCGTCCGACCACTGTGGACTGAAGCGTTCCGCTGCCGCTTCAGCTGAACGACCCACAGGTTCCCAGCGGTGAGATGTACGTCTCTTTACGTCAACTGACCTATACGCTCGCTACGACGTCGACAAAGCGTGAGACCGTCGGACGGCGCTGGTCAACGCCTATTGCACACGGTCCATCCACACGAGACACATCTGGCTGTGGAACTGTGTGGACAGGAAGCCCTTGGGAAGACAGTGGAATCCGGTCGAAAAACCGGGACAGGAGTCTCCAGCGCGCCATCGCAGGGAAACACGCTCGATACCGAAGGGCTTGCCTTCTCCGTTCCATGTCGATGAGCTGTTCCGCTCCGTCGACGACACAGGATTCGCGCAGATCGTCGAGACCACTCGCCCCCAGGTGGTTGAAACCTGGGGTGGCCGCGCTCGCGGAGGGGCTTCGCACCACACCCCACGAGCACTTCCGACAGCTGAAGATCGAGGTGCACCTGCGTCGATACCACGACGGGCAGATCGGGCACTCGACGATCTACCACATCCTCAAGTGCCTGGGCTGAGTCGGCTCCCAGCATCACAGCGCTACAAGCGGCACAAGCAACGTTGGAAGCGCCACGAGAAACAACGTCCCGGCCACGTCTGTGGATCCCGCAGATCACTGCCGCGAACGGTCGCGCCGGGGGCACTGGCATGTGCTCATGGGCACTGTTTTGTGGTCCTAGATGCCGTCCATGGCCGAGTTGACGTTCTGCCGTCAATGCGCTGGGTCTACTTGAGTGATGATCGGCTGAGAACCTCTGCGGCAGCGATGTGGTCGGCACTTCGGCGAGTTCATGATCGGCGTCTTGCTCGCGTATGCCGAAAGGCCGGTTTCCGCTTGCCGCGTCACCAGCGCAGAGCTGACGCACGCGGCCGACGCCCGATCACGCAATGCAGGTGACCGGACGGAGGCCAGTAGCGGACGTAACCATGAAGCGAAGGCAGTGGTGAGATGAGTGAGGCGGGAG
>NZ_JAJAEG010000055.1:0-45165 GCF_047445655.1 Lentzea alba
GACACCCCCAGCAACTGGGATGTCTTCGCCTTCGCGGTTGCGGAAAGGCAGCGGCCCCCGGCTCCAGCAGGAACCGGGGGCCGCCGAAACGCCTATCAGCCGACGAGTGCGCGCACCCGGCGCAGCACCTCGTCCTTGCCCAGCGTGCGGGCGACAGCGTGCAGGTCGGGGCTACGCGTAGACCCGGTCAGCGCCACCCGGATCAGCTGCGCCGCTTCCTTGATCGAGCCGGGGTAAGCGTCCGGGTTCTTCTTGAACTCCTTGGGGTTCGGCGCGAACCCGTGCTTGCCGGCGAGCTCGCGGATCTGCCCGAACCACTCCTGCCCGTCCTCCAGGTCCGCGTAGCCGTCCGCGAAGTCCGCGGCGAACGCGGAGATCAGCTCGGGCGACAGGCCACCCAGCTGCGAGTCGGTGCGGTCGGACACCAACGTGAACAGCGACGGGAAGAAGAAGCCGTAGGCCGTGCGGAAGTCGGACCACTTGCGGAGGTCCTTGCGCGGGTTCGCGACCTCGGGGCCGCGCTCGACCTGCAGTGCCGCCAGGGCCTCGGCGCGCGACTCCGACAGGACGGTGACCAGCTCCGGGTCGTAGGTGGCAGCCCAGTCCGAGATCCGGGAAATGATCTCCTCACCGGACAGCGTCGCCACGTAGTCGGCGCAGATGTCGTCGAGCTTCACCAGGTCGACCAGAGGCCCGGCGACACCGCACTCGGCCAAGGAGATAGGAGCCGCGAGAGCCTCAGCCAGGGGAAGCTCGGCCAGGCGGGCGTTCACCAGGCCGCGCATGTAGTACTGGACGGCCTCGGCCGGGAAGCCCGCCTCGATGAAGAACTCGACGGACGCCTCGGGGTCCTTGCGCTTCGAGAGCTTGCGGCGGGAACCGCCCTGCTGCTTCATCAGCGGCGCGATGTGGGCGTACTCGACGCGCTCGAAGCCCAGGGCGTCGAACAGCTGCAGGTGGGTCGGGACGGAGGAGATCCACTCCTCGCCGCGGATCACCAGGTTCACGCGCATCAGGTGGTCGTCGACGGCGTGCGCGAAGTGGTACGTGGGGAGGCGCGGTGACTGGTCGGACGCCTTGAGGATCACCACGTCGTTGCGGTTCGCGTCGTGCTCCAACGGGCCGCGGATGGCGTCGACGAACGACGTGCGCTCCCCCGCCTTGCCCGGCGAGCGGAAGCGGACGACGTACGGACGGCCCTCGTCCAACGCGGCCTGAACGTCTTCGGCCGTCTTGTCGCGCCAGATCGCCCAGCGGCCGTAGTAGCCGGTGGGGAGCTTGGTGGCCTGCTGACGCGCGGTGATGTCCGCCAGCTCTTCCTTCGTCGCGAAGCACAGGTACGCGGCGCCGGAACGCAGCAGCTCGCGCACGTACGTCAGGTAGATCTGCTCGCGCTGCGACTGGTGGTACGGGCCGTAAGAACCAACGGAGTCGGCCTCATCGGGCTCGATCCCGAAGTACTTGAACGCCGCGTTGAACTGGTCGACCGCACCGGCGACCTCGCGGGCCTGGTCGGTGTCCTCGACGCGCACGATGTACGAGCCGCCCGAGTGGGAGGCGATGTCGCGGTCGATCATGCCGACGTACAGGCCGCCGATGTGCAGGAAACCGGTGGGCGACGGGCCCAGGCGGGTGACCTTCGCGGCGGAACCGAGCTGTCGAGGCGGGTACTGCTCCTCCCAGAAGGACGGCTCGGGCAGGTCCGAGGGGAACAGGGCGTCGACGACGGCACGGTCGAGCATCGCTGAGGGTCTCCAAAACCGGGGAAAGAAGTCCTCCCAGGTTATCAACGTGCACCGACGGGGAACGCCACTGGGCATGAAGGCAGTCACTTGGCACGGCAAACGCGACGTCCGGGTCGACAACGTGCCCGACCCGGCGCTCAAGGAACCCGAGGACGTCATCGTCAAGATCACGTCCAGCGGCATCTGCGGGTCGGACCTGCACCTTTACGAGGTGCTCGGACCGTTCCTGACCGAGGGCGACATCCTGGGGCACGAACCGATGGGTGTCATCGAGGAGGTGGGCGCGCACGTCACCGAGCTCAAACCCGGCGATCGGGTGGTGATCCCGTTCAACGTCTCGTGCAACACGTGCGTGATGTGCACGCAGGGCCTGCAAAGTCAATGCGAGACCACGCAGGTGCGTGAACACAACTCGGGCGCCGCGCTCTTCGGTTACACCAAGCTCTACGGCCAGGTTCCCGGCGGACAGGCCGAGTACCTGAGGGTCCCGTTCGGCAACTCGCTGCCGATCAAGGTCCCGGAGGGCCCGGCGGACGACAGGTTCGTCTACCTGTCCGACGTCCTGCCCACCGCCTGGCAGGCCGTCGAGTACGCGAACGTCCAGCCGGGATCCACCCTCGCCGTCATCGGCCTCGGCCCGATCGGTGACATGGCCTGCCGCGTCGCGCAACACAAGAACGTCCGGGTCATCGGCATCGACCTGGTCCCGGAGCGACTCGCCCGCGTCAGGGCACGCGGCGTCGAGACGATCGACCTCCGGGGCGCCGGCAAGCACCTCACCGAGGTCGTCAGGGACCTCACCGACGGACGAGGCCCGGACGCCGTGATCGACGCGGTCGGCATGGAGGCCCACGGCGCGCCCGCGGCCAGGATCGCCCAGCAGCTCACCGGGCTGCTGCCGGACCAGGTCGCGCAGAAGTTCATGAAGGAGGCCGGCATCGACCGGCTGAAAGCCCTCTACAGCGCGATCGACATGGTCCGCAGGGGCGGCACGATCTCGATCGTCGGCGTCTACGGCGGCATGACGGACCCGATGCCGATGCTGACCATGTTCGACAAGCAGATCCAGCTCAGGATGGGCCAGGCCAACGTGTGGCGCTGGGTCCCGGAGATCCTCCCGCTGCTCACGGACGACGATCCGCTGGGCGTGGACGACTTCGCCACGCACCGCCTGCCGCTCGAAGACGCGCCCAGGGCGTACGAGACGTTCCAGAAGAAGAACGACGGCATGGTCAAAGTGCTGCTCAAACCTTGATCGGCATATCCTGCCCCGCATGGCCAAGTACCTGGACGTCCACCCGGTCAACCCGCAGAAGCGCGCCATCGACCAGGCCGTGCGGATCCTGCAGGAGGACGGCCTGATCGCGTACCCGACCGACTCCTGCTACGCGCTCGGCTGCCGCCTGGGCAACAAGGACGGCATCGACCGCATCCGGGAGATCCGCAAGCTCGACGACAAGCACCACTTCACGCTGATGTGCGAGAACTTCGCGCAGCTCGGCCAGTTCGTGGTGGTCGACAACGCGGTGTTCCGCGCGATCAAGGCCTCCACGCCGGGCAACTACACGTTCATCCTGCCCGCGACCAAAGAGGTGCCGCGCCGCATGATGCACGCGAAGAAGAAGACGGTGGGCGCGCGCATCCCGGACCACGTCGTGACGCAGGCGCTGCTCGAAGCGATGGGCGAGCCGCTGCTGACGTCCACGCTGCTGCTGCCCGACGAGGCCGAGCCCCTGGTGCAGGGCTGGGAGATCAAGGAACGGCTCGACCACGTGGTGGACGCGGTGATCGACTCCGGCGAGTGCGGCACCACGCCCACCACGGTGGTGGACTTCTCCAGCGGCGAAGCCGAGATCATCCGCTACGGCGCGGGCGACGCGACTCGCTTCGAGTGACGGTCAGGACCGCCGGAACCAGAACTGGTTGGGAAGGCGGCTGTCGCACGTCTCCAGCCTGACGTTGACGAGTCCCACGCGGGCGAGGCACTTGCCGGTGCGGTGGGTGCGGATGGTCAGCCGCGAGGCCGAGCCGCTCACGACCCAGACCTGCGACGGGGACCCGTTGCAGGTCGCGAGACCCACCCGGTCGCCCTCCTCCCAGGCGCACTTGTTGCTCTGGTTGCTCACCAGCTGGGTCTGGCGGCCGAACGACCCCACCCACCGGAAGTTCTGGAACGCGCCGCCGTTGCACCCGGTGTGGTAGACGTCGCCTTCCCGGTGGCCCACGTAGCCGTCCAGGCAGTTGCTCGTGCCCGAGCCCTGGAACTTCCAGGTCACGGCTGCCGAAGCGGGCTGGGCGACACCCACCGCGGCGACGACCGCCAGTGAGGCGGCTCCAAGAACGCTGAACATCTTCATCGGAGGACTCCCCTCTCGCGCACCACAGCTACGACCGCCGGAGCCACTGCTGGTAGACGTTGCTGGAATCGCAGGTCCTGAGCCGGACGTTGGTCGTGCCCACCCGCTGGAGGCACAGGCCGCTGATCTGGTTGCGGATGCTCAGGCGCGACGACGAACCGCTGATCACCCAGACCTGCGCCGGTGACCCGTTGCAGGCGACGAGGCCCGCGGTGTCGCCTTCCCGCACCGCGCACAGGTTGCTCTGGTTGCTCACCAGCTGGGTCTGGCTGCCGAACGACCCCGACCACCGGAAGTTCTGGAACGCGCCGCCGTTGCACCCGGTGTGGTAGATGTCGCCGGAGGCGTGGGTCGCGTAACCGTCGAGACAGTTGCTCTGGTTCACGGCCTGGAACTTCCAGGTCACAGCCGCCGAAGCGGGCTGGGCGACACCCACCGCGGCGACGACGGCCAGCGCGGCGGCTCCAAGAACGCGGAACAGTTTCATCGGATTTCTCCCCCTCACGCGAGAGCCCACGCGGAGCCCTGGACGGAACAGCCCTGCATGATCACGCGGCTCGGAGTGCTGCCCAGGGCCTGAGCGACGCACAGGTTGCCCTGCCTGATGATCAGGCTGCCCGTGTTGCCCCGGACCTCCCACAGCTGCAGGGAGGCGGAGCTGCACGGCTCCAGGTTCAGCCGGTTCGCGCCGGCGGCCTTCTGGACGCAGTGGCCGGCCACGCCCTGGCTGCGGAGCCGGGTCGTGCCGGTGAAGGAGCCGGACCAGTCGAACTTCTGGAACGCGCCGGAGTTGCAGCCGGTCACGTAGACCTCGCCGTCCGCGTGCCCGTTGTAGCCGTCCAGGCAGACGCTCGGCGACACACCCCAGAACCTGTTGACGGCCGCCGAAGCCGGTGACGCGGCGACCATCAGCAGTCCGGCCGCGGCCACCACGGTCAGGACCGCGGACCCGATCTTGCGAAACATCATCATCCCCTCTCGGTCGCGGCAACCCTGCCCGAGAGGCCTTGCGGCGTTTCTGCAATCCGCAGGTCAGAGCGGTGGCGACCCCGCGAGGACCGGGCCCGGTTCGAACAACGCGGTCGCGCCGCCGATGTGGATCACCCTAGGGTGACCGCATGCGCGTGCAGGGCCCTCATGACCCACTGCCGGGAGGCCGTCCGCGGCGGATCGCGGTCACCGGTCCTCCTGGCGCCGGCAAGACGACTCTCGCGCGCGACCTCAGCGACCGGATGGGGTTGCCGTTCGTCGAGTTCGAGTCCTTCTACCACGCTCCGGAGTGGACGGTCCGGCCCACGTGGCAGGAGGACGTCCTTCGGTACCTCGAACGTCCCGAGTGGGCGATCGAGTGGCAGGGCGAGGAGGTGCGCGAGCAGATGACCTCCCGGCTCCACGTCCTGGTGTGGCTCGACCACCCGCGCCTGTTCGCCGTGGCCCGCACGATCGCCCGCACGGTCAAGCGCCGTTTCGGCCGGGGAACCCCGATCGCGGGCGGGAACGTCGAGGGGCCGCTGCGGACGTTCTTCACCGACCCCGGCCACATCGTGAAGGTGTCGTGGCAACGCCACCCGGTGATGCGCGCCAGAGTCCTCAGGGTCGTCGCCGAGGACCGGCATCCCGGTCTGGTGATCGTCCGCCTGCGCGGCCAGCGGCAGGTCGACGCGTGGCTGCGCGGTCCGTTCTCCCGGAGCCTCGCAGCGGCGAGGCCGTGAGTGCGGCGGCAGCTCGAGCCACCGCCGCACCCCAGCGAACTAGGACACGACCAACGCGTAGTCAGCGTCGGTGGCCGCCGTCTCGCGGTGACCGTCCACGTTGACCGACGTCGCGAGCACCTCGACCGTCCAGGTGCCCGCCGCCGGGGCCTGGACGAACACGTTCTCCACCGTGTCGACGGTGTTCGCGGCACCACCGGCGGTGGACCAGTTGCCGCCCATCAGACCGTTGTTGCCCCAATACACAGTGCCGTTGGGCGCGGTGACCTTCAGCGTCAGGTCGTTCACGAGCGCCTTGGCCGCCGTCGGCGAACCGGCCGGGTCGGTGTAGGCCAACGTCGCACGCAACGGCGTCTGGCCGTTCGACGTCACCGTGTACTTGCGCGACTGACCGGTGGTGACCAGGTCGGTCTCGTTCACCAGCACCGGCAGCTTCCAGCCTCCGGCCTTCGCGCGGTCGTACAGGTTGCGGACGGACGCCGTGCCCCAGCCCTGGTGCGTGCGGGTCTGGTCGTGCGCGGTGCCGGAGAACGCGTGCTGGTCAGCGGTGTTGATCAGCAGCGCCTTCGCGGTCGCCGCGTGCGGGCGGGACGCGAACACGTCGCGCTTCTTGCCGGGAGCGCCGTCGAACACGCCGTCGGCCCACATCTGGAACAGCAGACCGGCGTTGCCGCAGGTGATCGGCGTGGCGCCGGACGTGCCGCCGAACGACGGCGTGTATGCCGTGTCGCTGGTGGACGTGGTGGTGTCGATGCCGTCGTAGAAGTTCGACAGCTCCGGCTTGATGCGGCCGTCGGCGGCGGGGCCGATCGACGCACCGCGGTTCCACTTGTCGTCCGCGCGGTCGGCGGTGTTGTAGTGGTAGTGGCCGCCGACCGACAGCACGTTCTTCGCCCACGCCTGCGGGCGCGAGCTGCGGGTGCCGGCGTTGCTCTGCGACTGGCAGATCAACAGGTCGTGGTCGAACACGATCCGGTCCATCTGCTGCGAGATCGCCGTGTAGGACGTGGTGAGCGAGTCACCCCAGCTGTTGCTCTGGAACACGGCCTTGTACTGACCCGCCGGGTCGACGAGCTGCTTGGTGTGCGCGTAGCGGTCGCCGGAGTTGTAGACGGCGAAGATGCCCTGTCCTTCGGGCAGCAGACCGCGGTGCGCGGCCGAGACACCGGACGCGAAGATCTGCCCGTACGTCGCGGTGCCGTGCGAGGTGCTCGACGAGTTCCCGGTGTGCATCACCGGCGGACGCGCGCGGAACTCCTGGTGCGTGGTGCGCAGGCCGCCGTCCATGACCTCACCGCGCACGCCCTGGCCGCGGTAGCCGCCGGCGGTCTCGATGTAGTTGGCACCGGACGAGTGACGCGAGATCGCCATGTCCGTCTCCGGCGCCGACACCGGGTCGACGGCGAGCACGGCGGGCAGCTTCGCGAGCTGCGCGACCTGACCGGCGTCCAGCGAGGCCAGGATGTGCTCACGGCTCTCGGACACCACGTTCACGTTGCCGCCCAAGGACTTCACCTTGTCGGCGACCTTCTGCTGGTCGCGCGTGTCCTGCTCGACCAGCGTGATCAGGTAGTTCGAGGTGCCACCGAGCGCGGCGACCTGCGGACGAGCCTCGAACGGGCGCAGCCCGCTCACGTAGCTCAACCGGGAGACGCGCGCGGTGTTCGTCATGCGCGCGACGTAGGTGCCGTCCTGGACGAACGCACCGAGCCGCACGCCGAGGCCCTTGAGCTGGTGGCGCTGGGCGTCGGACAGGGTGGTGCGGAACTGCAGCAGGTAAGCGCTCTCCACTGGTGCAGCGACGGCAGGAACGCCGCTGATCAGGGCGAACGCGGAGATGGCTGAGATTATTGTGCGCAGCACGAATCCAACCTCCACATCGGCAGGGATGGCGATGACCGGAGGGAGTCACCGCCCGTGACCAGCACGTTACCGTCAATCAGCAGGTCAGGACATCAGTCGATCGGCGGTGATCATCTTGACGACTGGTGTAGAACAATCCCTTTGGCCGCCGATATTCACATTCACCCGGATGGTGCATCCAGAGTAACGTCGGACCAGGTAAGCCCGACATGCCCGGCAAAGCATTTCCGCGCGGAGGACGGATGCCTGTCTCACCTGAGCAGCTGATGGAAGAACTGCGCACGTTGTGCCGCGGGCGCGGTGTGCAGACTCCCGGAATCGACTTGCACGTCGGACCGGCGCTGCGCGAGGTGTGCGGCATCGTGGAGGCGGACGGCGCGGAAGCGGTGAGAACGAAACTGCGGGACTGGGTGACGAACGCGGTGCGCGGTTTCCCGGCGGAAGCCCGCAACGCCGTTCTGGCCCCGCTCGGACTGCACGAGGAGGCGCAGTTCCGGTTCCTCAACGAACGCATCGAGTGGCTCGCGAAGGCGCAGGACCGCGGCGCACGCACGGTGCGCAGGCGAATGGAGGCCGGGCTGCAGCGGCTGGTGGAGGTCGCGCTGCAGCCGGCCCGCGCGGCGACACCGCCTCTCGCGCCCTCGGAACGCTGGCACGTGAAGGAGTTCGACGCGCTGTTGAAGCTGGACGGCCCGACGCCCGCGTGCACCGAGCGCCGGACCGTCGTGGCCGACACCGACGGCGTCAACGAGATCGCGTGGTCCATCACGATCCCCGCCCCGACGCCCGATGGCGCTCCCGGCGACATCGACATCGAGGTGTTGCACGGGGTGGAGCTCATCGGCCACGAACGGCCGTCCCCGCGGCGTTTCCTCATGAAGCTGCGCTTGCCCCGACCCCTCAACACAGGGCAAACGCACCAGTTCGCACTTGAGGTGAGGGTGCCGCGAGGTCAATCGATGCGCCCGACCTACGTGTTCTGGCCGGAGCGCTTGTGCGAGTCGTTCCGGTTGCGCGTCCGCTTCGACCGGGACGACCTGCCCGAATCGGTGTGGCGCGTCGAGGAGGCCCTCGCGCGCGACACCGATGACCTGACGCCGTGGCCGAACAGGCTGCCACTGGACGAGATCGGTGAGATCGACGTGTCCTTCTCACACCCTCGTCAGGGCCGCGGTTACGGCGTGCAGTGGGCACCACGAGCGATCAGATCAGATGCAGAAATGCGGTTCCACGGCTGACACCTCCCTCTCGTTGGATCGGGAGAACCGCAGTCCGAAGTCGGGTCAGATCACCGAAATAGTGAAGAAGCTGCCCACCACGAATCCCAGAAAAAGGCAGATCGCGGCGACCTTCACAACGGTGGCGAGTGAGCAGATCATTCTCATCGAGAAATTCACCTTCTCATTCTGACTGGCTTTCGGGCTGAAGTTCTCGCCGATGCACCAAGAGTGGCTTCACGCCAGTCGAATGAGAACGGGTTTCCTGTTTCCTGCGAAATCAGGAAACCCTCCGAGCTATTTCTGGTTCGCGCGGCGCAGGGCCATCACGAGCAATGCGTGCGAACTGCCGGCATGGGGAAGCATGCCCTGACGGACCAGGTCGAGCGCGTGGCAGAACGGCATGGTCCGCACGCGCAGATCGGACTCTCCGGGCCCCAGCGACGGCTCGCCCTGCGTCAGACCGGTGGCCAGGAAGATGTGGTCGACGTGGTTGCTCAGGCTGTCCGCGCCGTGGATCTGCCCGAGCCGTTCCCACTTCTCGGCCCGCAGGCCGGTCTCCTCGGCGAGCTCCCGACGTGCGGCGGCCTCGGGCCCCGCGTCGGTGTCGTCCACCGCCCCGCCGGGCAGCCGCCACTCGGTGCCGCCGTGCGTGTAGATCCACTGCCGGGTCAGCACGACCTGGTCGTCGTCCTGGATCGCCAGCACCGTCACCGAACCCGGTGCCACCACGTGGGTGTAGGTGCTGTGTCCGCCGTCCGGCCGAACGACGTCATCTGCCCGGACCTCGAACCACGGGGAACGGTGCACCACGCTGGTCGCCAAGCGCTGCCAGACCATCACCACACCAGCCGCCTCGTCGGAGCACGTCGTTGCCATGACTCACATGGAACCATCGACGACCACTTCAGATAGCCCCAGTTGATCGCCAAACTCCGGCCAATTCGTTGACATTCGGTATCCGGGAGTTTGAAGCGATCCACACTACCGAAGAGGGGGTGTAGCCGTTGTCGCCCACGTTCGCACAGGAGGTCCGCCGCCTGCGCACGGAGCGCGGGCTTTCACTCAACCAGATGACCACGCGCGTCCCCTACAGCAAGGGCCACCTGAGCAAGATCGAGAACGGCCAGGCCCGCCCCACACCGGAAATGGCCCGCCTCTTCGACAAGGCACTGCAGGCCGAGGGCCGCCTCATCGCCCTCGCCGACGCTCCGCTGAGTCCCATCCCCACGGACGACACGGTCCTGCTCATCTACGACTCGATGTTCGACCACCACCGCAAGCTCGGCCACCGCTACAGCCCGTCCTCGGTCCTGGCCGGCCTGCGCCCCCAGGTGAACATCCTCAGCGACATGGCCCGTTCCGCCGCCGATCCCGGCCTGAGCCGCGGACTCTGGCTGCTGGCCGCCAAGTACGCCGAGTACGCGGGCTGGATGGAACAGGAACGCGGCGACGACGCCTCGGCCGCCGAACTGACCAAGCGCGCCGTCCAGTACGCCGCGAAAGGCGGCGACCAGGAGCTGGAGGCTTACGCCCTGGTCCGCGCCGCCGAGTTCGCCCTCTACCGCGGCGACGCCCGCGCCACCGTCGACTTCGCCCGCCGTGCGGCGAAGTCCCGCTCCACCGCCGTGCAAGCCGTTGCCGCCCAACGGGAAGCCCAGGGCTATGCCCTCGCCGGCGCCGCCGTGCTCTGCCAAACGGCCCT
The DNA here is from genome assembly GCF_047445655.1 of Lentzea alba. Classification (GTDB taxonomy): domain Bacteria; phylum Actinomycetota; class Actinomycetes; order Mycobacteriales; family Pseudonocardiaceae; genus Lentzea; species Lentzea alba_A. Next base: position 10,600 of record NZ_JAJAEG010000055.1, read on the forward strand.
GGACCGAGCCTCCGAGCTCCAGGAGTCGGTTCACGAATCCCGTTACGGCACAACAAGTCTCGTCGACCAGGTGGCGATCGCCCGCGCCTGGTCGTTCCACGACCTGGGCCGCCACGCGGAAGCCGCCGCGATCCTCGACACGCAGCTTCCCCTGATCGCCCCGACAGCCCTGCGCGCCCGCACCCGCTTCGGCCTGCGCCGTGCCCTGGCGCACGCCGAAGCGGGCGACGTGGACCACGCCTGCGAACTGGTGATCGGCCTGCTGGACGACATCCGCCAGGTGCAGTCCGCAACCGTGCACATCGACCTGACCGCGTTCAGCCGCTTGCTCTCCCGCCTGCGCCCGGCGGCGGGCCGCGAGGTGGCACGGGAGATCAGCGACATCCTGTTCGCGGTCTAGACGGCGGTCCTCCGGCTCTCCTGCTCCAAGGCCTCGGCCATCTCGGCCCACACCTCGGCACATCCCCGAGCCATGTCCGCGACGAGCTCACGGCAGTGCGACGGCACCCCGTCCACCACCGCGGCCCATTCCCCGGACGAGACCGCGTGGGCCTCGAGCCACCGCAACAACAACCGGCCGTGCTCGTTGAACCGCAGCGACGGATCGCGGCGCAGGATCGGCAACGTGACGCCAGGCTCCCGGACCTCGGTCCGCACCACGGGGACCTCTGCCCGTTCAGCCACCTGCATCCGCTCGGGCACGGGATCCAGCCCGGCGCTCAACCGCTGCCGGACGTCCCGGACGGTCCCCGGCGACACCCCGGCCGCACGAGCGATGTCCCGCAACGACGCATCCGGCCGAGCCAGGATCATCTGCCCGGCCAACCGGCGGCCGGCGGCGGAGTTGACCGGCCGGACCTTCCCGTCGCGCCCGACCCGGTGGGCGGAACGCCCGCCCACAGCCCGCCGCAACACGCCGACGGACTTCGCCGCCAGCCCGGTGGCCGCCGCGATCGCCCGGTCCGACCACTGCGGATGCGACCGCAGCAGCCGCCGGGCCGCGGCCTCCCGATCAGCGGTCGGCAGCGTCGCGAGGTTCAACGACACCGACTGGACGAACACGTCCTCTGCCGGACCGTCGATGTACGACACCTCGACGGCACGACATCCGCGCAGCACCGCCGCCCGCAGGCGGTGGGTGCCGTCGACGACTTTCATCGTGCCGCGGTGCACCACGATCGGCGCGAGCTCGGCGTCCGAGGACGCCAGCGACCGGACGAACTCCTCGCTGCAGCCACCAAGGCGCGGTGAATCCGCGGGCTGCAGCACGTTGATGTCAACGAGCATGCGAAACCAAGCCCCCCAGGCTCAGTGCGTCCAGGACCCCCAGCAGACCCCGGACTACCAGGAGCGAAGACTAACTACTCGCTCTGTGGAACCGCTACTCGGTCAGCGAGATCGCCACTCGATCGCGGGGCACACGTCCATCACCATCCGCAGCCCTGCCTCGCGTGCGCGCGAAAACGCGGCGTCGTCCACCACGCCGAGCTGGAACCAGACCGCGCGCGCACCGATCGCGACGGCCTCGTCGACGAACTGGCCTGCCTCCGACGACCGGCGGAACACGTCGACCACGTCCACCTCGAACGGGATGTCGGCCAGCGTCGCGTACCCCTGCTCACCGTGCACGGTCTCGGCCGACGGGTGCACCGGCACGATCTTCTTGCCGCGCTCCTGCAGGAACCGAGCCACACCGTGGGCGGCGCGCGACGGGTTGTCCGAAAGCCCGACGATGGCCCAGACCTGGCAGTTCTCGAGGATCCACTCGACGTCTTCGCGCATGCCACCCAGCCTAATAGTGTGACCCCGGTCACAATCTGCCAAAGCTCGTCGAAAGGTGGCGCCCCTGATCGACGCCTGGGTAGAAACGCACCGGACACACCAGACATGAGGAGAACGAGATGCGGTTCATGGTCATCGTCAAGGCGTCCCCGGAGTCCGAAGAGGGCCAGATGCCCACCACCGAGGACCTCACCAAGATGGGCAACTTCAACGAGGAGCTCGTCAAGGCCGGTGTGATGCTCGCCGGCGACGGCCTCTACCCGAGCTCCAAGGGCAAGCGGGTCGCGTTCGACGCCAAGGGTGCGACGACCGTCATCGACGGCCCGTTCACCGAGACCAAGGAACTGATCGCCGGCTACTGGATCTGGGAGCTGCCGACGCTGGAGGACGCCGTCGAGTGGGTCAAGAAGGCGCCGTTCTGGGACGGCGAGGTCGAGATCCGGCAGATCCACGGCACCGAGGCGTTCGACGACGTCATGACGCCCGAGCTGCAGGAGCAGGACGACCGGCTCCGCGAGCAGATCGCCGCCCAGAACAAGTGACTGCTCAGAACAAGTGATTGCTCAGAACAAGTGAGGTAGCGGCACCTCAGGCGCTGAGTGCGCGGTCAGCGCGACGCTCAGCGTGAGCAACGCACGCGGTGAGGTCGGACGGCAGCCCGTGAGCCGTTCGACCAACCGCAGGCGGTGATCCAGCGTGCTGCGGTGGATGTCCAACCGGCGGGCCGCCGCCGCACGGTTGCCGTCCTCCGCGATGAACGCACGCAGCGCGTCCAGCAACGGCTGTTGCGCCACAACGGGCTCGATCATGCGAGTCAGTCGTTCGGCGACGTGCGGCTGACGCAGCACCGCGAAGTCCGCGAGCACGTGCCGCAGTTCGTACACACCAGGCGCACGGCCAGAGGCGATCCGCAGCACGTCCTCCGCCGTCGCACGGGCAGAAGCCAGGTCACGCCTTGGCGCCCACGCAACGCCCATCCACACGTCGGCACCGAGCCGGGCGTGCAGCTCGCGCGCCAACCCCGTGTGCTCGTCCTGAGCGCACGGCAGCAGCAGGTAGCCACCACGAACCCCGTCGAGCACGAACACGTCCGCATCCTCGCGCACCAGGTCCAGCACCTGGGCCGCACCGTCCTCAGTGGACGAATAGAACGCCACCACCGCGTACGCCAGCGCCAGCCCGTCGAACGAACCGTTGTCACGCCCGGAAAGCAGAGTTCTGGCGAGCTGCCGGCGAGTGGCCACGTCCTCCACGGGCGGAAGGTCGAACGGGCTCAGAATGTCACGCAGCACGTCGTTGAGCAGCCTGCTGTCCAGCACGGTGGTGGTCACGCGTCGCCTCCCTGAGGGCCCTACGGTGTCGCACCAGAACGGTAGGCAACTGTCGACAGTTGGCACAGACCGCTTAAGTCATCCTTAACGTTCACCTGGGGCCGTCAGAACCGTTTCAGCCCAAGGCGTTCGTACGGCTCATGCCGATCGCGGTGCCGAGAACGGCGAGGTCACGGGGGTTGACCGGGCTCAGACCGGTGAGCTGCTCGATCTGCCACAACCGGTAGTCGATCGTGCTGCGGTGGATGAACAGCTTCTTGACAGCTACTGCCCGGTTGCCATCGGCCTCGAGCAACGCCAGCACGGTTTCGACGAGAACCTGGTTCGCCAGCAACGGCGCCACGACCTTCGCCAGCTCGTCGCGCACCTCCGGCGTCTCCAGCACGGCGCTCTCGAACAACATGTCGTCGATCCGGTACACCCCGGGCGGGCGGCCCAGCGACGCGACGAGGGCGTCGATCTCGTCGACCTCCTTGCGCGCCAGCGCAACGCGCGCCGCGGGCCTTTCCGCGACGCACAGCCACACCTCGCCGCCGATCTCCTCGCACACCTCGCGGCACAACGGCAGCGAGGCCGCCTCCGCCAGCGGCAACAAGAGATGTCCGGATGTCGCCAGAAGCGCCGGACCACGCCGTCGGAAAGCGCTTACCACCCGCTGTGTCAACGCCCCGCGCACCGCGACGACCGTGTAGAACGCAGCAGCGTCGTCAGGAGCGTTGCCCGCCAGCAAGGCATCCGCCAGGCCGTCGTCGCCGACGCAGAACGCGGCCATCAGCTCAGTGGCCAGCGCGGTACCGGCGGCGGCCAACGCCCGCGCGTCGCCGCCGTCGTCCAGCATGGTCTCGGTCAGCAACCTGTCCGTCGATCTCAGCGCCACGACGACGTGCGCGACCGGCACCTTGCCCGCGACCAGCCGTGAGCCGACCCGGTGCGCGACGGTGACCGCCGCGTCCTCCCAGCCGTCGGCGTCAGCGGCGGCGGCGCGGTAGACGGCGAGGAACTCCTCGTGCAGCAAGCGACCGACGTCGAAGAGCACGGGTCCCTCCCATCTTTCGCACCTCTGAAGGAAATCAGCACCGGACGTGGGGAAAACCCCAGCGTTCTCCAGCGTCACGCCAGTGTCGCCCACTTTAACGTCGTGCGCATGGCACCTCAGCTGCTCGCCCCGGCGCGGCCGGCGGTCCTCGCACCGTCCAACGAGGCGTGGCGCCAGTTCGCGCACGCCCTGGAGCCCGTCGAGTTCGGCCGCGGCGAGGTGCTGCTGCGCCTGGGGGTCCGCACCGACGAGCTGTACGTGATCCGTGCGGGCAAGGCGAAGACCTGCTGCACGTCCACCGACGGCCGCGAGCTCGTGCTGGACTTCCACTGCGCGGGCGACCTCCTGGTCGAGCCGACGCTGTTCGACGCGACGCCGTCGGTGTCGACGACGATCGCGATCACCGACGTGCAGGCGGGCCGGATCTCGCGCGCCGACCTGACCAAGTGGCTCGCGCTGTGCCCGGAGATCACCGACCGGCTGCTCGGCTGCATCGCGCGCCGCCAGCGCGAGTCGCACCAGATGCGCATGGACGTGGTGCAGCTGGACGCCTCCGCGCGGCTCGCGAAGGCGTTGCTGCGCCTGGCCGGACGGTTCGGCAACGACCGGCGCGGTGCCCTGCTGATGATCGAGGACCTCACCCAGGAGGAGCTCGGCCAGTACATCGGCTCGCGCCGCGACACCGTGAACAAGACGCTGTCGGACTTCGCGCAGCGCGGCTGGATCTCGATCGAGCGCAAGAGCATCTTCCTCACCGACCCGGCGCAGCTGTCCCGCCGGGTCCGCGTCGGCATGCCCGCGGTGCCCGCCCAGCGCTAGAACCCCCGCCAGTTCAGGAGGAGTCGCTTTGACGTCAACAGAAACCAGGACCAGCACGGGCAAGGTCGTGCTGGGAGTCGTCGGCGCCGTCGTGGTGGCGTCGATCGGCAACGCCGCCGTGTCGTTCGCGGCCCAGGCGCTCGGTGCCGACCCGAACGCGGTGGAAGGCCTGAAGCCACAGGGTTACGTCGTGCTGACCGCGGTCGGGGTGATCATCGCCGCGTTCGCCTGGGCGTCGATCCGCAAGCGCGCCAAGGATCCCGCCCGCACGCTCGGCAAGCTCGTGCCGATCGTCGTCGTGCTGTCGTTCCTGGTCGACATCCCGGTGTTCTTCCTGCCGGGCGCCTCCGCCGCCGGTGTGATCGCACTGATGGTCATGCATGTCGTCGTGGCCGCGGTCGCCGTCCCGATCTTCCGCCGCGTGCTGCCCGTCTGACCGACGCAGAAACGGCCGGGGAGACCTCCCCGGCCGTTCTCGCGTTCATTCCGAAAGACTCAGCTCCGGCCACACCAACGTCGTGGCACCCCAGGTGAGACCGCCACCGAACGCCGTCAGCAGCACCTTCTGCCCGGCCTGCAACTCCCCCGACCGCACGCCGTGCGCGAGCGCCAGCGGAATCGAGGCCGCGGAGGTGTTGCCGACATCGGTGATGTTGGAGACGAACTTGTCGCGCGGCACCTCCAGCTCGGCCGACACCGCGTCCAGGATCCGTGTGTTCGCCTGGTGCGCGATCACCTTGTCCACATCGGACGCGACCCAGCCCTGCCGCTTGATGGCGTTGCGAGAAGCGGCGGACATGCGCGCCACCGCGTTCGCGAAGACCTCGCGCCCTTCCATCTGGAAGAACTTGTCGCCGTGCGGCACGATGTCGCGCGACGACCGCTGCCGCGAGCCGCCGGCCGGCACGGTGATCAGGTCCGACAGCTCGCCGTCGGAGCCGAGGTCGAACGGCCCCAGCGCGCCCGGCTCGTCCGGAGACCCGGCCCTCAGCACAACAGCACCGGCGCCGTCACCGAAGATGACGGAGGTGGTGCGGTCCTGCGGGTTGAGGATCGTGGAGTAGGCGTCCCCGCCGATCATGATCAGGCTGTCCACGATCCCGGACGTGATCAGGCCGGCCCCGACCCCCAGCCCGTACACGAATCCCGTGCACACGGCCGCGATGTCGAACGCCGGCACGTCGACCAGGCCCAGCCGCGACGCGATCTCCGGCGCGGTCGCCGGGCAGGGCCGGTCCGGTGTCGTGGTCGCGAGGATCACCCCTCCCGCGCCCGGCACACCGGCCGAACGCAGGGCACGGCGAGCCGCTTCGACCGACAGGTCCGACGTCGCCATGCCGGGTTCGACCACGTGTCTCGTGGCGACCCCGATGCGCGTGCGGATCCACTCGTCGGTCGTGTCCAGCTTGGCTGTCAGCTCGTCGTTGGTGACCACTCGCGGCGGGAGCCATGACCCGAGTCCCGCGACCACCGCTGCGCGCATTCTCCGACCTTCCTCACGCTTTGTCCGCCAGCACTTCCGGGAGGAAGCGGCGGGGAAACCCTTGGAACACCACAGGTCGCTGGAACCGCTCGACGGCGCGCACGCCGACGGAGGTGTGGAACGGAGACGTCGTCGCGGGCCACGGGCCGCCGTGGTGCATGGCGGGGGTCGCCGCGATGTCGTTGGGCCACTGGTTCCACACGACGCGCCCGGCGCGTCCGGTCAGCTCGCTGATCAGCTCGGGCAGGACGTCGTCGTCCTCACCCTGCACGGTCGCCGTGAGCTGTCCGGGCAACGCGGCGGCGAGCTCCAGCAGTTCGTGGCTGTCGCGGTAGGTCACCACGACGGACACGGGCCCGAAGCACTCGGACAGCGCCTCGTCGTGGCCCGCCAGCACGTGGGCCGCGGTGGTGCGCAACAACGCCGGCGCGTGCCCACCGGCCACGGAGCCGCCCTCGACCAGCACGTCCAGGAACTCGGTCAGCGCGGCCACGCCGGTCTCGAAACGCTTCGCCACGAGCTTGTTGAACAACGGCTCCGCCCGCAGCGCGCGCACTTCGGCAGCGACGTCGCCGGCGAAAGCCTCTGGTACCACGAGAAGTCCGGGTTTGGTGCACAGCTGCCCGCTCTGCTGCGACAGAGCTTCGGCGAATCCCCGCGCGATTTCCTCACCGCGCATCGCGGCTGCCCAGGGAGTCACGAACACGGGATTCACACTGCCGAAGCCGCCGTAGAACGGGATCGGCTCCGGCCGGGTCGCGGCGAGGTGGTGCAGTTCGCGACCCACCCGTGTGCTGCCGATGAACGCGACGGCCTTGATCCGCGGGTCGAGCACGAGCTGACGGGCCTGGCGCTGACCGTGGACGAGCGCGAACACGCCCTTGGGCAGCACCTCCTCGACGATCTCGGCGGTGCGGTCGGCGAGGTCGGGATAGCTGTGGCTGGCCTTGACCACGACCGGGCAGCCGGCGGCCAGTGCGGACGCGGTGTCGTTGCCCGCCACGGAGAACGCGAACGGGTACGAGCTGGAGCCGAAGACGGCGACCGGTCCGAGCGGGATCAGCGTGCGGCGCAGATCCGGCCTCGGTCCCGGTGGCCACGAAGGGTCCTCGCGGTCGATCACGACCCCGTCGACCGCGCCGGAACGCAGGTGCTCGGCGAACGAGCGCAGCTGGAACGTGGTGCGACCCACCTCCGCGCGCAGCCTCTCGCCGGGCAGCCGGCACTCCCACTCGGCCAGCGCCACCAGCTCTCCGGTCTCGCGGTCGAGCGCGTCAGCGACGGCGTCCAGTGCCTGCGCCCGATCGTCCGGGCGGGTGGCGCCCCACTCACGGGCGGCGTGTGCCGCCCGATCTAAAGCGGTCTCGATGGAGGACTGCATGGCCCGCGGCCTTACTTGACGTAGTCCGGCGAGACCCGGGGCGGCCAGCTGGCGACGCTGAGCACACCGAGGCTGTAGGCGCGCGAGACGAGCGCGGCGCGGTTGGGTGCCTTGAGCTTCTTGAGCATCGTGCCGACGTGGTACTCGACGCCCTGACGTGACAGGAACAGCCGCGACGCGAGGCGGACGGTCGACTCGCCGGTGGCGATGCCCTCGAGGATCCGGGCGTCGAGCTCGGTGAGGATGCGGTTGCGGTCGACGACGACGGCGTTGGGCTGCTCACCCTTCTCCGGGTTCACGACGACGACGAACTGCACGAGGTCGCCGTGCGCGTCGTGGACGGCGATGCCGGTGATGTCGCCGGTGAAGACGGCGTGGCGCGGGCCGATGCCGGCGAGGTGCTCGACGAAGCGCTGGCGGCGGCCCTCGACGAGGCGGTCGAACTGCTTGCGCATCGGGCCGTGCACGCCGGGGTGCAGCAGCTCGTAGAAGCTGCGGCCGAGCAGCGACTCGCGGGAGTGGCCGAACTGGGTCACGAAGTCGTCGTTGGCCTCGACGACGCGCAGCTGGAGGTCGAGACGGGCGAGACAGAGGCCGGAGCGCTCCAGCAGCGAACGGAACACGTCGGCGTCCGGAACGACGGTGGTGTGGTCAGGTGCGAGAGAACCAGCGGCAACAGTGTGCATCGGAGAGAATCCCTCTCGATCTCGTCGAACTCGGCGTTCCGCGACTGCGTGAGACAAGAACTTGAGATGGTCGCGAGGCGATCTAGGGTTATTTCCCGAATCCGCCTTTGACACGATGAATCGTAGGAAGATTCGCCGAACGCGGTCAACGAGGTGTGAGGGGTGACCCCTAATGTTGTGGTAGGGGTGGTCCGGGGGTTCGGGGAGGCGTCCGAGTATTTCGGTAGGACGTTTCGGCTGCGTCTCACCTGATGATGTGCTACCGCGCTGAGCTGCGCAGACTCGGCCCGAGCCGATCGAGACGCCACCACACGGTAACTGAGGCGTGGGTCAACTGTGCGGTAAGAAGGCACAAGAAATTCGTAGATGTGTCGCAGAGGTTACGCGGAGGGCGGGTACGTCCTGCCGAGTGCGCCCGGCAGTTCGGTGCGCCTGCGGATGCCGAGCTTGCGGAACGAGTTGGTGAGGTGTTTCTCGATCGCCCGCGAGGTCACGGACAGCTCTTCCGCGATTTCGGCGTTGGTGAGACCCTGGACGACGAGCCCGGCGACTTTGAACTCGGTGCGCGTCAATGCCACGGCAATGCCCGGAGAATTACCGTCGAGTTCCTTCGCGATTCTCTGAGCAAGTCTTTCCGCCCCGCTTTGGACGGCGAGCCGGTGTGCCTCGTCGAGGTGGCGTTGTGCCTGTACGTCGCCGTCTGCCCGTTCGCGCGCTCCGAGCTGAAGGAGCGCCTTGGCCCGTTCGTACGGGTTGGCGTGCAGGACCTGGACCGCCTCGTGCAGCATTCCGAGCCCCTTGCGGCCGGGTGTGTAGCGGCCGAGCACGTAGAGCGCCCGCCCGACGCCGACCGGCGCACCCCACTCGACGGCGCGATCCCAGGCCTGCGCCGCGGCTTCCCGCGCGGCGGCCAGGTCGCCGAGCTGGGCGTGCAGCCTGGCCGTCGTGATGCACCACGGCAGCAGCACGGGATTGCGCCATCCCACGGCGTCGAACGCGCGGCCGCAGTCCAAGAACCGGTCCAGCGCCGGGCCCGCCTGTCCCGCCAGCGCCTCTCCCGCCGCGTGCAGCATCCGGTACACCGCGGCGCAGCCGGGAGGTTCGTCGCGGTCGGGCCGGGAGTGGAGGATCTTGGCGATCAGCCCGGGATCCCGCAGTTCCATGGCGACTGCGGTGAGCCCGATGGCGGCGGTCGTCGTGTCGCCGCGCCAGTCGAGCACGGCGAGGTCGACGGCCTGTTCGGCTGCCCGGTGCGCCTCTCCCGGCCTGCCCAGGTGCATGAGCACGAACGACTGCTGGGCGCGGATCAGGGCCTGTTCGACGGTGTTCGTGGCCTGACCGAAGGCCTGGTGGAGCCACGGCACGGCCTCGTGCGCGACGTCCGCGGCGGCGAGAACCTTGATGAGCAACGGGATCGCGGTGTGGACGTGCCGGGGGTGCGGCGGTTCCTGCTTGAGGACGTTGCTCGCGATGTCCGCGACCTCGTGCGCGGGCATGCGGGCGGTGAGCATGGCGGCGTCGAGCAGCACGATCTGCAGTTCACGTTCGCCGGGTGTCACGCCGATGATCTGCTTCAGGCGTTGCGCGGAGTCGGCGAGCGACGCGGGGTCGGAGTGCCACGCATACCGTTGCCGTGCCTCAAGCCTGAACGCGAGCTCCTTGTTGTGGCCGAGGTCAGCGGCGACCTGGTCGATGAGGTCGCGCACAGGCCGTGGCGCCGAACCGAGTGCAGTGGGCGCGATCCGCACGAGCGCGGCGGCTCGTTCCGTGATGTCGCGGAACAGCGGCACGGCGTATGAGATGTGCCGGATGGACGCGGCGGGGTCGAAGAACCTCTCGGCTGTCGCGAGATCGACGAGCAGCCGCGCGCGTTGCTCGGAGTCGCGCGGCACGTCTCGCAGCGCCCGCCGCAGATACCTCGCCGCGACCTCGGGTGCTCCGCGCCGGATCGCCGTGCCGGCCGCGGCCCTGAGCGTCTCGATCGCCCAGCCGCCCTGTGCCGTGGTGACCGACAACAGCCGGGCGGCGACCTGTTCGGCCGGTCTGCCGTTGTCGTGCAACAGTTTCACGGCCCTGACCTGCCAGTCCTCGCGCTCGGCGACGGACATCGACTCCTCGATGGCGTCACGGACGGCGGGCCGGCCGGTCGCGAGCCCGGCCTGGTCGAGCACGCGCCGAGCCTCGCGGGCCTGCTGATCGGTGAGCCGGGCGAGCGACCCGGCCAGTTCGTCGTCGTCTCCGAGCGTCGCCAGGGCTTTGGCCAGGTCCTGGGCGTGCTGCGGCTGGGTCGCGAGGCCGCGCACGAGCCGTTCCTTGAGTCGGGCGGGCCGCATTTCCCTGACGTACGGCGCCTGGTCCGCCGTCGGGCTGGTGACGTGGCTCAGCACCGCGCACAGGAACAGCGGGTTGCCGCCGGTCGCGGCGTGGCAGGCGGCGACGAACTCGTCGTCCGGGGTCTGACCGGTGCGGCGTTCGACGAGCTCGGTGATGGCCTTGGGAGACAACGGCTCCGGCCTGATCTCGGTGCGCCGGAACGCTTCCAGCCACGGGCCGCGCTCGCCGTCCCTGGTCGTCGCGACGAGCAGAACAGGTTGCCGTTCCAGGGTTCTGGAGAGTTTCACGAGCCAGCGCAACGACGGGTCGTCGGCCCATTGCAGGTCGTCGATCAACAGCACCGTCGGCCGCTCGGCGCTCATCGCGTGGGTGAGCGAGGTGAGGCCGCTGACCGCGGCTTCCTCCACCGCGAACGCCGAGTCGACCGGTGCGTCGTCGGAGAACACGGGCAGGGCGAGTCCGGCGGTTCCGGTGAGCCAGCGTTCGCCGCCGCGGCACAGCGCGGGTTCGAGCAGCTGACGGGCGACGCCGAACGCGTAGTCCTGTTCCAGCACCGAACAGTTCGCAGTGAGGACGCGGACGTCGGTGGCTCGCGCTCGAACCGCTTCGAGCAGCGCGGACTTGCCGCAGCCGAGCGGTCCGGTGATGACGATCTGGTCGCCGTGGCCGTCGCGGGCGCGGTGCAGTGCGCGGGTGAGCTGCCGCAGCTCGTCGGTGCGTTCGAGCAGGATCATCACGAGGCCAGGATGTCCGCCAGCTCCGCGCGGCTGGAGATCCCGAGCTTGCGGTAGGCCCTGGTCAGGTGGACCTCGACGGTCCGCAGCGTGACGAACAGGTGGTCGGCGATCGCGCGGTTCGTGACGCCGGCCGCGGCCAGCTCGACGACCTTGCGCTCGCTGGCGGTCAGCACCGCCAGGCCGTCCACTGTGGACGGAACGCGCATCCGGCCGCCGACGCCGAGCAGCATCGTCCTGGCCGAGTCCGCGAGTGCCCTGCTGCCGGCCCGCAACGCCAGCCCGACCGCGACCCGCAGGTGCGTGCGTGCCTCGCGCGCTTGACCCGCGCCGGTCCACCGTTGCCCCAGCAGCAGTTCGGCGCGTGCCTGCTGGATGAGCGAGGGCACGGCCGCGAACCCGTCGGCGGCGGCCTTCGCCATGTCCAGCGCCCCGAGTCCGGTGGTGGTGTACGCCCTGGCCAGCAACGAGTACGCGGCCGCTTCCCTGGAAGGCCACAGCTTCGCCAGCCGGTCCGCCTCCTTCATGGCGGCGGTGGCGTCACGGCCGGCGAGGGTCAAGACCTGGACGATGTCGGTCCACGACGGCAGCGCGCTGGGGTCGCTGAGCCCGACGGCCGACATCACCGTCGCGCACGCCTCCATCCGGTCGGCCGCCAGCGCGATCTCGTCTCGCACGTAGGCGAGCCATCCGGACGTGCGGAGGTACTCGCGGTGGGCCGGCGTCAGGTGCCGGATGTCGTCCTCGTTCACTTCGTCGAGCAGCTGCGCCGCCAGAGGCGTGTTGCCGGTCTGCAACGACAGCCAGGCCAGCAGGATGACGGCACGTGGCTGCTGCCAGCCCCTCTCGTGCGCCGCGTTGACCGCTGTCGACGCGTCGTGCGTCGCTCGTGGGAGATCACCCAGCGACATGTGCACCAGCGCCCGTTGCACGAGCGAGCGGCAGTGGGCGAGCGAGTCCCCGTTGCAGGAGAAGGCGTCGACGGCCCTGTCCAGCACGGCGAGCGCTTCCTCGGTGTGCCCGGCGACGCGCAGCACGGTGGCGGCGGACAGCATCGACCAGTCGGTCAACGCGTCCGCGTCGGCGAGCGCGGCCCGTGCGTAGCCGACGGCCTTGTCGATCGATCCGCCGCCCCGCATGGTCGCCTCGGCCACCACGCCGAGCAGACACCGTTGCGCTGTCGTGTCTCCGGCCTTGGGCGGCACCGCTTTCGCAACCGCGGCCTGTGCTGCGTGCGCGTCGTCGAGGTCGATCGACAGCTGCACGGCGTCGAGCAGGGTGACCAGGTCCTCGGACAGCGCGGGATCCCTGGCGAGCTTGAGGAACGTGCGCGTGCGGCCGGTCAGCGCGTGCTTGACGGCCAGGGCGGCTCGCAGGTCCGGATCGGTCGTGCGGTGGAACGCGGCCGCGAGGTGTTCGCACGCCTCGTTCGGATCGTGCCGGGAGAGTTCGGTCGCGAGGTTGACCCGCAGTTCGACGTCGTCGGGGTGGAGCTCGACGAGCCGCCGGAGATAGCGGGCCGCGTCCTGCGGTTTGCCACCGGCCGCGGCCTCGTGCAGCACCTGGGACATCCACGGCGTGTCGACCGCCGGGAGGTGCACGAGCTGGTCGGCGACCGCCCGCACGTCGTGCCCGAACTCGTCCAGCACGACCGCCGCCCGGTGCCGCAGGTCGGCCACCTCGGCCGGGTCCAGCACCTCCAGCACGCCCGCGCGATACCACTCGCGGACGTGGTCCGGAAGTCCGTCGCCGAGCAGATGTTCCTTCCGCAGTGCGGAAATCCCGGTCTCGGCGACCCGTGCCGACACGCCGGCCAGTGGCGCGACGAGCTCTTCCTGATCGACGACGACCAGGGCGGTGGCGATCGCTCGCAGGTGTTCGGGCTGGTCTCGGAGGCGTCGCGCCGCCACGAGCTCCACCGACTCCTGCCGCAGGGCCTGAGCTGCCCGGATGTCCGCGAGCACGGTCGTGAGATGGCGCGGGACGCCACCGGAGAGCCGCAGGCAGAGACTGGTGAACACGGCGTCCGGCGGGAAGTGCAGGGTCGTGGAGATCATGTCGGCGACCTGCGGCGTCGTCAGCGGCTGCAGGTCCACGACGTGCGCGCGGGCCAGGTCGACGTCGAGCGGCGCGTTCTGGGACAACACCAGGCTGATCGGTTCGCCGGCGAGGCGCCGCAGCAGGAAGTCCACCCACCGCACGGTCGCGTCGTCACACGCGTCCAGGTCGTCGAGCACCAGGCACACCGGTGAACGTTCGGCCAGACCCACGACATCGCGCCACATGCCCCGGTATACGCGGTAGAGCTCGGCGGCGGACGGGTCGGCGAGTTCCGGAACAATCACACCTGACTGGACGAGCAGCCGGCGGGCGACGGCGAGCGGCCGGCGTTCACCGCGGCCGACCGAGGACAGCACGGTCGTTCCGGCACGGGACTCGGTCGCGGCGGCCCGGCGCAGCACGGCGGACTTGCCGGAGCCGCGCGCACCCCGCACGACCACGGCCTGGGCGCCCAAGCCGCGGCGAGCGGCGGTCGTGTGGTGCGCCACCGTGGTGAGCGCGCTCTCACGACCGAACAGCTCAGTGACGGGGCCCGACTGGTTGTCCACCACCTACCGCCTCAGGCTCGAAGAGAGTGACCTGCGCTGAGGATAAATGCCCCAGGTGACCGGACCGCAAACTCTGCGAGGCAAGTGTCAAAGTCTGGCACGGTGATTCCGCAATGTGCGGGTGGTGAATCGGCCGCCGGTTCCAGTCAGTGAACTAATACGCCACAACGCGGCCGGGCACAACCCGGTAGAGGCTGGGTTTTTCCGGGAGGAACGCGAGCCCGAACCGGGTGAGGAACTCCCCGAACGGCGCGTCGACGAAGTCGTCGTCCGGCAGCCCGTCCCACGACTCGGCGGCCGCCCTGGCGACCTCGACCGCGGTGCTGTCGTAGACCACCAGGTCGGGCAGGTCGTCGGCGAAGTACCCGCGGGCCAGCGAGATCGGCGACACGCTGTCGTCCAGGAAGCCCACGACCTCCCACTTGCCGTCCGTGGCGTCGCTGAGGGCCAGGCGCGCGGCGACCTCGGAGGAGGTGGCGTAGGTGACGCGGTAGCCGCGCCGCACGAGTTCCTCGATCACCGCCAGCGCCGGTAGTGCCTGTCCCTGCCGGGGATTGGCGAAGATCGCGACGTGCCGCCGTTCCCTACCCTCCTCGGCCATTCGAGAATCCTCACTTTCCTTTGTTCACGAGGCGGAATCCGCTTCCCGTTTTGGTCCCGAGGTGGCCGGCTGCGACGAGCTGGCGCAGTTCCTCGGCGGGTGCGGGTTCGCCGGTTTTCGATGCTGCGGCGAGGGTCTCCAGAATGGCGAGCGACACGTCGAGACCAATGGTGTCCAGGAGTGTGAAGGGACCCATCGGGTGGTGGAACGCGGTGACGATCGCGGTGTCGATCTCCTCCACCGTGACGTCCGTGCGGGCGAGCATGCGGATCGCGTCGTTCAGATATGGGAACAGCACGTAGTTCACGATGAACCCGACCCGGTCGGTGCAGTCGACCGCGGTCTTGCGCAACCACTTCACCAACGCATGGGCGGTGGCGTGCACGTCGTCCGCGGTGTGTTCGGTTCGGACGATCTCGACGAGCTTCATGACCGGTGCGGGGTTGAAGAAGTGCAGCCCGATGACGTCTTCCGGACGGCTCGTGACGTTCGCGCAGTCGGTCACGGAGAGGCTGGACGTGGTGGTGGCGATGATCGCTTGGGGTCTGATCGCGGCGTCGATGCCTTGCAGGACAGCGCGTTTGACGGTCATGTCCTCGGCGACGGCCTCGATGACGATGTCGGCTTGTTCCAGTGCTTCGTAGTTCGTGGCGACGGTGAGGCGGGCGAGAACGTCCTGACGGTCCTGTTCGGACATCCGGCCTTTCTGCACGAGCCTGGTCAGTGAGGCGTGGATGCGATCCGCGGCTTCAACCGCCTTTTGCTCGGTCCGGGCGATGAGGGTGGTCGGAATGCCTGCCACGACGAGGATTTCGGCGATGCCGCGGCCCATCAGCCCGGCACCGACGACGCCGGCCGCACGGATCTCACGCGACTCGCCGTTCGTCTTCGCGGTGCGGGGCGGTGGCAGGATTTCGCCGCGATCGTCATACCGGTGGAAACCCCGGCCGGTTTTTCTTCCCAGCAATCCTTCTTCGACCATCCGGTCCAGCAGCGGTGACGGGATGTAGGAGTCGGAGCCGGTGATCTCGTGCAGCCGGATGAGGGCGCGCCTGACCGTGTCCAGGCCGATCAGGTCGAGCAGGTGCAGTGGCCCGTACTTGAGGCCACAGCCCAGTTTCACGGCGGTGTCGAGGTCTTCGACGGTGGCGTAGCCGGCGTCGGCGAGGTTCATCGTGCGGTTCATGCACGCGTAGAGCAGTGCCGTGGCGGCCTCGGCGGGCCGGCCGCCGAGGCTCACGATCTCGGTGCCGGCCAGCCGCACTGCCTTGCGTGCCAGGTGAAATGCCTCGGGTGAGGCCATGGACGTGCCGATGAGGCTGGCGTGCTGCCCGTACGGCGGTGGGATCGAGTACCGCAGTCCGACGACCCGGTCCGGCGCACCGGACGCGATCGCCAGTTTCGCCACCGAGAGCGTCGGTGTGGTGGTGAGGAAGACCGTGCCCGGCGCGCACTGCTCGACGAGCCGTTGCAGCACGGTCTCCTTGGTGTGGAAGTCGTCCGGTAGTGCCTCGATGACGAGATCGGCCCGTTTGAGGTCGACCAGCTCCGTCGCGAGGCTGAGCTGAGGCCCGCTCAGCCTGCGGTGGACGCGGGACAGCACCTCCAGGTCGCTGTCCACGCCGATGACCTCGGCCCCGTTCGCGAGAAGGACCTTGGTGAGGCCTTCGCCGAGGCCGCCGAGCCCCACCACGCCGATCACGAGTGGCATGTCGTGTCTCCTTCAGAGCCCGAGCTCTTCGTCGAGCATCGCGAACATCTCGTCGTCCGAGGCCGACTCGAAGTCCTTCTCGGAGCCGGTGTTCTTGGCCCACCTCGTGCGCAGGACGTCGAGCCTGCCCGCGATCTGCTGGTGCAGTGCGTCGTCGACCTGTGCTTCGTTGAGTGCTTTTTCGAGTGCTTCGAGGTCGGCGAGCACGGACGGCAGCCCGGCTGCCGGCGCGTCGGCCAGCAGCTCGGCCTTGAGGTGTGCCACCAGGTCCGCCGGCGTCGGGTAGTCGAACACCAGCGTGGCCGGGAGCCGCAGCCCTGTCGCCTGGCCGAGCCTGTTGCGCAGCTCGACGGCGGTGAGCGAGTCGAAGCCGAGGTCCTGGAACTGGCGGTCCTCCTCCACGACCTCGTTCTCCGCGTGGCCGAGCACCTCGGCGACCTGGCCGCGCACGAGCTCCAGCAGTGCGTCGGTCCTGCCCTGGTCGGTCATCGCGGTCAGGCGCTTGACGAGCGAGTCCGCGGTTTCCTGGCCTGCCACGGCCTTCTTCGACTTCGTCCGGACGAGGCCGCGCAACAGCGGTGCGACCTCGTGGTTGCGCAGTGTCGAGAAGTCGAGCTTGACCGGGATCGTTTGCGCGGCTCCGGTTTGGACCGCCTCGTCGAAGAGGGTGACGCCGAGTTCCGGTGTGATCGCGGGCATGCCGGAGCGTGCCATGCGTTCGGCGTCCTGGGCGCTGAGCATGCCGGTGTCCCAGGCACCCCAGGCCAGGCTCGTCGCCTTCTGGTTGTGGGCCTTGCGGTTCGCGGCGAGTGCGTCGAGGAACGCGTTGCCCGCCGCGTAGTTGGCCTGGCCGGCGTTGCCGAACGTGCCGGCGACGCTGCTGAACAGGACCAGGTTCGCTTGTGGTGCCAGCTCGTGCAGGTACCAGGCGGCGTCGACCTTCGGCTGGAGCACCGGGTCGACGCGGTCCAGCGTGAGCGACTCGATCATGCCGTCGTCCAGCACGCCGGCCGCGTGGATGATCGTGTCCGGGCGGTGGTTTTCGAGGAGTTCGGCGAGTTCTTGCCTCTCGCTCACGTCGCACGCGGCCACCGTGACGTTCGGCAGGTCGCTCGTGTCCGCCTGTCCGCTTCGGCTTGCGAGAACGATGTTCTCCGTGCCGTGGTTCTCGACGAGGTGCTTCGCGATGATCCGGCCGAGACCGCCCGTGCCGCCGGTGATGAGGACCTTGCCGTACTCGACCTCGTGTTCTCCGCGTTCCGCCCTCGTGAGGCGGCCGCCGAGGATCTCGCCGTCCCTGACGACGATCTGGGGTTCGTCGGCGTTCACGGCCTGCCGGAGGATCGCGAGGCTGGAGCGCTGGTCGTCGATGTCGAGCAACCCGAAGCTGCCGGGGTGCTCGGACTGCGCGACCCTGACCAGGCCCCAGACCGCCGCGGAGACAGGGTCCGGAGCTTCGTTGTCGTTGGTGGCAATGGCGTTCTTCGTGACGAACCAGAGCCTTCCTGCGCGGTGGCTCGTGATCCACTCCTGGACGTTGATCAGCGCGTCCGAGACGGCGGCGTGCGTGGAGTCCACGACGTCGTCCGAGTAGGCGACGATCTCGGTGACGACGACCTCGGCGTCGGCGGTCTCGATGTTGTCGAAGACGCGTCCGGCGACGAAGTGGTCGACCAGGCCGAAGTGGTCCTCGCCCGCGACCGCGACGGTCGCGTCGATCGGGTCGGTGGCGTTGATCGGCGTCCAGCCGAGCGTGAACAGGGCGTCGCGCGTGGTGTTCTCGTTGAGCTGCCCCGCGTTCACCGCCCGGACCACCAGCGACTCGACCTCGGCGACCGGGTTGCCCTGCGGGTCCGCGATGACGATGTGCATCGCCCCGCTCTCGTCCCTGGTCATCTTGACCCGCACGCTGGCCGCGCCCGTGGCGTGGATCTTCACGCCCTCCCAGCTGAACGGCAGCCCGGCGCCTCCGTCGCCTTCCTGGAGGAGCGCGGTGTGCAGCGTGGCGTCGAGCAGCGCCGGGTGGATGCCGAACGCGCCAGGCTGGACGTCGTCCGGCAGCGCGACCTCGGCGTAGACGGTTTTGCTGTCGCGCCAGGCGTTCCGGAGTCCCTGGAACGTCTCCCCGTACGCGAACCCGATCTCCGCGAACTTGTCGTAGACGTGGTTCAGGTCGACCGGCTCACCCTGCGGAGGCCAGGTGTCGAGCCGTTGGGCGGGCGTGTCGTTGCTGCTGAGGACGCCGCTCGCGTTCTCGGTCCACGGCAGGTCCGTGTCCTCGGGCCTGCTGTAGATCGTGACGTTGCGCTTCTCGTTGTCCTCGGCGCTGATCGCGACCTGCAGCTGCACACCACCCTGCTCGGGCAGCATGAGCGGTGCCGCTATCGTCAGCTCTTCCAACGTGTCGAGCCCGAGCTCCTCCGCGGCCTTGAGCGCGACCTCCACCAGCGCCGCACCCGGCACCAGCGCCCGCCCCATGATCACGTGGTCCGCGAGCCAGCTGTGCGTCCTCGTTGAGATCCGGCTCGTGAACAGGTGCCCGTCCTGCCCGGCGAGCTGCACCGCCGCTCCGAGCAACGGATGCCCGACGCTCCCGAGCCCGGCCGCCTTCACATCGCCTGTGTTGTCGACAACCTTCGGCCAGTACGACTGCCTCCGGAACGCATAGGTGGGCAGATCGATCTTCTCGGCTCCGGTGAGCAGCTGCGACCAGTCGACGTTGACGCCCTGCGTGTGCGCCTGCCCCAACGCGGTCAGGAGCTGCCTGCGTTCGTCGTGGCCACGCTTGACCGTCGGAATCGCCCCGTCGACCAACGGCGTGAGCGCCGCGTCAGGCCCGATCTCCAGGAAGGTCTTCTCGCCGAGCGCAGTCACGTTGTCGTGGAACCGCACGGCATCCCGCACGTGGTTGACCCAGTAGTCGACCGACGTGACATCGCCACTCGCCTGGAACGGGATCTTCGGCTCGCTGAACGTGACCTCCGCGATCGCCTCCCGGAAGTCCTCCAGCACCGGCTCCATCAACGGCGAGTGGAACGCGTGACTGACCTTGAGCTGCTTGAACTTCCACTGCTTGGCAATCTTGAGGACCTCGTCCTCCTCGCCCGCCAGCACCACGGTCCGCGGCCCGTTGATCGCCGCGATCGACACGTTGCCCGTCAGGTACGGCGTCACCTCCTCCTCCGAGGCGATGACCGACACCATCGCGCCACCGGCCGGAAGGTTCTGCATGAGCGCGGCCCGCGCCGTGATGAGCTGACACGCGTCCTCAAGGCTCAGCACACCGCTCACGTGTGCCGCCGCGACCTCACCGATCGAGTGCCCGGCAACGTGATCCGGCTTCACCCCGAACGACTCGATCAACCGGTACAGCGCGACTTCGAACGCGAGCAACGCCGGCTGCGCGAACCCGGTCTGGTTCAGCGCCTCCTGGTCCTCACCCCACATGACCTCGCGGAGTGCCGGGTCGAGGTGCTGCAGCGCGTTGTCCAACGCCTCGGCGAAGACCGGGTACGCCTCGTACAGCTCGCGTCCCATGCCGATCCGCTGTGATCCCTGCCCGCTGAACAGGAACGCCACCGGCTGCTTCTTCACTGACCCGCGCGCCACGACCTCGCCGTCGAGCACCACCGCCCGGTGGTCGAACAACGTCCTACCGCTCAACAACGAGTGCGCAATGTCCTTCGCATCGCCGCGAACCTGCAGAATCCGCTGAACCTGCCCGTCGAGCGCACCTTCGGACTTCGCCGAGACCACCCACGGAATCGAGTTGTCCACAGCCGCCGAGTTGTCCACAGATTCCGCAGCACCGCCCTGACCAGCAATTTCACCCGGTACGCTGGAGAACGGGGGGATCCCCGAGCCCGGCGCTTCCAAGATCACGTGCGCGTTCGTGCCCGAGATGCCGAACGACGACACCGCAGCCCGCCGCGCCCGCGAAACCGCAGGCCAAGCCGTGTTCTCCTGCAGCAGCTCGACCGCACCCTCACTCCAGTCGACGTGCGACGAAGGCGTCGAAGCGTGCAGCGTCCGCGGCAACACCCCGTGCCGCATCGCCTGCACCATCTTGATCACACCAGCGACACCCGCGGCCGCCTGCGTGTGCCCGATGTTCGACTTGATGCCGCCCAGCAACAGCGGCACATCACGCTCCTGCCCGTAAGTAGCCATCAGCGCCTGAGCCTCAATGGGGTCACCCAAAGAAGTACCCGTGCCGTGCGCCTCGACAGCATCGACATCAGCAGCGGTCAACCCGGCAGACGCCAACGCCTGACGGATGACCCTCTGCTGCGACGGCCCGTTAGGCGCCGTCAGCCCGTTGGAAGCACCGTCCTGGTTGATCGCAGACCCACGCACGACAGCCAACACGTTGTGGCCAAGACGCAAGGCATCCGACTGACGCTCCAGCACGAGCAGACCAACACCTTCAGACCAACCAACGCCATCAGCCGTGTCCGAGAACGCCTTGCACCGCCCGTCCTCCGACAGACCGCGCTGACGGGAGAACCCGACAAACGAGCCCGGCGTCGACATCACGGTCACACCACCGGCCAACGCAAGCGAGCACTCACCAGCCCGAAGAGCCTGCATAGCCCAGTGCATCGCCACAAGAGAGGACGAACACGCGGTATCGATCGACACCGACGGCCCCTCAAGCCCGAGCGCGTAGGACACCCGCCCCGAGATCACCGAAGGCGAAGCGCCGGTCGACCCGAAGCCCTCGGTGTCCGCACCGCCGATGAGCTGCGTGTAGTCGTTGTACATGACACCGGCGAACACACCGGTCTGCGAACCCCGCAGCGAAGCCGGCGCGATCCCTGCCCGTTCCAACGCCTCCCACGCCGTCTCCAGCATGAGCCGCTGCTGCGAGTCCGTCGCGACGGCCTCCCGCGGCGACATCCCGAAGAACTCCGGGTCGAACAGATCGGCGTCGTGCAGGAAGCCACCCGCCCGCACGTAAGACGTGCCGGGGTGGTCGGGGTCCGGGTGGAACAACGTGTCGAGGTCCCAGCCGCGGTTCGTCGGGAACGGCGTGACGGCGTCAACACCGTCGGCCACCAGCTGCCACAGCTCCTCCGGCGAGGAAACCCCACCGGGATAACGACAGGCCATCCCGACGATCACGATCGGATCGTCCGAAGTGGACACCAGCGCAGGCAGATCCGAAGCAGCAACAACCGAACCGAGCAGCTCGTCCTTCAAGTACCCGGCGAGCTGCACCGACGACGGGTAGTCGAACACCACGGTCGCCGCCAGCTTGAGCCCGGTGACCGCCGTGAGCCGGTTCCGCAGCTCGACCGCGGTCAGCGAGTCGAACCCGAGCTCCTGGAACGCCCGCGCCGGGTCGACCGCCGCGATCGTGTCGTAACCGAGCACGGCCGCGACCTCACCCCGCACCAGGTCCACCAACGCGTCCATCCGGCCGGTCTCATCGAGCACGGCCAATCGCTGCACCAGCCCGGAAGCCGTCTCCGACCCCGCGACCTTGCGCCGGGCCTTGACCCGGATCAGCCCTCGCAGCAACGGCTTCACGTCACCGTTCTGCTTCAGCGCCCCGAGGTCGAGCCGCACCGGCACCACCGCCGCCTCAAGCCCGCCAACTGCCGCGTCGAACAACCGCAGCCCCAGCTCGGCCGAGATCGCCGGCATCCCCGAGCGCTGCATGCGTTCCGCGTCCTCGGCCGACAACATGCCGGTGTCCCAGGCACCCCACGCCAGCGACACACCCGGCAGCCCGTTGAGCTGCCGGTGCGCGGCCAACGCGTCGAGGAACGCGTTGCCTGCGGCGTAGTTGCCCTGCCCGGCGTTGCCGAACACACCGGCCGCCGACGAGAACACCACGAACTGCGAAGCCTCCGTCGCCAGATCGTGCAGGTTCAGCGCCGCGTCGACCTTGGCCCGCAACACACCGTCGACACGCTCCGGCGTCAAAGACTCGATCACACCGTCGTCGAGCACACCGGCAGCGTGCACAACCCCCCGAACCTTGTGCTGCTTCAACAGCTCCCACAACGCGGCCCGATCAGCGACATCACAGGCGACGACGGAAACCTTCGCTCCCAACGCCTCCAGCTCGCTCACGTCACCCCGCCCGCTGCGGCTGACCAGCACCAGTTCGGTCACGCCGTGGTTCTCGACCAGGTGTCGCGCCACGATCCTGCCCAGCCCACCGGTACCGCCGGTGATGAGAACCGGGCTCTCCCAGGCAACGGCCGCACCTCCGGCAACCCGCCCCAGTCGTGCCGCCCGAGCCTCACCGTCCCGGATCACCAGCTGCGGTTCGTCGAGGTCCAGCACCCCGAGCAACGTCGCCAGCGACGACTCCTCGGCATCCAGGTCGATCAGCCCGAACCGTTCCGGGTGCTCGGTCTGCGCCGTCCGCAACAGACCCCACACCGCCGCACCGGCCAGGTCGTCACCCTCGACCGCACCGCGCGTGACGAACACGAGCCGCCCGTCACGGTCCTCCCGGATCCACTCCTGCACGAGCTCCAACGCCCGATGCGTAGTCGTCCGCACCGACTCGGCGGTCTGCTCCCCCGCGACGGGCACGAGCACAACATCCGTGTCAGTCAACGAAAGCAGACCCTCGACCCGGCCGACCGACAACCCGATCACGTCCGGCCCGAGCACGCTGATCGTCTTGCCCGCCTCAGCCGGAGGCACCGCGATCGGCGTCCACTGCACCGCGAACAACGCGTCCAACTCGGCCGGCTGCTCTGCCGCAACCGCCCGCATCACGAGCGACTCGACCGACGCCACCGGGTTGCCCGCGGGGTCGGCGAGCGCGATCCGGAGCCCGTTGTCGTCCCGCGTCATCTTGACCCGCAACGCAGTCGCCCCGGTCGCGTGCAGCGACACGTTCTCCCAGGCGAACGGCAACCCGGCCGCCCCGCTCTCGTCGAGCAACGACGCGTGCAGCGCGGCATCGAGCAAAGCCGGATGCAGCCCGAACGGCTTGACGCTCACGTCGTCCGGCAACGCGACCTCGGCGTAGGTGGTGTCGCCGTCCCGCCAAGCCGCGCGCAGCCCCTGGAACATGCCTTCGTAAGCGAACCCGGCCTCAGCGAACTTCTCGTAGCAGCCCGCGACGTCCACCATCTCAGCGTTCGGCGGCCACACCGAAGCGTCGAACTCGACCCGCTGCTCCCCCTTGGCCAGCACACCGCTGACAACCTGAGTCCACTGCGCGTCAACAACTTCATCCGGCCGCGCGTGAATCGTGAACGTCCGGCGTTCATCACCCGCCGACACCTTCATCTGCAACGCCAGTCCACCGTGATCGGGCAGCACCACCGGCGCCGACAAGGTCAGCTCCTCCAGCCGGTCCAGCCCGACCTCGTCCCCGGCCCGCATCGCGAGCTCGACGAGCGCCGCCCCCGGCACCATCACCCGACCCATGATCGTGTGGTTGCGGATCCACGGGTGCGTGCGCAGCGCCAGCCTGCTGGTGAACAGGAACCCTTCCCCGTCAGCGAGTTCCGCCGACGCGATGAGCAACGGGTGCCCGACCGCGACCATGCCGATCCCGGTAGCGCCGTCCCCGCCGAGCTGCACGGCCGGCCAGTACCGCTGGTGGTCGAACGCGTACGTGGGCAGATCGATCTTCTTGCCGCCCGCGCAGAACCCGCTCCAGTCGACCTTCACGCCGTCGACGTGCAGCCGCGCCAGCGCCGTCAACGCCGCCACGCGCTCGCCCTTGTCCTTGCGCAGCACCGGAATGGCGTCCTCGACCAGCGCCGAGAGCACCCCGTCCGGCCCGACTTCGAGGAACGTCGTCGCGCCGCCGTCCCTCAGCTTCTGCACGTTCTCGCTGAACCGCACCGCATCCCGGACGTGGTTCACCCAGTAGTCGACGGTCGTGACGTCCCCGCTGGCGACAACCGGAATGCTCGGCTGGTGCAGCTCGATCTCCGCCAGCGCTTCACGGAAGTCGCCCAGCATCGGCTCCATCAACGGCGAGTGGAACGCGTGCGACACCTTCAGCCGCTTGCTCTTCCACCGCTCGGCGATCCGGACGACCTCATCCTCGTCACCCGCGATCACCACCGACTTCGGCCCGTTGACCGCCGCGATCGACACCTTCTCGCTCAGGTGCGGCACCACCTCCTCCTCAGAGGCTTGGACCGCAACCATCGCGCCTCCGACCGGCAGCATCTGCATCAACGCCGCCCGCGCCGTCACCAGCAAACACGCGTCCTCAAGCTCAAGGACGCCGGCGACATGCGCCGCCGCGATCTCACCGATCGAATGCCCGGCGACCTGCTGCGCCTTGACACCCCAGGACTCGACCAACCGGTAGAGCGCAACCTCCACCGCGAACAACGCCGGCTGCGCGTACCCGGTCTGGTTCAACGCCTCCTGGTCGTCACCCCACATGACCTCACGAACGGCCGGGTCGAGGTACTGCAGCACGTCGTCGAACGCCCCGGCAAAGACCGGGAACGCCTCGTACAGCTCACGCCCCATGCCGACCCGCTGCGACCCCTGCCCGGAGAACAGCACCGCCAGCGACCGCTGCGACTGCGCGGTCCCCTGCGCCAGCACCTCATCCCCGAGCACCACCGCCCGATGCTCGAACTGCGCCCGCGTCGTCAGCAGCGAGTACGCCACGTCCTCCGGCGCACCCTCAGCCGCCTTGACCCGCTCGACCTGCCCCGGCAACGCCTCCGCGGTCTTGGCCGACACCACGAACGGCACCTCGGGTGTCCCCGCCACGAACTCCGCGCCCTCAACCAGCGCGCCCTCAACCTGTGCGCTCTTGACCGGCGCACCCTCGACCTGGATCGATCCGGGTTGGCTGGCCCCCTGGGGGGAGCTACCCCCCATCCCAATCATCTCAGGCAGGTCTGACAATTCCGGACCGCTCGCAGCCTCCAAGATCACGTGCGCGTTCGTGCCGGAGAACCCGAACGACGAGACACCCGCACGCCGCGGCCGCGACACAGCAGGCCAAGGCGTGGCCTCGGTGACCAGCTCGACCGCACCCTCACTCCAGTCGACGTGTGTGGACGGCTCGGTGATGTGCAGCGTCGGCGGCACCACCCCGTGCCGCATCGCCAGCACCATCTTGATCACACCGGCGACACCGGCGGCCGCCTGCGTGTGGCCGATGTTCGACTTGATGCCACCGAGCAGCAGCGGCGATGGACGGTCCTGCCCGTAGGTGGCGAGCAGCGCCTGCGCCTCGATCGGGTCACCCAGCGTTGTACCCGTGCCGTGCGCCTCGACCGTGTCAACGTCCGAAGTGGACAGCCCAGCAGAAGCCAACGCCTGCCTGATCACCCGCTGCTGCGAAGGACCGTTCGGCGCGGTCAACCCGTTGGAAGCACCATCCTGGTTGATCGCCGAACCGCGCATGACCGCCAGAACGTTGTGGCCGTTGCGCAAGGCGTCAGACTGGCGCTCCAGCACCAGCAGACCGACACCCTCGGACCAGCCGACACCGTCCGCCGAATCCGAGAAGGCCTTGCAGCGACCGTCCTCCGAAAGCCCGCGCTGCCGCGAGAACCCGACGAACGCCCCCGGCGTCGACATCACCGTCACACCACCGGCCAACGCCAGCGAGCACTCGCCGGCCCGCAGCGCCTGCGCCGCGAGGTGCATCGCGACCAGCGACGACGAGCACGCGGTGTCGACCGACACCGACGGCCCCTCGAACCCGAACGTGTAGGAGACCCGCCCGGACACCACGGAAGGCGACGTACCGGCACCCTGATGGCCCTCGGAGTCGGCCTCGACGATCTGCGCGTAGTCGCTGTACATGACACCGGCGAACACACCGGTCCGCGAACCCCGCAGCGAAGTCGGGTCGATCCCTGCCCGCTCCAACGCCTCCCAGGTCGTCTCCAGCAGGATGCGCTGCTGCCCGTCCGTGCCGAGCGCCTCGCGCGGCGACATCCCGAAGAACGCCGGGTCGAACTGGTCCGCGTCGTGCAGGAAGCCACCGGAACGCGTGTAGGACGTGCCCAGGTGGTCGGGGTCCGGGTGGAACAACGTGTCGAGGTCCCAGCCGCGGTTCTCCGGGAACGGCGTGATCGCGTCCGTGCCCGAGACCACCAGATCCCACAACGTCTCCGGCGACGTCACGCCACCGGGGAACCGGCAGGCCATCCCGACGATCACGATCGGATCGTCCGAAGTGGACACCAGCGCGGGCAGCCCGGCGGTCTCCGAGACCTCACCGAACAGCTCGGCGTGCAGGTGGTCGGCCAGCGCGAGAGCGGTCGGGTAGTCGAACACGAGCGTCGCCGGCAACCGCAGCCCGGTCGCCTCGGTCAACTGGTTGCGCAGCTCCACCGCGGTCAACGAGTCGAACCCGAGGTCCTGGAACGCCCGCGCCGCGTCCACAGCGTCGATCGACGCGTGCCCCAACACCGACGAAACCTGAGACCGCACCAGATCCACAAGCGCAGCACGCCGATCCGTCACGTCCATCGCACCGAGCTTCTGCACCAGCCCGGAAGCCGTGGCGGAACCAGCCGCTGCCCGCCGCGTCCGAACCCTGATCAGCCCCTGCAACAACGGCGCCACCGCACCACGCGCCCGCAGCGCAGCGAGGTCCAGCCGCACCGGAACGGTCAACGCCGACCCGCTAGCCACGGCCGCGTCGAACAGCTCCAGCCCCTGCCGCAACGTGATCGGCGGCATGCCCGCGGCGGTCATCCGTGCCGCCTCAGCCTCGGTCAGTTCACCGGTCATCCCGCTGACCTCGGACCAGACACCCCAGGCCATCGAGGTCGCGGGCAGCCCCAAAGCCCTGCGACGCAGTGCCAACGCATCGAGGAACGCGTTGCCCGCCGCGTAGTTCGCCTGACCGGCGTTACCGAACACCCCAGCCGCCGACGAGAACACGATGAACGCCGTCAAGTCACCCGTCAGCTCGTGCAGGTGCCACGCGGCGTCAGCCTTGGGCTTGAGGACACTAGCGACCCGCTCGGGCGTCATCGACTCGATCACACCGTCGTCCAGCACACCGGCCGCGTGCACGACACCCCGGATCTCGTGCTGCGCCAGGAGTTCCGCGACCGCATCCCGGTCCGTCACATCGCACGCCGCAACGGTGACCTGCGCGCCCAACGCTTCCAGCTCCGCCGTGTCCGCCTGACCACGCCGGCTGACGAGCAACAGCTCCCTCACGCCATGCGTCTCGACAAGGTGCTTCGCGATGACCGCACCCAGCCCACCGGTGCCACCGGTGACCAGGACCTTGCCTTCCCAACGAACTTCCTGCACACCCGTGACCCGCGCCAGCCGAGCGGCGAGCACCTGCCCGTCCCGCACCACCAACTGCGGCTCGTCCACCCCGAACGCCACCGACACCATCGCGGTGGACAGGTCGTTGCCGCACAGGTCGATCAGCCCGAACCGGCCGGGGTGCTCGGACTGCGCCGACCGCACGAGCCCCCACACCGCCGCGGCTCCCAGGTCCTCGCCCGTGGTCGCGCCGCGCGTGACGAACGTGAGCCTGCCGCCCTTCCCGCTGCTGATCCACTCCTGCACCAGCCGCAGCACCCGCGCGGTGTTGCCGTGTGTGCTGCCGAGCACGTCCTCGTCACCGGTGATCGGCACCAGGACCAGCTCGGCATCGGCCTCCGCAACCGCCTCGACCACCGGGAACCCGAGTTCGAGCACGTCCGGCCCGATGACCACGACCGACTCGGGCGCCGCGACGTCGTCCTGCGTCACGGGCACCCACTCGACCCCGAACAGCTCGCTCTTCTTCTCACCGAGCTGCTCGACGTTGACCGCCCGCACGACCACGGCCTCGACCGTGGCGACCGGCGCGCCCGTGACGTCGGCCAGCGCGATCGTCCGCCGCATGCCGCCCTCGTCGCGTGTCAGCTTGACGCGCAACTCGCTCGCACCGGTGGCGTGCAGCGACACGCCCTCCCACGAGAACGGCAGCCCCGCGTCGAGCGTCTCGTCCAGCAACGCCGCGTGCAGCGCCGAGTCGAGCAACGCCGGATGCAACCCGTACCGCGTGCCGTCAACGTCCTCCGGCAACGCGAGCTCGGCGTAGATCTCGTCCTCAACACGCCAGGCAGCCTTGAGGTTCTGGAACGCCGCCCCGTAAGCGAACCCGGCGCCCGCGAACCTCTCGTAGCACTCCTCGTAGTCCATCGCCACAGCCCCGGCAGGCGGCCACACCGCCGCCTCGAAGTGGCTACTGGTCGTGCCGGCCGCCAGGAAACCGGTCGCGTGCTGCGTCCACGGCAGGTCCGGGGCGTCCTCAGGCCGCGAGTGGATCGCGTACTGCCGTCGCCCGTTGTTGTCCGCGCCGACCTTCAACTGCACCTGCACCGCCCCGCGCTCCGGCAGCACGAGCGGCGCGGCCAGCGTCAGGTCGTCGACCCGGTCGAGCCCGACCTCGTCCGCCGCCCGCAACGCGAGCTCGATCAGCACCGCGGCGGGCACCAGGTTGCGCCCCATGATCACGTGGTCCGCGAGCCACGGGTGCGTGCTCAACGACACCCGGCTCGTGAACACGACGCCTTCGCCCTCGGCCAGCTCCACCGCCGCCCCGAGCAACGGGTGCGCGATCCCGACCAGCCCGAGCCCGGAAGCGTCCGACGCCTTCCCCGCACTCGCCGGCCAGTACCGCTGCCTGTTGAACGGGTACGTGGGCAGCTGGATCCGCTTGCCGCCGCCGTAGAACCGCATCCAGTCAACATTGATTCCGTCAACATGTACTTGACTGAGCGCAGTCAACATTGAATCAACATCAGACTTGACTCGCGTCAACGTCGGAATCAACCCGTCAACCATCGCCGTCAACTGCGCGTCCGGCCCGACCTCCAGCACGGTTACGTCACCCAACCGAGTGACGTTCTCGTGGAACCGCACCACCTCACGCACGTGACTGACCCAGTAGTCGACGGTCGTGACGTCCCCAGACGCGCTGATCGGAATGCTCGGCGCGTTGAACGTGATCCCACCGACCGCTTCACGGAAGTCGTCGAGCATCGGCTCCATCAACGGCGAGTGGAACGCATGACTGACCTTCAGCCGCTTGTTCTTCCACCGCTCCGCAAGCTGGAGAACCTCGTCCTCAACCCCGGAGATGACGATCGACCGCGGCCCGTTGACGGCAGCAATCGACACGCCAGCGGTCAGATGCGGCAGCACTTCTTCTTCGGACGCGATGACCGACACCATCGCCCCACCGACCGGCAACGCCTGCATGAGCGCCGCACGAGCCGTGACCAACAAACAGGCATCCTCAAGGCTGAGCACCCCGGCCACATGCGCAGCCGCGATCTCACCGATCGAGTGCCCGGCAAGCTGCGCCGGCCGCACCCCGAACCACTCCAGCAACCTGAACAACGCCACCTCGACCGCGAAGATCGCCGGCTGCGCGAAGCCTGTCTGGTTCAACGCCTCCTGATCGTCACCCCACATGACGTCCCGCAGCGCCGGATCAAGGTTCACCAGCGCGGCGTCCAACGCCTCCGCGAACACCGGGAACGCCTCGTACAACTCCCGCGCCATCCCGAGCCGCTGCGCCCCCTGCCCGGAGAACACCACAGCGAGCGGCCGGTTCCGCACCACACCACTGGCGAGCTCAACGCCGTTCCACACCACGGCCCGGTGCTCGAACACCGCCCTCGTGGTCGCCAGCGAGAACCCGACGTCCACCGCCGGAACACCGCTGTCCACCAGCGCGCAAACCTGCTCAACCTGCGCCCGCAGCGACGCCGCCGACTTCGCGGACACCACGAGCGGCGCACCCTCGCCCAGCACACCATCACTCAGCGCGCCCTCAACCAGCGCGCCCTCAACCTGTGCGCTCTTGACCGGCGCACCCTCGCCCTGGATCGATCCGGGTTGGCTGACCCCCTGGGGGGAGCCACCCCCCATCCCAATCATCTCAGGCAGGTCTGACAATTCCGGAGCGCTCGCAGCCTCCAAGATCACGTGCGCGTTCGTGCCCGAGACACCGAACGACGAGACGGCAGCACGGCGCGCGCGAGAGACCTCAGGCCACGAGGCGTTGCCGGTCAACAGCTGAACCGAACCCGCCTCCCAGTCCACGTGGGACGAAGGCTCGTCAACGTGCAACGTCTGCGGCACGACGCCGTGCCGCAGCGCCTGCACCATCTTGATCACGCCCGCGACACCCGCGGCAGCCTGCGTGTGGCCGATGTTCGACTTGATCGAACCGAGCAACAGCGGCTCCGACCGGTCCTGTCCGTACGTCGCCAGAAGCGCCTGCGCCTCGATCGGGTCACCCAGAGTCGTACCCGTGCCGTGCGCCTCCACGACGTCAACGTCCGCAGTGGACAGCCCAGCGGAGGCCAAAGCCTGCCGGATCACCCGCTGCTGCGAGGGACCGTTCGGCGCAGTCAGGCCGTTGGAAGCACCGTCCTGGTTCACCGCCGAACCGCGCACGACAGCCAACACGTTGTGGCCAAGACGCACAGCGTCAGACAGACGCTCCAGCACGACCACACCGACACCCTCGGACCAGCCGACACCATCAGCAGAATCCGAGAACGCCTTGCAGCGGCCGTCCGGCGAGAGCCCGCGCTGCCGCGAGAACCCGATGAACGCCCCCGGCGATGCCAGAACAGTCACACCACCGGCAAGCGCGAGAGAGCATTCCCCGGCGCGAAGAGCCTGCATAGCCCAGTGCATCGCGACCAACGACGACGAGCACGCCGTGTCGAGAGTGACCGCAGGTCCCTCAAAACCGAACGTGTAAGACACCCGGCCGGACACGACCGAAGGCGAGCCGCCAGTCGTCTGGTAGCCCTCGGAGTCGCCTTCGAGCAGCAGCGAGTAGTCGTTGTACATGACACCGGCGAACACACCGGTCGGACTGCCCTTCAAACCGACCGGGTCGATGCCCGCGCGTTCCAACGCCTCCCACGACGCTTCGAGCAACAGCCGCTGCTGAGCGTCGGTCGACACCGCCTCGCGCGGCGACATCCCGAAGAACTCCGGGTCGAACAGATCGGCGTCGTGGATGAAGCCACCGGACTTCGTGTACGAGGTACCGACGTGGTCGGGATCCGGGTGGTACAGCGAGTCGAGGTCCCAGCCGCGGTTGGACGGGAACTCCGTGATCGCGTCGCGTCCGTCGACCACGAGGTCCCACAGCTGTTCCGGCGTGGCGACCCCGCCCGGATAGCGGCAGGCCATGCCGACGATCACGATCGGATCGTCCGAAGTGGACACCAGCGAGGGCAACTGCGAAACCACATCCGAGGCGCCGAACAGCTCGTCCCGCAAGAAGCCGGCGAGCACCTCGGACGTCGGGTAGTCGAAGATCAACGTGCTCGGCAGCCGCAGCCCGGTGACGCCGGTCAGGCGGTTGCGCAGGTCGACCGCGGTGAGCGAGTCGAACCCGAGGTCCTGGAACGCCTTGGCCGGGTCGATCGCCGCATGACCGTCATGGCCCAGCACCGCCGCGACCTCGGTGCGAACCAGGTCGAGCAACGCGGCCACGCGCGCCTCGGGAGCCATCGCGGTGAGCCGCTGGACGAGCCCGGAGTCCGCCTGAGCCGCGGCGCGTCGAGCGCGCGACCGGATCAGGCCGCGCAACAACGGGCGGATCTCGCCCTGATCGCGCAACGTCGCGAGGTCGAGGCGCAACGGCAGCAACACCGCGTCCTCACCGGCGATCGCCGCGTCGAACAGCGCAAGCCCCTGCTCCACCGACAACGGCGGCGTGCCACCGCGCGCCATGCGTTCGGCGTCGGCCTCCGACAACATGCCGGTCTGGTTCCAGGCACCCCACGCCAGCGAAACAGCCGGCAGCCCCGCAGCCCGCCGGTGTTCGGCAAGAGCGTCGAGGAACGCGTTGCCCGCCGCGTAGTTCGCCTGACCCGCGGCACCGAACGTGCCGGCCGCGCTGGAGAAGATGACGAACCTGTCCAAGCCCTTCGTGAGCTCGTGCAGGTTCCAGGCCGCGTCGACCTTGGGCTTCAGCACGTTCGCCAGGCGCTCCGGCGTGAGCGACTCGACCACGCCGTCGTCCAGCACACCGGCCGTGTGCACGACGCTGCGCACCTTGTGCTTCTTCAGCACCTTCTGCAACGCCTTGCGGTCACTGACATCGCACGCGACCACGGCGACCTTGGCGTCCAGATCGGACACGTCAGCCTTGCCGGTCCGGCTGACCAGCACGAGTTCCTTGACGCCGTACCGTTCGACGAGGTGCCGGGCAACCACACGCCCGAGCCCACCGGTGCCGCCGGTGATCAGCACCGGCCCCGCGAACTCGCCGGGCTCCGCCGCCTCAGCCCGTGCGAGCCGTGCCGCGAACACCTGCCCGTCACGCACCCGCAGTTGCGGCTCGTCGATCGCGAGCACCTGCTCCGAAACCTCGGCATCGGTGTCGATCAGCGTGAACCGCCCGGGATGCTCGTTCTGCGCCGCCCGAACCAGGCCGTGCACCGCGCTCGCCGCCAGGTCGCCCTGACGCGTCACGAACACCAGCCGTTCCGCGCGCTCCTCGGCGATCCACCGCTGCACCAACTCAAGTGCACGCGCGGCGAGCGCATGCGTCTGCTCGACGACATCGCCGTCGCCAACGAACTCCTCCACCACCACGGCGGCCGCACCGGCGTTGGGCAACGACACCGGCACCCAGTCGAGCCGGAACAACGAGTCCCGCTCCACAGCGCTCACCTGCTGCGCCGACACCGCACGCGTCACCAACGACCCGATCGTGGCCACCGGCGCACCGGCCGCGTCGGCGACCGCGATCACCCACGCGTCCCCGTCCCGCCGCAACCTCACCCGAACCGACGAAGCTCCAGTGGCGTGCAGCGACACGCCCTCCCACGAGAACGGCAGCCCGGCCTCGACCCCGTCGAAGAACCCACCGGCGTGCAGAACGGCGTCGAGCAACGCCGGATGCAGCCCGAACGCCGCCCCGTCCACACCCTCGGGCAACGCGACCTCGGCGAACACCTCACCGTCGCCGCGCCACACAGCTCGCAGCCCCTGGAACACCGGCCCGTAGTCGAACCCGTTCGCCGCGAACCGCTCGTAAGCCCCTTCGACGTCAACGCTTTCCGCCCGCGGCGGCCACACGGTCG
Source organism: Lentzea alba (assembly GCF_047445655.1). GTDB lineage: Bacteria > Actinomycetota > Actinomycetes > Mycobacteriales > Pseudonocardiaceae > Lentzea > Lentzea alba_A. The sequence continues at coordinate 44,155 of NZ_JAJAEG010000055.1, forward strand.
CATCGAAGTCGCTGCCAGTGGCACCATCGGCCAGGAACCCGGTCGCGTGCCGCGTCCACGGCACCTCCGCACCGTCCGGCCGCGAGAACACCTCGACCGCGCGCCGCCCGTTCTCCTCAACGCCAACCGCGACCTGAACCCGCACCGCACCCTGCTCGGACAACACGAGCGGCGCGGCCAGCGTCAGCTCGTCGACGCGGTCGAGTCCGACCTCGTCACCCGCCCGCACCGCGAGCTCCAGGAACGCGGTGCCAGGCAGCAGCACCTGCCCGAACACCACGTGATCCGCGAGCCACGGGTGCGAGCTCAGCGACAAGCGGCTCGTGAACAGCACCCCGTCCGCCCCGGCGACGTCGACCGCCGCCCCGAGCAACGGGTGCTCGACCCGCGTCAGCCCCAACGCACCGACGTCGCCGGCCTTGCGCACCGCCTTCGGCCAGAACACCTGGTGCTCGAACGCATAGGTGGGCAGATCGACCTTCCGTCCACCTGCGTACAGCTGAGTCAAGTCAACATTGATTCCGTCAACATGTACTTGACCGAGTGCAGTCAACATTGACGCGACCTCACCGCGGTCACGCCGCAACACCGCCGTGGCCCCGTCGACCATCGCGCTCAACTGCGCGTCCGGCCCGACCTCCACCACGGTTACATCACCTAACCGGGTGACGTTCTCGTGGAACCGCACCGCATCCCGGACATGACTCACCCAGTAGTCGACGGTCGTGACATCCCCGGACACGCTGATCGGGATGCTCGGCGCGTTGAAGGTGATCCCGCTGATCGCCTCACGGAAGTCGTCGAGCATCGGCTCCATCAACGGCGAGTGGAACGCATGACTGACCTTCAGCCGCTTGCTCTTCCACCGCTCCGCAACCTGCAGAACCTCGTCCTCAACCCCAGCGATCACCACCGCGCGCGGCCCGTTGACCGCCGCAATCGACACGCCAGCCGTCAGATGCGGCAGCACTTCTTCTTCGGACGCGATGACCGACACCATCGCCCCACCAG
>NZ_JAJAEG010000056.1:0-42838 GCF_047445655.1 Lentzea alba
TCAGGTGATCCCGCCACAACATCCTCTCTGTTGCTTTGGGCGGCTGCCTGTTGCGTAGGGGGTGCGACCCACCGGACCACACGGAAAGCAGCCTCGGCTTCGCCATCGGGACGGTTCGCCTTCGGCATCGCGGCTATCCCCGTCGCCGCCGTCTGCGTGCGGCGCCTACATGCCGTTGATTCCTGCGTGGTACTTCGGCACCCGCACCGTGATCTTCGTGCCCAGCCCGCACGCCGTCTCCACCACGAGGCCGTACTCGTCGCCGTAGACGCGGCGGAGGCGTTCGTCGATGTTGCCCAGGCCGATGCCTGCGGACTCGTCCACCTGTCCAGCCAGCGTTCGGCGGAGTTTCTCGGGGTCCATCCCGATGCCGTCGTCCTCGATCGTGATGTGGGCTTCGGCGCCGCCGTCGTTCGCGTAGATCTGGATGTGGCCGGGTTCGACCTTGCCCTCCATGCCGTGGCGGACTGCGTTCTCCACCAACGGTTGTAGGCACAGGAACGGGACGGTCACCGGCAGCACCTCGGGTGCCACCTGCAACGTGACCTTCAAGCGCTCGCCGAAACGTGCGCGTTCCAGGGCCAGGTACTGGTCGATGGAGCGGAGTTCCTCCGCCAGCGTGGTGAAGTCGCCGTGGCGGCGGAAGGAGTAGCGGGTGAAGTCCGCGAAGTCCAGGAGCAGGGTTCGGGCTCGTTCCGGATTGGTGCGGACGTAAGAAGCGATGGCGGACAGCGAGTTGTAGATGAAGTGTGGGGAGATCTGGGCGCGCAGAGCTCGCACTTCCGCTTCGACCAGGCGGGTTCGGGAGCGGTCCAGTTCGGCGAGTTCCAGCTGACCGGCTGCCCAGCGGGCTACCTGGTTCGTGGCGCGGACGAGGCCCGCTGAGGCTTCGCGGGAGTAGGCGGCGAGGGTTCCTACTACGCGGCCCTCGACGGTCAGCGGGGCTACTACTGCGCAGTTGATTGGGCAGTTGGGTTCGGTGCAGCCGATGTCGAAGGCTTGGGTGCGGCCGGTGAGGAAGACGTCTTCGGCCTGCATCATGGCTTCGGCGGCGTGGTGATCGGAGACGCCTTCCCAGGCGACTACTTCTGTTTCGTCGGTCAGGGCCAGGGCTGGGGTGTCCAGCAGGGTGCGGAGGTGGCGCGCGGATTTCTTTGCGGCGTCTGGGACCAGGCCTGCGCGGAGCGGTGGGGCGGCGGACCAGGCTGTGTGGAGGGTTTCGTAGGTTACGCGTTGGGCTTCGGTGGAGAGCGACTGTTTGTTGCGCGTGCCTCGCCATAGGACCAGGACGGCTGAGCCGCCCACGATCAGGATCGCGGCTGCGGTGAGGAAGTCTTGCATTGTCGCGTCACCTTCTAGCTTCGCTCGTCGGCCGAGGTGGGGCCGGAGCTGTCCAACCCGAGGTTTTCGGGTGCGTGGAGCTTGACCATTGCCCGTTGCACGCCTGGGGGGACGTGTCTCGGGGTTAGCAGGGAGACGACGTACATCACCGCGAAGCCGAGGGGGACTGTCCAGGCTGCCGGGCGGGAGAGCAGGACCTGGTACCAGGAGTCGCCGGTGTCGGTGAACATCGTGACGAGGCCGGCGGTCAGGGCGGGGACGCCGCCGGCGAGCATGCCGGCGATGGCGCCGATTGTTGTTATGCGCGAAGACCAGATGCCGAGCATCAGTAGCGGGCACAGGGAAGAGGCGGCTACTGCGAAGGCCAGGCCGACCATGTCTGCCACTGGCATGCCGGTGGAGACGAAGGTCATCGCCAGGGGTACCAGGCCTGCTAGGACGGTGGAGATTCGGAAGCCTCGTACGCCGCCCAGGCGCAGGACGTCTTGGGAGAGGACGCCTGCCAGCGAGACGACCAGGCCTGAGGACGTGGAGAGGAAGGCGGCGAAGGCGCCGCCTGCTACCAGGGCGCCCAGGAGTTGGCCGCCTATGCCCTCGATCATTCTGGTTGGCAGGACCAGGACTACGGCGTCGGTTTGGCCGGTCATCAGGAGTTCTGGGGTGTAGAGGCGGCCCAGGGCGCCGTAGATCGGGGGCATCAGGTAGAAGACGGAGAGCAGGCCCAGGACGATCAACGTTGTGCGGCGGGCTGCTGTGCCGTTGGGGTTGGTGTAGAAGCGGACGATCACGTGCGGTAGGCCCATGGTGCCCAGGAATGTGGCGATGATGAGGGAATAGGCGCCGTACAACGGGAAGTCCGCGCCGCTGGACTGGGGGAGGGCCCAGGTCGCGTTGGTGTTGTGCTCCATTGTGGACAGATGGGGGACGGCGGCGCCCTTGGGGAAGGTGAACTTCGAGCCTTGGCCGATTCGGTGGTAGCCGTCGGTCAGGGTCAAGCCCGCGTCCTCGATGCGAACGCCGTCGACCTCGCCGTTGCCCTTGATGAAGATGGAGTGTTCGGCGTGGATGGTGGTCTGGTTGTGGAACTGGACCTCGGTGTCCTGGCGGAAGGTCGGGAACTCCGGCTTGGTGAGGGATTCGGCGCCGTGGACCTGCCAGACGACGATCAGGAAGACGATCGGGACGGTGATCGCGGTCAGTTTCAGCCAGTACTGGAAGGCCTGTACGAAGGTGATGGAGCGCATGCCGCCGGACATGACGTTCGCGGTGACGACGACTGTGACGATGAGCGCGCCCACCCAGTCCGGTGCACCTGTCACGGTGTTCAGGGTCAGGCCGGCGCCTTCCAGTTGGGGGAGGAGGTAGAGCCAGCCGATCGCCAGAGCCAGAACCGATGCGACGCCGCGTACCACGCGGGAGCGGAAGCGGGCCTCGGCGAAGTCCGGGAGGGTGTAGGCGCCGGAGCGGCGTAGGGGTGCGGCGACCATGGTCAGCAGGACCAGGTAGCCGGCGGTGTAGCCGACTGGGAACCACAGCATGTCCGGGCCGTAGGCGAAGATCAGGCCCGCGATGCCCACGAAGGACGCGGCTGACAGGTACTCGCCGCCGATCGCGGAGGCGTTCCACCACGGGGAGACCGTGCGCGAGGCTACGTAGAAGTCCGACGTGGTGCGGGAAACGCGCAAGCCGTAGGTGCCGACCAGGATCGTGCCCAGTGCTACGACCAGCACCGCCACGATGGCGTAACCACTCGTCATGGACGTTCGACCAGCTCCGCGAACTCGCGCTCACTGCGCTCGGCCTGCCGCACGTAGAACCAGCCGGCCAGCAGCAGCATCGGGAAGGTCGCGACGCAGAGCAGGAACCACGGCAGGCCCAGGCCCAGCACGCGGGCCTTGCCCAGTTCGGGTTCGATCGCGAACAGCAGCGGCAGCAGGCCCAAGGTGCAGCACACCACCAGACAGACCGAGATGCCCAGCCGTCGTTGTGCGCGGATCAGGGTGCGCATGTAGACGGCGCCGAGCTCGCTCTGTTCGTTGATCTCGCGGGTGCCCGAGTACGGGCGGCGGGCGCGGGGTGCTCTGGTGCGCGGGCTCGTCACCACCACACGCTGGGTCGGCTTTTGCGGTGGCGGCGTGGTCACGAACCCAGCCCGTTCCTCGGTTGCACGACACCGGCGGGGGTTGCGCCGGAGACGGGGGTCGGGCGGGCGCGGCGCACCAGCAGTTGCCGGAGGTGGCGGGCGTGACGGCGGCTGACGGGGAGAACGGCGCCGCCGATCGTGACGCTGAGGTGGCCGTCTTCCAGGCGCAGCTCGTCGATGTGGCCGAGGGAGACGAGGTGGCTGCGGTGGATGCGGACGAAACCCGCGCTGCGCCAGCGTTCTTCGAGGCCGTTCAACGCCGCGCGCACCAGGCCGCTGCCGGTCGCGGTGTGCAGGCGGGCGTAGTCGCCGTGTGCTTCGACGTAGCGGATGTCGGCGAGGCGGATGAACCTCGTGACGCCACCGAGTTCTACCGGGATGACCTCGTCACCCATCTCCGGCGGCGTGGTGTTCGCGGGCTGCGCGGCCGCGGCGGGTACGGGTTCGGTGGGGGGCTTGGAGTCCCAGACCTCGTGCACGATGCGGTGCACGGACTCCGCCAGCCGTTCCGCGCGCACGGGCTTGAGCAGGTAGTCGAGAGCCTTGAGCTCGAACGCCTCGACGGCGGGCTGCTGGTGTGCCGTCACGAACACCACGGGCGGCGGCTGCGCGAACCGGGAGAGCACGCGGGCGAGGTCGAGGCCGTCGAGCCCGGGCATGCGGATGTCGAGGAACACCGCGTCCAACGGCTGTCCTGCGTCCATCGCGCGGTGCAACACCCGAAGCGCCTTGGTGGCGTCGGTGACCGCTTCCACGTGCGCGATGCGCGGATCGGAGCGCAACAGGTACACGAGGTCTTCCAGCGCGGGTGCCTCGTCGTCGACGGCCAGCACCCGGAGGGAGCGCTCGAGGCTGCCACGTCGATCCGGCCCCTCGCAGACGGGGCAGGGCAGACCTGAGGTCATTCGAGATCGAGTCCAAACTGTGTACGGCCGATCCTCACGTGGCGGCGATTAGACCACGCTCGGTCATCGCGCGCCTGGTGAGCCGAGGGCGTCGGATACGCGATCATGCACCCTCACGGAGGGTGACCCGCTGCGGGGGTCCGATTGCACAACGTGTGCACGGCAATGCCCCCTCCCACCCCTGAAAAGCCCGATTGGGCGCATCATCCGTCAGGTGGCGGAGGTGCGGAAACCCTCCGAACGGGTGTGTCTCGGATGGGAGACGGAAACCGCTATCACGCAGCGTGCACTTGCCTGGTCAGGCACACGGGCCGTGCGGGCCTGGATCAGGACTGCCGGAGGGCGCGCGGCTGGGCCGCGAGGGCGTCACCGAGCGTGATCTCCAGCTCGATGAACGACTCCTCGGCGCGGCGGGCCGCGACGCTGACGGAGGCGGCCGCGGCGGGGCCGATGAGTCTGCGGGTGGGGGCGCGCAGTGCCTGGATCGCCTCGGACCACTGGTTCGAGAGCTTGGCGAGACCGCTCAGCGTGTCCACGAGGTCGTCGGTGTTGTCCGGCGGTGACGCGATGATCTCCGCCAGCCGGTCGCGCAGCGCGTCCAGTGCCGGGTCCACTTCAATCCTCCCGTCGTGCTGCGCCAGGGGGATATGCGCAGTGGGTGGCTGCGGCTGGCTGAGGACAAGTGCTGACATTTCCCCCACTGGGCAACACCATATCTCGACCGCTGTGGTCCAGCGCAATGATGTTGCCCCACTGGGACCACTCGGTCAATCGTGCACCCATTCCGTCTCAATAGGTGCTTGTCTCAACTGGTGCGCGCTTATGGCGGCCGGCTGAAATGAACTGGTTTCGACGTTTAGTCGGCGTTGCTCGACGCAGCGTCGGTTCTACGTCCCTGGTAGGCCAGGTGGCGCCGGGGGTGTTGGGCCGAATCGGTGTGTCCTGGGTCGCATCAATCGCGGCAATGCGTTCCCCGATGGAGGGACTTCTCGACAGTTGTATTAACTCTTTTGCTGCAGTGCGGTCGCGCTGGTGTGGGCGATCGTGTCGGGAGTTCAGTCGTTCGGGTTCATACAGGATTTTCCGGCCGTTCTCAGCGCGGATGCCGGAGGAGTCGCACACCGAGCAGGTCGACCCGCGCGGAGCCGTCGTGGTCCATCAGCAGAACGTCGCACAGGGCCGTTCCGTCCTGCACTCGCCCGGCCGACACCACGACCTTTCCGGGGGCCGAAAGAAGTCCGGTGCGGTGCACCCGGACCTCGCGCACGCTCGTCGCCACGGCGGTGCCGCCGAAGGCTTTCCGGCCCCAGTTCGCGGCGAGACGAAGGCACTCGTCCACTGCCGCGGGGTCGGTGCGGCTGTGTTCGAGCGGCCAGCCGAGGTCGCGGACGCCACGGACAGTGACCGTCGGCGCGTCCTGGACCCGTTTCGGCGGGAGGGCTTCGGCGATCGTCGCCCTGCCGTGCGTGACATCCGAGACGAGTGCGAGCCGCTTTCCCCGACCGCGCACGGTGATCGGCCCGGATCCGGTGCAGGGGTCGCGCAGCAGGGAGACGTCGCGCAGCGCGGTCGCGCCCGAGGCCGCGACGAACCACTCGATCAGCCACGTGAGGGGGCTGTGCGACTCGCCCGGCAGGTCCGTGGGCGGCACCTCGGCGCGGAAGACGCGTTCCTCCGGTGCCGGCGCCTGCTGGACCGCGCCCTTGGTGAGGAACTCGCGGACGAACGCCTCGTCGTCGCCGGCCGTCGTGGTCGACCAGCCGCGGGCGGTCGCGAGGCACCCGAGGGTCTCGTTGTTCATCGCGTGGGTGCGGTCGTCGGGTGACGCGAGCAGCACGCAGACTTTGGTGATGGGGTCGGCCGACGTGGCCGCGAGAGTGGCCTGCAGCGCCGATGTCGGTGCCGCGCAGGCGTTGTGCACGATGCCGGTGATCTGACCCCACTCGACCCGCACGGTGTCCAGGTCGTCGACGCCGGCGACGCGGGCCTCGGCGCCGGCCTCGGCCAGCAGGTCCCGGTACGCCCGCAGCCCGCGCCCGGCCAGGACCTCGCCGGCGAGCTCGATCACGCGGGCGGGGGAGAGGTCCTTGGTGTGGTTGAGGATCGCGCGTTTGACGGCGGCCTCGTCGCGGGCGGTCGGGTGCGGGTCGGCTGCTTCGGGATGGCCGAGCAGCACGATCTTCGGTTTCAGCTCGCGGGCCAGCGCGAGCAGGGAGAGCGAGGCGCCGGTCGCGACGATCACGTTGTGCGTCGTGCCGTCCGGGTCGGGCAGCGGGGTCTGTTCGGTGACCAGTTCGCGGCGCGCGCCGTCGAGGTAGCCGACGGCCTGGTCGGCGCCGCCGTGCAGGAGCTCGGTGGTGATGTGCCGGGCTGCGTTCTGGCCGCGCGGGACGTCGAGGGCGCGGACCGTGCTGTCCGGCCATTCGGTGCGGAGGTGGCGGGCCAATCCGGCCAGGCCGCCCGCCTTTGCTCTCGTCGCGGCGCCGCCGTTCTGGCCGAAGTCGCCGCCGGTGTCCTGCACCGTGACGAAGACCGATCGCGGCTCGCGTGCTGCGTGCAGGGCCTCGGCGTGGACGTTGCTCACGTCGTCGCGCAGGCCTCCCAGGAAGATCACGCCGCTCGCGCCGTACGGGACCTCCTCGACGACGGTGGCGGCGATGCCTTGTGCCGCAAGGTTCTCCCGGATCTCGTGGGCGGTTCTCCTACCGTCGTCGGTGATCACGAGCCGGCCGCGCAGGTTCGCCGTGCGCAGTCCGGGATGCGTTGCCGGCACGGTGGCCAGGACGTGCCTCGTCGGGTGGGGCCTGCCTTCGAGCGCTGCTTGCCATTCACCGAGGGTGCGGAACTCGCAGACGTCCGCGACGGAGATCTCCGGCAGGCCGGGCAGCCGGGTCCGCAGCGCGGTGAGCAGTTCGACGCGGGCGAGCGAATCGAGCCGGAGATCGGCCGTGAGTTCGAGTTCCGCGGTGAGAACGGCGACCGGACGTCCCGTCCGCGCGGACACGAGTGCCAGCAGCACGTGCGCGGGCGAGGAAAAGGAGGGCATCCGCTCACCCCATTCCTGGGCATTGTGTTCGAGCGACGGTACCGCAGCGGGAATGGGCTTCAACGGCTCGCCCGTCCGATCACACGAACAGCGCAACCCGCGCACGTTTGCACCCGGTCGCCGTCTCATTTGGGAACTTCACTGCTGCGAACGGCGCACGGTTGCTCGTGTCTCAACAGGGCCTTGACAGTTGCCGAAATCTCAGTTCGATTTGCGGGCAAACGAACTGTTCCCGCTGCTCTGTCCGGGTGATGGCGGCGGCTGTCCGTGCTGTTCAGGCGGTCTTTCGTGAAAAGCGACGCGGTGTTGGTTCCAATCGACGCTGGTAACAAATAGGGAATCCAACCGCACAGATCGAGTCAAGTATGTTGTCTTGTCGTGACACTCGATTACCGGGAGCTGGGAGATCGGGATCGAATCTTCGGGTACCGGAGGGTTCCGTAGTCCAGGTGAGCGTTGCTACCGTCCTGCGGCTGAAAGGTTTCCCCGGTGAGATCGGGTATCAGGATGAAAACCAGCGCTTCGCTCGACCACGCCGCCGCCTCCGTAGTCTCCGCATTTCAGGCTTTGTGGAAACGCTCTCCCGAACGACTTCTGTTCACGTTCGTCGACGAACTCGGCCGCGACGAGGAGCCGATCACGGCCTCCGCGCTGGGCGAAGCCGCGACCGCCGTCGGCGCCGCGCTGCGCGACTGGGGTTTCCGCCCCGGCGACCGCGCCCTGCTGGTCTACCCGCCCGGCCCGGAGTTCGTGCGAGCCCTGCTCGGCTGCCTGGCCGCGGGCGTCGTTCCCGTCCCGGTCTACCCGCCGAACCCGGTGCGGCTGGGCCACGACCTGGCGGGCTTCCGCTCCGTTGTGGACAGCTGCAGGCCCGTCGGCGTCCTGACGTCCAGCGCCTACGAGCGGGCACGGACCGTCGGCGCCGTGACCGGCTTCTTCGACCGCGGCAAACCTGAGTGGCCACGCCTGCGCTGGCACCGCACCGACCGCGTGCGTCCTGGCGTTTCTTTCGACTGGCACGAGCCTGCCTCGGCGGAGGAACCGGCGTTGCTGCAGTACACGTCCGGCTCGACCGCGGCACCCAAGGGCGTCGTCATCACGCACGGGAACCTGGTCTCCGAGATCCGCGCGAACGCCCGCGACCTGGGCCTCGGCGACGACACCGTCGGCGCGTTCTGGCTGCCGCAGTACCACGACCTGGGCCTGATCAGCGTCATCCTCAGCACCCTGACCGGCAACTCGCACACGTACCTGATGTCACCGCTGTCGTTCCTGCACCGCCCCGCGCTGTGGTTCGACGTGATGTCCCGCGTCCGCGCCACCCACACCGCGGCCCCGAACTTCGCCTTCGAACTGGCGCTGCGCAAGACGACGGTCGAGCAACGCGCCTCCTGGGATCTTCGAGCTCTGCGCGTGGTGATGTCCGCCGCCGAGCCGATTCGCGCGTCCACTGTGGATGCCTTCTACGCGGCCTTCGCCTCGTCCGGCCTGAGCCGCTCGTCGTTCTACCCCGCCTACGGCCTCGCCGAGCACACCGTCAGCGTGTCGATGGGAGGCAAGGCGGTTCTCCGCCTCGACCGCGCCGCACTGCAACGCGGCGAGGTGCTGCCGTCGCTGGACGGCGTGCCGATCGTGGGCTGCGGCCGCGTCACCAAGCCCGACGCCAGCGTCCGGATCGTCGACCCGGAGACGCTTCTGCCCGCAGGGCCGGACCGCGTCGGGGAGATCTGGGCCTCGTCGAGCACGTGCGCGGCCGGCTACTTCGGCCTGCCGGACGAGACCGGCCGGACGTTCCAGGCACAGGTGCCGGGTGACGAGCGGCACTACCTGCGGACCGGTGACCTCGGGTTCTTCTTCGAGGGTGAGCTGTTCATCGCCGGGCGGCTCAAGGACGTGATCATCATCAACGGCCGCAACCACTACCCGCAGGACGTCGAGGACGCCGTCCGCGACTGCCACCCCGGCGTGCGGCCGGGCGGGGTCGTGGCCTTCGGGGTGCCGCGCGAGGAGGGCGAACGGCTCGTGCTGTTCGTGGAGACGCGCGAGAAGAAGACACCCGACACCGTTCGTGCGGAGATCGCGGAAGCAGTGCGGCGGCGGGTGTTCGAGACGCACGGCCTGGCGGTGGACGAGGTAGTGGTGCGACCGCAGGGGCTGGTGCTGAAGACGACCAGCGGCAAGGTGCGGCGGCGGGCCTGCAGGCAGGCGTTCCTGGAGGGTCGGGCGTGAAGACCGTGATCGTGATCGGTGCCGGGGTCAGCGGCCTCACCGCCGCCCGCACGTTGGAGAAGGCCGGCCACCGGGCCATCGTGCTCGAACGCGGCGACGAGGTCGGCGGCAAGTGCGCGTCGGTCGACATCGACGGGCACGCGTTCGACCTCGGCGGCCACGTCTGCACGACGAAGTACGAGCGGCTGGCCGCGCTGGCGACCGAGCTCGGCCTCGACACCGAGCCCACGACGCCGCATCGGGTGTTCGACGCCGGTACCGGGGAGTCGCGGCCGCAGAGTTCGGCGTTCTTCACCTACGAGAACTTCCAGCGGTACACCAGGATTCGCGACGCCGAGTTCCCGCGGCTCGGCGAACCCGGCCTCGCGCACTCCGCCCGTGCACTCGCCACACCGGCAATGCAGTGGCTGCAGGAGCACGGGCTCGAAGCGATGGCGGAGTCGTTCGGCACCGGGTACACCGCCGCCGGCTACGGGCGGCTCGACCAGGTGCCCGCGCTGTACTTCCTGAAGTACGCGGAGATGACGGGTCTGCTGTCGAGCACTCGCGATCTGCTCGGGCACACCGGCAGCTTCACGATCAGGGGCGGGTTCGGCACGCTCTGGCAGCGCGTCGCCGAGGACCTCGACGTGAGGCTGAACGTCGAGGTCGAGCAGATCTCGCGCAACGCCGGCGGAGTGCGGGTCAAGGCGGGGGAGTGGATCGAGGCGGACGCGCTCGTCATCACCGTGCCGATCGACCAGATCCCGGCCCTCGACGCCACGCCCGAGGAACGCGACATCGCACAGCGCGTGCGGTACCTGGACTACACGACCGTGGTGTGCACGGCAGACGGGTTGCCGCGAGAGGCGTTCTCGCTGGTCACCCAGCCGAAGAACGTCGTGTCGTTCCACCATCGCTACGAGGACAGCGATGTCTACGCGTGCTACGCCTATGGGGCGGACGACGACGTATTCCGAGCAGACGTCACGGCATTGGGCGGAGCGATCCACGCGCCGCACGCCCGCAAGGACTGGAAGTTCTTGCCGCACTTCGGTTCCGAGGACCTCGCGAAAGGGGTCCTGGACCGGATCGAGCTCATGCAGGGCGAGCTGAACACGTTCCACGTCGGCAGCCTGCCCGCGTTCGAGCTGGTCGAGTGCACGATCGCGTACGCGGAAGACCTCATCGCAAAGCACTTCGAACCGCAGAGCGGCAGCCGCACGGTCACGACCGCGCAGACGATCCGCGAGTGGCTGATCAAGCACATCGCGGCCGAACTGCACGTGCCCGAGCACGCGATCGCCCCGTCGGCGCCGCTGACCTCGCTCGGCCTGGAGTCGCTGTCGGTCGCGACCCTGCAGAGCGCGTTGTCCGACTGGCTCGGGTTCCGCGTGCCGCACACGCTGTTCCTCGAACTGCCCACAGTGGACGCAATCGCCGAACACCTCGCGCGCCAAGATGTTCCGACGACGGCGAGTCCGCTGACGTTGCCGCTGACCACCCCGCGGCCGTTCTTCTGCATCGGCGGCGCGGTCGGCGCGGCCTACTACCTGCTGCCGCTGGCCCGCGCGGTCGGCCAGGGCCAGCCGTTCTACGGCCTGCAGGGACCCGGTTTCGACGGCTCCGAGGAACCGGTCGACGACATCGGGGAGCTGGCCCAGCGCTACATCACCGAGATCAAGCAGATCCAGCCGTACGGGCCGTATCTCGTCGGTGGGCACTCGTTCGGCGGCATCGTGGCGTACGAGGTGGCCAGGCAGCTCCGGCAACGCGGGGACGAGGTCGCGCGCGTCATCATGATCGACGCGTACCCCGCTGTGCCCGGTCAGCTGGAGCCGCCGTGGGACGAGCGCGCGGTGATCGAGGAACTGTGGACGATCCGGCAGCACGCGTTCCAGGACAACGGGGCACCGCGCCGCCGCGTCGACCAAACCCTCACACCGAAGGAACAACGCGAGCAGCTCGGCCGGTTCCTCGGCGCGTCCGGCACGCGGCCGGTCGAGGAGCACATCGCCACGATCATGGGTGTCTACCAGGCTCAGGTCGAGGCGTTGGTGCGCTACGAACCCCAAGCGTCCGACCTCAAGGTCACGCTGATCAAGGCGACCGGTGGCTTTCCCCAGGTGCTCAAGGAGGACCGGCACGTCGAGCTGTTCTTCGACGCGCCGGCCAACGGCTGGGAACGCGTCGCGATGAGCGAGCTCAACGTCGTGACCGTGCCGGGCGACCACTTCAGCATGCTGGTGCCGCCCGCACTCACGACGTTGGCCGACGCCGTCCGCACCGCCATCGCGCAGGTGCCGCCGCCTCCACCGCCACCCGCGGCGCACGTCGAGTCGTCGATCCACATCAACCCGATGCACCCGGACTTCCTGGCCGACCCGTACCCGTTCTACGCGCTGCTGCGGGATCTCGCGCCCGTCCACTACGACGACGCCCTCGACGGCTGGGTGCTGACGCGGCATGCGGACGTGACGGACGTGTTGCGCCGCACCACTGTCGTGCGCCCGTCCACCGCGACGCTGATGGCCCGGCTCCCCGGCGACGTGCTCCAGCAGATGAACCCGTTCATCCGGCGCCTCGACTCGTCGCTGCCGTTCAGCAACCGCCCGTCGCACACCCGGTTGCGCAAGCTGATGAACCGCAGTTTCACCCCGCGCGCCATGGAACACCGCCGGTCCGAAGTCGAATCCACCTGCCGCGAACTGCTCGACGGCTTCACCGGCGGCGACTTCCTGGCCGAGGTTGCCTACCCGTTCCCCGCACGGGTCGTGATGGACCTCGTCGGCGTGCCTCGCGAGGACCAGCAGCAGCTCACGCGGTGGGGCACCGACGTCATGAAAACGTTGGGGGAGGGGCAATACGGCGCAGACCCGGTGGCGGTCGCGCACGCCTCCTCGGCCGCGATGGACGAGCTGATGGCCTACCTGCGCGCGCTGATCGCGGAACGCCGTCAGCGCCCTCGAGCGGACCTGATCTCGGAGCAGCTGGGCAAAGCCGACGCCGACGCGTTCGGTGACCGCGGCGAATGGGACAGCGACGACGAGCTGGTCGTCAACATCATCTCGTTGATCAACGCCGGCCTGGAGACGACGGCGAACTACCTCGGCAACGGCGTGCTCGCCTTGCTGCGCAACCCTTCCCAGCTCGAACTGCTCCGCACCGACCCGTCGATCGCGGTCACCGCGGCCGAGGAACTGCTGCGCTACGACTCGCCCGCGCCGATCATCACGCCGCAGCTGGCGAGCGAGGACCTGGAGATCGGCGGCCACCTGATCCGGGCGGGCGAGCTGCTGTTCCCGGTGCTCGGCGCGGCCAACCGCGACCCCGCCCAGTACACCGACCCCGAGACGTTGGACCTGCGCCGCGAGTCGGCGGTCACGCACCTGACGTTCGGGGCGGGCATCCACTACTGCATCGGCGCGTTCCTCGGCCGGCTCGAAGGCCAGGTGCTGTTCCCGATGCTGGCGGCCAGGTTCCCCCGGCTCCGGCTCGCTCAAGAACCGGAGTTCCGGCCCGACCCGGCCTTGCGCGGCCTCAAAGCCCTGCACCTGCTCACCGACTAACAAACCTGCTGATAGGAAGCATCCGGAACGTACTGCGCCCACTCCTCGCGGCTGAGCGAGCGACCTGCCTGCTCGCACAGCGTCTTCTCGACGTCGACGGCGTATCCGATGTCCCACAACCGAACCGCGCTGTCGTCACCGCCGCTCGCCAGCGTCCGCCCGTCCGGGCTGAACCGCACGGCCCGCACCGGCGCGGTGTGCTGCAGGTGGCCGGGGCTGACCTGGCCGCGGGTCGCGAGGTCCCAGATCCGCACGGACGAGTCGCCGCTGCCGGTCGCGAGCAGCCTGCCGTCCGGGCTGAACGCCACCGAGTACACCGGCCCGGTGTGCCCGATCAGCTGCTCGCCGCTCGGCGTCCGGCTCGCCACGTCCCAGATCCGCACGACGCCGTCCTCGCCCGCGCTGGCCAGCAGCGTGCCGTCGGGCGAGAACGCCACCGCGCCGATCGCACCCGAATGCCCGGTGAGCCGGTGCTCGGTGTCGCCGTCCCACAACCGCACCACGCCCTCCGAACCTCCGGTGGCGAGCAGCTTTCCGCCGGGCTGCGAGGCGATCGCGTAGACGGCCTCCTCGAGCTGCTTGCCGCCGGTTCGGGTGTGGTTCGCGACGTTCCACCAGGCCGGGTTCGGCTCGCCGCCGCGAACGGCTCGCTGCCCCGTCACCAGCGCGCCGTCCGACGTGAACACCGCGGCCCTGATCTCGTCCGTGCCGACCAGATTGCCGAGGGACCTGCCGCTCTCCGGGTCCCAGAGCAGCACGCCGCCCTGGTTGTCGTCGGTGCGGCTGGGGTGCAGCCGGATGCCGGCGATCGCGATCTTCCGGTCCGGGCCGGCCGCGAGTGAGGTGACCGCGCTGATGACCCCGGTGCGCAGCGCACTGCGCTCCTCGCGCTTGCCGACGTCGATGAACCGGACCGTGGGGCCGCGCTCGATCAGGGATTCCGGGCCCTCGTCCGCGTCCGGGAACAGCTGGACGAGGTTGGGGCCCACCAACTTGCCGGGGTTCGCGCTGCACAGCATGAAGCCGGTGTTCTGACAGGTGTAGTTGCCCTTGTCGCTGTAGAGCGCGCCGCCGTTGTCGCCGCCCGCCACGAGCGTGTGGCCGGACTCGTTGAACAGCAACGAGTACACCGGCCCGGAGAACCCGGACAACGGCCTGGCGATCTCGTGGTGGGCACTGATGTCCCAGTGCCGCACCGTGCCGTCCGTCGACGTGCTCGCGAGCGTCCGGCCGTCCGGGCTGAACGCCACCGACGTCACCGGGCGGGTGTGGCCGGCGAGCGGCGGGCCGACCGCCTGCCGCGTTCCGGTGTGCCACAACCGGATCGTGCCGTCCTGGCTGCCGGTCGCGACGAGCGACGAGTCCGGGTGCACCGCGAGCGACGGCGCCACGAGTGCGCGGTCCTCCCGCGTGTAGCCGCTCACCGGCGCGCCGATCGGGGTGCGGCCGGCGAGGTCCCAGAACCGCAGCGTGCCTTCGAAACCGGCGGAGACGAGCGTCCTGCCGTCGTTCGCGAGCGCGAGGGCGGGGCTGAGGTCGGCGCTGTCGACGACGACGTGCGCGTTGATCGGATCGCCTTGCGCGGCACCGGTCGCCGGGTCCCAGAAGCGGATGGTGCCGTCGGTGGACGCGGTCATGAGGGTGGTGCCGTCGGGGTTGAAGAGCACGGCCGAGCCGGGGCGGATGTCGTCGTCGAACGGGTCGCTGCCGATTCCCCAGCCGCGGATCCGGGCGCCGCTGGTCGCGTCGACCAGGACGACCTCGGTGCCGGGGAGACCCACCGCGAGCGTGCGGCCGTCCGGGTGGAACGCCAGGCCGCCGATCTTCTCCGTGCGCGGGCCGCCGATCCGCAGCGCAGTGCCGATCCACTCGGAGGAAGCGGTGCGCCACAACCGGATCTCGCCCTCCCCGGTGGTGAGCGCGAGCACCGACGCGTCGGGGTTGAAGGCGACGGTCCGCACACGCGTTGCGTCCAGTTGCCGGTACTTGCTGCCGTCGCTGATGAACGCCTTGCCGTCCGCAACGACGGCGGAGCGTTCACCGTCGCGGCTGTAGGTCGCCGACTCGGCAGACTTCCCGAGGCGCAGCACGTCCCGGCTGGGCAGGGCGGCCGTGCGCACCATCCCGGCTCGTGCCTGCGGTGTCTCGCTCACGTTCCACGCGGCGAGGCTCAGCAGCCGGGCCAGCGCCGGGTCGTTGTCGCCGATGTTCTCGCTGCGCGCCGCCAGTTCACGCGACAGCGACCGGTCACGTTGCTCCTCGGCCTCGGACTGCTGTTTCGCCGCCGTCAGACCGAGGACCATGGCGATGACGGTCAGGATCGCGAGTGCGCCGACGGCTCCCTGCCGGGCACGAACGGCCGCGCGGTGCAGGCGGACGTCCTCGCTGTCGAGCGCTTCTTTGGGCTTGCCGTGGACCGGCGCGGCCAGCGTCGCGAGTTCCGAGCGGAACCTGCTGTGCCGCACGGAAAGCTGCGTCTCGTTGCGAGCCCAGGTCAGGTTCACCCAGAGCGGCTCGGCCTCGAACCAGCCGCTGAGCTGCTCGGGCAGCGCGTTCGTGGCGTTCCAGTCGAAGTCGTTCCTGCTCTCGTCCCAGTTGATCGTGCCGCTGGTGAGGACGATGAGGAACGTCGCCTGCTCGCGGTTCTCCCGCCAGTACTGGACCTCGCGGCCGACCCAGATCGACTTCGCGCTCTCCGGCGACGCCATCAGGATGAAGAACCGCGACTTGCGCAGCGCCGCCTCGATCGCGGCCCCGAGACCGGGACTGGCCTCCAGACCGGTCTGGTCGCGGAAGATGCTCAGCGCGTGCGGGCGGTACCAGGGTTTCGCGAGCCGGCTGAGCCCGCTCTGCACCGCCGGGGCGAGCGCGGGCCCGTCGACCGCGTAGCTGTAGGACAGGAACGCGTCGTACTGCCATTCGGACACCTGGCGGAGCGTAACGGGGTGCTCACGGGACCAGTCCCGTGAGCACCCGTGCCGTCAGGACACCGAAGGCGTGCCGCGCGTTTCGTCTTCCCAGTCCAGCACCGGGAAGTCGAACGCGCTGCCGGTCGACTTCAGCGTGTAGAGCTGCGTCTTGCCGTTCGCCGCGCGCACGACGGCGAGGTCCTCCTTGCCGTCCAGGTCGAAGTCTCCGGCCGTGACCACCCCGGTGTACTTGCCCTGCGACCACATGCGCGGGGCGAGGTTCGCTGCGGTGTGCACGAACAACGCCTGTTCGCCCACGACCACGACGTCCTGGCGGCCGTCGCCGTCGACGTCCGCGCTGACCGGTGTGGCGCTGCCCGCGGGGTAGTCGTTGCCCTGCCAGCGGATCTCACCGGCGCCGAACGCGCTGCCGGTCGACGCGTAGGTGCGCAACGACGTGCCGGCGCCCTCGGCCCTGATCTCGGCGAGGTCGGCCTTGCCGTCGCCGTCGAAGTCGCCCGCCGTGATCTTGCCGCTGACCCCTTCCACCCACGTCGCAGGCGTGCCGAGTGCGCCGCCGCGGAACACCTGCACGCGCGAACCGGTGGCCGCCGCGACGTCGGTCTTGCCGTCGCCGTCGAAGTCACCGGCGGCGAACCGGGCCCCCTCCAGCGGTAGGTCACCGCTCCACGGCGCGGTCGCTCCGAAGTCGTTGCCGTCCGAGAGCATCAGCAGCATCCGGGTCGAGTTGTTGAAGCCGCGCTGGAACATGACGACCTCGGAGCGGCCGTCGCCGTCGAAGTCGCCGCGCACGTGCGGTCCCCACTGCTCAGGACCCGAGCTGATGCCCGTGTCGAGCACCTGGGTCCCGCTGTGGAACCCGCCGTCGCGCGCCGTCACGTTCCACATGGTGAACCGGCCGAAGTCGTTGCGCTGCATGAACGTCACGTCCGCCCGGCCGTCACCGGTGAAGTCGGCGCGCACGTGCGGCTGCGGCGTCACGGGGTCGAGCGCGGCCAGCTCCCAGCTGTTGTTGTAAGCGCTGACGTTGCCCGCCCGGTCGACCGCCCGCACGTAGAAGAACGACGAACCGATCTGGTCGCGCGGCAGCGTCACCGGGATGACCGCGTGCCCGTCGGGACCGGCCTTGACGAACGTGTCCGCCCGGTCCTGGTACAAGCCGAACTGGTAGCCGTAAACGTCGTCGCCGGCGGTGGCGGGGGCCAGCGTGATCGTCCCCGTGGTGCCGGCCGGGATCGCGGGCTCGTTGTTCGGGTAGTCCGTCGAGGAGATCAGCGGCATGCCCGGCTTCACGGCGTCGACCAGGAACCAGCACTCGGCGCTGTACGGCCCGGTGTCCGTGCCGTCATTCGTCTTCGCGCGGTAGCTGTAGACGTTTCCGTGCTGCAACAGGCCCTGCGGCAGTTCCGGCCAGGAGAACGCCGATCCCGAGGTGGTGAAGACGCTGCTGGTGTGCACCACCGCACCCGTGGCGTCGCGGACCTCCAGCGTCGTCGTCACGTTGTCGCCGTCGAGGTCCTTGGCGCTGCCCGAGAACTGCCGCGGCGGCGGCATCACCGTCGGCGCCCCCACCGTGCCGCACGGACGCGGGTAGGAGGTGATCACCGTCGGCGCGCTCGGCGCGTTGTTGTAGTTGACCGCGATGTACACGCTGCTGGGCAGGATCACCTTGCCCTGCGCGGGATCGGTGTCCCGCGGAGCGCGCAGCCCGAACGAGACCGACCCCTCGCGGCCGTCGGCCACGTCCTGGAACACCCTGCGGACGTGCTCGTTGCTGAACTCCAGCGGCGCGTTGTACTCACCGCACGCCTGCGCGGACCCGTCCGCGAGCTGAGTGCGCCAGTGCTCGGCGGAGGTCCGCCAGGTCAGCGGCCGCGCCGGGTCGATCGCTTTGGTGTGCCACAGCTGCACCGGTGTCTCGTCGCACGACTCGGTGCGGTCGACGATGACGCGAACCGTCGCGGCGATGATCCGCGACCCGGCCAGTTGCCTGGTGTCGAACAGGAACAGCGGCCGCCACTCGCCGCCGTCGATCGCGCCGACCCGGACCGCGTCCCGGTTCTCGTCCCAGTACGAGGTGTCCGGCGCGAGCTGGTTGACGTGGGTCCACGCGGCCGGCCCGATCGCATAGGAAATCGCGTGGGCCGGTGCCGTGATCAAGGCGCTGAACAGCCCGAATAGGGCTAAGGCGGACAGTGTTCTTCGCACGAGCTCTCCCCCTCGCTCACGAATGCTGTGTCGTGTTCACGTGCGAGGGGGAGGTTAAGTTGCCCTGTCTACAGGCGGCCTACATCGCCAGGTTCGGTGGTACGACCTGTTCCCGGCCGATCCGGCGAGGAACTGCCGATCAGCCCCGAGGAGGCCCAGCGCCTGATGGAGCTGCTCAGAGCCGGCCGACGTCCGTGATCACCACGACCGCCTCGCCCACCTCGTCGGACGCCGCCAGGTCGACCTCGGCGTTGAAGCCCCAGTCCTTGTCGCCCGCCGGGTCCTCGAAGATCTGGCGGCAGACCCAGCGTTCGCGTTCGACGTTGATGATCAGGAACGCCGGGCCGCGGGCGTTCGGGCCCGCGCCGATGTCCGAGTGCTCCTCGAAGTACGGCTCCAGGGCGTCCATCCACTCCTTGGCCGTCCAGCCCGACTCGTGGTCGAGCTCGCCCAGCGAGTACCAGTCGCGCTTGGCGGCCAGCTCGACGCGGCGGAACAGCGCGTTGCGGACCAGGACGCGGAACGCGCGGACGTTGCGGGTGACCGCGGGCGGCAGGTCGACGCGGACCTCCTCGACCGGAGCGTCCGGGTTCGTGAGCTTCTCCCACTCGTCGATCAGCGACGAGTCGACCTGGCGCACCAGCTCGCCGAGCCACGAGATCAGGTCCTGCAGCGCCTCGGTCTTCGCCTCCTCCGGCACCGTCTGCGACAGTGCCTTGTAGGCGTCGGCCAGGTACCGCAGGACGAGGCCCTCAGACCGTGCGAGACCGTAGAACGACACGTACTCCGTGAACGTCATCGCGCGCTCGTACATGTCGCGCACGACGGCCTTGGGCGACAGGTTGTAGTCGCCGACCCACGGGTGGCCGCGGCGGTACGTCAGGAACGCGGCCTCCAGCAGCTCTTCGAGCGGCTTCGGGTACGTGACGTCCTCCAGCAGCTCCATCCGCTGGTCGTACTCGATGCCGTCGGCCTTCATCGCGCCGATCGCCTCGCCGCGCGCCTTGTGCTCCTGCGCGCCGAGGATCTGGCGAGGGTCGTCCAAAATGGACTCGATCACCGACAGGACGTCCAGCTCGTAGCCGGGGGCCTCGCGGTCGAGCAGCTCGATGGCCGCGAGCGCGAACGGCGACAGCGGCTGGTTCAGCGCGAAGTTGAACTGCAGGTCGACCGTGAGGCGGAAGTCGTCGCCGGAGCGTTCCACCACGCCCGCCGCGACCAGCGCCCGGTACATCGCCAGAGCGCGGCGGATGTGCTTGAGCTGCTTCGAGCGGTCCTCGTGGTTGTCCTCCAGCAGGTGCCGCATCGCCGCGAACGCGCCGCCCGCGGGCCTGCCGATCACGTTGAGCAGCATCGCGTGCGAGACCTGGAACGAGGACGTGAGCGGTTCCGGTTCGGCGCCGACGAGCCGTTCGAACGTCGACTCGCTCCACGACACGAACCCGTCCGGCGCCTTCTTGCGCACGACCTTGCGGCGCTTCTTCGGGTCGTCGCCCGCCTTCGCGAGCGCCTTGACGTTCTCGACCTCGTGCTCGGGTGCCTGCACGACGACGGTGCCCACGGTGTCGTAGCCCGCGCGGCCCGCCCGGCCGGCGATCTGGTGGAACTCGCGCGCCTTGAGGATCCGGGTGCGGGTGCCGTCGTACTTCGACAACGCCGTGAACACGACGGTGCGGATCGGCACGTTGATGCCGACGCCGAGCGTGTCCGTGCCGCAGATGACCTTCAGCAGACCGGCCTGCGCCAGCTGTTCGACGAGCCGCCGGTACTTCGGCAGCATGCCCGCGTGGTGCACGCCGATGCCGTGCCGCACGAGCCGCGACAGCGTCTTGCCGAACCCGGAGGAGAAGCGGAAGTTGCCGATCATCGCGGCGATCGCTTCCTTCTCGGGCTTCGAGCAGACGTTGACGCTCATCAGCGACTGCGCGCGCTCCAGAGCCGCGGCCTGGGTGAAGTGCACGACGTAGATCGGTGCCTCACGGCCGTGCAGCAGGTCCTCGATCGTCTCGTGCAACGGCGTGAGGACGTACTGGAAGTTCAACGGGACCGGGCGCTGCGCCGAACGGACCACCGCGGTCGACCGGCCGGTGCGCCGGGTCAGGTCCTTCTCGAAGAACGTGACGTCGCCCAGCGTCGCCGACATCAGCAGGAACTGCGCCTGCGGCAGTTCGATCAGCGGCACCTGCCACGCCCAGCCGCGGTCGGGCTCGCTGTAGAAGTGGAACTCGTCCATCACGACCTGGCCGACGTCGGCCTGCGCGCCGTCGCGCAACGCGATGTTCGCCAGGATCTCGGCGGTGCAGCAGATGATGGGCGCCTGGTCGTTGACGCTGGCGTCGCCGGTCATCATGCCGACGTTCTCCGGCCCGAACACGTCGCACAGCGCGAAGAACTTCTCCGAGACCAGCGCCTTGATCGGCGCGGTGTAGAAGCTGCGCTGGTTGCCCGCCATCGCCACCAGGTGGGCACCGATGGCCACCAGGCTCTTGCCCGACCCCGTCGGGGTGCTGAGGATGACGTTCGCCCCGGAGACGAGTTCGATGACCGCCTCCTCCTGCGCCGGGTACAGCGCGAGGCCGCGTTCGGCGGCCCAGTGGGAGAAGGTGTCGAACAGTTCGTCTTCGTCGGCGATCGAGGTGAGCCGGTCCGTAAGTGCAGTCATCGCAGGTGAACTATAGGTGGTACGCGTACTCGGTGAACTCCCAGTCGGTCACGAACCGCTGGAACCGGGCCACCTCCTCCCACTTGAAGTCCACATAGGACCGCACGAAGTCCTTGCCCAGCACCTCGACCATCGCCGTGTCCTCCTCCAGATAGGCGAGGGCGTCGGGCAGCGTGGCGGGCAGCGTCGGGGCCTTCGACGGGTCGTAGCCGTAGCCCGCGGACGGCCGCGGCGGCTCGATCCGGTCGCGAATGCCCAGGTAGGTGGCCGCGATGAGGCCCGCGATGCCCAGGTACGGGTTCGCGCTCGCGTCGCCGAGCCGCAGCTCCAGCCTGGTGGTTTCTCCTCTTTCGGCCGGCACCCGCAGCATCGCGCTGCGGTTGTCCAGGCCCCAGTCGATCAACCACGGCGCGAGCGAGTCCGGCCCGAACCGCTTGTACGAGTTCACCGTCGGGTTGAGCAGCGCGGCCAGCGCCGGGGCGTGCTTGAGGATGCCGCCGATCGCCCAGCGGGCCTCGTCCGAAAGGCCGTGTGAGGTGCCCGGCGCCTGGAACGCGTTGCGCCCGTCCTTCTCGTGGCACGACAGGTGCAGGTGGAAGCCGCTGCCGCCGCCGTCGTTGAACGGCTTGGCCATGAACGTCGCCAGCCGGCCTTCTCTGCGGGCCAGTTCCTTGACCGACGTCTTGAACCGGAACGCGCGATCGGCCGCGTCCATGGCGGGCGAATGGACGAGGTTGATTTCGAACTGACCGCCCGCGTACTCGTGGTTGCCGCCGGTGGTTTGCAGGCCCGCCGAGCTGAGTGTGCGGAGAGTTCTCAACAGATGACCGTCTGAATCGCCCCGGCGTCCGGTCGCATACACGTTGCCCGGCTCATCGCAGTAGGGGCGCCACCCGTTCGGGCGATCTTCGTCCGGTTCGCAGAGAAAATATTCCAACTCGGGACCGATCACCGGCGACAGCCCGGTCGTCTCGAATATTTCCAGGGCCCTGCGCAGCACTTGCCGCGGCGACTCGTCGACAGGTCTCTCGTCGGCCGGGCTCACGGCGTCGCCGATGCACCACGCCACGCCCGGCTCCCAGGGGATGGGGAGCAGTGTGTCGAGGTCGGGCACCACGATCACGTCGGGCAGCCCGGCGTCGAGCACACCCCCGTTCTCGGTGGTCTGACCGCCTGGCGTGGTGCTGTAAACGGCCCGGCAGAACGACAGCCCGCGCTGCGTAACCGCAGGTAGATGCTCCACGAGGACGTCACGACCCCGGTCCGTGCCGAGCAGGTCGGGAAAGACGACGCGCACGACGTCGATGCCGTCCTCGCCCAGCCTTGCCGCGAGTTCCCGTGTCACCTGTTCACCGACCACGTCGAACTACCTTTCCGGCACAGTGTGTCGCTGGCACGGAGGGGATAACGTTGAGGGGCAAACGCTATCGACCCGTCCGTGGAGTAAAGACCATGATCGGTCTCAGTGGGTGCTCCACACTCATCGTCCACCACGGGGCAACAGTCCGTAACTGGACGGGTGACGACCGTCACGAGATCATGCACGATGTGGGATCGTGATCAAAGTGGTTGCGGACCGACTCGCGCCACAACACAGACATAGTTCGGAACCGCAAGTATTGTGCCGGGAACACCTGAGCTCGAGCACGGGAGACTTTGAGTTGTCTGGTCACCACACGATTGCCGAGACCGAGAAGGCCGTCCAGGCCAAACTCGGTGCGGTGCCGCTGCATCGCGAGCAGATGGCGGCGGTGTCGAACATCCACCGAGCCGCCACCGCGATCCGCCAGCACCTCGAGAACTCGGTGCTGCGCACCAGCGATCTGACCTGGACCGGCTTCGTCGTGCTCTGGGTCGTGTGGATCTGGGGCGAGATGGAGACGCGCTACGTCGCCGAGGAGGCGGGCATCTCCAAGGGCACCCTGACGGGCGTCGCCAAGACGCTGCAGTCACGGGGCCTGCTGGAGCGCCTCGGCCACCCCACAGATGGTCGGCTGGCCGTCCTTCGTCTCACCCCTGAGGGTGAAGAACTGATGGGCGACCTCTTCCCCAAGTTCAACGAGGAAGAGGTGTTCGTCAGCGACCCGCTGGAGTCGTCCGAGGCCCAGTCGCTGGCCGAGATGCTGCGCCGCATGGTGACGCACCTCGAGGCCAACGGCGAGCAGCGGCGGCTCGATCTGCGGGGCGACACGCCGCTGCCGCCGCGCCGGTCCGGGCGGCGGGCCAAGCACGGCTGACGCCCGCGCCTGAGGGCGACTCGCCCGGTAGGGGAATCACCGCCCCGAGGGAGAGTCGCCCATTTCGGCGTTGCCTGGAGCTCTCAGGTGGGTCCGGGCTGCGGTGGTCCCGTTGCGGGCGGGGCCGTTGCGTTCCAGCGGAGGGGGCGCCTGGCGTGCGGGGCCGGCGGGTCGTTGGACGGGCCGGGTCATCTCATCGCCGCTTCGCCCCATCGCAGTCGTGCGTGGTTGCGTTGGCACGACACGTCACCAGGCCTGCCACCCGTGCGGGCAGCAGGCCTCGGCTTCGCGTCAGAGCAGGCTGAGCACCCGTGCGTGCAGCGTGTCCAGGTAGTCCTCGGACTCCGGCTTCATCAGCACGCTCCGCAGCACCCGCGCACCGTCCACATCGACCTCCACCTCGGGGTGCCGAGCCGCGAACGCCGCCTTCGACGCCCGTGCCACGCTCAGGAAGATCGGGTCGACGGCGGCGTTCATGCCGGTCTCCATCATCCGGTGCGAGGCACTGTCCACAGCCGACAGCGTCAACGGGTCGGTGCGCGGGAAGTACGTGACGATGTCCAGCTCGGGCTCCTGGTAGAGCTCCAGCTCGTCCGACTCCCGGATGATGCCGGCCCACCGCACGGCTGCCCGCCGGCCGGCCGCCAGCACCTCGCCCAATCCGTCGCGGGTCAGCGGGAGCAGGCGCAGGGTGAGCCACAGCCCCGCAGCGGCGGCGCCGGCGCGGGAGCACTCCAGGCTGATCTCGCCCAGGTGCAGTTCGTCGGACGTGAAGTAGGTGTAGGGGGAGTCGTGCAGGTAGAAGCGGCCCACGGACGGGTCGCGGAACAGGACAGCGCCGCAGCCGTAGGGCTGTAGGCCGTGCTTGTGGGGATCCACCACCACGGAGTCGCACGACCCGATGGCCTCCCACGGCTCAGGCGCCAGGTCCGTGCCCGCCAGCAGTGTGAAGAACCCGCCATAAGCGGCGTCTACATGCACCCGTGTGTCGTAGCGGCGTGCGATGTCCAGCACGAGATGCACCGGTTCGATGGCGCCCAATGCGGTCGTACCTGGCGTCACCACCACCGTGCCGACCTTGCCATCACGCAACAACGACTCAAGGGCGTCCAGGTCCATGCGGCCGCGGCCGTCCACGGGCACAGGGAACCCCTCGATCCCGAGCACACCGCACATCCGTGCGTGCGTGTAGTGCGCCTCGGAGGAGTAGGCGACACCGCGAGAGGGATGCAGAGACCGGGCGACGAACAACGCCTCCAGGTTGGCGATCGTGCCGCTGGAGGTCAGATGCCCGAGGTGTTCGGAGGAGTAGCCGAACATCGAGGCCAGCGAAGCGACGACCTCGCGCTCCATCGCCGCGGTCGCCGGGCCGCCGTCCAGGGCGTGGTTGTTCGGGTTGATCAGCATCGCGGACAGGTAGCCCACGACGGCCGCTGGGTGCGGCGGCTTGAGCATCTGGCCGGCGTAGCGGGGGTGGAAGAACGGGTAGTTGTCGCGCAGCCGGTCCTGGAGCTCGTCCAGCGCGGAACCGAAGACCGCGGGGTCCACCTGGAGGGACGAGTGGGGCGTGTAGGCGCCGTATTCGGCGGTCCACTTCTCGTGGTTGGCCAACGCCTCGTTGAGCCAGTGCTGAAGGTCCACCGCACACCCCACTCGTCCTGCCGAAATATCTATCTGGCCTGAATGTTCGAATTTGTACGTTACGGCAGACCCCAACGCGAAGACGAGCCGTTCGCGGCCACATCGCGTGCTGAGACGTCCGGGCGGGTGCCGCGGCGCGAGACGATGGCCGTCTGACCTCGGCGCAACGCCACTTCGATCGCCGTGCCGCGCGTCTTGTAGTCCAGCCGGCGCCCGCGCGAGTCCCGGACGTCGATCTCCCCGGCGATCCCGTGGTCCAGCAACAGGGGTGCGCCGGCCTCCGAGTGGACCTGCACCCAGTCGGTGCGGCCGCCGGACCGGGAGGCGTCGATCAGGAACGCACCCTGCGTCCGCAACGACGACACGGACGCGTCAGCCCAAGTGGAGGACACGGACGGGAAGACGCGCACGAGGCCGTTGTGCGACTGGACCATCATCTCCAGCACGGCCTGGCCGGACATCAGCGGCGACTCGATCGCGAGGTTGCCGCCCTCGCGGTAGAAGGTGTTCTCGGTGAGCACCGCGTTCGAGCCGACCTGCTTGCGGTCCAGGAAGTAGCGCAGGAACGACAGCGCCTCCTCCGGCCGGCCCATCGCCGACGCCATCGCGGACGCCGCGCCGTAGCTGTAGCCGGCCCACAGCTGCTGCCGCGAGACCCAGTGGTCGAAGGTCTTGGCGATCAACGCGCGGTGCTCCGGCATGTCCCACGTCAGCTCGCGCAACGGGTAGAACCACAGCATGTGCGAGAAGTGGCGGTGCGAGTCGTTCAACGCCACGTCGCGACCGATCAGCACGCCGTCCGCGCCCTGGTGGTACGGGGTCAGGCGGTTCGCGATGTCACGCCAGCGCGCGTTCTCCTCGATGGAGAGCAACGTGCGCACACCCCAACGGATCAGCGAGAGGTCGTACGTCGCGTCCGTGGCGTTCGCGTACTCCGGTGAGCGCGTCTCCGGCAGGTGCAGCTTGCCGTCGGCACCCTCGACGAGGAACCGCGCGTAGTAGTTCACCGCCTTGGTCAGGATCGGGAACAGGACGTCGCGCAGGATCCGCTCGTCCATCGTGTGCCGGTAGCCCAGCCAGACGTTGTGGCAGGCCCACAGAAGATTGCCCGTGTGGTCATTCGGCGCCACGCCGGGCACGCCGCAGTAGCGCGGGCCGGAGCGCAGCGTGCGGTCGCCGGGATGGCAGATCGCGTACGAGTTGCCGTCGCGGTAGGCCGGGTTCACGTTGAGTTCGAGGTGGTGCTCGAAGCGCTTCAACGTCGTCGTGACGGCGTCCAGCTCGTGGTGGTTCGAGCCGTTGATCAGCGGATACGAGATCTGGACGTTGAGGTTCCACCACACGGCCGTCCAGCTGTTGCCCTGCTCCGGGAACCACGGGCCCCACTCGGAGATCACGGGCGCGTCGGCGCGGGTCGCGGCGGCCATCTTGTAGAGCTGCGCCCAGTAGAAGCGCTGCACGAGCTTGTCCGGCACGGACACCAGCGACTTCGCGAAATAGGCGTTCCACCAGCGACGATGCTGCAGGGTCAGCACCTCGAACGGGATCGCCAACGCCTGACGCACCTCACGGATCGCGTCGGACGTGTGCGTGTCTGCGGGGTGTGTGTACGCCACGTGCGCCGCGAAACGGCCGTCGCGCGTGTGCCAGGCCGTTGTGTAGCCACCGCCTGCGTGCAGCGGCTGTGCGGCGTACGAGACGCCATTGGCCGTGCCCAGGGTCGGGGCGGGGTTGGCGGTGTAGTCGGCCGGCCTGCGGATCTGGCGGGTCGTCGACGACTCCAGCGGCTGGAAACCCCAGGTCACATCGCCCTTCACGGACGCGAGGAACGTGCTGCGCGTGTTGTGCACGAGCATCGTGAAGGTGGCGCTGCCTTGTGTGGTGGTCACCGAGCCGGTGAGTTCGGCGTTCCACAGGTCCAGCGTCCAGTCGACGGCGGTGATCGCGCCGGCGAAAGCCAAGGTCAGGTACCCGATCGGCAGCCTGGACAGGCCGATCGCGGCCTCCCAGTGCTCGCGCTGGTCCTGCACCTCGGAGTGGCTGAGCATGAGCTTGAGCTCGTTGGGCGTGCGTCCGGCGTAGACCTGGACGCCCAGGAAGCCGTTCGCGAGGAACGGGCTGTCGCCCCAGTTCTTCGGCAGCCGTTTCCACTCCATGCGCGCGTCGCGGACCACGTCCCGGTGCATGCTTCGACCCGATGTTTCCGGGAGAGCGGGAGACGCGACCGCAGTGCCCGCGCCGAGCGCAGAAGCCCCCACGGCCGCGCCTGTTCCGTACAGAAAGGTTCTACGCGACAGCTCTGTCACTGTTCGTCCCTCCAAGCCGTGGCGGCGGCGGGAGGGATCTTACGCAGAATTCATCGGATGACTAGGGCAGCTCGAACCCCGCGTCGCTCAACGCGATCCTGCCGGGCCGGCTGAAGACGTAGTCGTAGAACTTCTTGGCGTCGGGTGTGCCGGACACGACGGAGATCGGGAACTTCAGCATCGCCTTGGCCCACTGCTCGCCCGGTTCGGAAGCGCCGAGCTTGTGCGCCGTGAGATCCGGGTTCGCCTTGACGTCGGTCGCGTAGACGATCGCGGCGTCGACCTCGCCGGCCTTCACCTTGGCCAGCGTCTCCTTGACGTCCTGGCCGGTGGCCTTCGGCTGTGGCATCGCCGCGCCGAAGCCGTTCTCGGAGAATGCCGCCAGCGCCGCCGCACCGCACGGTGCCGCCGCGACGCACATGGCGAACGACGGCTGCGTGCCGTCCAGGCGAGGTGCCACGTCCTTCGGTCCGCCGGGCCGCGTCGCGATCACCAGCCGGTTCAGCGCGAAGACCTTCGACGGGTGCTTCATGGTCTCCGGGCTCGCGGACGCGTAGACGTCGACGTGCGAGTCGATCTGCTTCTCCAGCGCCGAACTGGAACCGAAGACGAACTTCACCCGAACGCCCTGTGCGGCCTCGAACTCGGTGCCGATCTTCGTGAACGCCTCGGTGAGCGCCGAGTCCGCGTACACGGTGATCGCCGGCTTCTCGGCTTGAGGTGCGGTCGAGCAGGCCGCGAGCAGGAACGCGAGCGGCACGACGAATCTCATCACGATGTGAACCCCCAGTTCGGGGGACACGGTAGCAGCGGGGGTGTGAGCCAATTGTTGTTGCACACGTCTGGCCACAGCGGGGGACTGGCAATTAGCGTGCCGGACATGTCACCTGTTGCCATGCACATGAGCGACGGTCTGCTGAACGCGCCGATCTCGATCGCGTTCCTCGCCGTCGCGGCGGTGGGCGTCGGGTTCGCGCTGGTCAAAGCACGCGCGGACCTCGACGACCGCACGGCGCCGATGGCGGGCCTGGTGGCCACGTTCATCTTCGCCGTCCAGATGATCAACTTCCCGATCCTGCCCGGCGCGTCCGGGCACCTGCTCGGCGGCGCGCTCGCGGCGATCCTGGTCGGCCCGTACGTCGGTGCGCTGTGCGTCACGATCGTGCTGGTCGTGCAGGCGTTGCTGTTCGCCGACGGCGGGCTCACCGCGCTCGGCGCCAACGTCACGAACATGGCGTTGATCGGCACCGCGGCCGGGTTCCTCGTCGCCGTGGCGCTGCGCAAGCTGGCTGAGCGGGGCAAGGGCGGTCTCGCGGCTGTCGCGTTCGTCTCGGCGTTCGTCAACACCCTGCTCGCCGCGACCGGGTTCATCGTCGAGTACGCGATCGGTGGCGCGGGTGGCGTCGAGATCGGCAAGGTCGCGGTGCTGATGTGGGGTCTGCACGCGCTGATCGGCATCGGCGAGGGCCTGATCACCGCCGCCACCGTCACGTCGGTCGCCTCGATCCGCCCCGACCTCGTGTACTTGCTGCGCGGTAACAAGAAGCCGTTGGAGGTCCGGTCGTGAAGAAGTTCTTCACCGGTTTCGCCGTCGTCTCGCTGTTGATCGCGGGCGTCCTGTCGTACTTCGCGTCGGGTGACCCGGACGGCCTCGACAAGACGGTCGAGGACACCGGTATCGCCGAGCACGCGCAGGAACACCCGTTCGCGGGCAGCACCTTCGCCGACTACGCGCTCGGCGGTGACGACAAGTTCACGGGCCTCGCGGGTGTGCTCGGCGTGGTCGTCGTGCTCGCGGTGTCCTTCGGTCTGTTCTGGTTGCTGCGCAAGAAGTCTCCTCAGAATTGATTGGGTGCCAAGTGAGCGGGAGCCACGACGTCCTGCACCACGCCGGCGACTCGCCGGTGCACCGCCTCGCGCCCCACGTGAAGATCCTCGTGGCGTTCGCGGCGGTGCTGGGCGTGGTGGCGACCCCGCGCACGCTGTTCCCGCTCTTCGGCCTCTACCTGCTGGTGATCGTCGCGGTGTGGGCGCTGGCCCGCGTTCCGGTGCTGTGGTTCGTGAAGCGCGCGGTGATCGAGCTGCCGTTCGTGGTGCTCGCGTTCCTGCTGCCGATCTTCGGCTCCGGTCCGCGCACCGACCTCCTGGGCCTTTCCGTCTCGGTCGAGGGCTCGCTGGCAGGCTGGAACATCCTGGCCAAGGGCACGCTCGGCGTCCTGATCAGCCTGACCCTGGCCGCCACGACCGCACCGGGCGACCTGCTGCGCGGCCTGCAGACGTTGAAGGTGCCCACGCCGCTCGTCATGATCGCCACCCTGATGCTCCGCTACGGCGAAGTCGTCGTGGGTGAGGCGAAGCGGATGCGCGTCGCGCGCATCGCGCGCGGCGACGACCCGCGGTTCCTGTGGCAGGCGGGCGCTGTGGCGCGGTCGGTCGGCACCCTGTTCATCCGGTCCTACGAGCGTGGAGAGAGGGTGCACCTCGCGATGGTGTCGCGTGGCTGGACGGGTGGGGCGGGAGGCTCAGCGGTGATCGTTGCGGAAACCCCGGCCGCACCTGCCCTGGAGGTCTCGAAGCTGGCCTTCGCCTATCCGGACGGGCACCAGGCGTTGTTCGGCGTCGACCTGCGGGTGGAGCGCGGCGAACGGGTCGCGGTGCTCGGGCCGAACGGTGCGGGCAAGACGACGTTCGCGTTGCACCTCAACGGGGTTCTCGGCGGCGGCAGCGGCACGGTGTCGATCGCCGGGCTCGAAGTCGCGAAGAAGAACCTGCGGGAGATCCGGCGCCGCGTCGGGCTCGTCTTCCAGGACCCGGACGACCAGCTGTTCTGCCCGACGGTCGCCGAGGACGTGGCGTTCGGGCCGCGCAACTTCGGGATGTCCGATGTGGACGATCGGGTGCGCAAGGCGTTGAGCGCCGTCGGCATGGAGACCGTCGCGGACCGCTCGCCGTTGCACCTCTCCGGCGGTCAACGACGCCGCGTCGCCCTCGCCTCGGTGCTGGCGTGCGATCCCGAGATCCTCGTGCTCGACGAACCGTCCGCGAACCTGGAACCCGTGGCCCGCAGGGAACTGGCCGAACTGCTGCTGCGACTCGACCGCACGATGCTGATGGTCACGCACGACCTGCCGTTCGCGTTGCAGATCTGCCCGCGCAGCGTGCTGATCGACGACGGCGTGGTCGTCGCGGACGGCCCGACCCGCGAGATCCTCGCCGACGCCGACCTCCTCGCGAAGCACCGGCTCGAACTGCCCTACGGCTTCCGGCTCGACTGAAGCCCGCCCAGCACGATCTCCAGCAGCACGGCGGGGTTCGCGCCCTCGTGCATGCTCTGCAGCAGCCCTTTCATCAACGCGACCAGGTCCTTGGTCGTGATGTCCGTCCGCACCGCTCCGGCTTCTTGCGCGCGCTGGAGCAGTCCGCCGAGCGCGGCGTGCAGGCTCTCTCGCAGGTCTGACGGCACCGTGATCGCGTCGGACATGTCCCGCTTGGCCGCTGCCTCGTCGGCCATCCGCCCGAGGAACGCGAACAGCGCCGCGCCGGCGTCGTCCGCGGGTTCGTTGGCCGCTTCGATCATCGTCGAGACACGCGCCTCGGTGACGGCCTGGAACAGCGCCTGCTTCGTCGGGAAGTGCCGGTAAACCGTGCCGGGCCCGACCCCCGCGCGGGTTGCTATCTCGTCCAACGGCACGTCGAAGCCCTGTTCCGCGAACAGCTCCCGCGCCGCCACCAGCACCTTCTCGCGATTCCGCGCGGCATCGGCCCTCATCGTTGCCAACCGGGGCGCGCGTTCCGTATCGTCCTAACCGGGGTCACCGTTCCGATTCTAGAGAGTGGGGGCACGACATGACACGCACACCGGCACAGATCGTGGAGCACGTCCGCCGGCAGGTGGCGGGGGAACAGGGCCACGAGGACTTCGCGGACCTGTTCACCGAGGACGGCGTGATGGCGTACCGGTTCCCGGCGCCGTTCCAGCAGGAGGAGATCAAGGGCCGCGACGAGATCCGCGCCTACTTCGGCAAGATGAGGGGAGCGCGGGTCCGGGAGAAGATCGAGATCCAGCACGTCGAGGCGATCACCAGGCTCACCGACGACCCGGACGTGGTCGTCGCGGAGATCACCCACCGAGGCTGGTCGAAGGTGAAGCAGGACCACTACACGTTCACGGCCATCGCGATCATCCACCTGCGCGACGGCGAGATCGTCCGCTACGACGACTACATGAACCCGTTGCTACTGACCGAACTGCTCGGCGCCTGACGCACGGCGCCGGCGCTCCGCCAGCACCGCCGAGATGTACGGGTAAGGGTGGACGTGCTGCTCCCGCGGCGATCGCAAGGCGGCACCCAGGTCGTCCGCGATCGCCGTGCCGAGCGTCCACTGCGTCGTGTGCCCCAGCTCGGTGTACCGGGCCAGGAACTGCCGCGCGGCGAGCACCAGCTCCTCCGGCAGCGCCGTGAGGTCCAGCGACGCGGCCCAGGCGGCCATCATCGGCGGCATCTCCAGCGGCGGGACTGACTGGTTCGACACGCGCTCGCGGATCACCAGCGTGCCGGCCAGGTAGTCGCCGACGCGCTTGCCCTGCGGTGAGAACAGCGACACGAACAACGCGATCACGCCGCCGAGACCCAACGCCCAGAAGTCCACGAAGAACCCGCCGAGCGCGCGCACCAGCGCGTGCCGGAACCGGATCGCGCCACCGTCCTGCCGCACCACCCGCAGGCCCATCGCCAGCTTGCCGAGGGAACGGCCGCGCGTCAGGGTCTCGATGGTCGTCGGGTAGCCGATCAGCACCAGCACGCTCATCGACAGCAGCAACGCGGCGCGCAGGGCTGTGTCGCTCGTGCTGAGCACCACGATCACGATCGCGATCAGCAACGCGACGAGCTGCACCAGCGTGTCGAGGGCGAACGCCACCGCTCGCGTCGCGAACTTGGCGGTTCGCAGGTCGACTACTACGGCTTCGCCGGTGATGAGGTCCCCCACGCGGATAGTGTGACGCATCGTGGATCTCGACGTGTTCATCGCCAGGCACCGCGCGTCGTGGGAGCGCCTCGCGGACCTCACCCGGCGTGCCGACCGGCTCACCGGTGCCGAGGCGGACGAGCTGATCTCGCTCTACCAGCGCGTCGCCACGCACCTGTCGATCGTCCGCTCGTCCGGGCACGACGTGGCGACGGTGGACCGGTTGTCGGTGCTCATCGCGCGGGCACGGGCGGCGGTCACCGGGACCCACACGCCGGCGTGGAAGGAGGTCGGTCTCTTCTTCACCGAGAAGCTGCCGGCCGCGATCTACCTGGGCTGGCGCTGGTGGGTGAGCGCCGGCGTGCTGTTCTTCCTGGTCACCGGCGTGCTGTCGGCGTGGATCGCTTCCTCGCCGGACGTCCGGGCCTCGATCGCCGCGCCGGAGACGATCCGCGAGATGACCAAGGTGGGCGGCGATTACGAGGCTTACTACTCGTCCGGGCCTGCCGGTTCGTTCGCCGCCCAGGTGTGGACGAACAACGCCTGGGTCGCCGCGACCTGTCTGTTGCTCGGCGTGCTGCTCGGGATCCCGCCGATCCTCGCGCTCTTCTACAACGCCCTGAACCTCGCGGTCGGCGTCGGGCTGATGTTCTCGGCCGGGCGCGGTTGGGTGTTCATGGGTCTGTTGACGCCGCACGGCCTGCTGGAACTCACGGCCGTGTTCGTCGCGGCCGGGGTCGGCATCCGGCTCGGCTGGATGGTGATCGATCCCGGTCCGCGCACCCGTGCCGCGGCGCTAGCAGCCGAAGGACGCGCGGTCGTCGCCGTGGCGCTGGGACTGGTGCTTGTGCTGTTCGTGTCGGGCGTGATCGAGGGCTTCGTGACGCCGTCGTCGTTGCCGACGTGGGCGCGGGTCGGCATCGGTGTCGCAGCGGAGATCGCGTTCCTGGTCTACGTGTTCGTGCTCGGCCCTCGGGCCGTGCGCAAGGGCGAGACCGGCGACGTCGACGTCACGGAACGCGGAGACGCCGCCCCGGTCGCCGCCTAGAGCAGACCCGCTGCCTTCAACGACAGATAACGGTCGGCCAGCGCGCGCGGCAGCTCGTCCGGCACCGCGTCCACGACATCGACGCTGTGCCGCCCCAGCAACGCCACGAGGTGCCGCCGTTCGGCCAACGTCTTCTCCGCCGCCGCAGCCGAGTACACCGACTCCAGGTCACCTCGCCCCGCCGCCATCTCGTGCACGGCGGGATCGGACACAGAAGCGATCAGCAGCCGATGCCGGGACGTCAGAGACGGCAGCAACGGCAACAACCCGTGCTCGATCGCCGACGACTCCAGCGACGTCAGCAGCACGATCAACGACCGGTGCCGGGCCCTGCGCAGCACCTCCGACACCATGCCCCGCGCGTCGAACTCCACCAGTTCGGCTTCGAGCGGTGCCATCGCGTTGACCAGCACCGGCAGCGTCGCCCGCGGCACCGAAGCCCGCGCCTGCCTGCTGTAGGCCAGGAAGTCGACCTGGTCACCGGCGTGCGAGGCCAGCGCGGACAACAGCAGCGCCGCGTCCATCGAGGTGTCGAGGCGGGGGAGTCCGCCGAGCGATCCCTGCACCCGTCCCGCAGCGGTACGAGCGGTGTCCAGGACAACGACCACCTGCCGGTCCCGCTCGGGCCGCCAGGTCCGCACCATCACGTCGGAAGATCGAGCCGAGGCCCGCCAGTCGATCGACCGGACGTCGTCGCCGATCACGTAGGAGCGCAACGAGTCGAACTCCGTGCCGGCGCCCCGGACCAGTGAGGCGCGCCGCCCGTCCATCTCCCGCAACCGTTCCAGCAACGGCGGGAGGTGCCGGCGACTGTGGAACGGTGGCAGCGCCCGCACGGTCCACGGCACGCGGTGGGAGCCTTGACGGGCCGCGATCCCCAGCGGCCCAACGGATCTGATGGTCACGCGGTCGGGTCGACGGTCGCCACGACGAATGGGGCAGAGGTCGAACGAGAACGTTCGCGATCCACCGGCCGGCACATCCACCCGACCACGGTCGTCAACAACCCCGGCGGACGGCGGCCACGCGTCCCTCAACAGCCCCCGAACCCGCCGCGACCCGGCGTTCCGCACCGTCAGCGACACCGTGCCCGACTCACCCAGCCGCAGCGAGGAAGCCCCCGCCCGCGAGAGCTCCAACCGCCGCACCGACCCCGCCAGCACGAGATCCACCACGACAGCCAAGAGCAACACCCCGAGCACGAGGAACACGCCCTGCCACGAAGGCAGCAGGACGACGACCACCACGCCGATCAGCGCGAGCAACCCCGCGCGCCCCGTGAGCGCCACGTCAGCGCGGCACCTGGACCGTGCCGAGCACACCGTCCAGCACGCCGTCCGGGGTGGCGCCCTCCAGCTCGGCCTCGGGCCGCAGCTCCAGCCGATGCCGCAAAGCCGGACGCGCCAACGACTTCACGTCATCGGGAGTCACGTAGTCCCGCCCGGACAACCACGCCCAGGCCCGCGCGGCCGCCAGCAAAGCCGTGGCCCCGCGCGGCGACACCCCGAGCCGAACCGCGGGCGACTGCCGTGTCGCCCGGCAGACGTCGACCACGTAAGCGATCACCTCGGGCGCCACCGTCAAAGAACGCACAGCCGCCGAACCGGCCTCCAGATGCGCCGCCCCGGCAACCGCGTTCAACGACGACAGATCACGCGGATCGAAGCCGGAGGCGTGCCGGGTCAGCACGTCGATCTCCTGCTCCCGCGGCGGCACCGGCATGGTCACCTTCAGCAGGAACCGGTCCAGCTGCGCCTCCGGCAACGGATACGTGCCCTCGTACTCCACCGGGTTCTGCGTGGCGATCACGATGAACGGCGACGGCAGCGGCCGCGACTTGCCGTCCGCCGACACCTGCCGTTCCTCCATCGCCTCCAGCAACGCCGACTGGGTCTTCGGCGGCGTCCGGTTGATCTCGTCGGCCAGCAGCAGATGAGTGAAGACCGGACCCTCGCGGAACGAGAACGCCGCGTTGTGCGAGTCGTAGACCAGCGACCCGGTCAGGTCGCCCGGCATCAGGTCCGGCGTGAACTGCACGCGCGTGGTCGACAGGTCCAGCGCCGTCGCCAACGCCCGCACCAGCAGCGTCTTGGCGACCCCGGGTACGCCCTCCAGCAGCACGTGTCCCTTGCACAGCAACGCGAGGATCAACGACGTGATCGCCGCGTCGTTGCCCACCACGGCCTTGCCGATCTCCGTGCGCAACGCCACGAGCGCCGCGCGCGCCTCCTCGGCCCCCACCACTGCCGTCATCCCTCGCGCACCTCGTTCTCCAGAGCATCGAGCTCGTCGATCAGGTCGACAAGTCCCCGGTCGTCCACCGGGGAGTTGCCGTAGAGCAGGTTCCGCACGGCGACCTCGTCGCGGCCGGTGCGGCGGGCGATCTCGGCGGACGGATTCCCGTCGACCGGCAGGCCCAGCAACGGGTTCAGCCGGTCACGGGCCGCCTGCCGCAGCACCGAGGCGGCGTGATCGGCCGCCCGCGAACGCCGGTACAACCGAGCCCGGCCCTCCACGGTCTCCGCCGCCCGCACCACGACCGGCAGCGGCTCCACCACCACGGGACCGAGCCGCCGCGCCCGCCACAGCGCGATCACCACGGCCGCCAGCACCAGCTGCAGCGCACCGTACTTCCAGCTCGCCGGCATCAGGTCCGGCAACGTCTTCTGGCGGCTCAGGTCCGCGACCGACGGTGTGTACCAGACCAGCCGTTCGTGCCCGCCGAGGAGTTTCAACGCCAGCGCGGCGTTGCCCTCCTCGCCGAGCTCCTCGTTGGTGAACGGCGCACCCGTTCCGATCGTGATCAGGTTGCCCTGGCGCACCAACGTCGAGTCGTAGCAACGCTCGTCGCCCTGGTACTGGATGCCACCCGTCGTTGCCGCGCCCGCCCGATCAGCGAACGCACAACCGGGCGACCGCGTCTCGACCTCGACCCGGCCTTCCGGACCGTTCGGCGCGACCAGCACCGTCGTCGCGGCCCGGCCGGCGAGCGCCATCACCCGTTCCGGATCGAGCAGGTCCGGGTGTGTCACGAACAGCGTCGCACCGTCCACATCGGACGCGTTCTCGGTGTGCTCGACCCGCACACCGCGCTCCTCCAACAGCCGCGCCAGCGCCCGTGACCCCTCGGGCTTGTACGACCGCGGATCCAGCGCGCCACCCTCGCTGCGAGCGGACCCCAGCACGATCAGCACCCCGGTCACGACCACGGCGAGACCCAGCAGCACCCAGACCCGTGCGCGAGCCCAGATCCCTTGCGCGGTAGGCGAAATCGACGTCATACGCGCACCCGGTCGTCCACGGAGACGAGCTCCTCGTAGCGCTCGGAGGTCGCGGTCCGCCCGCCGTACCAGACGTCGTCGAACGACACCGCCGCACCGCGCAGGTCGTCCGCGAGCGCCGGCAACGCCCGCCCCGCCTCCAGCGCCACCTCGTCCACGGTCCGCCCGGCCCGGGGTTCGAGCACACCGCGTTGTTCCAGCTCCCGCACCAGAGCGCGGAACCGCTCGCGGATCGCCTCGGCGAACTCGCCCGCCGCGGCAGCCTCCTGAGCGGCGCGCCGGTGCTCGTCCGCAGTGGTGTCCTTGCGGTCGAACACGTTCCTGATGCTGGCGACGTTGCGCACGGCCCGCCCGCGCCAGTACCGGATGATCAGCACCAGCGCGACCAGCACCACGAGCAGCAAGATCATCGCGACCGGCGTGACCACCCCGGCGCCGAGGCCCGCCAGCACGGAGCCGAGCCGTTCCAGCACCCAGTTGACCGCCTGTTCCAGCGCGTTCGGCCCGGCGTCGGCGTAGGCGGGATCGGACAGTTCGCGCACGGCGGCGTCCCTGGCCTCGTCGCGGCCGGGATCGAGCGGAACGTCAGCCAGGAGCATGTCCCGCGGCCCGTCGCAGGTCGATGTCGAGCCCCTCGCCGCGCATCCGCCGGTCCACGTACAGGATCGCGGTGACGCCGGCGTGGAACGGCGTGGTCACGGCCACCGCGATGACCCCGCCGACGGCCGACGCCACCAGCGTGGTCGCGGTGAGCAGCTCGGGTCCGCCGCGCAGGAACGAGTCGAGCAGGCCGACCGCCGCGAACGGCACGGTGATCACGTTCTCCAGGATCAGCGAGACGACGTACGAGAGCGCGAGAACGCCCAGCACGCGCGGCCACCCGTTGTGCTT
Organism: Lentzea alba; assembly: GCF_047445655.1. Lineage (GTDB taxonomy): Bacteria > Actinomycetota > Actinomycetes > Mycobacteriales > Pseudonocardiaceae > Lentzea > Lentzea alba_A. Next base: position 37,385 of record NZ_JAJAEG010000056.1, read on the forward strand.
GAGCAGCTCCATCGACCGGCTGAGCGACCGTCCGGCGCCGCACCGCTCCAGCGCCAGCGCGGGCACGGCGAGCGCGAACATCACCCACAGCGCGACACCCGGCAGGAAGCAGAGGAAGAGCCCGGCGCCGACCATCAGCGTGAACAGCGCCGAGACCCCGAGCACGGCTCCGAGGCGCGGCCGGAACTCCGCCCACACCTCGCGCGGCGTGATCGACTGGCCCAGCACGCTGCGGCCGACGATCACCGACATGAACCCGGACATCACCGTGAGGCCGAGGACCTTGGCGAACTGGCCCGCCAGCGACCCGCCGAACACCGCGAAGTAGCCGTTCGTCAGCTGCTGGAGGTACTGGTCGGGCGTGACGGTGTCCGGGTCGAGCGAGCCCAGCACGTTGAGGTCGTCGACGAACGGCAGCGTGAACGCCAGCACGACCAGCTGCGTGACCACGGCGACGGCGACCGAGGCGGTGAACACGATCTTGGCGTGCGTGCGCAGGACGTCGACCGAGCCGTCGAGCACCTCACCGACGGTCAACGGCCGCAACGGCAGGACACGGGTCTCGGCCTCGGGGGCGGGCGTGGTGACGACAGGTGCCGACGTCCGGGGCGCGGCCTGCTCGGGTGGTGGCTGCGCGTCGGGCGCTGACCAGCCCGGCGTCTCCGTCATCGCCTGTTCTCCCCAACGTCGTGGTGATCGGCATCCTGCCAGATGGCCGTGGCGGCCACGGTCACAACTCGCTGGCCCCTTTCCCCGCGGGCTACCGTGGACCGCGAGGAGGTGGCCGGTCGTGACGGAAGAGGCGTCACTGGGGCTGGTCGTCGTCCGCCGTGGCGCCGTGACGTCAGTGCGGGTGTCCGGCGAGATCGACCTCGTGACCGCGCACCGGCTGGAGACGTTCCTGCGCGACCACATCGGCGGCGCGGACACCGTGCTGGAGCTCGACCTGGCCGAGGTGGAGTTCATCGGGTCGGAAGGGCTGCGGGTGCTTCTCCTCGTGCGTGCGGAGTGTGCCCGCCGTCAGGCCAGTCTGGTCATCGCCACGTGCTCGGCGAGCGTGCTGCGGACGTTCGACCTGGTCGGGCTGACGGACCACCTCCTGGGTTCGCCCGGCGGCCGCTCGGCCTAGTGGTGTGGCTCGGAACGTTGCCGGGGGAATTCGCGGTCAGACTGCCGCGAGGTGCCCTGCTGAGCGTGGATCACCTCGCCAACGTTCCGAGACGCGCCACTAGATCTGCTGTTCCATCACCAGGATCGCGCCACCGGGTTCGCCCCCGTTGCCGCGCAACGAGCTGCACACCACGCGGATCGTGACCTCACGGCCGCGCCGGTTCACCGCGTCGACCTTGACCTCCTCCAGGAAGGTGGGGTCGGTCAGCGCCGATCGCACGACGTGCCGCAGGTCCGCCACCGGCAGCCCGATGTCCAGGTTCAGCAGGTGCTCGCCCTCCGCCTCGTCGCGGCGCACACCCCACAGCTCCTCGGCGCCGCGATTCCAGGCCAGCACCCGCATCTGCAGGTCCAGCACGACCACCCCGGCCCACAACGACGTGAGGATCGACTCCAGGAACTCGTTGACCTGGTCGAGTTCCACGGTGCGCTCACGCAGCGCGTCGTTGATGGTCTGGAGCTCGTCGTTGGTCGACTGGAGCTCCTCGTTCATGGTCTCCAGCGCCTCGTTCGTGGACTGGAGCTCCTCATTGGTGGTCTCGAGCTCTTCGACGGTGGACTGCAGTTCCTCGTTCGTGGTCTCGAGTTCCTCGTTGGTGGACTGGAGTTCCTCGTAGGCCGACTCGAGCTGCAGGTTCGCGTGCTCCAGGTCCTCCAGCAGCCTGCGCGCGGCGGTCGCGTCGTGGAAGACGATCGAGACGCCCAGGACGGTGTTGTCGGACCCGACGAGCGGGTTGAGGTGGACCTCGAACCACAGCGGCTCACCGGACCCGCGCAGCCACCGGACGTCCTTGATGCGCAACGACCTGCGCTCCGCGCGCGCCTGCTCGACGTGGCCGCGCAGCTCGACCGGCCGGTAGGCGAGGTCGAGATCGCGCAACGGGCGGCCGATGTCCTTGGCCGACAGGCCGAACGTGTTCTCCGCCTGCCGGTTGACGTGCGCCACCACGTCGTCGGCGGTCACCACGACCTGAGCGACCGGACTCGCAGAGAACGCGTGCTCGCGCAGCTGGTCGATGCCGGCGAGGTTCAACCTGCGTTCGTGTCCCACCGCCTGAGCGATGACGTTGATCGAGGCGTCTCTTCCGCTCGCCGACTTGCGGAAGAGACGCCGCTTGAGGTCGATGGGGTCGAAGATCCGGCTGTGGCTGAGCAGCATCTCGGCCTTGCCGAGGAACAGCACGCCCTTGGGGGCCAGCGCGAAGTGGAACCGGCCGAGGATCTTGGCCTGGGTCTCCTGNTTGAGGTCGATGGGGTCGAAGATCCGGCTGTGGCTGAGCAGCATCTCGGCCTTGCCGAGGAACAGCACGCCCTTGGGGGCCAGCGCGAAGTGGAACCGGCCGAGGATCTTGGCCTGGGTCTCCTGGTTGAAGTACATCAACGTGTTGCGGCACACCAGCAGGTCGATCCGGGAGATCGGGGCGTCCTGCACCAGGTCGTTGCGGCCGAAGATCACCGAGCGGCGCAGGTCGTTGCGGAAGCTGAAGCGCCCGTCGGACTGCTCGAAGTACTTGGCGGTCAGGTCGCCGGGCAACCCGTTGAGGTCGCGTTCGGTGTAGCTCGCGTGGCGGGCCTGCGTGAGCGCCTCGTCGTCGACGTCGGTGGCGTAGATCTTCACCTGCCGGCGGAACCGGTCCGGCCCCAGCGCCTCGGCGAGCGCGATCGCGAGGCTGTAGGCCTCCTCGCCGGACGCGCAGCCCGCGCTCCACACCCGGATCGGGTCGTCCGGCCCGCGCTCGGCGAGCAGCGCCGGGAGGACCTCGGTGCGGAGGTGGGCCCAGGCCTCCGGGTCGCGGAAGAACGCGGTGACGTTGATCAGGATCGTGTTGAACAGGACGCTGAACTCGTCGGCGTTGACCTGGAGGTGGTCGATGTAGTCGCTGTACTCCTCGACGCCGATCTGGCTCATCCGGTGCCGCACCCGGCGCATCAGGCTGGTGCGCTTGTACCCGGTGAAGTCGAAACCACGCGATTCCTTCAGATACAGCAGCACCTGTTCGAAGTCGTGGTCCGGGGTATTCACGCCGTCGCTCACTGACGGGAACTTACTCGTCTCCGCGCAGCTCCAGCACGGCCCACACGATCTTGCCCCCGTCGGGCGACGGCAGGTGGCCCCACCCCCGGCTGACGAGGTCCACGAGCTGCAGACCGCTCGGTGCCGGATGCCCCTCCGGCCGTGGCGGAGCAGTCGGGTCGCGGTCGTGCACGGCGAGCGAGAGCGTGCGCGGCCGCAGCTCGATTCGCAGCAGTGGCTCCGAGTGCGCGTGCCGGACCGCGTTCTCGACCAGCTCGCTCGCGACCATCACCGCGTCGCCGGTCATCGCGGGCAGGCCCCAGCGCTCACACGTGTCCCGCACCGCCTCGCGGGCGAGCCCGGGGGCGTGGGACGAGCCGGGCAGAGCGATGCGGCGATACCGGTGCCTCGGGGGTTTCGAGGTGGCCTCCAACGCCGACGCCAGATCATCGGTCGTGGGCACGCACCGCGTGATGCCGCCGCGCCGCAGGTCGTGCCGGTGCCGATCGGTCTCGGCGACGAGCACCAGCGGGATGTCCGGCCACTCCGAGATCCTCATCCAGACCGTGGAGAACACGGCCAGCATCGACCTGCTCTCCACCTGAAAGTCGGCACCGAGTCGCACGACCAGTGCTGTCGGCACGTCCGCCGCGCATTTGAGCAGGCCGTCGCGCAGAGCACCGTGCGTGGCGAGCTCCAGCCGGCCGATCAGCGTGGCGACCACGACACCATCGAGGTCGGTCGTCCCGATGCCGATCCGACTCATGTGACGGTCTCCTCCCGCGCGCCGCCCCGCAAGAGATGCTTGCGCAGCACGTCGGCGGCCGCGAGGGCTTCTTCTTCCTGTCTGTCACATCGCTCGGCCACGAGAAAGTGGCCGATTTCGCGTGACTGCCTCTTCATCCGCCGGGCGAGTGCGGCCTTCTCGTCGAGGGTGCGCAGCGCCGTCCACAGGGCGCGTTCCAGCTCAGGGGTGGGGCCGGAGGCCTCGTCGTCGCGGACGAGACGGGCGAGCAGCGCCCCCATCCGCGCGACCGGCACGACGTGGTCCACCTCGACGTGCCGCAGGACGCTCTCCGGCATCCCGGGGCAGAGCGCGTCCGACGGTGACTGCACCACCGCGAGCCCGTGCTCGCTCTTGATCGTGGCCATCCCGGCGGTGCCGTCGTCCATGGCCCCGGTGAGGATCACGCCGATCGTGGCGGGGCCCCTGGCCCGTGCGGCGGACCGGAAGAGGACGTCCACGGCCGGCCGGTGCCCGTTCTCCGCCGGTGTGTCCGACAGTCGCAGGCGGTCGCTCTGCACCACCACGTGGTGGTCGGGGCGGGCGACTTCGATGTGGCCGTGCCTCAGCGGCGTGCCGTCGCGCACGTCGAGCGCGGGCAGCGGGCCGCTGCGGTCGAGGATCGACGCCAGCGCGGACGGGCGGCTAGCGGGCCTGTGCAGCACCACGACCACCGTCGCGGGCAGGTCGGGAGGCAGAGCGGAGGCGAGCTCGCGCAGCGCCTCGACACCACCGGCCGAGGCACCCACGACCACCAGGTCCCTGCCCACCGAAGCTCCCTCGAACCTCCTCGCTCCGGTGTACCCAGCTCGTTGCGGCGATTCACCTGTCGCAGGGAGGAATGTCCGCGAGCTCGGCCCTGGCGCGTGCGGGCGTGGTGCGGCGCATGCCGTGCTCGACGCAGCGGCGGACCACGAGCGGCTGTTCGCGCATCAGCCTGAGACCGCGCCTGATCAGCGTGGGAACGGGTTTGCGCGCCTCGGCGACGTCCCTGGCGAACCGGCGGACGAACGTGACGGGGGCACTCGGCGCGAGCACGATGGCGTCCCTCAGCACGCCGGCTTCTTCAGCGCCTTTCACGAGGAGGTCCGCGAAGAGCCCCTCCGCGATGAACGCGGGCGCGTCGCCCAGTTCGACGATCTGCGTGCCGACCGCGCGGTCCTCGCCGATGGAGTACACCGGCGCCTCGGTCTTGCCCGTGTTCGACAGCTCGACGACGGCCTGCAGCGCCTTGTCCGCGTTCCACGAGTTCTCCGCGTCCCAGTCGGCGCGGCCGTGGTCGTCGCGGGGGAGCAGCGGATCGTCGCCGTCGCGGTAGAAGTCGTCGAGGCGCAACACGGGCCAGCCGAGGTGGGCGGCCAGCGTCGACTTGCCTGATCCGGACGGTCCGGCCAGCAACACGGCTCTTGCAATGGGCACGGATCGCAATCCTCGCACATGGCCTAGCCTCGATCTTTCGCCTGGTTGCCGGGTGAGGTGCTGGCGG
>NZ_JAJAEG010000057.1:0-34814 GCF_047445655.1 Lentzea alba
CTGGCCGGTCTTTGATCAGATTGGCGGGGTCCGGGGCGGCGCCCCAGAAGCAACGGGACATCCGCCCGCAACGGGACCACCTACGGACTCACAACCGGCACCCGCCGACACAACCGGGCGACGACCTACTCAACCGGCGCGTCAGCCGTCTTACCAGCCTTAACGCCGAAGAAGTCTCCACCCTTCCGCTTGACATCATCAGTCCCCCAGTCCCGAATCCGGTCAACGGGGATCATCCGAGGGATGTGCTTCCGGCAGTGGATGTAGGCCTCCTCAACCTCCACCACAACCCACCGCTCAACCTTCCGATCCTCGGTAGCGATCTCCTCCCGAGGAGCAATCCGAGCCCGCCCGTTCACATGCAGCCCGATCAGGTCATCGGTGAAGTCGACCATCAACATCCCGACGTGCGGGTTCTCCATGATGTTCCCGAGCGAGGCCATGACCCCGTTCCCCCGGTACTCGGGATACGCCACAGTCCGCGAGTCGACCACCCGGATGAACCCGGCCGGCCCGGCCCGCAGCGAGGAGTCGCACTCCCCGTCGGCATCAGAGGTCGAGATGAAGGCCATCTCCATCCGGCCCACGAACTCGGCCATCACGGGGTTGAGGTGATCCAGCACCTGGTCGTCGTAGAAGCGACTGGCGCGCTCAGAGGTCTCCAAGGCACATTGGAGGAAGTGCTCACCTCGTGAGCCAGGACGTTCAACACGGTCGGGTGAGGTGGTTTCAGGCAGGGACACGCGCCCAACCCAAGCACGCAAGCGCGCAACCCGGTACAGACGACCCCTCACATTCACACTGTTGCGGTAACAACAACTCACGTAGAGTAATCAGGCTTCGCTCGAAGGTGGCATCAAGGAGTCAAACTCACCGATCAGGGGTTACTGTCCACCCTGTCGGGGGACGGATGCTTGACGAGGACGACAGCGCCTTGAACGAGGACGACAGCACCTTGCTGGCGCCAATGAGAACGTGGAGACTGCGCGCGGACCATGACTGCGAACGCTGTGCTGAGCCCCATCCCTACCCCGCCCCACCGAGAACCCCCGCCTGGTGTCACCGCGATGGTGCGGATGATCCGGGAGAGCTTCGCGGTGGTGGAGCCGCACGCCGAAGAAGTGGCGAAGTTCTTCTACGGCATGCTCTTCTCGCTCTCGCCTGCCACACGCGAGATGTTCCCCGCGAACATGGAGGTCCAACGCAGCCGCCTGCTGCGGGCCCTCGTGCACGTGGTGCAGATGGTCGACCGCCCGGACGACCTCATCCCGTTCCTCCGCCAGCTGGGCCGTGACCACCGCAAGTTCGGTGTCATCAACGTCCACTACGAGGCGGTCGGGACGGCACTGCTGTCCGCGGTGAAGAAGTTCGCCGGTGCCGCCTGGACCCCCAAGGTCGAGATGGCCTGGGCCGAGGCGTACACGCTGATGGCGCGGGCCATGCAGGAGGCCGCGGACGCCGACAACGGCCCCGCGTACTGGCACGCCACCGTGCTGGAGCACCAGCGCGTGTCGTGGGACCTGGCCGTCGTGCGGCTGCAGCCCGACCACCCGGTCAACTACCGGGCCGGGCAGTACGTCAGCGTGGAGACGCCGCAGCGCAAGCGCCTGTGGCGGTACTACTCGCCGGCGAACGCCCCGCGCGAGGACGGCGTCATCGAGTTCCACATCCGGTCCGTCGACGGCGGCTGGGTGTCGCGCTCGGTGGTCGGCCACACGCAGGCCGGTGACACCTGGCGCATCGGACCGCCGATGGGACGTCTTCAGGTCGACCGCACGGCCGGCTCGGACATCCTGATGGTCGCCGGTGGCACGGGCGTGGCGCCGATGCACGCGATCATCGACGAGATGGCGCAGTGGGGCGACAACCCCCGCGTGCACCTGTTCTACGGCGGCCGGACCCGCGAGGACCTCTACGACCTGGACAACCTGCAGCGCATCGCGACCACGAACCCGTGGCTCACGGTCGTGCCGGTGCTGGAGTCGGACCCCGGGGTCCGCGGCGTCGAGCAGGGCACCCTGGCCGACGTGGTCACCCGCTACGGCGCGTGGGAGGAACGCGACGTCCTGGTCTGCGGCAGCCCCGCCATGATCAGGTCGACCGTGTCCCGCATGCTCGTGGCAGGAACTCCACTCGACCGAATCAAGTACGACCCGTTCACGCTGGACTAAGCTCGGCACGTCTCAAGCGACTGGCGTGCCGAGGGTGGAACTGACCACCGGGAAGCGACGGCCGAGCGCACCGAACGCCTGGGTGCCCGGCACGGAGATGCACCGTGCTCTCTAACGTTGATCCCGAGATCGCCGCCCTGATCGAAGCCGAGTCCGTGCGCCAGTCCCGCAAGCTGCGCATGATCGCCTCCGAGAACGACGTGTCGGCCGCCGTGCTTGAAGCAACAGGCTCGGTGCTGACGAACAAGTACTCCGAGGGCTACCCCGGCAAGAGGTACTACGAGGGCCAGCAGATCATCGACCAGGTCGAACAGCTCGCCATCGACCGCGCCAAGGCCCTGTTCGGCGTCGACCACGCGAACGTCCAGCCGCTCTCGGGCGCGCCGGCGAACCTCGCCGTGTACCTCGCGTTCCTGCAGCCCGGCGACACCGTGATGGGCATGTCGCTGCCGATGGGCGGCCACCTGACCCACGGCTGGAGCGTGTCCGCCACCGGAAAGTGGTTCCACGCGGTCCAGTACGACGTCCGCAAGGACACCGGCGTCGTCGACATGGACGAGGTCCGCTCCCTGGCCCTCGCCGAACGCCCGAAGGTGATCTTCTGCGGCGGCACGGCGATCCCGCGCACGATCGACTTCCCGGCGTTCGCCGAGATCGCGAAGGAGATCGACGCGGTCCTGGTCGCCGACATCGCGCACATCGCCGGCCTCGTCGCGGGTGGCGCCCACCCGTCGCCGGTCGGGCACGCGTCGGTGATCACCACGACCACGCACAAGACGTTGCGGGGCCCGCGCGGCGCGATGATCATGTGCGATGCCGAGCACGCGAAGGCGATCGACCGCGCCGTGTTCCCCGGTCTGCAGGGCGGCCCGCACGACCACACGACCGCCGCGATCGCCGTGGCGCTCAAGGAAGCCTCACAGCCGGAGTTCCGCGAATACGCCCACACGATCGTCGCGAACGCCAAAGCCCTGGCGGACGCGTTGCTGGACCGCGGGTTCGACCTGGTCTCGGGCGGCACCGACAACCACCTGATCCTGGTCGACCTGACGTCGAAGCAGATCGGCGGCAAGCCGGCGGCGCACGCGCTGGACCGGGCCGGCATCGAGCTGAACTACAACGCCGTTCCCTACGACACCCGCAAGCCGTTCGACCCGTCCGGCATCCGGCTGGGCACGCCCGGCGTCACCACGCGCGGACTGAAGCCGGAGCAGATGCCGTTGATCGCGGACTGGATCGACCGGGCGATCACCGCGCACGACAACGACCAGGCGCTCGACCGCATCGCTGCCGAGGTCGAGGAACTACTCAGCACCCTCTAGTCCGGCAACGGCCGCACGCACGTCGCTGAGGGTCCGGCGGGCGACTTCCGCGAAGTCCCCGCCGGTCTCCAGCCAGCGCTCGTAACCGCGGTCGAACGCCAGCACGCCGAGCTCCGCGGCCACGGCTGCCTCCAGCTCCGCAACACCGCGCTTCTTCAGCGCGTCCGTCATCGCGGCGGCGAACCCGACCATCTTCAACGCGGCACGCTCGCGCAGCTCGTCGTTGCCCGCGATCACCATCAGCCGTTGCGGCCCGTGCGCAAGCCGCTCGTCGGTGAACGTCACGGCGGTCGCCACCAGCGCCGCCTCGACGGCTTCCAGCGGCCCCGCGTCGGTAGCGGCGTCGGCGATCGCCGAGGTCATCAGCTCGGCCAGCACGTCCTGGCCACCGAACAGCACCTCGCGCTTGTCGCGGAAGTGCCGGAAGAACGTGCTCTTCGTGAGGCCCGCACGTTCGGCGATCTGTGCGACCGCGGTGTTCTCGTACCCCTGCTCGCTGAACAGGTCGAGCGCGGCACGCACCAACCGCTCCCGTGCGTCCGGCTCCCATCGACCCATGCCCCCATCCTAAGTGATGCGACTTAGTCCCATCATTCTGCTACGGTTGATGAGACCAAGTCCCATCACTTGAAGGAAGTGCCATGAAGGTCTTCGTCACGGGTGCCAGCGGCCACGTCGGTTCGGCACTGGTCCCGGAACTGCTGCGGGCGGGTCACCAGGTCGTCGGACTGGCCCGGTCGGACGCGTCAGCGGAGAAGCTCATCGATCGGGGGGCGACAGTCCAGCGTGGTGACCTCGACGATCTGGACGGGTTGCGGAAAGGGGCCTCAGCAGCCGACGCGGTGATCCACCTGGCGTTCAAGCACGAGGAGATGTTCGCGGGCGACTACGCCGGTGCGTCGGCCGCCGACATCGCGGTCGTCCGGACGTTCCTCGACGAGTTGGCAGGTACCGGCAAGGCGCTGATCGGCACCGGCGGCACCCTCTCGTACTCCGGGCTGGGCCGCACCGCCACCGAGGACGAACGCGTCCCGGACGATCACAGCCGGGGCACCGCCCGCAATCTGATCATCGACGCGGAGGACGTGCGAGGCGCCGTCGTCGTGCTGCCACCGACCGTCCACAGTGAACTGGACACGGCCGGCTTCATCCCGTTGCTTGTCAGGATCGCCCGCACCACAGGCGTTTCCGGCTACCCGGGCGACGGCACGAACCGGTGGTCTGCCACGCACACGCTGGACGCGGCCCGCCTCTACCGCCTGGCCGTGGAGAAGGCGCCTGCAGGCTCGGTGCTGCACGCGGTGGCCGAGGAAACGGTGCCGTTGAAGGTGATCGCCGAGGCCATCGGGCGGCAGCTGAACGTACCGGTGCGCAGTGTTCCGGACGAGCACTTCGGGCCGCTCGCGAACATGGTCACGCGCGACGCACCGACGTCCGGTGCGCGCACGAAGTCCTTGCTGGGCTGGGAACCGGAGGAACCGACGCTCCTGGAAGACCTGGAGTCCGGGTTCTACTTCGAGAGCTGAGCTTCGAGCTCCTGGTGAGCCTCGGAGAGCACACCTCCGGGATCAGGTCCGGTGAGCGCAGCTTCTTCAAGCGCGGCAAGGGCTTCCGGGCCACGCATCCATGAGGCCAACGGACCATCAGCGGGCCCCTCGCGCACGAGGCCGGCCAACGCGATCGGCGTCGCCATGAAGTAGCCGCGAACGGCCGACTGCTCGCGCGGGTCGCCGTTGGCGTAGGCCTCGGACACCAGGCGCAGCCAGAAGAAGTCCGGGTCGAGCTCACCGGCTGCGATCAGGTCCAGCACCCGCGGAATCAGGTATCGCACGAAGGTTTCGTCGCCGATCGTCCCCGACTTCAACCAGAACTTCTCGACCTGGTCGGAAGTCAACTGGCGCAACGGAACCGTGGTGAACGGCGCCACGTCCTCCGGTTTGACGCAGTGGTCGCAGAAGTCGACCACGCTGGGACGCGGCGTCGCGAAGACCTGGTACAGACGCTCGATCACTTGCGGGGCTTCGGCTTCCACACGACGAGCGCGGTCTCCTGCCGGATCGGCACGAGGTCGCGCCGGTAGGAGGCGTGCACGGCGGCGGCCGTGGAATCGGCCGCCGCCAACGCCTGGGCGAGCTCCTGCTGGAGCTCGGCCACCCGCGACCGCAGCGCGTCGACCTGGTTCTCCAGGTCGATGATCCGCTTGATGCCGGCGAGGTTCACGCCCTCGTCCTGCGAGAGGCGCTGAACCTCGCGCAGCAGCACGATGTCGCGCATCGAGTAGCGGCGGCCGCCACCGGACGTGCGGCCCGGCGAGACCAGGCCCATCCGGTCGTAGGACCGCAGGGTCTGGGCGTGCAGACCCGACAGCTGGGCCGCCACCGAGATCACGAAGAACGGCGTGTCCTCATCGGTCCCGGGAGGGAACGGAAAACCCACCGAACTCACCGCCCTTCAAGAAGTGCGTTCAGATCACCACGCGGATCATGATCCTTGGTCACGTCGGCGTACGCCTCCAGGGCCTTGCGGGCCTCGGACGACAGGTTGTTCGGCACCGCGACCTCCAGGGTGATCAGGAGATCACCCGCGGTCCCGTCCCGCTTCGTGATCCCCTTGCCCCGAGCCCGCAGCACTCGCCCGGAGGCGGTTCCCGCAGGCACCTTCAAGGTCACCTTGCCGTCCAGCGTCGGCACGGTCAACGTGGTTCCGAGCGCCAGCTCGGAGAACGTCATCGGCGCGGTCAGCGTCAGGTCGTTGCCCTGACGGCCGAACACGCTGTGCGGGTTGACGTGCACCCGCACGAACAGGTCACCGGTCGGGCCGCCGTTGCGACCCGGTTCGCCCTGTCCCGCAAGGCGAATCCGCTGCCCGTCGTCGACCCCGGACGGAATCCGCACGGTGAGCGTGCGGGTCCGGGTGCTGACGCCGTCGCCACCGCACTCGGGGCACGGGTCGTCGATGATCCGGCCCGTCCCGCGGCAGTCGCGGCACGGCTCGCTGAACGCGAACGCGCCCTGCGAGCGAGTCACCAGACCCGAACCCGAACAGGTGGCGCAGACGTGCGGGGTGGTGCCCGGCTTGGCACCGGAACCGTTGCACGTCGTACAAGCCGCGGGGGACGACAGGCGCAGCGGCACCGTCGCACCCTTCACGGCCTCGGTGAAGTCGATGCGGACGTCGGTCTCGACGTCCTCACCGCGGCGCGGACGCGTGGCCGAAGCCGCGCCACCGCCACCGCGGCGGTTGAACAGCCCGCCGAGCAGGTCGCCCAGACCGCCACCGCCCGTGCCCTGGGCCGCGCGGCCGAACAGGTCGTTCACGTCGAAGCCGCCACCGCCGCCAAAACCGCCGGGGAAGCCACCTCCGCCCGCGAACAGGCGCCGGGCCTCGTCGTACTGCTTGCGCTTGGCCGGGTCGGACAGCACGCCGTACGCCTCGGAGACCGCCTTGAAGCGGGCCTCGGCCTTGGCGTCACCGGGGTTCGCGTCGGGGTGCAGCTCGCGGGCGAGCTTGCGGTACGACTTCTTGATCTCGTCCGCCGACGCGTCGGAGGAGACGCCCAGCTCGCGGTAGAAGTCCTTCTCGATCCAGTCCCTAGCACTCACCGGACGTCTCCTCCTCCCTAAATCTCTTCGGCCGGCGCGGCACTGGGTGCCGGCTCGTGGTCCGTCACCGCGACGAGCGCGGGCCGGACCAGCTTGTCTCCGAACCTGTAGCCGCGGCGCAGGACTGCGGTGACGGTCGGGCCGTCGACGTCCGGGGACGTGCTGTGCTGCACGGCCTCGTGCACCGACGGGTCGAACGCCTCGCCCTCGTGCGCGAACGGCTCCAGGCCGGTCTTCGCGAGCGTGGAGACGAGCTTGTCCGCCACGGCCTTGAACGCACCGGTCAGGTCGCCGTGCGCGGCGGCCCGCTCGATGTCGTCCAGCAGCGGCAGCAGCTCGCTCGCCACGGACGCCTTCGCGTTGTTGATCACTGCCTCGCGGTCGCGTTCCACCCGCTTGCGGTAGTTCGCGTACTCGGCGGTGAGCCGCTGCAGGTCGGCGGTGCGCTCGTCGAGCTGGGTCTTCAGCTCGGCGGCCACCTCGTCCACGACCTCGGCGACCAGGGGCTCGTCAGAAGCCGGAGCAGCGCCTTCCTCGGCGGCGTGGGCCGGCGTCCGGACCTCACCCGTTTCCGGGTCGATCCGGCGCCGGTCGGTCACGACGACCTGAGGCTGCTCCTCGTCAGGGGCGGCGTGCCTCGGCTCGGTCACTTCTTCTCGTCCTCGTCCACGATCTCGGCGTCGACGACGTCGTCCTGGCCGGCCTTGGCGCCCGCACCGGCGGCACCCGGCGCGTCAGCACCAGGGGCCTCGGCACCGGCGGCACCCGGCGCGTTGGCGTAGATCGCCTGGCCGATGGCCTGGGACTCGGTCGCGAGCTTCTCGACCGCCGTCTTGATGGCGTTGATGTCGGTGCCCTTGAGCGCCTCGTTCGCCTCGGCGATCGCGGTGTTGACCTTCTCCTTGATGTCGGCCGGGAGCTTGTCGTCGTTCTCCTTGACGACCTTCTCCGTCTGGTAGACCAGCGTCTCGGCCTGGTTGCGGACCTCGGCCTCCTCGCGGCGGCGCTTGTCCTCCTCGGCGTGCGCCTCGGCGTCCTTGACCATGCGGTCGATGTCGTCCTTCGGCAGCGCGGAGCCACCGGTGATCGTCATCGACTGCTCCTTGCCGGTGCCCAGGTCCTTCGCGAAGACGTGGACGATGCCGTTCGCGTCGATGTCGAAGGTGACCTCGATCTGCGGCACGCCGCGCGGGGCCGGGGGCAGGCCGGTCAGCTCGAACATGCCGAGCTTCTTGTTGTGCGCCGCGATCTCGCGCTCGCCCTGGAACACCTGGATCTGCACGGACGGCTGGTTGTCGTCGGCCGTCGTGAAGGTCTCGGAGCGCTTGGTCGGGATCGTGGTGTTGCGCTCGATCAGCTTGGTCATGATGCCGCCCTTGGTCTCGATGCCGAGGGACAGCGGGGTGACGTCGAGCAGCAGGACGTCCTTGACCTCACCCTTGAGGACACCGGCCTGCAGGGCGGCGCCGACGGCGACGACCTCGTCCGGGTTCACGCCCTTGTTGGGCTCGCGGCCGCCGGTCAGCTCCTTGACGAGCTCCGCGACGGCGGGCATGCGGGTCGAGCCACCGACGAGCACGACGTGGTCGATGTCGCCGACGGAGATGCCGGCGTCCTTGATCACGTTGTTGAACGGCGCGCGGGTGCGGTCGAGCAGGTCGGACGTGATGCGCTGGAACTCGGCTCGCGACAGCGTCTCGTCGAGGAACAGCGGGTTCTTGTCCGCGTCGACGGTGATGTACGGCAGGTTGATCGACGCCGTGGACGAGCTGGACAGCTCGATCTTGGCCTTCTCCGCAGCCTCACGGATGCGCTGCAGGGCCATCTTGTCCTTGGTCAGGTCGATGCCGTTGGCCTGCTTGAAGCGCTCGACCAGCCAGTCGACGACGCGCTGGTCCCAGTCGTCACCACCGAGGTGGTTGTCACCGGAGGTCGCGCGGACCTCGACGACACCGTCGCCGAGCTCGAGCAGCGAGACGTCGAACGTGCCGCCACCGAGGTCGAAGACCAGGATGGTCTGCTCCTTCTCGCCCTTGTCGAGGCCGTAGGCCAGCGCGGCGGAGGTGGGCTCGTTGACGATGCGGAGCACGTTGAGGCCCGCGATCTGGCCGGCCTCCTTGGTGGCCTGGCGCTGCGCGTCCTCGAAGTACGCCGGGACGGTGATGACGGCGTCGGTGATCTCCTCGCCCAGGTACGCCTCGGCGTCGCGCTTGAGCTTCATCAGCACGCGCGCGCTGATCTCCTGCGAGGTGTACTGCTTGCCGTCGATCTCATCGGTCTTCCAGTTGGTGCCGATGTGCCGCTTCACCGAGCGGATGGTGCGGTCGACGTTCGTGACGGCCTGGTTCTTCGCGGGCTGACCCACGAGGACCTCGCCGTTCTTCGCGAACGCGACGATGGACGGGGTCGTCCTGGAGCCCTCCGAGTTGGCGATGACCGTCGGCTCACCGCCTTCGAGGACGGCGACGACCGAGTTGGTCGTCCCGAGGTCGATGCCGACTGCACGCGCCATTGGAGTTCCTTCCGCTAGTACTTGTTGAGCGTTGCTGACTCAAGTTTGCCATCTGCTCAACGTTGAGCCTACCCGACTCAAGTCTTCTGCCTGACCCAACGGCCATGAAGGTCTGGTTGTTCCCTCACAACGCACCGAGGACCACCCCTTGTGGAGTGGTCCTCGGCACATTCCCCCGTGGAACGGCTCAGACGCCCAGCACCTTCACGTTGCCCGAGCCGGCGTCCAGCTTGAGCTCGTGCCTGGCCGCCGGGTCGGTCGGCACGTCGATCTTGCGGTCACCGCTGCCGGACTCGCCGGTGACCTTGTACGGGCCCGAGGTGTTCGGCACGCGCACGGTGATGTCGCCGGAGCCGCTGTCGACGCGAGCGGTGCGCGCCGAGACGAAGGTCAGTTCGACGTTGCCGGAGTCGGCGTTGGCGGTCACGTCGTTGTCGATCGACCTGCCGTCGATGTTGCCCGAACCGGTGGTGACCAGCACCTTGCCCGACAACTGGTCGAGGAAGATGTCGCCGGAGCCCAGGTCCGCGGTGACGCTGCCCTTGACCCGGAAGGCCTCGAACCTGCCGGAACCGGTGCCGGCCTTGACGTCACCGCCGATGTCGCGGACGTCGACGTCGCCGGAACCGCTGCTGACCTGGACGTTGCCCGCGATGCTGTAAGCCTTGAAGTTGCCGGAGCCGATCTTGTAGTCGATCGCGGCGAGGCCTTCGAACACGGCGTCCCCCGACCCGCCGTCGAGCGCCTCGATCTTGATCTCCTTGGACGGCACCTGGATCTCGTAGTTGATCGAGCAGTTGTTGCCGCAGTCGTCCAGCACCAGTGCGCTGCCCTCGATGCGGTGCGCGACACCGGACGGCCTGTTGTCCTTGGCGTGCTCCACCCTGCGGTGGATCTTCGTCTCGCCGATCCCCTCCACGAAGCGGATCGCCACGTCCCCCGAGCCGGCGCGCACCCGCACCGACGTGAACTTGTCCGCGACGACGTGGTCGTCGGCGAACTCGTACTTCACGATGCGGATGCCACAGGCCGTGAGCACCGTCCCCACCAGCAACGCCACCAGCGCTGTCCTCATCATGGGCACAAAACTAGAGGTGGCGGGACTCAGCTACACGGCAGTGAGCCCCCGGAGGCGGGGTGGGGTTGTCCCTACCCCGCCTCAGACGAGATCTTCGAGGACAGCGCGCAGGGCCGGCGCGGTGCGCGCGGGGTCGTTCAGGAACCGCGTCGAGGCCAGGACGTGCGCGGGCGCGATCCGCTCCCACAGCATGCCCTCCACCGGCAGTTCGGCGATGTGCAGCTCCACGCTCTGCGCCCACCGCCCGATCCGCGACTCGATGCCGCGCAGGACGTCGCCGATCGGCAACGCCACCGGGCTCTGCACCCGGTGCAGCCCTTCGATGCCCGGCTTCAGCGCCAGCACCGCGGCACGACAGGCGGGCCGGGTCAGCAACGCCTCGGCGTCCTCGGGGACCGCGGGCTCGGTGCCCCGCGTGCACGCCTCCAGCGCGTCGGCCCACCAGCCAGACCACTCGCGGGTGACGGCCGCGCGGTCGACCCCCGCCGGCACCTGCACCGGCAGCGGCGGGTCCAGGCCCGGCACGTGCGGCTCGACATCGACCGACAACGCCAGCGTGTCGCGCACGTAGAGCGCGGCGAGCAGCCCGAGGCTCACCCCGTGGCTGATGCCGGACACCTCTCGCGCGAACTTCATAGCCTCATTGTTCCCTTGCCGGCGCGGTGGAATCGTCGCGACCGCGGATCAAGAAGGACACGATTGGCTCCAGGTCGTCCCCGTTCGGAGCAACATCGGCTATCAGGCCTTGGATCAGCATCCCGTCCATCGCGGCGAGGAGCGCCCGGAACGCGATCGGGTCCTGCGGCCGCACCGTCTCCACCGCGAGGTCGAGCCACCGGCGGGCGGCGGCCTTCAGCTCCGGGCGCCGGCCGGCCAGCAGGTACAGCTCGTACTCCGCGAGCGTGCGGCCGCGGTTCTCGTTGACCGACTTCGCCAACGCGGCCGCGATCTCACGCGCACTGCCGTGGCGCGCGACGATCTGCAGCATCTCTTCGCACGACTCGTCGGCCGCCCACAGCAACGTGGCGATCAACAGGTCGTCGAGCGTCGCGAAGTAGTAGGTGGAGGCTGTCGTCGGCACCCCGGCTTCGCGCGCCACGCTGCGATGCGTCACGCCGGCGACGCCATCGCGTTCGATCACTCTCAGAGTGGCCTCGACGATGGCACGGCGCTTCTTCTCGCCGCGCGCCTTCCTGCCGTCTATCGCTGGTGCGGTCAGTGCGTCCTCCCGAGTTCGAGCGTCACCACGCCTCCGATGATCAAAGCCAACCCGATGACCATCGTGGGATTCAGGGTCTCGCCCAGGAACTTCCAGCCGATCAACGCCACGGCTGCAACGCCGATGGCGGACCACACGGCGTAGGCGACGCCCACGGGCATACCCAACTTCAACGCGCGCGAAAGAGCTGTGAAGGCGATCGCATATCCGACGACGACCACGACCGACGGCCACGGTTTCGAGAAGCCCTCGGACAGCTTCAACGACACGGTGGCGGCGATCTCTCCCATGATCGCCGCAGCGAGGAACAGGTACAACACGGTGACCCCCAAGGCGCTCAGCAGAACTACCTGAACGATTGTTCCACAAGTTTTGGGTCGAAGTCCGGCTTCTTTACCGGTACGTGAGGAGACACCGGCCACGTCCAAGTGGTTACTGATCAGTAACGTGGCCTAGACTCCCGCCATGACCCTCCAGCTGGTTCTCGGACTCGTCGCGGTAGCGGTGAGCGTCGTCGCCTGGGGCGTGTTCGTCGCCGCCGTGCTGAAGATGATCAAGATCATTCGGCTCGGGCAGCCGGACTCCACCCGCAACGGCCCGTTCTGGGCGCGGTTGAAGACGCTGATCGTCGAGTTCGTGGCGCACACCAGGATGGCCAAGTTCCGCTCGGTCGCCCCGTGGCACTGGATGGTGATGTGGGGCTTCCTCATCGGCTCCGCAGTGCTGTTCGAGGCGTACGGCGAGGTGTTCGACCCGCACTTCCACTGGCCGATCATCGGCACGTGGTCCGTCTGGCTGCTGCTGGTCGAGCTGCTGGGTCTCGGCACCGTCGTCGGTGGTGTGGCGCTGGCGATCATCCGCCAGGTCAACCACCCGCGCCGCGCCGACCGGATCTCCCGCTTCCAGGGCTCGGACTTCAAGTCCGCCTACTTCGTCGAGGCGGTCGTGATCATCGAGGGTCTCGGCATCCTCGGCGTGAAGGCGTTCAAGCAGTCGAGCGGCCTGGAGGTCGCGCCGCTGTGGACGTCGTTCGTGACGCAGCCGCTGGCCCAGCTCCTGCCGTCCGCGGCGATCTGGGTGTCGATCATGGCGCTGATCAAGCTGCTGTCCGGCATGATCTGGCTGATCGTGGTCGGCCGGAACCTGACGATGGGCGTTGCCTGGCACCGGTTCTCGGCGTTCTTCAACATCTACTTCAAGCGCGAGGCCGACGGCGGCGTGGCGCTGGGCGCGTTGAAGCCGATGATGTCCGGCGGCAAGGTCCTGGACCTGGAGGAGGCCGACCCGGACAAGGACGTGTTCGGCGTCGGCAAGGTCGAGGACTTCACCTGGAAGGGCGTTCTCGACTTCTCCACCTGCACCGAGTGCGGCCGCTGCCAGTCGCAGTGCCCCGCCTGGAACACCGGCAAGCCGTTGTCCCCCAAGCTGGTCATCACGCAGCTGCGCGACCACATGTACGCGAAGGCGCCGTACCTGCTGGCCGGCGGCTCGCGCGACATGGCGGGCGACGAGGTCGGTCTGGTCGAGGACAAGTACGAGGACTACAAGAAGCGCCTCGAGTCCATCGACGTGCTGGCGATGGCCGAGTCCGAGCGCCCGCTGGTCGGCGGCCCGGACGAGCTCGGCGTCATCGACCCCGAGGTGCTGTGGTCCTGCACGACCTGCGGCGCGTGTGTCGAGCAGTGCCCGGTGGACATCGAGCACGTCGACCACATCGTCGACATGCGCCGCTACCAGGTGCTGATCGAGTCGAACTTCCCGACCGAGCTCGGCGGCATGTTCAAGAACCTGGAGAACAAGGGCAACCCCTGGGGCCAGAACGCCAAGGACCGCCTCGCGTGGACCGAGGGCCTGGAGTTCGAGGTGCCGGTGTTCGACGGCGAGCTGGGCGACGCCGAGTACCTGTTCTGGGTCGGTTGCGCCGGCGCGTTCGAGGACCGCGCGAAGAAGACCACGCGTGCCGTCGCCGAGCTGCTGCACACCGCGGGCGTCAAGTACACGGTGCTCGGCCCGGAGGAGACCTGCACCGGTGACCCGGCCCGCCGCGCCGGCAACGAGTTCCTGTTCCAGATGCTGGCGCAGCAGAACGTCGAGGTCCTCAACTCGGTCTTCGAGGACCGGCCGGTCGGCCAGCGCAAGATCGTCGTCACCTGTGCGCACTGCTTCAACACGCTGGCGAACGAGTACCCGCAGGTCGGTGGCACCTACGAGGTCGTGCACCACACGCAGCTGCTGAACAAGCTGGTGCGCGAACGCCGTCTGGTGCCGGTCGCGCCGGTGACCGAGGACGTCACCTACCACGACCCGTGCTACCTGGGGCGCCACAACAAGGTCTACGAGGCGCCGCGTGAGCTCATCGGCGCGTCGGGCGCGAAGCTGCGCGAGATGCCGCGGCACGAGGAACGCTCCATGTGCTGCGGTGCCGGTGGCGCTCGCATGTGGATGGAGGAGCGGATCGGCAAGCGCATCAACGTCGACCGCGTGGACGAGGCCCTGTCCACCGCGCCGTCGAAGATCGCGACCGGCTGCCCGTTCTGCCGCGTGATGCTGACCGACGGGGTGACCGCGCGTCAGTCCGACGGCCTGGCCGGTGCGCACGTCGAGGTCGTGGACGTCGCGCAGATGCTGCTCGAGTCCGTGAAGCGGGGCCAACCGGCCACTGAGGACGCGAACGCTTAAGAGGTGAGAGAAAGGCCCTCGGTCCGTGGACCGAGGGCCTTTTTCGTTGGTGGGTCAGTCCTTGTCGGTGACCTTGTCGTAGATCACGTTCAGCACCCATCCGGTCAGCGCGACGATGATCGCGCCCCAGAACGCGGGCCAGAACCCGTCGACGCGGAACGGCAGGTCGAGCTGCTCGGCCAGCCAGCCGGTGAGCATGAACAGCAGCGCGTTCACCACGAGCCCGATCAGGCCGAGCGTGAGCAGGTAGAACAGGCAGCCGAAGAACTTCACCAGCGGCTTCACGACCGCGTTCACCAGGCCGAAGATCACCGCGACGCCGATCAGCGTGAGGATTCTCGTGCCGGTGGTGCCCTCGCCCAGGTCGATGCCCGGGAGCGCGGTCGACGCCCAGACCGCCACGGCGGTCAGCAGCACATGCACCAAGATGCCCATGCCGCAGACTAACCGTGGCGGGTCCTATGTGGTCAGGAACGTCGGCGGCGTGCCACGAAGAACGCGCCCAGACCAGCGGCGAGCAGCAGTGATCCGATTGCCAGGAAACCCAGCGGCGAAGCACCCGTCGACGCGAGACCGGACTTGCTGCCCGCCTGGGCCACGACCGGCGTGGTCGTGGTGGCCGTGGGCGTGGTCGTCTCCGACGGCGACGTGGTCGGCTCGGTCGTGGTGCCCTTCGCCACGACCTTGATCTTCCGGTAGAAGGACTGACCCTGGTTCTTGTGGTCGACGTCCTTGAACCCGCCGATGAACGGACGGGCGAACGGGGAGATCTCCGTCAGCTCGGTGCTGGTGAGCTCGAGCTTCATCTCGACCGTGATCGACTTACCGGGCATGATCTTCGCGACCGTCTCGAAGTCCTGCATCGTGCCGGTGACGTTGTCGCTGAGCGAGATCAGCTTGGCGTCCGCTGAGCCGAGGCCGAACACCACGACCGACATCTTGCCGGGGACGTCGCCCTTGTTGAGCAGCTGGAACCTGACGGTGATCTGCTCGCCGACCGCGTAGGTGTCCTTCGCCGGGCTGATCGTGGTGCCTTCGAGCGCGCCGTCACCCTTGGGCTCGAAGTACACGGCGTCCAGCGGGCCCGGTCCCTCGAGCTCGCCCAGGGTGAACTCGAGGGTGCCGGTGGCCCAGTCGATCGGGTCCGTGCCCTTCGGCTCGACCAGTGCGAGGCCGCGCTTCGTGTAGTCGGCCGCGACGAACTTGTACTTGCCGTACGGCAGGTCCTCGACGCTGAACTGGCCGTCCTCACGGGACACCGGGATCTGCTTGCCGTTCAGCGTTCCCGGCGACAGCAGTTCCTCGTCGGACTGGCGGACGCCGTCCTTGTTCTTGTCGAGGAAGGACCTGCCCGCGACGGAGCCGCCCCTGATGCCGAAATCAGCAGTGCCGGTGCTCTCGACGGTGCGATTCAGCGGGGTGGTCGGCGAGTACTCACCGTTGGTCAGCACCGTCACGACGTACTGGCCGACGGGCAGTTCGGCCCGGTACCGACCGTTGGCGTCGGTGGGGAACTCGCCGACGACCTCGCCGGTGCCGACCTTCTCGACCTTGACGCCACGCCAGTTGCCGAGCACCGACTCGAACGAGTCCTGCTTCTTGTCCCCGTTGCGGTCGAGCCAGACGAGGCCCTCCACGGTGATCTTGTCGTCCTGCGCCGCGGCGGGAACACCCACCGCGGGCAGCACGATCGCCGCCGTCAGCGTGACGGCACACAACTTCTTCATTTGTTCGTCCCCCAAGACGTTCGTCAGTGCATCAGGAACGGCGGCGGCGCGCCACGAGGAGCGCCCCCGCCCCGGCTGCGAGCAGCAGGCCGCCCAGCGCCAAAGCGCCCAGCGGCGCGGCACCCGTCTTCGCGAGACCGGACTTGTTGCCCGCCTGCGCCACGGCCGGCTGGGTCGTGGTGGTGGTCGGCGGCGCGGTGGTCTCCGACGGCGAGGTCGGAGCGGTCTTGTCGACGACCTTGATCGGCTTGCGCACACTGTTGTTCTTGCGGTTGACGTCCTGCAGATTTCCGAAGGTGAAGCGCGCGACCGGCCACACCTCGGTGAACGTGATGTCGTTCAGCTCGGTCTTGAGCACGACGTCGACCTGCTTGCCCGGCAAGATCTTGTCGTTGACCTGCAGGTCGAACTTGTCGGTCAGCTTGACGTTGTCGCTGTGCTTCAACAGCTTCGCGCCGAAGTTGGCCATGACGAACGACGGCGCGACCGGCACATCACCCTTGTTCGAGAGCGTCACCTTGATCTCGACCTGCTCGCCGAGGGTGTAGGTGTCCTTGGCCGGCGTGACCACGGCGTCGTCCACCGCGACATCCGGCTTGGGCGTGAAGTAACGCACGTCGACCCGCTGCGTGCGGTTGTCGGCGTTCTGGGTGAGCTTGCGCGTGCCGGAGACCCAGTCGATGTCGGTGGCCGCCTTGGGCTCCGCCAGCACGAGGCCGGCGCTCGCGATGTCCGGCGCCGTGAAAGTGAAGTCGCCGGCCGGCAGGTCGACGGAGTACTCGCCGTTCTCGTCGAGCGTCGCTTCCACGTCGACTGCCGTGCCGTCCAGCGCCTTGCCGCTGACCTTCGACGGAAGCGGGGCGACCTTCTCGTCGGCCTGCTTCACGCCGTCGCGGTTGGTGTCGACGAACGACAGGCCCTTGACGACGTGGCCCTGCAGCGGGAAGTCGCCGTCGGTCACCGTCTCGGTCGTGGTGAAGCTCAGTTTCGTGGTCGAGTAGTTGGGCACGTTCAGGTTCTCGACCAGGTACGTCGGACCCTTGGTGAGGTTGAAGATCCCGTATCGGCCGTCTGCGCCGACCGCGACGTCGAACGACCGCTTGGTGTCCTGGTTCGTGATCCGGACACCGGGACCCCACGGACGGACGCTGTCGCCGGCGTCGTAGGCGTTGTTCCCGTTGCGGTCGAGGTAGAACAGGCCGGTGATGTTGATCATCCCAGGACGCGCGGCAGCGGGCACGCCTACCGCGGTCAGGACGATGGCAGCCGTCATCGTGACAGCGAAGACGTTCTTCACAGATCCCCCAGGTTCCGATTACTCCACTTAGGACATCGGAACACCGGGGGCCTGACGTTGCGTGATGCCGGTCACTCCGACAGCGGATAGCCACCCATGTCGCACCCCTCCCTCTCGTGCAGCAGTTAGCACGATATCGGATAGTACGAGTTCGTAGCAATTAGTCCTTGCTGTCGAGTGCGAGCCTCGTGCGGCGGTGGGCGGGGCCCAGCTCGCCCGACAGCACCTCCATGACCTGGCGCAGCAGGTCGCGCAGGTTCTCCAGGTCAGCGCCGGGCAACGCGGTGAACAGCTCCTTCTCGCGTTGTGCCTGGCCGGCGACGATGTCGAGGAAGATCGCGCGGCCGGCGTCGGTGAGCGTCGCGGGCAACGAGCGGCGGTCGCTCGGGTCGAGCTCACGGACCACGAGACCGGCCTTCTCCAGCCGGTCGAGGCGGCTCGTGATCGTGGTGGCGGGGCTCAGCGTGCCGTTCGCGAGCTGCTTGGGCGTGAGCCTGTGCGGCGGCCCGATCCAGAAGAGCCTGGCGAGGATCTCGTAGTCGGCGCGGTTCAGCCCGTGCGGCGCGGCGATCTCGGTCGCGAGGAAGTCGAGGTACTTGCTGATCTGGTGGACCCGGTCGACCACGCCCTCGACCACCGGATCGATCGCCGGAACCATGGCCCTCCACGACTCGACCTCGGCATCGGTGTCGTCAGCACCACGGTTGCCCATCCCATGATGGTAGTTGCGCCCGCATGCAGAACGGCCCGCGTCTCTCCCGGACGCGGGCCGTTCCGTCTTACCCCCTGGTGATCAGCGTCCCCCCGGAGCAGATCCCAGCCTTAAGACACCGCAGGGCTGTTGGATGTTGCCCTGCTCGCCGAATGTCACTCGAATGGCTTAACGATCAGGCGGTCTTGCGCCGGCGAGCAGCGAAGAGGGCCACGCCACCGAGGGTCAGCGCACCCAGGCCGATCGCGCCGGCGGCGACGGGGTCGGCACCGGTGTTGGCCAGGCCTGCCGTCTTCTTGACCTCGACGACCGCCGGACCGTGGTTCTGCTCCGGCTGCTCGACGGGTGCAGCCACCGCGTTGATCTTGCGGGTGAGCACGTTGTCGCTCGGGTTGCTGTCCGGGAAGCGGCCCTCGTGGCCAGCGGTGTGCTCGGCGGCGTGCCACTTGATCTCGCCGGTGAACTCCTTCTCGACGACGACCCTCACACCCAGGAACTCGACCACGCCAGGCGACTTCCAGGGACCGAGCTGCATCTTCACCTGCTGCCCTTCGACGAAGCTGTGAACGGCGAGGCCGCCGACCCTGTCGACAATGCGCAGCCCCTCAGGCAGGGTCATCTCGGCGGTCAGGTTCTGCGGCGAGTTGCCGTTGGCCATCACCGACCCGTAGATCTCGATGACGTCGCCCACCTTGAAGGTGTTGTTCTCGGTGACGCCACCCTGATCGATGATCAGCTGCACGGCCTTCAGGTCGGGCCGGTACTTGAGGAAACCGGCGTCGATGCCCTTGACCTGCGCCCCCTTGCCGACCATGAACGACTGGGAAGTGCGGGTGAGCCAGCTGAACTTCGAGTCGCCGCCCGGCTTGGTGAGCATGTTCGGATCGCCCGACAGCCCCAAGTAGCGCAGCGAGTACTTCCCCGCCGGCACGTTGTCGAAGCAGTAAACGCCGTCCGCACCGGACACCACCGCCGCGTGGTCGAGCCCGTCCACGGCCATCTTCCGACCGGCCAGCGGACCCTCACCAGGCTGGCGCTTGCCGTCCTCGTTCGCATCGACCCACGCGACACCGCAGATCGAGCCGCCGCGGACGCCGAAGTTGACCGCAGGAGTGTCGCCTTCTTTGACCTCTGCCTTCACCGTGGACGGCGTGGTGTTGGCCAGCTTCGGGTCGACGTAGCTGACCTCGTACTCGCCGTACGGCGTGCGCTTGACGGTCCAGTTGCCGTAGTTGTCGGTCTCGGACGGGTGGGTCTCGCCGCTCGGGTACTTGACCATGACGTTGACGGACTTGATGCCCGGCTCGTTGTCCTGCTTGACGCCGTCACCGTTGTAGTCGTTGAACACGGTGCCGCCGATGTAGCCGGTCGGCTCGTCCTGTGCGAACGCGGTGCCGGACAGCGCGAGCGGTACGGCGACCAGCGCGGTCGCGGTGACAAAGGCCGTTGCACGAATCTTGAAACTCATTTTCCTGATCCCCCCAGGATCTTTGTGGATTGACTATCAGGCGTTCTTGCGGCGGCGAGCAGCGAAGAGAGCCAGGCCACCGAGGGCCAGGGCACCCAAGCCGATCGCACCCGCTGCGACGGGGTCGGCACCGGTGTTGGCCAGGCCGGCCGTCTTCTTGACCTCGGTGTCGACGACCGCCGGACCGTGGTTCTGCTCCGGCTGCACCGCCGGGCCGCCCACCGCGTTGATCTTGCGGGTGAGCACGTTGTTGCCGGGGTTCGTGTCGGCGTAGAGGCCCTCGACCTCCCACTTGATCTCGCCGCCGGTGAACTCCTTCTCCACCACGACCTTGGCGCCGAGGAACTCGATCAGGCCGACCGGCTTCCGGTCGCCGAACGACGCGTGCACCTTCTGACCCACGACGGCCGCGTCCTTGCCGAGACCACCGGCGGGCGCCACGATGCGCAGCCCCTCCGGCAGGGTCAGGACGCCGCCGAGGAACTCCGGCGTGTTGCCGTTGGCCACGACCGAGCCGTAGATCTCGATCTCGTCGCCGACCTTGAACGTGTCCTGGTCGGTCACGCCGCCGCTGTTGTTGATGAGCAGCTGCACGGCCTTGAGGTCGGCCCGCGCCGGCATGAACCCGGCGTCGATGCCCTTGACCTGCTCACCCTTGCCGACCCTGATCGTCTGCGTGAGCCCGCTCATCCAGTCGAACTTCGAGTCGCCGCCGGGCTTGGTCAGCGTCACCGTGTCGTGCGTCTTGCGGCTGGCGTGCACCTGGTACTCGCCCGGCACGAGGCCGGTGAAGCAGTAGGAGCCGTCCGCACCGGTCAGCTCGCTGATCCCGTTGCCGGTCACGCTCATCGAGCGCTCGGCCAGCGGGCCCTCCCCGGCCTGGCGCTTGCCGTCCTCGTTCTTGTCGTGCCACGCGACACCGCAGATCGAACCGCCGCGGACGCCGAAGCTGACCGAGGGCGAGTCGGTCGCCGTGATCTCCGCCTGCACCGTGGCCGGCGTGGTGTTGCCGAGCTTCGGGTCGACGTAGCTGACCTCGTACTTGCCGAGCGCCGCGCGCTTGACCGTCCAGACGCCGTAGTTGTTGGTCGACGACGGCTCGCTGTTCCCGTCCGGCCCCTTGACCGTGACGTTGACGTCGACGAGACCCGGCTCGTGGTCCTGCTTCACGCCGTCGCCGTTGAAGTCGTTGAAGACGATGCCGCCGATGTGCCCGGTGGCCGGCTGGTCGTCCTGCGCGAGTGCGGTACCGGACAGCGCGAGCGGCACGGCGACGAGCGAGGTCGCGGTGATGACGGCTGCCGCACGAATCTTGAAGCTCATTTTCCTGCCCCCAGGAACTTTTGTGCAGCACAAATAGAGCGGCACATTTTCAGTGGATTTTTGCCAGCCGCTCAGCGTCCGGTCGCTATAGAGTCGTTCGAGGGGTGGGTTTGGTTGCCGCCCGAGATCGAACCGTGATTTTCGCCGGTCAACGCCCTCATGTGAGCGCGTACCGGTGCGCGCCCAGGCCTAGGCTGATCTCCATGAGCTCGAAGCCGCAGGCCTCCGGGGAAAGCACGCTCACGGTCGTTCTGGCACTGCTGGTCAATCTGGCGATCGCCATCACCAAAGCCATCGCAGGGGTTTTGACCGGTTCGGCCGCAATCCTCTCCGAAGCCGCGCACTCGGTCGCCGACACGTTCACCGAGGCGCTCCTGCTGACCGCGCTGCGCCGCTCCGACCGTGCCGCCGACCGCCGCCACCCGTTCGGCTACGGCAAGGAGCGCTACTTCTGGTCCCTGCTGGCCGCCGTCTCGATCTTCGCCTCGGGCGCGATGTTCGCGTTCTACGAGGGCTTCCGCACGGTCTTCGGCGAGCCGGAGGAGCAGACCCGGCCGCTGGTGGGCTACATCGTGCTCGGACTGGCGTTCGTGCTGGAGTCGGTGTCCTGGACGCAGGCTTTCCGGCAGGTGCGGTCGCAGTCTGCCGCGCACGGCCGGGGCTTCTGGGACTTCCTGCGGGTGTCCGACGACCCGACCGTGAAGACCGTGTTCCTGGAGGACTCGGCCGCGCTGATCGGCCTGGTGCTGGCGTTCTCCGGCCTCGGACTGCACCAGCTGACCGGATCGTCGCTGTGGGACGGGCTGGCGTCGTTGGCGATCGGTGTCCTGCTGGCGCTGGTGGCGTACGTGCTGGCGCGCACCAACCGCGGGCTGCTGATCGGGCGGCAGGCGGACCCGGTGATGGTGAAGGCGATCTGGCGCCAGCTCGCCGAGGTGCCCGAGGTCGACGCCGTGGTGGACGTCTTGACCATGCTCATCGGCACCGACCGTGTGCTGCTGTGCGCGCGGTTGGACTTCAACGACTCGTTGACGGCCTTCGAGCTGGAGAACGCGTGTGTCCGCGTGTCAGCCGAGCTGCGTTCAGCTTTTGGGGATCTCGACGAGATCTTCCTGGAGCCCGTGCCGCGTACGGATCCCGAACTGCGGCGCCGCGTGCTCGACCGGTACGGCTTCTAGCGGCGCGTCGTGTCGGTGCGGTGGAAGTTGAGGTAGGCGCGGCTCGGCGTCGGCCCGCGCTGCCCCTGGTACCGGCTCCCGGCCTGCTTCGAGCCGTACGGGTGCTCCGCCGGGCTGGAGAGCTTGAACAGGCAGAGCTGCCCGATCTTCATGCCGGGGTGCAACGTGATCGGCAGGTTCGCGACGTTCGACAGCTCCAGCGTGATGTGGCCGGAGAAGCCGGGGTCGATGAAGCCGGCCGTGGAGTGCGTGAGCAGCCCGAGCCGGCCGAGGCTGGACTTGCCTTCGAGCCTGCCGGCCAGGTCGTCCGGCAGCGTGACCATCTCGTACGTGCTGCCGAGCACGAACTCGCCGGGGTGCAGCACGAACGGCTCGCCGTCCGTCTCCACCAGGCTGGTCAGGTCGTCCTGCTGGATGGACGGGTCGATGTGGGTGTACTTCGTGTTGTTGAAGACCCGGAAGTACCGGTCCAACCGCACGTCGATGCTCGACGGCTGAACCATCTCGACGTCGAACGGGTCGAGCAGCAGACGGCCCGACTCGACCTCTTTGCGCAGATCCTGGTCACTCAGCAGCACCGGGACAGGCTAACCGAGTCTCTGGACGAGGGCGTTGCCGCGCTGTGTATGATCGGCTGCGAGCTTGCTCGTGCGGGTGTAGTTCATTGGTAGAACGACAGCTTCCCAAGCTGTAGAGGCGGGTTCGATTCCCGTCACCCGCTCCAACAGCGAAGGCCCTGGTAAGAGTCACAATCGACTCGCCAGGGCCTTCGCTTTTTGATCTCGCGAGTACGTCACCGTGCTGTCTACGTGCGGTTAGCCGACTGGAGCGAGCACGCCGGCCTGTCCGTCGTCTTCCTCATCGGTGGCCTTCGTCCCACGCTCCCGATCGACCAGGCCGCTCAGTCCACGAGCGATCTCCTGATCGGCCTCGCTGGTCGCGTGCTGGTAGATCATCGCCGCACGCGGACTGTCGTGACCCATTCGCGCCATCAGGTCCTTGGTACTGGCCTTGGTGCGAGCGGCGAGCGTGTTCCCGGTGTGCCGCAGGTCGTGAAAGTGCAGGTGAGGAACACCAACCGCTTTCACTGCTGCTTTCCAGCCAGTACGCGGGTTGAAGTCGCCCCGTCGAAGCGGATTGCCGCGCTTCCCCGTGAACACCCAGGCGTCCGGCTTGGAGCCGGTGAACTCGTCCAGGTGGGCAAGCAGGTCTGCACGAATCGCCTCAGGAACAGCGACCGTGCGCAGTCCCGCACGAGACTTCGGTGGCCCGTAGATCAGCCCACGACCGGGCAACTCGACGAAGGCACCACGAACCCGCACCGAGCTTGCGTCCGGCGCGATGTCCTGCCGCCGAAGAGCGGTGATCTCGCCCCACCGCAGCGTTGCGAACGCGGCGAGGAGCACGAACGCCCGGTATCGCTTCTCTGCCATCCGAGAGGCCAGGTCGAACACCTGGGCCACAGTCAGCACTGGCCGCTCATCGGGATTCTCAGAGCCAGCGCCGCGCACCTGGCACGGGTTGCGCGGGATGATCCGGTCCTCGTTCGCTGCTGTCATGAGCACGGCCCGCAGGAGGCGGTAGGCCTTGGCCGTCATCGACGCCGACACGCCCTCACGGAGGAGCTTGGCTCTCCACGTTCGGATCATCGGGGTGTCGAGCTTCCCCAACTGCGTGTCGCCGAGGTGCGGAGTCACGTACTTGGTGAGTAGCCAGTCGTAGAGGTGAACCGTGCGCGGACGCAGACCAGGACGTTCATTGACCCAGCTCTCTGCGTAGTCCTGGAGCCTGATCTTGGCTCGTTCCGGGTCCATCCATTCGCTCCGCAGAATCGCGCCCTCCACGTGCACGAGCCAGCGGTCCGCGTCCTTCTCTGTCGCGAACGTCTCCGGTGCGTTGTGCCGCTTCTCGTCCGGCCCGAGGTAGCTCGCCTGAAAGCGCCCTGATGGCAGCTTCCGCACCCAGCCGAAACGGCGACGTCCCTTCTTGCGCGCCATCAGCCCGCCCTCCTCAGGTCACGACGAACGGACTCGGCGGTGATCGGCTCGACCTTGCCCGCCTGGACGAACGCCTCCAGATCCACGCGCTTGAGCCGGACGTGCCGGCCGAGCTTGTAGAAGGTGATGCGCCGATCAGCGATCAGGCGCCGGATGAACCGAACTGAGGTGCCGAGGTAGTCGGCTGACTCCTCTACTGAGTAGTGCTCGTTCAATCGTGCGGACGTCACGCCGCTACCTCCTTTTCGTACTTGCGTTTGCGTTGCGCGCGGATGCGTTCAGCGATCCCCGCAGCGAGTTCGCGTTCCGCGTCGTTGTCGTAGCCGGACCCGGCGTACTGCCAGTCGTTGACGACGATCACGGCGTCCGGGTCGAGTTCGAGGCGTTCGAACATTTCGAGCGTGCGGAACGTGCGGCGTTCCTCGCGGATGGAGCGGAAGGTGGTCGAGTAGTGCTTGGACTTGGTGAGGAAGTGGCCGCGGAACCCGAGCATGTGCGCCCACTTCCGCAGGTTCAGTTCCTCGAAGTCGGCCAGGCCGCCGAGGTCCCACGCGGTCTGCACCATCCGCCGGTGGTGCTCGGAGATATGCAGGACGTCGATGTCCAGCTGCGAGCGGATCGGCCGGTCTGCCGTGTCGCGGGCGCCGGTTCCCTTGGTGGCGTACTTGGCGACGTAGCCCGCCAACCGAGCCTCACTGATCTCGCCGGACTCGTCCTCCACCTGGGAGGCGTTCGCCGCGCGGATTCCCCTGGTGTCGACCTGTTCGCCCCACACGAGGCGCAGCGCCGAGCCGTCCGGCCGCGTGGTGTCGATCCCGACCGAGCGAGCCGCGGACTTGATGCAGTCGCCCAGGAGTTCGGCCGTGGCCCACGCCGGGGTGGGGTCGTGCGGCCCGTCCGGTCCGTCGACGCGCACGACAGCGTGGAAGTGGACCAGGCCGCGCCGCTGGTATTCAGCGACCTTGGCGTACGAGAGCCGGGCGTGGTCTTTGAACTCGGAGACCTTCAGGCCGGCCGCGCCAGCGAGCTTGCGGCGCAGGGCGATGGTGAATCGATGCCACAGCTTGCCCGCGTGTGCCTGCCAGAGCACCGCGCCCGTGTAGTCGTAGGTCCCAGCGTCGACGGCACCGCCGATGCGGGGATCGTCGCCGTGATGCCACTCTCCGCAGCCCGTGCAGGGCCGGACCTTGCCGGTCGTGGTGATCGGGCGGTTGTGAACCGGACCGAATGACGGCGCGGTCAGCGTGGCGAACACGCGCGGCTTCTCGGACACCGTCTCCGGAACGCCCTTGGAGCCACCGGCCAACCCGGCGTGCATGAGGTGGTAGGCGTCGGCCGCGTACCGGTCGGAGCAGGCCGGGCAGACGGACTCTCGGCGGTTGCCGCACGGGACCATGACATCCCCGCCGCTGTGCTCGATCAGCCCGCCGTTGAGGTCCTGGAGCTGGAAGGCGCCGGACAACCGGATGGGCGCGGCACAGCCACCGATTGCGGTGACCCGGTCTCGCCATGCTCGGAAGTCGACCGACTTGACGCGTGCGGAGATGCGGTCTTCCAGAGTGAGCACGGTTGCCCTCCTTTCGTTGTGGAGAAAGAGAAGGCGGGGCACGACCGGCGTTCTGGTCATGCCCCGCGGTGATCGAGATGGGTCAGGCCGCGAGCTGTGCGGCGATGCGCTCCGCGTAGTCCGCAGGCACGTTGAGCGCGTCTTGGACGTCCCGTGCAGTCAGCGCACGGCCTTCAGCGCGGACCTCGTTCGTCTTGGCGTCCAGCGCGCCCTGAAGGTGTCCAGGGAGCCGCAGAGCAGACCGGACAGGCGCCGAGGTCGCAACGGTGCTCGCAGGTGCGGGAGCGACGACCTGAGAGGCCAGATCACGCGCGGCGTTGCATCGTTGCTGGATGACAGGCATGACTTCGGCGAGCAGGAACACCACGAGCGGGATCACGAGGTGCAGGAACACCATCCCGGCGTTGATCTGCCCGTCCGGAGGTCGCAGCGACGACCACACGTTGGTGACGAGCGTGGCCCCGAGCAGCACCCGCTTGAGCCACTTGACCGGCCGGTCATCGACCGCCAAGCCGTGCGACAGCATCTGTGCTTCCCAGCGCAGGAGCGTGATCAGGATTCCGGCGAACGCCGGTTCCACGAGCCACGCGCCCCACCACATCGGGTCAGACGGCCCGAGGCTTCCGGCGAGGAACGCTTGCACGCCAGTAGCGGTGAAGCCGAGGCCGCAGGTCATGAAGCACCACATCGAGCGCGTGACCGAGACCCGGAACCGGTCCGCCCTCACGGCCGCCAGCAACGGGTTCGCGGCGAGCTGGTGGATGTCCTGCGCCTCATCGAGCTGCGCCCGGAGCCGTCGAACTGTGCGAGTCTCGCGCGGTTCCTCGGACTCACTTTCGTTGCTGTGCTTGGAATTCTCGGACACCAGGCCACCTACTCCCCGTGCGCGGTCTTGAGCAGCAGCCACCCGAGCCAACACAGTTCGGCGACGAGGACCAGGAGCCCGATGACACCGAACAGCAGGTACATGCACACCAGCGAGGCAGCCGCAGCGAACACGATCTGAGCGACGCGGGCGAAGCTGCGCAGGCGGACAGGAACGGCGAGTACGAGCTTCATCAGGCCACGTCCTTCACGTTCTTGGCGGGGTAGTGGATGCGGCGGCGTTCGGCACCGGACAGGCCACCGACGACACCGAAGGCGTTGTCTCGGAACCGCGCAGGCCCGTTCGCTTCCCAGCTCAGTTGGTTGTCGCGGCACTCAGCGAGGACAGGGCAGGAGGCGCACATTGCTTTCGCCGCAGCGGTTCGGCCGGCGGTGTGGAACATGTCCGGATCGGCGTCAGCGCAGGCGGCCCGGTTCCGCCAGGTTGGCGGTTCGCCGCCGAACAGGGCCTTCATCAGCACGCGGTAGCCGAAGTGCTCCGCGTCGTCGGTGGTTTTCACGCCGCCACCGCCAGCCGAGCACTGGTGAGGCGTGCGGCCTGCACAACCTGAGCAACCTCATCGAAGGTGACCTGTTCCGGGCTGTGCGCGGTCAGTCGGAACGTGTCGGCGAGTACGGCCGCCGCGCGGGACTTGACCTTGCCGCCCAGCTCGACCACCGAGGCCGAGGCAGCCAGCCCGACCGTGATCCCGGAACGGGTCCGCCCGGTTGCGGCGACAGCCAGAGTTCCCGCGGCTTGCAGCGTCCAGGTCAGTTCGACCCCGTGCAGCGAGGCCGCCCAGACCAGCAGGCAGGCGAGCCGATCGGGCGCTGTGCCGGAGGTGAATTCTGCGTGCACCGAGCCGGACGGCGTGGAGATGACCAGGCGGTCCGGCCGGGGCAGGCCGAGCGTGCGGATGTGGCCGCGAATCGAGCGGAGCAGGCCGTCAAGACGTCGAGGTGCGCTGTTTTCGGGCATGACAAGACCTCCACGATTAGTGGTGAAAAGTGTTGGGGTGAAAGAAGGTCAGGCGATCGAGCGGATGGAGCCGGTCTGTCCGTTGCGGACGAACTCCACGAGTTCGCGGATGTTGTCGTCCGTCGTGTACGCCGCGCGGACCCGGCGGGGAACGCGTGAGCGTTCGTCGGTGCGGTAGCCGATGCCGGCCGTTTCCGGAATGGCGGGGATCTGGTCGGCGATCGCGCCCCGTTCCCGAGCGCCGTCACCCAGCACCATGTCCGGGTGCGTCGGTGACGTGGTGCGCAGGCACACGCGGTTGGGGAACAGGTCCCGGATCGACAGCGTGTCCTTATCCGGTTCCTGGATGTAGGCGTCCGCGACGTGCAGCGTTGCGCGGCCCATCGAGGTGCCCCGAGCCAGCAGGCCCGTGATCTGCCGGGCGTACTCCGGCCGGTAGGCGACCAACGAGCCGATCTCGTCCACGATCAGCAGGTTGAGCGGGTACTCACGCGACGGCTCGACCGAGCGCAGGCCTGCCCGCTGCATCCGCTTCTGGGTGCGCTCCATGTCGTCCACCCACATTTCGATCAGCTCCAGGCACTCGCCCGCGTCATCGGCGTAGCGGTTCTCCGTGATCGGCTTGATGGCCGCGAACTCCAGGTACTTCGGGTCGCAGACCCACAGGCGGACGATGCCGTCCCTGATCAGTGGGGCCATTGACCGCAGCTTGGCGAACGCGAGCGAGTTCTTGCCCGACCCGGTACCGCCCGCTGTGAGGGTGTGCGTGCCCTGGACGGGTTCGGTCCAGTCGCCGCCGTACTCGTCCTCACCCAGCAGCACCGCCCGCAGGTCGACATCTTCGACGCGTTCGGGCATGTCCGGTGCCGGGATGATCTGCGTGAACGGTTCATCACGCTGGACGATCAGCGCCACGTAGCCGGGCTTGACCAGCT
This sequence comes from Lentzea alba, assembly GCF_047445655.1. Classification (GTDB taxonomy): domain Bacteria; phylum Actinomycetota; class Actinomycetes; order Mycobacteriales; family Pseudonocardiaceae; genus Lentzea; species Lentzea alba_A. The sequence continues at coordinate 28,631 of NZ_JAJAEG010000057.1, forward strand.
CGATTGCGACCCGTTCGGCCTCCATCGAGTGCGCCAGCTCTTCGGTCTGGCGGGCGAAGTGCATTGGTGACTGGCCCTTGGCCAGCTTCACCAACACGGTGTCGATCGACGGCGAGTACGACCGGACACGCACCACGCGCGGGTAGATCGTGTACTGCTTGCGGCGATGCTCCGTGGTCAGTTTGTGCACGTCCATCAGGTCCCGCCAGTGCCGACCGGCGTAGCTGCCGAACCACCGGCGCGACCAGGCCCGCAGCACCGGCGCCGCCAGGGTGTCGAACGAGTCCGGGTGACCTCGGTACCAAATCCCGGTGGCTGCTGTCAGCCCGCCGAGCGCGTAGCCGGTGGTGGTGGGGCCGAGGGTGGCGGCACTGGTCGCGAGTGCCGAGGGGGCGAAGAACCATTCGGGGTTGCGGGCCAGCCACACGGCCGCCCTGAACTCCCCGCCGGACTTGCGCTTGCTGTTGCTCATTGCCGTGTGTCCTTTGCTCGTGGATGCACGACGGCCGACCCTCGAACGTGTCGAAGGTCGGCCGCCGCGTTGATCAGTGCGGATCTACTTGTGGGGCAGTTGGCTCCGGGCGTAGGAGGTCTCCGTGGTCAGCACGCTGACCGAGCGGACGAAGCGCCGCCGCAGGTCGGTGAAGCCCTCGCGGCGGACCGGGATTCCGTCCATGGCCCGCTTGAGCTGTTTCATGGCCTGGTCAATGTCGGAAATCGCGTTGTCGATCTGATGTGACATCGGTCAGGCTCCCCACTCTTGTGCCTTCAGTTCGGCTTCGTATTTCTTGGACTTGTCCCGCAGGCCGCTGAGTTCGTTCCGTGCCCGCGACAACATGCCCTTCAGTTCATCCGGGGTGGCGACTCGCCAGCCGCCCGCCTTTCCGGGCTTCTCACTCATCCTGTTGATGAGCTTTTCCAGCGGCACGAGCAGCTCTTCCACAACGTCCATCGCACCGACGAACGCGCCGTACCTCTCTTGAGCGCGTTCGTTCAACATCTCCTTGATCAACTGGCCAGCCTTTCGGTCCTCGTGCCACCGACGTAGATGAAGCGGTACAGGGCTTGCTGCAACTCCAGGTGGTCACGCCAGCTCTGGCCGACCGGCGGATAACCGTGCCGCGCGAACACCTCACCGACCTCGTGAACGAAGCCGAACGTAAAGCGTCGGTCGTCCCCGTCCGAGTCGGGCAGCGTGATCGGGTACGAATTCTCGTCCATGCCGAACTCCTTTCGAGAGCCACGGCAAACCCAGGCGAAGTGAAAACACGCCTGGGATTACCGAAACTCCCGGAGCCTGCGAAATGCTCCGGATTTAGGCATGGTTCGACTCACTATGTAATTCTCAAGGAACAAATTTGAGTGCCCTGGCCCGACTTGAAACGGGCGACCGGCCTACCGGGCAGGGCTTGCGGGAACTAAGCCGCGGGAGCCGACACCATCCGCGCCGCAGGAGTGAGACCGTCCGCCTTGAACCACAGACCGGACGCGGTGATCTTCCCGTCGTCCCCGCGCATCTCATAGGTGTTGATCACGGGGTTGACCAGCTCGATGTAGTCGCCCTCCTCGAACCCCGCACCGGGGTCGTGAGGAAGGTTGACGCGGATCTCCTCGCCCTTCGCCTTGCGGCGACCCTCAGTCGGTCGAGGCTTGGCGAACACGACCACCACGAACTGCTCTTCGTTCGTGTGGCGGTCGATCACGGGGACCAGCTGCCCGCCGTCCAGCTCCTTCATCTTCACGCAGGGCGCTTCGGTGATCATGAGCTTGTAGTGGGTCAGGATCACCGGAATGTCGTTCAGGGCCATGTCTTGTCCTTCGTGTCAGTCAGTGCGACCGGCGCCGCCCTGTTACAAGTACCAACATAGCTAGTAAAGCTAGTACATGCACTGCTCCAATCGGGTGACTTTCAGCTTTGCTAGCTTTGTCGCTACAGTTGCCGTATGGCACTTGACCCCTCGGACCCACGGCCGGCGTATCAGCAGATCGCTGATGACCTGCGTCGATTCGTCGCGTCCGATGCCGTGAAGGTGGGGGACAAGCTGCCGTCACTCGCCGAGCTTCAGACGAAGTACAGCCGCGCGGTGATGACGCTTCAGAAAGCCCTGGACGTCCTGCGTACCGAGGGACTCGTGATGTCCCGCCAGGGCGAAGGCACCATCGTCGTGAAAAAGCCCGAAGCTCACACGGAGGAGCCGGAAGTTGGCTCCCCGCATGAGCTTCGGGAGATCCTGGGGAAGATCAGCGGTGCGCTGGACGATCTCAGCCGGCGTGTTTCTGCCGTCGAGGCCGAGGTTTTTGGCTCCACTTCAGACGATCCTCGATCCGAGTCAGACGCTCGTTGAGGTCGTTGACCTGAGCCACCAGCTTGGAAGACAAGGCGTGCAGTTCCCGCCAGTCCTCAGCCGTCCATTCGATTCCAGACACCTTGCCTCCCCCATCTCCTACAGGTCGTTCTTGCTGCGTGTCGGCCGTTCTGCCCTCCGTGCGACAAACCGTTGCAGGGCAACGATTCCCGCGTAGGTCACTGCAAATGACAGGAGTGCTTCGGCCGCTCGACTGATCACGTCTGCCCGCCGGCCTCAATCACGCCGGGACCGCTTTCGCTGAACCACGGTTCGTCGTCCAGCAGGACGTGGCGGTTCTGTGTGCGCCTTTCCACCTCGTCCGGCGTGGTGCCGCACTGAGCAGCGAGTTTCTCGAAGTCGAGTGGCCCAACCTGAGTGAGCCCGTCGAGGCGATCAGCGAACAGCCGTGCGGCGTCGCCGAGCTGTCGAGCGAAGGCAATCGCGAGCTGTGGTCCGTCGTGGCGCCCCGGCGACTGCACCGTGATCTGCGCGCCCCCGGAACTGATGATCAGTGCCGGGTGACCCTGGACGTGCTCGACGAACTCCGCGCGTGCGTCCTCTTCAGGCTGCACCAGCACGTAGAAGCCCATTGGGTTTCACCTCCATGTTCTGGTCCTGGTGAAACCACATTCGCCCGCGCGGAGCATCGATCCAATATCAACTACCGATAGCCGTATCGCTGGCATCGATAAGGCCAGGTTAGGGGCGTGTACGACCCGCTACACTCGGTTGAGATTGTGGGGCTGACCAGCAGGGGAGGGGCGACGCTTGAGCACCGGGAAGCGACGCTGCCGCACCTGCGACACCTTCCTTGCGAGCGACCGCAAGGGGTCACTGTGCGGCCGTTGTGAGGCAAGCCAAGCGACCCACGCACCAGTGCAGCGCCCCGAGTTCTGGGAACAGCCTGAACTCCAAGAGGCTCTGCGTTCCCGCAGCATCGGCCAGGTCTTCAAGGCGTACCGCCAGGCACACAGCCCCGCCTTGTCGCAGGCGACCTTGGCCGGGTGGCTCGACGTCGGTCAAGGCCAGGTCAGCGTGATCGAGCGCGGACGCCGCCCCGTGACGGACCTCGAAAAGCTTGAGCGTTGGTGCAACGCGTTGCGGGTGCCACAGGAGCTTCGCTGGTTCCGTCCGAACGCACCTTCTCACGATGCGGAAACTCAAGCACCGCAAGAGAAATCACTTTCCGACCTTGGTCTTGCCTATGCAGCCTCCCTGCCGACTACGGTGGAAGTCGTAGCCGAGCTTGGGAGGCACGACATGGAGCGCCGCACCTTCCTGTCCAGCGCGTTGTTCTCCGTCGCCGCATCGGTCGCACCTAGCCGAGACTGGTTGCTCGCCACACTGGACGAGGCGACCATCGCAACCGGCAAGATCAGCACGCAGCAGGTCGAGGCGATGCGCCGCACGTTCGGCGTGTTCCAGGAGCTCGACGTCATGCGCGGCGGAGGCCACGCCCGCGAACAGCTCGCGGCCTACCTGACTTCGCACGTTGTACCGCTGCTGAAGTCGAACGACCCGACCACACCCAACGGCCAGGCCCTCTACGAGGCAGCCGCGGAACAGCTCTACTTGCTCGGTTGGATGGCGTTCGACAACGGCGAGCACTCGTTGGCTCAGCGCTACCTCATCCAGTCGCTCCGCTTGGCCCAGGCCGCCGAGAGCCCCGAGCTTGGCGCCCACGTTCTGGCCGGCCTGTCCGATCAGGCCACACTCACCGGCAACCCAGATCAGGCGGTGCAACTCGCCAAGGCCGGGCGGGCCGGGCTTCTCGCCAAGGGGCACTCGGACGCCTGCCTTGCCGACCTGTACGCGCTCCAGGCCCGCGCGGAAGCGGCGATGGGTGACGGGGGCGCAGCCGCTCGAAGCGTGCACCTGTCCGAGACGGCATTCGAGCGGGTGCGCGCCGAGGACGAGCCCGAATGGGCACGGTTCATCGACCCTGCGTACCTGAACGGCGAGTACGCACACACCTTCCGGGACCTTGAGCGTCCCGAAGAGGCAACCCACTTCGCCGGGCTTTCGATCGCCGAGGCGGAGCGGCAGAACAGGGCGCGCCGCGGATCGATGGCACAGGCAGCCCTTGCCCGCGCGGCGATCGACTCCCACGACCTGGAGGCCGCTGCGTCCGCAGGTATGGCAGCCGCCAAGCTTGCAGCCACGGTGAAGTCTTCACGCTCGGTCGAGGCTGTCGCAGACCTTCGGGTCCGCTTGCGGAAGCACAGCGAATCGCCTGGGGTCCGTGACTTCCTGGACGTGTCCGGAGCGTTGCTGCCAGCCATGGGTCCGCATAGTTGATCTATTTGAGTGAACCGCTGTAACCAGTGGTGTGGATTCCTCGATGACTTCCCCGAGGCCTGGTCCGGTTGCAGGAGGTGATCCATGGGTGTCTTCCCTGCAAACTTGGTCACGGCAGAGGCGCTTGCTGCCTTGTTGTCCGCCCCGTCGAAGTCTCGGGCCGTCGGTCAGCTGAGCTGGACAAGCAAGAAGCCACACATCCATGAGGGCAAGATCGAAGTCCGAACCGATATCGCTGACTGTCCGGTCGGCTACCTGCGCATCTACTACGTGGACCCTCGACCAGCCGAGGTGGGGGTGCAGTTCATCGTCAACGACGCCCCCGTGCGACGGCTCGACCTGAACGGAAGCCACAAGGACTGGGTCCACACCACTCACAAGCACAGGTATCTTCCTGCAACTGGCAGGGAGGACGCCTACATCCCGAATGACATCCCCGCAGTCCCTCTGTTACCCACAGTAGCGCCGGGCACTCACAGGGCCGTGTTCGAGGCGTTTGCCCAGGAGTGCCTGGTCTTGCTTCCCGAGGGATACTGGGTCGAGCCGTGAAGGGGGTGATGACCATGGATGACGCCAAGATCATTAGTTCGATCTTGTCCGCTGTCAACGACGGTTCAGTAGTCACTTCCTACGGCCACGGCTGGCTGATCACAACGCCAATGCGTTTCTACGATGACGATCGAGTCACCTTGTTCGTCGAGCAGTACGAACGCGGCATCCGGGTTACTGATCAAGGTACGACCGCCATGCGCTTGCACATGGCAGATGTGAACCTCGACAGCCCGAAGATCATGGAGGCCTGGCGCAGGTCGGTTGCAGCTCTCGGGCAGTACTCGACGGCAGCCGAAGCAGGTGTCATCGCCGCATGGGGTGAGTCTACTGATCTTGGTCATCTGACGTTGCGCGTCGCCGAAGCAACGATGAGAGTGGACCAGCTTCGCTGGATTAGCCAAGAACGCAAGCCCGTCCGCTTCACTGAGCAGGTCGTGGAGCAGATTCGTTCATCTCTCCATGCACCAGAACTGGTCACGCCACGAGCAGCACTGCCGCTGCGATCAGGAAGAAAGCGACAAGTCACCGCCGCGATCGGGGATGATCCAGACAGTCGGATCTACGTCCAAGCAGTGGCAGGCGGCAACGCTGATAGCCGAGAGCGTTCTGTAGAGCATTGCGCTTACTTGTTTCACTACGCCTTGAATATCCCCCGACCTCGACGGATCGTAGTCGCTTCTGGGACTCGGAACGAGTGGCCGTCAGAGATCCTTCAAGAGCTCTCTGACGTCTCGGAAATCGCATTCTTTGGCGAGCGTGGCGACGTAGCACGGCTCGTAAGCGAGCGAACCCACGACGTTCTACCTGGTTGACGCAATCTTGCTGTCCGACCCACTGCTACCGCGTTCAGAGTTTCTTTTCTTCATCAAGGCGGCCCCTGCGGGGCCGCTCGGGTCGCCGCTCCATCCCCGTTCGGCAGGGGCTTCACGGCCTCGTCTCTTTGTCGCCGGGCAAGCGGGCGGGGCCCGGCCTCCGGCCACCCACCC
>NZ_JAJAEG010000058.1:0-33862 GCF_047445655.1 Lentzea alba
CCCCCCCCAACGCTCTAGCGGTTCACGAAGGTCATGTCCGTGTAGCGGTCACCGGCCACCGCCGAAGCAGGAACAGCCGCCTCGATCGCGGCCAGGTCCTCTGCGGACAACGAAAGCGAAGCCGCCGCGACGTTCTCCTCCAGGTACTTGATCCGCTTGGTCCCCGGAATCGGCACGACGTCGTCACCCCGGTGCTGCACCCAGGCCAACGCCAGCTGCCCGGCCGTCACCCCGCGCTCAGCGGCCAGAGCCCTCAGCTCCTCCACCATCTTGAGGTTCGTGTCGAGGTTCGCCCCTGAGAACCGAGGCTGAGCAACGGCACGGAAGTCGCCGGAGTCGAAGTCGGCGGCAGACGTGAAACGGCCGGTCAGCACGCCACGGCCGAGCGGCGAGTACGGCACAAGTCCGATCCCGAGCTCACGAGCCGTGGGCACGATCTCCGCCTCGATGTCGCGCGACCACAGCGACCACTCGCTCTGCAGCGCCGTGATCGGGTGCACCGCGTGAGCCCGGCGCAGCGTGGCGGCACTGGCCTCCGAGAGTCCGAGGAACCTGACCTTGCCCTCGGTGACCAGCTCGGCCATCGCCCCGACGGTCTCCTCGATGGGCGTGTCCGCGGCCACCCGGTGCAGGTAGTAGAGGTCGATCACGTCGGTCCCGAGCCGCTTGAGCGACGCTTCGACCGAGGACCTCACGTAGGCGCGATCACCCCGGATGCTCCGCGAACCACCGCCTTCCCGCACGATGCCGAACTTCGTGGCCAGCACGACGTCGGAACGGCGGTCGGCGATCGCGCGGCCCACCAGTTCCTCGTTCACGTACGGCCCGTACATGTCGGCGGTGTCGAGCAACGTCACCCCGAGCTCAAGTGCCCGGTGGATCACCGCGATCGACTCCGACTCGTCGCCGGCGCCGTAGAACTCCGACATTCCCATGCAGCCGAGCCCCTGCGGCCCGACCTCCAGCGATCCCAACAAACGGCTCACGCCGTCGCCTCCAAGTCCCGCTCGACCACCGCGTAGTGGTCGATCTTGTAGTCGAGCACCTCAAGGCACGTCTGCAGCTCCGCGATGCGGGCGCGGACGTCGGTGCGGTGGTCGACGAGGATTTGCTTGCGGCGGCCTGCCGTCAGGTCGCCCTTGTGCCTGAGCTGCGCGAACTCGCGCATCATGCGGATCGGCATGCCGGTCGTGCGCAGACGCGTCACGAAGGCCAGCCAGCCGAGGTCTTCCTCCGAGTAGCTGCGGCGACCACCCGAGTCACGCGCGGGCGGGTCGACGAGCCCGATTCGTTCGTAGTAGCGCAAGGTGTCGATGGACAACCCACTGCGCTGCGCGGCTTGGGCTATCGAGTAACTCACGGATTCGACGCTACGAGCTAGAGCGCGCTCTAGGTCAAGCGGAATCCTTCGGGAGTCCCCACGCTTCGAGATGGCCGGCCATTTCGGGGACGTCGATCTTGTCGCGGCCCAGAGCGCGCACGAGGTCCAGCGCGTCGTCCTCGTCCGCGTCGATCCAGTAGCCGTTGATGTCGCACATCGTGACGGCGGCGACCCAGCCAAGCCGCCAGTTTCCCTCGACCAGTGGCCGGGTTCGCACGATCGAGTCGAGCAGTGCGGAGGACTTCAGCCACAGCGTGTCGTAGGCCTCCACGCCGAGCACGGTGGCACGGGGACGGTAGGCCGCGGTGTCCAGCAGCCCGATGTCCCTGACGACGAGGTCGCCGCCGGTCACGGCCGTGGCCAGCACTAAGAGGTCCCCGGCGTCGAGGTAGGAGATCACAGCACCCAGTTGATCACAGAGGTCTGACAGTTTCAGGAAGATCCGAGCCTATCCAAAAGACCTCGGTACTTGGGGAGGACCCGCCCGAGAACCTCGCCCAGCTTTTCCTCCTGCTGCATGCGCTGGTAGCGGTCCGCGATCGCGAGACGCACGACCTCCTGCTTGGAGCGCCCCTCGGACTGCGCCAGTTCAGCGAGCCGCAGGTTCTCCTCTTCGGTCAACCGCAAGGTCATCGCCATTCCAGGGACGGTACCAATGTGATACCACCCGGACCAGAGGCCGTTAGGATTGCGTGATGCCGCGGCCCAAGACCCACGATGACGCTCTGCGACGGCGCCTGCTCGAGCGGGCGGGCGAGCTGCTCAGCACCGAGGGCCCTGCCGCGGTCAGCCTGCGCAAGATCGCTACGGACGTCAACACCTCGACGACCGCGGTCTATTCCCTCTTCGGCGGGAAACCAGCGTTGCTCGAAGCGCTCTACGACGAGGCGTTCAACCGGTTCGGGGCGCACCTCACGGCCGTGCCGATCACCGACGACCCCGCGGAGGACCTGGTCCAGATCGGGCTGGCGTACCGGCGCAGCGCCCTCGCGGACCCGCAGTTCTACTCGGTGCTGTACTCGAAGGTCGTCGAACCGACGAAGGAGATGAGCCGCGCGGCGGGCAGGACGTTCGCGCCGGTGATCAACGCGGTGCGGCGCGCGGTCGAGCTGAAGGTCTTCCGCAGGGAGGATCCGGAGCAGATCGCGATGTCCATGTGGGGCATCGCGCACGGCCTGGTGAGCCTGGAGCTCAACGGAAACCTGCCGCACGGCATCGACGCCGCCTCCACGTACGAGGTGGCACTGCGCGCGCACGGCAGGGGGTGGCTGGCGGAATCCGGGGAGGCGGCCGCCGCGAAACCTCCCCGGACCCGCTGAACTGTCCGGTTAGGACAGTCCGTCTACCTCAAGGCGCCGTCCAGGGCCTTGATCAGTTCACCGTCCGCGGTGTCACCGTCGAGCGACCAGACCATCGCGCCGCCGAGGCGGTTCGAGTTGATGAAGCGAGCCTTGCGCTTCATCTCGGTCGCGTCGTCGTAGGTCCACCACGTCGTGCCGTCGTAGATCCACGCGAAGCCGGCGCGCTCGTCGCGGTAGATCTTGTACTTCGGGTCGGCCAGCTTGGGCTTGATGGTGTGGAAGTCCTCGTAGCCCGCCTCGTACGTGGCCGGCGCGGGCGTGCCCGTGCCGAACAGTCCGTTGCGCGTGCCAGGGGCGACACCGGTCCAGCCGCGGCCGTAGAACGGAACACCCAGCACGGCCTTCGAACGCGGAGCACCGCGCGAGAGCCACGCCTTGACCGTCACCTCGGAGCTGAACTCGAACTCCGACGGGTCACCCTTGGGCACCCGCAGCGCGGACTGCTGGTTCGCCGGGGCGTCCCACGCACCGTGGTAGTCGTAGCCCTGCAGCGTGCCGAAAGTGAGGTAGCAGAACACCTTCGAGACTTCGAAGCCTCGGTCGACCTGCACCGGGTCGGCCGGCAGGAACGCGGTCAGGTCGCGGTTCCAGCCCATCTGCTTGCGGTACTCGGCGAGCAGCTTGGTGAAGTTCTGCTTGTCCTCCGGGCGAACGACGTTCGGCGGGGTCATGTTGCCGTTGCTGGCAGGCCATTCCCAGTCGAGGTCGATGCCGTCGAAGACGCCCTTGGCAGCACCCTCGGGCAGACCGGGCAGGTTGCCCTTGATCCACATGTCGGTGCAGGACTTCACGTGCGCGGCGCGCGAGGCGTCGTCCAGCGCGGCGTTCGAGAAGTAGCGCGAGCCCGTCCAACCGCCCAGCGAGATGTTCACCTTCAGCTTGGGGTACTTGGCCTTGAGCTGCTTGAGCTGGTTGAGGTTGCCCAGCAGGACCTGACCCGGCTCGTCGGCCTTGCCGCTGACGGACTGCTCCGCCGTGTACGGCATCTGCCAGTCGGCCCACGGGTCGGAGCTGATGCACTTGCCGGATTCGTCGAGGAATCCGAACGCGTAGTTGAGGTGCGTGAGCCGCGCGGCGGCCCCGCTGTCGACGAGGTTCTTGACCCGGAAGTTCCGGCCGTACACGCCCCACTGGATGAAGTACCCAACGGTGCGGGTCTTCGAATAGCTGTGGTGCCCATTGGTCTCGACATCTGCGGTCGCCGGCGCTACAGCCAGCGACGCGGACAGGGCGCCGACCGCGAGTGCGGCGACACCCCATCTCCGTCTGGACATGGTTCTCCTCAATCGATCGCGGCAGCGGCGATGTGGTCCAGAGCACGTTAGCTCTGAGGTCTAGACCACTGCTACGTCCGATCGGAGGTATGTCCTAAACCGCCCCGTACAGACGGTCACCGGCATCGCCCAGACCAGGCACGATGAAGCCGGAGTCGTTCAACCGCTCGTCGACGGACGCCGTAATGAGACGAACCGGGAGCTTCGAGTCCTCCAGGTGGTTGATGCCCTCGGGCGCGGCGAGCACGCACACCGCCGTCACGTCGGTCGCGCCGCGCTGGGTCAGCAGCCGGATCGTGTACGCCATCGAACCGCCGGTCGCGAGCATCGGGTCGAGCACGAACACCGGCCGTCCCGCGAGGTCCTCCGGCAGCGACTCCATGTACGGCGTCGGCTGCAACGTCTCCTCGTCGCGCGCAAGCCCCACGAACCCCATCTGGGCGTCCGGGATCAGCTTGTGCGCCTGGTCGGCCATGCCCAGGCCCGCCCGCAGCACCGGCACCAGCAGCGGCGGGTTTGCGAGCTTGTAGCCGGTGGTACGGGCAACCGGCGTGTGCGTGCGCTCCTCCGTCAGGGGTGCTTCGCGCATGGCCTCGTAGACCAGCATGACGGTGAGCTCCTGCAGCGCCGCGCGAAACGCCGCGTTGTCCGTTCGCGCGTCGCGCATGGTGGTGAGTCTCGCCCTGGCGAGTGGATGATCGACGACGGTGACGTCCATAGCTCGCCACCGTAGCCGTTGAGGAGGATCCAGAGGTGTTCGAACAGATCTACCGGGAGTCCCGGCAGCGCACGACGGGCATCGCCATGGGCCTGGGTGCCGAGGACCTGTCCCGCACGGTGCCGGCATGTCCTGAGTGGACCGTGCACCAGCTGGTCGCGCACCTCGCCGGCGTCGCGGCGGACTTCACCTCCGGCCGGATCGACGGCGCACCCGGACCGGAGTGGACCGCGCGGCACGTCGCCGAGCGCGCGGACGTGCCGGCGCTCGACCTGCTCGAGCAGTGGAACGCGCACCGGTTCGACAAGATCCCGTCGCAGATGGCGATGGACGCCCTCGCCCACGAGGCGGACCTGCGCGCGGTGCTCGGCCGCGACCGCGTGCCCGACCACGCCTGGCAGCCCGTGCTGACCGGCATCATCACCCGCTACCTCACCGACCTGACGGTGCACACGGAGTTCGGCGTGGTCGGCGAGGGCTCGGTGCACGTCGAGGTGGACGGCTACGAGTTCTGGCGCGCGTTCTTCGGCCGCCGCTCGCGAGCGCAGATGGAGTCGTGGGACTGGTCGACCCCCTATTCGGTGGAGGAGGCGACCTTCTTTCCGCCGCGTGCCACCGACCTGACGGAGTAAACGCCGTTAACTAAATGGGTGTAGGGTCGGCCGCGTGACAGACCACGTGCGCATCGGAGTGCTCGGCGCGGCCATGATCGCGCCGGCCGCGGTCATCCGCCCCGCCCGTTCGTCGACCGTCGCCGAAGTCGTGGCGGTGGCCGCGCGATCGGCTTCGCGAGCCCAGACGTTCGCCGACAAGCACGGCATTGCGCGGGTGCACGGCTCGTACGAGGACCTGCTCGCAGACCCGGCCGTCGACGCCGTCTACAACCCGCTGCCGAACGGCCTGCACGGCAAGTGGACGCTGGCCGCGCTGGAGGCCGGCAAGCACGTGCTGTGCGAGAAGCCGTTCACCGCCAACGCTTCCGAGGCAGCGGAGGTCGCCGCCGCCGCCAACGCGTCCGGGCTCGTGGTGATGGAGGCGTTCCACTACCGCTACCACCCGCTGGCCGTCCGGGTCGCCGAGATTCTGGAGTCCGGCGTGCTGGGCCCGTTGCGGCACGTCGAGGCGAACATCTGCTTCCCGCTGCCGGTGTTCTCCAACATCCGCTACGACTACTCGCTCGCGGGCGGCGCAATGATGGACGCCGGTTGCTACGCGGTGCACATGGCGCGGCTGCTGGGCGGCGAGGAGCCCGAGGTCCGGTCCGCACGGGCGTTGCTGCGCGGCCCCTCGATCGACCGGGCGATGCGCGCTTCGCTGCGTTTCCCCTCCGGCCACACGGGTTCCGTGCACGCGTCGCTGTGGTCGTCGGCGGTTCTGAAGATCTCGATGAAGGCCATCGGCGAGAACGGCACGCTGAACGTCTTCAACCCGCTCGGGCCGCAGACGTTCCACCGCTTGTCATTGCGGGTCAAGAACCACCGCTCCGCGGAGACGTTCGGGCGGCGTGCCACCTACGCCTACCAACTGGACGCGTTCACCGATGCCGTGTTGCACGGCAAGCCCTTCCCGACGACGGCGGACGACGCCGTGCGGAACATGACGGTGATCGACTCGATCTACAGGGAGGCAGGTCTCCCGTTGCGCCAGCCGACCCCCTGATGTCCTCGAAGGACGGTCGCCGTGCGACAGCGTTGCCGCTGGCGGCGATCGGGTGCGTGCTGACCGTGCTGGCGGTCGTGCTCCACCCGGCCGAGCGGCCGCCGCGGGGAACGTTCGATCCGTTGGTGCGCACGATCAGCGCGGGTTCCGCCGGAGGGTTCCGGCCCGAGACCTACATCACCGGGCGGTACAAGCAGTCGATCATGCTGACGCCGGAGAGGAACGGCGACCAGTCGGCGAGCGTCGCGGTGCACGCGAAGAACACGATCGGCGTGCTGCCGGGCGAGAAGATGCCGGACGTGAACGGCAGGCGCGCGTTGTGGACGGGCGACTACCTGTCCGTCGAATGGGAGCCGGACGCGTGGGCGTTCATCGACGTGCAGGGCTTCCCGGACGATCGCTCGCGGGCGGTGGCGATCGCCGCGAACCTGCGGTTCGACGAGCACCTCCCGATCGAGGTCCCCTACACCGTGCAGACGTCGTGGGAACTGGACAGCGTCAGCTACACCGAGGGCGACGTCGTGCTGGTGTTCACCAACAACGTCCGCCTCGCGCTGCGGGCCGGCACCGGGCTCGCGACGGGCCCGGCGCCCGAGGCTGAGCTGGACGCGCTGGAGAGGTCCGTCCGGCCGGCGGATCCCCCGGTGACGAACCCGTTCCGCTGACACCACCCGATTCGGTGGCTGATCGACCCGATCCGGGAGTCAAGAATCGACAAGGCGGCTCCGAAGTGTCTCCTAGCCAGTTGAGACGTGGAGGAGCGAACGGTGACGATCGAGCAGAAGCCCGTCCAGCAGTTGTGTGAATCCCCGCTGGTCATCTTGGGTGTGTCGGCGTCACTCGCCGTGGTGATCGGCGTCCTGCCGATGCTCTGGGGTCACAGCCCGACGCTCGCCACCGGCCTGGGTGCGCTGCTCGTGCTGGCCTTCGCGATCACCGTGAAGTTGGCTCCGAACCGCAAGTGAGGGTTCTAGTGCGGTGATCACGGGTGCATCGCGGTGCCGGCCCCGCGCCCTCATATCGGCATGTGGGGGCGCGGGGCCGGTGCCGCGAGGTGCCCTGCTGAACGGTGAAAGACGCGACGAAGATTGTGGTCACCGCACTAGACTCGATCGGGTGAGCGACGAGCTGGTACCCGCTGACCAGAGTCACATGCGCGCCTCGGACGCGGACCGGGAACGGATCGCGCAGGTGCTGCACAAGGCGACCGCTGAGGGTCGCCTCGACATCCACGAGCTGGATGAGCGGCTCGCGGCCGTCTACGCCGCGAAGACGTACGGCGAACTCGTTCCCATCACGGCGGATCTGGTGCTCAGCGGCCTGCCGCAGCCCGCGGTGCCTCAGTACCAGCCGGTCGTGAGCGACCGCATCGGCGGCGAGCCGGGCAGCGCGGTGTCCGTCGCGTTCTGGTCCGGCATCAACCGCAAGGGCCACTGGGTCGTGCCGCGCATGCACAACGCGGTCGCGGTCATGGGCGGCATCGAGATCGACCTGACGCACGCCAGCTTCGCCGAGGCCGAGGTGACCATCAGCTGCTTCGCGTTCTGGGGCGGCGTCGAGATCCGGGTGCCCGACGACATCAACGTGAAGGTCGACGGGTTCGGGTTCATGGGGGCCTTCGAGGACCGGGCTCCTGGGCGGCGGCACATCCCCGGTGCGCCGACGGTGCGGATCACCGGGCTCGCGATCATGGGCGGCGTGGAGGTCAAGGGGCCGAAGCGCAAGAAGTCCTCGATCCTGCGCGAGCTCCTGGACTGATGTCCGCGATGTTCGCGTTCGAGGTCGGGGAGATCTCGATGCGCAGCGTCACCTTCGGCATCGTGATCGGCAAGCTCCGTGAGCGGTCGTCCGACCCTGCGGACATCGAGGTGTGCGCGGACGCCCTGGCGTTGAACTGCCTGTGGGTGGACCAGATTCCCGCCGCACGCAAGCGCGAGGTCGTCCGCGGCCTGCGCAAGGTCTTTCGCGAGTGCCTGAACAGCCCTGACTTCGCGGACAACGAGGTGGCGCAGCTCGAACTGTCGCGGGCGGTGGACGAGTTCGTGGCGCGCTACCCAACGCTGCTCGGTTCGACGAGGGTCGGAGAGTTCGTCGAACGGGCCGCGGCAGCCGGCGCAGCCGTCATGCTGAAGATCGACGGCGAACGCGCGGCCAAGCAGTGGACCGCGGTCGTCTCCAGTTCGCACCTGGAGTTCGCGAGGCGGACCGACGTCGACAGCTCGGATCTCGCGCTCGAGTTCGTGCGCGAGACCCTGGCGGAGCTGCCGGGCGACTGGGAGTGGCTGGACGACGAGATCGAGGACCTCGACCAGTTCGCTGAGGACTTCGAGGAGTTCGGCCGGCGCGGCGAGGTCGTCGTCGTGTCGTACGACGTCGAGCGGAGGTGGCGCTGGATCGCTGCCCGGACCGCCGTGGAGGGCGTCGACAGCCTCGACGAGTGCCTGCTGCAGGTCATCGATCGGTCTGAACTGCTGCGCTGAAGAACGACTTCCGTTGTGGGCGGCGGGAAGTTACCCTCCTGCGACCGCATGCCGTCTTCCCCGCGAAGGTCATGACGACTCCCTCTGACAGACCCGTTTTCGTCGATCCGAGCGGCCGCCGCCGCAAGGTGATGCGCATCGCCATGGGCACTGTTGCCGCTGGTGTGGTGGCCTATCTGGTCCTGCTGGTCATCGCATTGGCCGGTGGTCCGGTGAAGCCGACGACGCTGCTGCCGATACCGGAGGCCGCCGAACCGGTGGTCACCACCACGACGAACGACGCCCCGGCGCAGTCACCCGATGCAACATCGTTGCCACGCAACGAAACCACCACCACACAGCCGGTCACCACGACCACACAACCGGTCACGACCACCACGACGACCCAGAACGGCAACAAGCGCACCGAGGCGCCGGGCCAGTCGAACAAGCCCAGCAACCCCGGCCAGGGCAAGCCGTGAGACCGCAGCCGCGGGCGCACTGGGTGATGCTGGCGTTGGGCATGGTGGTGGTGCTCGGCGCGTTGTTGCTGGACACGTTCGTCGTCGGGCACGTCGGCCAAGGCGCACAACCGACCGCGGGGCCCGCCAAGACCGTGCCGGAGTCCGTTCACCAGGGCGGGGCGCTGATCGGCGACACGGGGTCCGGGCTCAGTTCCAGGGCCACGCCGGACAAGACCGTCGTGCTGACGTTCGACGACGGGCCCGATCCCGAGTGGACGCCGAAGATCCTGGACGTGCTCAAGAAACACGGCGTCAAGGCCACGTTCTTCGTCACCGGGGCGGCCGCCGCGCAGCACCAGGACGTGCTGGAGCGGATCGACACCGAGGGGCACGAAACAGGACTGCACACCTTCACCCACGTCGACCTGGGCAAGGTCAGCGAGACCCGCACGCGGCTGGAGCTCGGGCAGACCGGGCTCGTCGTGGCCAGCGGCACCGGGAAGTCCAGTCAGCTGGTGCGGCCGCCGTACTCGAACCGGCCCGACGCCGTGGACGACGAGGACCTCGTCGGCATCGAGCGGATCACCGCGGCGGGCAACCTCGTGGTGCTGTCCGACCTCGACAGCGAGGACTGGCGCCGGCCCGGCACGGACGCCATCGTCGCCAACTCCACGCCGAAGGACACCAGGGGTGCCGTGGTGCTCATGCACGACGGTGGTGGTGATCGGGAGCAAACGGTTGCGGCGCTGGAGAAGTTGATCCCGAGCTTGAAGGAGCGCGGGTTCGCGTTCCAGACCACCGGTGAGGCGTTCGACGTCCCGCAGGCCACCCGGCAGGCCACGGCGATCGAGCGGACGCAGGGCACGGCGGTGTCGCTCGCCGTCAAGCTCTCCCGGTTCGTCACGGAGTTGCTGACCTGGCTCGTGGTCATCTCCAGCGTGCTCGCACTCGCCCGTGCCGCGGTTCTCCTCGTCACCACTGCGATTCACGCGCGGCGCAAGCCCGGCAAGCACGCGCCACGGCTCAAGCCGCAGATGATCACGGTGCTGGTGCCCGCCTACAACGAGGAAGCCGGTATCGAGGCCACCGTCCGCACGATCCTCGCGAGCACCTGGCCGGTGCACGTGATCGTGATCGACGACGGGTCCACCGACCGCACGTCCGAGGTGGTCAAGAGCCTGCACCTGCCGAACGTTTCGCTGGTGCGCCAACAGAACGCGGGCAAGGCGGCCGCGCTCAACACCGGGCTGAGGCACACCCGCACCGAGCTCGTCGTGATGGTCGACGGCGACACCGTGCTGGAACCGGAGACCGTCGCGAACCTCGTGCAACCGTTCGCCGACCCCGCGGTGGGTGCGGTGTCCGGCAACGCCAAGGTCGGCAACCGGTCCGGGCTGCTCGGGCGCTGGCAACACATCGAGTACGTGATCGGCTTCAACCTCGACCGGCGGATGTACGACGTCATGCAGTGCATGCCGACGGTGCCCGGCGCGGTCGGTGGCTTCCGGGTCAGCGCGCTGCGCGAGGTCGGCGGCGTTCCCGAGGACACCCTCGCGGAGGACACCGACCTCACGATGGCCCTGGAGCGGGACGGCTGGTCGGTGGTCTACACCGAGTCGGCACGAGCGTGGACCGAGGCGCCGGCGAGCCTGGGACAGCTGTGGCGGCAGCGTTATCGCTGGTGCTACGGCACGTTGCAGGCGATGTGGAAGCACCGCGGCGCGGTCTTCGAACGCGGCATGGGCGGCAAGCTCGGCCGTCGCGCGCTGCCGTACCTGTTCCTGTACCAGGTGGCGCTGCCCGTGCTGGCTCCCGCGATCGACGTGTTCGCCGTGCTGAGCCTGTGGACGGATCCGGTGCGCGGTGCGGTGGCCTGGCTGGGTTTCCTGGCGCTGCAGCTGGTTCCGGCGGTGATCGCGTTCCGGCTCGACGGCGAACGGCTGCGGCCGCTGTGGGCCGTGGCGCTGCAGCCGATCGTCTACCGGCAGCTCATGTACCTGGTCGTGATCCAGTCCGTGATCACGGCGCTGGCCGGGGCCGTGCTGCCGTGGCAGAAGCTCAAGCGGACCGGCAGTGCCGCGCAGGACGCGCCGGAGCTGGACGAACGCACGGTTCCGCTGCTCAGAGCAGACTTGCGCCCATCTCGCGGCACAGTTCGTCAGCCCTGAACCGGTAGTCCTCGTGGCCTGGCAAGGCGCGGGCCAGGCCGTCCAGCGCGTACGCCTCCTCGATGCGGTACTCGATCCGGGAAGCGAGCGTCAGGGCCGCGCGGTACTGGTGCGCTGCCTCCTCGGGCCGGCCATCGGCAAGTTCGATGGCGCCCATGACGTTGTGCATGGTGCTGAGGTGGTCGACCGCGACACCGTGTCCCAGCGCCTCGAACGCCCGCGCGCCGAACGCACGGGCCTCGTCGAGCCGGCCCGCCCGGCGCAGCGCGTTGGCGGTCTTGATCAGGCCGCGCATGACGTAGTGGTCGTTGCCGACCTCCTCGGCCAGCGCCAGGCCGTCCGCGAGGAACGTCAGGGCGAGCGAGTGCGAACCGAGTGCGCTGTGCGTGGCACCGAGGCCGCAGAGGATCGACGCCTCCTCGCTGCGTTCGCCGAGCTCGCGGACCAGGTCGAGCGACTCGGTGAACCTCTCCAGCGCTTTCGAGGCGTCACCGCGAGCGAGGTGCGCACGCCCCAGGTTGCTCATGCAGATCGCGTAGATCCGGAACGACTCGATGCGCCGCTGCAGCACCATGCCCGCTTCACCCTGGGCCAGCGACTCGTCGAAGCGACCCAGGCGGTGCAGGACCATGGCGATCATCCCCTGGGAGTCGCCCTCCCAACGCAGGTTGCCGAGCTCGTGCGCCAGGTCCCGCGCGTGCTCCAGGTGTTCCAGCGCGTCCCGGTAGCGGCAGCGGCCGTAGGCGACGTTGGCCATGCCGAACGACACCCCGAGCTCCTTGTCGCGGTCCTGGGAGCGGCGCGCGGCGACGAAGGACAGCCCGTGCAGCTCTTCCAGGTCGTCCAGGCGGTGCGTGATGATCAAGCTGTGCCCGATGTCGCGGGTCAACGCCCAGGTGTTGTGGTTGTCGCCGATCTCCGCGAGGAACCGCACGGAGGCCACGAGGTTCTCGCGCTCGGTGCGTACCCACGTCATCGCGTCCGCCACGTCGCGCAGCACCGGCACGGCGAGCGGCAGGCGGTCGATCTTCGGCGACGAGTCCGGTCTGCCCGGCTGCAGGATGTGGGCCGCGGTGTTCGCGACGTGCAGGTAGTAGTCGAGCAGGCCGGACGGTTCGTCGTCGGACAGCGAGCGAGCGAACTCGCGCACCAGGTCGTGGAACGTGTACCGGCCCCGTTCGTGCTGCATCAGCAGGTGGTGGTCGAGAAGGTCTTCCAACAGGTCGCGGGCGTCGTGGAACGACACGTCGGCCAGGGCGGCGGCACCGTGCGCGTCGACGTCCGGGCCCGGGATCTGGCCCAACAGCCGGAACATCCGCTGGTGCGCGTCGCTCAACTGCTCGTACGACAACAAAAACGACGCGACGACGTCCTTGTCCCCCGCGGTCAGCTCCGGCAACGTCCTGTGGTGCTCGCGCAGTCGTTCGACGAGGTCCTCGACCGTCCATCTTGGACGGCTGACCAATCGGGCGGCAGCGATGCGCAACGCCAGCGGCAGCCCTCCGCACACCTCGACCAGCTCGGCCGTCGCCGGGGAATCAGCTCGGGAGCCCACGATCCCGGTCACCAACGCCACGGCTTCCGCAGCGGGCAACACGTCCAGCGACAACGCCGCGGCGCCGTCGACGACCAGCCGCAGCCGGCTCGTCACCACCGTCAGGCTGCCGGGCGCGCCGACCAGCAACGGCCGGACCTGGTCCGAGGAGACCGCGTTGTCCAGCACGACGATCGCCCGCCGGTGCGCCATCTCCGTGCGCCACAAGGTGATGCGCTGATCGAGATCGCCGGGGATCCGCGACGACGGCACGCCGACCGCCTGCAACAGGTGCTGCAACGCGGCGAACGACGTCACCGGCTCACGACCCGGCGTGAACCCGTGCAGGTCGACGAAGATCCGCGCGTCCGGGTACCGGTCACCGAGCTGGTGCACCGCCCGCACCACGAGCGCCGTCTTGCCCACGCCCGCCATGCCGTCGACCACCACGACCGAGTTGCCGTCGCTGAGCTGCGCCAGTTCCACCGCCCGGCCGGTGAAGTCCTGCACGTCGAACGGCAGCGCGACCACCTGAGCCGGAGGCGGCGCCAGCGACGGGTCGGCGCGCAGGATCCGCGCGTAGACGTCCTGCAGCTCGGCGCCGGGGTCGATGCCGAGCTCGTCGGCGAGCATCTCGCGCGTGGCCTCGTAGCGCTTCAACGCGTCCGCCTGCCGCCCGCACCGGTACAGCGCGATCAGTTCGAGCCGGACCAGGCTCTCCCGCATCGGGTTCAGGGCCACCGAGGCCTGCAGCTCACCCAAGGCCTCGGCGTCACGGCCGGCGTCCAGCAGCCGCGAAGCCAGCTCCTCCACCGCGGTCAGCCGTTCCTCGTGCAACCGGGTCCGCAGGGCGGCCACCACGTCGGAGTCCGTCACCCCGCCGAGCGCGGAACCGGGCCAGAGCTCCAGCGCCGGGCTCAGCTCCCCCTCCCGCACGAGCGCGCGGAAGTCGTGCAGGTCCACCACCCGCGGCTCGACTTCGAGCACGTACCCGGCGGCCCGCTTGCCCAGCGAGATCCCGGCCGGCCGCAGCACCTTGCGCAGCCGTGACGAGTAGCTGTGCACCAACCCGCGAGGATCCCCCGGCAGCGACTCGCCCCACAGCGCGTCGACGAGCCGGTCGACCGACACCGCGTTGCCCGCCTCCAGCGCGAGCATCGCGAACAGGGTTCGCTGCAGGGGTGAGCCGAGCGGAAGGCGCGAGCCGTCCACCCACACGTCCACGGACCCCAGAACCGTGATCCTCAGCACGGCAACCACCCCCACATGATCCAGGAGGACGGCCAGGCGCGCGACAAGGTTGCGAACGACCCGCAGATACGCCTGAACAGCGTAAACGGCTTCACTTAGGACGGGCGTCCCATTCCGCTTAGACTCGCGGCATGGCTGCTCCAACGACACTGCCGTCGGCCCTGGCTGACGCCGTGCGCGACGAATCGTCGCTGCGGCGTTTCCTGCACGGGCTCCCCGGCGTCGACCAGGTCGGCGTCGAGCAACGAGCCGCGGGCCTCGGCACGCGGAGCATCAAGAAGGCCTCCAAGCTGCACGCCATCGACCTGGCGATCAGCATGGTGGACCTGACCACGCTGGAGGGCGCGGACACGCACGGCAAGGTGCGCAGCCTGGCCGCCAAGGCGAAGCGTCCCGACCCGGAGCGGCCGGACGTGCCGCAGGTCGCGGCGGTCTGCGTCTACCCGGACATGGTCAAGACGGCCGCCGACGAGCTCAAGGGCACCGGCATCAACATCGCCAGCGTCGCGACGGCGTTCCCGAGCGGCCGCAGCACGATGGACATCAAGCTCGCGGACACCCGGTTCGCCGTCGAGCAGGGCGCGACCGAGGTCGACATGGTGATCGACCGCGGTGCGTTCCTGAGCGGCCGCTACGGACAGGTGTTCGACGAGATCGTCAAGGTCAAGGAAGCCTGCGGGGACGCGCACCTCAAGGTCATCCTGGAGACCGGCGAGCTCGTGACGTACGACAACGTCCGCCGCGCGTCGTGGCTCGCGCTGCTGGCCGGCGGCGACTTCATCAAGACCTCGACCGGCAAGGTGCAGCCCGCCGCGACCCTGCCGGTGACGCACGTGATGCTGCAGGCCGTGCGGGACTGGAAGAACCAGACCGGAGAGCTGCGCGGGGTGAAGCCCGCCGGCGGTATCCGCGTCACCAAGGACGCGATCAAGTACCTGGTCGCCGTGCACGAGGTCGCGGGGCCCGAGTGGCTCGACCCGCACCTCTTCCGGTTCGGCGCGTCGACGTTGCTGAACGACCTGCTCATGCAGCGGCGGACCCAGTTGGACGGCCACTACAGCGGCCCGGACTACGTGACGGTGGACTGAAGACATGTGGGAATACGCCCCCGCGCCCGAGTCGCGGGACATCGCGAACCTCAAGCCGAACTACCGGATGTTCGTCGACGGCAAGTTCGTCGAGGGCACCGGCGAACCGCTCAAGACCATCAACCCGGCCACCGAGGAGGTGCTCGCCGAGGTCTCCACGGCGTCCACGTCCGATGTGGACACCGCGGTCAAGGCCGCACGTCGTGCGTACGACCGCGTGTGGTCGAAGATGCCTGGAAGTGAGCGGGCCAAGTACATCTACCGGATCGCGCGGCAGATCCAGGAACGCGCGCGTGAGCTCGCGGTGCTGGAGTCGCTCGACAACGGCAAGCCGATCAAGGAGTCGCGCGACGTCGACGTGCCGACGGCCGCCGCGCACTTCTTCTACCACGCGGGCTGGGCGGACAAGCTCTCCTACGCGGGCTACGGTCCCGACCCCAAGCCGCTGGGCGTTGCGGGACAGGTGATCCCGTGGAACTTCCCGCTGCTGATGGCCGCGTGGAAGATCGCGCCCGCGCTGGCGTGCGGCAACACGGTGGTGCTGAAGCCGGCCGAGACGACGCCGCTTTCGGCGCTCGTGCTGGCCGACATCATCCAGCAGTGCGACCTGCCGCCGGGCGTCGTCAACATCATCCCCGGCGCCGGTGACGTCGGCGCGACGCTCGTCGAGCACCCGGACGTCAACAAGGTGGCATTCACCGGCTCGACAGACGTCGGCAAGATCATCCAGCGCCAGCTCGCCGGCACGTCGAAGAAGCTCACGCTGGAACTGGGTGGCAAGGCCGCGAACATCGTGTTCGACGACGCCCCGCTCGACCAGGCCGTCGAGGGCATCGTCAACGGCATCTTCTTCAACCAGGGCCACGTCTGCTGCGCCGGATCCCGCCTGCTGGTGCAGGAGTCCGTCGCCGACGAGCTGCTGGAGAAGCTGCAGGTGCGGATCAACACGCTGCGCGTCGGCGACCCGCTCGACAAGAACACCGACGTCGGCGCGATCAACTCGCGCGAGCAGCTCACCAAGATCAAGGAGCTGACCGAGTCGGGCGAGGCCGAGGGCGCCCAGCGCTGGACGTCGTCGTGCCCGTTGCCGGACAAGGGTTTCTTCTTCGCCCCGACGGTGTTCTCGAACGTGTCGCAGGCGATGCGGATCGCCCGCGAGGAGATCTTCGGCCCGGTGCTGTCGGTGCTGACGTTCCGCACGCCCGAGGAGGCCGTGGCCAAGGCGAACAACACGCCGTACGGCCTGTCCGCCGGTGTGTGGACCGAGAAGGGCTCGCGCATTCTCTGGATGGCGCAACGGATGCGCGCCGGCGTGGTGTGGTCCAACACGTTCAACCGCTTCGACCCGGCCGCCCCGTTCGGCGGTTACCAGGAGTCGGGCTTCGGCCGTGAGGGCGGCCGCACCGGTCTGGAGGCCTACCTCGATGTCTGATCGCGTCACGGTCGCGAAGACCTACAAGCTCTACATCGGCGGCAAGTTCCCGCGCTCCGAGTCCGGCCGCAGCTACCCGGTGACCGACTCGAAGGGCGGCTTCCTCGCCAACGCCGCGCAGGGCTCCCGCAAGGACGCCAGGGACGCGGTCGCCGCTGCCCGCAAGGCTTTCCCGGGCTGGTCCGGCGCCACGGCCTACAACCGCGGCCAGGTCCTGTACCGGGTGGCCGAGGTGCTGGAGGGCCGCCGCGAGCAGTTCATCAACGAGGTCGCCCAGTCCGAAGGCGTGCAGCTGAAGAAGGCGCAGTCCCTTGTGGACAGCGCGATCGACCGCTGGGTCTGGTACGCGGGCTGGACGGACAAGATCGCGGCCGTGCTGGGTTCCTCGAACCCCGTCGCCGGGCCGTACTTCTCGTTCTCCACGCCGGAACCGACGGGTGTGGTGGCCGTGCTGGCACCGCAGCAGTCGTCGTTGCTGGGCCTGGTGTCCGTGATCGCGCCGGTGATCGCCTCCGGCAACACCTGCGTGGTCATCACCTCGCAGGACCGGCCGCTGCCCGCGATCACGCTGTCCGAGGTGCTGGCCACTTCGGACGTGCCCGGTGGTGTCGTCAACATCATCACCGGCCGCACTGCGGAGATCGCGCCGTGGCTCGCGTCGCACGGTGACGTGAACGCGCTCGACCTCACCGGCGCCCCGGAGTCGCTCCGGGCCGACCTGGAGCGATCGGCGGCGGGCACGGTGAAGCGCGTGCTGCGCAACAAGGCGAGCGAGGACTTCACCCGCGAGCCGGACATGTCCCGGCTGCGGGCCTACCTCGAAACGAAGACGGTCTGGCACCCGATGGGTGTCTGACAGGAGCTAGTCGGCGGCGTAGGCCTTGCCCTGCGCCGCCAGCTCCTCGCCCAGGATCCGGATCGCCTTCGGGCCGACGCCGTGGATCTTCAGCAACTCCTTGGCCGAGACCTTCGTGAGCGAGTCGAACGTCGTGTAGCCGTTCGAAGCCAGCTCACGGGTCGCGACCTTGCCGATCGTGCGCGGGAACTCGGACATGCTCAGGAGTTCACCAGACCGGCGCGCCACGCCCAAGAGGCGATCTCCACCCGGTTGCGCACGTTCAGCTTCGTCTGCACGGACGCGAGGTGCGTCTTCACCGTCGACAGCGACAGGTAGAGCGACGACGCGATCTCCTGGTTCGTGAGCCCGCGTGCCACCTCCCGCACGACGTCCTGCTCGCGTGCGGTCAGCAACCCGAGGTCGGGCCGCTCGGCGGGCCGGGAGAAGTGCTCCAGCATCCGGACGGTGACCTGGGGCGAGATCAACGCGTTGCCCTGCGCCGCCGCCCGCACCGCCTCGACCAGCAACGCCGGCCCGGCGTCCTTGGTCAGGAAGCCCGAAGCGCCGTTCTCCAACGCCGTGTGCACGTATTCGTCGAGGTCGAAAGTGGTGACGACGACGACCTTGGTGGTACCGGCGAGTTTCTTGGTGACCTCCAGCCCGTCCAAGCCTGGCATGCGGATGTCGAGCAACGCCACGTCCGGTTTGAACTCACGCGCGGCCGTGACAGCGCTGATCCCGTCCGCGACGTCGGCCACCACCGTGATGTCCGGCTGCTTCTCGAGGATCATGCGGAAACCGACGCGGACCATCTCCTGGTCGTCGGCGATGAGGACCGAGATCACTTCTTCCCTTCCAGGGGTAGCTCGGCGAGCACCTGCCAGCCGTTCTCACGCGGACCCGCGGAGAACAGGCCGCCGAGCAGGTCGACCCGCTCACGCATGCCTACGAGACCGTATCCACCCTGGTTCAGCTCGTGCGGCTGACCGTCGTCGGCCACGACCACGCGCAGCGCGTTGCCGGGCGCCCTGGAGATCTCCACGTCGATCATCGTCGGGGACTGGGCGTGTTTGTGCACGTTGGTGAGCGACTCCTGGACCAGGCGCAACACCGAGCGGCCGAGCTCGGGCGGCACCTCGTCGGGGAGGTCGATGCGCAGCCGGGTCTCGAACCCGAGCTCGCGGGTGCGTTCGACGGTCGTGATCACGTCGGCGGCGAGGTCCGTGGTCGCCACGTCGCTCTCGCCCTGGCGCAGCGTGCCGACCAGGCGCCGCATCGCGCCGAGGGCTTCCGTGCCCGATCGGACAATGCCGGGCAGCAACCGGTGGGCGGCGCGCGGGTCGTCGTCGGAGACCTCCAACGCGGCCTGAGCCTGCACGAGCATGCCCGTCACGTGGTGCGCGACCACGTCGTGCAGCTCGCGGGCCAGCGCAATGCGTTCTTCCTTCTGCGCGTCGTTGACGGCGGCGGCGATCAGGCGGCCGCTCTCGGTGTCGCGGGCGCGGAAGTACAGGCCGGTGCCGACCGCCAGCGAGCCCAGGACCAGTGCGCCGAGGATCTCGTTGGCGCCCGCCCGGGAGAGCCAGTTGTCGCGGACGATGGCGGCGAAGAAGCTCACGGCCATCAGCGCGCCCACCGACCACGTGGCGGCGCGGCGGGGTTCCTCGCGGACGACGACGGCCGTCAGGACCAGGCACGCGGCGGTCTCGGCCACCGTCAGCGGGCTCAGGATCGTGGGCAGGTTGACGTCGAACACCGGGAAGACGAACGACGACACGAAGATCGACACCACGGTCACCGGGATCGTGAAGGCACGCGTCTTGAACGACGCGACCGCCGCGATGCACGGTGGCACGCTGAGCAGCCACACGAGGGCCTCGGAGCTGCCCGGCCCGTTCATCAGAATGAGCTCGCCCAGCATCAGCAACGCGAGCACGACGGCGATCGGCCATTGGCCCCGGTGACTGTCCACGGATGACAACGGTAGGACCACCACACCTCTCCGGCCTCGGTCATCCGGCTGACCCGGTGTGTCGTTCCGGCTGAGGTTTGGCGAGCTCACGACCGGCACCTTGAAGAACATGAATTCGGTTCTGGCCGCTCGTGGCCTGGTCAAGACCTACGGCGACGTGCACGCGCTCGCCGGGGTGGACATCGACATCTCCGCCGGGGACGTGCTTGCGGTCGTGGGTCCGTCCGGCTCCGGCAAGACGACCCTGCTGCACGTGCTGTCCGGCATCCTGCGCGCCGACGGCGGCGACGTGTTCCTCGACGGGCGCGCGATCGGCGAGCTGAACGAGACAGGTCGCAGCGAGCTGCGGCGCACGGCGTTCGGGTTCGTGTTCCAGTCGGGCATGCTCGTCACCGAGCTGACCGCCGAGGAGAACGCCGCCCTGCCGATGCTGCTCGCGGGCGGTTCGCGGGAGGAGTCGCTGGGCGCGGCCCGGCTGTGGCTGGGACGGCTCGGGCTGCAGGGTCTGGAGAAACGGCGGCCCGGTGAGCTGTCCGGCGGCCAGGCGCAACGGGTGGCGATCGCGCGAGCGCTGGCGCACCGGCCGCGGGTGATCTTCGCGGACGAACCGACCGGTGCCCTCGACACGCGCACCGGACAGGAGATGATGACCGCCCTGCTGGCCGCCGCCGAGGAGACCAGGGCGGCCGTCGTGATCGTCACGCACGACAAGGCGATCGCGGACCGCGCTTTGCGTGTCGTGGAGATCCAGGACGGACGCATCGCTGCCGGGTCGATTTCTGGGGCGGTGTCCGCGTGAGGATCGCTCTCGCGGTGCTGCGCAGGGACCGGCGCAGCCAGGTGGCGACCGTGCTCGTCGCGCTCGGCGTGATGATCGCGGTGTCGCTGGTGCTGTGGCTCGTCGCCGCACCGAACGGCCTGCAGGCGCGGGCGGACCGCACGGCGTGGCGCGACGTGCTGGGACAGGTCGACAAGAGCGCGATCTCCGTTGCGGTGAACAAGGATTCGTTCGACGGCAAGCTCATCGAACGGTTCGACGTCGCACGCAACCAGCCGGGCGAGGTCAAGGTCGCGGCCGGCATCGGGAAGTTCCCGGAAGCCGGAGAGGTGTTGTTGTCGCCCGCTTTGGCCGACCTGGTGCGCGAAACTCCGCCGGAGAAGCTCGGGAACCGCTTCCCCGGCAAGCAGATCGGCGTGCTGGGGCAGGACGCGCTGAAGTTCCCCGGTGAGCTCGTCGCGATCATCGGGCACGACGAGGTGGAGAACGGCTACCCCGCGGACAGCCTGGCCGGCGGCACCGGTTCTTACCGCGACGATTACCACGGCATGCTCTACCTGCTCACCCGCGTGGGGCTCGTCGTGCTCGTCGTGCCGTGTCTGGTGCTGGTCGCGTCTGCTGCTCGATTGACTGCGGCGAAACGGGAACGGCGCCTGGCCGCGTTGCGGCTCGCCGGTGCCAGTCCGCGGCAGGTGGTGATCATGACCGCCGTGGAGACCGCGGTCGGCGCGGTCGTCGGCAGCGTGCTCGGCGTGGTGCTCGCGCAGCCGTTCAGCCACATCACCGCGAAGATCCCGTGGGAGGGCGGCACCTGGTATCCCGGCGACTTCGTGCCCTCGCCCGCGGTCGTGACGGCGGTGGCTGTGCTGGCTCCCGTGCTGGTCATCGCGGCGGCGATCATGGGCCTGCGCCGCGTGGTGCAGAAACCCCTTGCGGCAGACGAAAAGCGCAAGGTCCGGTCGTGGCGGCTGCTGTCGATCGCCGCGGCGCTGGGCGTGTTCTTCCTCGGCATCCTGTACGCGCAGGAGACCGGCGGCGACAGCCAGTTCACCGTGGTGCTGCTCGGACTCGGCGCCGTGGCACTGGCTCTGGTGCTGGCCGGGCCCGTCGTGACCGCGTGGGTCGGCCGGTTCTTCGTGGGGCGGTGGCGCAAGCCGTCGACGCTGCTGGCCGGACGACGACTGGCCGGCGACCCGGTGGCGGCGTTCCGCGGCTCGGCGGGGGTGGTGATCGCGGTGTTCACCGGCTCGATGGCGCTGACCATGTTGCCAGGACTGGAAAGTCAGGTGCCGTACCGCGACAGCACGTGGAAGACCGACGCGATCGTCGCGGAGCAGGTGGCGCACGACGTGACGCCGTTGCGGCTCGCGACCTCGGCGCCGATCGCCACGATGCTGGACGGCAGCGTGAGCACCGGCAAGGACACCGACTACGGGTCGTACGTCATCGTCGGCAAGTGCGTCGACGTCGCAAAGGTGCTGAACGGTCTGTCGTGCCAGCCAGGACCTGCCGTGTACTCGTACTCGAAGCTGACCGGTGACGTGTTCAGGTCGAGCGGGCCGCACGACAAGGTGACGGCGAAGCTCGCGGACCACGAGACGCGGCCGTTCAACGGCTCCGGCCGGATCAACGCGGTGATCGACCCGGAGCTGCTGCCGGGCGTCGAGGGCAAGGTGTCGATGGTCGGCGTGCCGACAACGCCCGAGAACCGCGACGCCGTGCACACGGCGTTGATCGGCACGCTGCCGGGCGTGCGGCTCGTGGACGGCGAGCAGCGGGAGCTCTACGGCGACACGCTGATGGCCGACCTGCAGCGCGCCACGGTCATCGGGCTGTCGATCGCGGCGGTGCTCGGAGGCATCGGCGCGGCGGTGGCCGCGGCCGGGTCGGTGATCGACCGCAGGCGCACTTTCGGCGCGTTGATCGCCGCCGGAACGCCAATTCGTGTGCTGGGTCACGCATTGCGCCGGGAAGTGATGCTGCCGGTGTTCGCGGTCACAATTGCGGCGTGCGGTGCGGGCATTGTCGTCGGGCTCGGACTGCTCACTCTCGCACGCGGAATGGTGGGTCACGGCGAAATGCCGCTGACGCCGTGGGTGCTCGCCCCGGTGGGCGTAGGCATGGTGGTTGCGCTGGTCGCGGCCCTGGCGTGCGGGCCGGTACTACGCGGCATCAGCCCGCGGGATTACGCGGCGGAGTAGTTCTCGGCCGTAAGTACGAGGTTGAGACCGGCCCTCAGCGCGATGTGCGCTGAGGGCCATTTTCATAGCTTGTATTCATGACGAATGCACAGCTTGCGAGCATCCAGTGGGGCCTTTTCCTGTCGGTCGTCTTCCTGCTGCCGCAGCTGTTGTTCCGTCAGCTGACGTGGCGCGGCGCGACCATCACTGTTTACGCGAGCATGCTGTTCGCAGCGACGTTCCTGCCGATGCAGACCGTGCCGCCGCGTCAGGCCGTGCAGCTGGTGCCGTTCCAGTGGATCGCCGACACCTTCCGCGACGGGCAGATCGCGTTCGACCAGATGACTTTGAACGTGCTGCTGTTCGTGCCGCTCGGCGCGATGCTGATGTTCTGGGGCAGGCGCACGGTCGGGCAGGCCGCGTTGATCGGGTACGGCGTCTCACTGCTCATCGAGGGCTCGCAGCTGTTGTGGGCCAACCGGATCTTCGACGTCGACGACCTGATCACCAACACCACCGGTACCGCGCTCGGGTGGCTCGGCGCGCTGGCCGCCGTGAAGGTCTACGCCCGCGTGAAGACCGTGGCCGTGCCCCAGCGTTCACTCGCCAGCGTGAGGTAACGGGCGGGGCGGCACGGGCCGCTCGATCATGGCGGCCATGAAGTTCGCCGAGGCGTTCAGCATCCTGGTCGCCGTCGTCGGCCCGCCGAAGATCCTGCTGGCGTTCCTGGTCGACACCCAGGGCGCCGACTCCCGGACGCGCTGGCGGGTCGCGTTGACCTCCACGGCCATCGCGCTCGGCGTCGGGCTGTTCGTCGTGGCGGCCGGGCGGGTGCTGCTCACGTTGTTCCACATCAACAGCGGGGCGTTGACGCTGGCCAGCGGCGTGATCCTGTTCGTGCACGCGCTGGACCTGGTGCTCGGCCGCAAGCAGGAGCCCACCCACGACGAGACCGGCGGCACGCACGAGCTCGCGACCTCGTACTACGCGAACCCCGTGGCGCTGGCATATCTCTTCCTGCTGGCCGAGGAGAGCACGGTGCCGTCGACGTTGATCCTCGGCGGAGCGTTCGTCGCGGTGGTCGCGCTGGACCTGGCCTCGATCGCGGTGCTCGGCATCCTGCTGCGCTGGGTGAAGATGACCTACGCGTGGGTGCTGGTGCGGGTGCTCGGCGTGCTGCTGGCGGCACTCGGCGTCGACCTGATCCTGCAGGGACTGGCCGCGTTGCGCTTCATCGAGCTCGAGGTCAGCTAGTCCGCCAGCCCAGCTCGCCCGCCGTGTTGACCTCGGGGAAGCAGTGCCCGACCGCGCTGCGCGTCTCCAGTGCCGTCGCGACCTGGTCGAACATCTCCAGGATCGACGTCCACTCCGGCTTGACCATCTCGTTGCGCTCCTGGTCCCACTCGACCACGCAGCCGCGCAGCACGCCGGGGCGCAGGTCCACCGCGAGCACGTCGCCCGTGCCGTCGAACGCGATCGGCAGCCACTCGGGGTGGAAGCCGGCGGTCGGCGAACCCGCCTCGGAGGCGTCCGCGGGCTTGCTCGTGTGGGTCTCCCTGAGCACGAACGCGCGATCGGCGCCCATCGGCGTGTAGAAGGGCGGCAGGATCTCGGCGTAGAGGCCTTCCTCGGTGCCGCCGTAGACGCTCCACCACATCTGCAGGTCGATCGGAACCCGAAGCTCCGGCAGCGCGTCATACCTCGGCCGCAGCACGGCACGGGTGGCCGGAGCGTGCTCCGCCAGCCATGCCAGGATCCGGTTCCAGTGCTCGATCACACCCACGGTTCCATGATCTTGGCGGAACGTCGGGCGAGGTACCGCCCATCGGGGCAGGATCAAGGCGAACAGGTCACTACTGGGGGAAGAAGCTTTCAGATGGCGGAACAGGGTCTCAAGGTCGACCTCGACGCCTTGACCGGATACGCGTCGGCCGCGAACGGTCTGGCGAGCGAGGTGGGCGCGGTCGGCACGGGCACGTTGAACGGCACGACCTCGTTGCCGGGCGACTGCTTCGGCAAGATCGGCAACGAGGTGGGCCTCAACGCCGCGTTCCAGACCGCCGCCCAAGCCCAGATGGATGCTCTGAAGGCCGCGTCGTCGGGCTTGGCAGGCCTGGGAAACGCCGTCGTGAAGGCCCGTGACGCCTACATCGCTCAGGAAGAGGCGCACAAGGCGTCGCTGGACAAGGCGGCGCGCGCATGAGCGTCGAGGGGCTGCTGAGCGGGTTCATCGCGCCCATGAAGGAAGACCTCGCCAAGCTGGACGGTGACACCGGCGGCGCCACGCGGGCCGGCGACGCCTTCGGCCGTGCGCAGACCGCGTTGACCGACCTGAGCGGACGGCACTCGTCGGCCTCGACCGCGGTGCTGAACACGTGGTCCGGCGACAAGGCGAACACGTTCACCGGCCGCGTCGCCGCCTTCACGTCGGCCGCGAACATGTTGTCCACCAACGCTTCCGCTATCAAGACCGCGGCCTCCACCGGTGTCTCCGCAGTGACCGGCGGGCGCACCGCGATCCAGGGCCTGATCGACGAGTTCGTCTCGAAGGCCACGCCGAAGCTGGCCGCCGCCGTGACGTTGTCGATGGTGGCCGGTCCGGGTGTCGTGCTCGCCGCGCTGGCCGACCTGGCCGGGCTGGCTTCCGGTTACCAGGGCAAGACTTCCGCCGAACTGCAGAAGGTGCGCGACCAGCTCTCGCAGCTCGTCGGTCAGCTGAACGGACTGCAGAAGCCCGACGCCGGCGCGTTGGCGAAGCTCGGCGAACCGCTGGGCGGCGATGACGGCACCACGTCCGTTGCCGGAGCCACAGACACCAAGAAGCAGGAGTCGACCGGGACGGGTTCCGGCTCCGGTTCGGGATCTGGCTCGGGCGGAGGAGGTGGCGGCTCGGGCGGCGGTGGTGGCGGTGGCTCAGGTGGCGGTGGCGGTGGTTCCGGCCCTCGCCTCCCGGTCGCGATTCCGCCGCAGCCCGGCACCGGTGTCGGCGTGAACCTGCCCGACGGCAGCAGCGCCGAGGCTCCGAACGAGACAGCGGCAAAGGCGGTCCGGAACGCGTTGTCGGCACTGGGCACGCCGTACGTGTGGGGTGGCGCGAACCCGCCGCAGGGCACGGACTGCTCGGGGTTGACGCAGTGGGCGTACAAGAACGCCGGGTTCGACATCCCGCGACCGGCCTCGTCCCAGGCGATGGGCGCCTCGGTGCCGCCGGACCAACTGCTGCCGGGCGACCTCGTCGTGTGGGACGGGCACGTGGCGATGGTGATCGGCAACGGTCAGATGGTCGAGGCCGGCGACCCCGTGCAGGTCGGCAAGATCCGCACGACGAACAGCGGGATGTCGTTCTACGGCTTCTACCGCCCGACGGGCTGACCGGATCACCGGGGCGCGTACATGATCACGGCCACCCCGGCCAGGCAGATCAGCGCGCCCAGCACGTCGTAGCGGTCCGGCCGAAAGCCGTCGACGACCATGCCCCAGGCGAGTGAGCCGGCCACGAACACGCCACCGTAGGCAGCGAGTATCCGGCCGAAGTTGGCGTCGGGTTGCAGGGTCGCGACGAAGCCGTAGACGCCCAGCGCGATGACGCCACCACCGATCCACAGCCAGCCGCGATGTTCCCGCACGCCCTGCCAGACGAGCCAGGCGCCGCCGATTTCCATGAGGGCCGCGAGTCCGAACAGCACGACCGAACGCAGGATCATGCGGCACACTGTGTCGCAGTAGGGGGTGATCAGGTGGACGACGACGTCGAGCGCGCCGCACGGAAGGTGCGCGATGTCGAGCAGGCCGTGTCGCAGCACGTCACGCGCAGCGGTCCCATCACGGGCCGTGCGTCCTCACCGGACGGTGCGGTGACGGTGGTGGCGACGCCGGCGGGTCCGCCGCAGGAGATCACGGTGAGCGCCGCGGCACTCAGGATGGGGCCGCAAGGGCTGGCCGCCGAGATCATGCGCATCGCGGAGAAGGCGCGGCGCAGCGCCTCGACCCGGCTGCACCAGTCGCTGGAGCGGGTCGTCGACCCGCGGGAGCTGACGGAGCTGGGGATCGTTCCCGGTCAGGACGAGGACGAGTACGGGTGGCGGCGGTGAACGAAGAGCGGATGCAGGCCACCGAGCGGCTGCAACGCGACCTCAAGGCCGTGGCCGCCACGGTCGAGCACCCGAACGGGCTGTGCACCGTCACGGCGTCGGCGACGGGCGAGCTCAAGGCCGTGCACCTGCACCCCGCGCTGCTGAACCAGGGTCCGCAGGCGGTCGGGCAGGTCGTCACGGAGACCGCGCGGCTCGCGACGAACGCGGCCGTGCAGACGAGCTTCAACAAGATGGCATTGGCACTGGGTGACGGCGTGGCGATCGACGTGGAGTCGATTGCCGGAGACTCCCCCTTCCGGTCGACCTGGAACCCGGTCGTACCCCCGAAATCCGCAGCTCCGGAGGCACCAGCGGAGCGGCGGCCGCGGACACCCCTCGTCGAGGACCCCGACGAGGACGCGTACTTCGAGAACCCCTTTGGGCGCCGGTGATCAGCACCGTTAGGCTCGCCCACGGCATCAGGCAGGCGTGACCGGGAGGTCAGGATGGCGCAGGACATCGTCCCCATCGAGCTGGGGCTGACGCAGGGTGACGTCGTCACGCTGTGGGCACCCCGTTGGCGAGAGAAGGGCGAGGAGTGGGAGGCGTTCCTCGGCGACGAGGAGGACCTGTTCGTCTTCCCCGACGCCGCGCACCTCGCCGCCTTCGTGCGCACCGCCGAAGAGCACGACCTCACCGATCACCCTGCGTGGCCGGTCGTGCCTTCGCTGGGCGTCGCGGACCTCTCGCCGGACGACAACCACCAGTTCGACCTCGTCGGCGTGCCCGAGCTGATCGCCGAGGACCCGGACACCTGGACGATCGGTGAGCTGGCCGACGTCATCGCCATCGTGCGTGCCCTCGCAGACGTCTGCGACCTGGAGAAGGTCCACGAGGTCCTCGACTCGGCGGAGGGCTTCTCGCTGCTGCCGCAGGGCACGCTGCCGTTCAGCGGCCGTGACGGCGCGAAGCTGTGGGACGAGATGTCCGAGATCGTCTCCGAGAAGTGGGACGAGGTCCTCGACGCGATCGACAGCGTGGTGAACACGCCGGAGGTCCCGGAGAAGGAGCTGGCCGTCGCGCAGGAGGAGCTCGCCGCGCTGGAGGCCCAGACCGCGGCCGCCGCAGCCGACTCCGACGACGAGGACTCCGACGAGGAGAAGGCCGAGCCCACCGGCTTCTGGGCGGACGCGGGCATCGACCCCATCAAGATCATCACGTCCGCCGGCGAGTTCTACACGCTGCGCTGCTACCTGGGCGACGACCCGGTGTTCCTCGGCCGCCGCGGCAAGATCGAGGTCTTCTCCTCGGCCCGCGCCCTCAGCCGTTTCGTGGCGGAGAACGACGAACACGACCTCGCGAACGTCGAGACGTGGAACGACGTCAAGGTCAAGGCCACCGCCGGCGAGCTCGAGGTCGACGTGGACGACGAGAACGTCTACGTGCTGACCGGCATCGCCGAGGACATGGAGGAGGGCCCCGACTCCCTCGACCCGCAGCAGCTCGACCTCGCCGTCGAACTGTTCGAGGACGCGGCCGAGTGGGCAGAGGACGAGTCCGTGAAGGAGGCGCTGGCGCCGTCCGAGTCGCTGGGCTGGCTCGTGTCCTTCGTGGTCGCGCCGGACCCGACGCGCCTCGCGCCGTCCGCCCCGTACGACGCCGAGGTGGCCGCGTTCCGCGCCCTCCAGGCTGCTTTCGAGGACCGCCTCAACTCCAACTGAGTGCGGTAGACGCGAAAAGGGCCACCCCGCGCCGGGGTGGCCCTTTTGCATTGGCGCCTAACGGACTCGGTAGCTCACCGCGGCGAACGGGAAGTTGCCCTGGTGCAGGCTGCCGAGGACGTAGTAGGTGTCGCCGGAGCGGCCGGGCAGACCCGTCTTGCAGTCGGCGTTGAAGAAGACCTCGATGTCGGCGGACGAGATGTTGATCCCGGACCGCACGGGCGCGACGTTCACGCACTCGCCGTTCGCGAGGTCGACCGGCGACTTCGAGCCGGACAGGTTGCTACCGCTGTAGAACGCGGCGTTCTCACCCGAGGCGCTCGCGGGCAGCGCGAACGCCATCGAGGCGAGAACAGCGAGTCCGCCGGCAATCAGAGCAGGGCGCATTTGACCACTCTTTCTGGGACGAAACCGTTGGGGTGACGGCAAATCCCAGATTGCCAGCGGCACCTGTCGGCCAGCTGTCGTTGACCGGTCAACCGGTGCCGGAACCAGAACCGGTTGCAGCAGCCTGTATGATACAGGTTTATGACAGGCTCTCGATCGCAGCGTCTTGCCGCTGAGCTGAGGGAACGCATCACGCTCGGCGACTACGGTCCGGCGGGGGCCATCGAGAGCGAGGCGGAGCTCGGCCGGCGGTACGAGGTCAGTCGCGTGACCGTGCGCCGCGCGCTGGAGCTTCTGCGCAACGAGGGGCTGCTGGCGTCACGAAAGGGTGCCGGCTGGTACGTGGCTTCGTTCGCGCAGCCACTCGCGCTCGGGACGTTCCAGCACGCGCAGTCCGCGGTCGCCGAAGCCGGTGTCTCGCTGGTGCGGACCGTTCTCGAATACGGCTACCGCGAGGCGCCCTCCAGTGTCGCTTTGACGCTCGGCACCGGCGAGATGCTTCGCGTCCGGTCGCTGCGCCGCACCGGCTCGTCGCCGCTGGACGTCGTGACCGAGTGGGTGCCGTTGGCCTTGGCAGCGCCGGTCAGTCGTGCCGACGCCGAGTCTCCCGGAACCTGGGAAACGTTGCGGCGCAACGGAAACCAGATCGCCGTGGTGCGGCAGAGCATCGCCGCCGTGGCCGCGGGTGACGTCGGCCCGTTGCTCGGCGTCGCGGTAGGCACACCCGTGTTGTTGGTGCGGCGCATCGCGTTGGATGCCGCCGAGCACCCGATCGCCCTGTCCGAGCACCACTACCTGGGCCACCGGTTCCAGCTGGAGGTCGAGTTCCGCGGCTGGCCCGGCGCGGAACCACCTGGGGTAGCACCGATCCGTTCGGAGGACTGAGAATGCGCGTGCTCGTCACCGGTGCGGCCGGGTTCATCGGCTCGCACTTCACCCGCTACTGGCTGCGCGAACACCCGTTGGACGAGGTGATCGCTCTCGACGCGCTGACCTACCGCGGCACGCGCGCGAACCTGCCTGGCGACGTGGAGTTCGTGCACGCGGACATCGCCGAGGCCGACGTCGAGGGCGTCGACGTCGTGGTGAACTTCGCCGCCGAGTCGCACAACAGCCTCGCCGTGCTGGATCCCGGCCTGTTCTTCCGCACGAACGTCCTGGGTACCCAGGCACTGCTGGAGTCGTGCCGTCGCGCCGGCGTGCGACGGTTTCACCACGTGTCGACGTGCGAGGTCTACGGAGACCTTGCGCTGGACGCGGTCGACGCGTTTCACGAAGAGTCGCCGTACCGCCCGCGCACGCCCTACAACGCGTCGAAAGCGGGCGCGGATCATGCCGTGCGCTCGTACTTCGAGACGTTCGACCTGCCGGTCACGATCACCAACTGCGCCAACAACTACGGGCCCCGTCAGTTCCCGGAGAACGTGCTTCCGCTGTTCACGACCCTTGCGCTGGACGGAAAGCAGCTGCCGATCTACGCGGCCCGCGACAACCGGCGCGAGTGGATTCACGTGCTGGACCACTGCCGGGCGATCGACGCGGTGCTGCGGGACGGCGAGATCGGCCGGACCTACCACGTGGGCACGGGCGTCGAGGCGAGCGTCGACCAGATAGCGGACCTCGTCCTCGACGAACTGGGGCTGCCGCAGTCGCGGAAGTCGATCGTGGCGGACCGGCCGGGGCACGACCGGCGCTACCTGCTGGACTCTCGCGCGATCGGCCGCGAGCTCGGCTGGCGCCCGGAGATCGGCTTCGAGGCCGGTGTCCGGGACACCATCCGCTGGTACGCGGCCAATCGCGCGTGGTGGGAACCGTTGCGCGCGCTCAGCCCGATCGACGAGAGCGCGTGGGCTACGCGGTGAGCGCCGCGTAGCCCGGCTTGATCAGCTCGTTGATGATCGCGAGCCGCTCGTCGAACCCGATGAACGCCGACTTCATGGCGTTGATCGTGAACCACTGCAGGTCCGCCCAGCCGTAGCCGAAGGTCTCGACCAGCGCGGCGAACTCGCTCGACAGCGAGCAGTCGCTCATCAGGCGGTTGTCGGTGTTGACGGTGACGCGGAACCGCAGCTTGGCGAGCAGGCCGATCGGGTGGTCGGCGATGGTGGCGGCGGCGCCGGTCTGCAGGTTCGAGGTCGGGCACATCTCCAGCGGGATGCGCCGGTCGCGCACGTACGCGGCCAGGCGTCCCAGCTGGACGGTGCCGTCGCCGGAGACCTTGATGTCGTCGACGATGCGGACACCGTGGCCGAGGCGCTCGGCGCCGCAGTGCTGGATCGCCTCCCAGATGGACGGAAGGCCGAACGCCTCACCGGCGTGGATGGTGAAGTGGGCGTTCTGCTGGCGCAGGTACTCGAACGTGTCGAGGCCCCTGGTGGGAGGGAAGCCGGCCTCGGGGCCCGCGATGTCGAAGCCGACGACACCGAGGTCGCGGTAGCGGACAGCGAGCTCGGCGATGCGCAGCCAGCCCTCGTTCTGGCGCATGGCGCACAGCAACGTGCCGATGCGGATCTTGCGGCCGGTCGCGGCGACCCGCTGCTCACCGACGCGGAAGCCCTCCTGGACGGCCTCGATGACCTGCTCCAGCGAGAGACCCTTCTCGGTGTTCAGCTCGGGGGCGTAGCGGATCTCGGCGTAGACGACTCCGTCGGCCGCGAGGTCCTCGACGGCCTCGGCGGCGACGCGGATGAGCGCGGCCTCGTCCTGCATGACGCCGCAGGTGTGAGCGAAGCCCTCCAGGTAGCGGACAAGAGACCCGGAGTTGGCGTTGTCGCGGAACCAGCCGCCCAGGACGCCCGCGTCTGTGGTGGGCAGGCCCTGGTAGCCGGAGGCATCGGCGAGTTCGATCACCGTCTGCGGGCGGAGGCCACCGTCGAGGTGGTCGTGCAGCAGCACCTTCGGCGCGCTGCGGATGGTCTCCAAGGAAAGCGGCGTGGACATTGCTACACGTTACTTCAGTCGACACGCCGCTTCAGCGCTGGCCAAAATGATCTTGTCGCCGATATGATCATTTGTCGGTTCACGGATGTTGCCGATCCGTGATCAGCAACTTTCTGCAACCACATCGAGGCTTGAGTCACCCCAAGGTAGGAACATCACCGGTCGCAATCGGACGCATCCGGCCGGTAACTTGGCATTCAGCGCAACCAGGTAGCCTGATCGGGTCAGTCGCCCGTCCGCACCCGGCCGTTTTCTGGCGGGGGTGGTACAGACACGTCCCGTGACGCGGATAGGCTCCCGTGGTCTCCCCCTCCCCTGGACGAAGGCACTCAGCCGTGACAGAGAACAACAACTCCACGATGTCCTTCGATCGGATGCGCAACATGCTCACGCGCGCCGCGGAGATCCGTGAGAGCGAGCAGCAGCAGATCTTCGACGCGCTGGACGAGATCCACGCCCGAATGTCGCCTCTGGAGTCGCTGGGTTCGGTTCGCAAGCGCCTGTCGGAGCTGCCGGACCGCACCGAGGTCAGCGTGCTCGCGGAGCGGCTGGACGAAGCCCTCGCCAAGCTGGAGGCCCAGGACAACGCCGTAGCCGACATCGGCCGCGCGGTGGACGCCCTGGTGGACAAGCTGGCCAAGCCCTTCGCCCAGCTGGACGGCCGCCTCGACGGCGTCGCCGGCCGCTTCGAGGGCGTCGCGGGCCGCATGGACGGCCTTGAGGACAAGCTCGCGAGCATCCACAAGCGCATCGACGACCTCGACGGCCACCTGGACAAGCAGGACGGCAAGGTGGACGCGATCCCGGGCGCCGTCACCAACCCGCTCCGCGAGCGCATCGAGGCCCTGGAAGCCGCCCTCCGCGGCCGCCTCGACGAGGTCGACGAGGGCGTGCACGAGCACCTCGACGGCACCCGCGAGGCCCTGCAGAAGATCCTCGCCGAGTCCTTCTCCGCCGTCCACGGCCGCGCCGACGAGTCCCGCGACTCCCTGGCAGCAGCCCGCGCCGAACTGATCGCCGCAATCGCCGACAGCCGTGGGGAGCTGGCCGGCGCGATCAACGACAGCCGCGAGAAGCTCGTGTCGACCGTCACCGACCGCCACAACCAGCTCTCCGGCGCCCTCGCCGAAACCCGCACCGAACTCTCCGGCGCGGTGGCCCAGACCCGAGGCGAACTGGCCGGCGTCGTGGCGGAGACCCGCGACTCCCTGGCCGGTTCGCTGGCCGAGACCCGCTCCGAGCTCGCCTCGGCCGTCACCGACACCCGCACGACCGTCGAAGGCAAGCTGGACGAGGCCCGCACCGCCCTGTACGCGGCAATCGAACAGTCCCGCGACCAGGTGGACGCAGCCGACCGCCTCGAGGCCCTCGCCGGCCGCCTGGAGCAGGTCACCTCCCAGCTCGACAACATGACCACCCGCCTCGACAAGGTCGAAGACGGCTTCGCGGCCCGAATCACCGAACTCGGCGGCTCGGTGGACGCCAGCCTGTCCAAGGTCGCCGAAACCGTCGGCGCCCGCCCGGACACCGACGCCCTGCAGTCCCTGGTCCGCAAGTCGAACCAGGAATCCGAACTGCGAATCGGCGGCCAGCTGGACGAGGCAATGGCAACCTTCGCCGAACTGATCCTCGGCGGCGGCTCCCCCACGCCTCCCCCACCGCCCACCGCCCTGCCGCGCCCGCAGCGCCGCACCCGCAAGAACGGCCCGAAGCCGGCCAACGGCGGCAAGGACATGGACGACGACGACTTGGCGGCCGAGGGCGCCTGATTCGCCCAGCCAGACCGCTTGGTTCGTTTCGACGGCCCCCGGAGCACGCGCTCCGGGGGCCGTTTCGCACCCCGGCAACGCACAAAGAGGCAAGGT
Source organism: Lentzea alba (assembly GCF_047445655.1). Lineage (GTDB taxonomy): Bacteria > Actinomycetota > Actinomycetes > Mycobacteriales > Pseudonocardiaceae > Lentzea > Lentzea alba_A. The sequence continues at coordinate 33,544 of NZ_JAJAEG010000058.1, forward strand.
TGCGGTAGTAAGCAGCGTTTCGCCACCTCGCGCGCACGCTTCCGCAGGGGTCCCTTGAATTCCGGCTCCCCCGCGACCCAACGTATCGACGAGGTCTGACACTGCCGCGAAGCCGAAGGCAAGCCGTCCCTCCCGAACGCGCCGAGTGAGCCAGCCGCTCTTGTGCGATGCCGAAGGCGAGCCGCTCTTCCCGTACGGGACCACCCCACCACCGCAACCAAACAACGCAACAGCAAGCCGCCCAACGCAACAGGCGTGCCATCAACCCGCCCACGGCGCTGGCCGGTCTTTGATCAGATTGGCGGGGTCCGGGGCGGAG
>NZ_JAJAEG010000059.1:0-31362 GCF_047445655.1 Lentzea alba
GTACGGCGGCGTCGAGTACGGCGGCGTCGAGTACGGCGGCGTCGAACGCCCCTGCGCCCGGCCCGAGTGTGGCGGCGAAGGTCGGTACCGTCACGCCGGAAACCTTGCAGCGTGGTGCTCCGCCGGCTGCTCGGTTGGACACGCAGGCGGTTCGGCCGGTGCCGCTCGTGGTGCCGCCGCCGGTGGTGGCGCAGGCCGACGGGGTCGCCGGCAGCGACGGCATTGCCGAGGGTGATACCGCCACCGGGCTCGCGGTCGCGTCGTTTGCCGGCACGGCCGAGCCGGAGCCCGACACCGACAGCGCGACCGCGAACGATGGCACGGCGTCGTTGCCGCTGAGCACCGGCGAGACGCTCACGCAGGGCGGAACGTTCGAGATGGACGCGGACACCGCCTTGCTGCAGGCGGTCAACGCGGAGCTGCGCCGGTGGGGGTGGGAAGGCGGGCAGGTGTCCGCCGAGGACATCGAGCGGGCACAAGCGAGGCTCGCGCTCGAGAACGTGACGTTGCCGGCGAACTCGAAGGCCGCCGGTCGCGATCTGGCCGAGTGGTTCGTGTCCGGCAGGATCACCAGGGAACGTGGCGGCAGCTACCTCTCCTCACTCGTGTCGTCGTTGAAGGGGTTCACGTCATCGGAGCAGGCCGAGCCGGACAGCGAGCCGGACAGCGAGCTCAAGACCGTCGACCTCGGCGGCCTGAGGTTGCCCGCCGTGCGGGTGGGTGACTTCTACCGGGTCAGGGGGGTCCCGCTGTTCCTCAACGCGGTTGTGGTGGACGGCACGGACCTCCGCGAGAAGCAGGCGATGGCGGACCAGGCCTTGGCGTATCTATCGGATGGCGTCGAGCTGTACCGCGGTGTCCCGAGCTGGCACCCCACGTGGGAGAACCTGCAGAACGGCAGCATCACGCCGCTGGGCACGACTCCGCATCCGGATCTCGACACCAGGAACACGAACTTCATCCCCTTCACCGCCGAGATCGACGTGGCCAAGGACGCGTCGGTCTCACACCAGGGCAAGGGCTCCGGCGACGACCTCCGCTTCGTCGACGGGTACAACCCGCACGACCACACCTTCCCCGTGGGCATGGTCCTGACCACATGGGTGTCCGCGGCGAACCAGACACCACTCGCGCTGATCAACAGCGGTGAGGCACAGGTCGGCGGCCCGATCGACAGCTTCCACTCACAGACGTACTTCATGGGAACGCCCCTGGCCGACATCTACGGCGGCCAGGACAACGGCGCCACACTGNCGACCACACCTTCCCCGTGGGCATGGTCCTGACCACATGGGTGTCCGCGGCGAACCAGACACCACTCGCGCTGATCAACAGCGGTGAGGCACAGGTCGGCGGCCCGATCGACAGCTTCCACTCACAGACGTACTTCATGGGAACGCCCCTGGCCGACATCTACGGCGGCCAGGACAACGGCGCCACACTGAGCACGATGATGCCCGCCCCTCCGGACGCGGACGAGGTGTCGGACTACCTGGCCGAACACGGTGCGCTGCGCCCCGCACCGACATCGAACGCGACCCCGCCACCACCCAAGACCGAGGACGGCACCGAAGGCAAAGGCAAGGGCAAGACCGCCCCGGTCACGACGCAGAGCACAGGTCCCGACCTGACCGGCGGACACGAACCGAGCCACCCCGCCCAGCACACCGCGACCCCCACACCAGCACAACCGGCACGCGCCAAGCCCGGCACCCCACCAGCACCGACGCAGATCCTCCAGCACAACCCTGGGCGAGGGGCCCAGGACGAACAGCTCACCATCCCGGATGATTTCGACCAGGGTCTAGCGATCTCCGACGCCCTCGCCAGCGAGCATGACGATGAGGACGCTGCCAGTGAGTACAGTCAGGATTCGCTTTCCGCACAGCTCGCCGGTCGCAACGTCTCGACGCTGATCAAGGATCTCGCTTCGACGAACTTCGACACAAGTGACAAGTGGAACGCCGCCTGGGACGACGTGTTCACCGACGCGAGAGCGCAGCTGGACAGGCGGTCCGGGCCGGAGTCCAGCACGATGATTAACGCCGTATACCGTGCGGCGGGGATGTCCAGAGACTTGCAGTCCGCGGGTTCAGTTGAATTCAGGTTGGAAGCGGCAGCCGAGTTCGACCGCTGGCATGGCATGGTTTTGGTGGTCGCACTGCAGCTCGATGACGGCCAGAAGCGGACGCCGGAACAGTACGACAAGGCCGCGTTCGACCTCACGCGCCGCCTGATGATCGCGCGGTACACCGCTTCGTGGGGTGTCGAGCTACCAGATTCCTCTGAGTCCGTCGAAATTCCCACCGGCGCGGACCCGACCGACACGACCCGGGAAGCCACGCGGATCATCGACGGGATCGATCACGCATACGGAGTGAAGATCTGCTCTAGCGAGGGTGTCGAAACTGAGGCCACGCGGTTCTCGCCTGCTCCCGCACACGACATCACCGCTGTCAAGCCACGAGCGTGGAAGATCGCCGAACTAAGCGGCGTTCGGGCGGCACTGGACCACTTCGCCCCGCTGCTGGGCGACAACCGGGCGAGCTCCGATCGGGCGCACCTGCCGCAGGAGATCACCAAGATCAGCGCGATCGCCTTCGACCTCGAGCCGGACGGCGTTGCTCTCACCGCGCAAGGCCGATACCTCCCCAACACCAAGAGCATCAACCTCTACGTTACCTCGACGCTGGGCGGGTTCGGCGGCGGGTCACGGTCGGTCGAGGCGTTGGTAACCCACGAGCTGAGCCACGCCCTATTGGAAGACAACGTCGACGACTTCCGCACGCGGGTCGGTTCGTGGGACGCCGCCAGCTACCCGGTGCTCGTCGCCGACGCCGAGCCGCCGTACAACGACGCTCCGACCGCGCACGAGGACTTCGTGGCGTCAATCGAGGCGGCGCTGGACGACCCGTTGGCGTTCCGCAACACCTCACCCAAGCACGCGGCCGCGATCGACGACGTCCTGCAGCGGCATCCGGAACATCTGGGGTCCTCACCGGACTACGCACGTGTCATCGCGGAGGCGTTGAGCAGCGAACAGGCGGCGTTCAATGACGCGGTGGGTGCGTGGACAGCGGACAACTGGCCGAACTTCAGGGGGGAACGGCCGATCACGCGCTACGGCGCGACGAACCCGTCAGAAGACCTCGCCGAGACGGCGATGTACTACTTCATGGACCCGGACGCGTTGCGGGAGCAGGCGCCCCAACGGTTCGCTTTCGTCGAAGGGCTGGTGCAGGGCTGGTCGGCGGTCGGCGGATACGAAGGTGACGTCGATGCGAACGACGACAGCGACGATGACGCCAGCGTCTACAGCAACGATGATCAGGAGCCGGACGAGACGGACAGCCGGTCTAACACCGCCGCGCCGGGTGACCCCGGAGACCCGGACAGCTCCGACAGCGATAGTGAGCCGGACGACGACGCCGATGATCAGCACCCTTCTCGAGACCTGGACGACAACACCGACGACGAGAGCGAGGAGGAGACTGGCAGGACCCGGATCAACGGGCGGCCGGTGCCTGACGGGACTCCAGGCAGCGTTGTGCCGCAAGAGGTATTCAACCTGCAGCAGCGAATGCAGCTCGACCTGCAGGGCGTCAAGTCAATCATGGCCAACGGCGACACTGCGGTCGGCAACGCGCTGGACGCGATCGCGAGGAGCCTGTCCAGCGAAGCGCCGTTGGAGTACGCCCGGATCACGGCCAAGCTGAAGGCCTTTTCGACGGACAACCGCGATGAAGTGGACATGAACGCGATAGCGGTGTTCGCGGGCGTCCAGGTTCACGTGCTGAACGAGAACGGCACGTGGACATCAACCGGCCCCGTCATCGGACGACCGGTGCACATCGTACGGACCGATGTCAACGGCCAGCCGCAGTTCCTGGCCACGAACGAGGATGTTCAGATTGACCGGCGGGTGGAACACACGAAGGGCTACACGCAGTTCAACGACCCCAAGGTTTTCACCCGACACCAGGAAATCGGCGAAAACCTGAACTCTGAAATCGGTCGGCAGTACACGGACCTCAGGCCGACCTCGGCTAAGGAACTGCTGTCGACGCTGCTCGACGGGGTCGACGAGAACACCAATGGGCCTGCGGATCCGAACGGCTTGACGCGCAAGTTCGCCGAGGTCGTCGCGGCAAACCAGAACACCTTCAGCGAGCACGCGCAGATGGTATTGAACCAATTCCTGAAGTTGACGAAGAACGACGACGATGCCGACCGTTTTGTATCGCGGGAAGCCTTGGTCAAGGCGATCCTGTTCCACGACATCGAAAAGGTGAACTCGAAGAACCCGTATGGCGACAGCCAGGTTCAGCACGACCGCGAGCCCGAGCACTTGGGTGCTGTTAGTCAGATGAACAGGCACGAAGGTTTATGGAGTAACGAGCGCGACTTCAGGCTCGCGCGGGCGATCGTGAACTCCGACCCGATCGGGTACTACCTGCGCGATAAGGGTGGAATGGATGCAGACCGGACCTACAAGTTCATCCGAGGTCTCGCGCAGACTGCGAAGAAGCCCGATGGCCGCCCTGTAACGGCGGTCGACGTACTCGAGTTCTTCCTCGAGTTCCATCAGTACTACCAGGCAGACTTCTCCTCATATACCGAGAAAGCTGTGTTCATCAACGACAGCACCGGCGAAATCGAGGAGTTTGGGCGCAGCCCGCTCGACGGCCTCGACAGGGATTCCGAGACCAACGAGTTGATCGTTGTCGACGGCGGTCGTCGGTTCCGTTACAACCAGGCTTCCGGCGACCGCAACAAGATGCCTTACGAGCGGAAATACCAGGAACTGCTCGCGCTGTTCGAAAGCGCGGTGGCGGCCGAGCGAGCGAGCACGACCGATGTGGATGCTACGCCAGAGCCCGATGGCGACGTTCGCGATCGCTGGCCAGACGACTCCTGGAGCTCGGACGGTGACAGCGATTCGGACACCGACGACGATCACGACGGCGGTCACGGGCCGCTCGACTTCACGCGGACGCCGTTGCGAGCGCCCGTGGTCGACGCGAACACTGACGTCGGCCAGGCACAGGAGTTCGACCTCGACGACTACCTCGCCCAGTATGAGTTCGCCGAACCTGACGCGGTTTCCGGCCTCGAAATGCGAGGACCATCCGACGACGACATTGATACCGACAGTGACTCGGACTACTCGGACTACTCGGACTCCGACACCTACGTCGACAGTAGTTCTTCGGTGTCGGGGGCGCGGCTTCGCGAGTCTTCGTTGGGTTCACCGAGTGGTGTGCCTGTACGGGTGGAGCCTTTGCTTCGGGTGCAGGTGGGTGAGGTTGATCTGGTGCGGTCGAAGGCTGAGCCAGCGTCTGTGTGGGTCCGTCCGGACGACAAGCTGGTGCAGTTCGACATGATCAGGGTCGAGGCTCGGCCTGGTGTGGTCGTGACGGAGGTGAGCCTGCGGGTCTGGGTGGCGACGGAGAAGGGCGAGCTGCCGTCGCCCGAGTTCCTGGCTCGCCTCGGCAAGGCGGTGGATTCGTACTTCAACCGGGGTTTCCTACTGCGTGATGGCAGCCAGTTGCGGGTGAACCTGGTGCAGTCCGAGCGCGGGATTGCGCATCGGTTTGTCATAGTCACAGAGTCCCGTGAGGCAAGCCCAGGCAGGTGGCCGTTGGCTGGGGCTCCTGAGGCGCCGGTTCAGGATTTGGCCCAGTGGTTCGGTATGAATCTTGCACGCAGGCCGATCGATCTAGAAGCGGGTCTCACGTCGGCCGAGTTGGAGTCGTTCGAGTCGGTGGTCGTTCAGGCCGGCGCGAGTGCCACTGTGTTGCCGTTCGAAACGTTGGCCGAGAACTGGCTGGCCGGTTGGGACAACCTCAATCAGGAGCGGCGGTTCTACCCCAGCCAGGTGGTCGTCCGTGAGGTCGTGGATTCCACGGGGACTGTCATCGGGGCAAGCTTCCCGTCAAGAGAGAAAGACGAAGAAGAAAGTGATTCATTTGTAAGGGGCGTAGGCGGCGAGAGCTACGCTTTCGGCCCTTTCCCGGACGGCACCTCTCTGACGCTGGGCATGAAATTGGGAAAGCTGCCGTCGATTGGGTTCCCCAGCAGTTGGGTTCGACCTGGCGGAATGACCTTCCTGATCGGTCACGCCAGCACTGACGCCCTCACCGTCAAGGTCGACGGTGTGGTGCTGGGCGCCTCGTTGCTGGTGGGCGTGGATGGGGCCGCGCTGGGAATGATCACGACGCAGCTACCGGCGTTTCTGACGGCGATGCGTCGGTCGTCGCTCGCGATTGCGCTGGCGTGCTCCGCAGGTGGGCTGACGACCAAGGACGGCCTCGCGTTCGATGTTCAGGCGGAGTGGGCGAAGCACGGCCTCGACATTCCCTTGATCGCACCCAGTAAACGGGTCGGGCTTCCGATCGGCCCCTTTCCGGTGGATCAGGCACGTCGGAATGTGCTGCTCCTCGATGGTGGAAATTGGAATGTGTTCGGCGGTCCGGTTGACGGTTTCGACGAGTCGGTCGCGCACGAGTTGGCTGTTGCCGCCCGAACGAGGAGATGGGCCTATGCGAGTCCTCAGACGCCGACTCTTGAGGACGAGCTCGTTCCGTTGTCGGACCGTCCGGCGTCGCTGACGCGGGTTGCTCAGGTTGCCGACTATGTACGCAGGAAGAGGGCGGACTCGCGGCCTGTCGACTTCTTCGGCCTTCGGACACTGGCAGGCGACCACGAAAAGCCGCAGGTGATCATTGCCGCCGCGTTGATCGTGGTGGGTAACGAGTCCGATCGGCCGGTCCTGGTCTCCGACTGGAGAAGAAGAGGTAACGGGAAATGGGAATCGGCCGCGTCGTCGGAGCTGGTCAGGTCCCGGTACACCGTGGTGGGCAAGGGCGGCTACCGCGAAGGTCAGCTCTACCGCGAGGTCGTGCTCATCGGATCCAGCGGGGCCTTCGTGCCGCGCGATGTGCCCGCGGAGCGGGACAGGCAGTCCTCTTCAGTCGACCTGGCGGCCGGCCATCTGTTCACAGATGCCGAGCTGAGGTCGCTGGCTGAGACCAACTTCGAACGGCTGCTGGACGGCTTGCCGCCCGTGTTCTACCGCATCGTGATGCCTGACGGTGACCCGGCGCTGGCGGCGAAAGTCGCGCAGCAGGTGAGCTGGGCGATCCGGATGACCTCCGTTCGGCTGGTCAGCCTGGATCACACGATCACGTCCCGTCTCACCGTGAGCGACTTGTTCGTCCAGGAGTCGGTGCGGGCGGGCGCACCCGGCAGCCAGGTCGTGACCCGCGTGCTCGAACAACCCCGTCCGCCGCACAACGACGCCGCGCCCACAGTCCAACAGGAAGATCAGTCACCAAGCATCCTCACTGAAACGACCATCCACGTCGACCGCGGCGGGAGTCCTCTCGGGACTGATGACCTGCGGGCGTTCGACGATTTGGTCCACACAGTGGCCAAGACCGCCACTGACCTACACGCCCGGGACCACCCGGTGCCGGTCGCGCGGATCACCAGCTTCGCTCCCTCAGAATCGGACGACACGCGAGAGGACGCTGAGCTTCAGGGGCACCTGTTCCGGATGCACCTCCTGCCCCCGCTGACCGATACATTGCATTCCCTGGCGTCACCGGGCACGCAACCATTGGACGCGAACCGGCTGCTGCCAGGCTCGATGATCACCGGCGTCGCCGATCCCGGCGGCGCACGCCGTGTCGTGATCACCCTGGAAGCTCCATCACAAACACCGTCGGCACTCCACGCCACACTGATGTCGGCCAACGCCGGCACCACCCCGCACAACGTGATCGCACCACCACCCACACTTCTGACCGACGACACAGACACGATCTCGCCCCACGACATCCACGCCGAACAACCTGCGCAAGGCCCCCACACCGAACCAGACCACGACAAAGCCCCGTCGCCGCGCAAGCCCGCACACCCCAACAACCACACCCACTCCGAAAACGCGGTGGCGGCCGAGAGTGCGAGTCTGGCTGATGCGGATGCCATGGCAGAGTCCGATGGCGACGTTCGCGGTCGCCGACCGGACGACTCCCGGAGTTCGAACGGCGATAGCGACTCGGACACCGACGACATCAGCAACGCCGACCAACTGCCCGGGATCAGAGGCGAACAGACGCAGCGACGTGACCTCGACGTTGACTTCGGCAGACTTCGACGGACCGAGTTCTCCACTGACGGACAATGGCGGGCCGCTTGGAACGCGCGAATTGCAGAAGTGTCCGAGGAGTTCGCCGGGTTGTCCGACGGCGACCAGGATTCTGCCCTGTCGCAGGCGGCGCTCGTCATCGCACAAGATCACACTGCACCATCCGACGGCGGCCCCGGCCCGACGCCTGAGGAGCAGGCGAACGCTACGCGCTACCTGGCCGCGCTACTACTCGTCGCGGCGCAGTTACATGACGACAGAGGTTCTCCAGGCGACATCGCCGCGGCAGTGGACCTGTCGCGACACCTCGCTGAAGTGCTGCCCATGGGCCTCGAGGACGCCAAGACCTCCGTCGAGATGCGGATCGACTCCTACCTGCCAGACCCCACTCGACCCGCGCAGAAGTACACGCGAGTTCAGCAGGACGAGGCCGGGCTGCGAGGCGTGGCGCCGAACCAGCCGTCCGAACTGGTACGGATCCGTGTGGACGCCACGCGCAGCGTTGGTCTTACTCCTGCAATGGCGCGGAACTGGCTGGCCGACTACAAGATCAAGATTCCAGCTTCCGGCGACGTCGACGCGGCCATCGAACTACTGCTGTACGGCACGGACAACGGCGCCGCTGGCAGCAGGCCAACTGTGTACGACATCGACGACGCAGCCCACTTCCACTCCGCGCTGCGTGATTTCGCGGCAGATCAGTATCTGGAGCGGCAGCGAGCGGTCGTCGACGCCGTCAACGCGTTGTCTGACTTGATCACCTTGAGGTACCCGCCGAACCAGTACAGCTATGTCGGTGCCGGCCGCAGCCCTGCCCCTGTGATGGCCGTGCTGCAGAGCCGAGGGCATGACGCCGTCTCGTTCCCGCTGTCCAACTTCCAGCCCGCGCCCGCGGACTCCGAATCGATCCTCGGCAAGATCCGGGGATTCACCGCGCCGATGACAGCCGAAGAGCAAGCGATGCTCTCCATTCACTTCACCGAGTTCCTCGGTGATCTGGATCCAGACAAGGACGTGCTGCTGATCGACTACGCGAACTCGGGTCGGTCTCTGCTCTCGACGCAGTACCACCTGCAGTCCTATCTGACCGAGGAACGCAAACTCGACGTGGTTGTGCAAGCGCTCGCGATCCAGCGAGCCGGCACCGGGGCGGTTGCCGCCGTCGTCGACATGGTGATGGCACGAGGCCCGTCACCTGAGCGCTCCGAGTGGAAGTCACGAATCGACATCGTTTCCATGGCGCGGGACGGTGACCTCGGCACGAACGGACCGGTGCTCAACCAGGCGTTGAACTGGGAGACCTTCGACGGCCTCGCTGAGTACATGTCGTACGAGATCCTCGATGAGGACCCGGAGACATTCGCGGACGACCGACCGCGTCGTGAGCAGCAGCCCGAGTTGGGTGTCACAACGGCCTACTCCGTCCTCAAGGAGGCTGTCGCACTCCCGCTGGGCGACTTCAGTCTCCTCGACTACCGCTCGGCCGGAGACGACGTACCAGCCTACGACGACGATCACCCGCCGTTCTTCCCACCATCGAACAACGACTCAGACACCGAACCCGACAACGATCACCCGCCGTTCTTCCCACCATCGAACAACGACTCAGACACCGAACCCGACAACGATCACCCGCCGTTCTTCCCACCATCGAACAACGACTCAGACACCGAACCCGACAACGATCACCCGCCGTTCTTCCCACCATCGAACAACGACTCAGACACCGAACCCGACAACGATCACCCGCCGTTCTTCCCACCATCGAACAACGACTCAGACACCGAACCCGACAACGATCACCCGCCGTTCTTCCCACCATCGAACAACGACTCAGACACCGAACCCGACAACGATCACCCGCCGTTCTTCCCACCATCGAACAACGACTCAGACACCGAACCCGACAACGATCACCCGCCGTTCTTCCCACCATCGAACAACGACTCAGACACCGAACCCGACAACGATCACCCGCCGTTCTTCCCACCATCGAACAACGACTCAGACACCGAACCCGACAACGATCACCCGCCGTTCTTCCCACCATCGAACAACGACTCAGACACCGAACCCGACAACGATCACCCGCCGTTCTTCCCACCATCGAACAACGACTCAGACACCGAACCCGACAACGATCACCCGCCGTTCTTCCCACCATCGAACAACGACTCAGACACCGAACCCGACAACGATCACCCGCCGTTCTTCCCACCATCGAACAACGACTCAGACACCGAACCCGACAACGATCACCCGCCGTTCTTCCCACCATCGAACAACGACTCAGACACCGAACCCGACAACGATCACCCGCCGTTCTTCCCACCATCGAACAACGACTCAGACACCGAACTCGACAACGACCCGAGCCGGCCGCCTGCCCTCGACTACGGGTCCGATTCGGACGACAGCGACAGCGACTGGAGCAGCCGCACCGACAGCCCCGTCGAGTATCCAGGATTCGTGCCGCCTGCAGTGTTCGTGCCAGCAGCCGATGACAACCCGGCTCCGTTCCCGACTGAGGATGACGAGTTGTTGGGCGTTCAGCTGGCCCCCCCGGCACCCGTGCTGCGGAGTCCTGATCATGACGCAATCTACGCAGATCTCGATCCCGCGCGCTACACGAGCGAAGTGCACTGGAACGCCGCGTGGGACGCACGCATCGAGACAGCTCGTGGACAACTCGCCGCGCGACCGAACGCCGAAGCGCTGCTTGTGTCCGCCTACGTCGCCACGGGGATCAACCGTGTGCGATCCGATGAGGACATCGCAGCCATGGGACCCGACGGACGGGCGGAGACCGAACGGCTGCACGGGATCGTGATCATGGCAGCGGTGCAGATGGCTCAAGACCGCGACCGGCCGCCCTCGATGCGACGCGTGGCCGCGAACCAGTTCGCGCGTTGGGCGATGACGAACCGCGGCATGGCTTCTTGGGGGGTGCCGCTGGCACCGCCCTTCGAAGCCGAGCAGATCGCCGTCCCGCCGAACGCAGACCCGGAAGCGGTGATTGCCGAGGCGGTCGGGATCATGGAACAGGTTCAGCGAGACTACGGGATCGTGTTCGACTCTCAGGCAGGTGTCGACGCCCAGTTGGCAGCCGAGCCGGACGCGCCGCACGCCGATCGCGCCGCCGTCCGCCCCCGTGCGTGGAAGATCGAAGAAATGCGCGGTCTGCGGGACGGGCTCGCCCACTTCGCCCTGATTCTCGGCGGCCAGCGCGCGCATACCAGCCGCGCGGACGCCGAGCAGGAGATCAAATCGGTCAGCGCGATCACCTTCGGCATCGGGTTCGGAGGTATCGGGATTGCCTTCGGTGCACTCGGTGCCTACTACGCCGACAACAAGGGCTTCAACGTCTTCAGTTCGGCGCTCGCGCACGGACGGCATGGTGGCCAGCGGGGAATCGAGGGTCTCGTCGTCCACGAACTTTCGCACGCTCTGCTCGACTACGACGCAGAGCGGTTCCGCGACGCGTTCGGGAGCTGGGACGCCACAGGTACACGACCAGTTCTGGCGGAGGACGCCGAGCCCCCAGTCGACGGAGCCGAGTCGGCAATGGACGACTTCCGCAAGTCCATCATGGCCATGTTGCAGGACCCAGTCGCCTTCCGCGAGCGCGCGCCACGCCACGCCGCGGCGGTGGAGGCAATCAGGGCGAACCACCCCACGATCTTCACCGGCCCGGCGACCCCGTACAACGCCGGCAGGATCGCAGAAGTGCTGCGTGGCAACCTGGCCGAGTTCAGCTCGACCGTCGGTGCATGGACTGCGGAGGGCCTGCCCAGCTTCAAGGGCGAGGCTCCGCTGACCCAGTACGGCGCGACTGATTCGGACGAGAACTTCGCCGAGGCGGTCATGTTCTACTTCCTCGAACCGGACACGTTGCGGGACAAGGCCCCCGAACGTGCGGCGTTCATCGAAGGCACGATCGCAAACTGGGCCTTGCCGAACAAGGACACCATCTCAAGCCGCGTTTCAGAGTCGAACACTGCTACAGACATGAGCTTGGGGTTGGAGGTCGACGAACTGGTCGATGAAGTCCGGCCAGCGCGCGAGCCCATCGTGATAACGCGTACCACCGACTTCGTTCCACCCGACATGCCCGGCCAGAGGGAGGGGTTCCCCGGTTCCCAGGACGCGGCGCTGACGAACTACCTCGTGGCACACATCGACCTGCTAACAGCTCGCGGGCTGCCCTCCGTAGGAGTGTCGCTTACGGTCGTGAGCGACGACCCGAGCGCGTCGACCAGACCTGAGACGGCACTGGCAGGGGATGCGGAGAACCGGGGCCAGCTCGATGTCAGGACCGCGCTGAACAACTTCCGCCGCGCACGCCAAGAACTGCGAACGTGGGGCTTCATCAGTGCGGACGCGGACTCCGACGCCCTCGCGGAATTGACCTGGGGGGCCGACCCGACTCGGCGAGGTGACCAAGCACCGATAGAGATGGGCGCTGACGGACCCCGGTTCGCAGAGATGGCGGTCGACCTGGATCGTCCCTCATATTGGCCTGCCGATATCAGGGACAGGGAAGAGTGGCTGCGTGCCATTGCCGGGGTCGAGCACCTCAGCGGAATGCTCATCCAATGGCAGAGCTGGGCGTCGGAAATCGTGGCGGCCTATCACGGTCATCGGGAAACCTACGACGAGAACCCGAGTCTGAACGACCGCATCTACAACGGCATAGTCACACTGGTGGCATCGCAACTCGCCGCAGATCGGACTTCAGAGAGCCCTGAGCGCAATGCGATCCAGCTGGCGATTTACCTTCGAGCCGCATTCGGCGCGCGCGACGGCGATGTGGAGATGGCCAAGGATGCTGAACCGCAGGGCGCTCTCCAGGAGAACGGTGACTCCGAGTTCCTCCCCTGCTACCTCATTGCGGACCAGGTCCACACGCGGCCGATCCTGGACTCGCAGGGCCGCCTCGTCGGCGTCTCGTACATCTCCAACGCGACGGAATTCCAGTTTACGACCGAATTCGGCGCCGCCCTCGAGGGCGGCCACTCGCTGCTCACCTTGGAACCGACCGCAGCCCAGGCCGACCGCAGTCTGCTCCCTGCAGAAGCCGTCCTCACCATTCGCACGCCCTACGCGAACGCTGCAGAAAACGGGAAGTCGTTCCTTGTTGACACCCATGGATGGCTGCAGGGCAAACTGGCCGAACTGTCCTTCGACCGCGGACAAGGACCTGGCAAATGGTCCAAGGGGACCGTCGACGGCACCGGTCTCGCGAGGCTGGTCATGGCATCACAGGAGTTCGAAGAAGCCCTCGATCGAGGCGACCTGCGTTCCATCGACCTATTGATCTGCGATGTCGCACAGGACCTGGTGGCGGGCGTGGCGGTCAAGTTCTACGACGAGATCCGCAAGTACCACCCTGGGATCGTCGTCAATGCGCCCAGCCAAACGATCGAACTGCACGTAATAAGCGGGAAGCGGGTCCCACACCTCCTGCGGGGTGGGTACTGGGTGACGTTCGGTGCCGAGTCGTCGGGGTCTGCGCCCACCGTCCATGACGTGCTGGACCAACTACCCCAATGGCGGGGAAAGAAGCAGGACCTCCGGGCGCACTACGCGAGCGAGCTGCCGTTGTTCGCCATAGTGGACCAGGCTGCCAGCCTGCATGAGGTGCTGGTCGGCGACATGCGCGAGTCCGGAACCCTGAACGTGCTGAAGGCAGTGGATTTGGTCCGCGTGCCTGCCGAGAACGTGGACCTCGTCTGGGCCGCAACGCTCGAACACCTCCGGCAGACCGAGGGCGTTCAGCCGCTGAGCACGGTGGTCGTCGGCCACTGGGACCAGGCACGCAACCGGATCGTGCAGCTGGCACTGCCATCCGCAGTGACGGAACTCACGAACGGCATCAGCGCCCTTCGCGTGTCGGCTGAGGGGCTGATGACCGCGTCCGCTGAGTGGGCGACGCCCGTGCTGGACGACTCGTCATCCGATGTCGATATGGACGTTGATAACGCTTCAGAAGAGGCGGACTCCGATATCGACATGTACGCGGAGAACAAGTTCGCACAGGACGACGACTATAGGCCTCACTCCGACCCCGACTCCGATGTGGACATGGAAATCGCTCCCTCCGACGAGATGGACACCGCGTCCGCCACCATCTGACGTCCGTTGGAAGGCGCCGGGCCTCCCCAGTCCCAGCCGCCTCCCACGATCGTCGTCCGACCGATCCCGAACCACGTCCCGCTCGACGTGTCCGAGCAGCGTGAAGGGTTCCCCACCGCACCGGACGAGGCGCTGCTGAACTACCTGGCCGCGTTCGCCGAACTCGATGCTGCTAGTGGTTTCAAGCGAGAACTCGCGACCATGGTCGTGCTGGGCGGGGACAGCACACCCGGCGATCGGCCGAACCTGGTCATGACCTTTCCCGACGAGGAGTCGGACGGACTAGACCTGCGCTCCGCACTGGCGAACTTCGAGGTGGCAGAGACCGACCTCCAGCAGTGGGGTTACGAACTCGACAACACGGCGCAAATGTCGGCGGCCGACCGGGTAGTCCCAAACATCGGTGAAGGCAGCCGCATCAGTCCTGGGGTCCGCACGGGCAATCGCGACCACTGGCCCGATGACGTCCGTGACGCCGAAGCAGCCAACGGGCTACAGAGGTTCGCCGCGCGGGTAAGCACAGGCCTCATCGCGTTGACGATGAAGCCTGACTCCAGTGGGACCATGGACGCGAGCGATGTCCTGCACTTCTTCGCGCCACAGCTGAAGGCGCAGGAGCCGGGCGACACGTTCGTACTTGGGACTCACGGTGACCCGAGCTATGCCGAAATGTCGGTCGGTGAAGGTGATAACCCGGTCGAGTTCAGTCGAATCAAGGTTCGCGGTGCTGTACTCGCCAGGGCCATGATGGATACCGCAGAGTTCCAAGAGGTCGCCGCTCTCGGCAAGCTTCGCGTGATCAACCTGCTCATCTGCGATGCGGGTCAGGGCGACCAACAGGGAGTCGCGGCCGAGTTCTACGCGGAGATTCACAGCAACTACCCGAACATCATTGTCAATTAATCGACCCGAAAAACCGGCCCTGGCGCGCTCCGCGGTACACAGTTGCCTATAGTTGCGGTCTATCAAGGCGGGGTGATGATCACTTTTGGCGGTCCTTCGCCGGGCCAGACACCCACGCTCGGAGATGTGCTGGGTCAGCTCCAAACCTGGTCGAGCAAGTCTACGGAGCTCCGCAGTCACTACGCGGCCACTCTGCCCTTATTCGGCATCGTGGACCATGCGTACGCGATGTATAACGCATTGCTGCCCGACCTGCGTGACCGCGGTGTACTGAACTTCCTCCAGGTCGAGGCGCTACTAGCGGCGAAACCGGACTGGGATACAGCAGATCTCGGCTGGCGTGCCGCGCTCGTGGCACTGTTCCAGACGCCCGGCCTGCGGCCACTGCGGGGCGCCGTGACCGGCCGGTCCAACCCGGCGACGGGAGGGTACGCTGCCGTGCCCGTGCCAGCCGTCACAGCGCAGNGCTGGCGTGCCGCGCTCGTGGCACTGTTCCAGACGCCCGGCCTGCGGCCACTGCGGGGCGCCGTGACCGGCCGGTCCAACCCGGCGACGGGAGGGTACGCTGCCGTGCCCGTGCCAGCCGTCACAGCGCAGTTGCTGAGAACCGGCGAGGTTCAGTTAGGCCAGGGCAGGTACGGCATGGCCCCGGCTCGATGGGCTGCCCCCACTGCACCCCCTCAATCGCAGGCCACCCCACCGCAGCCCGCCGGGCAGCACCCGAACTAGATCCCAGAGCCACCGTTTGGCGACGCCAGGCTGGAGCAGGTCATGGCTCACTCCGCTGATGCCGCCTTTAAGCGCCGAGCACGGTCCCACACGCTCACTTGGCGCTCCCTGACATGCCCGCCTTGATCGACGATGCCCTGGAACTGCTACGCGAACACCCAAGGCGCCACTCCTGAGCTTCGAATCTATGCGGAGGGTGGGTGGACTTCTGCAAGGAAGCGCTGCCCTCCCGGAGCCGGTTCGACGTTCGAACCTGCCCGGAAGGGCAGCGAACGAAATCCCCAGGTACTTGGTTCATCGCTTCGTTCCACCGGACGGAACGCCTCCAGTCAATCAGATCGCGTGCTCCATATCTTCGATTGACCTGGAGGTTGAGGTGCGTCAACGAAGGGGAAAACCGAGTGACAAGCGCCCACAGTCCCATGCTTTCGGCCACGGAGACACTCCGTCGCAGCGCCGCAGTAGTGGATGGCGGTTTGCGCGCCGCCGTCGCCCGGCTACCCGACTTGTTGAGCAAAGGTGCGGCCTTTCACTTCGGATGGCACGACGGCGAGCACAACCTTTCCGGTGTGCGCGGCAAGATGATCCGGCCGGCCCTCGTGCTGAGCGCGGCACGACTGGCAGGCGGTGAGCCGACCGATGACACCCTGCGCGCAGGCGTTGCCGTCGAGCTGGTGCACAACTTCTCCTTAGTGCACGACGACTTGGTGGACGAAGATCGAATGCGGCACCGCAGACCTACGGTCTGGGCTCAGTTCGGTTCGGCGTACGCGGTCCAGCTCGGCGATGCGATGCTCGCGCTCGCGAACCTGGTGCTGATGCGCGGTGCTCAAGGTACAACTACCGAACTTTGCGCCGAGCTGAATTCCGCAGTCATGGCCCTGTGCGTCGGCCAGGTCCTCGATGTCGAGTTCGAGACCCGCCCCTTCGTCTCCACAGATGACTATCTGGAGATGGTGACAGGAAAGACTGCGGCTCTCCTGTCAGCTTCATGTGGCCTCGGTGCCCTCACGGGCAGCTCCTCGCCTGCACAACTGTCTGCGCTGCGCCAGTTCGGACACCACATGGGACTGGCGTTCCAGCTCACCGACGACCTGCTCGGGATATTCGGCGATCCTGCCGTCACCGGCAAGCCGGTCGGCGCGGACCTCTTGCGTTACAAGAAGACAATGCCCGTGGTCGCGGCGACGTGCTCCGGTTCGGCCGCAGGTGACGAGCTCAGGGAGATCTACCAGCGGCGAGCGATCACGCGCGATCGGCTGGAGGGCGTGATCGAGCTGGTCGCGTGCGCAGGTGGTCGCGAACGCACGGAGGCCGAAGCGGTAAAGCAATATGACCTGGCCTTGCGCTGCCTCGACGAAGCAGACGGAAATGCTGACGCGACAGCAGAGTTGCGCGATTTGGCCGCCTTGATGATCAAGCGCGACAGGTGAGGTAGCCGATGTCCAGCAACGCCAGCGAGAACGGTTTCGACCCTGATACCAAAGAGCCAGCGCCTCGCGGACATGCGGTCGTGAGCATGGAGCTGCACGACGGGAGCAACGTCGTCCGTTGCACTGCTATCGATCTGGTGCGCGGTTCGCTGCGACGCCGAGGAGTGCAGGTGAGCGAGGTGCCGCAAATCGACGCACAGACTTCGTCGTTCACTGTGTTCAACTCGCCGGTCCACGATCGCAGCGGCCTGTCCGTGTTCGCCGGCGCGTCGCCCGAGGCGTGGGATGCCGTCCGGCACAGCGTCTCCGAGTGGGCTGCGGTCGCCGCGCCCCGACGGGTGCTGCTTGCTTCGCCTAGATCGTTCTGCGCCGGGGTCGAACGCGCCATCGAAATCGTGGAACAGGCACTCGTCACCCGAGGTGCCCCTGTGTACGTCCGCAAGCAGATCGTGCACAACACATATGTGGTCGAGGACTTCGCGAACCGCGGTGCAATCTTCGTAGATGAGCTCGACGAGATTCCTGACGGCGCCACGGTAGTCTTCTCCGCCCATGGAGTGTCGCCAGCAGTGCGAGAAGAGGCCGCGAGACGTCGCCTCGACGTCATCGACGGCACTTGTCCCTTGGTAGCCAAGGTGCACAGCGAGGCGAAGCGCTTTGCTGGGCGTGGCGACACGATCGTGCTGATCGGCCATGCCGGACATGAAGAGGTCGAAGGCACCATAGGCGAAGCGCCGGAGGCCACTGTGCTGGTCGAGAAAGCGGAGGACGTCGCCGAACTCGATCTGCCCGATCCGGGCAGGGTCTCCTACCTCACCCAGACCACGCTCGCCGTGGACGAGACCTCAGCGGTGGTAAACGCGTTGAGGCAGAAGTATCCCTCGCTGCACGAACCCCCGAGTGATGACATCTGTTACGCCACCACAAATCGCCAGAACGCGGTCAACGCCGTGATCGAGGACTCCGACCTCGTGCTGGTCATCGGCTCCGCCAACTCGTCGAACTCCGTGCGACTCATGGAACTGTCTCGCCGCGCAGG
Source organism: Lentzea alba (assembly GCF_047445655.1). Taxonomy (GTDB): domain Bacteria; phylum Actinomycetota; class Actinomycetes; order Mycobacteriales; family Pseudonocardiaceae; genus Lentzea; species Lentzea alba_A. The sequence continues at coordinate 18,392 of NZ_JAJAEG010000059.1, forward strand.
CACGCCCGCCCACTTGATCGACAGCGCCACCGACATCCTGCCGATCTGGCTTGAAGGTGTGCGCACCATCGGACTCACCGCGGGGGCATCCGCACCACCATTGCTGGTGAGTCAGGTCGTGTCCGCGCTCCGCGGGCTAGGCGAAATCACGCTCGAGGAGCGCAGCGTGACCGAGGAAACCATCCACTTCGGGCTCCCCTCGGCCGCCCACCGGCGTGCCGACTAACGGAAGCCCCCCGCCACATCGACCGACACGACTCCGTTTGGCACAGGTGAAGACATGACATACAGGTTTCCAGATGTCGCCGGACTCAAGGCGCTCCACCACGACGAACTTCCGCATCTAGCTGAGGAGATTCGGACGTTCCTCGTGAACAAGGTGTGCCGGACGGGGGGACACCTCGGCCCGAACCTGGGTGTCGTCGAGCTCACCATGGCGTTGCACAGAGCGTTCGATTCACCAAAGGACTGGATCATCTTCGACACCGGTCACCAGGCGTACGTGCACAAGATTCTCACAGGGCGCGCTGCGGAGTTCGACTCGCTGCGCCAAACAGACGGCCTGTCGGGCTATCCGCGGGCGGCCGAGTCGGTCCACGACCACGTGGAGAACTCACACGCCTCGACAGCATTGTCCTATGCGGACGGACTGGCGAAGTCGTGTCGGTTGCGCGGTGATACAGACAGGCACGTCGTCGCGGTGATCGGTGACGGCGCGATGACCGGTGGTCTCGCCTGGGAAGGCTTGAACAACCTGGGCGCTAGCGGGGACCCGGTCGTCGTGGTGCTCAACGACAACGGACGCTCCTACGACCCAACGGTTGGAGGACTCGCCCAGCACCTGGCCGCGCTGCGCTGCGGTGGCGCCGGCACCAACAACCTGTTCCAACTCATGGGCCTGAGTTACCTCGGTCCGGTGGACGGGCACGACGTGGTCGCAGTCGAAGGCGCGTTGAGGGAGGCCACCGCGCGGCGCTCACCGGTCGTCGTCCACTGCGTCACGGAGAAAGGCCGCGGATACCAACACGCGGAGGACGACGAGGCAGATCGCATGCACGGCGTCGGCGTGATGGACCCTGTTTCGGGCAAGGCCGCGCCTTCGAGCGCGCGGAGCTGGACGAGCCTGTTCGGGGACGTCATCACAGAAATCGGCGCGCAACGCGACGACCTCGTAGCCATCACCGCCGCCATGCTCCGGCCCGTCGGTCTCGAGGGCTTCGCCGCCCAGTTCCCCGACCGGGTCTTCGACGTCGGCATCGCCGAGCAACACGCCGTGGCCTCTGCAGCCGGCCTGGCAATGGGAGGGAGGCACCCCGTTGTCTGCCTTTACGCCACTTTCCTCAACAGGGCCTTCGACCAGACTCTGATGGACGCCGCCCTGCATCAGCTCCCGGTGACGTTTGTGCTCGACCGCTCCGGAATCACTGGTCCTGACGGTCCGAGCCACCACGGTGTGTGGGACATGGCACTGCTCGGCCATGTGCCCGGCATGCGGATTGCCGCACCACGGGACGCCGACCAGCTCTCCGCACTGTTGCGCGAAGCCGTCGAGGTCTCGGACGGCCCCACGGCTGTTCGCTTCCCCAAGGCGAACGTCGGACCGTCCATTCCGGCGCTGCAGCAGATGGACGGTCTAGACATCCTGCACCGGAGTTCCAGGCTTCCGCTCGACATACTGATCATCGCGGCGGGAGTAACAGCGCCTGCCGCACTGGAGGCTGCGACGCTCGTTGAACAGCAGGGCTGCGGTGTCACAGTCGTCGACCCGAGGTGGGTCCTGCCGATCAACCCAACGCTGGTCCATCTCGCCGCCCGACACCGACTGGTGCTCACCGTCGAGGACGGTGTGCGCAACGGTGGTTTGGGAACCGCTCTGAGCCAAGCCCTGGCCGATGCAGGGATCAGCATCCCGACAGTGAACCTAGGCGTGCCGGAGTCCTTTCAGGCGCACGGCAGCCGGGAGGCCATCCTCGCATCGTGTGGTCTCGACGGCATGTCAATCGCGCAAATGGCGCTGAGCTCGCTACCTGAAGCGGTCGGCAATGGGCTCAGCTCGGCGGAGGTGGCGTGATGGGCGTGCCTCTGGGCCTACCCACCATGCCGCCGCCGGTGCTGGCCCAGCGGCGACGAACCCGGCAGATCCAGGTGGGCAAGATCGGTGTCGGCAGCGATCACCCGGTGTCGATCCAATCGATGACAACCACCCTGACCGCCGACGTGAACTCGACGTTGCAGCAGATCGCGGAGCTGACCGCGGCAGGGTGCGACATCGTGCGTGTTGCCTGCCCGTCGCAGGACGACGCGGACGCATTGCCGATGATCGCACGCAAGTCGCAGATTCCGGTGATCGCCGACATCCACTTCCAGCCGAGGTACGTGTTCGCCGCGATCGAGGCCGGATGCGCCGCGGTGCGGGTCAATCCAGGCAACATCAAGAAGTTCGACGACCGAGTCGGCGAGATCGCCCAGGCGGCCAAGGAAACCGGCACCCCGATACGGATCGGGGTGAACGCCGGTTCGCTGGACGAGCGGCTTCTCTCCAAGTACGGCAAGGCCACGCCCGAAGCACTGGTCGAGTCCGCGCTGTGGGAGGCGTCGCTGTTCGCTGAGCACGACTTCCACGACCTCAAGATCTCTGTGAAGCACAACGATCCCGTTGTCATGGTGAGGGCGTACGAACTGCTCGCCGAACGGTGTGACTATCCATTGCATCTCGGCGTCACCGAGGCTGGGCCCATGTTCCAGGGAACGATCAAGTCCGCTGTCGCCTTTGGCACCCTGCTGGCGAAGGGCATCGGCGACACGATTCGCGTGTCGTTGTCGGCGCCTCCGGTCGAGGAGGTCAAAGTCGCCACCCAGATCCTGCAGTCCCTCAATCTACGCCCGCGCAGACTTGAGATCGTTTCGTGCCCTTCCTGCGGACGCGCCCAGGTCGATGTCTACAGGCTGGCGAATGAGGTGTCAGCCGCGCTGCAGGACATGGAGATTCCGCTTCGGGTGGCAGTGATGGGCTGCGTCGTCAACGGTCCTGGCGAGGCACGTGAAGCAGATCTCGGTGTTGCCTCCGGTAACGGGAAAGGCCAGATCTTCGTCAAGGGCCAGGTCGTCAAGACCGTTCCCGAACACATGATCGTGGAAACGCTCATCGAGGAAGCCATGCGCATCCACGAGGAGATCACAGAAGACGTTGCGTCGTAACTGCCAGGCTCGTGGCGACGGCAGCGCGGATCCGCGCTGTGGTCACGTGTTGGCGGGCACCAACCGGAGATGGCCTCGACCCCGATCCGGAAGAACGAGCAGAGGCGGCTCGAACCGTACTGCATTGGCGAGTTCGGCGAGTTGATCTCCGCATGTTGTCCGTCAACGCTGACCCGGACCAGGTCTCCCGTGCGGCGGTTGGGGGCAGCTCAGCGCCGAGATGTCGTGACCAAGCAGGTGAGGCCGGCGGGTGTGAGCGATCTCGCCCTCGCCTGAGCACTCGGCCAGGTTGGTGCGGATCATCGCCAGACTGCGTGGTGAGGCCGTTCGCGAGCAGAGCAATTAGCTGAGGCTGGCACATCCCCCCTCCCCCCGGACATCGTGGACGACGGGGGACAGCCCATCCGATCTCCGTGGTGAGCTGCTCCCCCTGAGCGCCATGCCAACTGTTCGCCTGGGCTCCCGCGACTGAGGAGTGCCCCTGCCAAGACTAGGACTTCGCCCCAGTCATCCGAGACTCCTCGCGGCATAGGCTGGTTCCTGCGAAATCACACAGCCGAACGGAGGTAGCAGGATGCCAGCCCTCGCCAAGACCCTGGACGGCGAACTGCCCGCCCAGATCAAAACGGCAGCGAAGGCATTGCTGCTGCTCGACGCCTTCGGGTCCAGCGCGGAGATCGTCGGCGTCTCCGAGCTGTCCCGTCGATCACACATGCCGAAATCGACCACGCACCGCGTTCTGCGCATCCTGGTCGACACAGGTTTCGTTCATCACTTGCCGAGTGGATACCAGCTCAGTCGCCAAGTCTCCCGGCTGGCGATCTCATCATCGACAGCAAGCGCGCAGTCACTACGGACAGCCTTGTTGCCGTGTTTGGTAGATCTGCACCACGCAACGGAAGCGCCGGTGTCACTGTCTGTCGTGGAGGGTGGCGTAGTGCGATGCATCGAGCGCGTGCACGGCCTCCGTCAGGCCGCGCTTGCCAAGACCACGCCAGACGATGTAGCCGTGCACACGAGCGCATCAGGCAAGGTGCTTCTCGCATTCGCGCTGCGTGGCGACTCGACGGTCGAGCCCATGGCGAGTCACGTGGTCATGTCAGAACTCGATCGCATCAGAGCCGATGGCATTGCGATCCAGCAAGCTGTTGCCCCCGCCGGAATCACCATGATCGCCGCGCCGGTCCTGGGTACTGGCCACGCCGCGATGGCAGCATTGTCGGTGCTGGTGACCGGCCCACGTGTTCGACTGAACCAGGTCGCGACGCAGCTCCGCTCAGCAGCGCGCATCTGCACACAGATCGTCGCCGCTCAGCGGCGAGGCACGTACAGCACTTCACCCGCAGCCTGATCCGGCCTCGCCGGGTGTGTATCACCCTCCTCATCCTCACCGCGATGTGGCCGAGCACCAGCTTGGTGACTTCGCAAGGCTGAGCGCTCGTCTCAGCGGAACAAGTGCCCCAGCTACCCCGATTGCGCGCCTCTAGGTGCAGAACTGTTGCATTACGCGGAACACGGAGTTGCATCTGACTCACGCATGTCACATCGCGGAGACGGGGTGCAAGCCATGACAGCAACAGTTCCTGCACCGCCGAAGTGCGCCGTACGCCAGCACGTTCTCCGGCGGCACGCCGAAGACGATCGACAGATCAGACAAACCAGCTCGTTGCCGCTGTGGACTGGCTTTTCCGAGGATCAGGGAACCCCGGACAATCAGCTGCTCAGTACGGCCGTTCACTGCCTTTGGCAAGGCGACTGGGCAAGAGTCACGGCGATACTGCCTCGCCTCCGAGTGTGCGCACCAGGTCCGTTGAAGGACCTGGTGATGGGTGCGTACGCGCTTATGGCGAGCGCAGGCGAGGACGCTGAAAGACTGCTGCTGCGGGCCTTGAAGGCGGCCAGACGTGCTCCCGGACTGGAAGCCGTAGCATCGATGGCCGAAACGTGGCTGGCCACACTGCATCTGCTGACCACTTGTGAACGTGCCCTTCCAGTGTTGAGACAGCTGGCTTCCCAACCGGATGCGGCTCCGCCGCTCGCAGACCGGGTGAAGCTGCTGTCCGGTGTCACCATGGCGTTTCTGGAGGGTCCAGACGCCGGCCTCGAGGCGTTGCTGGAAGAGAACACCGTGGGATCACCGGCGTTGGTCGGCATGCTAAGGCTGGTCAATGGCGACCTGTGCAGGGGCAGGAACGACATCGACACTGCCATCACCTCGGCCCGGCGTTCGGGCGCGGTGCTCGGCCTGCCAGCACACTCCCTTTCATCTGTGGCCTCGTACCTGCTCGGCGACTGGGAACGTGCACTCATCGACGGCTTGCACGGCGCTGTCATGGCGGCGAACCAGCCGCTGGCCGCTCCGTTCGCTTACGCGATCGCCTCCTGGGTCCCGGCAGGCAGAGGCGAGTGGGACCGGGCAGAAGAGCTGCTTCGCGCCGCTGAGGCCGCCGCAAGCGAGCTCACCGTGAGATGTACGCGCTACACGATGCCGATCATCGCCATTGGACGTGCCGTGCTGGCGCAGGCACGTGGTGACCACCAAGAAATGACACGGGCGTTGGAACCGGTGGTCACACTTCCCGACGCGGGCATGCGTAAGCTCACCACAGCTTGGTGGCTACCTTTGCACGTGGAAGCGCTCATCGGTATCGGCGACTTCGGGGCCGCGGTGAGAGAGTTGACCGTCTTACGTGGACACTCAGACCGTATCAAGAGTCTGCGTCTTGTGACGGCCTGGCTCGCGGGTCGCCTCGCCGAAGCACGCGGCGACCTTTCCACAGCGGTGGCGTCCTATCGGCACGGAACTGTCTGTGACGTCGGCCCTGACGACGTCCCTCTTCACCGAGCCTTGCTCGAAGACGCGCTCGGTCGCATGCTGGAGTCGTCGGCCTGGTCAAGATCGGCCGCGCGCAGGCTGCAGGAGCTCGGCGCCGACGCCTTCAGACAGCGTCTCGACCGTCCGATGCCTGAACAGCGCGTCCGGCTCAGCGATCGGGAGGCTGGCATCATGCACCTGGTCGGGCTCGGGCTCACCAACCGGGAGATCGCCGAGAAGTTGTTCATCAGCAAGAAGACCGTCGAGTACCATCTGACGAACCTCTACGCCCGGCTCAACCTGCCGAACCGCCGGCACCTCCGTGATCTCGTGCAACGGCAGTCCTACGAGCCCACAGCGCGTGGTGATCTACGGGATACCTCGCCGAGCGAGGTCTGGGCGTGACGTTCCTACAGCACCGGTCGTCCAGAACGCCTGCCAGCAATGACGCCCAGGAAACCGACACAATGCGACGACCGGCAGAGAAGACGACGGCCGAAGTACTGGCCCGCCGAGAGGTTCTACTGTGGTCACAGAACTCCCCAGGGCCCAAGACAGCACGGAACGGCAAAGCTGTGCTGGGGACAACCCTGATGACCACCCGTGAGGTTCGACTTGGCCTGGGCGTGCGCGACTTCGCCGGATCGGTCACACGCCCACAACTCCGCACCAGTCAGTTCAACCAGTCCTGCGAGCGTCTCGGAATCCACATCCGACCAGAGAGCGGTACCGGTGGTCTCGGTGGCCCTTGGTTGCAGGCGACCGCGCAATCACAGCCGATCACCAAACCTCGTTCCCCTCGTGATACCGGTTGCGGGTGGAGACGAGATGGGCTGATTCCGGGCTGCGACTCGTCTACATCAGACACAGTAAGAATCACATCTGAACCTGATCGGCGATTCTGGACGTGTAGCTCTGCACAGGACCAGGAACCGCACGCTCACACCGCGTCGAGAGGGGCATCTGGTGGACCAGTTCAGGGCTGTCGTACCGCGCTCACTCGTTCATCGCGCTGCGAACAAGTTGCACCTCCCGGTATGGCACGAGGTCCAGGCATTCGTGCAGCGCGCGGAGATCAGAAAACATCCGCTGTGGACTGACCCACCCGTCGACGCGCTCGGGCAACCGCTTCTCCTGATCGGAGGGATGTGCAGCACCGGGCAACTGCTGGCGCCTCTGCACGACGTGCTGCTCAGGCTCAACTTCCGCTGCGTGCTTGCTCCCACCGGGCTTGGCCTGGATTGCAGTGAAGCGATAGTGCGGCGCAGCGAGAGCACGCTCTTGCGACTGGTGGACGCCACTGGAAGGCCTGCGATCATCGTCGGGCACAGTCGAGGAGGGCAGATCGGACGAGTGCTCGCGGCGCGGCGTCCTGATCTGGCTGGTGGACTGATCACCCTGGGCAGCCCGCTGACCCGGCAACTGGGCGTCAACCCGTGGCTGTTCGCACACCTGTCCGTGATCGCTATCGCCGGTTCGCTCGGTGTGCCAGGCCTGATGCGCACCTCGTGCGGATGGGGTTCCTGCTGTCAAAGGTTCCGGGCAGAGCTCGTCGGAGCCCTCCCCGAACAGATTCCGTTCACCAGCGTCTACTCGCGACGCGACAGCATTGTCGACTGGCGGAGCTGCCTCGACCCCGCTGCGCGGCACCGTGAAGTCGACACAGCTCACGGTGCATTGCTCTGGGCTCCCGAGAGCCTCCTGGCTCTCGTAGACGAACTAGTGGGAATGCTGAGGCAGCCTCACGACAAAGAACTCGCCGCAAGTTGACTCGGGCTACGAGGTCCGCGTTGGCCGTCATGGGTCCTACCGTTCCATTGGCGCACTGATGTCGTCAGGCCAAGCCGAACTTCTCGGCATGTATCTGAGCCTTCGGCACTCTCAGCCGACGAAGTCCACTCAGCACGGTCGTGGTCATCGCAGGCGGACCGCACACGTACACGTCGCGTGCAACGATGTCGGGCACCAGCTGATGCAATGCCTCCGGTTCGAAAGGCCTAGCCCCCATGCTGGTCCGCCCGGTGAGCAGGTGCAACCGTCCGCGGCGGGCCTCGATTAGTTGTCGCAACTCGTCGAGCAGCACGGCGTCATGCTCGTCGCGCACCCGGTAGAGCACGACGAAGTCGCCAGGTGTGCGCTCCTGCAACAGGGCTCGGACGGGTGTGATCCCGACGCCGCCCGCGATCAGCAGTACCCCCGGCCGGGTTCTGTGCAGTGATGTGAACGCCCCGTATGGCCCTTCCACGAACACGCGGGCTCCAACTCGCAGGTTGCGCAGACTCGCGCTCGTCTTGCCGACAGCCTTGGCGGTCAGCCGCAGAGCGCGTCCGTCGGGCGCGGCGGACAGCGAGAACGGGTTCGCCAGCCACCAGTGGTTGTGCCCAGGGAACCGCCAGATGCAAAACTGGCCGGCATCGGCTGGCAGCCTGTGGAGCTCTCGACCAGTGACGTACACCGACACCACAGTGGGCGACTCCGGTACGACAGCCGCGACCCGGAACTGGTGCCGACGATTGCGCATCAGCGGCACCGCGACTCGCCCGACGACCAATGAGCCGAAGGCGAACAGCCACAGGGCCCACCAGTAGGTCATGGCGAAGGCAGAAGAGGCGAACGTCGTGGTCTCCAGCAACTGGTGTGCAAAGGCAAGTCCGAGCGCCACGTACAACAACAAGTGCAGTCCGTGCCATGTCTCGTATTGCAGACGCCGCCGGGCGAACCGCGTCGAAGAAACCCCGATCATCACAATGATCGTGGCCGCGAACATTCCGATCAGCGAAGCGGGAACCCCGGCCAGGGCTAGGAACGTCGCGGTCACGGACGCGTCGTCCAAGGTCGCGTATCCGAGCACGACGATCATGGCGTGCGCGGCCACTGTCCACAGCAGGACAAAGCCGACCCACCGGTGCCACACCGTCAAGCGATCCATGCCGATGCGCCGGTCCAACCAGGGCAACCGTGCCACCAGAAACAGCTGGAACAGCAGGAACAACGCCGCGTGCAGGCCAAAGAACTTGGCAACGGTGAGGACCTCGTTCTTACCCTCGCCCGCAGTCAGGAACAGGAACTCGACGATCACCAGGTTGATGACGACGAACGTCCACAGCATCAGCCGCGCTTGGACGACGGGAGCCATGCCGTCCTGCCGGATGCGCGAGTTCGTTTTCACGTGATCACCCTTCACGTAGTGGTGTTGTCGAGGCTGGCGTCTGAAGACACGGCACCGCAGGAGTACCCGGAGCGAACAGCCTTCCAGCACGCGTCGTTCGTTCCTTGACTGACGTCATTCCTGCACGAGGTTCTCCTGCCCGGACAGCAGTTCACGCAGTGTGCTTATCGCGTAGTACGACCTCGACTTGGCCGTGCCCTCACGGATCCCCAGCACGCTGGCCGCGTTCACGATGGTACGGCCGCGCAGGTAGGTCTCGAACAGAACTTCGCGGTGCTCAGGCGAAAGTCGGTTCAACGCGTCGGACACAACGATGGAGTTGAGCACGCGGTCGGTGCGGTCGCACTCGCTGGGTTCCTGATCATAGGAAGCCGAGACCTCCTGAGGGCGCTTGGACTTCGCGCGCATCCTGTCGATGAAGATGTTGCGGGCGATTGTGAACAACCAGGCGCGCACTGGGGCCTCGCGATCGCGGATACCTTCGGGATGCCTCCACGCACGAAGAAGGGTCTCCTGCACCACGTCTTCGGCCGTAGCCCAGTCACCACCGGACATGCGCGTCACGTACGCCAGCAGCGCCCTGCCGTGCGACTGGTACAGCGACCGCACAAGGGCCTCGTCCCGTGCCGTGGTGGGCGATCTCATCTCGTCCCCCTTGCGTGGGAGTTGGTTCGCTGGACTTCCAGTCAACAGACTGAACTTCCGTCCTTGCGCCTTGCACCGTTCGGTCGACCAAATGCACTCATTGCCCGGCGAAACCGCCCTTCTTCTCCTCGCCTCCGATGCCTCAACCGAAGACCGCAACCAACTGTGTCGCTCGCTGCACGCTGCGTGACCTCACTCGTTCCATCTCCGAACGAGACGTAGTCGTCACCCGCACCACCCATCGCAGTGCACGCTCCCCCACAACTGTCCTCTCCACATCGACCACTGTCGCGACTGCTGACCATCCGTCCACGACGGACCGCAACGCGCCTCGACGCGGACGTGTCTCACGGGCAACGCGCCCTATCCGTACGTCCACGTTCGCGACGAAACCCTCGATGAACCGGCCGAGCGAGCTCCACCTGCTGCCGGATGTGAATGACCGGCTGATGCGACCGGCACGTCGGCCGGGTTGACTGAGAGTCCCGGTGACGATTCTGTCCACTGTGGTCTGGCGCGTTGGTCATCCCGTCCAACACCGAGAGCGCGGCCGAAATCCATCAGCGCGCACCGATCGACGACCGCATAGAGGCGTCACACCGGATTCATCGCGCTTCCTGAGCGCGGCGACGCTGTCCACATGATCGGACCGCTTGCCCCTCGACGCAGCCCAGGTCGCCCGTGAGTGCCACTCGTGCCCGCACGACGCTGATCACCCTTTTGCACAGCATGACCCCTGTCGGGGATGAGCTAACAGGAACCCTGCGGCAACATGATCTTATCCTCTCGTGCGATCGGCCAGGCTGGAGCAGAACCTGTGCCCGCGCTGCGGGCTCCACGTGGTCAACCTGTGGCGAGAACCTCAACGTTCCCTCAACGGAAACCAGAGGCTGCCCGTCGGTGCACATCAGGCCACTCGATGTTCGCGCATCCTCATACCGGAATTAGCTTCGCAGGTCGGCATCGACCGACCGCCCGGCATGGAAGGAGGAGCGGGATGATCAGCGCAGCAAAGGTAACAAACTCTGCGACAGTGGCTCTGCACTGTGGGGGATTCATCGGTCTCTTCGCAGGAAATCTCCCCTCGGCGATGCTGCCGGAGGTCGGCCGGACATATGGGGTGTCAAGCGCTACAGCCGCGTACGGCCTCACCGCTTTCCTGGTTCCCGCCTCAGTGCTGTTGCTGTGGTCCGGCACGTTGGCCACCCGGTGGGGCGCCGCACGCACCACCCGTGTTGCATACCTGATCTTCGCTGCGGCGACGGTCGTCTGCGTGGTCAGCAAGTCGTTCGAGGTGTTCATCGCCGGACGGTTCCTACAAGGGCTCGCGACCGCGTTCTTCTCACCGCTTCTAGTGGTCGCGCTTGCTGCCACAACACGTGAGGATCGACTCGGCCGCACCATGGCGCGCTTCGCCTCGACCCAAGCCGCAGCAGTCACCTTCGCCCCGATCGTTGGCGGCTTGGCCGCTGAGGCGAGCTGGCGCATCGCGTTCGCGGTGACCGCCGTACTCGCGATCGCGTTGGCACTCAGCCCTGTCCCCATGCCCAGCAGGCCTGACCGCGGGGCACAACCGGTGACACTGCGTTCCGCGCTGCGGCCGGCGGTGCTCAGGATCGGGTTGTCATCGCTGATCAGCAAGGCCTGCATCGGCGGCCTTGCATTCATGGTGGCACTGCGCGCGGAAGACGTCTTCAACCTTGGCCCGGCACTGAGGGGGCTGGTGCTGACCGGTTTTGGGCTTTGCGCACTTCTCGGCGGCTCGTTCGTCGGGCGGCTCGTCGACCGACTGGGCGCGGCAGGCGCCGCCGTGGCGGGTTCGATCTGCGGCGCGCTGTTGGTAGTGTTCGCCGGAATCCTGCCGTCCCCGGTCACGATGGCCGCAGCTTGGTCCCTCGCCGGAATGGCCGCGCAGTGGGTGACGGTGTCGCTGAGCACGATGTCGTTGAAGGACAAGGGCGTCAACCACGCCGGGGAAGTGTCCGTGGTCCAGGCTCTGCGCAACGCAGGCGGAGCTGCCGCCCCGGTTGCGTTCGCTCCGCTCTATTCATTGGTCCCGCTAGCCGGATTCGCGGTGCCAGCGATCCTGCTCGCAACATCGATCCCGCTGTTGCTGAGGCGACGGTGATCAATTCCTGTCAGCAACTGTTGTGCTGACCGGAAGGGCATCGAACCACCCTACACAGGGGAAGCAATCGCTGCCGAGCTGGCCACCGTGGAGCATGTGGCGTCTCATCGAGGAAACATCACTTGGTCTCCCCGATTCGAGATGATCGCCATGACCGACGCCGTGCATCTGATGAAATGCCTGTCCAACCGCGAAATGGCTCTCCTGCGCGCAGTGGCCGCCGGACGCGCGCAGATGTCCCACAGTTGCGAACCAGACCTGTTCATCGACGGTATGGCATCGTGCGACCAATCGGCCGCACGACACTTGGCACACGCTGGACTCATCGAGCCCGTTGTGCCGGCCGCCGTGGGAACGTTCACTCGCGCGCGTCTGACGCTCCTCGGTGCGTCCGTCCTCGCCCACGAGTCGAAGCCCGCATGACAGGCGCGAACCAGGCCGAAGGCTTGGTCAAACTCCGCAGTTCGGTCGTCACGCCCAACACGTGAACCGCAATCTGCGTGCCGCAGGCCGACTGTCAGTGCAGCGATCCGTCCACTGAAGTCTACATCGGACTTTCTGGAACCTCTGCCGACAGCGAGGTTGGGAACGTCACTGAACCACGCGTGCATCGACTACCCCGCAACTGAGACTCGTAGTACGAGTCCCACGTAACGGTGCCACCGAGAACGTCATGGATGTCGAAGGCGACCACGTCGACCGCGTGGAGGTCCTCGCGAACGACTTCTTCTGCTGCGATTCTCATGGCGTCCAACGCGAACTCCTCATCCCGTGGGTAATGCTGGACGACACGGGCAGGTACCAAAACTGATTCGGCGCCACATGAACGATGGCACAAAGGTGTCAGACACCTCGCCCAGGTGACCATGTCCTCACGCACGGCCTTGCCACGCTACCTAGACCAGACAACGTGGTAGTGCTCATCAGGTTCTGAACTGCAACGAGTGCACCACCTTGCTTCAGGCGCTCGGTGACGTGATCAAGGGGGTGTCGGCGTGACTGCGATCGACCTCGGG
>NZ_JAJAEG010000060.1:0-29725 GCF_047445655.1 Lentzea alba
GCTCACCTACGGCCCAGGCCGCTTGACACGGTCATTGAAACTCCCTACGCCATGGCGCTCCGCAGGGTTCATTAGGGTATGCGCCGTGGTGCGAAGCGACGGCCGAAACGACGACGTGTTGCGTGACATCCGGATCACGCGTGGATATCAGACCTGGCCCGCCGGCTCGGTCCTGATCGAGTTCGGGAACACCCGCGTGCTCTGCGCCGCGAGTGTCACCGAAGGCGTGCCCCGATGGCGCTCGGGCTCGGGCCTCGGCTGGGTGACCGCCGAGTACGCGATGCTCCCCTCCGCCACGCACACCCGCAGCGACCGCGAGTCCGTGAAGGGCCGCATCGGCGGCCGCACGCACGAGATCTCACGCCTGATCGGCCGGTCTTTGAGGGCTTGCATCGACCTGGCGGCTTTGGGCGAGAACACCATCGTCATCGACTGCGACGTGATCCAGGCCGACGGTGGCACCCGGACCGCGGCGATCACCGGTGCGTATGTCGCGCTGGCCGACGCGGTTACCTGGTTGGGTGCGGCCGGCCGGCTGGCTGACCCTTCGCCGCTGTCCTGTGCGGTGTCCGCGGTGTCGGTCGGTGTGGTCGACGGGCGGGTTCGGTTGGACCTGCCGTACGAGGAGGACTCTCGGGCCGAGGTCGACATGAACGTCGTCGCCACCGACGCCGGCACGTTGATCGAGGTCCAGGGCACCGGTGAGGGCGCCACGTTCGCCCGGTCCACTTTGGACCGCATGCTGGATGTCGCTCTGCTGGGTTGCGCGGAGCTCAACCGCATCCAGGCCGCTGCGCTGGCTCAGCCCTACCCCGGTGTGCTGCCCGAGCCCAAGGCGAGCCGGCGATGAAGCTGCTGCTGGCTTCCCGCAACGCGAAGAAGCTGCGCGAGCTGCAGCGGATCGTGGCTGCCGAGGGTCTGACGGGCATCTCGGTGCTGTCGCTTGGTGACGTGCCCGAGTTCCCGGAAGCGCCTGAGACCGCGCCCGACTTCGAGGGCAACGCTCTGGCCAAGGCCCGTGACGCCGCTGCCGCCACGGGGCTGGTGTCCGTTGCGGACGACTCCGGGCTGGCTGTTGACGAGTTGAACGGCATGCCTGGCGTGCTGTCGGCTCGGTGGTCGGGTCGTCATGGCGACGACGACGCCAACCTGGATCTGCTGCTCGGTCAGCTCGGCGACGTGCCGGACGAGCGCCGGGGCGCGGCGTTCGTCTCGGTGGTGGCGATGGTCGTGCCGGGTGGCGAAGAGGTCGTCGTGCGCGGGGAGTGGCGTGGCACCTTGCTGCGGGCTCGGCGTGGGACCAACGGGTTCGGGTACGACCCGATCTTCGTGCCTGAGGGGTACGAGATCACGTCGGCTGAGATGACGGCGGAGCAGAAGGACGCGGAGTCGCACCGCGGCCGCGCCCTGAAGCTGCTGGTCCCGTACCTGCGCAAGTTGGGCTAGCGCCACGCGATGGTCACATCGGGACCGAGTTCCTCGATCCCGATGTGTTCGTCGTGCCGATACAGCCTCAAGGTCACCGATCGGTCCCGCAGTGGCGTGAGATCGATCGCCTCCTGCCCGCTGATGACTTCGATCACCAACAGGCCGGGAGGTTCCGGGACCATGCTCAGATCGGTCCACCCGTGGCAGATCAGCACGCTCATCTGCGTCAACTCGGCGATCGGGCTCAGGTCGCACTCAGGTCCTGGATCGGACAGCCCCAGGATGGTGAGTTCCTGCCCGCGCAGGAAGATGAGGTCGTCCCACGGCTCGTTCTGGAAGAGGCCGAGTGTGTGGTGGGTGCGCGGCAGTTCCCCGAGATTGCGGAAGCGGCGGGAACCGTACAGGTAGAGCACGCGCGGGGTCGTCGATCTGAGCGGGCTCATGTCGACGTCACCCGGCACACAGGCACTGACGTACCGAATGTTCGGCACGGATTCGACGAATGCCAGATCCCGCAACTTCTCGGAGGATTGCAGGAAGAGGTCGATGCCGACGAGTTGGCGCAGCCGCCACAGGTGAGGGATCAACCGGACCGACGTGATCCGGGCGTAGCCCTCGTCCAGCGGTGCTTCTGCCAGCACCTCGTCCGCATAGCGCTCGGGATCGAAGTTGAGCCACGCCTCCATTAGGGCTTCCTGGACGTTCTCGCGCGGATCGCGCGCGTAACCCGCCAGCCGCGCCAGCGCTTCCGGTGATCCCACCAGCGCAGCACTGCGCACGGTCGCGCTTGCGGCGGCGTCGGACAGTTCATCGAGGCTGGTCGGCAGGTAGCGGAGAACGCGGTGGCCGATCGTGGCCAGCGAGGTGGTTTCTCGCTTGCTGCGCGGTGGCACCAGCTTGTCGCGGATGATCGCGTCGATCCGGTCGTGCACGTCGGGGTCGACGTCCCGCACGGTCTCCAGGCACGCTGCGGCCAGCAGTCGCAGTCGGCGGGCCCGGCGCGGTTCGCGGTCGGCGCGGTCGAGGACCTCGGTGAGCAGTTCGGTCACTTGAGAGCGCTGGCCGTGCCCGCAGGCCAGCACGATCGTCTGTGTCCAGGAGTCCTGGTGGGCGTGGGCGACCAGGGTTTCGACCTGGCCGTCCTGCATCGCTTCCTCGCCGGCGAGGTACTCCTGGAACGTCCTGTGCACGAAGTCGACCTGACCCGGCACAGGTTCGCGGATGACGCCGCTACGTTCCAGCAGGTGCGTGACGACGGCGCCGGGTTCCTCGTCGACGTTGGGCATCGAGCGGATCTTGCGCGTCACGTGCTCGTGGACCTTGGTGGTCGGCAGCTGCGTCCGTCCGCCCAGGGTCAGCCGCCACGCCAGGTCGCGTAGCAACACGGTCTTGTCGGAGGTCGTGAGGATGCGGGCGATGCCGCGTTCGGCGTCCCGCAGGTCCAGCAACATCGTCAGTGCGGCCGCGTACAACTCCATGCGGCTCTGAGGCAGCTCGGAGACGCGGCCGAGGTTCAGCGCGCACAACATTGCGCACAGCAGTGGTGACGAAGCCAGGGAACGCAGGTGCTCGCGGCTGTCGAGTTGGGTGACGAGCCGTCGTTGGGCCTCCTCGGGCGCGTCGGCGGCCTCGTGCCAGCGCTGGAGGAACACCCTGACGTCGCTCGGGCTCATCTGTTCCAGCTCGACGGAGGAGAAGTCCAGCTCCGCCAACCACTTCTCATCCGTGGCGGCCGGACGGGCGGTCACGACGACCTGAGCGGACGGGAAGATCTGGACGAGTTCGCGCAGCCACTCGCGGACATTCTGGCGCTTTGACGGCGGCACCTCGTCGACGCCGTCCACCAGCAGGAGCCCTTTGCCCGCAGCCAGAACTCGATGGACCCAGCCTGTCGGCATGATCCCCGCGAGCCACCCGGTGACGAACTCCTCGGGCTTGGTCGGCAGTGGGGAGTCGGCGTAGGCCCGCAGCCGGATCGGGAAGGGAACCAACCCGTTCCACGTCTTCAGGCTGCCGGTGAACCCGCCACGCGCGGCAGTGACCGCGAGCCAGTCAAGGAGAGTTGTCTTGCCGGAGCCTGCTTCTCCGCGCACGAAGGTCCGGTCGACCAGCGCTGACTCCACCCGGATGCCGGAGTGGGGGTGGTGATCGGCCTCGCCGAACCATTCGCGCTGCTGCCGTTTGTGGCCCGAGACGGTGAGGCTCAGGTAGGCGACGCTCAACGCCAGCCGTGGGCGGTCCTTCATGGACAGGCCGAGGAGTTCCAGGCGGTCGAGATTGGCGGCGATGTAGCGCAGGTACTCGTCGCGGAACTCATCGTCGTTGGCGGTGCCTTGTGGGGCGTAGAGCGAAGTCCGGGGGAGTCGGGCCAGGACGTCTTCGAGCAGCGCGGCCTGGGCGGTGGCGCGGGAGAGGACCTCGGCCAGGGCACGGGGCTGGAACGACGGCAGGTGCCTGAGGATCTGGACGAGGTAGCGGCAGGACTGGTCGAGCGCGATGTCGTAGCAGCCGCTCAGGTCGGCGCGCGGCAGGGTACGGCGGATGCGTTGGGCCAGAACCTCGGGGTCGGCATCGTCGGCCAGGAGCGCGGGATCCGACAGGTCGACGGACGACAGCGCTTCCTCCACCGCGGCCAGTGAAGTGGCGATGTCGTCGGAGGGGAAGCGTTCCAGGACGGCTTCCAGTTGCTCGGTCACCTGGTGGCCGATGTGCTGGACCAGGGTGTCGAGCTTGGCTCGTTGGGTGGGCTTCGCGAGCTCCCGGGCGGCCAGTTCGGCCAGCGGGAGGGTTCGGGTGTCCGGTTCGGCGAGCCATTCGGTGGTGGCGCGCATCGCCACCGACTGGCCCAGTTTGGAGACGGCGGCGATCGCGAAGTCCACCCAAACGAGGTTAGAGGGTGGCCGCCTGTGCGTGGGACGCAACGGACACGACGCACACGCCTGCCGCGATGAGGGCCATGCCGGCCAGCATGGCGAGGTTGAGGGGGTCGGAGAACAGCACGCGACTGGTGATGGCCACCAGGGCGATGCCGGCGCCTGCCCAGATCGCGTAGGTGATGGCTACGGGCAGGCCCATTCGGATCACCACGGACTCCAGGTAGAGGGCCGTGAGGAAGCCGACGCCCAACCCTGCGACAGGCCAGGGTTTTGTGAAGCCGTCGGAGTACTTGAGACAAAGGGTTGCGAAAACTTCCGCGCCCACGGCGACGGTCAGCAATATCCACTTGAGCATTGAATTTTCCCAGCACGAAATGCACGCAGCGCTAGGCGTGCGTGTGTCGGTACGAACGGAGGATTGGGCCTATAAGGCCTGGTCAACCGCCGCGCGTGGGAAAGTGGACGCGCAAGACGAAATCAGACGGGATGTCGGGGCCGCGAGGTGCCGTCAAGCGACACACGGTGTATCATCCTCACCGGAACAAGGGGCGGCATTTGTTGCACGCCCTCTCCTCGACCATACCCCAGGAAGGGGTCGCCGCCGCAAGTATTGCGGCGGCGACGTCACATCTGGTGAGACATCACGCGGGGAGTTCGCGCAGCAGCTTGGCGACGTGGCCGGTGGCGCGGACGTTGTACATGGCCTTGACGATCTTGCCGTCGGGGCCGACCAGGAACGTCGAGCGGATCACGCCCTGAACGGTGCGGCCGTAGTTCTGCTTTTCGCCGAACGCGCCCCACTCGGTCAGGACGGTCTTGTCCGGGTCGCCGAGCAGCGGGAAGTTGAGGCCCTCGGCGTCGCGGAACTTGGCGAGCTTCTCCTGCTTGTCCGGCGACACACCGAGAACCTCGTAGCCGGACTCGGCCAGGACGCTGAGGTTGTCGCGGAAGTCGCAGGCCTGCTTGGTGCAGCCGGGCGTGCTGGCGGCCGGGTAGAAGTACACGACCACGGACTTGCCGAGGTAGTCGGACAGGGACACCGGCTTGCCCTCGCTGTCGGGCAGCGTGAACGCGGGCGCGGTGTCTCCAGGTTCGAGACGACTGGTCATGCGGCCAGACTAGGCCTGGCCCTCGAAGACGGTGGCCGCCTCCTGGCCCTGGCCACCCGGCTGGACGGTCAGGCGCAGCTGCAGCGCGGTCTCGGGCACCACGAACGCCAGCTGGAGCTGGGTGTCGCGGCCCGGTGGGAGCTCCGCCACGGCGGCGGCCAGGCCGTTGAGGCCCTGCACCGTGTCGACCAGCTCGGCCACGGGGTCGCCGTCGGCCGTGGTGGCGCGCACGGAGAGCTGGGAGGGGCGGTAGGACGCCTTGGAGCCGTTGTAGACGGTGATCGTGAAGACCGCCGTGCGCTTGGCCGGCGGGATGGCCGTCTCGGACGGTGCGAGCGATCTGGGAGCGGACACCACGACGGAGAGGCCCGAGGCCCACACGCGTTGCGTGCCGAACGCGGCGGCACCGGACGCGCTGGGCGTCTCGGCTCGCTGTTCGACTGTCAGGTTCTCGTCGGGGGTGACGGCGACACTGGGGCCCGCACATCCCGCCACGGCCAGCAGCAGGCAGAGACCCGCTGCCGATTTGGCGAACTTCACGAACTCCCCTTTCCCACCCCGGCGGTGGGTGTGAACGACTCCCGTCAACTGTGACGGTGCCGAAAGGGGCGTGGGGACCGAAAGGGGCCTCTGAGGCACAGCTGGTGCCGGGCCGTGGCCGTCTCGTGATGGGCGGCGTGGGCGGCGCCACACAGTGCGCCTGCCCCACGCCGTCCGCGGCGGCGGCCGCTTGGTGAAGCTAGGGAGCGCGTCGGGGGGCGTGCGCGCTCACACCGATCATCGCCGACAGTGTGTCTCGCGCTACAAGCGGAGCCGTTTATCACCCGTTCAGACCAACGTCAGTCGTACGAAACGTGAAGCTCACGCGTGACCGACTCACGTATGTGCGGCTGAACGGCCCAACTCCGGCGTCCGTTCGGCCACCTCGCTGAGCAGTTCGAAGGAACGCAGCCGGTCCTCGTGCCCGTGGACGATGGTCGTCACCATGAGCTCGTCGGCCGCCGTCGACTCCATCAACTCGTCCAGCCCTGCACGGACCGTTGAGGGGGACCCGATGATCTGGGTGGACATCCGGTCCTCGATCACCAGCTCGTCGATCTCGGTGTACGGGAAGGCCGCGGCCTCCTCCGGCGTGGACAGCGGAGCCGGCCTGCCTTGACGCAGCCGCACGAACGAGAGCGCTCCGGGGCCGGCGATCCACCGGGCGTGCTCGTCGGTGTCCGCGACGATCACCGAGGCGCACACCATCGCGTACGGCTCGGACAGCACCTCGGACGGCCGGAAGTGCCGCCGGTACAGCTCCAGCGCGGGCAGCGTGTTCTGCGCGCTGAAGTGGTGGGCGAACGCGAACGGCAGGCCCAGCATGCCCGCGGCCTGCGCGCTGTAGCCCGACGAGCCGAGCAGCCAGATGGGCGGCTTGTTGCCCGCGGCGGGCACGGCGTTGAGCTCCGCGGTGCCCTCGAAGTACTTGATCAGCTCGGTGAGCTCCTGCGGGAAGTTCTCCGCGGACAGGCCCGCCTCGGTGCGCCGCAGTGCTCGCGCCGTCTTCTGGTCCGTGCCGGGCGCGCGGCCGATGCCGAGGTCGATGCGGCCGGGGTGCAGTGCTTCGAGCATGCCGAACTGCTCCGCGACCACCAGCGGCGCGTGGTTGGGCAGCATCACGCCGCCAGAGCCGACGCGGATCGTCGACGTGGCGGACGCGATGTGCTCGATCAGCACGGCGGGCGCGGAGGACGCGATGCCGGGCATGTTGTGGTGCTCGGCGAACCAGTAACGCCGGTAGCCGAGCCGTTCGG
Source organism: Lentzea alba (assembly GCF_047445655.1). Classification (GTDB taxonomy): domain Bacteria; phylum Actinomycetota; class Actinomycetes; order Mycobacteriales; family Pseudonocardiaceae; genus Lentzea; species Lentzea alba_A. The sequence continues at coordinate 7,210 of NZ_JAJAEG010000060.1, forward strand.
CCTGCTGAGCGAGTTCCCGGGAGTTCCGCAGCGCGGTCGTGGCGTCCGAACCGGATGTGATCGGGGCCAGGTCGAGAACGGACAGCGGGATCTCAGTCAGACGGCTCATGCATCGATCAACACCGATACTTGGTGACTTCTTCCGTGACGCGGGTAACTCGTTTCGCGGCCTGCTTGTAGGTCGTGCCCTGGGGGTGCAGCGTCAGCACCGCGACGATGTTGTGCCGGCACGTTCCGGACGTGTGCATGGCCGGCGACTTCAGGTCGATGTCGAACTGCATGCGCGGGCGAGGCTTGTCCACACACGGGTCCACCGGGTCGCCGAAGCCGGACCAGCCCTGCTTGAACGCGGGCCGGCGGGTGGCGCTCGGCAGCCCGAACGACTGGTCGAAACCGTCCGAGGCGCATTTCGTGGCCTTGTGCAGGTGCCCCATGATCGTCCTGCGGACCTTCGGGTCGGCCTCTTCCAGCACGTAGCGGTAGATCTTCACGATGTCGTACGCGCTGACGGCCGTGTAGCCCCACATGCCGCGGTTCGCCGGCGGCTGCGTGTCCTTGAGACCGATCCGTTCGGCCGTGCGCACAACGAGCTGCTCCCAGCCGTTCTCCACCCACAGCTCGCTCGCCGAGTTGTCGTCGCTCGCGCGCAACATCGGCTCGATGCGCGGGTCGTCGCCGCGCGTCTCCAGCTGCTCGATCGCGATGAGGATCTTCACCAGCGAGGCGGACCGGATCTGCTTGTGCACGTCCTTGCCGGTGAGGTGGTGCGTGAACCGGTTGTAGACGGCGTAGGACTCGGAAGGAGTGGGCTCAGGGGCAGGTGCGGGCGCTCCGGCGATCAACGCCAGCGACAGGAGTAGGTGCACGGTTTCGGACGCTATCGGCTGCCGTGACCATTTGCGCGACGTTTTGGGGACCGCGAGTGGACCATGCCGTCTGATCCGTGGATCACACCCTGAGAAGGACCGGGGTGTGCTTTTGGTTGTTCGAGGTGTGACGGATGTGGTGGTGATCGGCGCGGGGCAGGCGGGCCTGTCCGCGTCCTACTTCCTGCGTCGGCGCGAGGTCGACCACGTCGTGCTGGACGCGAACGACGCTCCCGGCGGCGCGTGGCTGCACCGCTGGCCTTCGCTGCGGATGCGGACCGTGCACGGCATCCACGAGCTGCCCGGCATGCCGTTCGAGCAGCCCTCACCGGACTCGCCGGCCAACGAGGCCATCCCTGACTACTTCGCCCGTTACGAACAGCTCTTCTCTTTGCCGGTGATCCGCCCGGTCAACGTCACGCAGGTCGTGAACGACGGCTCGCTGCTCAAGGTCGAGACCACCGACGGCGTCTGGACCACGCGCGGCCTGATCAACGCGACCGGCACCTGGCGCCGCCCGTTCTGGCCGTACTACCCCGGCCAGGAGACGTTCGCCGGTAGTCAGCTGCACACCGCCGACTACCAGGGGCCTGCCGCGTTTGCCGGCAAGCGCGTGGTCGTCGTGGGTGGCGGTGCTTCCGCCACTCAACTGCTCATGGAACTCGCCCCTTTCGCTGCCGAGACCCGCTGGGTCACGCGTCACGAACCGGTGTGGCGGGAAGGTCCGTTCACCGAGGACTACGGCCGCTGGGTCGTCGGAATGGTCGACGAACGCGTCCGTGCCGGGTTGCTGCCGCGCAGCGTGGTGAGCGTGACCGGGTTGGCGTTGAGCGACCAGACGCGCGCCGCGATCGCTTCCGGCGTGCTGGACCGCAGGCCGATGTTCGACCGCATCACGCCCGCTGGGGTGGAGTGGGCGTCCGGTGAGCGATTCGACGCCGACATCATTCTGTGGGCCACCGGGTTCCGGCACGACCTCGACCATCTCGCGCCGTTGCACCTGCGTGCGCCCGGCGGTGGGATCCAGGTCGACGGGACTCGTGTTGTGGCGGATCCGCGGATTCACCTCGTGGGTTATGGGCCGTCGGCGAGCACTATCGGCGCGAACCGAGCCGGTCGGAGTGCTGTTCGCGAGTTGTTGCGGCACCTTGACGGTGTGAGCCTCACAGCCGCGAAGTAGCGCGGTTCTTGGACAGACGCGTCACGTCGAAGTGGGTGATCACCTCGCGCCGTTGGGCTGTGGGCCGTTGGCCGGTGCTATCGGCGTGGATCTAGCCGGGTGGAGTGCCGCTCGCGAGTTGTTGCGGCATCTCGACCGGACGTGCCTCACGACCGCGAGGTCGCGGGTCTCTTCGACAGTCGCGCCACGTCGAGGTGGGCGATCACGTTGCGCCGTCGGCCAGCGCTATTGGCGCGAACCGAGCCGGGCGGAGCGCCGTTCGCGAGCTGATGCGGCATCTCGACGCCGTGCCAGCCGCGTGACCACGAAGACGACCACGGCCACCAGGGCCAGGCCCAGGACGACCTTCGAGCCGAGGCCCACGTACTGCTCGACCAGGTGCCAGTTGTCGCCCAGCAGGTAGCCCGCGAGGATCAGCGCCGTGTTCCACAGGAGGCTGCCGGCCGCGGTGTAGCCCAGGAACGGGACTAATCGCATGCGTTCGACGCCGGCCGGGATCGAGATCAGGCTGCGGAACACCGGGATCATGCGGCCGAAGAAGACCGCGCGGTAGCCGTTGCGCAGGAACCACGCCTCTGTCTTGTCCACATCGGACACGCGGACCAGCGGCATGCGGGAGGCGATGCGGCGCACGCGGTCGCGGCCCAGGGCGGCGCCGACCCAGTAGAGCAGCAGGGCGCCCACGACCGAGCCGAAGGTGGTCCAGAGGATGGCGTCCAGCAGCGACATCTTGCCCTGGGCGGCGGTGAAACCGGCCAGGGGCAGGAAGACCTCGCTGGGCAGGGGCGGGAACAGGTTCTCCAGCGCGATGGCCAGAGCCGCTCCGGGTGCGCCGGCCGATTGCATCAGGTCGGTGACCCAGGCGACCAAGTTCATGCTGTCCAAGTTACGGAGGGGGAGCTGAGAGGACATTGGGGTGAACCGCAAAGTCGGGGTGGGGGAAACCCCACCCCGACCGCACGACAAACCCGACTAAGCGCAGCGAATCCTTGCGTCGGCCCAAGAAGCGTGGTCGTTCTGCGTGCCGTCGCCGCCGTCCAGAACGCGCAGGGTGAGAGTGCTCACGCCGGTCACGTCGACGGCCAGATCGCGGACAGGTGTGCGCACGCCCAGGACGCCGGTGTCGGCCAGGACCACGCCGTCACCGAGGACCTGGAACGACACGGTGCCGCCGACGCGCTGGCGGGCCACGTCCAGGCCGGCCTCGTCGTCGACACCGACCGAAGCCGCGAAACCAGTGCAGCGCGCGTCGAGCTTGTAGGTGATCTCGGACGACGCGTGAGTGCCGAGGCCCTTGCCGTAGGTCACCCGGCGAAGAGCGACACCGCGGCCGTCACCGGCAGCGGCGCCGCCGTTCGACACGTCCTTCTCGACCGGGCCGTCACCGCCGACCGCGGACACCCACGGCCGATCGCTCAAGTAGCCCCAGCCGTCGGACAAAGGCCGCACCAGATGCACCCGCGCGGTCTTCTCGGACTCCACACCGCCGTCAAAAGTAGCCACGACCGGGATGTCGAAGTAGCCGTAGGCGGAAGGCGAAGCGGGCGGCACGACGGTCCACGAGCCGGACAAGGCCTGACCGGGCCGCACCGAGCGTGCCTTGACCGGCTCGCCCTTCACCGACCAACCAGAAGGCACCCGCGGTGCCAGAACGACGTTCCGCACGTCCTGCTTAACCGTGAAGAGTCCGGTCACGGTGAAGCCCTTGACCGCAGTCGACACCGAGGTCGAAGGCACCGCGGACACCGGCCGCTCACACGTGCGCGAACCAGCCCGGCAAGCGATGGCGGCGAAACCGCCGTTCGCGGCCACGTCCAAAGTCACCACATCACCAGAGCGCACGGTCCGTGACTCACGCACGAGCCCACCAGGACCGTCCCGAGTGATCTCCACTAGCCAACGTCCGGAAGGCAGGGACAAAGGCACCGAGACCGTCCGAGCGGCACCCGAGTACCCACCACCGATGAACCAACGATCACCGGACCGCCGCGCGAACACCGAGTGATCGGCAGGACGCCCCGACAGCAGCCGCGTCTCGTCCCACGCCGTCGGCACCTGGTCGATGAACCGCTCGGCGACCGGCCGCGCCGCGTAGTCCTCAGGGCGCCCGGCGAGGTTCGCGAGACCCGACTCGTAGATCACGGTCAGAGCCAGCTCGTGCGCGTCGGACGTGGTGCGCGAAGGACGGTGCCAAGCCAACGGCGTGTAGTCCATGCCACCGACGACACCGCGCGTGAACGGCAAGGCGGTCAGGTGTGTCCCGGTGAGACCCGAGGACTTCTCACCACCGTGCACAGCTTCCATCGTCATGACGTGCGGCCATGTGCGGTGGATGCCGTGCGGGATCGTCGAGCCGTGGAAGTTGACCAACAACTTGTGCGCAGCGGTCTCCGCGAGAATCCGGTCGTACCAGCGGTTGCGGTCCTGCCCGTCGGAGTCCATGAAGTCGATCTTCACGCCCGCGATGCCCCAGCGTTCGAACAACGCCAGCCGCGCCGCGCTCTCAGCGGGCGTGTCCAGCTCGTCGTAGTGGATCCACAGATGGATCTTCACGCCACGAGCGCGCGCGTACGAGACCAACGACGGAATCCACGAGGTCTGCTCCCACGACGGGTCGTAGTCCCAGTTCGGGTCGAAGTACCAGCCGGCGTCGACCAGCGCGTACGGCCAGCCGTGCTTGGCCGCGTAGTCCACGTACTGCTTCTGCATCGCGAGGCTCTGGCCGGCCTCCCGACCACCGGCGAGCCAGCTCCAGAACACCTTGCCCGGCTTGATCCACGACGTGTCGCGGACCTGGGAACGCGGCGCCAGGTCGTCCATGAACGTCGACGTCGACACGTCCGCGAGAGACCCGACGACAGCGGTGCGCCACGGCGACTGCCACGGCCCGTCGACGAGCACCCGCTCGTCCCAGTACTTGATCGAATATGCGCCGGAACCGGCGGTGTGCACGAGCCGTGCGCCGGAGTGACGACCGTCCACAGCGGACTCAGTGAGTAGTGAGTAGACGCCCTGGGTTTCGAACAGCGCCGGATGCAGGTACTCCGCGGTCTCCGCGGCTGCCGCATTGGTCTCAACGAACGGGTTTTCGTAGTCACGCCGGTACTTCGCGATCCACGCGGTCGCGGCGGAAGGCACCACGAACGCCGATGTCTCGCGCAGCACGTTGCCCAGCCCGGCCGGCAGCTCGTACCGGTACGCGACGCCGTCCGAAGCGGTCCGCACGACGACGTCCAGACGGGCCGCGCCGGCGAACGAGTAGCGCTCTTCCTTGTGCACCACCGAGCGCTGCCGTTGCTTGCCCGACGACGCGGTGTAGTGCTCGACCACCCGTCGTTCGGACCGGCCCGTCAACCGAAGACCACCGGAAAGATCCGCTCTTTCCGTCACCACGCCCAGCGGGCTCGGCTGCAGCACGGTGACGCCGCCACGGGTCACCGACAGCGTCGGCACACCGTTCGACAGCTGCACGACAGCCTTCGGCCAGCTGCCGATTGCCGCTGGTTCTGCTGATGCCACAGGGGTTGTGACGCTTGCTGTCAGTGCGATGGCGAGGGCTCCCGCCGCGCGCCATCGCATGGTGGACAACCGCATTCCCAGTCCTCCCAGAACCTCGGTCGCGGCGGCGACAGATCCGATGTATACGCGTTGCGGAGCCGTTGGTCCACAACGTGGCTGGAAAGGCCTTTCCGCCCCGTAGTCGTTTGACTACGATGCGTTCGATGGCCGAACAGGTGGGGACGTGTGCGACCTGCGGCGCCGCGACCGCCTCCTCCCGGCGCAAACACGCGCGGTACTGCTCGAACGCCTGCCGTCAGCGGGCTTACCGGCAGCGCGCGAACGAGCCGATCACGGCGCTGGACAGCTTCATCGGCCGCGAAGACGAACTGGGCCGTCTCAGCGCGTTCGACGACACCACCCGTGTGCTCACGCTCATCGGACCGGCCGGGGTCGGGAAGACCAGACTGGCCAAGGAGTTCACCGCGACCCTCGGCAACGTGGAGTGGGTGGAGCTGGCGACCGGCGACCAGGTCGCGCGGGCGTGCGCGACGGCGCTCGGCATCGGCGAGGTCACCCGCGAACCCGTGCTGAGCACCCTGGTGCACGCGCTGGCGGGCCGGACGATGGTGCTGGTGCTGGACAACTGCGAGCACGTCGTCGCGGAGTGCACGGCGCTGCTGGAGCCGTTGCTGCTCGGCTGTCCCGGCGTGCGGGTGATCGCGACCAGCCGCGAACCGCTGCGGGTGCCGGGTGAGGTGCTGTTCGCGGTGCGGCCGTTGCCGATCACGTGCGCGGTGGCGCTGTTCGCCGACCGCGCGCAGGCCAACCAGCTCGGTCTGCGGTTCGACGACGAGCAAGCGCTGTCGACGTTGTGCACGCGCCTCGACCGCCTCCCGCTGGCCATCGAGCTCGCGGCCCGGCTGGTGACCGTGCTGCCGGTGCCAGAACTGCTGACGCGCCTCGACGACCGGCTGGAGCTGCTCAACCGCGGCAACCGCACCGCCGCCTCCAGACACCAGAGCCTGCGGGCCGCGATCGAGTGGAGCTACGACCACCTCAGCGCGGACGAGCAGCACGTGTTCCGGTGCCTCTCGCCGTTCCCCGGTGGCTTCGGCCTGGACGTCGCGGTGGCGGCCTGCGACCTGCCGACGGACCGCGTCCTGGCGTTGCTGTCCGCGCTCGTGTCGAAGTCGCTGCTGAACTTCTCCGGCGCCGGGCGGTTCGAGCAGCTGGAGTCGGTTCGCCTGTACGGCAGGGAAAAGCTCGGTGAACACGCCGACGTCGTGGCGAGAGTGGTCCGCTGGTTCGCCGGGCGCTGGCCGGAGTTCACCTCCACGGTCTTCACGACGCCCGAGGTCGTCGACCCGCTGATCACCGAGTGCGGCAACCTGCAGTGCGCTGTCGACTGGGCCGCCCGCAACGACGACCCGCGCCACCTGGAGCTGGCGACGATGCTGGCGGTCGCGTGGCGCGACCAGGGCCAGGTGTCGCAGGGGCGGCGGCTGCTGGAGGCCGCGGTGCGGTCAGCAGCCGATCCTGCTGTGCGTTGCCTGGCGTTGTCGCATCTCGCCTATCTCGCGGGCACCGAGGCGGGCGACGGCATGCGCTGGGCGGAGGAGGCCGTGACGGTCGGCCGTGAGCTGGGGGAGCCGGTACCGCTGGCTCAGGCGCTCAACGCGCTGGCCGGCGAACACGCCCGTGCCGACCGCAACGGCGAGGCCCGCAAGTACTACGAGGAAGCCATCGCCCTGCTCGCCCCGACCGCGAACCCGCTGGACCTGGCGGTCGTCGAGCACAACCTGGCGTGGTCGGCGCTGCGGTCGGGCGACGTCGAGTTCGCCGACGGCCTGATCGCCGACGTGCTGCCGGTCTACCGGCGCCTGGCCCCGCCGCGCCGGCTGTCGGTGTTCCTGCACACCGTCGGCGTGCGGGCGCTGCAACGCGGTGAGGTGGACGAGGCCGGCGAGTGGTTCCTGGAGTCGCTGCGGTCGTGGCACACCGGGTTCTGGGTCGCGGACGTGCTGGAGGGCCTCGCCCTGATCGCGCACCGCCGTGGCGACCCGCGCCGGGCGTTGCGGCTGGTCGGCGCGGCGTCGTGCCTGCGCGAGGGCGCGTTCGCGGACGACCTGGTGTGGCACAGCGAGGTCATCGAGGTCGTGCGGGCCTCACGGGTGGCGTTGCGCGGCGCGGACACCTGCCTGGCCGAGGGGCGCGAGATGACCCGCGAGCAGGCCGTGGACTACGCGCTGCACGGCCGGATCGCGCCCCCGGAGCTCAGCGAGCGCGAGCTGCAGGTCGTGGCGCTGGTGGCGGCCGGCCAGACCAACGTGGGCATCGGCGCGGAGCTGCGGATCTCGCAACGGATGGTCGAGACGCACCTGCAGCGGGTCCGGCAGAAGCTCGACCTCTCGACGCGGCCGCAGATCGCGGACTGGGCCGCGCAGCACCTGGTGAATTGAGACGGTCGCTGGTGATCCACCTGGGATCCGCCCGGCTAACTTGAAGTCGGTTCGCCGCGGGCCAGCCCCCGCGGCGAAACCACCCAAAAGCGCTGCTACGTGAGGTCGGGGGGACTCGAACCCCCACTGGCTGGGACCTAAACCCAGTGCCTCTGCCAATTGGGCTACGACCCCTCACATGGAAGCCTATAGGCCTCTCATGTACTCGCTCTCTCGGGTCGCTCAATCCTCGGCAACGGACCGTCCACTACGGTTGGCCCTAGAACCGCTGCTAGGAGGACATGTGGCTCGCGATCCCGACACCATCCAGCGCGAGATCGAACAGGCTCGCACCGCGCTGGCCGCCACCCTGGACGAGCTCAGCGTGCGGGCGAACCCGCAGAAGCTCGTCGAGCAGGGCAAGTCGTCCGTGCTCGACGTGCTGAGCCAGCCCAAGGTCAAGTACACGCTGATCGCGGTCGGCGCTGTCGTCGGCTTCGCGCTGGTCCGCAAGCTCTTCCGCTAGGACACCCGCACCAACGGTAAGAGCACCTGCTCGACGACCTTCTCCACGAACGGCTCGTCGAGCGGGTCACCGGTGAGCATCAGCCGGTAGATCAACGCTGCACCGGCGATCTCGACCGCCATGCCGCGCGGGGCGTCAGCGCGAAGCTCGCCCCGTTCGGCGGCGCGGTCCAGGATTCCGCGCAGCACGTCGCGCTGCGAGATCAGGAACGTCTCCCGGAACGCCGCCGCCAACTCCGGCTCGTGCGGCAGCTCGCCCACGAGCGCCTGGGCGGCCTTGCCGATCGGTCCCGAGAGGAACGCGGCGAAGGACGAGAGGAACTCGCGCAGGTCGCCGGCCAGGGAGCCGGTGTCCGGTGCCGCGAGGTTCTGCGTGGCGAGCTGGGTGCACGTGTCGATCACGAGATCGAGCTTCGACTCCCACCGCCGGTAGATCGTGGCCTTGCCCGCCCTCGCGCGGGCCGCCACCGCGTCCATGGTGAGTGCCCGGTACCCGACCTCGGCCATCACCTCGAGCGCTGCCTGACGTAATGCGTCGTCCCTGCTGGCGTCGCGAGGACGGCCCCGCTGGGGGACCCTGCCCTCGTTGAACGCCGCTGTCGACACGGCCATGCCACCTCCCGATTGCAAGGGCACGGCACGTGCGTGTCTCCCCGCCCCTTTGGCGGGACATCCTAGGCGTCCCGCCTGAGTTGCAGGAGCAAGAGCACCCGGTTGTTGCTTCGTGTTGCGGTTGGTTGGGTCTTGCGCGATGTGGCCCAGAACTCCTACCTTTCCGGATTGTCTGGACCAGGCTGCACCGCCGCGCAGCGAGACGTAGTTGTCGTCATGCGCGGGCGAGGAGCGGGAAATGGTCTTTGGCAGGCGGGGTTTTATCGGCGGGGCCACAGCGGCGGCACTGTTCGCCCAGACGGGGGTTGCGACCGGGAAAGAGACCGTGTCCTCGGATGTCTTCGACTGCGACGGCATGTCGGAACGGGACTGGCGCCAGTTCATCGGCCAGCAGGATCTCGTTTGGCAGAAGCCGCCGACGCAGTACGGGCAGGCTCCGTTCCTCGGTGACGGACGGCTGGGCAGCGTCGTCTACGCGGAGGGCAACACCGTCCGGTTCACCGTGCAGCACGCGGACGTCCAGGACCACCGCACCACCGGCGGCAGCCAGTTCGGCGTGTGCAGACTCCCGGTCGGCAACCTCAAGCTGACCGCCGCGGGCACCGTCACGGCCGTCGACTGGCGGCTGGACCTGTGGAACGCGGAGCTGCGTGGAACCGTGACCACGTCGCTGGGCGTCATCTCGTTCACCGCGTACATCCACGCCGAGCGGTCGGTGCTGTCGCTGAACGTCACGGCGAACGGCACCGAAAAGCCGGTGCTGGAGTTCGTGCCGTCGAAGGCGATTCCGCCGCGCGCGGACTTCAACCCGCTGCCCGACGGCTACGTCCTCAACCCGGATCCCGTGACGAAAGCCGACGGTCGCGAAACGCTGGTCACGCAGGCGCTGAACGCCGGCGGTCAGACGGCAACCGCTTTCCGCGTCATCAGCCACAACAGCACCCAACGCCTGTTGCTCGCGGTCGCACACACCTACCCGGAAGTCAACGCCGACAAGGCCGTGCTGAAGGCCGTGCGCGAGGCGGCGCTGGTCGGCGGGTTGCTGACCAGGACACACCGCACGTGGTGGAACGCCTTCTACCAGAAGAGCTTCCTGTCGTTCGGCGAGCAGCGGCTGCAGGCGTTCTACTGGATCCAGCTCTACAAGGTCGCGTCCGGTTCACGGGCGGGGAGCCCGGTGATGGCGACGACCGGTCCGTGGCTGGAGAAGACGCCGTGGGCCGCTGCGTGGTGGAACCTCAACGTGCAGCTGGAGTACTGGCTGATCCACGGCTCCAACCACCTGGAGCTGGACTCGATCACCAGCACTCTGAAGAACAACCAGGACCAGCTCGTCCGCAACGTCAAGGAGCAGTACCGGCACGACTCGGCGGGTGTCGGCCGCAGCACCGACCGCACGACGTCCAACGCCGGCACGCTGTACGAGCCGGGCACCGGCGGCACGGGCGTGAAGGAGCTCGGCAACCTGACGTGGGGCCTGCACAACGTCTGGCTGTCGTACCGGCACAGCATGGACGCCAGGATCCTGTCCGACGTCGTGTTCCCGCTGCTGCGCCGATCGATCAACTACTACCTGCACTTCCTCAAGAAGGGCAACGACGGCAAGCTTCACCTCGACGTCACCACCTCGCCGGAGTACGGCGACGCCCCCGACTGCAACTACGACCTGCAGCTGATCCGCTGGGGCTGCCAGACGTTGATCGACTCCGCGAAGCTGCTGAAGATCAAGGACCCGCTGGAACCGAAGTGGCACGAGGTTCTCCGCGACCTCACGCCGTATCCGGTGGACGCCAACGGGTTCATGGTCGGCGCCGGGGTGCCGTTCGTGGTGTCGCACCGGCACTACTCGCACCTGCTCGCGGTGTTCCCGCTGATGACGGTGAACTGGGAGCAGCCGGAGAACCGCGCGCTGATCGAGAAGTCCTTGCACCACTGGATGTCGCTGGAGCCCGCGCACCGCGGCTACAGCTACTCCGGTTCCGGTTCGATCGCTGCCCGCATGTTCCGCGGCGACGAGGCCTACGCGTACTTCGTGAAGATGTTCGACACGTCCAAGCGCTATCCGGTGCTCGAGAACACCATGTACACCGAGGCGGGTCCCGTTGTGGAGACACCGCTTTCCGGTGCGCAGACGATCCACGACTTCGTCTGCCAGAGCTGGGGCGGTGTGGTCAGGGTGTTCCCGGCCGTGCCGTCCGCGTGGCCCGACGTCGTGATCGCCGACCACTCCGCCGAGGGTGGTTTCTCCGTCACCGCCAAGCGATCCGGTGGCAAGACCCAGTTCGTGCTCGTCCGCAGCCGCGCGGGCGAGCCGTTGGTGCTGAGGCACGGAATCGAGGGCCCGGTGTCCGTCGTGACGCCTGGTGGTCGTCCGGTCCGGTACCACGACCGCGGTGACGGGACGTTCGAGATCCCGTTGCGCCGCGGGCAGGAAGTCCTGGTGCATCCCAGGGGCCGCCGCCCCGACCTGGCTGTCAAGCCGGTCAGCATCACGACCCCGGGCAAGCCCTGGGGTCTGCCAGCGTGACCCCCTGCTGTTCGAGAGGAATTTCCATGCGCACTCTCGCTCTGGCCGTACTGACCACCATGGTCAGTGCGGTCATGGTTGCCCCGACCGCACAGGCATTACCCGACGGCCTGGCCCTGACCCCGCCGATGGGTTTCAACAACTGGAACACCACCCACTGCCGGGCAGAGTTCAACGAGGCGATGGTCAAGGGCATCGCCGACATCTTCGTGTCCCGCGGACTGAAGGACGCGGGCTACGAGTACGTCAACATCGACGACTGCTGGGCCGAGAAGACCCGTGACTCCGCGGGCAAGCTCGTGCCGAACAAGACCCGCTTCCCCAACGGCATCAAGGCCGTCGCGGACTACGTGCACTCCAAGGGCCTGAAGTTCGGCATCTACACCTCAGCGGGAACCAAGACCTGCAACAAGGACAACGGCTTCCCCGGCGGTCTCGGTCATGAGGAGTCCGACGCCCAGCAGTTCGCGTCGTGGGGCGTCGACTACCTGAAGTACGACAACTGCAACAACCAGGGCGTCGACGCGAAGCAGCGCTACCGCAAGATGCGCGACGCGTTGAAGAAGACCGGCCGCCCGATCGTCTTCTCGTTGTGCGAGTGGGGCCAGAACAAGCCGTGGGAGTGGGCCTCCGACACGGGTCACCTGTGGCGCACCACCGGTGACATCAACGACACCTGGCCACGCACGATGGACATCTACGAGAAGNCGTCGACGCGAAGCAGCGCTACCGCAAGATGCGCGACGCGTTGAAGAAGACCGGCCGCCCGATCGTCTTCTCGTTGTGCGAGTGGGGCCAGAACAAGCCGTGGGAGTGGGCCTCCGACACGGGTCACCTGTGGCGCACCACCGGTGACATCAACGACACCTGGCCACGCACGATGGACATCTACGAGAAGAACGTCGTGCTCGACCAGTACGCCGGTCCTGGCCGTTGGAACGACCCCGACATGCTCGAGGTCGGCAACGGCAAGATGAGCGCCACGCAGTACCGCAGCCACTTCTCGCTGTGGGCGATCATGGCCGCGCCGCTGCTGATCGGCTCGGACCTGCGCAAGGTCAACCAGGACACGTTCACGATCCTGGAGAACAAGGACGTCATCGCGGTCGACCAGGACAAGCTGGGCGTGCAGGGCAAGCGGATCAGGACCACCGGCAAGACCGGCGTCGACGTGATCGTGAAGCCGCTGGCCAACGGCGACAAGGCCGTGGCGCTGTTCAACAAGTCCGGTTCCACGCAGACGATCTCGACCTCCCTGTCCGAGATCGGCATGTCCGGGCCCGCCACGCTGAAGGACCTGTGGACCAAGTCGACGCGCACGACGACCGGCACGATCTCGGCCTCGGTCCCGTCGCTCGCCACCGTGATGTTCCGAGTGTCCAAAGGCGACGGTGGGCCGCGGCCGACCCCGCCGGCCGGGGTGTCCGACCTGTCCGCGTTCGAGGCGTCGTCGTCCACGAACGGCTGGGGCCCGGTCGAGATCGACAGGTCCGTCGGCGGCAACAAGCCCGGTGACGGCAAGACCCTGACGATCAACGGCGTGACGCACGCCCGCGGCTTCGGCGCGCACGCGGCCTCGACCATCGAGTTCTACCTCGGCAAGAAGTGCTCGTCGCTCACTGTGGACGTCGGTGTCGACGATGAAGTGGCCGCGGGCAAGGGGTCGGTGATCTTCGAAGTGTTCGCCGATTCAACAAAGGTGGCGGACTCCGGGCGGTTGACCGGAACCGACGCGGCGAAGAAGCTCTCCGCATCACTGACCGGAGCCGAGACCCTGCGCTTGGTCATCACGGACGCCGGTGACGGCATCAATTCCGACCACGGTGACTGGGCGACACCGCGCATCACCTGTTCGTAGCGTGTTTTTCAGAACGGCCTGTGGGTAGCGGTGTAACGCAGCTCACAGGCCGTTCTATATTCAACCTATGAAAGCAACTCGGCTCCTCCCTGCCCTGGCCGCAGCCGCTGTGCTGACGCTGGCCCCCGGTCTGGGGCTCGCAGATCCCGGCAACGGCAAGGGGAACGGGATCACGAACAACCCACAGGTCCCACCAGGACAGTCCACCCAGGACACTTCGGTGCCGCAGCCACCGTCCAACGCGGACTTCAGCGGCAACGGCGCGAACGTGCACGGCCCGTACGACTCGACCCGCGACGGCTCACCGTCGCTGAACGGCAACGGCGGCGGCGAGGCCGTCGGCAAGCCGTGCGCGGGCTGCGTGGGCAAGGCGGACAACAAGAACCCGGCCGGCCAGATGCCGGGCGGTTCGGACGCCAACAAGGGCTACGAGTGCGACGCCAACCACGGCATCGGCCGCTCGAACCCGGCGCACACGGGCTGCAAGCCGGGCGAGACGCCTCCGTCCACGCCTCCGCAGACCCCGCCGTCGACCAAGACCGAGGTCCCGCCGCCACCGCCTGGTGGAGGCGCGCCTCAGGCTCCCCAGGCAGCCACGGCCGCCGAGGCCGACGAGCTGGCGTTCACCGGCTTCGACGTGCTGCCCCTGGGCCTCGGTGGCCTCGCGCTGGTCGGTGCGGGCGGCGCGGTCGTGCTCATGACGCGGCGGTCTCGCCGGTCCTGACGCGGGCGACGGCGAGCTGGGTCAGGTACCGCTTGGTGACCCGGCCGCCGTGGCGCATGTCGATGAGCTGCCGGACGTCCGCGATCAGCTGGTCGCGGGCCGGTAGCGCGATGTGGTTCGAATACGTGAGGAGCAGGTCGACGTAACCCTCGGTGTCGTAGGCCTGCTCCCACTCGTACCGGTGGAACTCCGGCGGCTCGAACTCCGGGCTGTCGTCGAACTCGCGCGGGATGTCGTCCGCCCGGGACAGCCTCAGGTTCGGTGGCGTGGCGGGATCCCAGCGCTCGTAGCACTCCTGGACGTCCACGAAGAACTGCGCTGTCCCACCGGCGATGTGGTGAGTGGAGATCACCGCCAGCTTCCCGCCCGGTCGCAACGTCGCCGCGCACCGAGCCGTGCGGGTGTGCGGGTCGAGCCAGTGGAACGCCGTCGCGGACACCACCAGGTCGAACGGTTCGGCAGGCAGCGGCCACTCGTCGAAGTTCGCGACCACCACCTGGGCGTCCGGGGCGTGCTCGCGGGCGACGGCGGCGAGCTCAGGGCTCAGCTCCACCGCCGTGACGTCTCCGATGGTGGTCAACGGCAGCGTGGCCTGGCCCGTGCCTGGGCCGATCTCCAGGATGCGCGGGCCGCTGAGCTGCGCGAACAGCTCCGGGGGATAGGTGGGACGAGCCCGGTGGTAGCGGGCCGCGTCCTCTCCGAACGTGGTGCGCAAACGCTCGCGGTCGGTCACTCGCCGAATTCAAGCGAGCGCGACGGCAGCGCGTCCATTCCGTTTCGCGCGAAGTCCGTCCAGGTGCGTCGCATCGACTTGGCCAGCGCCGGGTCCGGTTCCTGCCCGGCCAGCATGCCCGCACCGGTCCATCCGTCCGGGTCGAACAGGAACGGCAGCTCCATGCAGTGGCACGCGCCCAGCGGTGCGCCATCCGGCCGCCACTTGAAGTTGTAGGTGGCGGCCTGCCCTCCCGCCTTGATCCAGTTCTCGGCGAACTGACGGGCCGGCCCGGCGAACACGAGCTCGGTGGCGATGGCCCAGGCGTCCGGCTGGTCCGCGACGTACGGGCTGCCGTCGTCAGCCGTGTGCCCGATGAGGAGCTCGATGCGGGAGGCCGCCGCGGCGAGGTCGATCTCACCCAGCACCGGCGCGAACGGCATGCCGCCCGACGGCATGAACCGGGCGGCGGCCATCGACATCGCGTCCTTCTGGACGGCCAGGACCTCGTCGACCGGGGTGGAGGCGTCGACGTCGATGAGCTCGTTCAGCGCGGCGGTCATCTCCGCGCGGTCGCCGGTGCGGGCGCCGAACGGGGCGCTCTGCAGGATCGCGCGGTGGAACAGGGGCTCGTCGGTGGCGAGCATCAGCGCGTACACCGAGTCCGCGCCCGCGGACTGACCGAACGCCGTCACGTTCGCGGGATCGCCACCGAACGCGGCGATGTTGTCGCGGACCCACCGCAGCGCCACGAGCTGGTCCTGCAGGCCGAGGTTGTCCCGCAGGTAACCGAAGATCCCGAGGCGGTAGCTGACGCTGACCACGACGACGCCTTCCAAAGCCAGCAGTGACGCGTCGTACTTGGTCGACTCACCGCTGCCGGTCACGTACGCGCCGCCGTGGAACCACACCATCACGGGCAGGCCCGAGGCGTCGGCCGGCGCGGTGACGCTCAGGACCTGGCAGTGCTCGTCGAACGTGAGCCCGTCGACCGAGCTGCCGACCACCGCCGCGAGGGTCGAGGGCGGCTGCGGGCAGGCCGGGCCGCGCTGATAGGCGTCCAACACGCCGTCCCACGTGACCGGTGAGGGCTCTTCGAACCGGGCAGCCGTCGCATAACGGATGCCACGCGTGTTGATCAGCACAAATCTGACTCTAGTCCGGACGTGAGCTGGACCTCGTAACCAATTCCACAGCGTCTCGATTCGGCGCGGAGGCGGGGACAGGAGGACCATGTAACGGTTGAGCATCGAGACAAGAGGAGGGCTCCAGGTGCGGGCTACGACGATCTACGGCACCCGTGACATCCGCGTTGAGGAGGTGCCGGACGCGGCCATCAAGGACGCCACCGACGTCGTCGTCCGGGTCGAGCTGGCCTGCATCTGCGGCAGCGACCTGTGGGCGTACCGCGGTGTGGCCAAGCGCGAGGGAGGGCAGCGGATCGGGCACGAGTTCCTCGGCATCGTCGAGGAGGTCGGCAAGGACGTGCAGAGCGTGCAGGTCGGCGACCGCGTGATCGCGCCGTTCGTGTGGAGCGACGGCAGCTGCGCGTACTGCGTGGCCGGGCTGCAGACCTCGTGCCGGTCAGGTGGCTTCTGGGGCTCCAAGGGCAGCGACGGCGGCCAGGGTGAGGCCGTGAGGGTGCCGCAGGCGGACGGCACGCTCGTCAGGGTCCCTGCTGACGCGCCGAGTGAGCTCCTGCCGGCGTTCCTGAGCCTGTCCGACGTCATGGGCACCGGCCACCACGCGGCCATCGGCGCGGGTGTCGGCCCCGGCAGCACGGTCGCGGTCGTCGGTGACGGCGCGGTCGGCCTGTGCGGCGTGCTCGCGGCCAAGCGGCTGGGGGCCGAGCGGATCATCGCGATGGGCCGGCACGAGGACCGCGCGAAGATCGCCAAGCTCTTCGGCGCCACGGACCAGGTCTCCGAACGCGGTGACGCCGCGATCGAGCGGATCAAGGAGATGACCGGCGGCCTCGGCGCGTCGAACGTGCTCGAATGCGTCGGCACCGAGCAGTCGTGGGAGACCGCGATGGGCATCGTGCGGGACGGCGGCAAGATCGGGTACGTCGGCGTGCCGCACGAGATGCCGGGGCTGCCGCTCGGCAAGCTGTTCGGGCGCAACATCAACATCGGCGGCGGCGTCGCGCCTGCCCGCGCGTATCTGCCCGAGCTGCTGGCCGACGTGCTCGCCGGGCGGATCGACCCCGGTCCCGTGTTCGACAGGACGGTCTCGCTCGACGACGTCGCCCTGGGCTACCAGGCGATGGACGAGCGGACCGCCCTGAAGGTCATCGTGCAGCCGTAGATCTATTTGGCAGCAGTCAGCACGTAGTCCTCGGCGCGCACGCGCTTGGTCCGCATCCAGTACCGCCAGGTGAAGCCCGGCCACACGGTGCGGTTCACGCCCTGCGCGTCGAGGTACCAGCTCTTGCAGCCGCCCTGGGTCCAGACTCCCTTGCGGAGCTTGCCCTGGATCTCGCGGTTGAACTCCTGCTGGGCCTCCGGTCGCACGTCCAGCTCCGCGGCGCGGTGTTCTTCGAGGAGCTGGAGGCACTGCGAGATGTACCGGATCTGCGACTCGATCATGAACACGACCGAGTTGTGGCCGAGCCCGGTGTTGGGGCCCAGCAGGAAGAACAGGTTGGGGAACCCCGAGACCGTGATGCCGTAGTAGGTCTCGATCCCCTCCTCGCGCCACTGCTTCGCGAGGTCGACTCCGCCCTTGCCCTGGATGTCCAGGTAGTCGAACGAGTCGACGACGTGGAACCCGGTGCCGTAGATGATGACGTCGACCTCGTGCTCGACGCCCGCACTGTCCACGATGGACGACTCGCGCACCTCGGTGATCCTGTCCGTTACCAGGTCGACGGTCGGGTAGCCCAGCGCGGGGTAGTAGTCGTTGGAGATCAGCACGCGCTTGCAGCCCATCGTGTAGTCGGGCTTCAACGCCTTGCGCAACCGCGCGTCCGGCACCTGCTTCTTCATGTGCCGCAACGCGATTCCCTGCGCGAACTTCATGATGCGGGGGTTCACCGCGAAGCCGAGAGCGCTTGATTCGCGCGTCCAGTAGACGAAGTCGCGGTACAGCCGTTGGGTGAAAGGCAAGGCGCGGAACAGCTTCTGCTCCCAGCCGTTGATCGCGCGGTCGGCCTTGGGCATGATCCACGGCGGCGTGCGCTGGAAGATCTTCATCGAGCCGACCTGGCCGGCGATCTTCGGCACGAACTGGATCGCGGAGGCACCCGTGCCGACCACGGCGACGCGCTTGCCGGTCAGGTCGTAGTCGTGGTCCCACTGCGACGAGTGGAACGTCTTGCCGCCGAAGTTCTCGATGCCCGGCAGCTCCGGGATGTTCGGGATGTGCAACGCGCCGACGCCGGCCACCAGAGCCTGCGCGACGTACGTGTCGCCCTGCTCGGTCGTCACGTTCCAGCGCTTGGTGTCCTCGTCCCACTGCGCGCCGGAGACCTTGGTGTTGAACCGGATGTGCGGCCGCAGCCGGTACTTGTCGGCCACGCGCTGCAGGTAGTCCCAGATCTCGCCCTGCTGGGCGAACATCCGCGACCACTTCGGGTTCAGCTCGAACGAGAACGAGTACATGTGCGACGGCACGTCACACGCGCAGCCGGGGTAGGAGTTGTCCCGCCACGTGCCACCGAGGTCGCCCGCCTTCTCGAGCACCACGAAGTCGTGCTCGCCGCGGCGCTTCAGCTCGATGGCCATGCCGAGGCCGGCGAAACCGGTGCCGATGACGAGCACTTTCGTCTCTCGATGCATGGGGAACGTCCCTCCGCTCGATTACCCTACTTCTCAGTAGGTTACTCGAAGTAAGTTACGAGCGGTAGACTCCGTTCGTGACTGCACCTTCGCCGCGGCGCCGCATGCCCAAGGCCCAGCGCATGGCGCAGATGCTCACCGTCGCCGAGGAGATCTTCGCCGAGCAGGGGTATCTGGCCACGTCGATGGACGAGATCGCCGAACGCGTCGGCGTCTCGAAGCCGATGCTCTACGAGTACTTCGGCTCGAAAGAAGGCCTGCTCATCGGGTGCATCCACCGCGCGCGCACCGAGCTGCGGGAGAAGACGGCGGCGGCGATCGCGGGCGCGCAGAGCCCGGAGGAGTTCCTCCGGCTGGGGCTGCTCGCGTTCTTCGAGTTCATCGACCAGCACCGCAGGTCGTGGGCGCTGCTCAGGCAAGAAGCCGCCGTGGCCGTGCCGTCGGCGCAGGAGGAAGTCGAAGGCATCCGTCAGCAGCAGACGGACATGATCGGGGCCGTGCTGGCGTCGTTCACGCCGGACATCGACCCGCTGGAGGCCGAGGCGTTCGCGGAGATCGTCGTCGGTGCGACGGAACGCCTGGCGGTGTGGACCGAGCGCAGGCCCAAAGTCGGACCTGCGCTCGCGACCGAGTACGTCATGGCCGTGATCTGGCCAGGTGTTGCAGCTCGCCTGTCACATTCCTAGGAGCTGAGTTCTTGATTGGAGCGAAAAGCAAGTTCGCATGGTCGCTCAGACCGCGCGCTCTTTCGCTCCGATCAAGAAGCCGCCCGAACCCGCTCAGCCCGCATAGCGGCGACGGCCGGGAGGTCCAGCGGAGCGACCTTCGTGCCCGTGGCCCACTCGATGAGCAGGTCCGCGAGTTGCGGGTTGCGCGGCAGCACCGGCCCGTGCAGGTACGTGCAGACGATCCGGCCCTGAACGGCGCCCTCGACGCTGCCGTCGTTGCCGGTGCCGACCTTGACGTGCGCGAGCGGCTGGGCGGCCGGGCCCAGCACCGTGCGGCCCTGGTGGTTCTCGAAGCCGGTCAGCACGCCCTCGAACAGGCCGTTCGCCGGCTCCGCGAGCACCTCACCGATCGCGCGGACGCCGCCGGCGTGCGAGGTCGAGTCGATCAGGCCCATGCCGGGGTGTGTGACGTTGTCGGCGCGGGTGAAGCTCTCGCCGAAGATCTGGATGCCGGCGCACACGCCCAGCACCACCGCGTTCTTCGTGACGGCGCGCTGCAGGCCGGGGTGCTCGCGGAGGTGCTTCACCGCCAGCGTCTGCGCGGTGTCCTCACCGCCGCCGACGACGTAGATGTCGCACGAGTCCGGCACCGGCTGGCCGTAGTTGATCGGCACGATCTCGGCTTTGATGCCGCGCCACGTCATGCGCTTCTCGAGGACCACGGCGTTGCCGAAGTCCCCGTATGTGCCGAGGAGATCCGGCAGCACGAGCGCGATCTGGATTGTCGACTCACTCATCAGCGGCAGCCCTGGCATTCAAGTCGCGGAACGCGGTGTAGTTGGCGATGACCTCGACCGCCCCCTGCGGCATCTGGTCGATGGCCTTCAGCGGGTCGGGCACGATCGTGTGCTGGACCTCGGCGTACGTGAGACGCACGGCGAGGTCCGTGGCGCGTTCACCGGAGGCGATGACCGTGCGGCCCTGCAGGCGCTCGAACGGCACGTCCCACAGCCACGAGAGGTCGCGGCCGTCGGCCTCCTGGGCGTTGATCACCAGGACGGCCGGGTGGTTGGCCTCCTTGACGACCGTGAGGGTCTCGCTCCAGCCCGCCGGGTTCTTGCTCAAGAGCAGGCGCGCGCTGCGGCCGTTGCGCTGGATCGTGCGGTAGCGGCCGCTGACGTTGGAGACGCCGCGCAACCGGGCGACGGCCTCCTCCGTGCGCACACCCATGGCGTGTGCGGCCGCTGACGCCATCACGGCGTTGGCCTGGTTGAACTTGCCGGGCAGGGTGAGGCGGAGCTCCAGCTGCTGGTGCTCCGGGGTGATCATCGCCTCGTCGGTGGTGATCCAGTTCGGGTGCGGGCGCGCGAGGTCGCAGCCCGTGCAGTGCCAGTGCTCGCCCTGCCAGCGGATCGGGTTGCCGCACCGCGGGCAGCTCGCCGAGTCGTGGTGCCAGCCGGTGCCGGTGGCGACCCAGACGACCTTCTGCGCGTTCCAGGCCGCGCTGGTCACCATCACGTCGTCGCAGTTCGCGATGATCGTGCAGTTCTCCAGCTTGGTCACGGTGTCGCGCAGCGAGCGTTCGATGGTGCGGACCTCGCCGACGCGGTCGAGCTGGTCGCGGGAGAGGTTCAGGATCACGGCCACCGCGGGGTTGCTGGCGCCGGCGACGGCGGGGAAGTAGCCCTCGTCGCACTCCAGCACCGCGTACGGGGCGTCCGGCTGCTTCGACAGCGCCGTCACGTGTCCGTCCGGCATGTTCGCGCCGCTGTGGTTGGTGGCGACCTCTCCCAGCGCCCCGACGGCCCTCGCGAGCATCATCGTGCTGGTGGTCTTGCCGTTCGTGCCTGTCACCACGGCGACCTTGCGGCCCTGCGTAAGACGGTTCAGCGCCTGCGGGTCGAGCTTCAGCGCCACCCGGCCGCCGATCATGCCGCCTGCGCCGAGCCCCATCTTCTGGGACAGCGAGGAGCTCAGGTTGCCCAGTTTCACTGCGGCCGCGGTGCGCAGCGGGAGGCGGGCGGGGGAATCGTTCACCCCGGCGATGCTACCGGCGGTGGCGGAGCGGCTTTTGCC
Organism: Lentzea alba; assembly: GCF_047445655.1. Classification (GTDB taxonomy): domain Bacteria; phylum Actinomycetota; class Actinomycetes; order Mycobacteriales; family Pseudonocardiaceae; genus Lentzea; species Lentzea alba_A. The sequence goes on from NZ_JAJAEG010000060.1 coordinate 28,676, forward strand.
CGGCTCGCCTCGTTTGCAGGTCTCCTACAGACGTCCTGAAGGTTTCTTGGAGATCACCACAGCAACCTCATCGGTGTCAGGGCTGCGAGGCAAGGGAGGGCCGAGCAGCACTTCGAGAACACATCTGGGGGATGTGCACAAATGAGAACTACCACTCGCGTACTGGTCGGCACCGCGCTGACCGTCGCCACCGCCATGTCGACGCTGCTTCCGGCGGCGGCCGCGGCACCTGCCAAGCCGGAACCGGCGCCCGCGGTCGTCTACTCCGAAGCGGACTTCTCGACGATGGCCACCATCACCCGCGGAGAGGTGATGGCACGCGCCAAGACCTGGGTGGACGCGGGAGTGCCCTACAGCATGGGCGCCACCAGGGACGGCTGGCGGACCGACTGCTCGGGCTTCGTCTCGATGGCGTGGAACCTCTCCAAGCCCGGCCTCAGCACCGTGACGCTCGTCGGGTCGAACGTGACGCACCGGATCGGCAAGGACGAGCTCCTGCCCGGTGACATCCTGATCAAGGGCGGCCCCGGCACCGAGGGCGCGAACGGGCACGTCCGGATCTTCGGCGGCTGGCTGGACGGAGCACGCAGCCGGTACTGGGTGTACGAGCAGACTCCGCCCAAGGCGACCTACAACGAGTACAACTGGTCGGCGACGGCCGCCGAGTACCCGCCCTATCGCTACAACAACATCACCGGTGGCGGCCGCGGCAACGCCGACATCAACGGCGACGGCAAGGGCGACCTGTGGGCCGTGGTCAACGACAAGCTCCGTTACTACTACGGCGACGGCTCCGGCAACCTCCACTTCGGACACGAGGGCGGCGCGGGCTGGAACTCCCTGGGCGAGATCGCCATGGGCGACGTGAACGGTGACGGCAAGGCCGACCTGATCGCGGACGTCGGCGGGAAGCTGCGTTACTACTACGGCGATGGCACGGGCAACCTGCACTTCGGCAACGAGGGCGGGGCCGGTTGGGACGCCGTCAAGCACAAGAACCTCGAAGACGTGAACGGTGACGGCAAGGCTGACATCGTTGGTGTCGCTGGA
>NZ_JAJAEG010000061.1:0-29245 GCF_047445655.1 Lentzea alba
GCCGGCCGGGCTCGATGCTCGCGAACTTCACCGGCGACGTGAACTCGCCGTTCTCGTCGGCGACGGCCTTGCCGACGTCCTGACCGAGCGACTTCAGCGTGACGGCAGCGCCCTTGGGGCAGCCGGTGCCGGTCGCGGTCAGGTCCTCGCCGGGCTGGATGTTGTCCTTGTCGAGCACCAGCACGCCGTCGCCGGGGTCGGACGGCTCGCTGGAGGACGGCGTCTCCGAGGAGGACGACGGTGTGTCCGTGGTCGTCGTCGTGGTGACGGGCGGAGTGGTGGTGGTCGTGGTCGTGCGCGGCGGGTTCGTCACGGGCGGACGCGTCACGGGCGGGTTCGTCACCGGTGGCTGCGTGACGGGCGGCTGCGTGGTCGTCGTCGTGGGCCGTGGCGGCGTCGTGGTGGTGGTCGGCGGGATGCGGACCGTGAACGTCGTGGACGCCGACCCGGCCGGGCAGGACGTCGCCTGGACCGTGACGCGGTGGCTACCGGCCGTGGCGTTGGACGGAACCGTTGCCGAACCGGAACCTGTTCCGCGACCTGTACCAGTGCCGCTGCCCACTACCGTCTTGCCGTCCCACAGGACGCGCATCGCATAGCTCGTGCAGTCCGGGTCGTAGAAGATCCCGGTCCACGCGACCTTGAAGGCCGATCCGGGGGCGCCGGCGTTCGGGCTCGCCGAGAGCGTCGGCGGCTGCTGGGCCGTCGCCGGTGTGGCGCTCAGCACCGTAACACCGGCCGTGATGGCCACGAGTAAGCCTAAAGACCGCATTCCCTCTCCCCGGATCAGAACCTAAGGTGCGCTAGTGAGACGTCGCATGGCCGGTGCAGGTTTACTGCTGTGGTGCGGAATTATGCTGCTGCCGTCAACGGCGTCCGCACAGGACGGGTCTGTTCAGCTCGAGGCCGATGTGGACGGTAGGCCGGTTGGAGCAGGGACCCTCGTGCTGGACCCCGAGAAGGCCGCGAAGGTCTCGGTCACGGTCCGCAACAACACGAACACCGTGCAGCGCGTGAAGACCGTGCGGATCAGCGGCACCGCGCTCGCGTTGACCTTCTTCGCCTACGACACAACGGTTCCGTTCGACGTGCCGCCGAAGTCCGAGGAGACGCGCTCGTTCCCGCTCGACCCCAGTGACCTCGGTTCGCAGGCCATTGGTCTCCTTCCGGTCACGGTTGAGGTCATCGACGTGCAACGGGAGTCCATCGCGTCGGTCGAGACGACCGGTGACATCCGCGGGTCGCTGTGGTCGGTGTACGGCGCGTTCGGGCTGGGCGTGCTGGTGCTGACGGCGTTGTCGTGGGCAGGCGCGCTGATCGCCCTGGCCCGCCGCCGCCTGCCCCACAACCGCTGGCAACGGGCGATGCGGTTCCTGCCGGCCGGGATCGGGACCGGGCTCATCGCGGTGATCTCGTTGTCGGTGCTGCGACTGGTGGCGCCGTCGCCGTCGGCCGAGATCCCGTTCATCCTGGGCGCGGCGGCCGCGGCGTTTGTTCTTGGCTATGTGACACCGCATCCCGGTGAGCAGCAACCGTCCGAAATGGATACCGTGAGGATTCAACGGTGACTTTGTCCAGTGTGGTCGCCGCCCTGCCGCAGTACGCCGTCGGCGAGCAGATCGGCGAGGGCGGGATGGGCGTCGTCTACGGCGGCGTGCACCGCCAGCTCGGCCGTCCGGTGGCGATCAAACGGCTGCCGCACGCGGTGGCCGAGGACCCGCGGATGAGCGAGCGCTTCGAGCACGAGGCGCGGTTGCTGGCCCGGCTCGACCACCCGCACATCGTGCCCGTGTACGACTACGTCCGGCAGCAGGGCGAGCACCTGCTGGTGATGGAACGCCTCGACGGCGGCACGGTCTGGTCGCGGTTCTCCTCCGACGGCCTCACCGCGCAGCAGTCGTGCGGCATCGTGCTGGCCGCGTTGTCCGGTCTGCACGCGGCGCACGAGGCGGGTGTGCTGCACCTGGACGTGAAGCCGAAGAACCTGCTCTTCACCGCGACCGGCGTGGTGAAGGTGGCGGACTTCGGCATCTCGCAGGTGGTGTCGGAGGGTGCCACGCTCGTGACGCACGGCGGCGCGGTGCTCGGCACACCCGCGTACATCGCGCCGGAACAGGCGATGGGCAACGCGTTGACGCCGGCGGCGGACGTCTACGCGACCGGCACGGTGCTCTATGAGCTGTTGAGCGGCGATCTGCCGTTCGAACGCGGTGGCGGCCCGATCGCGATGATCCAGAAGCGGGTGTACCAGGAGCCGCGGCCGTTGCAGAACGTGCCGGAACCCCTTGCGGGCGTGGTGATGCGCAGCATCGCGCGGGACCCGTCGGCGCGGTATCGCAACGCGGAGACGTTCGCGATCGACCTGTCCGCGGCGGCGGGCGCATTGTTCGGTTCGGACTGGTTGATGCGCCTCGGCATGCCCGTGCACCTCGCACCGCAGGTGTCGGCGTCGTCCACGCGCCCGTCGTTGCGGCCCGTCGAGCGCGACACGGCTTCTCTGACGCAACAACCGATCCGGGCCACGCTGGTCGACCCGATCCCGGCCGCGCGGCTCAGCGGCAGCAGCACGCTGGTGCCGGCCTCGTCGGTGATCAAGCCGCCCACCACGCCGTGGGCGCTCTGGCTGGTGGCCGCGGTCGCGTTGCTGGCACTGGTGACCGTGCCGTTCATGACGTCCGTCGACCCGTCGCAGGTCGTCATCACTCAGGACCTCGCAGGCCCGGTGAAGGAGGAGGGCACGCGGCTGCAGGTGACGCTGGCGGGCATCCCGCTCGCCGACGTGCCGACGCGTGGACCCGAGGGCTTCGAGCTGCCGGGCGCCACGCGGTGGATCGTGGGCGGGGTGGTGTCGGCGACCGTGGAGGCTCCGGACGGCACGCAGAAGGCGTTCCTGCTCGGGTCCGACCGGACGCCGTGGCTGAGCATCATGGGCACCGGGTCGGCGCTGTTGCTGCTCTTCACGCTGGCGTACCTGGAGTCGAACCTGCGGGCGCTGCGCAAGCGGCAGACCGGGATGGCGGCGGTGATCGCGTCGGTGCCGCTCGGGTTCGGGCTCGGTCTGGCCGTGTGGTTGCTGGTCTCGGTGTTGCTGAAGCACGAGCCGACGCTGCCCATCGCGTTGACGTGCGGTGTGCTCGGTGCGGCGGCGGGCCTCAGCGCTTCACTGGCGTCTAAGCGTCCCTGACCGCTCGTTCGAACAGGTCTGCCAGTTCCTTCGCGTAGGCCGTGACGTCGGTGTCCGGCCGGGCCCAGAGCTCGGCCGGCGTGGCCTCCATCGCGGCCAGCACCGACACGGCCATCACGCGCGGCGCGAACTCCCGGAACTCGCCCTGTTCCTGACCCTCGCGGAACATGTCCTCCAGCTCGGTCAGCGTGCTGGCGTTCTGCTCCTCGGCCCACGTCCTCGCGGCCTCGGCGTCGCGGGCGGCCGCGGCGATCTGGCTGATGGCGATCAGCTCGGCCGGGTGCTCTGCGCAGTAGTGGACGAAGCCCTCGATCAGACCTCTTAGCGCGGCGCAGTAGCTCTCCGAACCCTCGGTGCGCGCGCTCAGCGCGTGGTCCATCGAGTCGTGCACGGTCAGCATGACCTGCTTCATCAGTTCTTCGCGCTTGGCGAAGTGGTACGTGATCAGCCCCGGGCTGATGTCCGCACGCTGCGCGATCTGCACGAACGACGCCTTCGCGTACCCGATCTCGGCGATCGTCGCGATGGTCGCGGCGACGATCTGACCGCGCCGGGCGTCCTCGATGAAGCTGCGCTTCTGGCCGCCCGACCGATTTTCTGGTTGCATGACCAGTAGCCTAGTTGAGCAACTAGTCAGGGGGAAAGATGATCAACCGAAAGGTGTTTCTGAGGTCACTCGCCGGTGCCGCGGCGCTGCTGGGACTGGGCGGGGGTACGGCGGTCGCCGCCGGGGGAGCAGGTCGCGCGGCCGGCAGGCTGCGTGGCGGCGTTTGTTACGACACCGGCGTCCTCCACGCGGCAGGGGAGCCACTCAGCCGCGTGCGGTGGAGCCGTCAGCTGCTCGAACGTGAGATCGCCATGATCGCCAACGACCTGCGCTGCCCGTCGATCACGGCGTTCGGCAGCGACCTCGGCCGCCTCGCCGAGACGACGGACGCGGCCTTACGCCGTGGCATGCAGGTGTTCGTGCAGCCCAGGTTCTATGACCACCCGCAGACCGAGATCCTGGCGCACATGGCCGAGGCCGCACGTCAGGCCGAGCGCAGGCGGACCGGCGACAACGTCAAGTTCGTCACCGGCTGCGAGCACTTCCTGTTCACGCCGGGCATCGTCCCCGGCGACACGTTCCTCGAGCGCATCGAGAACATGCCGTCGATCCCGCAGTCGGACTGGCCCGCGATCGTCCGGCGGTTCCGCGAGTTCATGGCCAAGGCCGTCGAGGTCACCCGCCGCGAGTTCCACGGCCGGATCACCTACGGTGCCGCCGCCGGTGCCGACGCGATGTGGAACGACTGGTCGTTGTTCGACATCGTCGGCCTCGACTACTACGCGCACTTCGAGACCGATGCCGAGTACACGACGGACCTCGACAAGTACCGGCGCTGGGGCAAGCCGCTGATGATCCTGGAGTTCGGCTGCTGCACCTTCACGGGTGCGGCGAAGGCCGGCGGGATGGGATGGGACATCGTCGACTACGAGGCCGACCCGCCCGTGATCAAGCCGGGTTTCGAGCGCGACGAACGTGAGCAGGCCGAGCACGTCGCTCGCATGCTGCGCGTGTTCGGCACCCAGCCGGACGTCGCGGGCGCGCACCTGTACTCGGCGATCTCACCGGACTCGCCGCACCACCCGACGTGCCGCGACCGCGACTACGACATGGCGTCGTACGGCCTGTTCAGGCCGATCCGTGAGCGGTTCGACGACGACAACTCGCCGTACCGGCTGGAACCGAAGAAGTCCTTCTACGCGTTCCAGCGGCACAACCGTTAGTCAGCACGACCGTTAGTCGGCACGACAGTTAGTCGGCGACGATCCGTTGCTTGGGGAACGACGCTGAAACGAGGAAGCCGCCCTCCTCGGTCGGCCCGGCGGAGAACTCACCGCCGAGCAGGGCGGCGCGCTCGCGGAGGCCGACCAGGCCGTGGCCTCCACTGGGCAGCGACGACGACGTGCCGGACGCGGTGTTGCGCACCTCGACCAGCACGTCGTCCTCGTCGGCGTCGATCAGCACGGTCGCCGACGACCCGGCGGCGTGCTTGCGGATGTTGGTCAGGGCCTCCTGCACCGTCCGGTAGACGGCACCCGACACCGGTGCGGCGAGGTCCTCGACCGCACCCTTGACCTGCATGGACACCTCGAAGCCCGCGTCGGCGGCAAGTTCGGACAGCTCCTCGACGCCCGGCTGGCTGTCCTCCGTAGTGCGCAGGACCGACACGAGCTGACGGAGTTCGTCGAGAGTGCGGGTCGACAACGTGCGGATGGTGCCCGCGACCTGCTTGTGCTCGGCGTTGGCGAGCGCCATGCGCAGCGCTCCGGCCTGCATGGCGATGAGGCTGACCTGATGGGAGACGACGTCGTGCATCTCGCGGGCGAGCTTTGCCCGTTCGTCCGCTCTGATGGCGTGCGCGTGCAGCACACGCTCTCTCTCGCGTGACTCGGCGAGCTCAACGATGCGATTGGACAGCTCTTGGCGTGCGTGCGCCAACAGGGCGACGGCGATCGGCAGGCCCGCGATGATGAAGCCACCGATCGCCGAGGCGAAGTGGCCGTACGGCGGTCGCTCGATGAACTCCGACGGCGGCCACGCCATGAAGTAGCTCAGCCAGAACAGCACCCCGGCGACCTTGGTCTGCCAGGACGTCAGGTAGCGGCGCGCCACCGTGTAGAGCGCGATCATCGCGGCGAGCTGCGCGAAGCCGGTGAAGAAGCCGGGGATGGTCAGCAGGGCGATGAGGAACGGGAAGCGGCGCCGGCCGATCAGCACGATCGCCGAGATCCAGGACAGCCACTCGGAGTGGAACGGCACCTCGGGCAGGCCCACCGGGTCGGCCTTGACCCACCGCATCCGCAGCCAGGCGTCGAGCAGCGCTATCAGCACGAGTCCCACGTCGAGCAGGACCATGCGGTAGTCGCTGAGCAGCGACTTGCGCGAGCTGACCTCGGTGTCGGTCTTCCGGCGTGCCGGAAGCAGCGTGGTGGTCAGGATCCGGCCTCCCCTGTCAGGCGTTCGGTCCTCACCGTACTGCGCGTATGCAGCGGTTGGCATTGGCTGCCCCTTCACCCCGACCTGCCCCGTCAGGGGTTAAGACGCCCTTTGACGTGGATTGGTACGGCGCAGGGCTCACATATGTGCTACCGCACACGCCCCGAAGGACGCGTGCGGTAGTCAAGGCACTACGTAGTGCCGTGACCGGCAACCTTCACCGCGTATTCCGGCGCCCAGCAGGGCGCCTCGCGGCACGTCCCCGCGCCCAGCAACCAACACAGCCAACCAGGACGAGGACGCGGGGCCGGCATCACGATGCACCCGTCTGGACACCGACATGCGGGGGCTAAGGCTGCCGGTCACGACACTAGGGGCAGCGCTTCCAGGAGAAACGGTAGGTCGTGTCGATGGCGCCGTCGGTCGAGTCCATCGAGACGAANTCACGATGCACCCGTCTGGACACCGACATGCGGGGGCTAAGGCTGCCGGTCACGACACTAGGGGCAGCGCTTCCAGGAGAAACGGTAGGTCGTGTCGATGGCGCCGTCGGTCGAGTCCATCGAGACGAAGCTCGTCGTCGTGGTCGTGTCCGAGGTGCCCTTGTAGACGCGGAGCTCGGTGTTGATGTTGAAGTTCCGCCGCTCGCCGCAGGGGGAGTAGACGATCGCGGCGATCTCGGTCGTGTCGGTGGCCTGCCAGTCGTCGCTGTGCGGGCCGTTGTACCGGTGGGTGGCCGTGTCGTTCTGCGACATGCCCTGGAAGTAGTAGTTGGCCTTCTGGATGGCGTAGGCGCCGCGCTCCAGGTGCGCGAACCCTCTGTAGTCGGCTTGAGCGATGCCGTAGGTGAAGCCCTGCGGGACGTTCACGCGCAGGTTGATCTGGCAGTTCTTGCGGAAGTCGGTCGGGCTGGCACCGACGCCGAGCTGGGCCAGGTAGTCGCTGTAGGTGACGGTGAAGGCCTTGTTGTCCTCGGACACCGCGACGGCGGCCGTGCCTGCCGGGCAGCCGGAGCCGTTGATCGTGACGATGTCGATCGTGATGTGGTCGGGCGGCGGCGTGTCGTTCGGTGCGCCGGGCGGGATGATGATGGACGAAGCCAGCAGGGCAGCGGCAACCGCGTTGAGCATGAGGGACCTTTCCGACGCGTCTCGCAGGGTGGTGTGGCGGCGAGTTTCAAGGTGGCGGCGGCCAGGGTTGAAAAATCAGCAACGCTTCCAGGAGAAGTTGAACAGGGTGCGCACTTCTCCCCGCGTGTAGTCCATCGTCATGAAACTGTTTGTATTGGCATCCGACGTTCCCTTGTCAACGCGCAGGGCGCTGTTGACGTTGAGATTCCGCTTCTCGCCGCACGGTGCGTAGACGATGTCCGCGAACTCGGTTCGGTGAGTGACCGACCAGTTGTCGTCGAACGGCCCGGTGAACGTGTGCTTCTTCAAGTTGTTCGCTGACGAACCTTGGAAGTAGTAGTTCACGCCCTGATGCCCGGTCGCGCCGCGTTCGAGGTGTGCGAAGCCCGCGTACGTTGCCTGCGCGATGCCGTAAGTGAAGCCCTGCGGGGTGTTGATCTGCAGGTTGAGCTGGCAGTTCTTCCGGAAGTCGGTCGCTCCGGCACCCTTGCCGGCCTGGGCGAGGTAGTCGCTGTAGATCACCCAGAACGAGGTGTTGTCCGAAGAGACGATCACTTCCGCGGTGCCCTGCTTGCACCCGGAACCGTTCACCGTCACCACGTCGATCGTCACCCGGTCCGAAGGAATTGTCTCGGCGTGCGCGGGTGCGGACGACAATGTGAACAGCACGGCCAGAGCGGCTGCTGCCGTCGCTTTACGCATGAAGTTGGCCTTTCCTGGTGCCTCTTTCTCAGCGTGGAGCGGCAGCGGTGCCGCGAAGGTTAGCGCAGACCCTCAACCAATGGTGTGATCCAAATGGCCCATGTCACTCTGGTGGAGCAGTTCGTGAAGAATTACCAAAATTCGTCGAAGACCTGGTGCTGAGGGAACGAATAGTTTCCGGCATACTGACGCGCATGTCGCAAGCTGGGCTGGTGCTCGTGGTCGAGGACGAGGACCCCGTGCGGAGGTACACCGTCAGCCTGCTCGAGGAGCTCGGCTTCACAGTCCTGCAGGCCAGCGACGGTGTCGAAGCGATCGAGATCCTCCGCGCCCGCCGCGCGGAGATCAGCGCGATGCTGCTCGACCACAGCATGCCGGGACTGTCCGGCGAGGAGGTGCTGGCCGTCGTCGAGCGCGAGGGCCTCGCCGTGCCTGTCGTGCTGACCAGCGGACACGACCGAACATCACTGGAGCGCCGGTTCGCCGGCCACGACGTCGCGGGCTACCTGCAGAAGCCGTTCCGCATCGAGAAGCTCGACGAGATCGTGCGCCAGGCCGTGGCCAAGCGAGCTCAGGCCTCCTGATCCAGGATCTGACGGACGCGTTCCAGCAGCTCTGACTCCGCGTACGGCTTGGTGATCAGCACCTCGCCGTCGAGGACCTCGTCCGTCGTGTACCCGGACATGTAGATCACGGCGGGCGCGGCGCCGGTCGAGCGCAGCAGCCGGACCAGCTCGGGACCGCCCATCTTCGGCATCACGACGTCGGTCAGCACGAGGTCGATCGTGCTGCGGTGCGCGGTGGCCAGCTGCAGCGCCTCCTGGCCGTCGCTCGCCTCGATCACCGCGTAGCCCGCGGTCTCCAGCGAGCGCCGCGCCATGATCCGCACCTGGGCGTCGTCCTCCACCAGCAGCACGGTGCCCGCGCCCTGGTGTGCGGGGGTGCGGCGCGCGCACGGTGCTTCGGGGGTGCCGTCGCGGTCGTGCGGCACCGGCAGGTAGACCTCGACCGTCGTGCCCTCGCCGAGTGCGCTGATCACCTCGATCTGGCCGCCGGACTGCTGCACGATGCCGAACACCGTGGACAGGCCGAGCCCGGTGCCCTTGCCGACCGGTTTGGTGGTGAAGTACGGCTCGAACACCTGCGCCTGCACGTCCGGTGCCATTCCCGCGCCCGTGTCGTTGACCCGCATCACTACGTACTCGCCTGGGCGCACGCCGACGATCCGGCCGGTGTCGCCGTGGCCGAGCGTGGCGTCCGCGATCGAGACGGTCAGCGTGCCGCCGTCGGGCATGGCGTCGCGGGAGTTGACCGCGAGGTTGAACAGGATCTGCTCGACCTGGCCCGCGTCCGCCCACACCTGTGAGACGTGCTCCGGCAGGTGCATCTCCAGCTCGATGTGGTCGCCGACGAGCGTGCGCAGCATCGAGTGGACCTTGGTGAGGTTGGTGCGGAGGTCCAGCGACTCCGGGTGCAGGACCTGCTGGCGGGTGAACGCGAGCAGCTGCCTGGTCAGGTTCGCGGCCCGTTCGCCGGCGTGCCTGATGTCCTCGATGGCCGTGCGGCGCGGGTCGTCCTGGAGCGTGCGCCGCAGCAGCATCTCGCTGTTGCCGTTCACCACCGTCAGGATGTTGTTGAAGTCGTGCGCGATGCCACCGGTCAGCCGGCCGATGGCCTCCATCTTCTGCGCGTGCCGCAGCTGTGCCTCGGTCTCGCCGACGCGTTCTTCGAGCCGTGCGCGCGCGTCCTTCAGTTCTTGCATGAGCCGGATGCCTTGCAGCGCACTGCTGAGCTGCTGCTGCACGGCCTCGTAGATCCAGCCCTGCTCCGGGCCTTCCTCGAAGATCACGTACCCGAGGTGGTCGTCGTCGGTGTAGAGCGGGGCGAGCAACGCGCTGAACGGCTCGTCCCTTCTGAAGGAGTACGGCGTCAGGTTGATGGCGGGGAACGCGCTTTCGGGGGTGTCCTTGAGTTCCCCGTCCTCGTACCGCACGAGCGCGCGCGCCGTGCCCGCGGTGTCGTACGCCATGACGTGGCAGCCGGGGATGCCGAGCCGGGGGAGCTCGTCGACGAGCGCGTCGGTCAGTTCCTCCACGTCGCGTGCCGCGATGAGCCGTTGGCCGGCTTCGCGCACCGTCTGGTCGTGGCGTTCGTGCGAGAGGTATTTGAAGCGTGCGTCCGTGGCGAACGCATCGCCCACAAGGAGTTGCACGCGCAGCCACAGATCGTTGATCAGCGTGGCGTCACTGATGCGGGCCGTCACGAACCGATGCAGGTCGAACAGCGGTGGCCACCACCGCTCCGGCTCGCACCCGGCGCGCGCACTCGCGCGGATGTACATCGCCAGCAGCTTGAGGAACTCCGCGCCCTCGACCTCACCACGGCCCGCCGCCATCAGTTCGACGATCAGCTGCTCGGCCCAGCCGTCCGGCAGCTTCGTGGACAACGGCCCGAGCGAGCTGCGCAGGTGGTCCGCCACCGTGGCCGCGGTCGCCGACTCGGAGATGTTCAGCCGGCCGTGCGCGGGGGCGTGGTCGCCGAGTCCGGACGGCAGGCAGCCGCACGACCTCCTGACGATCAGGTCGGTCGGCATCGTCTGGATCGGCAGCGTCGGCTCGCCGTTGACCAGCGCCAACGCCAGTTCCGCCGCCCGGACACCCATCTCGTGGAACGGCGCCCGCACCGTGGTGAACGCGGGCGTCGCCGCGTCGATGTTCACCTTGCGGCTGACCCTCGCCTCGTGCCCGTCGCCGGTGGTGGTGACGTAACCGAGGTCGTGCGTGCGGACGTTGGTGTGGTTGTCGTACCCGACGACGGCAATGTCTTCTGGCGTGCGGAAGCCGTGCTCCTCCAACGCCGACACGACACCGATCGCGTAGTCGTCGTTGGCGGCCGCGATCGCGTCCGGCGGCACTTCGACCTGGGAAAGCATCTTGCGCACCGCGTCGGCCGCGCCGCTCGGTTCCCAGATGAACGAGCCGGGCATGGTCACCAGCTCGGGGTCCAGCGGAATCCCGTGCTTGAGCAGCGAGTCCACGTACCCCTGGTACCGCTCCTGGGCGCCCGCATGCGTTTGCGGACCCCTGATGAACGCGATCCGGCGCTTCCCGTGCACCTCGATGAGGTGGTCAACGGCCTGTTCCATGCCGCCTTGGTTGTCCATCAAGATGGTCGGCCACTGCGCGAGAGACGTCTCCACACTGACCATCGGCATCGGCGCGTACCGCTTGACGTACTCCTGCATGCCCGTCGACCCGATGAGCTGCCCCACGCGCGTAGTCCACACGACGAGCGCATCGATCCGATTCGGCGAGATCAGGTCGTACACCCGGTTCGCCCGCCGCTTGTGCAGGTCCGGGTGGTCCAGTTCGCTGCCCACGAAGCACACGAGGTCGCACCCGAGGTACTGAGCCCCGTCGCTGACACCGCGCCACTGCTCGCCCGCGAGCTCGATGAGCGGGCCAGCGGTGATCATCCCGATGGTGGGACGTCGCTTCGCACTGCCGTTCGCCACAAAACCCCCGCTACTCAACGCGATTCGGGATGATACGCGTTGTCGGGGGGAATGCCCGTCGCGTTACCCGGGGGATTGGTCCGATGGATACCGCTTTGGAGGGGCTGGCGTCGAACCCCGCGCTGCCCGCTTCACTGCTGGACCGGTTGGTGCTGGTCGAGGACGAGGCAGTGAGCCTCGACCTGGCTCTTCGCCCGGATCTTCGTGGTGCCCACGTGCGTGTTCTGCTCTCGCGTTCTCCCGCGGTCGCGTCCGTCCTGCTGTCGTCGGGCCGGGTTTCGCCTTGTGAGGTGCCCACTTCCGACCCTTGGTTCGCGCTGGTGGTGGCTTCGGTTGTTCCTGCCGTTGCACGTTCTCTGGCCGTGCATCCCGATCCTGCTGTGCGTGTTCGGCTCGCATCATGTTCGTTGTCTCCGGACGTCGTCTTGCAGCTGGTACAGGACTCCTCTGACGACGTGGTCGCCGAGGTCGTGCGCTCGCACGCGGTGCCGCCGGAGCTGGCTCTGGCGTTGAGCACGCACCCTCAGGTCGAGGTGCGCCGGGCGCTGGCTTCGAGCTCTTCCACGCCGGCTGTCGTGCTGGAGCGGCTGAGTTCGGACGAGCGCTGCGCGTACCCGTTGGCGGTGAACCCCGCGACGCCCACGGCTGTCGCGGTGGATCTGATGCGGTTTCCACAGGTGCATTTGTGGCTGGCTGAGCGAACGGACCTGCCGGCTTCGGTGTACTCCCAGCTCGCTGTCGGCGGGCCGCGGATCCAGTCCAGGTTGGTGGCCAATCCAGCGGTTCCTTTGTCGTTGCTGATCTCCGTGGCCGGTTCGCGCGCCGGATCCGGGCTGGTTCCCCGTGTCGCGTCGGCTTCGGAGGCCGAACTCCGTGTTCTGGCTTCGTCCGGGGTTTCCGCGCGGATGCTTCTCGCCGCACGCCCTGATCTGCCCGCGGACCTGTTTTCGTCGTTGGTCGCGGACCCTTCCGTTGCTTCTGTGCTGGTGACCAATCCTTCGTTGACGGTGGCTCAGCTTCGTGGGCTGGTCATGCGGGACGGCCCTGCGCTGTACCCGTGGGCCGCGCGGAATCCCTTGTGCCCTGGGGATCTGTTGCACCACATGGCTTTGCAGGGCTCTGCCTCGGTCGAGACCTACCGGGCGATCGCCGAACATCCTCAGGCTCGTGGCGAGACCTTGTTGCTGTGTTTGGAGGATTCCCAAGCGCGGCACGCGGCGGCCTGCCATCCTCGGTTGCCGGTGGAGAAGATCGTCGAGCTGCTGGGGAGCGAGTTCACGGCACGGCCTGCGGCTTCCAATCCGTCGTTGCCGGTGCACGTGATGGAAGGGTTGTTGAGTTGGTGAACGCTCTGTGCGGCCTCGCGTCCAACCCGGCTCTGCCTGGGTACCTGTTGGAGCGCCTGATCGCGCTGGACGACCGCTCTCTGACGAGTACCTGGTACGCCGGTCCGACCTGACGCCGACGCAGGCGGATCTCCTCGCGGCCAGGAGCGAGCAGGTGCCGGTCGAGGACGACTGCCTGATCGAGCCCACCTGGGAGGACGAGACTCCCCAACGAGCGAGCGACCCGGCCACCCCTGAGGCCGTGCTGCGTGAGCTGGCTCGGAAGTCGAACCGCGAGATCCGGCGCATGATCGTGCAGAACCCGTCGATCCCGCTGGACCTGCTCGTCTCACTGGCACCTCTCGCCCGCACCTTCGACGTGCCGCGCGTGGCCTCAGCTTCCGTCGCCGAGATCCGCATGCTCGCCGCATCTCGCGTGATGCAGGTGCGGAGGCTGGCCGCGTACCGCCACGACCTGCCTCCTGATGTGGTCACCACCTTCCTCGGCGACCCCGAAGCTGAGGTGCGTGCGGGAATCGCTGCCAACCCGGCGCTTTCGGTGGACCAGCTGGAGGACCTGTCGGCGCACGGCGATCCGCGGATCCTCTTCCGTGTCGCGCAGAACCCACGCTGCACACCCGAGCTGCTGCACCGGATGGCCCGGTCTGGTGGGAAGGCTTGCCGCGAGATCGCCAAGCATCCCAACGCTTCCCCGGAGACGTTGCTGCTGTGCCTGCGGGACGAGGAAGCAGCCTTCGCCGCCGCCGCCAACCCCGCGTTGCCGGTAAGCGCCATGGAAGAACTGCTGAGCCGCTAGGTTCTCCGTCGTGCCCGACACCAAAGCCGCCTACGACGCCGTCGCCACCCTCTACGCCGACACCTTCCGCGACATCCTCAAAACCATGCCGCTCGAACGCTCGGTGATCGCCGCGTTCGCCGAACTGGTGCAGACCCACGACGCCGGACCGATCGCCGACGTCGGCTGCGGGCCCGGCCACATCACGGCTTACCTGAACTCGCTCGGGCCCGAGGCGTTCGGCATCGACCTGTCGTCCGAAATGGTTGCCCTGGCCCAGAAAGCGCATCCGGACCTGCGGTTCGAGGAAGGCACGATGACCGCGCTGAACCTCGCCGACGCCGAGCTCGGCGGGATTCTCTCGAACTTCTCCATCATCCACCTGCCGCCGGCGCAGATGCCGCAGGTGTTCGCGGAGTTCGAGCGGGTGCTCGCGAGCGGTGGGCACCTGCTGCTCGGGTTCTACGCGGGTGACGACCGGGAACCGGAGACGTTCGACCACAAGGTCTCACCGGCCTACCGGTGGTCGGCGGACCGGCTCGCGGAGTTGTTGCGGCAGGCGGGATTCAGCGAGGTCGCGCGGCTCGTGCGGGAGCCGCAGGAGGGGGACAAGCGGCAGTTCCAGCAGATCTACCTGCTGATGCGAAAGCCGGTCACGCCCACCACTTGATGAGGTTGGTCTGCTCCTTGCGGACCTCATAACCGTTGGCGGCGTAGAACTCCCGAGCACCCGACCGGTTCTGCCCGGTCACCAGGCGCACCCCGGACGCGCCGTCTGCCCGCGCCCACTCCTCGCCCGCGTCGAGCAGGAGCTTGCCGACGCCCCGGCGCTGGTGGCGGGGCGAGATGGCGATGGTGATGAGGTTCTTCAACGGGCGGTGGTAGGTGTTCTCGTAGTCGCTGAGCTGGATGTAGCCCAGCACGTCGGCGCCGTCCACGGCTACGAACAGCACCACGTTGGGCGCCTTGATGATCCGCTCCAACTGAGCCCGCGTGTCCGTCAACGGGAACTCGTAGCCCAAGGCCGAGCGGTTGATCTCCTGAATGGCCGCAGCGTCGGAGAGGTCGACGTCACGAACCGAAATCATGTTTTCCCCCAACAAAAGAAGGCCCCCGGCGCGAAGCCGGGGGCCGAAGAACTCAAGCCAGCGGTGGCTTGAACAACGCGGGCACCTTCGAGGCAGCTGCAGTGTCCAGCAGCCACAACGTCCGCCGCCGCCCAGTGGCCCCAGCCGCCGGCAGCTGAACCTCACCGGCACCGGTCAGCCCCATCGCCACCGCGGCAGCCTTGCCCTCGCCGGTGGTCATCAGCCAGACCTCCTGCGCGCACCGCACCGAAGACAACGTCAGCGAGACGCGCGTGGGTGGCGGCTTCGGGCAGTTGCGCACCGCCACGACGGTCCGCTCCTTCTCGTACACAGCAGGAGAAGCGGGGAACACCGAAGCCACGTGGCCCTCCTCGCCGACGCCCAGCAGGCAGACGTCGAACGAAGGCACGTCGCCGTGATCCTCGGGGCGAGCCAGAGAGGCCAACAAGGAGGCATACGCCTCAGCGGCGGCCTCCGGGTCGTCGCCGAACTTGCCGTCCGAAGGCTCCATCACGTGCACGCGCGAGGGATCCAGCGGAACGTGGTCCAGCAGAGCCGCGCGGGCCTGCGTCTCGTTGCGGTCCGGGTGGCCGGAAGGCAGGAAGCGCTCGTCGCCCCAGTACAGATCGACCCGAGACCAGTCCACGGCATCGCGGGCGCCGTTGCGGTTCAGGTGTTCCAGGACGGCGGTGCCGGTGCGGCCGCCGGTCAGCACGACGGACGCGTAGCCGCGGGCGGTCTGGGCGTCGACCATGCGGGTCACCAGGCGGGCCGCCGCGGCGGCGGCCAGAAGGTCGCCGTCGCGGTGGACCACCACTTGCGGATTGCTCACGAACTCGCCTTCGCCTTGGGCTTCTTGGCAGCGGTGGCCTTGCCGTTGGACGACTCGGCAGCTGCCTCTTCGGGCTTCGCGGAAGGCACGCGGCCCTTCGCCACCTTCGACAGCGACTTCAGAGCGGCCGCGTAGACCTCGTCCGGGTCGAGGCGGCGCAGCTCCTCGGCCAGGCAGTCCCGGATCGAACGGCGCTGCAGAGCGACGCGGCGTGACGGCTGGCCCGGCTGCGAGAGCGTGCCGACCTTGCCGTCCGGACGGAGCAGGTCCACGTCACCGGACGCGCGGCCCAGGCGGACCTGCACGATGCCCTCGCCCGAGGTCGCCTTGAAGCGCTTCGCCGGCACCTTGAGCTTGTCCGTCAGCCAGGCCGCCAGGAGATCCGTGGACGGTGAGTCGGCCTCGCCCGTCACCTCGGCCTCGGTGATCTTGTCGTACGGCGGCAGGTCCAGCGAAGCGGCGAGCATGGCACGCCACAACGTCAGACGCGTCCACGCCAGGTCCGTGTCGCCGGGCGCGTAGTGCGCCTTGCGCGACTCCAGGGCCTTGATCGGGTTCTTCTCGGCGGCCGCGTCGGTGATGCGGCGTTGCGCGAGCTGGCCGATCGGGTCCTTCGACGGCGAGACCGGCGCGTCGAACGGCCACCACGCCACGACCGGGGTGTCCGGCAGGAGCAGCGGCATCACGCAGGACGCGCCCTCCTTGGCGAGCTCGCCGTACAGACGCAGAACCACGACCTCGGACGCACCCGCGTCGCCGCCGACGCGGATCTGCGCGTCCAGGCGAGGAGCCGCCTGGCGAGCGCCGCGGGCCACGACGATCACGCGACACGGGTGTTCGCGCGAGGCGTCGTTGGCCGCGTCGATCGCGGCGTCGGTGCGCTGGCCGTCCTCGGTCACGATGACCAACGTCAGCACGCGACCCAAAGTGGTCGCGCCACCCTCATCCCGCAGACGAACCAAACGCGAGTTGATCTGGGACGTGGTGGTCGAGGGAAGATCGATGATCACGGACGCCTCCAGTGCCTTCCGGTCCTGGCGGTCATCGCGTCCGCCGACGGCGGTCCCCAGGTTCCTGCCTTGTACTTCTCCAACGCCGGCTCGTCCTTGCGAGCCCAGAAATCCAAAACAGGATCCAGGATCTCCCAGGACAGCTCGACCTCGTCGTTCTTCGGGAACAGCGACGGCTCGCCGAGCAGCACGTCCAGCAGCAGCCGCTCGTAGGCCTCCGGCGACGACTCGGTGAACGAGTGGCCGTAGCCGAAGTCCATCGTGACGTCGCGGACCTCCATCGTGTTGCCCGGCACCTTCGAGCCGAACCGGATGGTCACGCCCTCGTCCGGCTGCACGCGCACAACAAGCGCGTTCTGGCCGAGCTCCTCGGTCGCGGTGTCGTCGAACGGCAGGTGCGGCGCCCGCTTGAAGACGACGGCGACCTCGGTGACACGACGGCCCAGACGCTTGCCGGTGCGCAGGTAGAACGGCACCCCGGCCCAGCGACGCGTGTTGATCTCGCAGGTGATCGCGCCGAACGTCTCGGTCTTCGACTCGGGCGAGAACCCGCCCTCCTCCAGCAGACCGGGCACCTTCTGACCGCCCTGCCAACCACCCGTGTACTGGCCGCGCGCGGTGGTCTCCTCGAACGGCTCTGCGGGACGCGTCGCCGAGAGGATCTTCACCTTCTCCGCGCGGAGGTCGGCCGGCTTGAACGAGACCGGCTCCTCCATCGCGATCAGCGCGAGCAGCTGCAGCAGGTGGTTCTGGATGACGTCCCGAGTCGCACCGATGCCGTCGTAGTACCCGGCGCGGCCACCGAGACCGATGTCCTCGGCCATGGTGATCTGCACGTGGTCGACGTAGTTCGAGTTCCAGATGGGTTCGTACAGCTGGTTCGCGAACCGCAGCGCCAGGATGTTCTGGACGGTCTCCTTGCCGAGGTAGTGGTCGATGCGGAACACCGACTCCTCGGGGAAGACCTCGTTGACCGTGCGGTTCAGCTCCTTGGCCGACTTGAGGTCGTGGCCGAACGGCTTCTCGATGACGACCCGCCGCCACTGGTCACGCGAAGTCTGGGCGAGGCCCGCGCGCTTCAGCTGGTTGATCACCGTCGGGAACGCGCCCGGCGGGATCGACAGGTAGAACGCGTGGTTGCCGCCCGTGCCCCGCTCGGCGTCCAGAGCCGCCAGGCAGGAGGCCAGGTTGTCGAACGACGCGTCGTCGTCGAACGTGCCCTGCACGAACCGGATGCCCTCGGCGAGCTGCTGCCAGACCGCCTCGTTGAACGGCGTCCGCGCGTGCTCCTTCACCGCGTCGTGGACGACCTTCATGAAGTCCTGGTCGGCCCAGTCGCGGCGGGCGAAGCCGACGAGCCCGAAGCCCGGCGGCAGCAGACCCCGGTTCGCGAGGTCGTAGATCGCGGGCATCAGCTTCTTGCGCGACAGGTCACCGGTGACACCGAAGATGACCAGCGCGCTCGGGCCCGCGATGCGGGGGAGGCGCTTGTCGCGCGCGTCCCGCAGCGGGTTGCGCCACTTGTCGGTCACGAACCGTCCTCCTGGACTGCCTCGACGAGCTGGGCCAGACCTGCGATGCGGTCTTCGAGGTGAAGCCGCAGTACCGGCCGACCGTGTTCGACCAGCACCTGACCGTCGCCGAGCGCCTGCGCGAGCTGCAGCTGCGCCAGCGTGTAGGGACGGCCGGGCACCTCCAGGTCGTCGCCGGACTCGCCGGTGATCTGGATGAACACGCCGTTCTGGTGACCGCCCTTGTGGTACTGGCCGGTCGAGTGCAGGAAGCGCGGACCCCAGCCGAACGTGGTCTGCAGGTGCGTCCGCTTCGCGATCTCCGCGCGGAGCAACTCGAACGACGCGTCGTCGATCCTGTCCAAGTACGCCTGAACGGAGATGTAGCCGAACTCGGGCGCCACCTCAACCAGCGCCGCAAGCGCTTCCGCGACGGTGTTCACCTTGCGCGGCGCCCAGTCGGTGCCGTGACCCTCGACCGGTCCGTCCACAAAGGACGGCATGGTGGCGGCGACGGCCGGCGCGTCGAGCAGCGCACGCGCGGCCTTCTTCGCGGCCTCCACGTCGGGCTGGTCGAACGGGTTGATGCCGAGCACCCGGCCCACGAGCGCGGTCGCGTACTCCCACAGCAGGAACTGCGCGCCCAGCGGACCCTCGACAGCGACGTGGGACGAACCGGTGGCCGGTCCGATCGCGACGGTCGTGGCGTCCGAACGTGCGTTCACGAAGCCCTCGGCACCGGGTCCCTCGACCACGACGGGCAGCAGGCCAGTGCCGTTCTTGCCGGTCGACTCGGCGATCAGCTGCTCGGCCCAGTCACCGAACCCCTTGATACCCGAACCGGTGTCGGCGAACACGATCTTCTCCGCACCGTGCGCGTGCGCGGCGCCGAAGATCGCGGCCAGCACGACCGCCGGGTTCTCGACCGAGTCCTGCGACAGGACCTTGGCCTCGGCGGCCGCGTCGTCCAGCAGCGACTCGACGTCCGCGCCGGCCAGGTACGACGGCACCAGGCCGAACGCGGTCAGCGCCGAGTAACGGCCACCGACGTTCGGATCGGCCAGGAACACCTTGCGGTAGCCCGCTTCCTCGGACGCCTTCTGCAACGGCGAACCGGGGTCGGTGACCACCACGATGCGCGACGCGGCGTCGATGCCGGCGTCCGCGAAAGCCTTCTCGAAGATGCGCCGGTGGCTGTCGGTCTCGACAGTGCCACCGGACTTGGACGACACCACGATCACCGTGCGCTCGAGGTCACCGGCGAGTGCGTCGGCGACCTGGGCGGGATCGGTGGTGTCCAGCACGACCAGCGGGACGCCCGCGGTCCGCGTGATCACCTCGGGGGCCAGCGACGAGCCACCCATTCCGGCGAGCACAACGCGGTCGACGCCCTCGGCGTGCAGTGCGGCGCGCAGGGCCACGAGCTCGGGGAGCAGTGAACGGGACGTCTCGTGCAACGTCGTCCACGAGAGGCGAATGCTCGCCTCGGACTCGGCTTCCGGCCCCCACAGGGTCGGGTCCTGCGCGGTCAGCTTGCTCGGCACCGAATCCGCGACCAGGTCAGCAGCGATCGTGCTGACCTGGTCGGCGTTCGGTGACCTCACGATTTCGACGGAGGTCACTTCGTGATCAGCCCTTCAGTTGAGCCAGTTGGTTCGTCACCGTCTCGAGCAACTCTTCCCAGGACTTCTCGAACTTCTCGACACCCTCGGTCTCCAGGACCTTGAACACGTCCTCGAGGTCGATTCCCACGGCGGCGAGCTGGTCGAACACCTCCTGGCCCTCAGCGGCGCGTCCGGTGACCGTGTCACCGACGATCTTGCCCGCGTCGGCCACGGCGTGCAGCGTCTTCTCCGGCATCGTGTTCACGACGTCGGCGACGACGAGCTGGTCGACGTAGAGGGTGGGGGAGTAGCTCGGGTCCTTCACACCGGTCGACGCCCACAGCGGACGCTGCGCGTTGGCGCCGTCGGCCTTCAAAGCCTCCCAGCGGGAACCCTGGAACGTCTTCTCGAACGCGCCGTAGGCGATCCACGCGTTGGCCAGAGCAGCCTTGCCGCGCAACGCCTTCGCCTCGTCCGTGCCGATCTTGTCGAGCCGCTTGTCGATCTCGGTGTCCACGCGGGACACGAAGAACGACGCGACCGAGTGGATCGAGCGCAGGTCGTGGCCGTTGGCCTTGGCCTGCTCCAGACCGGCGAGGTAGGCGTCCATGACGGCCTGGTAGCGCTCGGTGGAGAAGATCAGCGTCACGTTGACGGAGATGCCCTCGGCGATCGTCTTGGTGATCGCCGGGAGACCCGCCTCGGTGGCCGGGATCTTCACCAGCAGGTTCGGCCGGTCCACGGTCTTCCACAGGTCCTGCGCCTCGGCCACGGTCTTGTCCGTGTCGAACGCCAGGCGCGGGTCGACCTCGATGGAGACGCGGCCGTCCACGCCGTTCGTCGAGTTGTAGATGTCGCGGAACTTGTCGCACGCGTTGCGCACGTCCGTCGTGGTGACCTCGCGGATGGTCGCCTCGGTGTCGGCACCCCGGTTGGCGAGCTCGCGGACCTGCTCGTCGTAGGACTCGCCCTTCGACAGCGCACCGGCGAAGATCGTCGGGTTCGTCGTGACACCGACGACGTTCCAGTCGCGGATCAGCTCGTCCAGGTTGCCGCTGGTGAGCCGCTCACGCGACAGGTCGTCGAGCCAGATCGAGACGCCCGCTGCGGACAGAGCGACCAGCTTCTCCTTGCTCACTTGTTACCCCTCACTCGCTCCAGCGAACGGCGCGCCGCGGCGACGACGTTCTCCGTCGTGAAGCCGAACTCCTTGAACAACGTCTGGTAGTCGGCCGAGGCGCCGAAGTGCTCGATCGACACGATCTCGCCCGCGTCGCCGACGTGGCGGTACCACGGCTGCGCGATGCCGGCCTCGACCGCGACGCGCGCCTTCACCGACGACGGGATGACCGACTCGCGGTACTCGGCGTCCTGCTTCTCGAACCAGTCGAGGGAAGGCATCGAGACCACACGCACTGCAACGCCCTCGCCCTGCAGAACCTTTCCAGCTTCCGCTGCGATCTGCAGTTCAGAGCCCGTGCCGATGATCACGATCTCCGGGTTCTCGTCACCGAAGAGCACGTAACCGCCGCGCTTCACGCCCTCGGCGGAGGTGCCCTCCAGCGTCGGGACGTTCTGGCGGGTCAGCGCCAGGCCGACCGGGCCGAACTGCTCCAGCACGGCCTTCCACGCGTACGCGGTCTCGTTGCCGTCGCCGGGGCGCACGACCGCGAAGTCCGGGATCGCGCGCAGGGCCGCGAGGTGCTCGATCGGCTGGTGCGTCGGGCCGTCCTCGCCGAGACCGATCGAGTCGTGCGTCCACACGTACGTGACCGCCGCCTGCATGATCGCCGCGAGCCGCACGGACGGACGCATGTAGTCGGAGAACACGAGGAACGTGCCACCGAACGGGCGGGTCGGGCCGTGCAGGGCGATGCCGTTGAGGATCGCGCCCATCGCGTGCTCGCGGACACCGAAGTGCAGCACGCGGCCGTACGGGTCGGCCTTCCACATGCCGGTGGAGATCGACTCCGGGCCGAACGACTTGGCGCCCTTGATGGTCGTCAGGTTCGACTCGGCCAGGTCGGCGGAACCGCCCCACAGCTCGGGCAGCGCCTGAGCCAGCGCGTTGATGACCTCACCGGAGGCCTTGCGGGTCGGGACACCCTTGGCGTCGACCGGGTAGACCGGCAGCGCGTCCGCCCAGCCCTCGGGCAGCTTGCGGGCGATCAGACGGTCGAGCAGCGCCTTGTTCTCCGGGTTGGCCGAGGCCCACGCGTCGAACGAGGACTGCCACTGCGCCTTGGCGTGCTCGCCGCGCTTGACGACCTCGCGGGTGTGGTTCAGGACCTCGTCGGTGACCTCGAAGGTCTGCTCGGGGTCGAAGCCGAGGATCTCCTTGGTGGCCTTGACCTCGTCGGCGCCCAGCGCGGCACCGTGCGCGGCACCGGTGTTCTGCTTGTTCGGCGCCGGGTAGCCGATGATCGTGCGCAGCAGGATGAACGAGGGGCGCTCGGTCTCTGCCTTCGCGTTCTCGATCGCCTGGAGGATGCCCTTGACGTTCTCGCCGGACTCGACGACCTGGACGTGCCAGCCGTAGGCCTCGTAACGCTTCGCGGTGTCCTCGGACAGGGCGATCGTGGTGTCGTCCTCGATCGAGATCTTGTTGTCGTCGTAGAAGACGACCAGGTTGCCCAGCTGCTGCGTGCCGGCCAGCGACGACGCCTCGGAGGTGACGCCCTCCTCGATGTCACCGTCGGAGGCGATCACGTAGATGTTGTGGTCGAACGGGCTCTGACCCGGCGCGGCGTCCGGGTCGAACAGGCCGCGCTCGCGGCGGGCGGCCATCGCCATGCCCACGGCGGAGGCGAGACCGGAGCCCAGCGGGCCGGTCGTGATCTCGACGCCCTTGGTGTGCCCGTGCTCGGGGTGGCCGGGGGTCTTGGAACCCCACGTGCGCAACGCCTTCAGGTCGTCCAGCTCCAGGCCGTAGCCGGAGAGGAACAGCTGCACGTACAGCGTCAGGCTGGAATGTCCGGCGGACAGCACGAACCGGTCGCGGCCGATCCAGTCCGGGTCGGCCGGGTCGTGCCGCAGGACGCGCTGGAACAGCGTGTACGCGAGCGGCGCGAGGCTCATCGCCGTGCCGGGGTGCCCGTTGCCGACCTTCTGCACCGCGTCCGCCGCGAGCAGCCGCGCGGTGTCGACGGCGCGCTGGTCGAGCTCCGTCCAGTCGTCGGGCAGATCGGCCTTCGTGAGCCGGGTGATGTCGTCGGTGACGGTCACGGACTTACAGCTCCACTCTTGTAGCTCGGGCGGGCAGGCTTGATCGATCCCGAACGGCCTGACCCGCGTCTCTCCCTCGTCCTCCGGCCAGCCTAGTCCTGAGAGATTCAGATGTTGCTCTGAAAGGTCCCAGGCGGGTGTGTGCCGAGGCACACCAGCACCCGAACGGGCTGTGAATTCTTTGCGCGGTTACCATCAGTCGCTGGTTTTCCCACCACTTGCGACACGAGGAGCGTTCACGCGATGAGTGCCGTCCTCGAGGCTGGCCCCAGGTCGCCTCGTCAGGTTGTTGGCGCCTATGTGGCACTCACCAAGCCGCGGGTCATCGAGCTCCTGCTCATCACGACGATCCCCGCGATGCTCCTGGCCCAGCACGGTCTCCCGCCGCTGTGGCTGATCGCCTGCACCCTGACCGGCGGCACCCTCGCCGCGGGGTCGGCAAATGCCCTCAACTGCTTCGTCGACGCCGACATCGACTCGGTCATGAAGCGGACGGCGGCCAGGCCGTTGGCCCACAACGCCATCCCGCCGCGCAACGCCCTGATCTTCGGCGTGGTCCTCGGCGTCGTCTCGTTCGCGTTCCTCTGGATCTTCGTCAACCTGATGTCCGCCGCTTTCGCGGTGGCGACGATCCTCTTCTACATCTTCGTCTACACGCTGGTGCTCAAGCGCCGCACCTCCCAGAACATCATCTGGGGCGGCATGGCGGGCTGCATGCCCGTGATCATCGGCTGGTCGGCGGTGACGGGCACCGTCGAGTGGCCGGCGCTGGTCATGTTCGGCGTGATCTTCTTCTGGACTCCGCCGCACACCTGGGCCCTCGCGATGAAGTTCAAGGAGGACTACGCCCGAGCAGGCGTGCCGATGCTGCCGGTGGTGGCCACAGCTCAGCAGGTGACGCGGCAGATCGTCATCTACAGCTGGATCACCGTCGTCTGCACCCTGGCGCTGGCCCCCGTCACCTCGTGGATCTACGTGGCCGTGGCGGCCCTGTCCGGCGTGTGGTTCGCCGTCTTCGCGCACAAGCTGCACAACGTCGTGCGCCGCGGCGGTTCCACGAACACGATGAAGTTCTTCCACATGTCGAACCTCTACCTGATGCTCGTGTTCTGCGGTCTCGCCGTGGACGCGGTGGTCGGGTTGCCGGTGCTGGGCTGGCCGTTCTAGCTGCACCTCCAGGCGTACGGCTGTGGCGCCCGTTGAGTTCACCGTCTCCGGCGGCGAAGGCTCGCCGCTGGAGTTCGTCGCCGCGCTCTTCTCGTCCCACTCGCTGCTCGTCCTGACCGATCCTGGCGGGTGGGCGCAGGTCAGCCAGGGGCTCGCGGTCGGATCGGCGGCTTCCACGCTCGTGTCGACGCGCGTGCGAGATCTGCGGTTCGCCGTTGTGGATCTCCGGCACTTCCCGTCGGCTTCGGATCTGCCTTCTTTGTCAGACGTCCCCGGCGACGTGGTGGCATTGCACGACACGCGCTCGTGGGACACCACTCCGGTCGTGCAGGCGTTGCGCGGGCTCGGGCGGCCGGTCGTGCTCTTCACCGCCGCACACACGTGGGTGTCCGGTGTGGACCCTTCAACGGTGCTGATGGGGTGGAGTGCGCCGCACGTCGTGCTGGCGACGCCTCTCGGGGTTGGTGAGGGTCGCGTCGAGGACGTCGTCTGGCAGTTCCGGGAGCGGGAACGCCGGGGGATGGTGACCTACACCGCGCTGCCTTCGCCGCCGGCTCCCGTTGAAGATCGCGCGGTCACCGTCATGGTCGCGCTGCCCGGTGCGACGGAGGGGATCGCGGGGTCGTTGCGGCCCGGTTCCGACTACGAGGTGTGGGTGCACGTCGGGGCGCATCCGGATCCGTTGCCCGGCGACCTGGAACTGCGGGCGGTGCTCAGCATGTCCGGGCGTGAGGTGCAGGTCGAGCCGTTCGTGCTGCCGGCCGAGGGCTCCAGTCCGTGGGTGAGCTTCCCGGTCACGACTCCTTACGCGGCGGTGCCGTGGAGCGGTGAGGTGCTCATCTACCGCGGCGTGGTGCCGGTGCACGTGCGGCAGGTCGTGCTGCCGGTCGGGGCGGGCGAGTCTCGTGCCGTGGTGCGGCATCAGCTCTCGCGGACGTTCGCGGATCTTGAGGCGCTGTCCGGGCGGGTGGCGTCGATCATGGTCGTGGGGCAGCGGGCGCTGGTGGCCGCTGGTGGTCCTGTGCCGGCCTGGATCAGCTTGGACGGTGTCGAGCCGCCGTCCGTCTCGGGGCTGGATCCCTGGTACGGCAAGGACTTCCCGTCGTTCTGCGCGGATCTCGCTTCGCTGGCGGTGCGGGGTGCGGCTTTGCGCGAACGGCTCGGTGTGGCGATCCGGCGCGGCGGGGTGATCACGGTGATCGGCGAGACCTCCGTGCCGTGGGCGCTTGTGTACGACCTGCCGTTCGTTGACGGGCCGTATCGCGTGTGTGCGTCCGTGGCGCGGTTCGGTCCGTTCGGTGCCGGGGGAGCGGTGCCCGCGGACTGCCCCGAACCGGATCACAGCGGGAACGTGTTGTGCCCCTTCGGGTTCTGGGGGCTGTCGAGCGTGCTGGAGCAGCCGGCCGGGCCGTTGGCGTGGCAGGTGTCGCCTCAGCCGCGGCCGGTCGAGGTGACGGTGGCCGTTGATCCTTCACTGGATCGGACGCTCATCCAGCGGCACGTGTCCGAGCTGATGTCGTTCCTCTCGCCGGAGTCCGTCTCGTCCGCCTATGTCAGTCCGTCTGCGTTGGTGGGTGCGTTGGAGGAGGAGCGTGCGGATGTCGCGCACCTCGTCTACGACTCACTGGAGGCCGCTTCGGTCGAGGGCTGGCGTGAGCGGCCGTTGGTGGTGACCACGTTCCCGGCGGTGCACCTGGCGTTTGGGAACGTGGTGTGCCCGCTGGTCGCTGTCGACCAGGGCATGGCGGGGTGGGTGAGCGGCATGCTGCTGGCCCGGCTGGCGGAGGGGATGCCCGCCGGCGAGGCGTTGCGGCAGACGCGCTGGGAGATGCTCGGGCGCGGCAACGTCATGGGGCTCGCCTACTCGTTGCACGCCGGCGCGGACCTGCGTCTCAGGTGACCTTGAGGTAGACCGTCCCGGCGCGGCTCACGGCCGTGCGCGCGAGGCTGGAGAGTTCGCTGAGGTGCGCGAACGCGTCGTGGAAGTCCATGTCGACGAGAGGCGCCCAGCTGAGTGCGACGTCGTGCATGCGTGCGGGGTCGGCTTTGACGAGCTGGTCGACGAGTGCTCGCGGCAGGGCGAACACGCCGTCTTCCGGCAGCGGTTCCCTGACCTCGTTGAACACCTCGTGCCACACGACGACGGCTTCACGTGCGTCGTAGTCGCCGGCTTTGAGGGACTCGTTGCCGTCTTTGACGAAGAACGTGCTCAGGACGCCACCTTGGTCAGCAGGTCCTCGACGCACGGGTCGTCGAGGGACTCAACGATGCACTGCCACAGCGAGAGGTTCGCCTCGGCCCACTTGGTGTAGGTCGCGGCAGCCTCCGCATCGTAGAAGTAGTAGCCCTCGTCGGCCTTGCCCACCTGCTCGCCCACGATCTTGTACGCGAGCTCCTTGAGCGTGATGCCGTTCTCCTGCAGGTACTTGTGCGCCAGGACGACCGGCGTCACCGGCAGCGCCTTGAACAGCGTGTCCGCGTCTGAGAGAGCCTGCGCCTCCAGCGAGATGTCGCGACTGCGGGTGCGCATCTCGGCCTCGACGACGATCCGCTCGATCCACTCGATGTCGCCGATGCAGACGCCGGCGACGAACAGGACCTTCCTGCGCAGAGCCGCGCCGTCGGTCGGCAGCGAGTTGCGGCGGACCATGTAGTTCAGGTCGTGCACCAGTGCGGCGACCTCGACGATGTCCTCCGCGGAGCCGTTGCGCTGGGCGAAGTGCACCGCCTTGTCGCGCACGAAGCTCACGTGGTGCCAGCCGTGGAACTGCAGCTTCGCGGCCAGGTCCTCGCACAGCCGCCTCACGCGCTGCTCCACGTCCGCGATGACCGATCTCGGAATCGTTGTGCGCGTACGCATCATCAGCCCTCCCGACCAGGTGGGCTGATGGTAGGCGTGTTCGCTTCGGTTTAGAGGTTGTTCGTCAGATCCTCCAGTCGTTCCTCGACCGGCACGTGCCGGTGGCTCATCCCGGTGTCCGGGTCGTAGCTGAGGCTCCACGGCGTGACGGCACGTGACTTGACCAGGAACGTCATCGTGCCTTCCGCCGCGCGTGGGATGCGGTGGAACTCGTGCGAGAGCATCGTCCCGGTGGTGCCCTCGGTGCACTGAGTGCGGTTCGTGAGTTCCGTGGCGATGACCGTGCGACCGCCGACGCCGAGCCGGGCGTCAAAACGTTCGTGCAGGTAGGCGCCGCTCAGGATGGTGGTGCAGAAGTGGTACCGGTGGTTGTGGACCGAGTCCGCGTACCCGGTGCGCCAGTCCGCGAGCGGTTTGTACTCGTGCAGCCAGAACGTGAACGGTTCGTCCGGTTCGTCTCTGAGGCACCACGCGAAGTGCGTCGTCGTCTCGCGCGAGTGCGCAATCACCCAGGTCGCCTGCTGCGGCGTGAGCCCGTCGATGTACGCGCGGAGCTCCCTGCGCAGGTCCGGCCGGGCCGCCCACTCGCGGAACCACACGCCGACGTCGTGCCAATGATCGACGACGGGAAAATCGGCGCACTGCACCCGAGCGGCGAGCTCCTCGAGCGCGGACAACCCGGTGAACTCGGCTAGCAAGATCGATCAGCTCCTCAACTGAGCAGATGCGGAGAATTCGCGGCGGAATGCGTGGAACTTCTCCAGGAGCTCCACATACCCGTCATTGGTGAGAGTCTCGCCGGTGATCTTCTCGAACAACGCCAGGAAGTCGTCCCTGCTGGTTCCCGGCGTGATGACGAAGTGATATCCGGCCTTGGAATTGCTGATCCGCAGGAACTCGGCGCGCTCCATCGCGTACAGGAACGAACTCTCGGTGAACCTGAGCGTCCTGGGATAGGGTCGCAGCACGCCGGCGGTGTTGCTGTAGAGCGTCAACCAGGCCGAGTCGTCGAACAACTCGAGCCGATCGAGCGGCGGATCCGAAATGATCGTGACGTCGATCCGGCTGCACCTGCTTCGCGCCGCGTACAGCCCGACGAGCCCGATGCCGATCTGCTCCTTGAGCTTCTTCTGGATCTCGTCGTAGTCGCCGTCCGCCCCTTCGTTCCTGAGCAGATACCGCGCCCGCCCGCTGATCGCGTTGTCGTCGCGCGGGTCCGCCAACACGGCCCTGAGCTCGCATTCCGTCTGGGAGAGCAACACCCGCCCGGCCGCGTACCGCCCAGCGAACCCGCGGAAGCAGTACAGCCGCGTCCGCTCCAGGTCCTGCATCATGAGCTGGTTGAACACCGGATCGGGTTTGGCCGTCGGCTCGAACACGTGACTGGGAAAGAACTCCCGGTCAAGCGCCCGGTACTCCTGCGTCAGCTCGTTGAGCGCCTTGCGACTCTCCTCGATGACCGGAGCCAGGAGAGCCTTCTGCGCGGCTTTCGACGTGATCAACGTCTGCGTGAAGCTCACCACCGCCGATATGAGCGTGCCCGTCCCCACCGCTGTCAGGAAGTTTCGCGCCGCCCCGGAATCCATTTGACTGGAAATGGCCAGCGACGCCCCGGACGTCACGATGAGTATGAGGAGGAGCAACCCGGTCCGAGTCCAAAACAACTCCTGGATCAGGTTGCTGCGGATGCCTCCGGCCTCCGCGGACACAACTCCCACCTCCTGGGTCACCTCAACGGCTGCTACCCGAACGGACGAATGCGGTCGGTGTCCGATCAAGTGCGCGGAGTTACTGTACGCGTCGGTCAAAAGATAAGGAAGCTGCTATTCGTGCGACATTTAGAACCGGAATAACCGCCCTTGAGCCCAGTCGTCAGCCCGCACTCGTGCACTTCGGTGACACCCTGTCGCTGCCCACCCCGAACGAGTCGGATGAGGGTGACCCACCCACCCGAACGCACCCACACGCCGTGTCTTAGCCCGCTCGGCGCCGGTGGGGGTTGGTCCGGAAGGTCGAGCGAGGGTGGGCGGGGCTGGGGGCCTGCGGGGGCGGTGGGTGGTCGGTCGGCGGGTCGGTCGGTCGGCGGGTCGGCGGGTCGGCGGGTCGGTGGTCGGTCGGCGGGTCGGTGGTCGGTCGGCGGGTTGGCGGGTCGGTGGTCGGTCGGCGGGTCGGTGGGTGGTCGGCGTGCGGTTGCCGGGCGCGGTCGGCTTGCGTTGGCGGACGTCGGGTCCCAGTCGGGCGGGTCGGCTTGCGTGCGCTGGTCGCGTTTCAGCGGGGTGGTCACTGCCGTGCGGGCGGTCGCCTTGCGTGCGTG
>NZ_JAJAEG010000062.1:0-28935 GCF_047445655.1 Lentzea alba
GAGGTGCCCTGCTGAGCGTGGATCACCTCGCCAACGTTCCGAGACTCGCCACTAGTTCAGGAGGACACATGTCCGCTCGCCCGCGGGTGCTGGTGATCGGCACCGGGTTCGCCGGATTCCACTGTCTGCGCAAGCTCGAACGCAAGCTCCCGGAGGACGCGGCCGAAATCGTCGCGATCAACCCCTCCGACTACATGCTCTACATCCCGCTGCTGCCCGAGGTCGCGGGCGGAGTGCTCGACCCGCGCCGCGTCGCCGTGCCGCTGCGGAACACCTTGAAGCGCACCAAACTCGTGCTCGGCGCCGCGACCGGCATCTCGTTGAACGAGAAGTGCGTCCACGTGACGGACGTCGAGGGCCGCTCGTCGACGATGTCCTACGACCGGTTGCTGATCACGTCCGGCAGCGTCACCCGGCTGTTGTCGATCCCCGGTGTGGCCGAGCACGCGAAGGGCTTCCGGACCGTCGCCGAGGCCATTCACCTGCGTGATCACGTGTTGCGGCAGTTGGAATTGGCCGCGCAGACCGACGATCCGGCCGAACGTCGTGCGCGGTGCACGTTCGTGGTGGTGGGCGCCGGCTACACGGGCACGGAAGTGCTTGCGCAGACTCAGCTCCTGACCCAGGACGCGTGGCGGCACCTGCCGGGGCTCAAGGACGTGCAGCCGCGCTGGATCCTCGTCGACATCGCACCGCGCGTGCTGCCCGGTCTCGACCCGCGGCTGTCCGGCCCGACGCACAAGGTGCTGCTCAAGCGCGGTGCCGAGGTCAGGCTGGAGACGAGCCTGAAGGAGATGACCGCGACTTGCGCGCGGCTGTCCGACGGCACCGAGATCGAGACGCGCACGGTCGTGTGGTGCGTCGGCGTGCGGCCGGACCCGCTGGTCAGCACGTTGCAGATGCCCGC
The DNA here is from genome assembly GCF_047445655.1 of Lentzea alba. Classification (GTDB taxonomy): domain Bacteria; phylum Actinomycetota; class Actinomycetes; order Mycobacteriales; family Pseudonocardiaceae; genus Lentzea; species Lentzea alba_A. The sequence goes on from NZ_JAJAEG010000062.1 coordinate 908, forward strand.
GACGAACGGCCGCATCAACACCGACACGCAGCTGAAGGTGTGCGAGAACGTGTGGGCGGCGGGCGACGCGGCCGCCGTGCCGGACCTGGTGCGGCCCGGCGAGATCACCGCGATGACCGCGCAGCACGCCGAACGCCAGGGGCGCACCGCCGCGATCAACATCGCCGCGTCGCTCGGCCACGGCACGGCCCGCGAGTACAAGCACAAGGACCTGGGCTTCGTGGTCGACCTCGGCGGCTGGCAGGCGGTCGCGAACCCGTTGGGCGTGCCGTTGACGAGCCTGCCCGCGAAGGCCGTGACCCGCGGCTACCACCTGATGGACCTGCCGTACGGGCGGCTCCGCACGGCCGCGAACTGGGTGACCGAGCTGGGCGCGGGCCGGCAGATCACGCACTTCGGCGTCGTGCCGGACATGGGCGTCAACCTGGCGAAGGCGGACCTGCCGCCGTACGCGGCCGGATCCGGCAAGTAGCTGATCGGCGGTGATCGCCGTCAACTAGGATGGAGGACGTGGGAGCACAGGAAGAACCGCCGGCGTCGTTGGCCCAACGGCTGGATCGGCTGTTCAAGGCGGTGCGCCCAGGTGGCCAGCGCGAGTACACGTACGAAGAGGTCGCCGGCGCCATTCGCGAGCACGGCATCTCGATCTCGCACACGTACGTCTGGCAGTTGCGCAAGGGTCTGCGCGACAACCCGACGAAACGTCATCTGGAAGGGCTCGCGCAGTTCTTCGGAGTGCCGACGTCGTACTTCCTGGACGACGACAACAGCGGTGTCGAGGAACAGCTGGAGCTGCTGGTGGCGTTGCGGGACAGCGACGTGCGCTCGCTCGCGTTGCGCGCGTCGGGCCTGTCCCCGGCGAGCCTCAAAGCGGTGCTCGGCATGATCCAGCACGCGCGGTCGATCGAGGGCCTGCCACCCGCTGACGACGAGGGCGATTCGTGACCTGGTGGCGGCCACTGAGAAGTCGATCCCTGCGAAGGCGGTCGCGGGACCGGCTCGCCGGGTTCGAGGTGCCGAAGCCGTTCACGATCGAAGCGTTGTGCGCGAAGGTCTCCGCCGGCCGCGGGCGGACGCTGTACCTGCATCCGTTGCCGTACACCGGGGCCGCTGACCTGCCGTGCGGGATGTGGGTGTCGACGGACAAGGCCGACCACATCTTCCACGCGCGCGGCGCTTCGGCGTTGCACCAGCAGAACATCATCCTGCACGAGATCGGTCACATGCTGTGCGATCACTCGTTGGCCGACGATGAGAACGGCCTCACCGCGCTGCTCGGTGATCTCGATCCGGCGATGGTGCGGCGCGTGCTGCTGCGCACCCGCTACTCGACGCCCGAGGAGCAGGAGGCGGAGATGGTCGCCGCGCTGATCCGCGAGCAGGCGGGCTGGACGGCGGGGTCGGGCCGGCCGGACGGGGCGCTGGGCCTGCTCGACGACGTGTTCGGTCTGCCGTCGTGATTCGGTTCCCGTCGCTCGAGGTCCCCATTCTGACGTTCGCCGTGCTCGCCGTGGCCTGGGGTTTCATCCTCTTCCGGATGCGTCTGGTGAACCGTTCCGCGCAGGGGCGTGTCATCTCGCTGGCGTTCCTCTGCCTCGCGGTCGCCCCCACAGTGGCTGTGCGTCCGTTGCGGTACTTCTTCGACAGGGTCGTCGGCGTGCCGGACCTGACCATCCTGATCGGGGGCGTGGCCACGCTCGCCGGCATCGCGCTCGTCGTGCAGTTCGGGTTGATCGTCACGGGCACGAACGTCCGGTTCGTGCGGGTCGCGCAGACCGTCCTGGCCGGTGCCTCGCTGGTGATGGTCACCATGTTCCTGATCGTCCCGAGGCGGCTCGACGAGCCGGACTTCGGCTACTGGCAACCGACTCATCCCGCGACGATCATCTACCACCTGGTGACGCTCACCTGCACGTCCGGCGGGCTGGTGATCGCCGCGAAGCTGCTCCTGCCGCTGTGGCGCCGCTCGACGGGCGGACCGCTGCGGGTGGCGCTCTTCCTGCTGTGGCTGGGTTTCCTGTGGCTGCTGGTCTACGCGGGCTGCCGGTACTGGTACGTGATCTCGTACGGGTTCGGGTTCGTGCCGCGGTTCACCCGGTACGAGACCTACGGCCAGTTCACCGAGATCGCGGCAGGACTCGGTGTGCTCTGCGTGGTGCTGGGCGGACTGATCCAGGCCGGTCTGAACGCGATGCGGTGGCTGCGGCGGCTGCGCGGCTACCGCAGGCTCCGTCCGTTGTGGACGGAGCTGGTCGACGCGGTGCCGACGGTGGTGCTGCGGCGGCGTTTCGGGGGTTCGCTGGAACTGCGGCTGTACCGGCGAACCGTGGAGATCCGTGACGCCCAGCTGGAACTGGCTGGCCGTGTCTCCCCGGACACACGGGCATCGGCGGCGATGGCGCTGGAGGAGGCCGGTTTGAGTGACCCGCTCGCGTTGGACGCGTGCGTGTTGCGGATCGGGCTGTCGTCCGCGCCGGCGTTGCACCCGGCCGAGACGTCCGCGTGGTCGGCGGACTCCGGGCTGGACGACGAGGTGGCGAACCTGCTGGAGCTGAACCGGTTGCTGCGCGACCCGGCCGTGGTGGCGGCGGCGCAGCGGTGCCTCACGCCCCTGTGACGCCGTCGATGCCTTCGCGCAAGAAGTCCGCGTGGCCGTTGTGCCGCGCGTATTCGTGGCAGAGGTGGTTCATGACCAGCCGCAGCGACACCTGCTCCGACCAGCGCGGCTGGTAACCCGTCACGTCCAGCGACTCGGCCTCGCGTTCGATCCGGCGCGAGTGCTCGACCTCGGTCTGCCACGCCTCGAACGCCTCGCTGCGCGTCGACCGCGACGCGTCGTAGGCGACCTGGTAGTCGTTCTGGTCGGACCACACCAGCGGGATGTCCTCGCCGTTGATGACCTTGCGGAACCAGGTGCGCTCGACCTCCGCCATGTGCCGGACCAGGCCCAGCAGGGTCAGCGTGGACGGGGGCATCGAGCGGCGGCGCAGGTCGTCGTCGGACAGGCCCTCGCACTTCATGGCGAGCGTGGCGCGGTGGAAGTCGAGGAACGCGCGGAGGGTCTCGCGTTCGCCCGCCTGCAGCGGCGGGCTGGGGCGTTCGGTGGTCACGCCGACAGTGTCGCACCGAGATGATCTCGCCGACCTGGAGTTCCCGCCGGCGTCCTATGTGGTCTGTGCCCCGGACGTGCCGGGCGCCACATGACCGGCACTCCCGGATCGGCGCTAACGTTGCGGGGGACGAAGGGAGCGGTCTCGATGACGCAGATCGACCAGGCCGAGTCGGCGTTCGCGGCGGCCCGGCCGAGGCTGTTCGGCATCGCCTACCGCATGACCGGCAGCGTGGCCGACGCTGAGGACCTGGTGCAGGAGGTGTGGTTGCGCTGGCAGCTCGCGGACCGCGCCGCCGTGCTCAACCCCGAGGCGTACCTGGCCACGGCGATCACCCGGCTCGCGATCAACGAGTCGCAGACCGCGCGCGCCCGCCGGGAGACCTACGTCGGGCCGTGGCTGCCCGAGCCCGTGGACACCGCCGCCGACCCGCAGGTCGGGGCCGAGCAGGGTGCCGTGCTGGAGCTCGCGGTGCTGATGTTGCTGGAGAAGCTGACGCCGACGGAACGTGCGGCGTACGTGCTGCGTGAGGCGTTCGACTACCCCTACCGCGAGATCGCCGAGATCGTGCAGACCAGCGAGGTCGCGACGCGGCAGCTGGTGAGCCGGGCGCGCAAGCACCTCGCCGACGAGCGGCGGGTGCCGGTCGAGCGGGCCGAGCAGCGCAAGCTCCTGGAGGCGTTCGTGGCGGCGGCGCAGGCCGGTGACCTGGCCGGGCTGGAGAAGCTGTTCGCCGAGGACGTCGTGAGCTACTCCGACAGCAACGGCGCGATCCGCGCGGCCGGGCGGCCGTTGTTCGGCGCGGCGTCGCTGGCGAAGATCATCTCGGGCTGGGCTCCGTCGTTCTGGGCCGGTGCGGAGGCGAGCTTCGTCGACGCGAACGGGCTGGCGGCCGTGCGGTTGCGCAAGGACGACGACACCTTCGCGGTGATCACCGTGACGGCCTCCGAGGCTGGTATCGATCAGGTGATGTGGCTGGTCAACCCGGAGAAGTTGAAGGCGTTCCGGTAGGTCTGTCACAACGGCGCGGGCTGTCCTGTCTTAGCTCGTGAACACCCGCACCGGGCGGGCTCCACGAGGTAGGGACGAACCATGAGGATCGTTGTCATCGGCGGCACGGGCTTGATCGGCAGCCAGGTCGTGAAGCGGCTCGGTGAGCACGGCCACGACGCCGTGCCCGCGTCCCCGAACAGCGGCGTCAACACGCTGACCGGTGAGGGCGTCAAGGAGGTCCTGCAGGGCGCCGACGTGCTCGTCGACGTGTCGAACTCGCCGTCGTTCGCCGACGACGACGTCATGAACTTCTTCACCACCGCCACCACGAACCTGACCCAGGCCGCCAAGGAGGCGGGCGTCGGCCACTACGTCGCGCTGTCGATCGTCGGCACCGACGAGCTGCCCGACTCCGGCTACCTGCGCGCGAAGGTGGCGCAGGAGAAGCTGATCACCGAGTCCGGCCTGACGTACTCGATCATCCGCGCGACCCAGTTCTTCGAGTTCGCGGGTGCCATCGCCAACTCGGCGGAGGTCGACGGTGCGGTTCACCTTCCACATGGTGGCGTGCAGCCGATCGCGGCCTCCGACGTGGCCGCGGTGGTCGGCCGGACGGCGGCGACCGAGCCGGTCAACGGCGTGCTGGAGATCGGCGGGCCGGAGGAGTTCACCATGGACGGGTGGATCCGCACGGTCCTGGCGCAGCGCAACGACGAGCGTGAGGTCGTGAGCGACCCGCAGGCCAAGTACTTCGGCACGTTCCTGACCGGCAAGCAGCTGGTGCCGAACGCCGGTGCGCAGCTGCAGCCGACGAGCCTGAAGGACTGGCTGGCCGCAGGCAACTGACGTTCAGACTTTTTCCAGTCCGGTGACCGGAATCGCGGCCGGCACCACCGCTGAGCCCTAACGTCGCTCGCCCNCGCCGGTGCGCAGCTGCAGCCGACGAGCCTGAAGGACTGGCTGGCCGCAGGCAACTGACGTTCAGACTTTTTCCAGTCCGGTGACCGGAATCGCGGCCGGCACCACCGCTGAGCCCTAACGTCGCTCGCCATGGGCGAGCGACGAATCGGGCCGGTGGAGGTGCTGGCCGCACTTCTCGTCGTGGGTGTGCTGGCGCGGGGCCACGAGATGTTCCAGGTGCCGATCGTGCAGACCTGGGCGGCCGTGTTCGTGTCGATCGTGCTGCAGGCGTTGCCGTTCCTCACGCTCGGCGTTGTGCTGTCGGCGGTCATCGCGGTGTACGTGTCGCGGGATCTGCTCACGAAGGTGTTGCCGCGCAACCCCGTGCTCGCGGTGCCCGCCGCCGCGGCCGCCGGAGCGGTGCTGCCCGGCTGTGAGTGCGGATCGGTACCGGTGGCGGGAGCGTTGCTGCGCAAGGGGATCGCGCCGGCGGTGGCGTTGACGTTCCTGCTCGCGGCACCCGCGGTGAACCCGATCGTGCTGGTGGCGACCGCGGTGGCCTTCCCAGGACAACCGGGGATGGTGCTGGGACGCGCCGCGGCGAGCCTGCTGGCCGCCTCGGTCATGGGCTGGTTGTGGTTGCGCAAGGGCAGAACCGACTGGATCAGAATGCCCGAACACAGCCACGAGCACGGGTTTCTGAGCCAGGCACGGCACGACTTCCTGCACGCGGGCGGGTTTCTGGTCATCGGCGCGATGGCGGCGGCGACGCTGAACGTCCTGGTGCCCGGCAGGTGGCTGCAGCTCGTGGCCGACACACCGTGGCTGGCGGTCGTCGCGATGGCGGGACTGGCGGTGCTGCTGTCGCTCTGTTCGGAGGCGGACGCGTTCGTGGCGGCCAGTTTCACCCAGTTCTCGACGACGGCGAAGCTCACGTTCCTGGTCGTCGGGCCGATGGTGGACCTGAAGCTCTTCGCCATGCAGACCGGGATGTTCGGGCGCCGGTTCGCGCTCCGGTTCGCTCCGGCGACCCTGGTCGTCGCGACCGCGTCGGCCGTTGCGGTCGGAGCGTTGCTGTGAACCGGGCCGCGGCGGTGCTGATCCTCATGCTGCTGGCCGGTGCGACCGCACGAGTCTGGGTGACGGGGCAGTACGTCAGCTACGTGAAGGCCGGGCTGTGGCCGCTTCTCGCGCTCTCGGTGGTGTTCATCGCCTTGTTCGCCACCGCGAAAGGCCACCAGCCGAAGGTCGCCTGGTTGCTCGTGCTGCCGGTGTTCGCGTTGCTGCTGATCTCACCTCAGTCGCTCGGCAGCTACGCGGCGAACAACGCGGGCACCGTGCTCAAGCAGTCCGACGAGTACCCGCCGCTGCCGGACGGGGATCCGGTGGCGGTCAAGGTGTTCGACTACGCGGGCCGTGCGGTGTTCGACGGCGGGCGGACGTTGAAGGACCGCCGGGTCAAGCTGCTCGGCTTCACCTCGACCGGCCCGAACGGGGAACGCCTGCTGGTGCGGATGATCCTCACGTGCTGCGCCGCCGACGGCCGGCCGGTGAAGATCGCGATGAAGAACGCCGGCGCACGGCCCGACGACACCTGGGTCGAGGTCGTGGGGTCCTATGTGGACACGACCGTCGCGGATGGTGTGAACGGCGAGAAGATCCCGTTCATCGACGTGGAGAGCGTTCTTGAGGTCCAGCCGCCGGACAGGCCTTACGAGTAGCTCCACTTGATGCCGTACTGGCCGGGCATCGGGTCCAGCGTGATGAACTGGTACGTCGAGTGGTCCTCGTCGAAGGTGACCGGTGGCTGGTGTTCGCGGGGGACCGCGCTGCGCGGCTGGAAGAAGCCGAAACAGCTCGACGGCAGCATCGCCGGGTCGAACGCGATGTGCAGCACCATCTCCCTGGCCGGCCGGTAGAGCGCGATCTGTGCGTGCCGGGAGGCCTGGCCGGGCGGGAAGCGCAACGCGAACTCCACCGCTCCCAGTTCGCCCGCCTGCAGCGGCCGGTCGAGCACGAACTCGAACACGCACGTCGAGCTCGGCACGTCGGCGCGGAACCGGGCCACCCGGCAGCCCTCGGTGAACGTGACCGCCGGTGGCTGCGGCAGCGTGATGCAGCGCGTCACGAACACGAACCGCGTGGTGTCGTCGTGGTCCGCGCGGACGATCCGCCGGACCCGCATCGACTCCTCGAAGCCCTGGCCGTTGACGCGGTAGGAGATGTACTGGGACAGCCGGTGCGGCGTGTCCAGGTCGTCCGGCGTCGCGTCGACCTTCGCCAGCGCCTTCGCGACGCTGTCCGGCCGTTGCCACACCTGGTCGTACGTGACCGCGAGACCTTGCCGGTTCGTCCAGCGGCCCCGTGGTCTGCGCGGGCCGAGCAACGCGGTGAGCGTGCTGGGCGCCTGGCCGAGGATCGCTTCGAGAGCGGCCACCGCGGCCAGCGAACTGGCCCGTTCCGGCCTGTTTTCGCCGTTCTGCCAGTAACTGAGCGCGCTCACACTCACCGGCGTGTCCTGCTCGCGCAGCAGTTGGCTGATCTCGTTGAGGCTGAGGCCGCTGCGTTCGATCGCGCAGCGCAGCGCGGCACCGAACTCGGCGCCCGCTCGGACGGTCGCGTCTGCTGTCACAAGCGGCTCCCTTCTCGGGCGGCGCGCCAGATCGTACGCGCAGAGAACACCGCTTTGATCGCGTTCAGAGTATTTCCAGATTGACTCCGGAATCAATTGATCTGTCAACCGGATGTTCCTATCCTCAGCGCTCAACCGAGGAGCGTTCTTGTCCTCCTCCGGTTCAGGAGTTTGTTGTGCGAACACTTCCTCTTGCCGTCGCGCTCGTCGCCACGGTCTTGGTTCCCATTCCCGCGCTCGCGGGCGAAATCGTGGTGCCGTCAGGCGTGCAAGCCGTGCCGGACAGCTACATCGTCATCACCGACAAGCCCGGTCTCGCCGCTCGCTACAACGCGACGCACACGTACACGTCGGCGCTGAAGGGCTTCGCAGCCCGGATGACCGCGGCCCAGGCGCGACGGCTCGCCGCCGATCCGGACGTCGAACGTGTCGTCCAGGACACCTACGTCACCACAACGGACACGCAGACCAACGCGCCGTGGAACCTTGACCGCGTCGACCAGCGCAATCGGCCGTTGAACAGCACCTACAACTACGACGCGACCGGTCAGGGCGTGCATGCCTACGTGCTCGACACCGGCGTGAGAGTCACGCACCGCGAGTTCGGCGGCCGGGCGGTGCACGGCTGGGACCTGGTCGACAACGACAACAACGCGAGCGACTGCAACAGCCACGGCACGCACGTCGCGGGCACGATCGGCGGCACGACGTACGGCGGCGCGAAGAACGTGACGCTGCACGCTGTTCGCGTGCTCGGATGTGGTGGCAGCAGCCCGGACTCGGTGGTCACCGCGGGCGTCGACTGGGTGACGCGCAACGCGGTGAAGCCCGCGGTCGTGAACATGAGCCTGCGCGGCAACGCGAACCAGGCCCAGGACACCGCCGTCCGCAACTCGATCGCCACCGGCATCACCTACGTCGTCGCGGCCGGCAACGACGGTGCCAACGCGTGCAACTACAGCCCGGCGCGGGTGCCCGAGGTGATCACCGTCGGCAACACCACCAGTTCCGACGCCCGCAACAGCGGCTCGAACTACGGGTCCTGTTTGGACATCTTCGCGCCGGGCACCAGCGTGGTCTCGGCGACTCACACCGGCGACACCGCGACGACCACGAAGAGCGGCACCTCGATGGCGTCGCCGCTGGTGGCGTCCGCCGTCGCCCTCTACCTGCAGAAGAACCCCGCTGCGACGCCGCAACAGGTCCGGGACGCGCTCGTCGCGTGCGCCACGACCGATGTCGTCGGCAGTGCGGGATCGGGCTCGCCGAACCGGCTGCTGTACGTGCCGTGCGGCCCGGTCACGCCGCCGGTGTGGGCGGACGACTTCGAGGCCGACAGGGGCTGGACGATCAACCCGGCCGGTGCGGACACCGCCACGACCGGCCGGTTCGAGCGCGGCGACCCGGAGCAGACGACCGCGAGCAACGGCCAGGTCAAGCAGCTCGGCACCACTGCCGGCGGCACCGACTGTCTCGTCACCGGTCGTCTTGCGGGCAGCGGTGACGGTGCGAACGACGTCGACGGCGGCGTCACGTCGGCCGCCTCCTCGCCCATCGACATCCCCACGGGAGCGAAGTTGTCCTTCGCCTACACCTATGCGCACGGCTCGAACTCGTCGAGCGCGGACTACCTGCGGATCAAGGTGCTCGACGGCAACACGGTGACGACGGTGTTCGAACGCCTCGGCGCCGCGTCCGAACGCGCGGGTTCCTGGCAGACCGCGACGGTCGACCTGGCCCAGTTCGCGGGCAGGCAGATCACGTTGCTGGTCGAGACGGCCGACGCGAGCGGTGCCTCGTTGTGGGAAGCGGCCGTGGACGACGTCAGCATTCAGAGTTATCCAGCAACGGGAAAGTCGGTTCGTTGACTGCCGTTGAACCCTCGTTAAGGTCAGCTCAAACCTAATAGATCGCGCGCCGGTCCGGTGCTCCTCGGTGGATCGGCGACGCGATTGACGTTCCTGAATTTCCCCTGCATTCAGAGGAACCACCATGAATTCTCCCCTGCGCCGACGATGGCGCTCATCGACGATTTACGCGGCGGCGGTCGTGATGGCGGGCGCTGTTGCCGTCGTCGCGCTGCCGTCCGGCGGTGACGTCAAGCTCGTCGCCGCCGCGGTGCCCGACGTGCCGCAGGTGCCGCAGATCGCGGAACCCGGTACGCAGTCGGCCGGCGTGGCGTTCGCGAACTCCACCGACGGCGGCCAGGTCTGTCAGTCCGGAGCGCAGTGGCTGCGGGTGCGCTTCACGGACCTGTCCTTGCGCGGCAACGACTCCGTGACGGTCAGCGGGTCGAAGGCGGGTTCGTACACGTTCACCGCCCAGCACTGGCCGGGCAAAGCGTTCCACTCCAGGGCCTTTGAGGGCGACTGCGTGCGGATCCAGCCGAGGCTCGCCGACAGCGGTAGCCGCTACGCGGTGGACTCCTACCAGTTCGGCACGCAGGCGCTGGCGGCGGCGACGGCGACCGTGGCGGCGGTCGGCGACGTGTGCGGCTCGTCGTGCAACCAGACCGCGCCGGTGGTCAAGAACATGAGCCCGCAGGCGCTGGTCCTGGCCGGTGACAACGCCTACGACAACGGGTCCACTTCGGACTACAAGAACAAGTACGACCCGCAGTACGGCCAGTTCAAGTCGATCACGTATCCGTCGCCGGGCAACCACGAGTACAACACGTCGGGCGCCTCGGGCTACTTCGACTACTTCGGCGCGCGGGCCGGCACCCGCGGCAAGGGCTTCTACAGCTTCGACGTCGGCGACTGGCACTTCATCGCGCTGAACTCGAACATCAGCCGGGGTGCGACCTCCGAGCAGGTGACATGGCTGAAGAACGACCTGACGGCGAACACCAAGCCGTGCACGGCGGCGTTCTGGCACCACCCGCGGTTCAGCCGCGGCGACCACGGCGACGACACGTCGGTGACGCCGTTCTGGGACGCGCTCTACGCCGCCAAGGCCGACCTCGTCATCGCCGGGCACGATCACAACTACCAGCGGTTCGCGCCGTCGCGGCCCAACGGGACGCGCGACGACGTCAACGGCGTGCGGCAGCTGCTGATCGGCACCGGCGGGCGCGGGTTCTACAGCTTCAACCAGGGTTCCGACGCGGTGCAGGAAGTGGGCAACGCCAACACCTTCGGGGTCGGCAAGCTGACGCTCACCGCCACGAACTACAAGGCCGACTTCGTGCCGGTCTCCGGGCGCACGTTCACCGACACCACGTCCGGCAACTGCAAGAAGGCGTCGAGCACGCCCGCGTTCTCCGTCGGCGCCTCGCCGTCCTCGGTCGCGGTCGTGCCGGGTTCGTCGAAGACGGTGACCGTCGACGTCGGCGCGACCGGTGGCTTCACGGGCAGCGTGGCGCTGTCGGTGTCCGGTCTGCCCTCGGGCGTGACCGGCTCGTTCTCGCCGTCCTCGGTGAACGCTCCCGGTAGCTCGACGTTGACGCTCACAGCGTCGGACTCGGCGACCGGATCGGCGACGGCGACGATCACGGGCACGTCGGGCGGGGTCGGCAAGACCGCCTCGCTCAGCGTGACCGCGGGCAACACGGCGGCGGGTTTCTCCGACGACTTCGAGTCCAACCTGGGCTGGGTCGCCAACGCTGCGGGCTCCGACACCGCGACCACGGGCAGGTGGGAACGCGGTGACCCGGAGGAGACCAGGGAGGCCGACGGGTCGGTCAAGCAGCTCGGCACCACCACGAGCGGCACGAACTGCTTGGTCACGGGACGGCTCGCCGGCGCCAGTGACGGCGCCAACGACGTGGACGGAGGCCTGACGTCGACGACCTCGCCGCAGTTCTCCGTCCCGTCCGGCGGCAAGCTCACGTTCTCCTACACCTTCGCCCACGGCGACAACTCGTCCACGTCGGACTTCCTGAGGGTCCACGTGCTGGACGGGACGACCAAGGTCAAGGTGTTCGAGAAGCTCGGCACATCGGGCGTGAAGGTCGCCGGCGGGTGGCAGACCGCCACCGTCGACCTCGCGCAGTTCGCCGGGCGTGACGTGAAGCTCGTCGTCGAGGCGGCGGACGCGAGCACCGCCTCTCTCTGGGAGTCGGCCGTGGACGACGTTCGCGTCACTGGATGAGGGAAGACGCGCGCACGGTCACGGACCCTGCACCGGGCCGTGCGCGCGTTCACTCTGCCCGATCCGACACTGCAAAGGGCTTCCCGATGTATGTCTCCTCTGTGCGCGCCGGCAACCCTGCGAAGCCGGGCCGCTCGAAACTTCCCGTCCCGGCGACGGTCATCGGTCTCGGTGTGGTCAGCCTGATCACGGACCTGTCGGCCGAGATGGTCACCGCGGTGCTGCCGTTGTACCTGGTCTACGGGCTCGGCGTGGGCTACCTGCAGCTGGGCGCGATCGACGGCCTCTACACCGGTGCCACGGCGTTGCTGCGGCTCGCCGGCGGGCACCTGGCCGACCGGTGGCAGCGCCCGAAAGCGGTGGCGCTCTTCGGTTACGGCCTCTCCGCTTTGACCAAGCTGGGCTTTCCGCTCGTCGGTTCATCGGTCGCCGGGATGGGGTTGGTGATCGGCGTTGACCGTGCCGGCAAGGGGATTCGGACAGGGCCCCGCGACGCGATGATCACGCTCGCCACGCCGTCGGACGCGCTGGGGCGGGCGTTCGGGGTGCACCGGGCGCTGGACACGGCTGGTGCGCTGCTCGGGCCGCTGGTGGCGTTCGGGCTGTTGAGCTTGCTGTTCATGGACTACACGTCGGTGTTCGCGGTGAGCTTCTGCTTCGGCGTGATCGCTGTTGTGGTGCTGGCCGCGTTCGTCCGGCAGCCGGTCGGGGTCGCTGTTCGGCGGCCCGGGATCTCGTGGAACGTGTTGTGCGACAGGCAAGTGCGGCGAGTGGTGCTGACGGTTGCGCTGCTGGGTGTGTGCACGGTCGGCGACATGTTCCTGTTCGTCGGTGTGCAGAAGACGGCCGGACTGCCTGTGGGTGTGCTGCCGTTGCTGCCGCTGGTGACCGCGCTGACGTTCATGGTGATGGCGGCGCCGGTGGGGAAACTCGCCGACCGGGTCGGGCGGTGGAAGGTGTTCCTCGCCGGGCACGTGGTGTTGCTTCTGGCGTACGTGCTCCTCGCCGTGTCCTGGGGCGGGTGGCTCGTGGCGGCCGTGGTTCTGCTGGCGCACGGCGTGTTCTACGCCTGCACGGACGGTGTGCTGATGGCGCACGTCGGGCCGCTGGTACCGGAAGCGGTGCGGGCGACCGGGCTCGCGTTCGTCCAAACAGGACAGGCGCTGGGACGGGCTGCCGGCGCGGTGTTGTTCGGGGTGGTGGCGACCGGGTTGTCGCTGGCGCCCGCGTTCGGGGTCTTCGCGGCGGTGCTGGCGGTCGCGGTCGTGGTGGGGGCGCGTCGATGAAGCGAACGGTGCTGAGCTCTGGTGTTGGCGCTCGCCGTCGTGGTGGGAGCGCGTTGACGTCGCGCACGGTCCTGGGTGTGGTGCTGGTGGCGGCCGTGCTCGTGGCGGGTGCGGTGTTCGTCGGCCTGCGGGCCGTGGGGGCGCGCCCGTCCGGGGAATCGCTGGATCTTCGCAGTGGTGAGTTGACGTACGTCGACTCGGCGGGGCTGGTGCGTCAGGCGGGGCGCACCGGGCCTGCGTGCCAACGGGTCGACGTCGCCGCGGGCACGCTGGTGTGCCTGCGGGCGACGGCGATACCCGCGCAGTCCGAGATCGTGGTGTTCGACGCGGCGGGCGAACGCCTGCGGCTGAGCGAGTGGGGCACCCCGAGCCGGGCGCGGGTGTCGCCGTCGGGCAACGTCGTGATGTGGACGGTGTTCCGGGCCGGGGACTCGTACCTGGGCGGCGTGGGCACGTTCTCAACCACGGCCGGTATCTACGACCTTCGCAGCGGCGCGCACTTCGGCTCGCTGGAGGACTTCAAGCTGATGGTCGACGGGGTCGAGCACACCGCGGACGACGTGAACTACTGGGGGATCACGTTCACCCGCGACGACCGGACGTTCTACGCCACCGCGGCTTCGGGTGGGAAGACGTGGCTGGTGCGCGGGTCGCTGGACACCCGTGTGCTGACCTCGGTGCGAGAGAACGTGGAGTGCCCGTCGCTGTCGCCGGACGGGTCGCGGATCGCCTACAAGTTCCGGACCGGTGACCTCTGGCGGTTGCACGTGCTGGACCTGGTTTCTGGGAACGACGTCCCGCTTGCCGAGACCCGGCACCTGGACGACCAGCCGCAGTGGCTGGACGACTCGTTCGTGGCTTACGGGCGGGACAAGGGCATCTGGAAGGTGCCCGCGTCCGGAGGCGGTAGTCCCGAACTCGTCCACGCGGACGCGGCTTCACCAGCGGTGGCCCGATGATCCACCGGATCGCGCTGGTCGTGGCTGCCCTGGCAGCGGCTGTTCTGGTCGTCGCGCCGGGGCCGGTCCGCGCACCCGCCCGGCTCGCACTGGTGTCGGCCTGGCCGGGTGCGCGGATCTCCACGTCGCCGGGAAACCTGCCTGACGGCACGGCTTTCGCGCCGCTGTCGCCTGATCTGCGGGCGGGGGAGTCGGCTGGGCGGCTGGTGATCGACGGCGAGGTGCTGCGGGAGGGACCGGCGCAGTACGCGATGGCCGCGACCGCATTGGTGTGGCTCGAAGCCGGCACCGGTCTGTTCAAGATGGCGGACTCGGTGGCGGAGCTGATCACCGCCGACATCGGCAACGTCGTGGTGCTGGAGTCGCAGTACGACGTGGTCGTGCACGGCGAGTCCGTCAGCTGGGCGGCCGTCGGGCCGGAGGGCACCACCGAGATCCGCACGGTCGCGCTGGCGGGGGGAGCGGTGGAAAAGGTTGTGCTGTCCGGAAAGTTTGCGCTAACCGAGTGGCCGTTCGCGACCAGTGCCGAGGTCGAGCAGGGCGGCCCTTCCACGCTGATCGACGTCAGGAGCACGGCTCGCACGGTCGTGAACGGGCAGAGCTACGAACTGATCGACTGCACGCCCTCGTGGTGCCGGGTGCAGGTGCTGCGGCAGGGCGGCAGCGCGCGGCTCGACCTGATGCGGCCCGACGGCACCGAGCGGCGCCGGATCGGCGGCAGCGATGTGCGGCCCGCGGTGCCGGACGTCCTGCTGCTCGACCGGTTCGCGGTCGTCGTGGACGACGCCCGCGGTGCTTTGTGCCTGTACGACGTCGATCGCGACCAGCTGGCGGATCTCGCCTCGTCGTTCGGCACGGTCGTCGCGCGGGGGAACGCCGTGTGGTGGTCGACGGGCGACAACACCTCGTTGACCTGGCACACCATCGACCTGGGGGAACTGTGAAGACCAGCGTGTTCGACCTGTTCAGCATCGGGATCGGCCCGTCGAGCTCGCACACCGTCGGCCCGATGCGCGCTGCCTTGATGTTCGCGCTCACACTCGGTCCGGAGGTGTCCTCGGTGACGGTCCGGCTGCACGGCTCGCTCGGCGCCACCGGTCTCGGGCACGGGTCGGACACCGCCGTGCTGCTCGGGTTGGAGGGCAACCGGCCGGAAGACGTGGACATCGCGTCGATTCCCGCGCGGATCGCCCGGATCCGGGCGACCGGGCAGGTGCGGCTGCTCGGCGACCGGCTCGTCAACGCCTGCGTGGTCCTGGATTCCCGGCCGTTGCCCGAACATCCCAACGGCATGATCTTCGAGGCCGGTGCTGTCTCGCAGACGTACTACTCGATCGGCGGCGGGTTCGTGGTGTCGTCGCTGGACGAGGTCGCCGATCCACCGCCGGTGCCGCACCCGTTCCGGTCCGGCGCCGACCTGGTCACCGCCTGCGAGTCCGCCGGGCTCACGATCGCCGAGCTGATGCGGCGCAACGAGTGCGCGTGGCGACCTGAGTCCGAAGTGGACGCCCGGCTGGACGAGATCTGGCGAGTGATGCAGGAGTGCGTGCGCTGGGGTTGTGCGCGCGACGGCGTGTTGCCGGGCGGGTTGAACGTGCCGCGGCGTGCCAAGGCGTTGCTGGAGACCTTGTCGGACTGCGACGCCGAACCGCAGGACTGGGTGAGCCTGTTCGCGTTGGCGGTCAACGAGGAGAACGCCTCAGGCGGACGAGTTGTCACCGCACCGACGAACGGCGCCGCCGGGATCGTCCCAGCCGTCCTGCACTACTACACGCGGTTCGTGAACACCCGTGGTGTAGCGGACTTTCTGCTGACTGCGGGCGCGATCGGCGTGGTGCTCAAGGAGACCGGCTCGATCTCCGGCGCCGAGGTCGGCTGCCAGGGCGAGGTCGGATCGGCGTGCGCGATGGCGGCGGCCGGGTTGTGCGCGGTGCTCGGCGGCACGGTCCGGCAGGTCGAGAACGCCGCGGAGATCGGCCTGGAACACCACCTCGGCCTGACCTGCGACCCGATCGGAGGCCTGGTGCAGATCCCGTGCATCGAACGCAACGCCGTCGCCGCCGTCACCGCGATCACCGCCGCGCGTCTGGCGTTGCGCGGCGATGGCGCTCATTTCGTGCACCTCGACGACGCCATCGCGACGCTGCGGGAGACCGGCGCGGACATGAGTGACAAGTACAAGGAGACCGCGCGCGGCGGGCTGGCGGTGAACGTCGTGGAGTGCTGACACCGGCCGCGGATTGGCGCTAGGGTGACCGACGTTTGACTCACAAACCTGGGGGGATGAGATGAGTCGAAGACTGGGCCTTGCCCTGTCCGCGGCACTCGCCGCAACCGTCGTCGTAGCCGCACCCGCTCACGCTGATGTCACGATGATCGAACTCGGTGGCATCGAGGGAAGCACCAGGCAGAGCGCGTGGTCGATCAACGACGCGGGCGTGGCGGTAGGAGAATCCCGCTACGACGACGGTTCCGCGCGCGCGGTCAGGTACGGAACCGACGGCACGGTGAAAGAGATCGCCGGACCTGCCGGAACCAGCACCTCGGCGCGCTCGATCAACGCCACGGGTCACGTCGCGGGCAGCAGTTACGTGCCCTCGGTCCGCGGCAGTGCTGTCCGGTTCAACCCGGATGGCACCCGCCTCGTGCTGGGGTCGGTCTGGGGCTACAGCAGGGCTTCCGGGCAGGCGATCGACGAGAACCGCAACGTCTACGGGCTCGTGTTCAACCCGGAGAGCGGCCCCTATCTCCCGGTGAAGTGGGACACGCTCGGCCGTGCCACGGTGCTGCAGATGCCCGCGGGCATGACCACGGCCACGATCACCGGCGCCTCCAACGGCTACGCCTCCGGTTCCGTCTGGGGGACCGCGTCGGACCCCGTTGCGGTGCGCTGGAACCCTGACGGCACCGTGACCGTGCTGACCAGGCTCTCGGAGCGCGGTGCGAGCTACGCGCGGGGAGTGAACCGGCACGGCGAGGTGGTCGGTGAGACCTTCACCGAGGGCAACTTCGCAGTGCTCGGCGTGCGCTGGGGCGCTGACGGATCGATCATCACCAGGTACGGCGCCAACACCCATCCGCGTGGCCTCAACGACCACGGCGTGGCAGTCGGCTACGAGATCACGACCGACTACGTGCACCACCCGATGCGGTGGACCACGACCGGTGAGGCGCTGGAACTCCCTCGGCCGAGCGGCGCCACGAGGGCGTCGGGAGCGGACATCAACAACAACGGCGTCATCGTGGGCTACACCGGCGATGAGCTGAGTCCGCAGCGCGCTCTCAAGTGGACCGTGAGCTAGCGAGGCTCGGCCGGGCGGACCTCGCCGGTGTCGACGTCGTAGACGAAGCCACCGATCCACCCCTTGAACGGGATGAAGGGGTTCGCCCGGATCCGCGCCACCGACTGGTGCACGTCGTCGTCCACGTCGTCGAACCCGTCGGCTGACCACTCCGGCCGGAACCCGGCCGCCTTCACGAGTTCGGCGCGGAACTTCACCTCGTCGAACCCTGCCATGCCGCACTTGGTGTGGTGCAACAACAGGATGTACCGCGTGCCGAGCTTGCGCTGGCTCACCACCAGTGACCGGATCACGTCGTCCGTGATCACGCCGCCGGCGTTGCGGATCACGTGCGCGTCGCCGGCCTCCAGGCCGAGGATCGAGTAGACGTCCATGCGCGCGTCCATGCAGGCGACGATGGCCAGTTTCCGGTCTGGTTCGGCGGACTGCTCGGCGGGCACGCCACCGAGTGCGTGCAGCTGTTCCATGATCGGCATATCGGTCAGTTTGGGCTCAACCGGTCACACCGGCAATCCGGATCGCAGTTCTGTTCCACTCAGAACGTGGCGTCGCGCAGCTGGCGGCGCGACGTCACGCCGAGCTTGCCGAACACCTTGCGCAGGTGCCATTCCACGGTGCGCGGACTGATGAACAGCCGGGTGCCGATCTCCGGGTTCGAGTAGCCCTCGCGGGCCAGCCGGGCGATCTGGTACTCCTGCGCGGTCAGCTCGTCGGTGGGTTCGACGGTGCGCTTGCGGGCGGTCTCACCGGTGGCCTGGAGTTCGCGGTGAGCGCGGTCGGCGAACGTGGTCATGCCTGCGGCCAGGAGCATCTCGTGGGCGGTGCGCAGGTGGTCGCGCGCTTCGACGCGTTGGCCCTCGCGGCGCAGCCACTCGCCGTACAGGAGGTGGGCTCGGGCCAGTTCGCTGCGCAAAGAGGTGCGCGCGAAGTGGTCGATCGACTCGGAGAACGCCGAGGTGTCGCCGTTCAGCGCCCGCAGCCGTGCCTTGATGCCGAGCGACCAGTCGGTGTCGACCCACGCGGACGAACGCCGCAACGCCTCGGCGACTAGCTCGGAGTCGCCGGTGCGCGACGCGGCCTCGGCCAGTTCCGCGGTGATCAGGCCGCTGTAGACGAGCGAGTCCTCCTCGAACACGCGGACAGCCGCGTCGCGGGCGAGGTCGTGGCGGCCCAGTCCGTTGTGGAGGATCGCGCTGGTCCAGTCGGCGATCGTGGCGAGCCTTCCCTGGCCGTCGCGCCGGGCGTCCCGTGCGGTCGCGGTGGCGAGGTCCTCGCCGCGGTGGGCGGCCTGCAGCAGGACCGCGTAGCCGACCGGTGGAGTGCCGGTGACCTCGGAGATCCGCCGGTCCTCCTCGATCAGCGCCTGAGCGGCGGCCGGTTCGCCGGCGAGGAGCTCGTTGTCCGCCAGGAAGTTCAGTGCGAACTGCAGCTGCACCAGGGCACCGGCGTCGCGGGCCATCCGCACCTGCTGCTGGGCGAACGCACGGCGCGTCTCGAAGTCCCACATCTCGCTCGCGAGGATCCCGCCCGCGCGGTAGCCGAAGAGCCACGGCAGGCGGCTGATGTCCTCCGCGCCGACCTTCAGCGCCTGGACCTCCTCCAGCGCACGGGTCATGTGCGGCACGGACGCCGCGTAGCCCGCGGTGATCCTGGTGGTGAGGGCTTCCAGGACCCGGTCGATCGCGCACGGCGGAGTGCGCGGCGGGGGAGCGGTGCGGGCGGCGTCGGCCGAGGACGTGCCCGCCCAGATCGCCGCTGAGAGCGCTTCCAGATGGGTCTCGCGGGCCAGGTCGGCGTCGAACGGGACGAGCCGGGCGGCCGCGCTGAACAGCAGAGGCGCTGCTTCGGCCACGCGGCGCTGGTCGAACGCGATGTGCCCGCGCAGGTGCTCGATCTCGGCGCTGCGCTGCTCGTCCGGCGGCCCGGCCTCGACCGCGGACAGCAGTCGCAGCGACGCCTCCAACGCGCCCGCGTCGCGCTTGGCCCGTGCGGCGGCCAGCTCGCGCTGGGCGCGGCGGGCGGGTTCCGGGGTGAGCACCGCGGCCTGTTCGAGGAACGCGGCGGCCGCGAGCAGACCACCGCGGGCCTGGGCGCGACCCGCGGTGTTCTCCAGGTCGGCGGCGACGTCCTCGTCCGGCGAGGTGGTGCTGTGGGCGCGGTGCCACGCGCGGCGGTCCGGGTCGATGGCCGGATCGGTCGCGTCGGCCAGCGCCCGGTGCACGCGCTGCCGCTCCGCCGCGGACGCCGACCGGTAGACGGCCGAACGCACCAGCGGGTGGCGGAACTGGACCCGCGCCCCGAACTCGATCAGGCCGGTGCCCAGCGCCGCGGCGGCCGGGTCGGCGCCCAGTCCGAGCAGGCCGGCCGCGCGCCACAGCAGGGTCGCGTCGCCGAGGGGTTCGGCGGCGGCGGTCAGCATCAGCAGGCGGGTGTCGGCGGGCAGCGGTTCGATCTGGCGCGCGAAGCTCTGTTCGATGCGGCTGGTCAGCGGCGTGGCGTCGAGACCGTCGGCCAGCTCCGCGGTGGTCCACGCGCGCGGCAGCTCCAGCAGCGCCAGCGGGTTGCCGCGGGCCTCCGCGACGATCCGGTCGCGCACCCGGCCGTCCACCGGCCCCTTGATCACCGAGTCGAGCAACGCGCGGGCGTCCGCGTCGTCCAGGCCGCGCACGAACAGCTCGGGCAGCCCGTCGAGGTAGTCGTTGCCCTCGCGCAGCACGAAGACCAGCGCGATCCGTTCCGCCAGGAGCCTGCGGGCGACGAACCCGAGCACCGCGGACGACATCGAGTCGAGCCACTGCGCGTCGTCGACCAGGCACACCAGCGGCTGTTCGTCGGCGACCTCGGCGAGCAGCGTCAGCACCGCCAGACCGACCATGAACCGGGTCGGCCGGGGTCCGGACGCCATGCCGAACGCGGTGCCCAGCGCCTCGCGCTGCGGTGCGGGCAGCTTGTCCAGCCGGTCCAGGAACGGCACGCACAGCTGGTGCAGCCCCGCGTACGGGAACGCGCTCTCGGACTCGACGCCCGCGGCGCGCGTGACCCGGAACCCCGCGGCCCGGTGCGACACGTGGTCCAGCAGCGCGGTCTTGCCGATCCCGGCCTCGCCGCGCAGGACCAGCACCTGGCCGTTGCCGGTCCGCGCCTGCGTGAGGAGGCGGTCCAGCGTCTCGCCCTCGTTGCGTCTGCCCAGGAGATCGTCCGACACGGGCACGAGCCTACGGGCCAGGGAGTGACCAGGGTGTTCCACGGGTTCGAGCGACCCCCTGGCGGGACGAGTGTTGCGGTACACGAAACGAACGAAGGAGTTGAACCCCGATGGACTACAAGTTCGAGGTGGCAGTCATCCCGGTGAGCGACATCGACCGGGCGATCCACTTCTACAAGGCGCTCGGCTGGCGCTTCGACGCCGAGTTCGCCGACGACGAGGGCTACCGCCTCACCCAGTTCACCCCGCCCGGCTCGCCCGCGTCGATCATCTTCGGCAACGGCGTGAGCAACGCGGCGCCGGGCAGCGCGGAGGGCCTGCACCTGATCGTCGACGACGTGGTGGCCGCCCGCGAGGACCTGATCGCCCGCGGCGTCGAGGTCAGCGAGGTCTTCCACGACAAGACCGGCGTCTTCCACCACGCCGGCACCGAGGGCCGCGTCGACGGCCCTGCGCCCGGCCGCACCAGCTACGGCTCGTACGCCTCGTTCAGCGACCCGGACGGCAACGGCTGGGTGCTGCAGGAGGTCACCACGCGCCTTCCCGGGCGTGTGTGATGAGCCAGTACGACGTCATCGTCATCGGCGGCGGCTCACCCGGCGAGCACTTCGCCGCCGCCGTCGCCGAGGGCGGGCTGCGGGTGGCCGTGGTCGAACGTGAACTGCTCGGCGGCGAGTGCTCGTTCTGGGCGTGCATCCCGTCCAAGACGCTGCTGCGGCCAGGCGAGATCGTGGCGGCCGCGCAGGACGTGCCCGGCGCTCGTGAGGCGATCACCGGCAAGGTCGACGTCAAGGCCTTGGTGGAGTGGCGCGACTTCATGGTCTCGTCCTACTCCGACGCGGGCGGCGAGAAGTGGGCCGGCGGGGCAGGCATCGACGTGCTGCGGGGTGAGGGCCGGATCGCCGGTCCTGGCGAGGTCGCGGTGGGAGACCAGACCTACACGGCCGACCACATCGTGATCGCCACGGGCTCGTCGGCGTTCATCCCGCCGGTCGTGCGCGACCTGCCGGGGCTGTGGACGAACCGCGAGGCCACCGGCTTCCAGGAGGTTCCGGCCAGGCTGCTGGTCCTCGGCGGCGGACCGGTGGGCGTCGAGATGGCGCAGGCGTTCCGGAGTCTCGGCTCCGAGGTCGCCCTCGTCGAGGGTTCCGGCCACCTGCTGCCTCGCGAACCGGAGGCGGCCGGTCGTGCGCTCGGCGAGGCACTGACCGCCGCGGGTGTCGAACTGCACCTCGGCGTGCACGCCACCGCGGCCCGGTTCGAGAACGGGTCTTATGTCCTCGAGCTCCCCGACGGTGTCGAACTGCGCGGCGACAAGCTCCTCGTCGCCACCGGCCGGCGCCCGCGGGTCGAGGGGATCGGTCTCGAAACCGTTGGTGTCGAACCGAATCCGCACGGCCTGGTGACCGACGACCGCATGAACGTGGCCGACGGCATCTGGGCGGTCGGCGACGTCACGGGCCAGTGGAACCTGACCCACGTCGGCAAGTACCAGGGCCGCGTCGCCGCCGCGAACATCCTCGGCAAGACCGCTCGCGTCGACTACACCGCCGTGCCGCGAGTCGTGTTCACCTCCCCGGAGGTGGCCGCAGTCGGTGCGGCAGAAGGAAAGTACACCGCAACAGCCCACCTGTCGGGCGTCGCGCGCACGGCCACCTACACCCGTGCGTACGACACGCAACCCGGCTTCCTGACCCTCGTCTCCGACGGCGAAGTCCTCACGGGCGCCTACGCCGTCGGCCCCGAGGCCGGCGAGTGGCTCCAGCAGGCCACCGTGGCGATCCGCGCCCGCGTCCCGCTGTCCGTGCTGCTCGACGTCATCCAGCCGTTCCCCACCTTCTCCGAGGCGTTCCTCAACGCCCTCCGTGATCTGGCAAAGGAAGTAGCGAAGTGAAGAACTTGGCAGAGATCGACATGAAGCTCGAGGTCACCGTCCTCCCCGTCACCGACGTGGAGCGCGCGAAGGAGTTCTACAGCCGGCTCGGCTGGCGGCTCGACGTGACGCCGCCGTGGGTCGTGCAGTTCACCCCGTACGGTTCCAACGCGTCCATCCACTTCGGTGAGGGCGTGACCACCGCCGAGCCCGGTTCGGGACGGCACTTCCTGATCGTCTCGGACATCGTCGAGACGCACGAAGCGCTTCTGGCCGCCGGTATCAAGGTCGGCCCGCTTTTCCACGGCGGCCCGGACGGACCGGTCGAGGGCGCGGATCCCGAGCGCCGCAGCTACTTCACCCGCGCGGAGTTCGCCGACCCCGACGGCAACACGTGGATCCTGCAGGAGGTCACGACCCGCCTGCCCGGCCGCGTCGACGCCGACGACACCTCCTACGCGTCGATCACCGATCTCTCGGCGGCGCTGCGCCGGGCCGCGCTGGCCCACGGTGAGCACGAGAAGCGCAACGGCGGCGAGTACGACGAGAACTGGCCCGACTGGTACGCCGAGTACATGGTCAAAGAGCAGACGGGCGAAGAACTTCCGCGCTAGCTTGCGGGGGTGAATCCGGAGATCGACAGAGCGCTGCGCGGGACGCCGACCAAGTTGGCGTTCCGCGCGCTTTGTGCTGCCGTCATGAAAGCCGATGCCGATCTGGTGTCGTACTGCGACGAACAGCTCGCCTCCTGGCCGGACGAGCTGCGCGAGGCGCCGTGGTCGTGGCTCGCGGCACTGGAGTCCGGCTTCTCGAAGCCGGTGTGGCCACTCGTCCGATCGCTGGACCTGTGGTCTGTTCGCGAAGGACTGCGCGATCCCGCGTTGCCGGATCCGCGTCGCCCCGAGATGCGCGCGGTGACCAGCCTCTCGCTCGGCTACCTCGACCACGAGCAGGTGGAGGCGTTCACCGAGACCGCCGACCACTGGGAGAACCTGCGCACCGTCCGCTTCCGCGGCCTCATCGCGGACGACGCCGAGGTGCTCGCCCGGTTCGCCCGCACCGAAGCGGTCACGAGGCTGGAGTCGCTGGTGGTCCTGAGTGTGACCGAGAGCCTCTGGCACTTCGACAAGCCACCGTTCCGGCTGGACCGGCCGACCCGCCTGCGTCACGCCGGTCTGCGCGCGACGGATCTGGCTCACCTGCTGCGCGAGGGACTGGCACCTGACCTGAGGTCGGCGGAGGTGCTCGTCGAGACCGTCGACGAGGCCCGTGAGCTGGCCAGCTGTGCGGGACTCGCCCAGCTGGAGCGGTTGGAGATCGGGTTCCGCTGCGGCAAGAACGGCCGCCAGCCGCTGTGGAAGCCGTACTTCGGCAACGTGATCGAGGCGGATGACGAGGCGTGCGCGGAGTTCTTCGCTCGCGCCGATCTGCGGAACGTGCGGTCGCTGCGGCTGCGCGGTACGCCGATGGGGCTGGGCAGGGAAGGGCTCGGCGCTCGCGGTGTCGAGGCGATCCTGCCGGTCCTGCCGTGGCTGACCGAGCTGGCCCTCGAACTGCTCCCCGTCGACGACAAGACCATTTCCCAGGTCGTCGGTGCCCTCGACAGCGCGCGCATCGAGAAACTGGTCCTCTCGAACCTGGTCGCGACCGATCACGTGGCCGGCGCTTTTGTTGCCGCACGGGCGTTTCCCCGGCTGCGGCACCTGGATCTGAGCGACAACCACCTCGGCTCGGACGGTGTCCGGCGACTGCTGGGCGCGGAGTTCCCCGTGCTCGATCATCTCGACCTGAGCGGTGGCTGGGGCGGCTCGCCGCACTACGCCCGCCCGGACATCCAGCCCGTCGAGGACGGTGGCGCGCTGGCCGTGGCCGGGTTGAAGAGCCTCACGTCGTTGCGGCTCTCGGCGACCGGGCTCGGACCGGACGGGCTCGGCGCGTTGCTGAGGTCGGAGAACCTGCGCGAGCTGGACGTCTCCGGCAACCCGATGGGCCGGCTGCCCGACGTGCCGGAGTGGCTCTCGCTGCGCACGGTGAACCTCGCCGGCTGCGGTCTCGGTGACGCGGACATCGCCGTGCTGCCTTCGGCCGCGCCGCAGTTGGACAGCATCTCGTTGGCCTACAACAACTTCAGCTCGGACGGCGCACGCGCGCTGACCCGGTGGCCGGTGCTGCCGCAGCTCTGGGTGCTCGACCTGCACGACCACACCATCGGCGACGACGGCCTGGCCGACTTCGCCAGGTCCGGTGCCGCGTCGCGGTTGGTCGAGCTCGACCTGGAGCAGGACTGCTGGAACGCGTCGCGGCGCTCGTACGTGACGCCGCTGCCGGACGAGGTGGTCGCGCCGGAGTCGTTCCCCGGTCTCGACGCGATCTTCCTCGGCATCGTCGACGAGTACCACGGCGCCCGGTACAGCACAGGAGTCGGGGAAGTGCCGGTCGGCGCCCGGCCCGAGCTGGTCGCGTTCCTCGCCTCCACCGAGATCGAGGACGACGACGAGCCCGGCGAGGACGTCCCGCCGCAGGAGAAGGACTTCCGCACCGATCGCGCCGCGGCCTGGGCGGAGTACCTGTCCGACTCCAGGGACTTCGCCCGCCGGATGATGTCCGGGGACATCGGGTGGCCGCCCTAGGGGTCGTCCCTGATGTGCGAAACCGTTGACGCGGCTTACCTTCTGCGGCAAGCGAGGGAGGCCGCGGATGAAGGCGATCGTCCAGGACAGATACGGCTCGTCGGACGTGTTGGAGCTCAGGGAGGTCGACCGGCCCGTGCCGGCCGCCGGCGAGGTGCTGGTGCGGGTGCGGGCGTCGTCGGTGAACGCCGCCGACTGGCACGTCATGCGGGGCGACCCGTACTTCGCGCGGCTGTTCCTGGGGTTGCGCGGACCGAAGGCGCGGATTCGCGGACTCGACTTCGCGGGCGTGGTCGAGGCGGTTGGGCCTGGGGTGAGCGGTCTTGAGGTGGGCGCGGAGGTGTTCGGTGAGGTCGAGGGGTCCTTTGCCGAGTACGTCTGTGTCAGCGCTGACGTCGTCGAAGCCAAGCCGGCGAACCTGACGTTCGAGCAGGCGGCGACGTTGCCGTTGGCCGGCAACACGGCGTGGATGGGACTGCGCGAGCTGCAGGCCGGGCAGAAGGTGCTGATCAACGGCGCGTCCGGCGGTGTTGGGCTGATGGCCGTGCAGATCGCCAAGGCGCGCAAGGCGATCGTGACCGGGGTGTGCAGCACGCGCAACGTCGAGATGGTCCGGGAGGCCGGCGCGGACGACGTCATCGACTACCGGACGTCGGACTTCGTCGGCAACGGGCAGTGCTACGACCTGATCTTCGACCTCGTGGGCAACCGGTCGATGAGCGAGCTGCGGGGTGCGCTCACCGCGGACGGGGTGCTGGTGCTCTCCGGCGGCGGCAGCTTCACCGGTGGGGCGCTGTTCGGGCCGTACCGGTTGATCATCCAGGGCAAGGTGCTCGGGCCGTTCGCGCGGCAGCGTCTTGTGGTGCTGGAGGCCAAGCCCAGCAAGGAGAACCTGGCCGCGCTCCGGGACCTCGCCGAGTCGGGTCAGCTGGTGCCGGTGATCGAGCGGACCTATCCGTTGACCGACGCACCGGACGCGATCCGGCACGTGGAACGGGAGCACGCGCGGGCGAAGGTGGCCGTCACCATCTAATTCTGTGGCGCTCAGGGGATGCGGCGGTCATGATCCCGCCTCATGGTCGAGGTTCGTGTTGCCGGTGGAACCGTTCGGGGCGCATCGGAATCGAATGTTTCCGTGTTCCGCGGCATCCCGTTCGCCGCGCCGCCGGTCGGCGAGCTCCGGTTCGCCGCACCACGACCCGCGCCCGCGTGGGACGGCGTGCGGGAGGCGGTGGCGTTCGGGCCGCCGCCACCGCAGGCCGGGATGTTCGGCATGGACGGCGTCGGAGTGGCCGGCGACGACTGGCTGACCGTGAACGTCTGGTCGCCCGACCTCGCCGCGAACCTGCCCGTGATGGTGTGGATCCAGGGCGGTGCCTACGTGTTCGGCACGTCCGGTCTCCCCGAGTACGACGGCACCCGCCTCGCGCAGGACGGCGTGGTCGTGGTGACGTTCAACTACCGCGTGGGCATCGAAGGTTTCGCGCATGTCGAGGGCGCGCCTGCGAACCGGGGACTACTGGATCAGGTCGCCGCCCTGGAGTGGGTTAGCGCCAACATCCGGGCGTTCGGCGGCGATCCGGGCCGTGTCACGCTCTTCGGTCAGTCCGCCGGCGGTGGTTCGGTCGCCTCGCTGCTGGCGATGCCGCGCGCCGCGGGACTCTTCCACCGCGCGATCGCGAGCAGTGTGCCCGGCACGTTCTTCACGCCCGAGCTGGCTGCGGACATCGCGGCCGCGTGCGCCGCCGAACTGGGCCTGCGCCCCGCCGAGCTGTCCACTGTGGACCCCGAGCTGCTGACAGTCGCCGGCGACGAGATCATGGCCAAGATCGGCCAGTTCACCGGGCGGTGGGGACAGGTCGCGCACAAGCAGATCCCGTTCGCGCCGGTCGTCGACGGCGAGGTCCTGCCGGTCACGCCGTGGGAGGCGGTGGCGGCGGGCGCGGCAAGGCACCTCGACCTGGTCGTCGGTCACACCCGCCACGAGCAACGCATCCTCACCATGATCGACGGCATGCTCGGCGAGGTCACCGAGGAGCACGCGGCGACCGCGCTGGACGTCTTCGCGCCCGGCCGCCCCTACCGGGAGCGCTTCCCGGCCGCGGGCCCGGACGAGCTGTACGACCTGGTCTGCTCGGACTGGTTGTTCCGCATGCCGTCGTTGAAGCTGGCGGAGGCACAGGTCGAGGCCGGTGGTCGTGCCCACGTGTACGTGCTGGCCTGGGAAGCGCCCGGCATGGGAGGTGCGCTGGGCGCGTGCCACGGCCTGGACGTGCCGCTGGTGTTCGGCAACCTGGACCGCGGCCAGCCCGCGATGCTGATCGGTGACGTGACACCGGAGGCGGCGGCGCTGTCGGACCGCATGCGTGGCGCGTGGACGGCGTTCGCGAAGGAAGGCGATCCCGGCTGGCCCTTGTACGGCGCTGACCGCCTCACGCGGGTCTTCGACGTGGAGGACCAGGTGACCGCGTATCCGGAGGAGGAGTCCCGGCTGATCTGGCAGGGCCACGCGTTCGCTCCGCTCTCGGGAATACCGTCCGCCGGCTGACGTTGTACGCGCCGGAAGGAGGGTTCGATGAGCAACGAATTCGCGGTGCACGACAGCACGGGCTTCAACGCCTACCAACCGAACGGTGAGGTGGCGGCTGACCGCTGGGTCACCGCGACGCGCCTGTTCGACGCCGACCG
This sequence comes from Lentzea alba, assembly GCF_047445655.1. Lineage (GTDB taxonomy): Bacteria > Actinomycetota > Actinomycetes > Mycobacteriales > Pseudonocardiaceae > Lentzea > Lentzea alba_A. Next base: position 28,578 of record NZ_JAJAEG010000062.1, read on the forward strand.
TGAGGAGACCACGGCCGAGAAGTGGGAGCGTTCACAACTGCTGTTCCAGGCCCGGGACTACATCGGCGCCGCGCGGCTGCTGGCCGGTCTCGTCGAGGAAGTGCCGTTCCAGACGGACCTCTGCCTGCTGCTCGCCCGCGCCTACTACCACTCGGCTCAGCTGGCCAAGGCCGAGGCGCAGCTGCGCGTGATCGTCGACCGCGACCCGGTCGAGCACTACGCGCACCTGCTGCTCGGGCGCACGCTGGAGCGGCAGGGCCGGCCCGAGGAGGCCGCGCCCTGGCTCCGGTTGGCTGCCGCGTTCGGTGGCGACCTAGCTGTACTGACCGGAGAGGTTCGGAACGCGGCTGGCGGGCGG
>NZ_JAJAEG010000063.1:0-27558 GCF_047445655.1 Lentzea alba
CACCGCTTCTTCAGCCACCAGCCGGATCTCAACTACGAGAACCCGGAAGTGCAGGAGGCGATGCTCGACATCCTGCGGTTCTGGCTCGACCTCGGCATCGACGGGTTCCGCCTCGACGCCGTGCCGTACCTCTTCGAAGAGGAAGGCACGATCTGCGAGAACCTGCCGCGCACGCACGAGTTCCTCAAGCGCTGCCGCAAGGTCGTCGACGACGAGTTCCCCGGCCGGGTGCTGCTGGCCGAGGCGAACCAGTGGCCGTCGGACGTCGTCGAGTACTTCGGTGACCCGGAGATCGGCGGCGACGAGTGCCACATGGCGTTCCACTTCCCGCTGATGCCGCGGATCTTCATGGCGGTCCGGCGCGAGTCGCGGTTCCCGATCTCGGAGATCCTGGCGCAGACGCCGGCGATCCCGGAGAACGCCCAGTGGGGCATCTTCCTGCGCAACCACGACGAGCTCACGCTTGAGATGGTCACGGACGAAGAGCGCGACTACATGTACACGGAGTACGCCAAAGATCCGCGGATGAAGGCGAACATCGGTATCCGCCGTCGCCTGGCGCCGTTGCTGGAGAACGACCGCAACCAGCACGAGCTGTTCACCGCTCTGCTGCTGTCGCTGCCCGGTTCGCCCGTCCTCTACTACGGCGACGAGATCGGCATGGGCGACAACATCTGGCTCCAGGACCGTGACGCCGTGCGCACGCCGATGCAGTGGACCCCGGACCGCAACGCGGGCTTTTCCTCGTGCGACCCCGGCCGGATCTACCTCCCGGTGATCATGGACCCGGTCTACGGCTACCAGGGCCTGAACGTCGAGGCGCAGCTGAACAACACGTCGTCGTTGCTCAACTGGACCCGCCGGATGATCGAGGTGCGCAAGCAGCACCACGCGTTCGCAGAGGGCGACTTCAGCGAACTGGGGGGCTCGAACCCCAGCGTGCTCGCCTACAAGCGACTGTGGAAGCGCCCCGACGGCCGCGAGGACATCGTGCTCTGCGTGAACAACCTGTCACGCTTCCCGCAACCCGTTGAGCTGGACCTCTCCGAGCACCGCGACTACACGCCGCTGGAACTCACCGGAGGTGTCAAATTCCCCTCGATCGGGGAACTCCCTTACCTGCTGACCCTCCCGGGTCACGGTTTCTACTGGTTCCAGCTGGTAGAGGCGGGCGACGACAGCGAGATGAGGTGAATCGCGCATGATCGATCCCGACGAGCTCGCCGACAAGCTGGTCACCACGCTGCCCGACGTTCTTCCCACGCTGCGCTGGTTCGGCGGCAAGGACCGCCCGATCAACGCCGTCCGTCCACTGCGGACAACGCCGTTGTCCGACGACATGGTCCACGTGATCGTCGACGTCGAGCAGCCCGGCCGCACCGAGCAGTACCAACTGATCATCAGCGAACACTCCGACGGTTTCGACGCAACGGCCGATCCCGACCGGAACGGCTTACTGCTGGAGAAGATCGCGGCCGGCGAACGCGTCGGCGGCATCACGTTCGCCCACGAGCAGGGTGTCGAGCTGCGCACCTCGTTGCGCGGCAGGCCGATCGGTGTCGAGCAGTCCAACACGTCGCTGATCTACGGCCAGCAGTACATCCTGAAGATCTTCCGCAAGCTCGCCCGCGGCGAGAACCGCGACCTGGTGCTGCACCGGGCTCTCCGCAGCGTCGGCTGCGAGCACATCGCCTTGCCTCTGGGCTCCATCTCGTCCGAGCTGGACGGCGAACCGGTCACGCTCGCGATGCTGCAGGAGTTCCTGCCGGACGCGGTCGAGGGCTGGGCCATGGCCACCACGTCGGTGCGCGACCTGATGGCCGAGGCCGACCTGCACGCGGACGAGGTCGGCGGCGACTTCGCGGGTGAGGCGCAACGACTCGGCCACGCCGTGGCGAAGGTGCACGCGGACCTCGCCGAGGCGCTCGGCACGCAGCTGGCGGACGACGACGCGGTCGCGCGTGCCGTCACGGGCATGCAGCGACGTCTCGACGCCACGCTGCAGGCGGTGCCGGAGCTGACCCGGTACGAGGAGCCGCTGCGGGCGACGTTCGAGGACGCCCGCCAGCACCTCGGGCAGATCCCGATCCAGCACATCCACGGCGACCTGCACCTGGGCCAGGTGCTGCGGACCGTGCACGGCTGGCTGCTGATCGACTTCGAGGGCGAGCCGGCGGCCGCCGTCGAGGCCCGCAACGCGCTGAAGTCGCCGTTGCGGGACGTGGCGGGGATGCTGAGGTCGTTCGACTACGCGGCGCGGCAGCTGCTCGTCGGCCAGCCCGACGACGACCAGCTCGCGTACCGCGCGATGGAGTGGACGAAGCGCAACCGGGCGGCGTTCTGCGACGGGTACGCCGAGGTGGCGGCCGACCCGCGGGACAACGCGCACCTGCTGCGAGCGTTCGAGCTGGACAAGGCGGTCTACGAGGTCGCTTACGAGCACGCCAACAGGCCGGAGTGGTTGACGGTTCCGCTGTCGTCGATCGCCCGGATGACTAGCGGAGGCGAGTAAACCGTGAAGGCCGATCTGGACCGGCTCCTGTCCGGTGCCCACCACGACCCGCACTCGGTGCTGGGTGTGCACACCGACGGCGATCAGGTGATCGCACGGGCGTTGCGGCCCGGTGCGTCCTCGGTCGCGGTGGCGTGGGGCGACAAGCAGGTCGAGCTGACGCGGATCGCCGACGCGTTGTTCGAGGGCGAGCTGCCGGAGGCACCGGGCGACTACCGGTTGCTGGTGAAGTACAACGGCGGCCCCGCGGTCGAGGTCGACGACCCGTACCGGTGGCTGCCCACGGTCGGCGAGCTGGACCTGCACCTGATCGGCGAAGGTCGGCACGAACGGCTCTGGGACGTGCTGGGCGCGCATGTCCGTTCGTACGAAACGGCTTCCGGCGACGTCACCGGTGTCTCGTTCGCCGTGTGGGCGCCGAACGCGCGCGGTGTGCGCGTGACGGGTGACTTCGACGGCTGGGACGGACGCGCGAACCCGTTGCGCTCCATGGGTTCCAGCGGCGTGTGGGAAGTGTTCCTGCCAAACGTCGTCGTGGGCTCGCGGTACAAGTTCCGCATCCTCGGCCAGGACGGGATCTGGCACGAGAAGGCCGACCCGATGGCGTTCGCCACGGAGAAGCCGCCACAGACGGCCTCGGTCGTCACGCGCTCCGAGTACCAGTGGCAGGACGCCGAGTGGGAGGCCCGGCGCGAGGCCACCCAGTGGGCGAACGCGCCGATGTCGATCTACGAGGTGCATCTCGGCTCGTGGAAGCCCGGTCTCGGCTACCGGGAGCTGGCGGTCGACCTCGCCGACTACTGCGAGGACATGGGCTTCACGCACCTGGAACTGCTACCCGTCGCCGAGCACCCGTTCGGTGGTTCGTGGGGCTACCAGGTCACCTCGTACTACGCACCGACCTCGCGCTTCGGCTCGCCGGACGACTTCCGGTACTTCGTGGACACGCTCCACCAGCGCGGCATCGGCGTGCTCGTCGACTGGGTGCCGGCGCACTTCCCGAAGGACGCCTGGGCGTTGGCGAAGTTCGACGGCACCGCGCTGTACGAACACGCCGACCCGCGCCGCGGCGAGCAGCTCGACTGGGGCACGTACGTCTTCGACTTCGGCCGCAACGAGGTCCGCAACTTCCTGGTGGCCAACGCGCTGTACTGGATCGAGGAGTTCCACCTCGACGGCCTGCGCGTGGACGCCGTCGCGTCGATGCTCTACCTCGACTACTCCCGCCCCGAGGGCCAGTGGCTGCCGAACGAGTACGGCGGCCGCGAGAACCTCGACGCGGTGCGCTTCCTGCAGGAGCTGAACGCGACCGTCTACCGCCGCCACCCCGGCGTCGTGATGATCGCCGAGGAGTCCACCGCGTGGCCCGGCGTGACGCGGCCGACCCACCTGGGCGGGCTCGGCTTCGGTTTCAAGTGGAACATGGGCTGGATGCACGACACGCTGCACTACCTCTCGCGTGAGCCGGTGCACCGCTCGTTCCACCACAACGAGATGACGTTCTCGCTGGTCTACGCGTGGAGCGAGAACTTCGTGCTACCGCTCTCACACGACGAGGTGGTGCACGGCAAGGGCTCGCTGTGGGGCCGCATGCCGGGCGACGACTGGAACAAGGCCGCCGGCGTGCGCTCCCTGCTGGCCTTCATGTGGGCACATCCGGGCAAGCAACTGCTGTTCATGGGCGGCGAGTTCGGCCAGCGCGCCGAGTGGTCCGAGTCGCGCTCGCTCGACTGGCACCTCGTCGAGCAGGAGCCGCTGCACCAGGGCATCCAGTCGCTGATGCGCGACATGAACTCGGTGTACCGCACGGCAGCGGCGTTGTTCTCGAACGACGTCACGCCCGAGGGCTTCCAGTGGATAGACGCGAACGACTCCGGCGGCAACGTGCTGTCGTTCCTGCGCGTCGGCGAGGACGGCTCCGTGCTGGCCTGCGTGGCCAACTTCGCCGGAATGCCACACCACGACTACCGCGTAGGCCTGCCTTCCGCAGGTCGCTGGAAGGAACTCCTGAACACCGACGCCGGTGCCTACGGCGGCTCGGGAGTCGGCAACCTGGGCGGCGTCGAGGCCGAGGCCAAGCCGTGGCACGGCCGCCCGTACTCCGCGCTGCTGCAGCTCCCGCCCTCCGGCGTGCTGTGGCTAGTGCCCGAGAGCGACTGACCGGTCCGGCAGCGCTCCGTTCCAGTAGAGCGCGCCGGACACTCTCGCCGTAGCCGGCGCCTCACCCGCACAGGTCCTGATGACCTGGTCTTTCAGCTCGAACGGCGCAAACTCCGCGCACCCGCTGACGGTCAGCTGAAGCCCGGTCAACGGCAGGTTGCCGGTGTTGGTGACGGTGACCTTCAGCTGGTCGTCCTCGCGTTCAAGCTCCACCTCGTAGGCCGCGACCCGCAGGAACGCGCAGTCCCAGTGGATCTCCATGTTCGTGGTGGCGAAGAACCGCACACTCACAGCGTTCTGCGGCGCGATCATGCCGTAGACGTTGTACCGCTTCGCCTTGTCAGCAAGCGGCCACCGCGCGTACGTCCGCCCAGTCTGAACGTTGTCCCGATCGAGAAACTGCACCCCAACAGCGGTAGCCGGCCCGGGAGCCCTGCTGCCCGCCCAAACGGACAGGTCGTAAACCCCTCCAGGAGCCGCCCCAACGGTGGCGCCGGCAGTACCGGCTCCGACGATCACCCCGTGGCGCGGATCCGGCAGGATGCCACCGCTGCACCCGGGCATTGTCGGATCGGCCCCGGTAGGAGGGCCGATGACCAACAACACGGCGCACAGCAATTCGCGCACAGTTGGAAATGTAAGTCCGCCACCCACCTCCGGCCCGGTGAACCTGATCAGTCCGCCACACGTTGGCCTCTGTATGCCCCTGAGTTCGCCGAGTAGGACGCCCCACAAGCCGAGCGACAGGCACAATGGGTCCATGCGGCACCGGAGCATCGCGCTGATCGTCGCCACCGCCCTGCTGGCGGTGGGCTGCACCGCCGAGATCCCAGGACGCCCGCGCGCCGCCAAGGTGGTGAAAAAAGAGGCCTCAACCACCACCATCCAGGTCCGAGGCACGGACAACGGCCCAACCGACCAGTTGGCCGCCACCGCCTTGACCGACATCGACGAGTTCTGGAAGGACTCGTTCCAACAAACGTTCAACAAGCCCTGGAAGCCGATCAGCGGCGGCTACTACTCGGTAGACACAGCAGACGCCACCGCCAAGCCCCCACCGTGCACCCAAAAGGCCGCCGACGTAGAAGGCAACGCGTTCTACTGCCCAGCCGCCGACGCCATCGCCTGGGACCGCACCGCCCTGCTCCCAGTACTGCAGGACCGCTTCGGCGAGGCCGCAGTCGTAGTAGTGCTCGCCCACGAAATCGGCCACGCCGTGCAAAACCGCATGGGCATCACCCCAGAAGCGGAACGCCGCGAGCCCGACAAGTACCCCACGATCCTCACCGAGGCCCAGGCAGACTGCTTCGCAGGCGCGTTCGTCCGCAACGTGACCGACGGCAAGTCCGCCCGCCTCGACATCGGCACAGACGCCCTGGACAAGGCCCTGGGCGCCCTGATCACGTTCCGCGACCCGGTAGGCACCTCCCCAGAGGACGAACAGGCCCACGGCAGCGCCTTCGACCGAGTGGCAGCCTTCCAGGACGGCTACGAGCAGGGCACCAAGTTCTGCGGCGCCATGTCCGTCCAAAACCGCACCTTCACCCAACGCGCCTTCACCACAGCAAGGGACCGCGACAACGGCGGCAACCTCCCGTTCGCCCAGATGCTCGAGTCCGTCACGCCCGACCTGGACGGCTACTTCAAGACCCTCGCCACCACCACGGGCAAGACCTGGCCCAACCCGAAGGCCGAGTCCTCAGCCACCGAACCGACCTGTTCCGGCGACCAGGGCCCGGTGGCCTACTGCCCGTCCGACAAGAGCATCAAAATCGACACCCAAGACGAACTCCCACTGCTGCACAAGGAACTGGGCGACTACGCAACCGGCACCCTGATCGCCACCCGCTACGCCCTGGCCGAACTGGCCGTGCAAGGCAAGCCGATCGAGGGCGAAGGCGCCTCCGCTGCCGCACTTTGCCTGGCCGGCGCGTACACGGGCGCGGTGTTCTCCCGCGAGGGCAACCAGTTCGGCTTGTCACCGGGCGACTTCGACGAGGCAGTAACCGTGCTCCTGCGCTTCGACTACGCGGCAAGGGACGCACGCGGCGAGGACCCGGTCGACCCCGGTTTCGAGCGGGTAGCACGGTTCCGCGAGGGCGTGTTCGAGGGCCCGAAGAAGTGCGGCCTCTAGCCCGCGCAGCCACGAAGCCAACCGCCCTGCCGCTACTGCCCTGCCCTGCCGCCACTGCCCTGCCGCCACCATCCTTACGCGCCGGGTGAGCCCGATGCTCTTGTGCGATGCCGAAGGCGAGCCGCTCTTCCCTTACGGGCCGGGTGGGGTGGTCCCGTCACGAGTCGTGCCACAGCTCTTGCCGCGCTCGCTCCTGGCGCGGCTCGTGACGGGACCACCCCACCACCGCAACCAAACTACGAAACCGCAAGCCGCCCAACGCAACAGGCGTGCCATCAACCCGCGTGTGGCGCTGGCCGGTCTTTGATCAGATTGGCGGGGTCCGGGGCGGCGCCCCGATCTTTGAACAGGACCCGCCGCCCGCAACGCAACCACCCGCCCGGCCGCGTCCCTCAAGGCGACCACCCGCACGCAACAGGACCACCTACGGACTCTCAACCGGCGCCCGCCAACGAAACCGGGGGACGACAACGGCAACCCACGCGCCCGCCGACAGACGGCCCGTCAAACAGCCCAAGACAAGTGCAGGTGACGCACTCCCCGCAGCACCCCGTAGGTGCGCTCAGGCTCAGTACCAGCCGCCACTTCAAACTCGGGGATCGAGCTCAAAATCTTGTCGAACACAATCCCGAGCTCCAACCGGGCAAGGTGCATGCCGAGGCACCGATGCACCCCAGACCCCCACCCGAGATCACGCCCCCGCTGCACCCGATCAAGCCGAAACTCAGCAGGATCATCCACGTACTGCTCATCCCGAGTCCCCGACCCCCAGGCCAGCAACAACCGATCCCCAGGCCGAAGCTCAACCCCACCAAGCGTCGTCTCAGCAACCACAGTCCGCCCAGTAGCAGCCACAGCAGACTCGTGCCGAACGATCTCCTCGATCAACTTCGGCACCAACGAGCGATCCCCAGCCACCGCCCGCCGAGTCGCGGGATCCTCAGCAAGCTGCAACATCAAACTGGAGATGGTGTCGACCGTGGTGAGAAAACCCGCGCTAACCATCAAGAACGCGTACTTGAGCAACTCGGCATCGGTGGCCCGCCGCCCATCCACCTCAGCGTTAACGACCGCAGTCAGCACATCGTGACCGGAACCCCCACGACGTTCCGCAATCTCCGCCCGCAGGAACTCGACCAGCCCGGCCCCAGCGCGATGCGCGTCCTCCACCGAGGTGGGCGCAACGAGATCACGCGTCAAAGCAGCCAACTCATGCTGCCTCTCCCGAGGCACCCCCATGACCTCGGCGATCACCAGCGACGGGATGCGGGCGGCAAGATCACCAACCACCTCACACCGCCCCCGCGACGCCACCTCATCGACAACCTGATCGGTAACCTCGCGGATGTACGCCTCATGCGCCCGAACAGCCGGCGGCGTGAAGAAGTCCTGAAGAACACCACGCCACCCCGAATGCACAGGCGGATCAGACTCGAACAACGGCGCACGGGTCGTCTCAGCGTCCGGCACCATAGCCACCGCCCCCAGCCCCTGCACGGCAGCGCTGAAGGTCTCCCCGTCCTTCGCCACGGTCACGATGTCATCCTGCTTGGACACCAGGTAGAACCCGTCGTAAGCCTCACTACGAGCAACCGGACAACCAGCCCGCAGATCAGCCAGCAGAGCGTGGATCGTCGGTACGACGGCCTGGTCGTGGTGATCGAAACCGCGGACCCGGTCCTTGAGACTTTCCCCCACCACGCACTCCCCGCGACAGACAGCACCTGATCTCAAGGCCTACCCGCCGCGCACGGGTCCGGTCAATCACCCGGCCACGACGGAGATCCGCGCTCCCGGAATCCGCAACGTCCCACCGACCAGGTCCGTGTTCCGCACCGTGACCTCGGTGAACGTCACAAACGGCACGTTCAACGGCGGCGGATGGGCAGCGCTGTAGTCAACCGGGATCTTGATCCCGAACAGGTCCAAGTTCCCCTTGAGCTGCAACGTGAACAGCTCGATCCGCCCAGGTGACACGGTCGACGTGCTCCCAGGACGAGCCGCCGTGACAAGCCGGACCCCCGGCGAGATCTGAGCCGACTGCACCAGGTCCTTGATCCTCATGTCCCCGGCCGTGAACTTCAGCACCTTGACGACCTCGCCATCGAGCAGTGCGTCCACAACCCCGACGAAGTTCAACCCACCAAGATCGAGCCGAGAAGCCGTGAGCGTCCACTCCCGCCCTCCACCCGCCACCGGGGCAGGGGCCGGTGGCGGGGGCGCCGACGTCGGAGGCGGCTCCGTGCCGGGCGGAAGAGTCGGCACAGACGAAGACGCCGGCGGTGGAGTGGCACTGCTGCTCGAAACAGGTGGTGGCTCCGACGACGTCGGAACCGGTGTGCTGCTAGAGGTGGGCGGCGGCTCGGAACTGGTCGGCTCGGAACTCGACGGCGGCTGCAGGGCCAGCATCACGACCAGCCCGACCGCGGCCAACGGCGGCGGTCGCATCATGACGCCTGAACCTGCTCAGGCTCGCCGTTCGCCTTCTCCGCCTTCTTCGCTTGCTTCAGCTGCTTCGGCTCGTCCGTCCACGCCACCGCGAGCGCGCCACCCAGCAGGCTCAGGATCGTGCCCACGAGGAAGCCGCCGAGGTTCGTCACGACCAGCGCCACCAGCGACAGCATCACCGTGACGATGCCCGACGCGAGCCGGAACTTCGGCTGCACCCACAACGAGACCGCGCAGATCGCCAGCAACGTGCCGATGAGCAGCGCGGACACGCCACCGATCGTCTTGATCGAGATGACCATGTCGCCGAGCTTCACGCCGACGAACGGCGGGAACAGGATGATGAACGCGCCACCGGCCACGAACAGGCCGGCCCAGAAGGGCCGGCCACGTCGCCACGCGGTGAAGCCGCGCCAGAGGTTCAGAAGCACTCTTGCTTCCCCTGGCGAATGGTCAGGTTCATGCCCTTGAACCTGATCGTCTGAGCGGTGGTGGCCCACGCGGTCTGCTGCAGCGAGGTGATGTTCGCCGAGTCAGCCTGCAGGCCGAACGACCCCGGCAGGCCGCGGAGGCCGTCCGGTCCCTTGGTCACCTTGTTCGCGTCGATGCCGATCTCGGGGTTGCCGAGCACCAGGTCACCGTTGAGGTCGGTGAGGTTGACGACCAGGTTGTCGGCCGACATGCCGCCCACGCTGTCCGCCGTGATGCGCATCGTCACATCACCGACGATCGGCATTCCCGGGACGAACACCGACTGGCAGAACTTGTCGAGCCTCGCCGTCTTGAACCCGCTGACCGCGACGACGTGCACCTTGCCCGCACCCGCGTCCACCCCGCCGAACTGGACGAATCCCTGGCCCGTCAAGTTGTCGGCGGACACCTTGAAGTTGGTGCCGGACACCGCGAACGAGGCGGCCAGCGCTCCCTGGGACATGCCGAAGAGGAGGGCACCGGCACCGACAGCACCGATACCGAGCACCCCGACGAACCGTGCCCAGCGCGTTCTACCCATATCCCCCGGACTCCTTCCACACTGAAGGCTTGCGTGGGACGGACTGTGCGCTCGAAAACATAGGCAGGACAACGAAAACGAGTCCGTGCAGTATTGAAATCACTCCCGAGGGTGAGGATGCTTCACGTTTAGCCGCAGGTCCTTGCCGCACATGGCGGAACCGCTGTTAGTAGGGTTCGACCCCATGGGGATCGGACGAATCGCCGTCGCGCTGGCCGCGACCGCAGCCCTGACCGCCTGTGCTTCCGTGGTCGAGGGCTCACCGAAGGGCGAACGCCCCGACCCCACGAAGGTCGCGGGCCTGGAAATCTCGAACGGCCCCTCCGGCCCCAAGCAGGGCGTGCCGGACGCCGACCTGAGCGTCGAGAACGGCGACGGCGGCGAGATGGACCGCCTGGCGATCAACACCCTCGCCGACGTCCAGGAGTTCTGGAAGGCCGAGCTCCCCAACTCGTTCCCCGGCAAGACCTTCGAGCCGGTGAAGCGCCTGGTCTCCTACGACTCCAACGGCAAGGGCGTAGAAGTCTGCCGCCTCAACACCACCGGCGTGGCCAACGCCTTCTACTGCGCCCTCGACGACAGCATCACCTGGGACCGCGGCGAGCTCCTCCCGATGCTCAAGGACTCCTTCGGCGACATGGCCGTCGTCACCGTCCTGGCCCACGAGATGGGCCACGCCGTCCAGTACAAGCTCGGCCCGGCCTCCAACATCGGCGGCAACACCCCGTCGATCGTCAAGGAGCAGCAAGCCGACTGCTACACCGGCGTCTTCATGCGCTGGGTGGCCGAGAACAAGTCCAAGCACTTCGAACTCAGCACCGGCGAGGGCCTGAACCAGGTCCTGCAAACGATGTTCTTCATCCGCGACTCGGCCGGCACCTCGTTCGAAAAACAGGGCGCCCACGGCAGCGCGTTCGACCGAGTCTCAGCCTTCCAGTTCGGCTTCACCCGAGGCGCCGCCCGCTGCGCCGAGATCAACGAGGCCGAGATCACCAAACGCATCACCGAACGCCCCTTCGACCTCTCCGACAAGGACCAGGGCCAGGGCCGCGGCAACGCTCCCATCAACCAGGACAAGTACCTCAACGCCCTCGAAGAGTCACTCCGCGACGCCTACAAGTCCAGCGGCGCAGCCTTCCCAGCCTTCGACAAGGGCGGCATCAAGTCCTGCAACGACGCCCAAACCACCTCCCCGGCCTCCTACTGCCCCGCGACCAACCAGCTCCAGCTGGACCTCCCCTCCCTGGTCAAGATCGGCACTCCACCGAAAAAGGGCTCCAAGGGCGGCATCGGCGACTTCGCAGCGTTCGCCGTGATCGCCTCCCGCTTCTCCCTCTCGATCCAGCACGCCACCGGCTTCCCCCTGGACGACGACGCCGCAGGCCAACGCACCGCCTGCCTGACGGGCGCCTGGGCAGGCCTGACCAACCGCCCAGAACCAGCCGCCAACCTGAAACTCTCCCCAGGCGACCTGGACGAGGCAGTAGCCGAACTCCTGGCCGACGACAGCCTCATCGCAGCCGACGTGAACGGCAAAGCCGTCCCCTCCGGCTTCGCCCGCGTAGAAGCCTTCGCCGACGGCTTCTTCCGCAGCGCCTCCTACTGCGTCAAGAAGTATTCAGTTTGATTATTTGATCGACGCACGTCGATACTTGGTCCGTGCTGACCGATGAAGCCACGACCTACGCCTCGTGGTTCGCAACCCTGTCCGACCCGACCCGAGTGCGCCTGCTCCACCACGTCGCCTCGGCCCCCGGCTCGGTAACCGTCGGCGAGCTGACGTCGTTGCTCGGTGTTAGCCAATCCACCTGCTCCCACCACGTCCGCAAACTGGCCGAGGTCGGCTTCGTCCACCTGCGCCGCGAGGGCACAGCCACCCACGTAACGGTCAACCCGGCGTGCTGCACAGGCCTCCCGCACGCAGCCGACGCAGTGATGGGCGCCCTCACCACAGGCACAGTCCGCCCGGCCGCCGGCGTGACGATGCGCCCCATGACCGCCGCCGACTGGCAGGACGTCCGCCGCATCTACGGCGAAGGAATCGCCTCAGGCAACGCGACCTTCGAAACCGAAGTCCCCACCCGCCGCACGCTCGAGTCCAAGTGGCTCCCAGACCACCGCTGGATCGCAATGCAGGACGGCGAAATCGCGGGCTGGGCCGCCGCAACCCCGGTGTCCGCCCGCGAGTGCTACGCCGGTGTGGTCGAGACGTCGATCTACGTGGCCGACGCGCACCAGGGCCGAGGCGTGGGCAAAACCCTGCTGCACCACCAAGTCGAAGCCGCAGACGAAGACGGCCTGTGGACCCTGCAGGCAGTGATCTTCCCGGAGAACCGAGCCAGCATCGCGCTACACCACAAGGCAGGCTTCAGAACCGTGGGCGTGCGCGAACGAATCGCCCAGCACCACGGCGAATGGCGCGACACCGTCCTTTTGGAACGCCGCCGCCCCTGAGCAAGCGAACGGGCCGGGTGGGGTGGTCCCGTCACCGGACCACCCAACGCAAGGCGACCACCCGCAAGCTCGCGTCAGTACAACGCAGAAGCCAGGTTCCGCCGAGCCGCAGCAACCCGAGGATCATCCGCGGGGAACAACTCGAACAGCCCGACCAAGTGCTGCCGAACCCGATCCCGATCCTCCCCGTAAACCCGTCGAACAGTGTCGACCAACCGCCGAAACGCCTCTTCGACCTGCTGCAAGGCAACCTGAGCATCAGCAGCCGCCAACTGAGCGTCAACGTCCTCCAACGCCCCATCGGCCTTGGCAATCACCGCAGGATCCACACCCTCGGCTCGCTCAGCAAACCGAGCCTGAGCAAGCCCTTCCTTCGCCAACTCATGAGCAGGCTCAGAAGCAAGAATCTCCGAGTAATACCCCTGAGCGGCGACATAGTCCCCACGCTCAAAGGCCTCCTCAGCAGCAACAATCCGAGGATCCTCGACAACGTCTTCCTCAGCGACAACCGGAGCCCCAGCCCGAGCTTCCCCAGCCCGAATCCCAGGCAACCGATCCCGCAAAGCATCCAACAACCGAGCAATCCACGCGGACAACTCGGCATCAGCCAACGGCCCAGCAAACGCATCAATGGGCTGACCAGCAGCAACGGCCACCACAGTCGGCACAGACTGAACCCCGAACGCCTGCCCGATCCGCGGCGCCTGCTCCAAATCCACCCGAGCAAGAATCCAGGACCCGCCAGACCCCGAAGCAAACCGTGTCAACGAGGCAGCCAACTGCTGCGACTCAGGGCTGTAGGAGGCCCCCAACAGCACCACAACAGGCACCTGCAGAGACTGCTCGACAACAGCCTGGAAAGAGGCCTCGGAAACGTCCACGATCCAAGGCGCGGACCCGTTCTCGGCAGCCGGAGAACCCGAAGGCGATGCCGGCGCGGCAGCCGCCTGACGGGCGGCATCAGCTCGGGCCTTCAGGGCGCCGAGGTCGACAGCGCCCGAGAGGGCGGCGGACAGTGCGGCAGTCTTGCGAGGATCAGGCCTTGTCACGTGTTCCATCCTGGCACGGCTAGTTCCCGGACCGGGTCCAGGGCCATCGGGTTGACTCGCATCGCCTCGTTGGCCGAAGCGATGCGCACTGCGAGCGGTGTCATCAGCTCGATGAACCGCGACGTACGAACAACACCCAACGCCTCCCACGGCGCCAGAGCAGCGGCATCAGTCGCACGCTCCACCGCCGAAAGATCGCCGGGTACATCAGCGGCGTCCCACTCCTCCACGGTCCAACCACGCGCGGCTCGCATGTATGCCGGATCGAGAGAGTGCTCACGGGCGTAGAGCGCAAGCGCTTGGCACGGCCCCACGCCATGAGCCACAAGAGCAGCCACGTGCCCGTCACCACGGGATTCACGCAAGATCGTGCAAGCCTGCCAAAGCACCAGGTGCGCAACAGAGGGCCACGGCAACGCGCGGTTGGCGGCCGCGAGAGGACGCCCCGCGATAGGAGCCGCTAAGGCAGCCTCACGAGCCAACGAAGCCGCTTCGACGATCTCAGCCGTCTCCACATCACCCAGCAGGCGACGCAACGCCAGGTCGACGCCCTCGAGCCGAGCCCGCAGGAAATCAGCAGGCGAAGCGACCTCCCACGCATCCGGCAACGCACGGGAAACCATGCGCGGGGCGAAGTTGTAGAAGACAGCCGTCACCAGCTCCGGGGATGCGGCACCCAAGGGCGCGGCGCGCATGCCGAAGTAGCCCATCCAGCCGCCCTTGCAGCCCAGCGCGTCGGTGGCAGCGCGGGATTCGGGCGTGAAGTACGTGACGTCGTGATACGGCTCGTACCGCAACCACAGCTGTCTCGCGTCCACGCCCGACACGCTAACCCAGTGAACGCCGGTGCACGGATCCGCTCACCGTCCCGGCGTAGAGCGTTCGGCCATCCGAGGACACCAACAGCGCCTCGACTCCACGCTCCAGGTCAGGACCACCGAAAACGGTCCACGAACGGCCGCCGTCAACCGACCGCAGCACGCCCTTGCTCGACCCGGAGAACGAGATCGAGCCCAGGTACAACGTCCCATCAGGCGCAACGGCGATCGCGGACAGCTGTTCGGAAGACACCGCGGGCACCTCCACGAACGAAGCGCCGTCGAAAGACACGAACACCGAGTTCTGTCCAACCGCCACGACGTGCCGCGGATCGCGCGGATCGACCAGCACCGAATTCATCCGTCCGGGCAACACCTGCTTCAACGTCACCCCGGCGTCCACCGACCGGTACAACCCGCCGGCGTCCGCGAGCCAGATACCGCCGGGATCAGCGGCAATGGTCTTGATCCCGCGCAACCCGGCGTGCACGCGCTGCAAAAAAGAAAGCCCGCCGTCCAAAGACACGTAAAACGCGTTGATCAGGTACGCACCCAGGTAAACGCGCGTCCCCAGCCCCGGGTCGAACACCAAAGACCGCGTGTTGCCCGGCATCTCCGCAGTCGTCACCCAGGTACGACCATCATCCAGGGACCGCTCCACGAAGATCGTGTCCTGCGACCCGCGATACCCGTTCCGGCCGCGCAGCACGACCCCGTCCCGAGCCGCCAGCGCCCCGATCCGGTTCCCGATCGCCGCGGGCGCCCTCCCGTCGAAGTCCCACTCCTGCGACGCCACGGGCAGATCCGTCCGATAGGACCCCTGCATCGTCCCGGCAAGAAGAGAACGCCCGGACACCGCCAACGACAACACGTGCGCGCCAGGCACCCCAACGCGCTTGAAGTGCTCGTGGTCAGAGGTCGCGTAGACCCCACCGGACCCGTAGACCCACTGCCAGTCCGGCTGGTCGGGGAAGCTGCCGATCTCGGTGTAGACGTCGACCGTCCGCAACGCCTCGGTCCGCTTCCACGTGACACCGAGGTCCGCACTGATGAAGTGCCCGTCCAACGTCTGCACCTGCACCCAGCCGTTGGCCGTGATGCCGCCGTACAAGGTCCACGACGACGTCCACGGGCCCTTCACCGGACGCCACGTGCGGCCGCGGTCCTCCGACAGCTGCACGCCACCGCTGAAGTCGCGCGCCACCACGACGTCGCCCCGCGAGGTGATCTTGTCGGCAGCAGGCGCGTGAGACGTCCATCGGCCCGCCCGGAAGACGTGCACGGTCTCGGCCGCCACGAACAGGTCAGAGCCGATGAGGTGCAGGTCGTCGGCACCACGCGGCGAACCGGGCAACAGCTGCCACCTCAGGCCGTCCGAGCTCCGGTACACGCCCTCCTCCGACGCCGCGTACGACATGCGCCCACCGGCCTCGACCGCGCTCACCTCAGAAGGCGTCCGCAGCACCACCGAGAACGACGCACCGCCGTCCACGGACCGCAGCACGGTGCCCGCACCGCCGCCGCCCTGATAACCGGCGACAAGAACGACATCGGGCCGGACCGGATCGACCGCGAGGCCGGCCCCGCGCATCTCCGGGAACAGCCGCCCCTGCCGCCACGTGCGACCGCGGTCGGCGGACCGGAACACCTGCTGGCCGGCGCCGGGCAGCGCGTAGACGAGGTTCTTGGCGAACGCCAGGTACCCGCCCGCGCCGTTCGGGCCGATGTTGTCCCACCTGGTGGGAACCTCCGCATGCGCAGAAGGCACGACCGCCAGCAACGCGGCCAGCAGGGTGATCACGAATCTCACGAGAAACGCCTCCGCTCGACTCACAACGGGTCAGCGGCGGAGCACGATCATGGCGTGTCGGAGAGGTACTCCTCAACCCTCTGCACCTTGGTGCGCAGCTGATCGGTGTGGCCGGGCCGGATGTCCGCCTTGAGCACGAGCGAGACCCGCGGGGCCGCGGCCTGCACGGCTTCCGTCGCGCGCCTGACCACGTCCATCACCTCGTCCCACTCACCCTCGACCAAGGTGAACATCGCGTTCGTCTCATTGGGCAGCCCGGACTCCCGCACGATCCGCACGGCCTCGGCCACGGCCTTGGCGACGCTTCCCGACGAGTCCGATGCGGACGGAGCAACGCTGAACGCGACAAGCACACGAGCCTCCTGATGATCCCTGCGTGTACTGACTGGTAGCTTCGGTGCCCATGACACCGCTGCCGTTCGATCCGATCGCCCGCGCGGCCGAACTGTGGGACGAGCGCGTTGGTTCGGCCACGTCGATGGCGGCCGTCACGAGCGTCATGCGGGTCCAGCAAATCATCCAGTCCGCCGTGGACGCAGCCCTCAAGCCGCACGGTCTCACGTTCGCGCGCTACGAGGCGTTGGTGTTGCTCTACTTCTCCCGCAAGGGCGCGCTGCCGATGCGGGTCATGGGTGAGCGCCTGCAGCTGCACCCCACGAGCGTCACGAACATCGTCGACCGGTTGGAGAGCGACGGCCTGGTGCGCCGCACGCCGCACCCGACCGACCGCCGCACGACGCTGGTGGAGATCACCGACGCGGGCCTGCAACGCCGTGAGAGCGCAACCGCCGCGGTCGTCGAGGTGAACCTGGGCCTCAAGGGCCTGACCGACCGCCAGACCGAGCAACTCACCGACCTGCTGGCCAAGGTCCGCCGGGCGAGCGGCGACTTCGAGGACTGAAATCGGTTGAGCGCGCCGCGATGATGGTCGCGTGACGGAACGGTCGATCATCGCCCTGGTGAGCACGCCCAGCGGGTTCGCGGGCCGCACCGACCCCATCGGGGTGAGGACTCCGTGGTGGAGCGACTCCGAGCCCGTCAACGAGGCCCTGGAGCAGCTGCTGGGCGTCCCGACGAGCGTGCTCAGACTGATCTCCGTCGAGAACAGCCACGCACCGTCCAGCGGCGGCGTGGTGACCTATCACGTCGAGGCGCACGGCGAACCCGACCGGACCCACCTCCACCCGGCAGACGAACCCGAGGCGGACGCCCCGAGAAGGCATCCGTGGGCACGGCTCGGCGGACCTGCCGAGCTGGTCGCGTGGGCCGACGCCGAGATCGAACGGACCGGGCCCGCGGTGCAGGTCCGGACGTGGAACCTCTCCAGCGTCCACAAGCTGCCCACCGCCAACGGACCCGTGTGGCTCAAGGCCGTCCCGCCGTTCTTCGAGGACGAGGCAGCGGTGATCAAGATGGTCGCCGCGCACGACCCGACGCTCGTGCCGGAGGTCATCGCCTCGGCGCCGACCCGCGTCCTGCTCGCGCAAGCACTGGGCAAGGACTGCTGGGACGTCAAAGCTGAGCACGTCGAGCGGATCCTGCCGCGCTGGGTCGCGGTGCAGCACGCCCTTGCCGGTGAGCCCCAAGTGCGTCCGTGCGCTGTGCCGATGCCGTCGTTCGGACTGCCGGACACGTTGGTGCACGGCGACTTCCACCCCGGCAACTGGTTCGACAGCGGCGTGGTCATCGACTGGGCCGAGCCCGTGTGGGGTCACCCGGCCATCGACGCGGGCCGCCTCCTGGAGTTCGCCCCGCCCGAGCTGCACGACCTGGTCCGCCGGGTCTGGAGCGAGGCGTGGCTGAGGCACCGCCCGGACAGCCGGCCGCTCGAAGCGCTCGACGCCGCTCGCCGCGCCACTCACCTGCTGAACGCCGTGAAGTACCAGGAGTTCCTCGACAACATCGAGGACTCCGAACAGGTCTACCACCGCGACGACCCCGCGACCGAGCTCAGGGCCGCACTTCGGCTGGTGATCGGCGAATGACGGGCCGGCACGTCATCGCCCTGGTCAGCGCGCCCAGCGGGTTCGCGGGCCGCACGGAGATCCTGCCGATCGACAACCCCGACTGGAACTACGTCGAGCCCGTCAACGAGACGCTGGAGCAGCTGCTCGGCGTGCCCACGACCGTGCTGCGGGTGGTCTCGATCAGGGGCGGCGGCTCCCAGGCGGCGGGCGGTGGCCTGATCACCTACCACGTCGAGGCGCACGGCGAACCCGACCGCACGAAGCTCCACCCGGCGCGGGAACCCGAGGCCGACGCCCCGAACCGGCTGCCGTACGCGCGGATCGGCGGCCCGGCCGAGCTGGTCGCGTGGGCCGACACCGAGATCGAACGCACCGGCCCTGCCGTCCAGATCCGCACGTGGAACCTCTCGACCATCCACAAGCTGCCGACCGCGAACGGACCCGTGTGGCTCAAGGCCATCCCGCCGTTCTTCACCGACGAGGCAGCGGTGATCAAGATGGTCGCGCAGCACGATCCGACGCTGGTCCCGGACGTGATCGCCGCGGCTCCGCAGCGCGTGCTCCTGGCCGACGCACCGGGCGACAAGTGCTGGCCGCTCAAGCCCGAGTACGTCGAGCTGATCGTGCCGCGCTGGGTGGCCGTGCAGAACGCGCTGGCCGGTGAACCGCAGATCCGCCCGACGCCAGTGCCGATGCCGTCGTTCGGGCTGCCGGACACGCTGACGCACGGCGACTTCCACCCCGGCAACTGGCGGCAGAGCGGCGAGATCATCGACTGGTCCGACGCCGTGTGGGGACACCCGGCGCTCGACGCGTGCCGGGTGATCGACTACGCCCCGCCGGAACTCCGGGACCACATCGCGAAGGTGTGGAGCGAAGCGTGGCTCACACACCGGCCGGACAGCCGCCCGCTCGACGCTCTCGACGTCGGCCGCCGCGCGTCACACCTGCACAACGCGGTGAAGTACCAGATGTTCCTGGACAACATCGAGCAGTCCGAACGGGTCTACCACGAGGGCGATCCGCAGGGAGAGCTCAGAGCTGTTCGGGAGCTGCTTCGCTGAGGCGACCGGTCTTGTTGGCCCAGCGCTCGAAGATCACCGTGCCGAACGGCGGGATGCTGGAGAGCAGGCCGAGCACGAGCGTGCGCGCGTCCCACTTCAGCGGCTCCTTCGCCATCAGCGTCACGAGCACGAAGCCGACGAAGATGACGCCGTGGATCGGGCCGAAGATCTTGACGCCGATCTCGTTCTGCACGACGACGTACTTGAAGAACATCCCGAGCAGCAGGCCCGCCCAGGAGATCGCCTCGGCGAGGGCGAAGATGCGGAACCGTCCAACCACGCTGGAGAACGTCATGGCTCCCCATCATGAACCGTGACGGGGAGCACACGGCTACCGGGCGAGGGTTCGTGTCGGTCGTCCGGTCAACCGCTCGCGCCGAATTCGGCGAAGCCCAATTCGGCGCGAGCGATTCGGCCGGACGACCGACTTGTGGACGAACCCTCCGCTGCGCGGCAGCGCGGCAATTCAACACTGTCCTATTCCTCCCATTTGAAGACCCGACTCGCCAGAAATCCGACAACGAGCGCGAACCCGATCAGGATCGCCGAGGGCATCAGCAACGCCTCGATCCCCTTGCCTCGCACGAGCACGTCGAGCATGCCGTCGTTCATGTGCCGCAACGGGAAGATCTTCGACACGGTCTGCAGCCACGCGGGCGCCTGGTCCACCGGGAAGAACGTGCCGGACAGGAACGCCATCGGCAGCACCACGATGTTCGCCGCCGCCGAAGCCGCTTCCTCCGTCTTGGCGAACGCGCCGACGAGCATGCCCAGCGCGAAGAACGCGATGGTTCCCAGCAGCAGCAACGGAATCGAGAGCCACCACGACCCGGCGAGCTTCAGCCCGAACACCGGCAACGACGCGATGCCGATGAAGATCGCGCCCTGCACCAGCGCGACGCCGGCGCTGACGAGGATCCGCGAGGACAGCACCGAGGTCGCGGACACGGGCGCGAGCCGGATCCGGCGCAGCACCTGCTTTCGCCGCCACGACACCAGAGTCAGCGCCGACCCGAACACCGCGGACACCGCCACACCCCACGACAGGATGCCCGGCGTCAGGTACTGGATCGGCTTGAGCGAGGCGTCCTCGACCTTCTCCGCCGCGAACGTGAACGTCGGCGGCTGACCGGTCGCGGCCAGGTTCGCCTTGTCCACGAACCCGTTCACGATCCCGAGCACGGTCGCCGACTTCACCTGGTCGCTCTGCGCGAACCGCACGTCGAGCTGCTGGCCGCGGATGATCAGCGCCGCCGGCAGGTCGCCGTCCTTGACCTTCTGGATCGCCGCATCGGCGTCGTTGTAGGACTCCAGTTCCAGCGCACCGCTGTCGCGCAGCGCGGAAACGATCGGGCCGTCGCCGACCACCGCGATCCTGGTCTTGTCGGCGCCGACGTCGCGCAGGATCAGGCCGAAGATCACCAGGAACATCAACGGGAACAGGAAGGTGAAGAACAGCGTCACCTTGTCCCGGATGAACCCCTTGAACATCGCCAGCGAGAGCGTCTTGAACGCGGTCATGCGCGGTACTCCCGCCCGGTCAGGTTGAGGAAGACGTCTTCGAGGGTGGCGGTGCGGACCTGAAGTCCGTCCAGCGCACCACGTTCGGCCAGCGCCGACAGCACAGGAGCCGGGCGGCGCGTGGAGATCGTCAGCGACACCTCGTCCTCGTGCGCTTCCTCGACGCCGTCGAGCGCGGAAGCGTCCACGACGGACAGCGCACCGCGCTGCAACGTCACGTGCGTCGGCGCGTCAAGCCCACGCACCAGCACCGCGGGCGGGGCGAGCGCGAGGATCTTGCCGGTGTCCATGATGGCCACGCGGTCGCAGAGGATCTCGGCCTCGTCGAGGTAGTGCGTGGTGTAGACGATGGTCTTGCCGCGCTCCTGGATCGCGCGCAGCACATCCCAGAGGTTGCGCCGCGCCTGCGGGTCGAGCGCCGCGGTCGGTTCGTCGAGGAACACGATGTCCGGGTCGTGCACCAGCGCGCACGCGATCGAGAGGCGCTGCCGTTGGCCGCCGGAGAGCTTGTTCTCCTGCTCGTTCGCCTTGTCCGCGAGGCCGACCAGTTCGAGCATGTCCGCGGCCGTGCCGGGGCTCACGCCGTAGAGCGAGCCGAACGTCTGCAGCTGCTCCTTGGCGGTCAGCTTGTCGAAGAACGACGTCGCCTGCAGCTGCACGCCGATGCGCGGCAGCAGCTTCACGTTGCGCGGCCACGGGCTCTCGCCGAGCAGCTTCACCTCGCCGCTGTCGGGCTTGCGCAGTCCCTCGACGATCTCCAGGGTGGTGGTCTTCCCGGCGCCGTTCGGCCCCAGGATGCCGAAGAACTCGCCCTCGGCCACGGTGAACGAGACGCCGTCCACCGCCTTCAGCTCGCCGTAGCTCTTGCGGATGTCCCGCACCACGACCGCCGACCGTTCCTCTGTCATGGCCGAACGTTAGGCCAGCACGAGATCGGTCGCGTGGCGAAACGACTAAAGTCGGCGCGAAGTCGAGACGTTCGTGGGAACTCGCCCTAACAGCCCGCGACCAGGAGCGGACTCGCGGTGTAGATGTCGTTGAGCCGACGCAGTGCCGCAGCGAACTGGTCGAAACGGGCCCGCGGAACGGCCGCGCGCACCTCGCTGATCACCTGCCAGAGGTAGCGGTGCGCGGACGTCTCCATGATCGGCGACGGCGGGGCGGCGCGGTCGCAGGCGAACGCGAGCGCCACCGTCGCGGCGCGCAGGCAGGCGGTCGCGAGCGTCACGCAGTCCTCGACCAGCGTGCGGTCGTCCTGGGCCCGCACGACACCGCTGACCGCGAACCGCACGGCCTGCATCAGCGCGAGGTAGAGGCGCTGGCCGGCCAGGGTGCGTTCCTGCGGCAGGTGTTCGGTGCCGGGGCCGGGGGTCACGACGGTCATGCCGACCTGGGGGCGGCGCAGCACGTGGTCGAAGAGCGCGGTCGGCGCCCAGAGCAGCGTGCGCCAGGAGTCCTCGGTGAGCGAGGTGCCCATCCGGGCAGCGTTCTCCAGCACGTCGAGGTAGGCGATCAGGATGCCGGACAGGAAGACGCCACCGCGGTCGCCACCCACCCGCACGATGCCGAAGCGCTGGTCGTGGCCCTCGTCGTCGGCGAGACCGGTCGCGCTGTAGCCGGGCTTCCACTCGATGACGTCGCTGCTCGCGAGCACGACGCGGGCGAGCCGCTGGTGCACGGGCGACGCCGAGAGCACCGTGTCGTCCAACCCCATCTGGACGAGCATGGACGCAGCGTGCTGCAACGACTCACGTCTTTGCGGCACGAGGTCGGGGTGCAGCAGGCGGAACGGTTCCACGTCGCCCCCTCCCCTCCGTTGGTTGTACTCACAATGAACGGCGGGAGGCGTGAAGTCATCCGGATGAACCGCAGCGTTACGTCTCAGTTGGACGGCTCAGGACGATTGGGCCCAAGCGACGAGCTGCGCGCGGGACGAGAGGTTCAGAGCGGCCTTCACGTTGTGCACGTGGGATTCCACGGTGCGGTGCGAGATCCCGAGCTTGGCCGCGACCTGCGCGTTCGTCATGCCCTGCGCCACCAGCTCGACGACCATCTGCTGCCGGTCGCTGAGCACCGTGTGCCGCACGATCTCCTTGTCCAGCGCGGTTTCCACGGCGTGTGTGATGTCCATCGCCTGGCCGGCGCTCACGGCCCGCGCGAAAGCCGCACGGGACAAGGCTTCCCGTGCACCGTCCAGCACGCCGTCCAATTTCCGCTGCCACAACGGTTGCGCCGGAACAGCCCAGGCCGCGCGCAACTGCTCGCACGCGGCCAGCAACCGCACCCCGAGCTCGTGCCGGCCGCTCAGCACCGCCACGACGGCGCGTCCCTCGACCGACTCCAGCACCGTGCGCGGCATGGTCGCCGACATCCGCACGCTCTCGGCGAACCGCGTGCCCGCGGCCTTCAGATCTCCCTGCTCCAACGCTATGCACGCCCACGTGTGCACGGCCACCGCCACGACGTCCGGCCGTGAATGCGCTCTCAGCACGGGCAACGCCTCTTCGATCAGCACCCCGGCGTCGTCGACCTCGCCCGTGCTGAGCAGGCACCAGCCGAGGTTCTGCCGCGACACAGCCACACTCACGTCATTGCCGTTACGTACGCCGTGCTCAATCGATTGGCGCAACGCCTGCATGGCGTTCGGCATATCGCCCATGCCGTCGTAAGCGCTCGCTAACGTCCGATGCAGACGGCACATGATCTGGTGTTCACCACCGACCTCCGCCGTCTCAATTGCCTCGGCCGCGAACTTCACCGCCTCGTCGAACCGTTCCTCGTGCTCCGCCAACAGAGACGCGTACTCCAGCGCGAGGATCCGGTAGCGCGCGTCGGCGGAGGTCTGGCCCAGCACGTGCATCAGCACCGCGCCCGCCTCGGCGAAGTAGCCGCGGTCGAAGCACACCCTCAGCAACATCGTGGCGAGCATCAGCCGCCGTTCGTCCTGCGGTGCCACCAGATGGGCGAACGCGTACGCCACGTTGTCGTACTCCAGGTGCAACACCCTGAGGTTCTCCGGCGCCAGGATGGACGACGTGACGCCAGGTTCGCCCCTCTCACACAGCCACCGAATGATCCGTTCGGCGGTGACCTCGTGCTCTTCCTGCTCTCTTAGACGTTCCTCCGCGTAGAGGCGCACCGATTCGAGCATGCGGAAGCGCCCGTCGTTCTCCCGCACCACCAACGACTTCGCCTGCAACGCGGTGAGCAGCCCGATCACCGCGCCGCCGTGCACCACCTGGGCGATGTCGAGCCCGAACCCACCGGGCAGCAGCGCGAGCCGGCGGAACAGCTCTTTCTCGTGCGTGGTCAGCAGATCGTGACTCCACGCGATGGCCGCGCGCAGACTTCGGTGCCGCGCCTCCTCTTCCGCGTCGCTGAGCAGGTCGAGCCGGTGGTCGAGGTGGTCCGCGAGCTCCTGGAGCGGCACGGACCTGGAGAGCTTCGCCGCCAGCTCCACCGCGAGCGGCACCCCGTCGAGCCGCGCGCAGACGGCCGCGATCGCACCCTGGTCGCCTTGCACTCCGGCACGTTCGGTGAACAGCCGGACCGCGTCCTCCTCCATGCCGTGCAGCGGATAGACGGCCTCACCGACGGCCCTGAGCGCTTCCCTGCTGGTCGCAAGCACCTGCACGCCAGGACACCGCGACAGCAGCGCGTCCACGACGTCGCAACACTCACCGACGAGGTGCTCGCAGTTGTCGACCAGCAGCAAGATCCGGCGGTGCTGCAGCTCGGCGAGCAACGTCGTCCGCAACGCCACACCCGCGTGCTGGTACACCCCAACGGCTTCGGCGAAGGCCTGCACCACCTGGTCCGCGCGACTCAGCTTGCCCAGTTCGACAGTGCGGACCTCCTTGCGGGAACGCCCGGCGAGCTCCACCGCGAGCCGCGTCTTGCCGACCCCGGCCGACCCGACCAACGTGAGCATCCTGTGCTTGCGCAGCAACGAAAGCAGCTCGGCCAGCTCGGTTTCCCTGCCGACGAACGCGTCGTCGTAACCGGGCAGCTCGGCGACCACAGTGGACGTACCGGCCGTGCGCTGACGATAGGCACGCTGACGGCACGCGTTCGAGCAGTACCGCGCCCGCGACGGCAGGGGCGCGAATTCCGTGCCACAGCTCGCGCAGGTGCCCATCGCACGAGCCTACGGCCGATTCAGCGTCTCAATTGGAAACTGTGTGGAGGTCGACCTCGAGAGTGGTCCCCGACCACAGCTCCGCGAGTTCGATCCGATCTTTGCTCTTGCTGAGCCAGCCACTCCGGATCCGCTCGACAACCTGCGTTTTCTCGGTGTCGGCGGCCTCGGCCTTGATCACGATGTCCTTGCCGTTCTCCAGATGCACGACCGCACGACGGAATTTGGGAGCGTGTGGCACGAACTCGCCAGTTCCCGGCACCGCGGGGTACATCCCGAGCGCGCTGAACACGTACCAGGCCGACATCGTGCCGAGGTCATCATTGCCCGTTACGCCAGCCGGCCCGTTGACGAACAACGTCTGCGCGGCCCGCACGACCACCGACGTCTTCTCCGGCCTGCCGATGAGCGCGTACATCCACGGCGCGTGCAGGTCCGGTTCGTTGTTCGGGTTGTACCTGAACTGGTTGTAGTAGTCGTACGGCCCGACAACCCACTTCTCCCGGACGGTCCGTTTCGGGTCCGTGAGGAGGTCCGGGTACGCGAAGAAGTCGTCGAGCCGCGCCTCCGCCGCAGCCTTGCCACCGAGCGCCGTGATCAGCCCGCTGATGTCGTGCTGCGCGAGCCACTGGTACTGCCAGGCCGTGCCCTCGTGAAACCCGTCCGGCCCCTGTGGCGTGAACGGGTTGAGCCACGCACCACCCTGCAGCTTCGGCCGCGGGAACCCGGTGAAGCCCCGGTCCGTGACGCTGTGGTCCCAGAGGTTGCGGTGGTTGAGGCCGCGCTTCTTCAGGCGTTCCGCGTCCTCCTTGTGCCCCAGCTCTTCAGCCATGATCGCAAGCGTGGCGTCGGCCAGCGCGTACTCCAGGGTCGCCGACGCGCCGTGGTGCGGATCGGTGTCCTGCCCCTTCTTCGGAAAGCGCTTGTCGTACTGGACGAAGCCGTTCAGAAGGTAGTTCGGGTTGCCGGACCGGCCCTGGAAGCGGGATGCGTCCGGTGGGACCCCGTCGACGTTCTGGAGGAGCGCCCGGTACGCCTGCTCCTCGAAGCCCTTGAGGTGCCCGAACTTGTACAGGTCGACCAGGAACGGCGTGACCGGGTCGCCGGTCATGCAGTTGGTCTCCTGGTTGGCGAAGGCCCACCGCGGAAGCCAGCCACCCTGCTCGTGGATGGCGAGGATGCTCCGGGCGATGTCCTTGCTTCGCTTCGTGCGGATCAGCGCGAGCAGCTGGTTGTGGGCACGGTAGGTGTCCCAAAGCGAGTAGTACTCGTAGTAGGTCCAGCCGTCCGTCTCGTGGATCTGGTTGTCGAACCCCCGGTACCGACCGTCGGCGTCGCTGCCGGTCAACGGCTGCAGCAGCACGTGGTAGAGCGCGGTGTAGAAGACCGCCCGCTCGTCCCAGTCGTCCGTCTCGATCTCGATGCAGCCGAGCTCCTCGCGCCAGGCTTGCTGCGCCTCGTTGCGGATGTCGTCGAACGACTTGCCCGCGGCTTCCTGGGTGAGGTTGTTGGTCGCGCCTTGCTGGTCCACTTGAGACAGTGAGGTGTACGCGGTGACCGGGCCTGGTTCGAACGTGACCCACGCTCCCCTGAGGCCTGCGCCGCCTTTTGACTCTCGCTGGGTCGGCTTCGGCCCGTTCGGTCCCCACGTGCCGAACTCCCGGAACGGGCGGTCGAACGTCGTGGTGAAGTAGGTCGTGTAGGGACGGCCGCCGCAGAACGCCTGCGTCTCCACGGTTCCGGTGATCGTGCGGTTGTCGAGGATCTTGATGCTGCTGGCCGATACCGGCTCTTTGTCGTTGGCCTGTCCGACGTTGATCAGCAGCGTGCCCTTTGTTCCACTGGGGAACGTGTAGCGCTCGACGCCGGCCCTGGTGGTCGCGGTGCACTCGACGGTGATGTCGCGGTCGAGCTTGACCTTGTAGTAGCCGGGTTTGCCGATCTCGCCGTCGTGCGAGTACTTCGACGCGTACCGCTTGTGGTCGAAGTTCGACGGCAGCTGGGTGACCGGGAGGATCGGGACCAGGCCGCCCTGCTCCCAGCAGCCCGCGCCGGACAGGAAGAAGTGGCCGAAGCCGCGGATCTGCTGGTCGTCGTAGCGGTAGCCGGCGTAGTGGGAGCCGACCGGGCTGGAGTGCGTCTTGCCGAAGGGCACGGACGCGCCGGGGAAGGTGTTGCCCTCGTCCTTTGTGCCGATGAAGGTGTTGACCGACTCAATGGGATCCAGTGCGTCCACGGTTGCCAGGGTAGTTGGGAAATGGGGGATGCGCGGGGGCCGGGAGGGTGGGTTCCGGGGGTTGGTCGGGGGTGGTTGCGTCAGCTTGCGTGGGTGGTTGCGTCGTGGCACGTCGCGGGTCGGCTTGCGTTGGTTGGCCGCCGGTTCCAGCAGAGGGGTCGCCTGGCGTGCGGGCGGTCGCCTCGCTCTGGTGGCTGGGCGGGTCCTTAGACGGGCTTTGGTTGCGTCATCGCCG
>NZ_JAJAEG010000064.1:0-27193 GCF_047445655.1 Lentzea alba
TTCAGGGGCGTGTCACCTCAGATCACACGAAATCCCGAGGCTAGGAGCTGTTTGAGGTTTGGATCATGTGGTTGGGGTCAGGGTCTTCAACCACATGATCGCTGCACGTAGACGTAACCCAGCCTCATAGCTGTGCGGTGACTTGTCATAGCGAGTGGCCAGGCCACGCCATGTCTTGATCTTCTGGAAGAAGCGTTCAACGGTGTTGCGTCGTTTGTAGAGCGCGGGATCGAACGAGACCTGTCGTCCTCCCACTGAACCCTTCTTCTTCCGGTTCGTCTGCTGGTCGGTCTTCTCTGGGATGACCGCGGTGATCCGCCGGCGCCGCAGATAAGCCCGGTTGGCTTTCGAGGAATACGCCTTGTCGGCGGCCACCGCGTCTGGACGAGTGCGTGGTCGGCCGGCCACGCCGGGAACGCGGATCTGGCCGGGAACGCGGATCTGGTTGAGCAATGCCTGGAACTGCGGGCAGTCCGCAGCCTGGCCGGGCGTGAGCACGAACGCCAGTGGCAGGCCGCTCGCGTCGACGGCGGCGTGGATCTTGCTGCTCAGCCCTCCTCGGGACCGGCCGAGCCCGGCCGCCTTCGCCCGAGCCTTGCGGCGCCGCCGGAGGACGGCACGCTCCTGACCGGCAGACGTACCCGTGTCTTCCTGATCCGGCGCGGCCTGCGATCGATCACGCGCAACACCCGTTGCTGAGTGGGCAACGGAGCCCCCTTTTTCCTCGGTCAGCGCCTGTTCCAGTGCATCGAGGGTCTCACCGGCGACAGCCAGCCCCGCCGATTCATGGTGAGCCCGCACGATCGTGGAGTCCACGCTGACCAGTTCCAGCCCGACCTGTCCGCGGGAGGCGGCAGATCAGGTTCCCTTCATCGACAACGCACGGTTCGTGGCCACGCTCTCATCAGGCATACCGAACATTCTTCGCGGCGCGAGTGCGGAATGAACGGCTCTTTCGTGCAAGCGACTCCATGAAGATCTACTTCGCTAGGCCGACCGACTTTGCCGGAACCCTGAGCTCCACCCCGACAGCCAACACCATCACCACCCAGGCAGATGTAAAGCAAACAGAATCACAGAACGCTAGTGTCAGATTCAGGCAGGGCAGGCCGACTGAAGCGCCACTCACCGACAGTCCATAAAATCAAGCATCTTCTTTCGAGAAGCTTCGCACTCCCCACCAGAGCGTCAAAACACACAAGGCCGCCAACACCGCGACACCAGGACCAATGCTCTCGACACTGAGATCACCACGAAATGCCGCTCGCGCCGCATCCATGCCGTACGAGACCGGATTCAATCTGGATAGGCTGTAAAGCCAACCCGGAGCAAGCACCTCCGTGATTGGAACCAAAGTCCCGGACAGCAAGAGCAAGGGCAACATCACTGCATTAATGAGAGTCGAGACCGTCCTCTCATTTTTCAAACGAAGGGCCACCGAATAGGAGCTGGAGGCAATCGCAATGGCAAAGAGAAAAACAATACCAAAACAAACCACTGCGCCCACCACCGAGGGCCTGGTGCCGAATATGCCAATCACTGCCAAAAATACGATCACCGCCAGCAGGAGGACATTCATCGCAACAGCAAGAACCTTACCCAATAGCTGCGAAACCGCTGAGCTCGGAGTTACGCGGAAACGCTCCACCACACCCGCTCGATAGTCAGCCAGCAAGGACATCCCCACGAACGAGCCGGCAGTGATCGCTACCTGCATCAGCAGCGCTGGCGTGAAGATCATCCACATACTTCCAGGCGGAAACCCTGGCGTGTGCAGAACGAACTGTTTCATCAGAGGCCCGAACAAGAACACGTACAGGAGCGGATGGGCGATATCGATCGCCACCCACATAGGGTCACGGAAGCGCAGCACAATCTCTCGCCTGAAGATTAACCACGTGTCAACCAACATCGTTGACAACCTCCTCTTCCCCCTTCACCACGGCTGAAGATGCGCTTTTTGCACCATCGGAGTCCCTCAGACTTCTCCCAGTGATCGAGAAGAATACGTCATCCAAGCTGGGGTGCACAATCTCAACCGTCTTCAACTCGATGCCAACGTCATCGAGCGATCTCACCAATTTCGACACTACTCCTGCACCATCGGGCACACGAAATCTGACCGTATCCGACTCACTGAAGATGTCATGAGCCTCGAATTTTCTGGAGACGACGTCCGCAATTGAGCTCGCATCCACGTTGGCCGCGCTGACAGTCACACTGTCGCCCGCCACCGTTGACTTGAGTTCTGCAGGTGTCCCAGACGCCACAACGGTGCCGTTGTCGACAATAAAGACGCGACCCGCGAGGGCATCAGCCTCATCCAGGTAGTGAGTCGTGAGAAAAACGGTCACACCCATTTCACGATTCAGCCGGGAAATGTGCTCCCACAGGTTCACGCGACTTTGAGGGTCGAGACCCGTCGTAGGCTCGTCCAGAAACACGAGCTTCGGCGAATGGATCAGACCAAGTGCAATATCAAGTCGCCTTCGTTGCCCCCCGGACAAGGTCCTGATTTTCCGTTTGCTCAACCCCGAAAGGTCCAGCTCGTCCAGTAGGGAATGAGCGCGATGAACCGCCTCCCGCCAGGACAAGCCGTACAGTCTTGCCTGCAGAACCAGCTCCTCGACCGGACTGCAGTCGCCGGCAAGACCACTACCCTGTGCGACATAGCCGATCCGCGACCGCACACCCGACGGATTCGACAACAAGTCACACCCCGCCACAGTTGCCTCACCTGACGTCGGCCTCAGCAACGTCGTGAGCATCCGCATTGTCGTCGTCTTTCCAGCACCATTAGGGCCTAGGAACCCCACGACTTCACCCTCTAGGACATCAATGTCCACCGACCGTACAGCGCGAAGCAGGCCATCGTTGTGCCGCTGCCTGAAGTCACGACTCAGACCACGGGTCGTGATCATACGCTCATCTGTGCCCATAGTCGTCAGTCCCACCGCACCGGAAACGAGTCCAAGCCAAATACAGCAGAAGCCTGCCGGAACTGCAAGGGAACGCCTTCCTGATCGAGCCTCAGTTTAGGAAAGCGACGAGCCAAAGCAGGAAAGGCCAGCTGCATCTCGAGCCGAGCCAACGAAGCTCCGAGGCAGTAGTGAATTCCGTGCCCGAAAGCGACGTGACCCCGACTACCTCGGGCTGGATTGAATTCGTCGGCATCAGGTCCAAACACAGACCTATCTCGGTTCGCAGAAGGCAGTGAACACAGCACGCGCTCACCCGCTCGCAGCAGCTGTCCACCAAGTTCAACATCATGGTGAACCACCCTGGGCACTCCTGTCTGCACAACACACAGGTAGCGAAGTAGCTCCTCCACGATGTCCTCAACGTCGCGACCGTCACGGAGCCCGTCCCAGTACCCACCTGTGCGAAGCAACAGGAGTGTTCCCAAGCCGATCATGTGCGCAGTCGTCTCGTACCCGCCCAACAGCAGGATGTCACCGACTCCCACCAACTCGTGATCAGCGAGCTTTGCTCCATGCTCACGGATCAGGCTTCCGATGATTCCATGTCCAGGTGTCACGCGCTGGTCCGCCACGAACTCCTGCATGTACGACCGCGACTCCTGAAACGCTCTCGATCGAACGCTCACCGGGAGCCGTGTGTCAAAACGGTCTCGACTCCGCCGTTGGAACTCGGTTCGGTCGTGATAAGGCACGCCAAGTAGTTCGCAGATGACCAGAGACGGGATTGGCATCGCGACGTGTTCGATCAAGTCTGCTGGACTTCCAGCACGCATCATGTCGTCCAGACTGTTGTCGATGATGCCCTCGACCATGGGACGCATGGCCCTCACACGTCCTGCCCCAAACTCACGCACCAGCAACCTGCGAAGCCTGGCGTGTTCAGGAGGGTTGTACTCGGTGATGTTGCCGTGCAATTCATGTGGTTGCGCCGGGGGCAGCGTTGGCGTGGGCCCTCCGTTCGCCGGGTCCTGCCATCCCTCGCCGTTGCTGCCGAAAGTCTCTGGCGTTGCAAGAACCTGACGGATCAAGCCATGGTCGGTCGCCAGCCAAATTCTTACGCCGTTCGGCATCGTCAACCGACTGAGCGGTTCGGATTCCCTCAACAGGTTGAGGCCTGGGTCGGGGTTGAACTCGTGTCGCTTCAGGTGGACAGGAATGGTGTTCACCGACATCACATATCCTTGCTCGAGCTGGCAGGGTCAGGAGGAGTAGTGCCGTACCTCCAGCCTCGCGGGCCCCGACAACTCCCGCGGCTCATAGCAGATCACGGCCACGGGCATCCTCGCTGCCGCAGAATGAAGCAGCTCTTCGACCAGAGCTTGCTGATCTGCGCTCAGATAGCCCCAGAACAGGCTGTGCCACACCACAGTGGTGACATCGCGCGAGCGTGGTGCACGCAGACGATCACGTAGCCAGTCCACAGCGTCCGCCTTTTCGACGCGCACACCTTGAGTGGCCGCTAGACCTATCGCGTCGTCGAGTTCCATTCGAGCAATGCTGAGTTCATACGGAATGAATGAACGAAGCACAGCGACGTCGTGGGGATCACTCGGATCTCGCGGGGTCAGATCACACCCCGCCCGGTCCACAATCCTGATTGGACCGGGGTCCAGGCCGGCAGCTGCCAGTCGAACAGTAGAGTTTGGGTCGCCCCACTCCCAGTCAGGAGCGATCCAGCGATAATGGTCAGGGATTAGGTTGAGCCCCGCACACGCGCCCAGCTCCAGAAGTCTCACCTGTTGCGCCCCGAGCATGCCGAGCCCGCGAAGAAGCGGGCCCGAGCGTTCAGGCTGATGCTGCTGAACCGGACGTTCCAGCGCTAGCGCGATCTGGTCAGAGTTCTCGACTGCTGCTGCACGGAATAGCTCCCAGGTCCGGTCATACCAGCTCTCGTCCTGGTCATGGGCGAGCAAACCCTGCAAATGTTCCGACAGAACAGGTGCACGGTCTGTCACCACGAGGTACCGCACGCCGGCAAGGACCCGGACAGCGAACAAGGGGTCATTCGACAAGGGGTGATCAACAATCAACTCCGCGAACGGGCTTCGGCTTTCTATCTCAGACGCAAGCCGAAGGAGCATCTCCGACGACATCGGCGTCCTGCTCGCCATGCCCGCTGCCAGCCTCCGAAGCATGGAAATATTGGCGTCAGTGATCACAACAACCCCTCCCGGACTGCAGCCTCGCGCACCGACTTAGCAGAGTTATCGATCAGCCACTGCATTGCATCACGATAGCCAGATGGCCCAACCAGCAGCTCCAACAAAGAACCCAACTGCTGCACAATTGATTCCACGCGCCGTAAATAGCTACCAGTAATTTGCAAAACCTGTGACGCCTCATCGCTTGAACCCTGCTGCGATTCAGCGAGGTGGCTGAGCAAAAGAGTTCGAACGCCATTCTTCAAATCTGTAGCGTGTACCGCAGTCTCTTCTGCGTGATCATTCGCCAGCTGCCTGAGAACTCCGAACAGTGAACCGAATGCCCGCCAGCTGCGGATCGACGACTCATCCTGTCCAGCGATCCGCGCCACCATTACTGCGTCTCGCTCGTACGGCGCACCCGACTTACCTGCATAACTACGCATGGCACGACCCCACGAGATCTCGCCACCGCCTGCAAGATCGTCGATCTGACCGCCGGCGCATCGCAGCGAAGTATCGAGAAAGTCCGCCGCCAGGGCCTGCCTCGTCGCAACGGAAACATCAATTCCGTGAATCACGGAATGCGGAATGAGCGTGAGACAGGTAGTAGCGACGGTCATCGCCTCTGCGGCGCCCACACCGAAGCGCTCACCGTCAAATTCTCCGTCAGCGATGTCGTCCAAGACTTCAGCGCCGGCCCACCAGATCCTTGAAAGTACCGCGACCGGCATTGCCGGTGCAGGATCCCCAGTCAGAGCCGCGTGCAGCACGAACGGAAACAACCGATACACGGTCGCCCCACTACCATCGAGCGAAAAAAGCCGAGCGACCGCTTCGCTCAGCGGCGGCGACTTCACACAGGACCTTGCGACCGCCTGCTGTACCTCTTTGTCCAGCCATGGCCGCAGAGATTCCAGGCCATCGAACGTGGAGGTCACGTCTCTCGTCGTCATGACAAACCCCGGTTCAAGGTAATACCAGCTCGACCGACCAGTGCGATCCAAGTTATTCTTTCAGGCCTTCAGGGCCATCAGAACAGTCGATTTCAGCTGACCGTCAGATTGTTGATGATGCGTGCCGCTCTACCACCGGACCGACTGTTGCGATAGGGATCGATGCAGCGAGCTGGATGCGGACGCGCTCACTGCAACCATGTTACTCAAAATAGCCTCCAGGTCGAGCGGCCTTGCCGCACCTCGAACGACCAACGCCAATGGTGTGCCGCCCACTCCAATCACTGGTACAGCGACATCAGTCACACCTGGAGATATCTGCCCGATGTGGTAACGATCCCGGCGAATCCGTGCCAACTCCAGCGAGAGCTGCGAAGACGACGCCGCGTCAACCTCGGAAGAGCTGGTCGAGTTCCGGGATAGAGTCTGATCAAACGCGAGCAGCGCACGTCCGGCAACACTTTGGTGAGCCACCTCCCGTTCGAAGCGCTTTCCTACCGAACGGAGACCGCGCACTTCGTGCAGGTAGGCGACGTCGACGCCAGACAGCACAGCAAGAGCTGCAGTGCGCTGAACCTTGACAAACAATTCACCCACAAACGGAGCAAGCCGCAGCACTGAAGGGTCGTCCGCAGGCCCCTGAGCATTGAGGAAGTGGTGGTAAGCGTAACATTTGCCGATCTTGTCCACGACACCTGCGTTGACCATTATGGTGAGCATGCGGTAGCAGGTGGCCATGGCCAGCCCCGAGTCATTGCTCAGCTCGGACAACGTCATGGGTGCGCCTGTCGAGCGCAAAACCTCGAGAAGTGAAAGCGCGCGCGCCAGGACGCTCGTGGAATCAGCTCGTGTCGTCAAAGGTTCACCCCGCAGCCATCGATCAGATCGACGAGATCGACTAGTCAGACATTTGATCGAATTTTTTGGTTGGGCACATCGTTGCCTTCGGCGGTTGAACCCGCAAGGACGATGTACGGGGGTGCACGGACTTGCTCCCTTGAGGGTCCTGCCATCACGGTTGACGCTGCTGCCGCAGGGGTTCGAGCCATGCGGTCATACGAGACCTCTTCTTAGGTGGGCTGTCTTGTTCACATTTGCTTTCTCGACACAGCATGCCGTTGTGCAAGAGAGGCCTTGACGCCCTCGACGAGCTCACCGGCCCCCCTTCTTCGGTGGCCTTCCCTGCATCGCCGAGTTGATCAAGGTTGGCGGTTGCCCGCTCCCGTCACCGTGCTAAGGAAGTACTGCCAGGTCGGCAGTCGCCACGCCGAGGACACAGGGATGCGCCACCGCCGTTGCGATAGGACGCCCGGCCTGCGATCGGGCGACGTGCTGTGGCACCCGCGATTGCGCCACATCTGTAAGTCGTCTAGGGCAACATCGTCTCTTGGGTCAGGTCCACAGGCTCAAACTCGAGGCTCGCGCGAGTACACAGTCGGAGTGCTGGGCAGCTGGCAGAGTCCATGGCTTTTGACCGCGGGGAACCGCGCGATGTGGATCCGCATCACCGTGCCTTTCGATTCGCAGTCGGCGACCTGGCGCTGCAGCAGCGCGGCCAGGTGTTCCTCGTGCGACCAGTTCTCGTCACGGGCCTCCGCGGCAGGTGGATCCAAGAACGCGCCGATGGCCGGGGTTTGAGCGCCCCTGGTCAGGCAGGCGATCTAGGAGGGCAGCCCGTCCTTCGCCGTGGTCGCCCAGCTCGCAGGCAGGGTTGTGTCACGTGTTGCTCGTTTCCATGGGGTGTGGTGAAATCGACGCCGAACTCGGTGTCGTAGTCGGGCAGCGCCCGCATGGCGACGACGTGTCCGTCATGTGACGGCGGAATTGCACTGCAGCCTCGCGACGCGCTCGTTCCGCCGTGAAATTCTTGCGCAGCAAGGCTGCGGCGGTCTGGTGATCGAGATCGGTCATCACGACCTGCTTGGCCCAGCATCGCCCGTGCCCGGCGACAGACAGCTGGCGTTCGCACACATCGCCACGTCCGTCAGCGAGGCGATGACGTCGACGAACCGGCCGATCACCCGCGAGTTGACGAATAGTCGACGGTGTCGACCCGGACGTAGTAGTCCCGACCGAGCCAGGCCCGCTGGTTGAGCCCGATCAGCGGCGCGACCGGAGGCAACGGCAGCATTCGCCACATAGTCGGTCTCCAGCAGCTGGTCCGGCGGGCCCTGAATCGACCAGACCGTCCGAAGGTTCGCCGGACCAGCCACTCCTCGAGCTGACTGTTGAAATCCGCCGGTGAGACGAACACGCTGCCCGGCAGAAACGAGGTCTGCTGGTGGAACTGGTTGTTGCGTTCGACCAGCCCCTTGAACTCCAGATCCCGCGGGGAGCCAGCACGATCTTCCTGGCACATACCCGACAGGATGTCGGAGGCGGGATTGGCAATCAGCACGCCCGCCGGACCGTGTTGCTGCAGCGGGTGTTGTGCGTTGTGGCGCTGGCGTTGGGCGACCGCACTGGAGCCAGGCTGATCCGGCACCTGACCGCGTCGGTCAGCCGGAGAACATCGCTGTGAGGCCTGCCCGATTCCGAACCACCCACACCACGGTATTCGGGTGGACGATTTCTCCCTGTCCCAAGGCGTGGAGATTGTCTACCAGGGTCGAGCCGTCGCCTACGTCGATGGCGTCCGCGACTGTGCACCGGATGCGGTGCAGGTCGCCGACGGGTGGCAAGTCTGGCGCAATCTCGCTACCGCGGCCGAACGCGCCGTCGCCTCGTAGCGGGGCTGCCCGTCCTGCGCGCTGACCGTCGAGAGGGGCAGCGTTGTCAAAGGATCCGAACCTGGTATCTGGTCGTAAAAGTCCACGCGATCTCGGTGGTCACCGCGAGACTACGACGCCCTACGAGCCGGGCGATCAGCAATCCTCACCCATCGTACGCGTGTCCACAAAGGACGACGTGGGGACAGAGTCACCGGACAAGTTGGTCAGAACTTCCGGCATAGACATGACGTCTTTGCCGGTGACGTGCAGTCAGGTGATGGGTTTCAGGCTCTAGCGGGGCCGAACAACGATCCTTTCCGCGCCATGCAGGACACGGAGGTAGGTGTCCTCGATCACGACGGTGACCTGCTTGCCGCGGTGACGCGACCCGAGCTTGATCCGCTAGCCGCCGACCAGGATGCGGCCGTCGGCATGGACCCGTCGTTGGGCGCGCATCGAGCCCACGGGCGGTGACGGTGACGGCAACAGGCTGAACGGCGTGCGGGCGCCCTGCAGCCGAGCGAGCTGGTCGGCTGGAACCAGGCAGTGCTAGCTGCCGATGAGGGTGTGTCGAGCACGACGTGCATCAGGTGCCCGTCCAGCCGCAGGATGCCCCTGCCGTTCGCGTGGGCGAATCCAACCAGGTGCGTGGTGCCGGCGATAGTGACCACGCCGTCTCGTTGACCGAGCGCGTCGATCTCGACCCTCACCTTCCTCGGTCAGCGCTGGGATCCCGTCACGTCGACGCCGCGCTCGAAGGCGGGATGCGGCCCTTCGGCGCTGATGGCGCCCGCGTCACAAGGTGCCGTAGGTCCTCGGGCCGCAGCCGGGACGCCACGGTGCACCCGACGTATCCCGTCGGAGGTGATGTGGATGCTGCGCTGGTCTGCCCAGGCGGTGACGGTCCGCCCGCCCATGGCCTGGTGCAACGAGACGGCGGTGACGGGCTCGAAGGGGTGCGACATGGTCGAGGAACTCCTCCTACTGGAAGCGTGTCGCCAGGCGTGCTGTGTCTGCCGCGAGGTTCCATACCTGGCCGCGGCCTCGCCGATCGCTGATCCGCTCAGCACCTCGCACACCGCCCGGTAGCGCTACTCCAGGCGCGACTGCTGATCCACAACCATCCAGCCGTGATCCATCTACTCGATCAAGAACAGACGAGATCATGATCACGAGAACAATCCGAGTTCGTTGTGCAGCAGTCCAAGCCGGCACGCTTCGGTGCCCGCACCTGGCACCGACATCACGTCAACGGACAGCCGAAACCGGTTCGGCAGCCAGCGGGTGAAGCACGTCCCCCGCGCGACCGCTGGATACGGCGCTCACCAACTCGCCGCTCCCGACGGTGCCCTCGCCCAACAATTCCTACAGATCATCGGCTCAGCCGCGCTAACTCGCTGAAGGAATGGGGCGAGGTGCCGGTGCCACGGAACCGTTCCCAATGCGTCGCAGCGCCCAACAGTCGTTTCCGCATTCAGAGACTCTCGAACGCTGTGAGGCCAATCAAGCAACAGGGGCACCCGTGTCGTCACGCAGTCGAGCCGTCCTCCCGCAGGTGGAACTCCGCCACGCGTGCTTCCGCCCGCACCAGCTGCAGTCCAGATGCATGGGTTGTGGCACTGGCAACCTGTTGGACCAACGTCATGAGCAGTCCGTCCGCGGTTTTGGCGGCCTTATCCCCATCCGCGCTCTCGTTATCACACATGGCGGCACTCCCATCGGACTCGGTGTGGCACTGAAGCTGCCACGCCCGAGCGCGAAGGAGTGCCGGTCTCACCGAAACTGCCCCAGAGTACCGCGAGGATTGCCCCGACCGCCTCCGCACACCGGGTTACCCGGCCCACAAGTGCAGAGGTTCCTGCACCAACAACGCGGCTCTGGAAACCGGGAACCCGGCCGTCTAATCTCGGCGTGATCACAGACCTGTTACGACTTACGCGCCGGAGATATTTTGCCAACGTTCGGAAGATTCCTTGCCGCTTCACTGCTGATACTGCCTGCCGTGCTCGTCGTGAGGGCCTGTGGTCATTCCGATGACGTTTCCCTTGCACTGACGCACAGCGCAAGCGGCCGTCTTAGCATCGGAATCGCGTTCGACCAGCCAGGACTCGGCCACAGACCGGCCGACGACACCGTACGTGGATTCGACGTCGACGTCGCGAAATACATTGCACAACAATTGAACGTGCCAGAGAACGGGATAACCTGGAAACAGGTACTGCTCGCCGACCGCGAGATCGCGATCGAACGAGGCGAGGTCGACTTCGTCGCCGCCACCTACTCCATCACCTCGCAACGGCAGCAGCGTGTCACGTTTGCCGGGCCGTACTACGTCGCCGGTCAGGACCTCCTTGTACGCCAGCAAGAAGTATCGATCAAGGGGCCAAGCGACCTGAACTCGCGGAGATT
The DNA here is from genome assembly GCF_047445655.1 of Lentzea alba. Lineage (GTDB taxonomy): Bacteria > Actinomycetota > Actinomycetes > Mycobacteriales > Pseudonocardiaceae > Lentzea > Lentzea alba_A. The sequence goes on from NZ_JAJAEG010000064.1 coordinate 11,199, forward strand.
GTGCAGCGTCACCGGTACGACATCGAGCCAACGAGTGCGACAGCAGTACGCGGCGACCGTCCAGCTCGTCGAGTACTCGCGGTTCGACCTGTGCGTCACCGCGCTGCTCAACGCAGAGGTCGACGCTGTGACAACCGACGACCTGATACTGGCTGGGTATTCGGCGAAGAACCCCGAACTGCTGAAGCTCGTCGAGCGGACATTCAGCGAGGAACGCTACGGCATCGGTCTGAAAAAAGGTGACGACAAGGGACGAAGACGCATCAACGAAGCGATCAAGCAGATGATCACATCCGGTGAGTGGAACGCAGCGCTGACCAGGAACTTCCCGGACCCGGATTTCCGGCCGACCCCACCACCGACCGTGGGCCAGGGCTGACCCGCCGTGAGGAGAAAAACCTTGTCCGAGGACACCACTCGGCCTGCAGCTGCCGACAGACTGCGGCTGAGGCTTCCGCTGATGGTCCTGTGCGCCTGCGCCGTGCTTGTCCCCGCTGGTATCGGCGTCGGCGTCCACCTCACGGCGCCCCGCGCTCACACCACCACGTCATCTCCTGCAGTCCCCGAAGATCAAGGCATCGACGTACCCAGCCTCGTCCCTACGGGCACGACGGAAACCGTTTTCACGTCGACCTCCGCACCAAGTCAGAACCCGCCGCCAAGCACCACTCCCCCAGCACCACCGAACCGGACGACGAACCAAGTTCCCCCTCCGCAGGCCTCTCCGCTTCCGGCCCCTCCTGATACTTCCGGGTCGACGCCGGCTTCCACGACAAATACGACCACCACCACCACGCTCTCCAGCTCGAGTACACCGAACAGCCGCACGTCGCCGTCGACAGACCCAGACTCCGGCGGCTGCGTTCTCGTTCCGTGTTAGACGGGCGCACGAGGCGCAGTTGTCGGCTGATTCACGCCAGCAGGCGTGAAGCCTGAACGGCATCGCGTTCGACGACTCGCTGCCGGCATTCCCGACGGCGGACGCGGCGTGGAGAGCACCCGGTCGAACCCAGGGCAGGCGTGGACGGCGGACGCGACGCGCCAGTCGTGACGCGACTGGATCTGACCTGCATCGGCAGACGGGCACTACGTCGTCCCAGCGGGCGTCAAGACTTCCATGAGAAGCTCGTCAACCTCCCCTGCGGAGATCCAGAACCGCATCCACGCCAGCTTCTGAACGCGCAAAGACCCCCACAGCTCACAGGCACCAACGTCGGAGCAAGTGATGCCAGGCGGGAATCCCGGCTCAATCGCTGGCCCTGCAGCACAGCACAGGTACGGCGGCCATGTAGCCGCTTGAGCAATGATGGCTGCAGTCGATTGTCGGCTAGCGCCATCACCCTAAGCCTGAATCCACCGATGATTGACGTCCGAGGGGTGGCGCGTTAACGACGAAAGTGCCTTCTGAGCTGCGACAATGAGGCTTGTCTAAGGTCCCACATCGCAGTGCACGGAAGGCACTTTCAGTGAAATTATTGCACAGGTGGTCCCGCGCGGCGGTGCGGTTCGACGACGAGAACCTCGTGTCGTGTGCCGGGCTGGTTCCGGTGATGGCACTGGCCGAGCGGGCCGGGCTGCCTGACCTGGTCGCAGAGCGCGTGACGATCACGAACCCGCCGATCGCCTCGACCGGCGCTAACCCGGCGGGCAAGATCGCCTCGATCATCGCGGGGATGGTCGCGGGCGCGGACTCGATCGACGATCTCGATGTGATCCGTCATGGCGGGATGCCACGGCTGTTCGGCGGGGTGTACGCGCCCTCGACGCTGGGCTCGTTCCTGCGGGCGTTCACCCACGGCCACACCCGGCAACTGGGCGCGGTGGCACGCCGGTTGCTGGTCGATCTCGCCGAGCGGACGCCGGTACTGGCCGGGGCGGCCGAGATGACCTATGTGGACATTGATTCGCTGCTGCGGCGGGTGTACGGCAAACGTAAGCAGGGCGCGGGTTTCGGGCACACCAAGGTCGGCGGCTACCCGGTGCGGCTGCGTGGCTTGTCCCCGCTGGTGGCCACGATCTCCACGCCGATCGCCGCGCCGGTGATCGGCGGGATGCGGCTGCGCAAGGGCTCGGCGGGCTCGAGCCGGGGCGCGGCCAGCCTGCTGGCCGAAGCCCTGGTCACCGCCAAGGCCGCCGGTGCGGTCGGCAATGTGCCGGTGCGGGCGGACTCCGCGTATTACGCGGGCGCGGTGATCAGCGCGGCACGCCGTGGCGGGGCCCGGTTCTCGGTGACCGTGTCGCTCAACGCCTCGATCCGGGCCGCGATCGCCGGCATCGGCGAGGACGCCTGGACCCCGGTGCACTACCCGGACGCGGTCACCGATCCCGACACCGGCGAGCTGATCTCCGACGCCGAGGTCGCCGAGACGGTCTACACCGCCTTCGCGGGAACCAAGCACGAGGTGACCGCCCGCCTGGTGGTGCGCAGGGTCAAGGACAAGAACACTACCGACGCCCTGTTTCCCGTCTGGCGCCATCACGCGTTCCTCACCGACACCACACTGTCCACAGTGGATGCCGATGTGACGCACCGCAGCACGCGATCATCGAACAGGTCTTCGCCGACCTGATCGACGGGCCGCTCGCGCACTTGCCCTCCGGGCACTTCCACGCCAACGCCGCCTGGGCCATCTGCGCGGCGATCACCCACAACCTGCTGCGCGCCGCGGGCAGCCTGGCCAGCCGGTTCCACGCACGAGCACGAGGCGCCACCCTGCGCCGGCACCTCATCGCCATCCCCGCGCGGCTGGCCCGGCCACAAGGACAGCCGATCTTGCACCTGCCCGAGCACTGGCCCTGGGAACACGCCTTCATCGCCCTGCACACCGCCGTCACCGGGCTGTCACAAGCCGCCTGACCCGACCCCCGCCCACCAGGCCCGACCGGAGACCTCACCGTGGACACGCTGGGCAGACCAGCGGTTCCCGCACGCCTCCACGACCGGCAAGGATCAATCCTTCTGGCGCAAACCCACGAAATGATCACCAACTAACCGTCGGTGGATTCAGGCTAAGGTGCCTGTTTCCGAGCTTGAGCAGGTGAGAGCCCTGTGGTGTGCAGACAGGGGAACTCCTGGTAGATCGGACGTTGTCGAAGCGCCGTTCTGCTAGGAGTTCCATTGTTATCGTGCCCGATCCCCGCGGGCGGTTCCACCGCGGGTCCCGCCTGTTGCCGCTTGGCCGTCACACATCAGCCCGGTCGGCGGGCGAGCCGGTATCCCACCGACATCACCGACGCCCAATGGGCCGTGCTCGACCCCCTGCTGCCCGATCCGGCGTGCCTGGCCGGTCGTGGCGGACGGTGGGAAAAACACTGCCGTCGGCTGATCGTCGACGCGATCCTCTACGTGGTCGACAACGGCATCAAGTGGCGAGCCCTGCCCGCCGATTTCCCTTCCCTGGCCAGCTGTCTTCAAGCGCTTCACCGCTTGGGAGAAGGCCGGCACCAGCCAGCGGCTCCTGGACGCGTTGCGCAACCGTGCCCGGCTGGCGGACGGCCGCAACGCCGCCCCGTCGGCGGCGATCATCGACTCCCAATCCGTACGAGCGGCGCCTACCGTGTCCACATCGACCCGCGGCTACGACGCGGGCAAGAAGGTGCAGGGACGCAAGCGCCACATCGCCGTGGACACCCTCGGACTGCTGATCGCGGTGCTGGTGACCCCAGCATCCACATCGGACAGAATCGCAGCCCGCTCCCCGTTGCGGCGCCTGCGGTCCGCCGCCGGACGGCGAGTCCAACTCATCCGCGCGGACGGCGGCTACACCGGAACCCTGCTCGGCTGGGCACGCAACACCCTCGCGCTGACCGTCGAGATAGTGAAACGGCCCGACCTACCGCATTTCATGGGTGATGCCACGGCGGTGGGGTGGAACGGCCCTCGCACGGATCACCAACCACCGCCGCTGCGCCCGCGACTACGAACGACTACGAACGACTACGCCAGCACCACGAGGCAACGGCGCGATGGTCAATGATCCGCATCACCGTCCGACGACTCACACAGCCTCAGTAGCTCAGAAACAGGCACTAAGGATTGCGGCATCAACGGCGCCCCGCATGTCGAGCCCTGCCAAACCACAAGGCCGCGGTGTCCCCGATCAGCGCACACCACCAAGCCGCGAGACGCGGCCGACTGGAGCCAGGATGCCCGATCTGGTGGCGTCCTGGGACATCGGCAGCACGCGCGTCTACTTGTCCGTGCTCACGACGTCTGCCTGGCTGCTCCGACTCTGGACGCAGCGGGTCCTGCCGGGGTTCGTATCGATCTTCGCCACCAGCTGGGCGAGCCGATCGGCAACGCCCTGGTGTCGGCGCTGATGAACATTGCAGATCACGACGCACAAGCCATTGCAACTGACCTGCACCAACGACGTGATATCTCCCCAGACGGACTGACCGCGCCCGACATCAGCAGCGCACTCTCCCGCGGCAGCTTCACCGACTCCCTCATGCCCGGCTGACCCGCGCCAGCTTTCGACTTTCGTCCATCGACAATCACCGGACGGACACCCCAGGCAACAAGCCACAATCATCTCCCGCACTGCACGCGCGGGAGATGATTGATCGTCCACGCAAATTTTAAACACCGAATCCGCGTCTTGCGGGCGAATTACAAGATCGAGGCGAAGTTCAAACAAGCAAAATTCAGCACGCCCTGAACGAGGAGATCTTATCATTGATCCACCGCGGCATGGATCCCCAGCTCTCACGCGGACCAATGCGAAACTCCAGCCCCCTGAAATCTTCATGCTCATAAAAGCAAAGGTTTCCGCCGTGGTTGCTGACAAAGGAAGAAATCCGGTCATTCATGGTTGCATGAGAGCCAATGACTCGATTTTTCATGGACCGCTCTTGAAGCACGTGGCCAAAGTCGATGCGACGCCCCTGAAAACTGTGATGCTCCCAGACGCACAGCGTGCTCGGACACGCTGGAGCAGCAACGGCAGAAGCACCGCCCATCAACGATGCGACAAACAGAAGAGCTAGAGACAGGGAGCCGCCAAAAATGATCCGACTTAGGGATCGAGTAATCATTTCAGTAATCCTTTGCGTTAAGATCACGGGACAAGCGACCGTCGCCTACAACACTGCGACACGATGCTCGGGCAGGACTGGTTCAAACAAGTCGAACGGACCTGCACTGCCAGTTGACCGACGTTACGGGCATCCACGGCTCGGCTTCAAGATCAGGCAGCCAGAAGGCGCCGGCAGGCACAAAGCCTGGCCCTTCGGCACCACTTCAAAGGCAGTGGGATGGCCGCCCAACACAGGCGCCGACTGTTGCTGCCGCACATACCGCCTTCATCGACTTGAGATCTTACGAGCGCCACCAGAAGCCTTGCTCCCGCGCGGCGCACTCAAACCGGACGAAGTCAGGGTGAGTTCGCGACACGATTCAAATTAATGGAGAAACATTTCTTCCACGCAGATGCCCCCAAGATCAATACGATCGCCTTCTATGAGATCAGGCCCCAGAGTCGGCGTGTTCATCGTGCACAAACAGGCCGAATAGAGAGATTTGCCGAGATTCAACATCGGACTACGCCCATCCGACCTCCAAAGGCATGTCAGGGAACGATCCGCCTGACGTCTAGCTGCTGAACCGCAATCAGGTGCACAATCGGTGTCACACTGTTCACTAAAAGCGTGGCGGTGAAATGCACAAAGACCTGAAGAGCCGGTCGGCAACCACATCTTTCCACCCCAGGTCAGTGGCGATTTGGTGCGGCGTCGCGCCCGCGCGGCACCGATCAGCGATGACCATGCGCTCGTCCTCGCCCAGAAACCTGCCCCCGTACTGCAGAAGGCGCCACCGAAGTGATCGGTGGCGCCCCTGTCCTGCCGCTAGCCGGGCTACTGCTGTTACGCCGGTGTTTGCCGGTCCAGACGCGATCGCGGGATCTTGCATGCTTCTCGATTGCTCGCGCGTCAGACGACGGCCCTAATTGATCGACCGGTCTCGGACCTCGAAATCCATCGCAACCGTGAACTGGGGTGCTGCGATGACTCCTGCAACCCGAGGTGCGGCCCGTTCGAGCCGTCTGCTGCGACCAGCCAGCTCCCGATGACGAGCCTTGCGCGGCCCCACTGTCCGCAGCTTTGCGCTTCCTCCACAGCTTCCGGCGCTTGTCAGGCCCGATCGATCAGAAACGCCCACTGGTCGCTTGCGGGCTGGTCCGCTCACCTATCCGCTGACTTCACAGATGCTGGTCATCTACGAGCAAGACCGTCCAGCACCGCGCGCGCCTCCCGGTTACCTTCGTCGGCCAGCCGGGCTAGGGCCGCGCGCGCAGCTGTGACTCCTGTCCGAGCCGCCTCAGCAAGGGCTGCCACATCCCTCTGTCGCGCGAGCGCGCTAACGGCGTTCGGGCTGCCGGACTTGGCCAGCTCGACGAGTGCACTGTGCACAGTGGACACCATTTGTTCCAGGAACTTCTCGCGTTCAACGGCCGCCGCAGAGTCCATCGTCTTCAAGCGCTCCAAATGCGCCATGGCGTACCTCGTCATTTCGACCAGAGTCGGAACATCACCGCGCGACACCAGAGCTTGGACCGCATCCGTCCTCCCCGCCAAGGCCAAGCGCATCAGGGTCCGCTCCACTTCTGAGGCGCCATTGTCCATGGCCTCGATCAGGCCCTCCACGTCCTGCAGCGACGTGAGTGCCTGGATGGCAAGCGGGTCGTCGCGCTTTGCCCTGTCCCGCAGGGCCGTGCGCGCCGCAGCCGCTCCCGAGCGCGCCAACCTCGTCATCTCCGAGGAACTCACTTCTTTGATCAAGGATCGCTGTGCTTCGGCGTTTCCTTCTCCGGCGAGTTCAGCCAGCGCCTCCGCAGCGGACCCTCCACCTTGAACCAGCAGCCCGACCAGGCCTCGTACGTCTCGACGCGCGTGATATTCGCGGACGAGTGTCTTTCGAGAAATGAGCGCGACCTCCACGCGGGCAGCGTTTTGTCGTTTCGCGGACGACGGTTCGATGACCCCGGCAAGTCGCCTCGTTCGTGTTAACTCGTCCATGTACCAACCGGAGGCCACAGACACCGACTGCCTCTTCAAGGTTTCCAGCTGGAAGGGGATCCGCGCGGCCAGCTCCTTCCACGTCGCCTCGGCACGTCGAGTGGCCAAGCTCTGGGCCTTCTCCCGCGCACGCGCGTCCCCCCGGATGGACCACTCGGCTCGGCTGTGAGCAGTGATCGCGAGCACCGGGAGTTCTCCGCCGAACTTGTGGTGTTCGGCCAGGACCTCACCGATGGACCTGATCAGCTCGTGGAACGGCCTGCTGATACTGAACCTGGAAACATCAGGTGTCTCGCTCGCCGAGGCTGATGGGTCGAAATGGAAGACCGTGGTCAGATTTGTGTAGTCCCATGCCGGGCTTTCACCGTCGGCCCCCGGCGCATTCATGATCACCGGTCGGCGAATGATTTTTCTCTGATAGTCCCACGTTGCCTTCCCAGACGGGGTGAACGGCTTCCAGTCCGCCTCGTTGAACGTGATCGTGTCGTCCCACCTCACACCGCCGTTCGAAGTCTGCTTGCCGCGCGTATCGATCACCGAGGTGACCAGGCCTCGGACATCGTCTTCACTTGTCGCGATGTGCCTCATGAGCAACGGCAACAGCACCTCGGGCTGAGCGTGCACAGCACGTATTTCCCTGCGCACCGCGAACAAGTCGAGGATTCCTCGGCTTTGAATCAAGGTGGCCTTCAGCCGATCGACCGTCCCGATGAGCAATGCGATGGTGCCACCTCGGTCAGCAAGAGTCGGCAGCTCGCCCTGGAGGGGTTTTTCAGACGGTGCGTACCGCCAACCGGTCCGCAGGGCCGTGGAGATTTCCCTGACCTCGTCGGCTGGATCGGCCTGGGGAAACGTGTTGAGGTGAGCTCCGGGCGACGCCAGAACCATGCCGTCGCCCGAGGCGTGGTTCAACTCGACCCTCACGCCGAGAGTTACCGCACTGACCGTTCGGCGTTGCTCCTCATGCAACACGGCACCGAGGTCGAAGGCGAACCCACCGGGGCGACTGAGGCGACCTGCGTACGACGCGAGCAGCAGTACAGGGCGCCCCTGGCGTTCCATCGACAGATGCGGGAGTAGCACCTTCCCGAACGCAGCCCCGCCAACGAGGATTTCGCCGACCGAGGCCACGTCGAGCACCGCCGTTTGCTGGTTGGCGCTCACCACCACCACTTCGAAGCCGTCGACTCGACGGGTCATGGTTCGATTCCCAGATCCACTGGCGGCACCGATATCGGTGAGCACGACCTCTTTGACGCCGTGTCTGCCCACTCCCTCGATCAGATCCGGCGTCCACAGCCCTTCGAAACCACTGGACCGGAACAACGTCCCGGTGCGGCGTTCACCGGAGGCGAGGGGTACCGATTTGACGTCAGCAACCGCGAATTTGCGCGTCCTGCCCGTGACGTCCCGACCGGTGATCAGTGAGCGGTTCCAGTCAGCCTCGATGCGAACTTGATCGTGAGATCGGCTCTCCAACTCGCCGACCGGTGCAAGGAGTTCGATCGACGCCAAGCTGCTCCCACCCGCGCCGAGGTGTCTCGTAACACGTGCTGCCAGCACAGCACGACTGTCGGACAACCGCCAAGTGGTTTCCGTCGGCCCGGCGTGGGAGTCGTCCGGCGCGACTGCCACGGTCAGGTCGGCCTCATCCTCGGAGTCGACGCGAAGGAGTTGCACGCGGAACAGATCATCGCTTTCCGGCAACCGGATGTTGAAGCCGAAAGCCTGTTCGACGCCGATGAGAAGGTTCTCCCAGAACTGCGTGCGCCTGTCCGCCGGGACGTCGCCGGAAAAAACCAGGTTGATCTTCAGCTGGACCTCGCGCATCCAGATGCCCGGGTAGACCTCGACACGGCTGACGCTGTAGGTGACGTGCTGGCCGCGTTCGCCCAACTTCTCGATCTTCGTCTTAGGTGCGCGATGCCGCACCTCGTCGAAGTCGGTGACGCTGACCTGCGCGGAAGCCAACTGCGACCACAGATCCTTCATGGTGTGGATGCTGTACCTCTGGGTCGCGACCGCTAGCAGCAGCACGTCGGCCGCGGCCTCGGTCGCTTTGTCCCGAAGTACCCTGTACACCGCGAGCAGAGCGTCGGCGGGTCGCCGCCCATGAACCAGGGTCTCCCGCTCAGCGATGGGCATCAGCGCCAGAACGTCAGCGCGGTGCTCCAGTGGAACTGGCTGGCTCTGATCGCGATCCCTGGGTCGATAGCGCCACTGGAGCTCGTTCGCCGCGACAAGACTCATTGCGATCATCTCAGCCGTCCCGCCGAAGAACCGCATGTGGCCGCCGTCGGGCACCAGCAGATCAGTCATGTAGAACGGGTGTGGCGTCGTAGCGACCGCGATGATCCGCTCGTGGCCGAGTTCCAGCAAGCTCCTGTGCAATGACCTCGCCAAGAACTCATGGCCTGGCTCGGGCGTGTCAGCGACGACCGCGAGCCAGATCGTCGAGCCGGCGGGGTGTCCATCGAGCGCGCCGAAGTCTCTGAGCAGGTGAGCGAGCGCGAACCCGTCCAGATGTACATCTTTGAGTCCTGGCAGGTTGACCAGTGCGCGATGACCGCTCGTCCGAACGCCGACGACAAGGTGATCACCTGTCGGCGCCCAGTTGTAGGTGCGGGGATGCCTGCTCTTACCAGATTCGAACTCGCGGTGGGCAGCCGTGAGGAGCCCCGGCCGCATGAGCCACTTCGCCATCGCCACGGACCTGGAAGAACCGAGGAGATCCAGGCGGACCAGCCGTCCGCCTTGGCGCAGTGCCCGATATGGCACCTCGCCGGTCGCCCGACGGACGTCCGACATCTCGTCTCCGTACATCGCGCTCCCCAGAACCACCGCGCCTGTGCTCTTTCCTCCAGTTGACACCTCGGTCGTCCAGGTTTCCCCGGAAGTCGAAGATTGCGCTTCGGCCCTGGCCGGCTGCCCCTGCGCGAGTTGGCCGAAAGCCGGGGCACTGTCGGGATCGGCCTCGGCCGACTGCGTTCCACCGAGGTCCGTGCGGGAGTCCGCAGCAACCACGGGGTCCACCACCGCTGGGACGTCCGCGTCGTCTGTGGACAGTGCTGTCGCGATCTGGACGACCGCGGACATGACCTCTGACCGGCCGATCGAGTCGCTCGTGAGGTGCAGGTCCAAGCGCCCGGTCTCTGGAAGCAGTTCGAGTGCACGCGCGAACCGTTCCGCATGCACACTCGCGGAGGTACCAACGCGAGTGATGGCCGACATCAGGTCGGCCATCACCTCACCAGCCGTGACCTCGTCCGTGAGACCGCTCAACAGGAGGTCGGGAATGGTGAACAGTTCTACGAGGTCGTTGGCAGCGGCGAGTTCGGTCGCCAGCCGCACGGCGGAGTCGGCGCCCTCCCGTTCCTGCTGCTCGGCGATCCGCAGGACCACCTCGCGCAGCATTGAGCGGTTCATCGCCGAGTGCCCGCCGGTGCTGGTCTTCGACACCAGGCCTTCGAGCGCGTCGTACGCGGCCGGGTTGACCACGCGCAGCGCCTGGATGTCACCTCCTGCCGCGAGCGCCAGAGCGGCGTTCACGTCACCCTGTTCGGCGAGGACCACCAGAGCTGATGCCTCACCGGTCTCCGCGATGTCCCGCAACGCCGCACGGGCTGACGCGTTGCCGGCCTGAGCCGCGGTCAGCAGGGATTCCAAATCGGCCCGCTCCCCCAGGAGATCGACGGCCTCCTCGTCGCCTTCGATCGCGAGCTGGACGATACCGTCGTACGCGGTCGCGTTGCCCTTCTCGTTCGCCACGTCAAGTCCTGCCACGTCCTTGAGCCGCACCAGAACCCGCACAGCCGAAGCCCGGCCCTCTGCCGCGAGGTCGCGGAGCAACGACCTCGCCACTTCGTGCGCGACGAGCGGTTCCGGAACGTCGACCAGGTTCTCCAGCACTCCGATCGCCGTTAGGCCGTTCAATTCCGGGCGGCTGACCTCGTCACCGATGCGGACCAACGCGGCCGCCGCGTGCACCTGCCCCGACGCCGCCATCTCAACGAGCGCCTGACGTGCGTCGGAGTCGCCCTGTCCGGCGATCCTGGTCAGCGCGAAGAAGGACTCGCGATGCCCTTCACCTGCGAGTGTGACGATCGCGGCAAGGTCACCTCTGTCCGCCTGTTCGAAGAGCGGCACTCCGGTATCGCCTGCCCGCGCACCGTCGTGCAGCATGGCGTAGGTCGTGTCACGCACCAGGGAAGACGTTGTCTTCGGCACCGTCCCCTCGACTACAGCTGATCCCGCAAGCGCAGCCTTCTCCACGTTCCACGCCTCACGTGGCACCAGTCGCGCATCGGCGCTGTACAGGCCGTCCGACATGACGCCCCGGCTGTGCACGGGGCCGTGAACACGCCCCCTTCGACCGTTCGGTCCCCTCTTGAGGTTGTGCAGGACCGCGGGGAGCCTGTAGGCGTCGTAGAGGCCCAGCGTGTGCCCAAGCTCGTGCGCGAGTGTGTTGTCGTTGTCGCCCATACCGAAGGAGTGCTGACTGCTGGGCCCGCCATCGGGATGGATGTCGACGCTGATGGTGGCTTCGTCAGCAGAGTCGACGAACTCGACCCGCACGTGCAGCTGGTCTCCGGAAGGCAGGCGATAGCCCTGGTTGTAGAACCAGTTCACGCCGCGGTGCATGGCCTTCTTCAGACCCACGACACGCTCCTCCGTCGCGTCGGCCGGTGTCAGGAGGAACACCTTGACGGTGAACTCCTTGACCCAGCTACCCGGCTCAACCTCCATGCGCCTGAGTTCGTAGGCGGCTTCCGTCTCCCCGAACGCGGGACCGATCACGATCCGGGGACGACCGCCGGGCTTCCCACTCGGCATGATCGCGGACCGGTCCGAGACGGTGAACGGCGCCGTTCGGATCAATGCTGGTGTAGCCCTGTGCCGCAGTCGGTCCCATTGACTCACGTGCAGGGGGTGGTGTGGCTCCATCCAGTCGGCGGTGTCGGCGGTGCTGTGGTGCCAGTCCTCGTCGTCGAGGACCGTGCGTTTCGGCTGTTGTTCATCGGTCTGTGACCGGGTGTCGAGTGTGGTGTGTGGCGTCGTGGGTATGGCAGCGGTCTCTTCCGTACCTCCCATTGCCTTCACGGTCACCGTCTTCGCGGCCGACGACGGTTCGCCCTCGACTGTCTTCACCTCGGAGTCGTCCAGTTCTGTCAACGAGGTCGTGGATGCCAGATCCAGCGGCTCCGCGGTGTCGCGGTGGCGTGACGAACCCGCTCCGGGCGTCTGCATCTGGTCGTCGCGGTATCCGGCCGCGTGCTGTTCCCCGCGGCCAGCCCCGAACCCGCCGTGCGTCCGGCGGGTGCCGAAGGCGCGGCGCAGCTGTTCGGACACGTACCTCGCCCTGTCCTGTGCTGCCAGCGGCTCAAGTTCCTGGAGCAGGGCGAGCCTGAGCTCATAGGCAACCGTGTACAGCATGCGGTCGTACAGCTCCCGATACGCGGCGGCGTCCGGTGAAAGTCCGGTCCTCAGCAACGGGGGTGACTGGTGCCGGGAAGCCATGATCTCGGCCGCCGTACGCAACAGTTGATCGCGCTGTTGGCCCGGCAACGCGTCGATCTCGGTCGTCGCAGCGGAGAACCTGGCTCTCCAGTACCGAGACGCTTCCTCGTTCGCCATCGGGTAAGAACCGGCCATCGTGTCCGTGGCCGGCCGACCGTAGGGCCACTCCAGGATGTCGACCGCGTACTCGTCCGGGAACCTCCCACCTATGGCGACGTGTTGACGCAGAAAGTCTTCCGACAATGGCGCCAAGCTCCGGTAGCGGCCCCAGTTGTTCTCATACGTCAGATCCGGTCTCTCTGCTTCGAACGCGAGCATGACCTCGTGATAGCTGTGAGCACCGATCTGGAAGAACACCGACAACAGCGCAAGGCGCAGCAGGCCGTAGTCGAACTCGACCCCGGCCTGCGCAGCTATTTGCTCCACGACTTGAACCACGAAGTGCGCGGACGAGCTGGGGCCGGTCCAGATGATCGCTCCCGTTTTCTGCCCACTGCGGTGCTGCGTCCCACCCGTGATCAGCGGCTTGCTGAAACGAGCTTGCTCCCACGCGATCGTGTCGTCCGCTAGGACAACCGCCCACTGCTCACTAGGGCTCAACGGCGGGTGCGCCTCCTCAAGACGCGGGCGATCGATGGAGTCGCCGTTGAAGTCGGCCAGCATCACCTGGTTGTTTTTAGCGGCTCTTCCATGAGCAGTGTGAACGTTGAACTTTTCCATATACCCGGCATTAGGCTGCCGCTCAGCGTAGACCTCCTCAAACCCCTTCATTCTGACTGAGGTATTGCTGAAATGTTTGAACAGAAGGCTTCTCTTCCAAATGAGGAAAACCCTTTCGCGCAAGGTGCCGTTCTCCACGACTTGCCGGATGCTCTGCAGCGTCCCGGGATACCAGCCTGGCTCGAAGCGCTCATCCGGATTACCGCCCAAACTCATCCGCAGCTTCTTCGACGATGTCTTCCAGATCGCCTGAACGATCCGCGCGAGTTCAGCGTTGACGGCGGGTAGAGACGCCAACACCGCCGCGAGCCGCCGCTCGTATTCGAGCGCGCGGTAGCTGTACTCGACCGCGGCCGAGATCCTCACGTCCGTGAGGTAGGGCTGTATGACGCCCGCGAGGTTCGGCACCGACATCGCGGCCTCGTCGACCTCGACGCGCACCACGTGGCCGCGATCCGCGTCGGCACCAGGACGTGCGACCTGGTCGCGCATGACGATGTCCTCGATCCCGACAGCGCCGTGCTCTTGAGCGGCAAGAGCCTCGGTGAGTGCCTCGACGAACACGCCCCGCACCTTCTGATACTGCTCACGCATCGTCTTTGCCGCTCGGGAATCCGCCGCAGCCGCCACGAGATACCCGGTGAATACGACCTGCGGCAGCGGTCGACCGGCCTGCTCCGCGCGGATGACGGCGCCTGCCATCTCACCCGCCAGGCTCACGATCCTGGCACGATCGGCCGACCGCAGGCTCGACATCAACCAGAACGACCCGAACTTGACCTCCACAGCAGGCAAGCTCGCAGCCGACGAGGACGACCCCGCCCCCGCGCTGTTCACCCCACCACGCGGAGCCCCACCCCTCGGCATCACTCCAGCCGTCCACCGGATGCCGAGCATCCGAGTGATTCCGTCAGCCAGCTCCACGGCGCGCTGCTCGGCATCCGGTTCCGCGACCTGACGCATCGCCAGAAGCCTGGCGGCGACCGACTGGACCACCAAGCCGATCAAGGCTCGATAACCGCGGTCTTCCGGGGTATGAGCGGTGAAGTCGAACTTCGGAAGCTGTGCGAAACCGCTCACCAGCCCCGCCGCCTCTTGGAACAACGAAGCCCGCTCATGGGCCGGCTGTTCGTCGAGTCTGAGCCGCTCCCACTTGTACTTCTCGCGGACCTCCCCGATCCGTTCAGGAGACACGATCTCACCGGACGGGGTGCGCACTTCGCTCTCCACGACGAGGACGACGTCATTGGGCTCCGTGAACTCGGCCGCCTCGTCCGTGCCCGCCATGGCCGGCGACACCAGCTTCTCGGCCACTTCCCCCGCCTCTGCGGAGTCGTCCAGCTCGACCCGCCCGGTTTCTGTGGAACCACGCAACTCTTCAGGGGGCGTTGAACCGGCGTCGTGGTCCTCGTTCTCCGAATCGGTATCGCCCAGGGCGCCGACATCGTCCAGTTCAGGTGTGACGTCCTGGTCGTGGCCGGCGCCCGTCCGCGAGCCGGCAGCATTCGCGGCTTGGCGTCCAGCTCTCTTGGTGTTCGCTTCCAGGATCCCCTGCTGTTCGGACAACCTTGCCGGAGTCGCCTCGAGCTGTTCTGGGCTGACCTCTGGACCTGACGAGTCCCAGCGCCGGAGCTGAGAGGTCGGGTCTCCCTCCGGCGCGGAGTTCAGGTCCTCCACCTTGAAGCCTGCTCCGCTCTCCGATTCCAGGCCGAAGGTGGCGACCTCGGAGTCCGAGTTGGGATCGCTGAGCGCTTCCACGTCTGATCCGCTGACCGGCAGGTCAGCGTTCCAGTTCCGCGATAGCTGCGAGACCTGCTCTGGCGGGCTGATGTCCTTCGTCTCGCTCCTCGCAGCCGAGTTGGACGTAGCCCAAGAGGACGGCGAAACGGAAGAGTTCACCGGTACAGGCGAGTTCGGCACGGTGGTGGGCGTCGCGACGACCGGCGTCGACACCGAAACCGTTGCGGAGTCGCGATCGTGGCCAGGTGTCGCCGACTTCGATCCAATCGCCGAGCTCGAACCATCCGCGGACGAAGGGACAGCGGAGGCCGGGGACTGAGTACCGCTGTCTTGTGGCGGCGTGGGCATGGCCCAGGAATCCACAGTGGATGCTGCCGCCGCCGTGGCAACCGGGTTGGCCTCCGAAGTGCCATCCGAGTTGTGCGTGGCCGACGCTGGCATCACTGGGGAGGCCGCCGTGCTGGCGGTGCTTGCCGGCGAGGCCGCGTTCGAGGCCGTGGCCGCCGCTGAGACGGGCCCGGCCTGCACTGGTGCGGGCGAGCCGCTCGACCCGGTAGGCGCGCTGGCCGGCGAGTTCGAACCGGCCGTACCAGGCGAGGGGGCGGTGCCGCTCTGCTCCGCGAACGGCGCTGCAATCGAGGACTGGAGCGGACGGTTGCCCCCTTCGGGCGGCACGTTTTCTGAGCCGGTGACCGCGTTCTCCGAGCCGGCAGGACCGTTCGCCGATGTGCGCGGCAGCACGCTGCCAAAACGAACCTCTCCACCATCGGACGTGTCGCGAGCAGCCAGGTGTCCGACGGCCCGGTGACCGTCCTGAACCAGCGGCCCTGTCGAGCGAATCACGGTCGTGCCGCTGGTCACCGGTGGCCCGTAGTACTGGTCGTCGTAGGCCGGTGGCGGGTTGTCGTAGGCCGGCGGCGGATCGGCGTACTCCGCTTCCTTGCCCGCATCGGTCTTGTCGACCTTGATGTCGCCGGGGCCGTCGAGCCGGTCCTGTGCCA
>NZ_JAJAEG010000065.1:0-24730 GCF_047445655.1 Lentzea alba
GGGCATTCAGAACATCCCGTCCTGAACATCAACAAGCTTATGGAGAGACATGCTGACGATCGACGGTATTCCGCTTCACCCGTTGCTCGTGCACGCGGTGGTCGTGCTGCTGCCCCTTGCGGCGGTCAGTTCCATCGCGATCGCGCTGGTCCCGAGCTGGCGGCGCAAGTACGCCTGGCCTGTTCTCGGGGTCACCCTGGCCGGGGTCGCGGCCGTTCCCGTGGCCAAGCAGGCCGGTGAGGACCTGCAGGCCTCGCTCGAAAGCCGGGTCGGGCCGAACCCCCTCATCCAGACGCACGCCGACCTCGGCACCACGTTGCTGCCCATCGCGCTCGGGTTCGGCGTTGCGGTGATCGCGTTGCTGGTCGCGGGGCGGCTCGCGGATCGGGAACGACAGGCGGAGGCGCCCACCACGAAGACGTGGCGGGTGATCTCAGTCGTGGTGTCCGTGCTGGTCGTGCTGCTCGCGGTCGGGACGACGGTGCAGACCGTGCGGACCGGTCACAGCGGTTCGGAGGCCGTTTGGAGCGGCGTCGGCAGCTGAAGAGGCGCCGTCGCCGACTGCTTCAGCGTTCGCGTGACCGTGCAGAACTGCTCGACGGCGCGACGGACGAGGGTTTCGAGCGCCTCCGGGTCGTCCACGGCGGACAGGTCGTACGAGAGCGTCACCGGGATGGAGATCACCTCGTTGCCGCTCTCGGACTGGATCGCGTCCGCGACCGCCGACAGCTGATCGCCGCCGGTGCGGCGCAGGATCAGCGTTTCCGCGGTCACCATCGCGCAGCCCGCCGCGGCCGCGACCAGCAGTTCTACCGGGCTGAACGAGCCCTCCTGGCCCTTGCGGCCGATCCGCACGGACGCGCCGCGCCCGTTCGTCGCCTCGAACTCGTGCTCGCCGACGCGCTCGATCTCGATCATGGGCTCTCCCCCACCACCTCGTACCGGCCGCCCTCTACGACCAGCTCACTCGGCCCGTCGAACACCGCCTGGGCCTCCTTCAGCACGTCCTCCCGCGACGTCCACGGCGGCACGTGCGTGATCAACAGCCTTCGCGCGCCCGCACGCGCGGCCAGTTCGCCCGCCTCGCGCCCGGACATGTGCAGGCCGGGCTGCCGGTCCGGGGCGTGCGTCCAGCTCGCCTCGCTCAGCAGCACGTCGACGCCCGACGCCAGCCTGTCCAGCGCCGCGCACGGGCCGCTGTCGCCGGTGTAGGCCAGGGAGGCCCCGCCGCAGGAGATGCGGAACCCGTAGGCCTCGCAAGGGTGCGAGACCACAGCAGAGTCCACAGTGAACGGTCCGATTTGGACGGCAGAGCCCAAAGGGTGAAACTCGAACACGTCCGAGAAGTCCAACGCCGAACGCTCGGCCGCGTTCGGCGCATAGGCCGCGACGAACCGCGAATGCGCCTCCGCGGGCGCGTAGACCGGCAACACCGCGGCAGGCGGCACCGGGTGGTACTTCCGCGCCACGTAGAGCGAGGACACGTCGATGCAGTGGTCGGGATGCAGATGCGACAACACGAGCGCGTCCATCGAGAACAGCGGACGCTCTTCCTGGAACCGCGACAGCACCCCGTTGCCGAACTCCAGCACCAACGTGAAGCCGTCGGACTCCAGGAGGTAACCCGACGCCGCCGCGCCAGGTCCGGGAATGCTGCCGGAGCAGCCCAGCACGGTCAGCAGCACGTCAGCCCCATTGCTCAAAGGTAGGCAGGAACCGGGCCGCCAGCTTCGCGAATCGCTCGGGCGGACCAGTGCACGTCACCCGGTGGACGGGTGGGTCCGAAGCGAACTCGTCGCGTTCGGTCAGCAAGCGCACGACGTCCTTCACGGTTTCCTCGGCACTCGACACCAGCGTCACGGACTCCCCCATGACGATCTGGATCACGCCCGTCAGCAACGGGTAGTGCGTGCAGCCCAGCACCACGGTGTCGACCTGAGCACGTTGCAACGGCTCCAAGTACGCCTGCGCCAGCCCGAGCACCTGCCGCCCGGACGTGATGCCGCGTTCCACGAAGTCGACGAACCGGGGACACGCCGCCGCCGTCACCGTCACGTCGCGCGCCGCCTGGAACGCGTCCTGGTAGGCGTGCGAGTTGATCGTGCCGAGCGTGGCGATCACGCCGATCCGTCCGGTGTGGGTCGTCGTCACGGCACGGCGCACCGCGGGCAGGATCACCTCCACCACAGGCACGTCGTAGCGTTCACGGGCGTCGCGGAAGCACGCGGCGGACGCGGTGTTGCACGCGATGACGAGCATCTTCGCGCCCTCGTCCACGAGCTGGTCGCAGATCTCCAACGCGTGCTTGCGCGCCTGGGCAATGGGAAGCGGCCCGTAGGGCCCATGAGCGGTGTCGCCGATGTAGTGGATCGACTCGCCGGGCAGCTGGTCCATGATCGCTCGGGCGACCGTCAGGCCGCCGACGCCCGAGTCCATGATCCCGATCGTCACGCCGTGAATGTAGCCGGTGTGCTGCGCGCGCGGTTGTCCCTGGACACACCCCACGCGGCCAGCACGCCACCGATTGCGCCGAACAGGTGGCCTTCCCACGACACACCGGGCTGTCCGGGCAGCACGCCCCACAACGCGGCGCCGTACAGCGCGAAGACGCCGACCGCGATCAGCAGCTGCAGCCACGACCGCGCGAAGATCCCGCGCACGAGCAGGAACGCCAGGAACCCGAACACCAGCCCGGACGCTCCGATGTGGCTGCCGGGGCTGCCGAACACCCACACGCCCAGCGCCGACGTCAGCCAGATGACCGCGGTGATCTGGAAGAACTGCTTGAGCCCGCCCGAGGTCGCGAGGAACCCGAGCAGCAGCAACGGAACCGCGTTGCCGGTGAGGTGGCTCCAGTCGCCGTGGATCAACGGCATCCACAGCAGGTTGTCCCACTCGCTGAAGTCGCGCGGCCGGACGCCGTCGCCCTCCAGCGAGCCACCGGTCGCAGTGTCGAACGCCTCGACCACGTAGAGGAAGCCGACGAACCCGAACACGACGACCAACGACAGCACGGGATGCGGCGGGATGACCCGTTTCGCGAGGGCGGTGCGGTCCACACGTCCAGAGTACGTGCCCATAAGCTGCAGCGGTGTCGATCGAAGTAGCGGTGCGCATCTCGGCCCAACTCGGCGAAGGGCCGACGTGGGACCACAGCAGCTCCACCTTGCTGTGGGTGGACATCTTGGCGTCCGAGGTGCACCGCTACGCGCCCTCACGTGACGACGATGCCGTGCTCGTGGTGCCGCAACACGTCGGCGCCGCCAAGCCGCGTGCGCAGGGCGGCATCGTCTGCAACCTGCGTGACGGCATCGCGCTGATCGACCGCGACGGCACCAAGTCGTGGCTCGTCTACTGGGCGCGCGAGGGCGTGCGCGGCAACGACGCCGGCGTCGACCCGTCCGGTCGCCTGTGGGCCGGCACGATGCGGTACGACCAGGCCGCCGACGAGGGCTGGCTCGCCAGGGTCACCGGCGAGGGCAGCGCGAAGGTCATGGTGGACAAGGTGAACACCAGCAACGGCGTCGGCTGGAGCCCCGACGGCACGCTGATGTACTACATCGACACCCCGACCCGCCGCATCGACGTGCTGGACTTCGACAACGCCGCAGGCACCGTCGCGAACCGCCGCCCGCTCACCCACGTCGGCCACACCGACGGCTGGCCCGACGGCCTCACCGTGGACGCCGACGGCTGCATCTGGGTCGCGTTGTGGGGCGGGCACGCCGTGCGCCGCTACACGCCGTCCGGTGAGCTGGACCGCGAGATCGCGTTGCCGGTGGACAACCCGACCGCGTGCTGCTTCGGCGGTCAGGACTTCACCGACCTCTACGTCACGTCGGCGCGCTCGGGTCTGTCCGACCAGGCGTTGATGGAACGGCAGCTGAACGGCTCGGTGCTCGTGCTTCCCGGGATCGGGACCGGTCTGCCGGGCGTCGCCTTCAACGGTTAGACCACAAATATTCGCTGCTCTTGGGCACCCTTGCAGGCTATGATCTCAACGTCAGTTGATGAGCATCTGGGGGGATGCAACATGAGTGAAGATCACGCCTGGAAGGGTGCCCTGTAAAAGCAGGGCCTTTTGTCACGCCCAGAGGTGGCCGTCGAGCTTGGCGGCCGCCTCGTCCAGCGTTCCGGCGTAGGCGCCGGTGGACAGGTACTTCCACCCCGCGTCCGCCACGATGAACACGATGTCGGCGGTCTTCCCCGCGACCTCGGCCTTCTGCGCCACGGCCAGCGCGGCGTGCAGGATCGCGCCCGTCGAGATGCCGGCGAAGATGCCCTCGGACTCCAGCAGCTGCCGGGTGCGGCGCAACGCGTCGTAGGAACCGACCGAGTACCGCCCGGTCAGCACCGACTCGTCGTACAGCTCCGGCACGAAGCCTTCGTCCAGGTTCCGCAGCCCGTAGACCAGCTCGCCGTACCGCGGTTCGGCGGCGATGATCTGCACGTCCGGCTTGGCCTCGCGCAGGAACCGCCCGACGCCGACCAGCGTGCCGGTGGTGCCCAGACCTGCCACGAAGTGCGTGATCGTCGGCAGGTCCGCGAGGATCTCCGGACCGGTGCCGCGGAAGTGCGCCTCGGCGTTCGCCGGGTTCCCGTACTGGTAGAGCATGATCCAGTCCGGGTTCTGCTTGGCGAGCTCCTTGGCCGTGGCGACGGCCTGGTTCGACCCTCCGGCGGCCGGCGAGAACACGATGCGCGCGCCGTAGGCCTGCAGCAGCTGACGCCGCTCGGTCGAGGTGTTCTCCGGCATCACGCACACCAGGCCGTAGCCCTTGAGCTTCGCGGCCATGGCGAGCGAGATGCCGGTGTTGCCGGACGTCGGCTCCAGGATCGTCGCGCCGGGACGCAGGATGCCGTCCCGCTCCGCCGCCTCGATCATGGCCAGCGCGGGCCGGTCCTTGATCGAGCCGGTCGGGTTGCGGTCCTCGAGCTTCGCCCAGATGCGCACGTTCTCGGACGGCGACAGGCGCGGCAGGCCCACCAGCGGCGTCCCGCCGAGCGCGTCCAGGAGCGAGTCGTAGCGGGCCATGGTGAAGATCAGCCGCCCGCGACGGCCGGGAGGATGGTGACGTTGTCGCCGTCCTTCACCGCGGCCTCCAGGCCACCGGCGAAGCGCACGTCCTCGTCGTTGACGTAGACGTTGACGAAGCGGTGCAGCGCACCTTCCTTGACCAGGCGGGCCTTGAGGCCGCCGTGGTTGTTCTCCAGGTCGTCGATGACCTCGGCGAGCGTGGCGCCGGTGGCGGACACCGACTTCTCGCCCCCGGTGTGGGTGCGCAGGATGGTCGGGATCGACACGGTGACGGCCATGGTGGTTCTACCTCCGGGGAAACGTATCTCAGGACTCGATGATCTTGACCGGTTCCTCGGTCACGACACCGTCGACGATGCGGTACGACCGCAGCTCGTGCTCGATCGGGTCACGCGTGGAGACCAGCACGTAGTGCGCTTCCGGCTCGCCCGCGAACGAGATGTCGGTGCGCGACGGGTACGCCTCGGTAGCGGTGTGCGAGTGGTAGATGACCACCGGCACCTCGTCGTTCGCGTCCATCTCGCGCCACACCTTGAGCTGCTCGGCGGCGTCGAACCGGTAGAACGTGGGCGACCGCTCCGCGTTCTCCATCTCGATGAAGCGCTCAGGGCGATCGGACCCGTACGGGCCCGCGATCACTCCGCACGCCTCGTCGGGGTGGTCGCGGCGCGCGTGGGTCACCATCGCGTCCACCAGGTCACGGCGAATCACCAGCACGTGCTCAATCCTACGGGCTGGCGGAAGTTGTCTCGGTATGCGAGATAACACCCCGCGCACCTGGTTTAACCTGGCCCGATGCGGTTCACCAAGGAGATCGTGCTCAACCAGCCGATCGAACGCGTGCGGGTCCTGACGTCCGACCCGGAGCACCTGCACCACTGGCAGCCCGAGCTCGTCAGCATCACCCAGCACAGCGACACGCCTGGCGCCGCCGGCTCCACCGCCACCCTGACGTACCGGAAGTTCAAGTTCGAGGAGACCGTGCTCGCCGCGACCGCCGACGAACGGACATCCCGCTACGAATCACGCGGAATGGTGCACACGATCACCAACCGCTACTCCGCGATCGACGACCAGCACACGTTGATGGTGTGCGAGAACGAGATCCGGGTGCCGCTCCCGCTGAGGCTCTTCAACCGCAGGATCACCAACGTGCTGCAGGAGGAGTCCGAACGCGGCCTCGACAGGTTCAAGGCCTACATCGACAACGCCTAGAGGTCGCGGAACGCCGTCACACCGTTCAGCGTCGTCGCCTCGCGCGCACCGGACACCACGGCGTCGGCGAAGACCTCCGCAGCGGCCGTGCACAACGCGTCCAACGCGAACACCCGCGGCTCCGGCAGCGGCACCGTGCCTGTGGCCAGGGCGAACACCGTGTCGCCGTCGAACATCGAGTGAGCGGGCCGGACCGCGCGCGCCAGACCGTCCTGTGCCGCCATCGCGATCCGCCGGCACTCCGCTTTGGACAGATCCGCGTCCACCGCGACCACGCCGATGGTCGTGTTGAGGCCGTCCGGCTTGCGGTCCGGGAGCGCGACGGACGAGGTCCCGAGCGACGGCAGCCACGGCAGACCCGTTGTGCGGTCGACGACTTCACCGGCCGCGTTCACCACGGCGAGAGCCCCGACGCTGTGGTCCCCGACCTTCGTGGTGGCAGTGCCGACGCCGCCCTTCAACGACCCGACCCGCGCACCGGCACCCGCGCCGACACAGCCCAGCTCGAAAGTCGAGGAGGCCGCAGAACAGGCCGCGTAACCGAACGACGCGTCCGGCCGGTTGCCCCACTCCGACATCGGCAGGTCGAAGATCACCGCGCCCGGCACGATCGGCACGACGTGGTGCGGCTGCGGGCCGACCTGAAAACCGATCGAGCGCTCTGACAGCCAGCGCATCACGCCGTCCGCGGCCGCCAGCCCGTAAGCAGAGCCGCCGGACAAACACACAGCGTGCACCTGCTGCACCAGGTTCGACGGGTCCAGCAGGTCTGTTTCGCGAGTCCCAGGCGCGCCTCCACGGCCGTCGACAGCGCCGACGGCACCGGCAGGCACCAGCACAACCGTGGTGCCAGTGGCCCAACCAGGCTCAACGCGGTGGTGATGCCCGACGAGGACGCCGGGAATCACGGCATCATCGCTTCGACCAGCGTGTCCTGCACCCAGGTGAGCCAGTGGTACACGCCGAGGTGCGGGGATCTGGGGTCCTCCGGCGGCAGCTCGTCCGGCATGTCCTCGGTGACGTCGAGCGCGGTGCCCAGCGCGAGGCGCACGTCGTTCAGCGACGCCAGCCACGCCTCGGCCTCGCCGATCGAGAGCCGGATCTCGCCGCCGTCGGGCGAGCAGGTCTGCAGCACGATCTCGGCCGCACCCGTCTTGTGGTCCAGAAGCTCCGGTTCGTGCAACGAGCGCAGCGCCGCCGCCGAGTTGACCTCGTCGGGGTCCGGTGCGTCGTCGTCCAAACGATGAAAGTCGGGCAACAGACGGCCCAGGATCGGATCGTCGGGTGCTTCCGACGGCCCTGTCCTGATGCCGGTCAGCTCGGCGAGCTCGTCCTGGGGCGCTTCCTCGGCGCGGGCGAGCAGCATGTCCTGGATCTGGCTGACCAGACCTCGCACGACTGCGGCCTCCTGGCGGTCGAGTCTCCCGATGACGACGTCACCGTCGCGGATCCACCGCTTCACGAGGCCCGCTGCATGGTCGCCCAGAGCCCTGCCGCGTGGAGTTTCGCCACGTCGGCCTCCACCTTGTCCTTGGTGCCCGATGTCACGATCGCCTTGCCCTTGTGGTGCACGTCGAGCATCAGCTTGGTCGCCTTGTCCCTGCTGAACCCGAACAGCTTCTGGAACACGTACGTCACGTAGGACATGAGGTTTACCGGGTCGTTCCAGACCACGGTCTGCCACGGTCGGTCCTCGGCGGCGATCTCCTCGCCGACGGCCTCCGGCTGCGTCCGCTCCTGTTCGACGGGCGTGGTCATACCGCCAATGGTGTCATGTTCGCCGCAGTGGCGGAGACCGCATGCGGCTAAACCGGATGCGACCTTAGGGTTGGTGACCATGAACTCGACGGCGTTGCTGACAGACCACTACGAGCTGACCATGCTCGCGGCCGCGCTGCGTGACGGCACCGGTGACCGTCCGTGCGTGTTCGAGGTCTTCGCCCGCAGGCTCCCCGACGGCCGCCGCTACGGCGTGGTCGCCGGTGTGAACCGGCTGCTGGACGCGATCGAGAACTTCCGCTTCGGCGAGGAGGAGATCGACCAGCTGCGCCGCAACGCCGTCGTGGACGACGCGACGCTGGAGTGGCTCGCGAACTACCGGTTCACCGGTGAGATCGACGGCTATCCCGAGGGCGAGCTGTACTTCCCCGGCTCGCCGATCCTCACGGTGCGCGCGTCGTTCGCGGAGGGCGTCGTGCTGGAGACGCTCGTGCTCTCGATCCTCAACCACGACAGCGCGATCGCGTCCGCAGCCGCCCGCATGGTCACCGCGGCGAACGGCCGGCGGATGATCGAGATGGGTTCGCGCCGCACGCACGAGGAAGCCGCTGTGGCGTGCGCTCGCGCGTCCTACCTGGCGGGCTTCACCGCGACCTCGAACCTGGAAGCCGGGCGCCGGCACGGCATTCCGACGGCGGGCACGTGCGCGCACGCGTTCACGTTGCTGCACGACAGCGAGGAAGAGGCGTTCCGCAGCCAGATCGAGGCTCTCGGAGTCGGCACGACGCTGCTGGTCGACACCTACGACATCACCGAGGGCATCAAGACCGCCGTCGCGGTGGCGGGGCCCGACCTCGGCGCGATCCGGATCGACTCGGGTGACCTCGGCGTGATGGCCAGGCAGGCGCGCGACCTGCTCGACTCGCTGGGTGCCCGCAACACCAGGATCGTCGTGTCCAGCGACCTCGACGAGTACTCGATCGCCGCGCTGCGGGCCGAACCCGTGGACGCGTACGGCGTCGGCACGTCCGTCGTGACCGGTTCCGGCGCCCCGACCGCGGGCATGGTCTACAAGCTGGTCGAGGTCGACGGCAGGCACGTCGAGAAGCGCAGCACGTCCAAGCAGTCGCGCGGCGGCTGGAAGAAGGCGCTGCGGCGGCACAAGGACACCGGCACGGCGCTGGAGGAGGTCGTGTTCCAGGCGTCCGCCGAACCGGAGCTCGGCGCGTACGACAAGCTCGTGCAGATCCCGTTGATGAGCGCTGGACAGGTCTCCCCCGACCTCCCCACGCTGGAGCAGAGCCGCGAACGCCTGCGCGCGGCGCTGGTGAGCGTGCCGTGGGAGGGCCTCAAGCTCTCGCGCGGTGAGCCCGCGATCCCGACGATCTACCTGGAGGGCTGACATGACCAAGGCTTTGATCGTCGTCGACGTGCAGAACGACTTCTGCGAAGGCGGTTCTCTGGCCGTCGCGGGTGGTGCGGCCGTTGCGGCGGCCATCTCGCAGCACATCGCCACGTCGTCGTACGACCACGTAGTGGCGACTCGGGACTACCACGTGGATCCGGGTGCGCACTTCTCCGAGACGCCGGACTACGTCGACACCTGGCCCGCGCACTGCGTGGCCGGGACGCCCGGCGCGTCGTTCCACCCGGAGCTGAACGTCGCACGGGTCGAGGAGGTCTTCTCCAAGGGCCGGTTCGCCGCCGCGTACTCGGGTTTCGAGGCGGAGAACGACCTCGCGGGGTGGCTGACCGACAAGGGCGTGACCGATGTGGACGTCGTCGGCATCGCGACCGACCACTGCGTCCGCGCGACGGCGTTGGACGCACAGCGCAACGGGTTCCGCACGACGGTCCTCGTTGACCTGACCGCGGCCGTAGCCGAGAACACCCGCGACGCCGCTCTCGGTGAGCTGCGCGCCGCGGGTGTCGGTATCGCTTAGGGCGTGGGAGAGCAGGCGGTCGTGCCGACGGTGATGCTGCCGGTGTAGCCGGACGCCTGCTCGAACGTGATCTTCAGCAGCGTCATCGCGATGCTGCCGTCGTTCGGCACCGGGAACACCGTGTCGGTGAACTTGGCCTTGGCGAGCACCACGCCGGCGCTCGACTTGATCTCGTGCACGTACCCGGACGGGATGTTCTGCGGCAGCCCGGTCCAGCCGGACATGCCCTTGAGCTCCCAGCCGGCGCTCGTGCCGGTCTCGGTCGCGTCGCAGTTGATCTTCCACTCGCCGATCTTGAGTCGCGGCCCGTTCTTGCCGACGAGCGCGGACAGCTCGAAAGCCTTGCCCGTGGCCACGGACTTCGTCTTGGTGGTGAACTCGTCCGGGTTCACGACCTCGGTCGTGCACGTCGACGACGTCTCACCGATCTTGAGCCCGCTCTTGCTCACGGCCGGGCTGGATCCGGTGATCGTGCCCGCCGCTTCCGGGTTCACGTTGCACACGGCCAGCGGCTCGACCTTGAACGTCTGGTCCGCCTTGGCGAAGTCGGCGGAGCCGGAGCTCGCGGTACCAGGTGGGTTCGTGGCGAACGCGGGCGCCGCGGTCGCCACTGCCAGCGCGACCACGGCCCCTGCGAGCAAACTCTTCTGCACTTCGATCCTCTCAGGCGTCTACGGAGTCGGGGAGCAGGCGGTCGAGCCGATGCCGATCTCGCCGCGGTGACCGGAGGCGGGCTCGAAGGTGAGCCTGGCCAGGTGCATCGTGATGCTGCCGTCGTTGGGCACCGGGAAGATCGCCTCGCTGAACTTCACCTTGGCGAGCACCGTGCCGTCCGGCTTCTTCACGTCGTGCACGTAGCCGTGCGGGATCTGCTGCGGCAGCCCGGAGAAGCCGGACACCCCGCCCAACGTCCACCCGGCGTTCGTGCCGGTCTGGGTGGCCTCGCAGGTGATCGTCCAGCTGGCGATCCTCAGCCGCGGCCCGCCCTGGGCGACGAGCGCGGACAGCTCGAAGCCGGTGCCCTTGGCCTCTGACCTGGTCGTGGTGACCCAGTCGGGTTCGCTGACCACCGTCGTCGTGCACGTCGCCGTGCTGGACCCGAACTTGACGCCGGGCCTGCTGACGGCCGGAGCGGAACCGGTGACGGTGCCCGCCACGTCCGGGTTCACGTCGCAGGAGGCCAGGGGCGAGACGACCACCGCGGGCTGCCCGGTCCTCGTGAAGTTCGCCCTGCCCACCTGCGCGTTCCCCGCGGGCGTGGCGGACGCCGGCGTGACAGCGGTGAGCAGCAGTGCGACCACGACTCCGGACAACACTCCGATGCGTCTCATCACCGCTCCCCTCGTTGCTCGATTTCCTCCCGCCCGATAATGGTTGGGACGCGGTGTGCTGATGACAGCTCGGCACCCCATGTCACCCGTTCGTGAATTCGCAATTACCCGACCGAGTGACAGGCGAGCTGTCAGTCACGAAAACAATTCAGCGTTGTTTCAGCGTCTTCTTCAGCGGCGCGGTGGTCGCGTGGGCAATCCGTTCAACCTGCGCAGCCCGGCCCACCACCCCCGTTCCGCACGTTTCACCGCACACCCGCCAGCGTGGCGAACGGCTCCCGGCGCGGCAGAGCCGTCGGCAGGCCCGCCAGCCTCTCCAGCGCGGAACACACCCGCACGGCGGCACGCCCGTCGCCGAAGGGGTTGCGCCCCAGGGGAAGCCGCAGCCGGGAGCCGAGCACCCAGCCCGCTTCGGCGAGGATGCGGGTGGTGTCGGTGCCGACGAGCCAGGCGCACCCGGCGTCGACGGCGAGCATGCGTTCGGTGGTCTCGCGCAGCACCAGCACCGGCACGCCGAACGTCGGCGCCTCCTCCTGGATGCCACCGGAATCCGTCAGCACGAGGGCCGCGCGGCGCAACACCCGCACGAGGTCCGGGTAGTCCAGCGGATCGGTGATGACGACCCGCTCGTGGCCGCCCAGCAGCGAGACGACCTGTTCGCGCACACCGGGGTTCGGGTGCGCGGGGATCAGCACGTGCACGTCGGGGTGGCGGTCGGCGATCGAGCGCACGGCGTTCAGCACGCGCATCAACGGGCGGCCCCACGACTCGCGGCGGTGCACCGTGACGAGCATGAGCCGGCCACCGGTGGCGTCCAGAGTCCGTTCCAGGGCAACGAGATCCGGGCTGGACGCGGGGAGGTCGGCGGACGCGACGCGCTGCACGGCGTCCACGACGGTGTTGCCGGTGACGACGATGTGACTGTCCGGCAAGGACTCCGTGTTCAACGCGTTGGCCGCGTCGTCGGTCGGCGCGAGGTGCAGCGAGGTGATGCGGGAGATCATCTGCCGGTTCCCCTCCTCGGGGAACGGGCCGTAGAGGTCGCCGGTCCGCAGACCGGCTTCGAGATGCGCCACGGGGATTCCGCGCCAGAAGGAGGCAAGCGCCGCGGCCAGCGTCGTGGTGGTGTCGCCCTGCACGAGCGTGACGGCGGGGTCACGTTCCCCCAGCACGGCGTCGAACTCGGGCAACAGGCGGGAGACCAGCTCGGCCTGCGTGCCGTTGATCCTGGGCACGTCCAGCCGCACGTCGGGGACCAGGTCGAACGCGCTCAGCGCCTGCTCGACCATGCCCGAGTGCTGTCCGCTGTGGACGATCGTCGGGCGGAGGCCGGGATGCCCCCGCAGCGCGATGGCGACCGGGGCGATCTTCACTGCTTCGGGCCGTGTGCCGGCAACCAGCAGAACTTCTTTGCTCACCGTTGTCCTCTCGGGGAGACCGGGAGACCCGCCTGGGACCGGGGGCAACCCCAGGCGGGCCATATCAGCCAGCTCGGTTCGGTCTGGATTTCGCGGTGGCCGGGACGCGCTTCTTGCGCGTGCTGTGCATCAGGAACGCGCCCACGAGCAGGAGGACGATTCCCGCGACGATCCACCACGTCACGTTCGCGCCGGTGACCGCGAGGGCTCCGACACCCGTGCCGACACCGATGCCGGTACCGGGGACCTTGTACATCTGCAGCTCCTGGGTCAGGCCGCGTTCAGAGACGCGCGGCGGCGCAGCGCCACGAAGGCGACCGGAGCGGCGACGACACCGAGCAGGCCGAGGCCGATCCACAGGCCCGCACCCGACGCCATCGGGATGGGCAGGCCGGCGGGACCGCACGTGGCAGACGAGATGATCACGTCGCCCGTGCCGATGGAGCCCAGCTTGCCCTGCAGCAGCTTGATGTGAATCGCGTTCACGGTGAGGCTGCCGTCGTTGT
Organism: Lentzea alba; assembly: GCF_047445655.1. Classification (GTDB taxonomy): domain Bacteria; phylum Actinomycetota; class Actinomycetes; order Mycobacteriales; family Pseudonocardiaceae; genus Lentzea; species Lentzea alba_A. Next base: position 13,171 of record NZ_JAJAEG010000065.1, read on the forward strand.
TCTTGATCTGCTCGTTCAAGATCACTTCAGCGATCTTGATCCCGGCAAGCTCCACGTTGAGCACGGTGTTGGCCGCCGGGTCTGCGTTGACCTGGCCGAGCTTGCCGAGGTTCACGCCCGCGAGCTTGGACTTGCCGGCCAGACCCTTCTGGGTCGCCTGGCACTCCGCCTCCACCAGCTCGGCGGAGATCTTGCCGGTGACCTTGGAGAGCAGGTCGACCCGGACGTCCGCGGTGCTCGCCCGCGAGTAGACGCCGCCGGACTTCTCGTCCCGCGACGCGGAAGCGTTGATCACACCGGTCTTCAGAATCCCGGTCAGGTCAACGCCGGCGAACGTGTTCTGGGTCGGCCCGTTCGCGTTGGCAGCGGCGAACGGTTCGGCGTTGACCGCCGGGTTGCCGAGCAGCGTCACGTTGAGCCTCGCACCGTAAGCCGAGGCGTCCCCCGGAGCGGCCGAAGCAGGTGCGGCACCGACCAGGAGTGCGGCAATCGCGATGACTCCGGCCAGTCCCGTCATTCGGACACGCATGAAACTCCTTCCCTTGATTCCTCCGGCCCCAGGGCGCGCTCGAACCAACCTGGTTCACGCTTTCCGGGGGCAATTACCGGCATCGGCTTTCTTTCGAGGGAACTGAGGGTTACTCCCCGTATCGGGCGACACGACCACCCAACTCGCCCAATGCGGACCACTCATCGTGGGTTTTTTGATCAATTTCCGGTTACGGCGTCACCCGATCCGGGGGTGAGGGCTGACGTTGCGTCTACCGATGGAACGTCAGGTAGCCCGTCTGGGCGCTCCCTCAATCGGTGGAAAGGATCCTCGGGTGACGCTTGCCGTGCGCCGCACCGCATTCCCGAGCCGGGTGACGGTGGTCGTCCTGCTCGCCCTCGCAGCGGGTCTTCTCTTCGCACACCGCCTGTACCGCACGGCGGAGATCTCGCTGTCCGGCGCGATTCTGAGCGTCATCAGCTCTTACGGGGTGGACGTGATCCCCGAACGCCAGACCGTCTACTTCGGACTCGGCTCGGACACTCCGCTGGGCCTGCGGATGACGCCTGAGTGCACGTCCGCGTTCCTGGTGCTGCCGTTGATCGTCGTGGGCGCCGTGATGATCGCGTTGCGCCCGCGCATCCAGTCGCGCGTGCTGTTCGCGCTCGGGATCGCCGCGCTGGCGGTCGTGATCGTCAACCAGTTCCGCGTGCTCACGCTGGTGGGCCTGGTGGACTGGCTGGGCGTCGACACCGGCTACTACTGGGGCCACACGCTGCTGGGTTCGATGGTGAGCGTGTTCGGTGGCGCGGCCGCTCTGGTGGCGTTCGTCTGGCTGGCCACGCGCAAGTGAGCCTCGACCTCGTCCTCGGGTTCACGCAGGCGCTCGCTCTGACGATGAGCGTCGCCTTCGTGACGTACGTGTTCGTGATCGTGGTGCCGTACCTGCGGCGCAAACCTGCACCCGTCGGTGTGCCCGAGTCGTTGGAGTGGCACTTCTTCGTGCCGTGCCGCGACGAAGAGGCGGTCATCGGCGACACGATCCGGTATCTGCGGGGCACCTTCCCCATCGCGCACGTGTGGGTCATCGACGACGACTCCGACGACCGCACCGCCGGCGTCGTGCGGACGTTGAAGCGCAACGGCGGTGTGCGGGACACCCACATCCACCTCGTGCAGCGCCAACGCCCATACGCCCGCACCGGCAAGGGCAACGCGCTGAACGACGCCTACCGGACGTTGAAGCTGTGGATGGGTCGACGCGCGGACACCGACCGTGCCATCGTCGTGGTGGTGGACGCCGACGGTCGTCCCGCGCCGAACTGCCTGGAAGTCTGTGCGGCTGCTCATCTTTTCGGCAATCCGCGGATCGGCGCCGTGCAGGTGGACGTGCGGATGATCAACGCGGGTCAGCGGCAGCCGGGGGTCTCCCGGTGGCGCCGTGCGTTCGGTGCCGGGCTGGTGCGGATGCAGGACCTGGAGTTCCGCACGGCCATCGCGGCGATCCAGATGTCGCGCGGCGCCACCGGCACGATCTCCATGGGCGGCAACGGCCAGTTCACCCGGCTGTCCGCTTTGGACTCGATCGCCGGGCCGACCGGCAGCCCCTGGCGCGGGTCGTTGCTGGAGGACTTCGAGCTCGGCGTGCACCTGCTGACAGCGGGCTGGCACACCGGTTTCACGTTGGACACCCACGTGAACCAGGAGGCTTTGTACTCGTTGCGCCGGTTCTTGGCCCAACGCACGCGGTGGGGTCAGGGAACCATGCAGTGCATGCGCTATCTGCGGCGGATCTGGGACTCCGAGCACCTGACGACGTTGGGTGCCGCCGAGATGATGTACTACCTCGCGCAGCCGTGGATGCAGTTGCTCGGCACCGTGATCTACCCGATCCCGATGGCGCTCATGGCCTACCGGTTCGTCGTGTCGCCCTCTGAGGTCGTGGCGTGGTTCTACGACGGCGCTTGGATCCTGTTCACCGTATACGGCGCGTTCGGGCTGTTGCCGTTCGTCTTGTGGGGACCGGTCTATCGCGCGCGCTGTGTCCCGGTCGGCTTCTGGAAGAGCATCGGGTACGGGTTCGGTTACGCGTTGTACATCTACACCTTCTACATCACGTCGTGGCGTGCGCTGATCCGCTTGGTGCGCGGCAACAACGGCTGGACCAAGACCAGGCGCAACGAGGAGCGGGTGGCGGGCAAGGTCGCGCTCGATGTGTAACCGGTCACTTTGTAGAGATCGAACAAAGACGTTCCCGAGTTTCCCTGGTTAACCTCAGTTCCTCTCGATTCCGCCTGGGAGGGACCGTGACTCTCGCACTCGCGCCTCGTCGCACCGTGCTCGCCGACTTCGTGCCGGGCTCGTTGGTACGCGACCTGACCCTGGTGCTGGCAGGCGCCGCGTTCACCGGCCTCGCCGCCCAGGTGGCGCTGCCCATCCCGGGCAGCCCCGTGCCGTTGACCGGCCAGACGTTCGCCGCGCTGCTCGTCGGTGCCGCGCTGGGCTGGCAGCGTGGCGCGACCTCGATGCTCCTGTACTTGATCGCGGGCGTCGCCGGAGTGCCGTGGTTCCAGGGCGGTTCGTCGGGTGCACCTGTGTCGCTGGGCTACGTCGTGGGCTTCGTGTTCGCGGGCGCTCTCGTGGGTGCTCTTGCGAGCCGTGGCGGTGACCGCACGCCGTTGCGGACCGTGGGCACGATGGCGCTGGGCAACCTCGCGATCTACGCCGTCGGTGTGCCGTGGCTGATGGCGGCGACCGGGATGTCGCTCGGGAAGGCCGTTTCCGTTGGCGTGCTGCCGTTCCTGCTCGGTGACGCGCTGAAGATCGCGCTGGCCGCGGGTGTGCTGCCGGCGACCTGGGCAGTGGTTCGCCGCCGCTAGCGGACCCTCGCGTAACGACCTGGGGTCCGCGGCCGAGAAATCCGCGTGACCACGCATACCACCCCGGAGGAGCTGGGCTGCCTCGCCGGCGGTCCGATCCGCGCCACCGAGGTCGCCCTGGCCCGGCTGCTCGACGCCGGGCTGATCCGGATCTCGCGCGAGGGCGTGGTGACCGCCGTCCACCAGCCCGGCCGCGGTCCCGCGACCCCGTTGGAAGCTCAGATCCTGAACGGCCTGCGCGGAGGCCGGCGCACCCTGCTGGACGTCCGGCACAGCGCGGCGTCCTCCCCCGAGGCGGACGGACTGCGCGCGCATCTCGTCGGGCGCGGGCTGTTGAGGCGGCGCCGTTCACTGCGGCCGCGGCTGTACCCGTGGTTGTTCTTCCTGGGGCCTGTGCTGCTCATCGCGGGGTTCGTCAGCCTTGCCGCGCCCGAGCTCCTCGAACTCGCTGTGGAGCACGTGCCGTGGCTTCAGCGCTGGATGATCTTCGCCGCCGGCGGGGTGGCGCTGCTGTGGGCCATCGTGCTGAGCGTGCGCGATCCCGGACGGCTCAGGACCAGGGCCGCGCTGCGGATCGTGAACCGTGCGCAGGGCAAGGTGATCCGGAAGCGGAACCGGTCCGACCCGCGCTACCGGATGGTCGCCGTCGCGGTGCTCGGGCTGGGTGCGCAGGCCGCGGTGTTCGGACTGGACCCCAGCACGCTCGGGCTCGTGGCGCACCGCGACAGTTCGTCCAGCAGCAGCTGTGGCAGCGGGTGTTCGTCGGGAAGCAGCTGCTCGTCCGGCAGTGACGGGGGCAGCAGCGGTTGTGGCGGAGGGTGTGGCGGTGGTGGCGGCGACTGACGCCGAAGCGATGGGCTGCGTGACGGGTGGTCCCGCGCGTGCCGCCGAGGTCGCGTTGGTCAGGCTGCTCGAAGGCGGGTCGGTTCGGATCGGCCGGGACGGGCGGGTCAGTCCGGTCCAGGGCGCCGTGGCCGCCACGCCGTTGGAGGCCCAGATCCTCGGCACGCTGCGCGATGGCAGCCGCGGGATCCACGATGTCGTGCGCGCGGCGACGGCCAGTGCTGAGGCTGCGCGCGTACGGACACATGTGCTCGACAGCGGCTTGCTCAAGAGAGAGCCCGACCGGCGGTTCCGGTGGCATCCGTGGCTGGTCCTGCTGGGTGTCGCGATCGCGCTTTACGGGGTCATCGGGGAGTTCCGCTGGGGCTTCGTCGCGGCCGGGGTGCTCGCCATCCTCGTGGGGTACGCGATGCTGGCGCGCGATCCCGGGCGGCTGATGACGTCTGCTGGGGCGAAGGCTCGGATCCAAGCCGAGCAGCAGGCGTTCGCGCATCCCGTGACGGCAGTGGCGGTGCACGGGCTGAGGGGGAAAGTCGGTCGTGTGCCTGTCGTCGAGATGGTGGGGTTGAGCACCACGGCAGTCGCGATGCTGGCCGTGCGCGAGGGAGAAGCCACGACGGGTTGCGGGCTCACCGGGTGCGGCACTTGTTCCGCCGACTCGTGCAGGTCCGACGTTCCCGACTGAGCGGGTCTGCCGGGACTGTCGGACCCGACGGGTACGGTCTGTCTCGTGCCTGAAGTTCCCCCCACCCTGAGTCTGCTCGAGTCCGCCGTCCACGCCGTCGGTGGTGCGGAGCGTCCTGGTCAGGTGGAGATGGCCGAGGCCGTCGACCACTCGATCCGCACGGGTGAGCATCTCGCGGTGCAGGCGGGCACGGGCACGGGCAAGTCGCTGGCGTACCTGGTTCCGTCGATCCGGCACGCGGTGGCCGAGGACGAGACCGTGGTGATCTCGACGGCCACGATCGCCCTGCAGCGTCAGCTGGTGGACCGTGATCTGCCGCGGCTGGCCAAGGCGTTGAAGAAAGACCTCGGGCGGGAGCCCACGTTCGCGATCCTCAAGGGCCGGCGCAACTACCTGTGCATGCACCGCGTGCACAACGGCGCGCCGGACGAGCCGGAGGACGCGGGGTTGTTCGACCCGTTCGCGGTGTCGCGGCTCGGGCGTGAGGTGAAGCGGCTGCACGAGTGGTCGTCGGACACCGAGACCGGCGACCGCGACGAACTGGTGCCCGGCGTGAGCGAGCAGGCGTGGCGGCAGGTGTCCGTCACGGCGCGCGAGTGCCTGGGCGTGTCGAAGTGCCCGATCGGCGCGGACTGCTTCGCGGAGCGGGCGCGGGCCGAGGCGGGCAAGGCGGATGTCGTGGTCACGAACCACGCGATGCTCGCCATCGACGCGTTGGAGGGCTACCAGGTTCTGCCGGACCACGACGTGGTGGTGATCGACGAGGCGCACGACCTGGTGGACCGCGTGACGTCGGTGGCGACGGAGGAGCTGAGCGGCGCGTCCGTCGCGATGGCCGCGCGCCGGTGCGGCCGGCTGATCGACCAGGACATCGCGGACAGGCTGGCCGAGGCCAGCGACGGGCTGGCGATGATCCTGGAGGACATGCCCGCGGGCCGGCTCGACGCACTTCCCCGCGCGCTGGCCGGTGCTTTGGCGGCCACCCGCGACGCGTCGCACAACTGCGTGTCGGCGATGGGGCCGGAACGCAAGGAGGACCCGGACGGGGCGACAGCGCGCAAGCTCGCGCTGGCGTTGCTGGAGGAGGTCCACGACTGCGCGGTGCGCATCCTCGAAGCGTTCGACGAGGAGCGCGACGTCGTGTGGGTGTCGGGCGACTTCAACCAGAAGACGCCGACGCTCCGGGTGGCCCCGCTCGGCGTCGGCGGCCTTCTCCGCGAACGACTGTTCGCCAAGCGCACCACCGTGTTGACGTCGGCGACGCTCACGCTCGGCGGCGCGTTCGACACGATGGCGCGCCAGTGGGGCCTGCCGCCGTCGGAGAAGGTCCGCAAGATCGAGGGCGCGGCGACCGACAAGGACATCGACGGTCCGAAGTGGACCGGTCTGGACGTCGGCTCACCGTTCCAGCACGGGTCGAGCGGCATCCTTTACGTGGCAAGGCATCTACCGCAGCCGGGTCGCGACGGCCTGCCGCCGGAGTACCTCGAGGAGATCGAGGGGCTCGTGAACGCGGCGGGCGGGCGCGCTCTTGGCCTGTTCTCCTCGACGCGCGCGGCCAAGGCGGCCACGGAAGCGTTGCGGGACAAGCTCGACCACCCGATCCTCTGCCAGGGCGACGACTCGACCGGCCTGCTGGTGAAGAAGTTCAGCGAGGACGAGCGCACGTGCCTGTTCGGCACGCTGTCGCTGTGGCAGGGCGTGGACGTGCCAGGGCCCAGCCTGCAGCTCGTGATCATGGACCGGATCCCGTTCCCGCGCCCGGACGACCCGCTGGCCTCCGCGCGCCAGAAAGCCGTGAACTCCCGTGGGGGCAACGGCTTTCTGACGGTCGCGGCGACCCACGCGGCCCTGCTGCTCGCTCAGGGCGCCGGCCGGCTGCTGCGGTCGATGTCGGACAAGGGCGTCGTGGCCATCCTCGACCCACGGCTGGCCACGGCCCGTTACGGCGGCTTCCTCAGGGCCTCACTCCCCCCGTTCTGGACGACCTACGACCCCGAGGTGGTCCGCGCCGCCCTCAAACGACTGGATGCGGCCCAGACGCCGTGACCCGTTCGACGAGCTCGTCGCGGAAGGCTTGGGCTGCCTGAAACTCCGGCTCATCACCGGTGGCCTTCTTCAGCGCGCCTTCCAGGATCTTCAACCCCTGTCGCTCGTCACCGTGCGCGTCCGCCATCCGGGCCGCGTTCTCCATGGCCTTGGCGAGCTTGGTGGTCGCCTCGGGCTCCGCCGCCGCCTTGTTGATCCGGATCCAGTTGCCGCCAGGGTCGACGAGGGTGAATCCGGTGTACCTGTCGTTGCGCAGCCGCGGCCGAGTCATCCGCGGAATGCCGGAGATGAGCAACTTCCCGTGCACAGACCGCATCCCCGCCGCGAACGCCTCGAAGAGCTCCGCGGTGTCCTGCACGATGACCAGGCACGTGCTGTACGACTGCTCCGGGTCGTAGCCCTCCATCCCGAAGAAGTGCAGGTTGAGGTCTTCCCGTTTGAGCGCGACGTACGGGTTCGGCCGCGTCTGCCGATAGGTGCGCTCGAAGCCGAGCATCTCGTAGAACGACGCGATCTCATCGATGTCCGGACAGGGCAGGAGCGGAATTGTCAGTTCGTTCGCCACCGCCCGAAGCTAAGCCCGGATCCTCCAGAACGACACCGAGCTATTTGCTCACGCGAACAGCAGAACCACTCCACCCAGCAACAACAACGCCGACACCACGGCGATCGCCAGCACCTGCCCACGCGGCGTGCCAGCACGCTTCAACGCGATGCCCAACGGCCCAATCCCAGCCACAACAGCTCCTTTCGACGGCATGACAACGACAGCGCGCACAGCCCCGAACGCCACCCCCAACGGCGACATGCCGAGCTCGCGCGCCCCGACAACATCCGCTTCCCACTGCTCGCGATACCGGTCATCACCCACGACCCAGGCCGCGAACCGCACCAACAACAACGCGATCTTCATTGCGCCGCCCTGGGAACGAAGCGCGGCGTCGCAGCCCGCGCAGCAACCACCTTCCGCGCCTCCACCGCGCCGTCAGGTGTCAGCCGGTACACCCGCCGCCGCGGCCCGCGCCGTTCCGCGTCGTCATCCCACGACGACGTGACCCAGCCGGCCCGCTCCAGCCGGTCCAGCAACGGGTAGACGCTGCCAGACGGCCGCCCGGTGAGCTTGATGATCTCCAGACCCCAGCGCGGCTCGTCGGCGCCCAACAGCACCTCGAGCACGTCGACGGTGGCCTTGCCGATGCGTTGCAGTGGCTCCACGCCACCAATACTACCTATGTAGATTAAGCCGTTCAAGCAGTTCGTCGCGGAAGTCCAGGGCCTCCGCCCGCTCCTCCTCCGAGGCGTGCACCTCCCGCACCAACGCCCCTTCGAGGATCTTCAACGCCTGCCGCTCCGCCCCGTGCGACCCGGCCAGCGTCACCGCGTTGCGCAACGCCCGCGTCAGCCCGTTGCGCGCCGGCTCCCGTTCCCGCACCGCCGGCACCACCCTGATCCAGTTGCCGCCGGGGTCGACCATCAGGAACCCGTCGCGGCGCGGCCTGGTCATCCGCGGAATGCCGGCCGTCAGCACCTTCCCGTAGACCGCGCGCATACCGGACGCGAACACCTCGTACAGCTCCCGCGGATCTTCGACCTGGATCAGGCACGAGCTGTACGACTGCTCGACCTCGTAGCCCGGTATGCCGAAGAAGTGGAGGTTGATCTCCTCGCGCCGCACCGAGAGGTACGCGTTCGGCCGGTACTGCCGGTACGTGACCGTGAACCCGAGCATCACGTAGAACTCGGCGACCTCGTCGATGGAGGCGCACGGCAGCAGCGGGATCGTCACCTCGTTGGCCACGCCGCCAACCTAGACCCGGAGATCAGCCGTCGACCAGCAATCCACGTAACGGTCCTTGCAACCTTCCGGCCCGCCGCGACACCCCTGGCAGCTCCGACACCCGCGAGCGCCCCTTCAGAGCGGGGCGCCAGATCGTGTCCACCACCTCGTCCACCGGACCCGACACGTCCGTGCCGAGGTGCTCCGTCCACAACCGCAACCGCACGGACCGGGCCACGGCGGCGTCATCGGTCACCACGTTGACCTCGGTGTCGTTGAACAGCGAGTGCTCGTTGAGGTTCGCGGACCCGACCGAGAGCCACTGATCGTCCACAATGGTCAGCTTGGCGTGTACGTAGACCGGAGCATCGCCGTGTGCGACAAGGGTTGCAGCCAACAGCCGCTCTTCGGAGTCGGCGTCGAGCAACCGGCCGAGCTGGCCGCGGGTGGTGTCGGCGCCGTTGCTCGGCTTCTGCGGCAGCAACAGCACCATCCGGAACTCCGGCGTCGGCGGTCGCTTCAGCTTCTCGAGGAGCACCTCGGTGATCTCCGGCGACCACAGGAACTGGTTCTCCACGTAGATCAACGACTTGGCGGACCGCAACGCCCGCAGGTACGAGTCGAGCAGGCTGAAGTCGCCGTGTGGCGCGAACCCGTACGTCTTCTCCGGAATCGTGCGGACCAGCTGCACGGACGACGACCCGGCCTCCGGCGGCACCTCGGGCGCGGGCAGGGTCTCCCCCGCGATCTCCAGCCAGCGCGCGGCGAAGTGGGCCGCCACCTCGGCCACGACCGGGCCTTCCAGCCGAGCCACGTGGTCGTGCCAGCCGAGGTCGCGCGGTGGGTGCTCGGGCGAGTCGTGGCGGTCGCCCTCCACCGCGGTCATGTCGAGGCCGCCGACGAACGCCACGTCGTCGACGATCACGATCTTCTCGTGGTGGCAGTGCAGGGTTCGTTCGCGTGCGTCGAGCTCGCACCGGACCGCGCCGCACTCCAGGAACGCCTTCTTGGCCGCCTCCGCCCGTTTGCGGGTCGGCTCGAAGAACGGGAACGGCGGGCCCGCCCACAGCAGCACGCGCACCGGAACCCGTTCCGCGGCAGCCGAAAGCAGCTCACGCAGCTGCGGTGCGCCGGGCTCGCGGGTGAGCTGGAAGTCCGGCGACGCGTGCCAGTTCGCGATGTGAACGTACTTCTGCGCGTTCTCGATCGCCTGCGCCAACACGGGAAACGCGATCGAGCCGTCGATCAGGACCTCGATCTTGTTGCCGTGCTGGACGGTCCGGCGCGGGGTGAACCACCCCGTGCCCTCGCCGTCCATCACCTCGCCCCACCCCAGTCGCCGGAGTCTTCGGGCGTGATGGGAGCACAGCACGTTCTCCAGCCCGTCTCCGAGCCGGGCGTCGAGCACGTCGAGGAAGCCCACGAGTCCGGGATTTACCCGTTTCGACCGTTCTCAAACAGCGAGTACGGTCGTCGTCCCCGGTTCGACCTCGGTGAAACCCGCGTCCCGCACTGCCACGACGTCGCCGCGGTGGATCAGCGAGTCCCACTCGGCCACGGACGGTGTCCGCACGGCACACCGGTAGTCCAGCGACGCCCACAGCTTCAGCTCGTCCTCGGACAGGTGCGGCGCCAGCAACATCGACGCGTGCCCCACCTGAGCCGCGAGCTTGCCCGCGGACATCTCGACCCGCGGGTTCACGTACAGCAACCGCGCACCCTCGGGCACCGGCCCAGGCTCGTCAACGGGCAGGTCGGAGCCGGAGATCTGCAGCTTCGCGACCTCGCGCGGTGTCTCGGACACCAGAACCGGCAGCAACGACCGCACCGACGCGCCGTCCACGGTGATCGTCACGCCCGGCAGCTCCTGCACGGCGTCCCACTGCACGCCACGGGCCCGCCGCGACACCTTGCGGATCCGCCCGGCCACCCACGCCCGCACGGCCTCGTGCCACTCCCCGCCGACGTCGGCGCGCGGGTCGAGGCACACCGCGACCGCCGAAGCGGCCGCGGCCTCCAGCAACGCCGTCCGTGCAGGCGGATCAACACGTTCGATGCGCAACACCATCGGCATCGCGCGGACTTCGGACTCCTCCGCGTAGTTCCGGGAGGCGATCAGGTCGAGAATCATCACAGCCGGGTCAGCTCCAGGCCGTCCGCGGCGTCCGCGGCCTCCACCTCGGCGCGCGTGACGCCGAGGATGAACAGCACCGCGTCCAGGAACGGGTGCGACAGCGCGGTGTCGGCCACCTCGCGCAGCGCCGGCTTGGCGTTGAACGCGATGCCCAGCCCGGCCGCGCCCAGCATGTCGATGTCGTTCGCGCCGTCACCGACCGCGACGCACTGCGCCAGTGAGACACCGGCTTCGGAAGCGAACCGCCTCAGCGCGACCGCCTTGCCAGGCCGGTCGACGATCTCACCGATGACCTGGCCGGTCAGCTTGCCGTCGACGACCTCCAGCGTGTTCGCCGCGCAGAAGTCCAGCTCCAGCTCGTCGGCGAGGGCCGTGATCACCGACGTGAACCCGCCGGAGACGACACCGCAGTAGAAGCCGAGGCGCTTCAACGTCCGGATCGTCGTGCGCGCGCCAGGCGTGAGCTCCAGGTTCGAGCCGACCTCGTCCAGCACCTTCGCGTCGAGGCCCTCCAACAACGCGACCCGGCGCCGCAGCGACTCGGCGAAGTCCAGCTCGCCGCGCATCGCCGCCTCGGTGATCTCGCGCACCTGCTCCTCGCACCCGACGTGCGCGGCCAGCATCTCGATCACCTCGCCCTGGATGAGCGTGGAGTCGACGTCGAACACGACCAGGCGCTTGGCCCGCCGCGTCAGGCCGGCCC
>NZ_JAJAEG010000066.1:0-24545 GCF_047445655.1 Lentzea alba
CGGCCCGGCGGTGCACGCCGACCAGGCGCACGTCGGTGGCCGGCTGTTCCTGCGGGACAAGACCCGGCTGATCGGGAGCGGCCGCAGGGGTGTCGTGGTGCTGAGCGGGGCCCGCGTCAGCCGGTTCGACGGTGGGAGCAAGGTCGAGATGGCGGTGCGAGTGGGGCACGGTCCGCTCCTGGACCTGCGGGACATGGTGGTCGGGTCGACCGTGACGCTGCCCGTCCTCGTGTGCCCCCGCCGCGCACGGGGATCCACCTGCGCCTTCTCCAGTCGATGGGTGCAGCTGGACGAGTTCTCATACACCTCCCTCGGGCCGGAATGGGACTGGCAGCAGTGGCTGCACCTGATCCGCTGCCACACCCCGGACTATCACGCCTCCGCGTATCAGCGCCTCGCCGCCGTCGAGCGGGCGGCCGGGCACGATGGCACCGTGCGCGGTATCCTCATCGCACAACAGGAAGATCTCCGTCGCCGGAACCCGAAGGCGCTCGGCGGGCCGATGACGCAGTGGTTCCACTGGCTGTGGGGTGCGCTGGCCGGCTACGGCTACCGGGCCCGCCGCACCGCCGGAGCGCTCGCGCTGGTGCTGGCGATCTCTGGTGCGCTCGGCTGGTGCGCAGGCCAGGTCTCCACCCGTCCCGGTCATCTCGCCGCGGAACGAGTCACGACCGCGGCCGCCGCGGCCGGAACGCCTTGCTCCACAGTGGAGCTCGTCGGGCTCGGACTGGATCGCGGGCTGCCGCTGGGCACGACCGGCATGCGGGCGCGGTGCGACCTGGACACGGCTTCCAAGGCGGGGCAGGCGTTCACGGCCGCGATCTGGTTGGTGCAGCTGGCGGTGTGGGGGTTGGCCACGTTGGCGCTGGCCGGGTACACGAACCTGGTGCGCAAGCCCGGTTGAGTTGGAAAGCGGCGTAAGGGATTGGCGTCCCCTGCATGGTTCTTCGTCCGTGCGGCGGCAGGTGATCTTGCAGAACACTGCGCTGACATGGGCAATCTCACCAGACGTGGATTTCTGGGAGGCGTCGCGGGCGCCGGTGCGGTGACACTGGCGCCCTCCCCTGCCGCCGCGCGGGTGGCTGTGGAGGAACCTGGTGCCACAGCCACCTCGCCCCGCTTCTTCGGCCGGATGTTCGGAGGGTTGCCGCCGTTCGCGGAGAACACGCCACGCACGCAGGACGCGTTGCGGGCAATGGGCGCGATCGGCGGGCCACTGGACGCCAAGGATCCGTTGCACGAAGGGCCGATCCGACTGATCACCAACCCGGAGCTGAGTCCGGGCAACCTCGACAACCCCTTCCACACCGCGGGAATGACGTTCCTCGGGCAGTTCATCGACCACGACTTCACCTTCGACCTCAACTCCAGGCTCGCGGTGCCGGCGGTGCCCGAGCAGAGTCCGAACACGCGGAATCCCACCCTGTCACTGGATTCCGTGTACGGCGGCGGCCCGGTGCAGTCGCCGCAGCTGTACGACTCCAACGACCGCGCCAAGTTCCGCGTGGAGCACGGCGGTCTCTTCGAGGACCTGCCACGCCGTCAGGACGGTGTCGCGATCATCGGCGACCCGCGCAACGACGAGAACATCATGATCGCCGGTCTGCACGTGGCGATCCTGTTGTTCCACAACCGGATCGTCGATCGCCTCAGAGCACAGGGCACCCCGGCGGACCGGGTCTTCGCGGACGCGCAACGCACGGTCGTGTGGCACTACCAGTGGATCGTGGTGCACGAGTTCCTGCCGGCGACGATCGGCTTCGGCCTCACGCAGGACATCCTGACGCACGGCCGACGGTACTACCGGCCGGCGCAGGGCCAGCACTTCATGCCGGTGGAGTTCCAGGGCGCTTGCTACCGGTTCGGGCACAGCCAGGTGCGGCCGTCGTATCGAGCCAACCTCAAGGGAGACAGCAACAATCAGCCGTTCTTCGGCTTCGTCTTCGACCCGGCGGGCGAGGGACAGGCCGATCCGGTGGATCTGCGCGGCGGGCGGCGGGCGCGCCGGAGGTTCATCGGGTGGCAGACGTTCTTCGACTTCGGCGACGGCCAGGTGCGGCCGAACAAGCGGATCGACACGCACATCTCGACACCGCTGTTCAAGCTGCCTCTGGGCGCGATCGCGGACGGCCAGCCACCGATCTCCTTGCCACAGCGCAACCTGCTGCGGCACCTCACGTGGTCGCTGCCGTCCGGGCAGGCCGTCGCGAAGGCGATGGGCATCCCGGTGCTGGACAACATCCCGGAGCTGCGCGAGTTCGGCTTCGACCGCTCGACCCCGCTCTGGTACTACACGCTGCGCGAAGCCGAGACCCTCGGCGACGGCCTCTCGCTCGCGGGTGCCACCGCCCGACTGGTCGGCGAAGTGTTCGTCGGGTTGCTTCAACTCGATCCAGAGTCCTACTTGAGGCAGCAGCCTGGTTGGAAACCGACCTTGCCGTCGCGCAACGCCGGTCAGTTCACGATGGTCGACCTGCTCCGGTTCGCCCGCGTCGATCCCTCAAGTCGCGGCCAATAGGGTTGGGTGGTGTTCACCGTTTCGGAGCGCGAACAACTGCGCAGTGATCTGGTCAACGCCGCCGACACCGACCCGCGAGTGGTCGGGGCGGCGTTGACCGGTTCCGCGGCCGTCGGCATGCAAGACCGGTGGTCCGACATCGACTTCGCCCTGTCGGTAGACCGCGAGATCGACGCCGTCGTCACCGACTGGACCGCGCTGCTCTACGCGTGCGGCGCGGTCAGCCACCTCGATGTGCGACGCGGCTCGGTCCTGTTCCGCGTCTTCCTGATGCGCTCGACCCTTCAGGTCGACATCGCGTTCTGGCCGTCGACCGAGTTCGGCGCGACCGGCCCGACGTTTCGGCTGCTGTTCGGCGAGGCCAACTCGCTGCCGCAGAGCGCCCAGCCCGACCGCGCCGAGCTCATCGGCACCGCTTGGCTCTACGGCCTGCACACGCGGTCTTCCATCGCGCGCGGGCGGGTCTGGCAGGCGCTCTACATGCTCAACAACATGCGCGACCACGTGATGTCGTTGCACTGCTTGAACGAGGGCGTCAACGCGGTGCAGGGGCGCGGGCTGGACGATCTCGCGGACACCTCGCTGTTCGCCGGGACGCTTGCGCTCTCGGTGCATCCCGATGAGCTGCGGCGGGTGTTCGAGGTGCTGACCGGGCTGCTGGTGGCCGAGATCAGTGACTCAGCGCTGGCTGAGACCGTGCGGGCGCTGTCTCTCGGAGAAGCAGTGCAGCGGTGAGCAGCACCAGCACCGCCGCAGAGCCGTGCACCGCTAGCGCGAAGCCGACTGTGCCGCCGTGTGTGATCACGGCCAGGCAGTCGCCGATCGGGATGATCGAGTCCGCCAGGACCACCCAGCCGAGTGCGCGCCGTTGCTTGAGCAGCAACAGGATCAGGGCTGTCAGGCCGTACGCGAGGTCGCGCACGCCCTTCACGATGTAGTAGCCGTCGGGGTCGACGATGCCGAAACCCGCTGCGGCGCCTGGGCCGTTGAGCAGGTAGTTCAGGCCGAAGACGAACCCCGCCAGCACGACGAGCCAGCTCATGACCGTGGTGAGTCGCATTGCCGTCCTCCAGAATCTAGCGTTGCTAGCGAATAGAGCGACGCTAACACTAGTCGCGCTCGCATGTCTAGCGGTGCTAGATTCACTGCCGTGACCATCCAGAACCGGCGCGAACGCGAACGCGCGGAGCGCCACCAGCTGATCATCGACGCGGCACGTGACCTGGCCGAGTCGGAGGGCTGGGACGCGGTCACGACGCGGCGGCTCGCTGACAAGGTCGAATACAGCCAGCCGGTGCTCTACAGCCACTTCAAGGGCAAGGACGCGATCGTGCGCGCGGTCGCGATCCAGGGGTTCGGCGAGCTGGCCAGGTTGATGCGCAAGGCTCGCTCAACCCAGGGGAAGACTCGACTGCAGGCCGCGGCGGAGGCGTATCTGGAGTTCGCCCGCGAGCGGCCCGCGCTCTACGACGCGATGTTCGTGCAGCAGATCGACATCCCGTTCGGCACCGAGGAGACGCCGGCCGAGCTGCGTGACGCGTTCAGTGAGTTCGTGGCCGCGGTCGAGCCGGTGGTGGGCGACCGCGATCTGGAGACGCTCACGGAGGTGTTCTGGAGCGCGCTGCACGGCATCGCCACGCTCACGCACGGGAAACGACTGCGGCCCGATCACCACCAGGCGCGGCTGGACCTGGTGCTCAGGTCCGTTCAGCCCGGCACAGCACCATGACCGGCCCGGACCCGATCCTGGTCAGCACGACCGTGGCCTCGTCAGGACCCGCGAGCTTCAACCGCTTGCGCAAGGTGTTCGGGTCGATGTCCAGGCCGCGCACCAGGATCTCCAACCGCCCGATCCCGCGCGCCTTCAGCAACGACTTCAAGGACTTCTCGGTGTAGTGCGCGTGTTCGAGCACGCGGAACGCCCGGATGCCCGCAGGCGCGACATCCCCGCTCAGATACGCGATGCGTTCGTCGAGTTGCCACAGGCCGTGCCGCGCGGCGTAATGCCGCACCAGCCCGGCGCGCACGACCGCGCCATCCGGGTCGATGATCCACGAGCCGGGCGCGGCGACCGGGCAGTCGTCAGGTTCCAAGTCGGTGATCGTCCACGACGAGGAGCCGTGCAGAACGGTCGCGCGACGCGAAACCCCTTCGGTGGCAAGGCCGCGCGTCCACAGGCAGGCCTCGCGAACGGCGCCGTCCAACGACACCAGCTCGATCTCGTCGGCCCACGGCGCGACCGCGAAGTCGATCCCAGGCGCGCACTTCACCGCGAGATCGACTCCCGCGTAGACCTCGGACAGCTCGTCCAAGGGCGGCACGAAGTCCGCAGGGTGCCACTTGCGGCGGCCGGAGGAGTCACGACGGGCCGGGTCCGCGGTCACAGCGGCACCGCGCGACACGGGCTTCAAAGCATCGGCCTGGACGACGACCTGACCCGGAACGTTGTTGCGCGCCATGGCAAGCCGCACCGGGTCGAGATCCGAGCCGATGCACCGCGCCGCGACCGCGCTCAAGGCAGAAAGATCCGCGCCGATCGAACAAGTGACGTCGTGGACGTCACGACCAAGAAACCGAGAGGCGCGGTGGCGAGCAACCGGAGACGCGGTGGCCTGCTGCAAAGCGTCGTCGGTGAAGAGCCAAGACCCTGAAGAGTCCAGTTTGGACAATGCGCGCCGGCGCAGCAGCACGGTTTCCACGACGGGAGCGAACCGCGAGCCGAGCAACCGACGAGCGACACCGACGTCGTGCAGACGCGAAGAGTCCGTGAACGGCAACGCGTCCACCTCGGCGAGAGCGGCGACTCCGGCGGCAGAGCGCAGAAACGCCACGTCGTCCGAGGTGAACGCGTACCCCACTACTACGAAGACTTCTGACCGGTGACCGACACGTTGTAGAACACCTCGCGCGGCAGGACCTTCGCGAAGACGTTCTGGTCGACCCACGAGAGGTTCTGCCAGGTGCGGTAGGCGAACATCGCCCAGCCGAAGCCCAGCTTCTCGCGCGGCACGGCGGCCTCGAACGTGCGCACCGGCCACCCGAACAAAGCAGCGGAGAGCTCGTCCGTCACCGCGCGAACCGAAACGGCGCCCGCGCGACGAGCGGTCTTCTCCAGGTCGTCCGGGTCGAACGTGTGCAGGTCGACGACGGCCTCCAGCGCGGCCGCGCGCGAGGACTCGTCGAGCTCCTCCTGCGGGCGACGCCACCCCCCGAGCGCGGGCACGGCCTTGGTGACGTTGGTGGTCAGCCACCACGTCGCCTGGCCGAGCTTGCGGGCGTAGAAGTTGCCGATGTTCGTCGGGTCGCCCGCGAACACGAACTTGCCGCCCGGCTTCAGCACCCGCAGCACCTCGCGCATGGCCGCCTCCACATCCGGGATGTGGTGCAGCACCGCGTGGCCGACGACGAGGTCGAACGTGTTGTCGTCGTACGGGATGCGCTCGGCGTCGGCGACCCGGCCGTCGACGTCCAAGCCCAGGTGCTGGGCGTTGCGCAGCGCGACCTCGACCATGCCGGGCGACAGGTCGGTGACCGAGCCCTTCTTGATCACGTCGCCCTGCATCAGGTTCAGCAGGAAGAAGCCCGTGCCGCAGCCGAGTTCGAGAGCGTGCTCGTACGGGCCGGCATCACCAGCGACGGCCTTGAACCGATCCACGGCGTACGTGATGCAGCGGTCGTCGTACGAGATCGACCACTTCTCGTCGTACGTGCCCGCTTCCCAGTCGTGGTACAGCACGTTGGCGAGCTTGGGGTCCTTCCACGCGGCCTCGATCTCCTCGGCCGACGCGTGCGGGTTGGGTGCCGGGTCAGTTGCCACTGAACTTCGCCTTTCCGGGCCCGTTCGCGATGAACGACTCGACGCCCGCCTTCTTGTCCTCCGTCGCGAACAGCGCCGCGAACAGGTGGCTCTCCAGCTTCAGACCCGACTCCAGGTCGGTGTCGAGACCACCGTCGACGGCCGCCTTGGTCGCGGCCAGCGCGAGCACAGGCCCGTTGACGAACTGCTTGGCCCAGCGCTTGGCGGCCTCGTACACGTCATCGGGAGCGACGACCTCGTCGACCATGCCGATCTCCAACGCCTCCTGGGCGCCGACGAACCGGCCGGTGTAGAGCAGGTCCTTGGTGCGAGACGGACCGATCAACCGGGCGAGGCGCTGCGTGCCGCCACCACCGGGGATCAGGCCGAGCAGGATCTCGGGCTGGCCGACCTTGGCGTTGTCGCCGGCGATGCGGCGGTCACAGCCCAGCGCGACCTCGAAGCCGCCACCCAGCGCGTAGCCCGTGATAGCGGCGACGGTCGGCTTCGGCACGGAGGCCAGCGCGCCGAGCGCGTCCGACAGTGACTTGGCCCGCAGCGTCATCTCGGCGTGGGAGATCTGCGCGAACTCCTTGACGTCCGCACCGGCCGCGAAGACCTTCTCGCCGCCGTAGACGATGACCGCGTAGACGTCCGAGCGCTCCGACGCCTCCTTGGCCGCGGCCTGGAGCTCGGTCTGCACCTGCCGGTTCAGGGCGTTCATCGGCGGCCGATCCAGCCGGATCGTGCCGATCCCGTCCTCGACTTCCAGCCTCACGAACTCAGCCACGCAGCCCTCCATAGTTGTCGCGACGGCGGTGTCACGTTACCCGGCGGTAGCTTCTCAGACCTTTCGGCGGGCGAAGAACCGCTCCCCCGACTTTTGCAGTTCGAGGTCCTGACCGAACGTCTTTGAGAGGTTTTCCTCAGTCAGCACGTCGTCGAGCAGCCCCTGGGCCACGACCGAGCCCTCACGCAGCAGCAACGCGTGCGTGAAGCCGGGCGGGATCTCCTCGACGTGGTGCGTGACCAGGATCGTGGCCGGCGCGTCGGGGTCCATCGCCAGCTCGGAGAGCTTCGCCACGAGGTCCTCGCGTCCGCCCAGGTCAAGACCCGCGGCCGGCTCGTCGAGCAGCAGCATCTCGGGGTCCGTCATCAACGCGCGGGCGATCAGCGTGCGCTTGCGCTCGCCCTCGCTCAGCGTGCCGTAGAGGCGGTCGGCCAGGTGCTCGATGCCGAGGGTGCCGAGCAGCTCACGGGCGCGGTCGGTGTCGAGCTTGCCGTACTCCTCGCGCCAGCGGCCCAGGACCGCGTAGCCG
Source organism: Lentzea alba (assembly GCF_047445655.1). Classification (GTDB taxonomy): domain Bacteria; phylum Actinomycetota; class Actinomycetes; order Mycobacteriales; family Pseudonocardiaceae; genus Lentzea; species Lentzea alba_A. The sequence continues at coordinate 7,634 of NZ_JAJAEG010000066.1, forward strand.
GCGGACACGACCAGGTCGACGACCTTCTCGTCGCCGGGCACGCGGCCGTTCAGCGCGGCCGAGCACAGGCCGATGCGGGGCTTGAGCTCCTGGACGTCGGTCTTGCCGAGGCGTTCACCCAGGAGGTGGACCTTGCCCTTGGTCGGGTGCAGCTCGGCGCTGGCGAGCCGTAGCAGGGTGGTCTTGCCCGCTCCGTTGGGGCCGAGCACCACCCAGCGCTCGTCCAGCTCCACGCTCCAGTCGATGTTGCCGACCAGCGTGTTCTTCCCTCGACGGACCGACACGCCCGCCATGTGCACGACCAGATCTGTCACGTCGACGTCCGCCACGGGCCCATTGTTCCCAACGGCCTCCCTGCCCCCACCCATCGGGGTGTCCCGAGAGCGCTGCGCCGCCTGTGTGAACTCTCAAGTTTTTTGTCGGTGCCGGATGCCAAGATCGGAGGTATGGCTACGCGACCCGAGTCCGAGGTGCTGGCAGGCCGACCGTTCCCACTGGGGGCACACGCCGAAGCAGGCGGTGTCCGGTTCGCGGTGACGTCCCACGTCGCTGATGCGGTCGAGGTCTGTCTCATCGACGACGACGGGGCGGAGAAGCGGGTCGAGCTGACCGAACGGACGTTCGGCGTCTGGCACGGCCTCGTCCCCGGCGTCACGCCAGGCCAGAGGTACGGGTTCCGGGTGCACGGGCCGTACGACACGGGGCGCGGGCTGCGGTGCAACCCGGCCAAGCTCCTCGTCGACCCCTACGCGCGGCAGATCACCGGGAAGATCACGGACCTGCGGGCGTCGCTGGGCTACGTCGGCGACCCGATGCACGGGCCGCCGTCGGCCGTCGACTCGCTCGGCAGCGTCCCCCTGAGCGTCGTGAGCTCACCGGGCGGCGCGGACACCGGCGTGAAGCCCGAGGTGCCGTTCGAAGAGGCCGTCATCTACGAGATGCACGTCAAGGGCTTCACCAAGAACCACCCGGACATCCCGGAGAAGCTGCGCGGCACCTACCTCGGTCTGGCGCACCCGGCGGCGATCGGGCACCTCACCCGCCTCGGCGTCACCAGCGTCGAGCTGCTGCCGGTCCAGGCCTTCCAGGACGAACCGTCGCTGATCAGCAGGCGCGCGACCAACTACTGGGGCTACTCGCCGCTGGGCTACTGCGCGCCCCACGCGGCGTACGCGAGCGAGCCGGGCAACGAGATCCAGGAGTTCCGGACGATGGTCGCGGCACTGCACGCGGCGAACATCGAGGTGCTGATCGACGTCGTCTACAACCACACCTGCGAGGGCGGTCCGGACGGGCCGACGCTCTGCTTCCGCGGGTACGACGCGCCGGGCTACTACCTGCACGCGGGCGGCGGCAGCACGGTCGACATCACCGGCTGCGGCAACACGCTGGACGCGGGGTCGCCGCAGGTCGTGCGGCTGGTCACGGACTCGCTGCGGTACTGGGCCGACGAGATGGGCGTGGACGGGTTCCGGTTCGACCTCGCCTCCACGATGGGGCGGCCGAACGGCGGGTTCTTCGACCGCGACTCGGCCCTGCTCACCGCCATCACCACGGACCCGGTGCTGTGCCGCAGCAAGCTGATCGCGGAGCCGTGGGACGCGACGGGCGACGGTTACCGCGTCGGCGACTTCGGCGTGCAGTGGGCGGAGTGGAACGGCCGGTACCGCGACACGGTCCGCGACTTCTGGCGCGGCCACACGTCGGTGCGCGACCTCGCATACCGGCTCTCCGGGTCGTCAGATCTCTACGCGGACGACCTGCGCCGCCCGTGGCAGTCGATCAACTTCATCACCGCGCACGACGGGTTCACGCTGCGCGATCTGGTGTCGTACAACGACAAGCACAACGAGGAGAACGGCGAGGAGAACCGCGACGGCACGAACGACAACCGGTCGTGGAACTGCGGCGCCGAGGGGGAGACGAAGGACCCGGAGATCCTGGCGCTGCGGGCCAAGCAGGCACGGAACCTGCTCGCGACGCTCGTGCTGTCGACCGGCACGCCGATGCTGACGGCGGGCGACGAGATGTGGCGCACGCAGGGCGGCAACAACAACCCGTACTGCCTCGACAACGCGGTCTCCTGGGTCGACTGGACGGAGACGGACGCCGGCAAGTCGCTGCTCGGGTTCGCCCAGCGGCTGATCGAGCTGCGGGCGGGCTCGCCCGCGTTGCGGCAGCCCCAGTTCTTCGAGGGCCGCACGACGCCCAGCGGCAACCCGGACCTGGTGTGGTTCCGGCCGGACGGCCACGAGATGGCCGAGACCGACTGGTTCGACGAGGGGCGGCGGACGCTCGGCATGTTCATCGACGGCTCGAACTGCCTCTCACGCACGCGGGAAGGTGAGCTCGTGTCGGACGACTCGTGGCTGTTGCTGATGCACGCCGGTGCGGACGCGATCACGGTGACACTGCCGCACGAGCGGTATGGCCCGTCGTACGAGCCGTATCTGGACACGGCGACGGCGGACGGTTCGCCGTCCGAGCCCGACGGCCTGCTGCCGCGAGCGAAGCTCACAATGGAAGCACGCTCGCTGCTACTGCTCCGCGTACCGCGCTGATTCGCCGGTCGCGCGAAGCTGGCGGTCCAAATTCTGGGCAACCGCACGGTAATTGGCGGGTGTGACGCCGGTCATCTTCTTGAAATGGTCGCGCAACGTACTCGCGCAACTGAATCCGACAGAGCGCGCGATCTGGTCGACGGTGTCGTTCGTGGTTTCGAGCAACGTCTTCGCGCCGTCGATGCGGCGAGCCAGGATCCACTGGCCGGGCGAGAGGCCGGTCTCGGCCCGAAATCTTCGGATCAGGGTGCGTTGCGACAGATGCGCTCGGGTGGCGAGTTCACTCAGCGGCAACGCGGATTCCAGGTTGTGGACAATCCATTCCCGAAGGACGGCCAGGCTATCAGGTTCACCCCATTCCTCGCTTGCATTCGACAGCGATCGGACAGGCAAGCCGTCCGAGTCACGCCGGGTGAGATGCCGCAGCAACGCGATGGTGCCGGCCGTGTCACTGGCCGTCGAAACGCCCTCCCATTCGACGTACGGAACGCCCGAAGCAACGTCCACCTGCGGAAACCGGCGCGCGAACACGTCAGACCACTCGACGCTCACCGCCGCCGTGCCGTCGTTCAGCACACCGGCTTCGGCCAGCACGAAGGCACCGGTCGAGAGCCCGACAAGGCGCGACCCAGCCGACCGGGCGGCCTGCAGCGCACCAATGACGTCCTGCGCGGCGGAACGGTTGACGCTGGTGAATGCGGGTATTACCACGGTGTCCGCGAACTTCAGCAGTTCGAGTCCGCCGTGCGTCTCAATTAGCAGCCGGTGCGAGGTGCGCACGCCATTCCCAGCGCGGCAGGCATATCTCAATTGGTAACGGGTAGCGCCTTCACCGAGGTCGTCCTCGAATGTTCTGGACACCATCCCGAGATCAAGCAACACCACGCCTTCTGGCACGAACACCACAACTCGATGCATTGGCGCGATTCCTCCCCCAGTTGGCGATTTTCACCCCTTGGCGGCAGCGGAGGTTGCTGCCGAGAATAGCAACCACTCCGCCGTTTTCGCCGACACGAGGGAGCAACGACGTGCCCAGCAAATCGACTGCAGGACCTGCCGTGCTCGACGTGGAAACGGTGGACCCGTGGTTCGTAATGCTCAGTCCGACGGAACCCGTGCGCGGCGAGGTGGCGGCACTCGGCGGGACCGAACCCGAGCCCGAGGTCGTCGAGTCGATCGATCACAAATCAATCCGCCTGACCGCGCTCACGGAGGCGGAGACGTTCGTCGGCAAGATCCGAGCGAAGCTCAACCGGATCGACGACCCGGCGCGGCGGATCTTCGAGCTGATGGCGTGCGGGCGGTACCGGGCCGGCAGCGTCGAGAAGACCCGCTTCGCCGAGAACTGGGAGCTGTGGCAGGACACCCTGCGGCTGCACGTCGAGCAGGGCACGCCGATCCCGGTGACGCTGCCGTCGTACCCGTTCAAGATCCCGAACCCCGTCAAGGTCCGGCGCCGCTCACCCGACATGGCGGAGCTGCTCAACCTGCAGCGGTTGATCGAGCTGAGCCACGCGATCAGCCTCGTGCACGAGCCGGGCGCAGTCATGCACGTGATCAGCGACGGCATGATCTACGGCCCGTTGTTCGGCGTGAGCGACCACGAGGCGCGCTGCTACCGCGCGGACGCCGAGCAGATGATCCGCGACCTCGACGCCGAGAAGACGATCACGATGGTCGACATGCTCGATGACGTCGTGGCGTCCGTGCAGGACGAGTTCGACGACGTGAAGGCCCGCCTTGAGCCGAAGGTGCGCAAGTGGTGGGAGGACAACACCGACGACGCCCACCGGAAGTACCTCGTACGCAACCTCACGGCGAACATGAACACACATGCAGAAGCCGTGCATCTGCTCAGTCAGGTGCTGTCGCGCACGGTCGCCGGTGAGGACGTAACCGAAGCGGCAGAAGAGATGCGCGCGGTCGGCGACCACATCCTGAAGCGCGCCGACGAGTACGCGCTGCGCTTCACGCTGACGCTCTACACGTTGAAGGTCATGAACATGGTGCCGCGCTTCTACCCGCAGTCGATCCGCGGCACCGTGCACCCGAAGCCCGGCCAGTGGGGCTTCCACCTCGTCAACAAGTTCACGAACGTCTTCCCGTGGCAGGGCGTCGCCGTGTTGAAGCCGAACGGCCAGTGGCGGGTGCGCACCGAGCTCGACGCCAAACTGCGCGGCGCGATCCCGGTGCACCTCCCGAACGACCCGTTCCCCTACTACTACCGCGAGATCAACTAGGCAGGTCGATGTACTCGCGCGGGTCCGCCATCGCCGGATCGATCATGAGCTTGCCGACGCTGTGGTACCCGAGCGCGTACCGGCCGCGCCTCGGGTCCCAGCGCCGGTACTCGTTCAACGCCTGGAGCTTGCGGGCGAACTGCCGGTCGCTCAACGAAAGCACGTAGTCGGCCGTCCGCTGCGGGAGCGGGTAGGTGTAGCCGTAGACCCAGTAGAAGCGGAAGTCGAGTCCTGCCAACCCTTCCGCCGCCTCCCGGCACGCCTTGTGCGTCAGGTTGGGCTCGTTGGGATCCCATCCGTGGACCACGTCGCGGTAGCCGTTGACCAGCTTGTGGGACGCGCCCGGACAACGGGCCTCGAACTCCAGGATCACGTCCCGGACCTCCCGCACGAACCCGGCGTAGTCGGTCCACGCGGAGTCCGGCCGGTCCCGGATGACGACCTTGTCGACGCCGAGCCGTTGCGCCGCCGCACGGAACTCGGCGGTGCGCGCCCGGACGATGTCGTCCTGCACCAACCCGAAGCGGTGTGAACCACCGCCGGGGCAGTCCCGCCCGAGTGGACAGTCCTCCGTGCCGTTCATGATGTCGAGCAATCCGCCGTTCTCGCCGCGGGTGAGCAGCACGAGGATCACCGGACGGCCGGCTTCCTTGTGCTCGCGGATCGATCCGGCCATGGCGAGCGACTCGTCGTCCTGGTGCGGCGAGTAGAAGATCGCCGGCGGAGGCGCCGCCGCGTTGGCCGTGCCTGGTAGCAGGGTTGCGGCGGCACCGAGTGCGAGCGCCTTTCGGCGACTGAGCTCCATCTCTGGTGCGTACGGCGTCCCAGCAGGTGGACGCAACCTCTGGTCAAGACCACAGACCACGCTGTGGACGCACTAGCCACCCTCCGGCCGTGTCTGGCAACATCACGGCCGTGGTGGTCTATTGCTGGACGGACCGCACGATCGACCTCGTTCTCGTCGCGTCGTGCGGGTGTAGCTCGACGCGACGCATGCGTTGAGCCGTTCAGCCACGCCATTTGCGTCGCGTCTGACCGCTATCCCGTACCAGTGACGCGGCCATCAGGAGCGAGTGCGTGACTTCGACCTACACCGACCAAGATCAATTCGACCTGCACCCGGTGCTGGACAGCCAGCTGCTGCGCGACGTGATCCACCCGTCCCGGTCGCTGTGGACCCCGCGCGAGCTGCGCGACCTGACCTCGTTCGTCGCGAGTGAGCTGACCACGGGGCTGCTCTCGATCCTCGACTACTCGACCGAACGCCGCTGGTGGGCGCGGCTCGGCCTGACCGAGGGCGTGGAGCTGTGGCTGCTGTCGTGGCTGCCGGGTCAGGGCACCGAACCGCACGACCACGGCGGCTCGGCCGGGTCGTTCACCGTGCTGACCGGCAAGCTGAACGAGGACTACCGCTACCCCGCCGGGCCGATCCGGTCCGCGGTCCGCAACACCGGCGAGGCGCTGGGCTTCGGCTCCGGCCGCGCGCACCAGGTCACCAACCCGTTCGACGCGCCGGCCGCGACCGTGCACGCCTACTCGCCACCGCTCGTGCCGACCCGCGAGTACGCGTCGCTGCTCGACATCCCCGACTCGATTCCGCCGCTGCCCGCTCAGCGCCTCCCCCTGTCCGAACTGCGTCAGCTGGCCGACCAGGAGGGCCCGTGAGCAACGTCGACACCATCCTCGAAGAGGCCCGCTCCCATCTGAAGCGCCTCGAACCGCACGAGCTGCACGGCCTCAAGGACGCGCTGATCGTCGACATCCGGCCGATCCACAACCGGCTGGCCGAAGGCGAGATCGAGAACTCGGTCGTGGTCGAGCGGATCGTGCTGGAGTGGCGGCTGGACCCCGTCGGAGACTGGCGGCTGCCCGGCTTCGACGCGGACACGACCGTCGTCGTGGTCTGCAACGAGGGTTGGGCCTCGTCGCTCGCCGCACGCGACCTGCAGCGAGTCGGGCTCGCCAACGCCACCGACCTCGTCGGCGGGTACCGCGGCTGGCGCGCGGCCGGCCTGCCGATCCGTGAGGGCGGCTCGCAGGCAGTGGTCTGAACTCCGGGGTGGAACCGGTGTCACACCGGTAGCGTCTGGAGACCGTGACTGTTGTGCGCTGGGTCGTCGCGGCCCTTGTGGTGGCCGGAACGATCGCCTGGACCCTCGGCGAGTGGTACCTCGGGCTGGCCGGCGCGCTCGTCGGGCTCGTGCTGGAACTGACGGCGGCTCAAGCAGGTCTGGCGCTCGGTGCCGTCCTCTTCGGACTCCGGATCACCCACGTGATCATCGGTCTCGGCGGCGAGCTCAAGTCGTGGACCAGGACGCACCAGCGGATCGTGCTGCGCAACATCCCGGTGCTCGCGACCGTCGGCATCACCGGACTGAAGCCGGGCGTGCGCCGGCGGACGGTCCTGACCGGCGCGTTCGCGATCGTCTTCTGCGCGGCGGTCGCGGCGGCCACCTGGCTCGCGACCGGCGCCGCGTTCGGCAAAGGCCTGGCGCTCGCCGCGACCGCGTGCTTCTTCCTGCAGCTCATGCCGGTCGAGAAGCCCGGTCACACCAGCCTGGGCTGGTTCATCTTCGGGTTGCCGCGCGTCACCGGGCGCCGGCTCGGCGAGCTGGAGGCGCGGCCGCGGGTGCTGGCCGGCATGGACGCCTACCACCGCGGTGACATCGACGAGGCCGAGCGGATCCACGCCGAGCTGGAGCGGGACCACCCGGAGCTGCTCACCGTGGTCGGGCTCAAGGTCGTCACGGCGTGTGCGCGCGAGCGGTACCTGGAGGCACTGCAGACCGTGATCGGGCTGAGCGGGCGGCAGGACCTCGGCACGCGCGAGCTGGCGTTCGTCATGGCGACCACGGCCGGGGTCGCGGTGCAGGCGGTGGAGTCCGGGCAGTTCCCGGAGGAGGTCGGGCTGTCCACCGCGCGCAGCATGCTCGACAACGCCTACGCGGCCGGGTATCCGAAGCACCGGGCGCACGGAACGCTCGCGCTGATCGCGTTGATCGAGGGCGACACCGCCAAGGCGCGGCAGCTCGCCGGCTGGTCGGCGGAGGCCAGTGAGAACGCGCTGGGGCGGGCGGAAGACCTGATCACCATCGCGCGCGCGTGGATGGCGGACGGCAACAACGCGAAGGCCCGCGAGCTCGCGGCCGAAGCGCACGAGCTCGCGGGCTGGAATCCGCGGGTGGCGGCGACCCGCGCCCGTCTGGAGATCAGCTAGCCGCAAAGATCAGCTAGAGGGAAATGATCAGCCGGGGAAAGCCGGCGAATTGTTGCCGTTCCCACCCGAGTTGCCTGCGCCGACGTTGTTGCCGCCGCCACCGTTGCTGTTGCCGTTACCTCCGTTGTTGTTGTTTCCGACGTTGTTGCCGTTGCCTCCGATGTTGCCCGATCCGGTGACGTTGCCGTTGCCGGGAGTCCACGGGTTGTGCGACAGCGCGGTGACCGTGATGGGGCCTACCAGCTGCGTGTCCAGCACATCACGGCTCTGCGTGGGAGCGGCGTGTGCAGTCGACGCGAACAGGCCCATGCCTGCGAGTGCGACACCGAGGACGATTGCTTTCTTGATCATCTGCAGTTTTCCGTTCTGCGAGCAGCGGATCGAGCAATCGCAGGTTAACCACATCATCTCGGCGAAAACGAATCGGTAGCACCATTGTGTGCATTCCGGGAAAACGCTTGAGCTGCGGCAAACGGGTGACCGTGCAGGTTGAATCGACTATTCCGGACTGCACGGAATACTACGGAATGCACACAGAGAAAGGGCCCGTCACCGAGACCGGTGACGGACCCTTTCTCACCCCGCGTCGGCGATCAGTTCTTCTCGACCGGCAGCGGCAGGCCCGGCAGCGCGGGCAGACCACCCGGAGGCGCCGGCAGGCCGCACTTCTGCAGCAGGTCGGTGACGGTCTTCAGCAGCGTCGTCAGGATGCCGGTGAGTTTGCCGACGTCCGGCAGGCCACCGCTGGCCGCGCCGAGGATCGTGCCGCCGAGGCCGGCGATGGACGAGATCAGGTTCAGCACGACCGGCAGGCACTGGTCGACCGGGCCGTTGTACTCGACGGCCTTCACCGGGAGCGGTACGCCCGGCACGCTGACCGGTGGTGTCGGCAGACAGCCGGAACTCTGCAGCGCGGTGACCAGGTTCAGCAGGTCACCGATGAGCGGTGTCACGGCGCCGACGTTCGGAATGGGCAACAGGCTGCCGACGACTTTCGTGAGCTTCCCGGCGAGATCCGTCACGAGGCCGGCGCAGGCGGCAGGGAGTTCTGGCGCGGCAGGAGCCGCACTGGCAGCCGGGACGGTGGACGCGGTGAACAGAGCTGCAACGAGCGAGAGTGCGGTAATCGTTTTCTTCACGGCTACCTTCTTCCTCAATGCGCAATTCACTGGAGCCGCGCCGGAAATGCCGAGTAGGAATTCTGGTGCGGTTCATTCCATGCGACAGAGCGTATGCCTGTGTACGCACCCCTACCAGCGGAGATCGCGAATTCACCCACTCGAAAAAGGGCTCATTCGATTGAGGGAAGGCCCTGAATCGTGCACGCGCCTGACGCAGGTCACGAGCAGTGATCAGGAAACAAAGAAGACGGACACATCAGGGCATCCAGCCCGCCGTTTGAAGGCGAACTGGATGCCCTGTGTTGATCTAAGCCGTGCTCAGCTGGCCAGAACGACCCTGCCGAGTTCCGCGGACGTCGCCAGCAGGCCGTGCCGCGGCAGCACGCGCACGGTGTAGCCGAGCGCACCGGCGTGCGGCAGCGGCACCTCGGCCTCGTAGTTGCCGTTGCCCGCGTAGGTCATCGGCGCGCTGACGATGTCCTTCAGCTCGTCGGAGTCGTGCGACACCTTGCCGAGCACGACCTGAACGTCCACTTCGGACGGCTCCAGCCCGGCCAGCTCGACCCGCGCGCGCACGATGACCGGCGACCCGAGCACGGGCACCGAGGAACCGCCGAGCACCAGGTCGCTGTCGAGCACCCGCACGCGCGTCCAGGACGCGCGCAGCCGGTGCCGGTACGCGGACAGCTCCTTCGCACCGCGGTAGCCCTCGCCGACGACGTTCTGGGCGGACGCGGCGGCCGGCGCGTAGTAGGTCTCGACGTACTCGCGGACCATGCGCGAGGCCTGCACGACCGGCCCGAGCGAGGCCAGCGTGTGCCGGACCATCGACATCCAGCGGGTCGGCACGCCGTCCTCGCCGCGGTCGTAGAACAGCGGCGCGACCTGCGAACCGAGCAGCTCGTACAGGGCGTTGGCCTCCAGGTCGTCCCGGCGGATCGGGTCGTTCACGCCGTCCGCGGTCGGGATCGCCCAGCCGTTCGACCCGTCGTACAGCTCGTCCCACCAGCCGTCACGGATGGACAGGTTGAGGCCGCCGTTGAGGGCCGCCTTCATGCCGGACGTGCCGCACGCCTCAAGAGGACGCATCGGGTTGTTCAGCCACACGTCGCAGCCCCAGTAGAGGTACCGGGCCATGGACATGTCGTAGTCCGGCAGGAACACGATCCTGTGCCGCACACCCGCGTCGTCGGCGTAGCGCACGATCTGCTGGATCAGCGCCTTGCCGCCGTCGTCCGCCGGGTGTGACTTGCCCGCGACAACGAGCTGCACGGGCCGTTCGGGGTGCAGGAGGAGGTTCCTGAGCCGCTCCGGGTCGCGCAGCATCAGCGTGAGGCGCTTGTACGTCGGCACGCGTCGTGCGAAGCCCACGGTCAGCACGTCCGGGTCGAACACCGAGTCGGTCCAGCCCAGCTCCAACGCCGACGCGCCGCGCTGCAGCCACGACTCGCGCAGCCGCCTGCGGACCTCGTTGACCAGCCGGCCGCGCAGCGTCGACCGCAGCTCCCACAGCCCGGCGTCGGTGACCGGCTCGAACGCGCCGATGCCGAGGCCCGTGCTGGTCTGGGTGTCCGCTTCGGACGCACCGAGCAGCCTGCTCATCTCGGTCGCCGCCCACGTCGGCCCGTGCACGCCGTTGGTGACCGACCCGATCGGCACCTCGGTGGCGTCGAAGCCCGGCCACAGCCCGCGGAACATGTCCCGGCTGACCTCACCGTGCAGTTTGGACACACCGTTCGCGCGCTGGGCGAGCCGCAGCCCCATGTGGGCCATGTTGAACATGCCGGGGTTGTCCTCGGCGCCCAGAGCGAGGATCCGCTGGGTGTTCACGCCGGGCACGAGGTTCTCGGCGCCGAAGTAGTGCTGGACCAGGTCGACCGGGAAGCGGTCGATGCCGGCGGGCACGGGCGTGTGCGTGGTGAACACGGCACCCGCGCGCGCAGCCGTCAGCGCCTGGTCGAAGTCGAGACCGTCGTTGGTGATGTACTCGCGGATCCGCTCCAGGCCGAGGAAGCCCGCGTGGCCCTCGTTCGTGTGGAACACCTCGGGCTGCGCGTGCCCGGTGAGCTCGCAGAACGTCCGGACGGCCCGCACGCCGCCGATGCCCGCGAGGATCTCCTGACGGATCCGGTGGTTCTGGTCGCCGCCGTAGAGCCGGTCCGTGACGCCGCGCAGGTCCTCGTCGTTCTGCTCCACGTCCGAGTCGAGCAGCAACAGCGGGACCCGCCCGACCTGCGCCTTCCAGATCTTCGCGCGCAACATCCGGTCGCCCGGCATGGCCACGTGGACCAGCAGCGGCAGCCCGGACGGCTCGGTCAGCAGCTCCAGCGGCAGCCCGCGCGGGTCGAGCACCGGGTAGTGCTCGACCTGCCAGCCGTCGAGCGACAGCGACTGCCGGAAGTACCCGGACCGGTAGAGCAGGCCCACGGCGATGAGCGGCACGCCGAGGTCACTGGCCGCCTTGAGGTGGTCGCCGGCGAGGATGCCGAGACCGCCCGAGTAGTTCGGCAGTGCCTCGTGCACGCCGAACTCCATCGAGAAGTACGCGACGCTCGTCGGCAGCGGGGTGTCCGGCGCACCGTGCTCCCGGCGCCCGGCGATCTCGTCCTGCCTGCGCTGGTACCAGCGCGGCCCTTCGACGTAGCGCTCCAGATCGGACGCCAGCGCGTGGAGCTTGAGCAGGAACTGCTCGTCTCTGGCGAGGGACTCCAGCCTCCCCGCGTCGACGACGGAGAGCAGGCGCAACGGGTCGCCACCCACCTCGGACCAGACGCGGGGGTCGATCGAGGTGAAGAGTTCCTGCGTGGGCGGGTGCCACGTCCAGCGCAGGTTGGTGGCGAGCGTGCTCAGCGCGGACAGGGGCTCCGGCAGGCTGGCTCGGACGGTGAACCGGCGAAGTGCTCGCATGACGAGCGAACTTACCTGCCACCCCACCTGGCCTGACAACGTTCCCGGTCACACCTGCAACGACTTGCAGAACCGGTCAAGAGCGGGTGGGGTCGTGAGCAGCCGATACTGGACTCATGTCTCAGTTGGCGGACGAGTTCGTCGCGCACGTCCACGAGCGCGCGGCCGACCGCTCCGGCAAGCGCGAGTGCTGGTCGTACACGCGCGGCGACATCACCCTCACGCTCGGCCTCGGTCCCGGTGTGGGGTTCGCACTGTGGACGGACGGGCAGGAATGGATCACTTCGGGCGGGACGAACGAAGAGCCCGTCACGTATGAAACGGACGAATGGACCACAGAGGACTTTCCGCCCGGCTGCGAGCTCCCCGTCGAGGTGATCGTGGGCGTGCTGGAGCGGTTCGTCGAGCACGGTGACCGCTCCAGCGACGTCGAGTGGGAGCCGTTCAGCCCCGGTTCTCCTCCACGATGAGCAGCTTGTCGCCCTTCCCGGAGATCGTGAGGACGTGCTCCTCGGTCACGGTCTCGTTCGACTCGGCCTTGGTCAGCGCCAACGCCGTCGTGACGGTGAACTTGCCGTCGCCGGACGCCTGGACCACCGGGTTTCCCTTGACCGCGACCTTCGTGAACTGACCCCAGTACTCCTTCTCGGCGTAGTCGCTGGGCGCGTTCTCCGGGTCCCAGTCCTCGCGGGCACCCGAGGCGTCCTGCGGCAGCTTCGCGTAGTGCTGCTTCACGAACTGGACGACCTGGGCCGTCGTGAACTTGGTCGCGGGCGGCGCCGACGACGGCGGCTTGGTCGTGGTCGTCGGCTTCGGCTTCTCGGACGTGGTGGTCGGCGCGGTGCCCTGCCCTGCGGTCTGCTGCTGGGTCGGCGTCGGCGTGCTCGACGACGAGTTGCTGGGGCCGGCCGCGCTGTTGTCCTTCTTCTGACTCTGGACGATCGCGTACGCGACGCCCGCGATGAGCAGCACCGCGAGGATCGAGGCGACGACGGCGAGACCGCGGTTGCTCTTGCGCGGCGGCTCCGGCTCCTCGATGGGCGCGGGCGGCCTGGTGCGCGGGCCCTGCGGCGGCATCGGGCGCGCGGTCTGCGTGCCGGGGCCGGAGGCCGGCATCACAGCGGTGCCGCGCGGCGGCGTCATCGGGCGCGGCGGGATCACGGCGGTGGCCGGCACGGGGTTGCCCTCCGCGATGGCCTTCAGCTCCGCCGCCGCCTGGGCAGCGGTGGGGCGCTGCGACGGCTCGTTGGCGAGCAGGCGGGTCAGCAACGGCGTCAACGCACCGGAGCGCATCGGCGGGCGGGTCTCGCCGCGCGCGACCTTGTAGAGCAGGCCGAGGTCGTTGGTGCTCTTCCCGAACGGCGGTTCGCCCTCGGTCATCGCGTAGAGCGTCGCGCCGAGCGAGAACACGTCCGACGGCGGCGCGGGGTCCGCGCCGCGCGCGAGCTCCGGCGCGAGGTAGGCGGGCGTGCCGGCGAGCATGCCGGTCTTGGTCACCGCGACGTCGCCCAGCGCGCGCGAAATTCCGAAGTCGGTGATCTTGACGTTGCCGTCGCGTCCAATGAGGACGTTTCCGGGTTTGATGTCGCGGTGGACGATCCCGGCCTCGTGCGCGGCGGCCAGCGCCGAGGCGGCCAAAGATCCGATGCGCGCGGCCTCGACGGGCGGCATCGGGCCGCGCTCGTCCAAGATCGCCGACAGGTTCTTGGACGGCATGTACTCCATGACCAGACACGGCTTGCCCGCGTCGACCACGACGTCGTACACGGCGATCGCGTTCGGGTGCTGCAGCCGTGCCGCGATGCGCCCCTCCCGCATCGCGCGCTGCACGGCCTCGTGGGCCTCGTGCGGCTGCACGTCGTTGAGCAGCATCTGCTTGACCGCGACGTCCCGGTGCAGGAGTTCGTCGCGTGCGCGCCACACGACGCCCATCGCACCGGCACCGAGCTGGTCGAGCAGGACGTAGCGGTCGCCAAGCTTGTTCACGCGCGGGACGGTACCCAACGCGACTTAAGAACGCCGTCACTTGGTCGGGTTCGGTCCACCAAGAGGACGTGAGGTGGTCACATGATGGCGAGAGACCCTGGACACACCGGTGGCTCAAGGTGTGCGATCGACAACGGCGGGGTACGGATCTACAAGGGGTAACCCGCTGACAGGCCGCTTGATCGAGCAAGGCAGGATTACGAGCGACGCGGAGCGACACGGCGGAAGGGCGCTGCCGATGAGTGGACGGCTCGGTATCGACGACGTATCCCCGGTGGTGTCGGCTGGCAGGTATCCAGCCAAAGCCGTTGTGGGAGAACACATTCCGGTCCAAGCAACAGTCTGGCGCGAGGGACACGACAAGCTCGCGGCGACAGTTTCGTGGCGCGGACCGAACGACCGAGTCGCTCGCCAGACACGCATGCACGAGGTCGGCATCGGCCTCGACAGGTGGGGCGCGACGATCGTTCCCGACCAGGAAGGCGCGTGGACGTTCCGGATCGATGCGTGGAGTGACCCCTGGGGCACCTGGAACCACGCCGTTGAGGTGAAGATCGCGGCCGGACAAGGCCCCGGCGATCTCGCAAACGATCTTGAACTCGGCGCACAGCTACTCGATCGGGTGGCACGCCGACCCGATCGCAGGCAAGAGCGAGCACTTCTCACGTATGCGGCGGAAGCACTCCGCGACGAGGACCGGCCGCTGAACGAACGCGTCGGGCCCTCGTTCGCCGACGAGGTGCAGAAGATCATGTTCGAGCACCCCGTGCGCGAGCTGATCACCAAGGGCAAGACGCACAAGGTCTGGTGCGACCGCAAGAAGGCCGCGTTCGGCTCCTGGTACGAGTTCTTCCCGCGCAGCACCGGCGGGATCGACGAGACCGGTCAGGCGGTGCACGGCACGTTCGCCACGGCCACCAAGGAGCTCGACCGGGTCGCGGCGATGGGCTTCGACGTCGTCTACTTCCCGCCGATCCACCCGATCGGGCGAGTGAATCGGAAGGGCCCCAACAACACGCTCGTCGCCGGCCCCGAGGACACCGGTTCGCCGTGGGCCATCGGCGCGGACGAGGGCGGCCACGACGCGATCCACCCGCAGCTCGGCACGATCGAGGACTTCGACGCGCTCGTCGAACGCGCGCAGGAGCTCGGCCTGGAAGTGGCGCTGGACTTCGCGCTGCAGTGCGCGCCGGACCACCCGTGGGTGCTCAAGCACCCGGAGTGGTTCACCACGCGCCCCGACGGCACGATCGCGTACGCGGAGAACCCGCCCAAGAAGTACCAGGACATCTACCCGATCAACTTCGACCTCGACCCGCAGGGCCTCTACCACGAGGTGCTCCGGGTGGTCCTGTACTGGGCCGAGCACGGGGTGCGGATCTTCCGGGTCGACAACCCGCACACCAAGCCGCCGGACTTCTGGCAGTGGCTGATCTGGAAGGTCAAGGAGGTCTACCCGGACGCGCTGTTCCTGTCCGAGGCCTTCACCCGTCCGGCGCGGCTCTACGGCCTGGCCAAGCTCGGCTTCACCCAGTCCTACACGTACTTCACGTGGCGGACCGGCAAGCAGGAGCTGATCGAGTTCGGCGAGGACCTGCGCGACCACTGGGACGAGGCGCGGCCGAACCTCTTCGTGAACACCCCGGACATCCTGCACGAGTCGCTGCAGCACGGCGGCCCCGGAATGTTCGGGCTCCGGGCGGCGCTGGCGGCCACGCTCGCGCCGAGCTGGGGTGTCTACAGCGGCTACGAGCTGTTCGAGCACGAGGCCGTCAAGCCCGGCAGCGAGGAGTACCTCAACTCCGAGAAGTACCAGCTGCGGCCCCGCGACTACGCCCGTGCACTGGCGGACGGGCGGTCGTTGGAACCGTGGCTGCGCAAGCTGAACCACATCCGCAAAGCGCACCCGGCACTCCAGCAGATGCGCACGCTGAAGTTCCAACACGTCGACAACGACGCGTTGCTCGCCTTCTCCAAGCGCGACCCGGAGACGGGCGACACGGTCGTGGTCGTCGTCAGCCTCGACCCGCACGCCGCGCAGGACGGGACGCTGTACCTCGACCTGCCGGAGCTCGGGTTCGACTGGCACGAGCGGGTGATCGCGCACGACGAGGTCACCGGCGAGACGTGGGACTGGGGACAGGCCAACTACGTCCGCCTCGAGCCGTGGCGTGCCACCGCGCACGTCGTGAGCCTGCAACGCCGCTTCAGCTGATCAACCCGCACAACCCTCGACGAGGTGGGCATCATGGTCGACGACTCCCGTCCCGACGCTGCGCTCGGGTTGGAAGGAACACCGCACACCGGCGAAGCCGTCGACGACGAGGGCTTCCTGGTCGAACCGCAGTCCGAGGACTTCAAGTCAGCCAAACCGGCGTCGGCGAACCCGAGCTGGTTCAAGGGCGCTGTCTTCTACGAGGTCCTGGTCCGCGCGTTCAGCGACTCCAACGGCGACGGGACCGGTGACCTCAGAGGACTCGCCTCCCGCCTGGACTACCTGGAGTGGCTCGGCGTCGACTGCCTCTGGCTGCCGCCGTTCTACGCCTCGCCGCTGCGCGACGGCGGGTACGACATCAGCGACTTCCGCGCGGTGCTGCCGGAGTTCGGCACCGTCGAGGACTTCGTGTACCTGCTGGAGGAGGCGCACCGGCGCGGGATCCGCGTGATCACCGACCTCGTGCTCAACCACACCAGCGACGCGCACCCGTGGTTCCAGGAGTCGCGGACGAACCCGGACGGCCCGTACGGCGACTACTACGTGTGGAGCGACGACGACTCGCGCTACAGCGACGCACGGATCATCTTCGTCGACACGGAGTCGTCGAACTGGACGTACGACCCGGTGCGCGGGCAGTTCTTCTGGCACCGCTTCTTCAGCCA
>NZ_JAJAEG010000067.1:0-20171 GCF_047445655.1 Lentzea alba
TACAAAGACGCTACGCATCCACTGTGCGGTTCTGGAAGAACAACCGGAACCGATTGAGCTCGATGAGCTCTGGTTGAACATTTCCATAGTGTTTCGGTGGTTATAGCGTTGGGGAAACACCCGGTCCCATTCCGAACCCGGTAGTTAAGCCCTTCTGCGCCGATGGTACTGCACTGGTTACGGTGTGGGAGAGTAGGTCGCCGCCGAACTTACGTACAGAAAGCCCCCTAGGGTCGAGCGCCACAAGCGCTCCCCTCGGGGGCTTTCTGCTGTGCCGGTCCGGGCATGGACGGCACCCGCGGCCGAACTCAGGGCTGGGGGCTCACTCGACCGGGTGAACAATGCCCTGATTCGGGTCCCGCTCCCTCTAGTAGTCATTTCCACCCGAGGGAGGTGTCACGAAACCATGGTCATCTTCGCCGCGCAATGAGGAAGACGCGTGGGGCGCCGACGTCTCGTGGCTGCCCGGTACCTTCTTTGCCATGCACAACGAGCAACGCTCCGCCCGCCGCTCAGCCGGCGTGGGCAGGACCGCCGACCTCGCCACGAACCCCTTCCGCGTCGACCGCGACAGGGTGGCGAGCTCCCCGTTCTTCGCGAGGCTCGGCGGCGTGACGCAGGTGGTCAGCTCCACCGGCTCGGGGCTGCTCGTGCACAACCGGCTCACCCACAGCTTGAAGGTGGCGCAGGCGGCCCGTGCCATCGCGGAACGACTGACGAGCCGGCCCGAGCTGACCGCGGTGCTGGAGAAGCTCGGCGGGTGCGACCCCGATGTGGTGGAGGCAGCCGCGCTCGCGCACGACCTGGGGCACCCGCCGTTCGGGCACCTCGGTGAGCAGGTGCTGGATCGGCTGGCGCGGCACCGGTTCGGGTTGCCGGACGGGTTCGAGGGGAACGCGCAGTCGTACCGCATCGTCACGACGACGGATGTGCGTGGGCCCAAGGCGCTCGGGCTCGACCTGACCGTTGCGGTGCGGGCGGCGATGTTGAAGTACCCGTGGACCCGGCACGAGAAGTTGGACCTCGCCATCGCGCCCCGCGGTGCGGCCGCGCCCGAGGACATGCCGGGGACCGGTAGCTCGAAGTTCTCCGCGTACGTCACGGAGATCAACGACCTCAAGCAGTCGCGGGAGCCCTTCCAGGGGCGCATCGAGTCTTGGCAGCAGACCGTTGAGGCGAGTGTCATGGACACCGCGGACGACATCGCCTACGCGATCCACGACCTGGAGGACTTCCACCGGGTCGGGGTGTTGCAGCACGCGACGGTCGCGGCCGAGCTCGGGACGTGGCAGGCGCAGGCGCTCGACCTCGCCGGGCTGAGCGACGCGGAGCTGAACGCCGAGATCCGGATGCCTGGGCGGTCGCTTGAGACGCTGCGGCGGCGCATGCACCTCAAGGACTCGTGGGTGATGAACGACGAAGCGTTCGCCCACGCCGTGCGGAAGGTGAGCAAGGAGCTCGTCGACGGGTTGCTGGCGGTGCCGTTCGACGGGAGTGTCGAGGCCGAGCAGGCGGTTGCGGGGTTCAGTGCGCGGTGGACGCGCCGGCTGGTGGACGCGGTCGGGGTCATCGAGGAGCCGACGCCGCGGTCCGGGCATGTTGTGCTGGCTGTTCAGCAGTGGCACGAGGTGCAGGTGTTGAAGTTCGTGCATCGCAGGTTCGTGCTCCTGAGGCCGGATTTGGCCTTGCACCAACGGGGGCAGGCGCGGCTTCTCACGAGTCTCGTGGACGCGTTGGAGCAGTGGGTCACGGATCGGACCGAGGCGGATCGGTTGCCGCGGCGGCTGCACGACCTCGTGGAGTTGGCCGAAACGGAGTACGCGGCGCTCGCCCGTACGGAGCCGTCCACATTGGTCGGTTCTGCCGGGGAGCTGCCGGTTGGGCCGGATGCGATCACGCGGCTGGCGCGGGGGCGGGCGGTGGTCGACTTCGTCGCGTCGCTCACGGACAACCAGGCGGCGGCGCTGCTGGAAGCCCTTTCCGGGCGAACCGGTCAGTTGTGGACTGACGCGTTTGTTCTGTGAAGTGTGTTCTGTGAAGTGTGATTGTGTCTGCTAAGCGGGAAGTAGCCCAAAAGGATGCTGACTGTGATCAGTCGTGCGCCATACGTTGACGCCTCGGCCGGGATCATCCGGCCGCAGGCAGCGTGCTCGGGGGCACGCACAACGTTCGGGGGAGAAGCCCTGTGCGCCGATCTCGAAGAGGCACGACGTTAGTCACCGCAGGCACCGCAGTTCTTCTGGCCGCGCTCACGGCGGTCACGCCGGCAAGTGCGGATCCGGTCAAGGCGTCCAAGTCCATCACCGACCGCACCGCGGCCCAGATCGCCGCGCTGCAGCACATCAAGAAGTCGCTCACCCCAGCTGAGTCCAAAGTGGACAGCACGCTCGTCGTGGAGGCGCGCAAGCACGCCCAAGCGGGGACGACGAGTGCCCTTCCGCAGGTGCAGACCGGCGTCGCCGTGACGCCGCAGGCCACCACGCTGGTCGACATCCGCGCCAAGCAGTACTCCGAGGACCTGGTCAACGCTGTCCGCGCGGCGGGTGGGCAGATTCGAGCAGTGTCGCAGGAGCACCGCACCGTGCGTGCCGAGGTGCCGGTCGCGAAGATCGCCGAGATCGCCGGCCGCAGCGACGTCGCCCGCGTCGAGCCCGGCAGCGACGCGATGACGCAGGACGTGAAGAACAAGCGGGACAACAAGAGTCGCAAGCAGGCTCCGTCCAAAGAGGCCAAAGCGGCAGAGATCGAGCGCAGGCTCACCGAGAAGCAGCTGTCGGTGCAGGCGGCCAAGGTCGCCGAGAGCGACAAGGCGCACAGCGCCGAGGCCGCTCGTGGCAGCTTCCACGTGACCGGTGTCGGCGTGAAGCTCTGCGCGCTCTCCGACGGTGTCAACTCGCTCACCGTGTCGCAGGCCGCGGGCGAACTGCCCGCCGTCGACATCGTGCCGGGCCAGGCGGGCTCCGGTGACGAGGGCACGGCGATGCTGGAGATCCTGCACGACCTCGCGCCGAACGCCGAACTCGGCTTCGCCACGGCGTTCAACGGTGACGCGAGCTTCGCGGACAACATCAAGAAGCTGCGCTTCGACCTCGGCTGCGACGTCATCGTCGACGACGTCATCTACTTCAACGAGTCGCCCTTCCAGGACGGCATCATCGCGCGCGCTGTCGACGCGGTGGCCGCGGACGGCGCGGTGTTCTTCTCCAGCGCCGGCAACCAGGGCAACGTCGCGGACGGCACGTCCGGCCACTACGAGGGCCAGTTCGTGGACTCCGGGGTGGGCGTCGGCAAGTTCGCCGGCAGCGCGCACGACTTCAACCCGGACCCGAACGCCAAGCAGCTGTTCAACCCGCTGTCGAACTTCTCCGGCGACACCCCGGTGACGCTGCACTGGGCCGACCCGCTCGGCCAGTCGTTCAACGACTACGACCTCTACCTGGTCAACGCCCAGGGCAACGTCGTCACGTTCAGCCAGAACAACCAGGACGGCGCGCAGGACCCGTACGAGCGCATCAACACCCCGAGCACCTCCACGGGCACGCGTCTCGCGGTCGTGAAGTTCCGCGGTGAGGACAAGTACTTCGCGCTGTCGCTGTTCGGCGGCCGGTTCGCCGACTCCAACGACGGCCTCAAGAAGTACGTCTCGCCCGGCATGACCCGCGGCCACTCCGCGGCCAAGGGCGCGATCTCGGTCGCGGCCGCTCCTGCCGCGGGTGCACTGCCGTTCGACCTGCACCCCGGTGACCCGGCCAACCCGAAGGGCCCGTTCCCGAACGCCTTCGACGGCACGCAGAAGCCGGAGCGCTTCACCTCCGACGGTCCGCGCAAGACGTTCTTCGCGCCCGACGGCACCCCGCTGGCCGAGACCCGGCAGAAGCCGGACATCACCGCGGCCGACGGTGTGACCACGTCGGTGCCGGGCTTCGCGCCGTTCTTCGGCACGTCCGCCTCGGCCCCGAACGCGGCCGCGATCGCCGGTCTGATCCTGTCCGGCAACCCGACCCTGTCGCCCGCTGAGGTCAAGGAAGCCCTTGTGGCCACGGCGATCGACATCGTCGAGTCCGGTGTGGACAACCGCACCGGTGCCGGCATCGTGATGGCCGACAGGGCCCTCGCGTACACGGGTGCGTCGCCGCAGGCGCTGGCCCGTGCGCAGAAGCCGACGATCGTCAACGACGCCGACGGCAGCCAGTACCTCAAGCCGGGCACCACCGCCACGGTGACGGTGCCGGTGGCCAACAACGGTGACGGCTCGGCCGCGTCGACCTCGGTCGTGCTGTCGACGCCGACCGCCGGTGTGACCATCGCGCCGCGGTCCAAGTACTACGGCAACATCGACGTCGGCCAGACCGTCAGCAACACCTTCAAGGTGACCGTGCCGGCCGGTGCCGTGCTCGGTAGCGCGGTCAAGCTGGACGCGAGGGTGACCTACGCGGGCTCGACCTCGCCGACGGCCGCCTCGTTCACCTTCCGCGTGGGCGAACCGTCGCGTGAGTTCAAGACGTTCGCGTACACCGGTGCGCCGGTGGCCATCCCGGACAACGACCAGACCGGTGTGTCGATCTCGCTGCCCGTCACGGGTGTCGGCGGCGCGTCGAACCTGAAGTTCTCCGTGGACGGTGCCACGTGCTCGGCGACCGAGGGCTCGACGACGGTGGGCATCGACCACACCTTCGTCGGTGACCTGGTGGGCACGCTCACCTCGCCGGCCGGCAAGACCGTGACGCTGTTCTCGCGTTCCGGCGGTACCGGCGCCAACATCTGCCAGGCCGTGTTCGACGACTCGGCCACGCGGTCGTTCTCGACGGTGCTCGCGGGTGACGCGCCGTTCACCGGCTCGTGGAAGCCCGCGTCGGGCACGCTGGCGTCGCTGCTGGCGGACGCGGCGGACGGCACCTGGACGTTCAAGGTCGCGGACGTGGTCGGTTCCGACCGCGGCTCGATCCGCAACGTCACGCTGCACGTCGCCGGCTGGGTGTGAACCCGTTAGCTGACAACGAGAAGGCTCCCGGCGCGTGCCGGGGGCCTTCTTCGTTCACGGGCCGCCGAGCGGGATCTGGCGGAAGTACTGGCTCAGGAACGCCATCGCACCGGGCGAGATGCGGATGTCGTCACCGACCTGGCCCGCCATCGAACCGGTGCGGACCACGATCTCGCCCCGGCTGACCAGGATCTGGTACAGCTGCTCGGGAATGCGCAGCTGGTACAGGTTCCGGCCGGCCGCGACGGCCTGCGCGTACTGAGAGCCTTGCTGCGTCAGGTAAAGCTCGACGCCGGCCGCCGGTGTGTCGGTCTGGTAGGTCACCAGCACCCGTCCGCCCGGCCCGTTCATCAGGCGCTCGATCAACCTGCCCAGCTCCATCCTCATGAGCCGGGTGTGCTCGCGGTCGCCCTCCATCAGGGCTCTCGTCATCCCCACCCGGATCGCGATGGTCCGCCACCACCCGGCCAGCAGCGGTGCGGCGAGGCGCAGCGCCAGCACACCACCGGCGGCAGCGATCACGGCTCCGCCCACGGGCCCCAGCCGGTCTCCGAAGTTGTTCGGGAACACCTGCGGCCCCGGATACGCGCCGGGGACCGTGGCCTCCACCATGTCGTGGATGACCTGGCCGACCTGCGCGTGACGACTCAACCGGGGATGGTCGAAGGCGGCCCGCTCGATCTCCATGAGGTCCTGGACCGGCACACGGGCGATCCGGCCGATGATGTCGTCCACGTTGAACGCGTTGAGCACCAGTGCGGCCGTGGGCCAGTCGCGCCGGGAGAGTGCGTCGCGCAGCCGTTCGTCGAGCCCCTCCGCGAACCCGCGGTTGTAGTCCGCCATCGCCGCGCCCGCCCGCGGAGCACCGCCCTTGGGCCTGCCCTCGACGGCGTCACGGCGGCCGGCCGCGACGTCCGCGGTGTCCCGTTGCACGACCAGCCGTTGGGCGACGTGCGCGCACACGGCGGCGTTGCCCGCTTGGGCCTGCAACGACAACAGCCGGTGCTCACCGGGACCGGTGGGCGTGGCCGCAGTGGCGCCGGTCGACGACTTGGACTGCTGACGACTGCGCGGCATCACCCCAGGCTATGAGGCCACACGAGTCCAGCCCACGTCCACAGGGGCGGACGTGACTGCCCTTTCGGTACCAAAAGGGGCGCTCCCCGACAACGGGAAGCGCCCCTCTCAGCAAAGCGAGCTAGCGGTTCGGCCACTCCCAGCGGATGCCGAACACACCCGGACCGAAGCCGAGCGCGACGGCGTGGACGCCGCCTCCCGTGTCCAGGGTCAGGTTGCGACGCCGCGAGGGCGTCTCGTCGCCCGCGGGCACGCTGTACTGCTGCACGCGCGAGGGCAGGTTCGTCTCGTCGAACCGGACCTCGATGACGTACTCGCGGACCGGCAGCCGGAACTTGCGGGCGAACGTGTTGTTGCCCTTGGGTGCGTGGCCCTCGGGGAACACCAGCTGGTATTCCATGATGAGGGTCTCGCCGCGGGTCAACGGCCGTTCGAACATCATCTCCGCGACCATGATGTTGGCTTCGTGGTCGCGAGCGATCCGGCCCAGGTGGCAGTTGCGCACGTTGACGATCTCGGGGAGAACGTCGCTCTCCTCGGTCTCGAACACGAGCGCCCAGCGGTCAGGGCCGTCCTGTTCGGCGCGGAGGATCTGCCGCACCCACACGGATTTCTGCCCGCCGTCGGCAGAGATCTCGATGCGGTCGTGCTGGCTGATCCGGCCGAGCTTCAGGTCGGAGGACGTGTCGACCTTCGAGAGCAGGTTCGCGACCCGCTCCCGACGCGCCCACAGCGCGTCGATCGGCATCATCGTCGTCGGGCGGCAACGGCGGCCTCGCGGACGAGGCGGTCCGAGCAGCGCCGACAGACCTGACTGAGGCACGCCCAGGACCGACTCGAGGTGCCGCAGCGCCTCCAGCGACTCAGGGCGTTCCGGCCTTCGCCGTCCTGACTGCCAGTAGCTGAGCGTCGCGACGCTGATGGTCACGCCGCGCAGTGCCAACCGGTGCTGGATGCGGTCGAGGCTGAGACGGCTCGCCTTGATAGCGGCCCTCAACGCCTCCGGGAACGGTCCCGTCGTCAAGAGCTGCGTAAGGCTGCCGTGGCCCGTTGAGTCTGTGTCGTCAACGGTCAGTGTTGGTCGACCGGCAGCAGTGGTCATGGTGACTCCCCGCTGTCATAAGATCACGCCCCAGTGACCCTACCCGTCCGTGAACATCGCTGGTCGAGACCGGATGGAGTCAATGGTTAATCCATACGGTTGACGAGTTCACGCTTTCGAGACCCATCTGTCAAGCGTTTCGAACCGATCAGTAACATCCTTGTGCCCTGCACGCCTCGTAACGGGATGGCTCTAGTGTGTGCACGGTGAACGACCTCGACGTGCTGACATCGGTGGCCGGCGCGGTGCTCGGGCCCGGTCCGCACGCGGTCGTCGACCTGCTCGACGTGGTGCCCGGCGTCCAGGTGGACGCGGTGCGGGCCACGGACGATCTCCTGCCCAGACTGGCGCACGAGGAGTCGCTCGCGAACATCCTCATGCTCGCCCGCTCGGTGCTGAGACCTGGCGGGGTTCTGGTCGCCGCCGTTCCTGAGCTCGACCGGCTCGGCGTGCTGCGGCCGACGGCGCCGCCGCCGAAGGTCAGCGGTGATCGGGTGACCCTGCAGCTCTGGGACTGGGCTACCGACGGCCTGTCGTACGGCCTGGAGGTCGTTTCCCTGCTCCGGGGTGTCTCGGGGTGGGAAATCACCGGAACGGCCTCCACGCGCCACAGGGTGCTCTCCGCGCCCGAGATGGAAGAAGCGCTGCTCGCCGCGGGATTTGTGACGGTTCAACGACTTGCGCCCGGTGAGAGCGGCTACCGCGTGCCGGTCTGGGTGGGCGTGGCGTGAGCAGGGTCCGGCCGGTGCCCGGTGGCAGGGCCGTCGAGGTCGAACCGGAGCGCGTCGAGGGATGGATCGGCAGGTTCGCCGAACGGCACGGCGACATCGAGACCCGGATCGACGACGACGTGCTCACCATCACCGCCGCGGACGGCGCGACGGCCACGTTCGCGACGCGCGGTGGCACTTCTCTACTAGAGGTCGTTGAAAATCTGACCACACCCCGCCGGATCGGGCTGATCCTCGTGCGGCTCGGCGGGCACAGCGTCGGGGTGGCGTTCGGCGGCAAGGTCGAGGCGTCCACGACGGACCGCAAGCAGGTGCACGGCCGCAACAAGGCGGGCGGCTGGTCGCAGCAGCGGTTCGCGCGCCGCCGGGAGGGACAGGCCCGCGTCGCGCTCCAGGCGGCCGCGGACGACGTGTTCCGGGTGCTCGTGCCGAGGCTCGCCCAACTGGACAGCGTGGTGCTCGGCGGCGACTGGCAGGCGTTGGACGTCCTGCGCAACGACCGCAGGCTCCGGGACGTCTTCTCGAAGGCCGAGGACCGCGTCCTGGACGTGCCGGAACCTCGGCGCGCGGTGCTGGACGAGGCCGCGGAACGGGCCCGCTGCGTCGAGATCGTGATCCAGGACACACGGGCAACCGGGCCGGCGGCCGACCGCATGGATACGGGTGAGGGTGCCTGATCCGGGCACCACTGACCTGCTGGAGCCGACAAAGTGCGCAAACGAATGGCGATCGTGGCCGGAGCTGTGGCCCTGGGTGCCGTGGGCATCGCGGTGCCCGCGCTGGCGCTGAGCGGTGGCGGTACGACCGAGCACCCGCCGACCACCTCGGCACCGCAGCCGCCGATCTCCACCTCGCCGGGATACCCGTCGACGACGGCCCCGCCCTCGTCGCTGCCGACCACCCCGCAGCACCCGCCCACGACCTGGACGCCGCCGTCGCCGACCTCCTCCAAGCCGGAGTACCCGCCGACCACGTCGGTCTCGCCGACCCGGCCGCCGACGACGCCGCAGCACCCGTCGACGACCTCGCGGCCGCCGATCCTGGTGCCGCCGTCGACCTCCTACCCCGCGACGACGCCGCCGGTCTCGTCGACCCCGGCCCGGTGAGGAGTCACCGCTGAACTGGGAGGCCGAGTTCACCGACTGCTTCGACCGGTGCGCCGACTCGATGCGCTTCACCGCGTTCTTGTTGTGCGGTAACTGGCACGAGGCGGAAGACGTCATGCAGTCGGCGTTCTTGAAGCTTTACCTGGCCGGTCCGAAGCTTGCGGACCGGTCGGGGCTCGAACCGTACCTGCGTCAGATCGTCGTCCGGACGTTCCTCGCGGAACGCCGGAAGGTGCGCTGGCGCAGGGAGAAGCTGACTGACACACCCCCAGAGGGCCTGTCCTCCGTCGCAGGGGCGGAGGACAGGCTCGTGGTGTGGCAGGCGCTCACCGCCGTGCCCGCACGGCAACGCGCTGTCCTCGTGCTGCGCTATTGGCACGATCTCAGCGTCGAGGACACGGCGACCGCACTGGGCTGCTCCACGGGCACGGTGAAGTCGCAGAGCAGCAAGGGACTGGAGACCTTGCGGCGCAAACTGGGGCCGGAGTTCGATCATCTCAGGCTGGAGGTGTGATGGTTCGCGAAGACGACCTGCGGGCGACTTTCTCCGCCCTGCACGGCGAAGAGGCGCCGCCCCGTGCCGTCACGGCCGCCGACCTGATCCAGCGCGGCCAGGCCGTGCGGTCCCGCCGGCGCACCATCGCGGTGGTCGGCAGCGGGCTCGCGACCGTGGGCGTCGTGGCGGTGGCGCTGGCGGTGCTGCCGTCCGCGACGCCTCCGGAGCCGGCGGTGTCGCCGTCTTCGACGACCTCGGTGCCCTCGACCACCTCGCCGGTTCCTCCCACCACGCCGCCGCGTTCGACCGCGCCGACGCCGACCACGGTGACGCCGCCGCAGTCGAGTCTGCTGGCGCCACCGGCGTCGAAGCCGCCGAGCACGTCCACGACCATGCCTCCGACCCGCCCGCAGACGTCGATCAGCCCGACGTCCTCGTCCAGCCACGTGGCGTCGATGCCGCCGACGTCCCGGTGAGCGGTTAATCGCTCGATGCTTCCCGGATCGCCGCCCACAATGCGGGGATGACCCAGATCCGGCTCGTGGAGATCACCGACGCCAACCGCGACGAGGTGATCGCGGTCAGGGTGCGCCCCGACCAGGAGCAGTTCGTGGCGAGCGTGGAGAAGTCGTTCCTGGACGCTGCGAAGGAGCCGGACGCGAAACCGTGGTTCCGCGCGGTCTACGACGGTGAGGAACCGGTCGGGTTCGTCATGCTGAGCTGGAACCTGGTGCCGGGGCCGGACCTTCGCGGGCCGTACTTCCTGTGGCGGCTGCTGATCGGGGCCGAGCACCAGAAGCGCGGCTACGGGACCGCGATCCTCGACGAGGTCGTCGCGCTGATCCGCGCGGACGGCGCGAAGGAGCTGATCACCAGCTGCGTGCCGGGGGACGGGAGCCCGGAGCCGTTCTACCGCCGCTACGGGTTCGTGCCCACCGGAGAGGTCGACGACGGTGAGATCGTGCTGAAGCTGGACCTCAGCTCGCGACGGTGAAGTGCTGGTCCACGCCCGGCTCCGCGAGCTCGTCGAGCACCGCCACGGCCAGGTCCTCCGCCGAGATCGAGGACGGGCCGGTGAGCAGCACGTCGCGGCCGCGGCGGTAGGTGCCGGTGCGCTCGCCGGGTTCGAGCAGCGCCGGCGGGCTGAGGTAGACCCATTCCGCCGGATGCGAGCGGCACACCTCGAACTGGCGCACGCTCGCTGCGGCGACGGGGCGGATGTGCGTTGGCACGTAACGGCTGTCGTCGAGCACGAGGCCTCCGCCCGGCGACCGCAGCGGTGCCGCTCCACCCACCACGAGGATGCGGGTCCGAGTGGCGAGCGCGGCGTCCAGCAACGTCCGGGTGGCCGGGCCGACCGCGTCCTCGTCACCGGGGCGCGGCCGGGTGGCGGCGACGACACCGTCCACTCCGGACAGCAGGCCGTCCATCAGCTCGCGATCGGCCGCGTCGCCACGCACGGCCCGAACTCCGGCCGGTACAACGGGAATCTCGCCGCGGAACACCGCTGTCACGTCGTGCCCGCGTCGCAACGCCTCGGTCACCACTCGCGAGCCGACCATGCCCGCTGCACCTACGACCGCGATCTTCACTGCAGAACTCCCTTGGCCAGCACGGGTGCGGGGCGCTGAGCGGCGACGATCGCGGCCAGTGCGAGTGCGAAACCGGTGAGCTGCACCGGGTCCAGCGTCTGACCGAGCACAGCGACCCCGAGCACCGCGGCGACCATCGGAGAGAGCAGGCCGAGCATCGAGACGGACGTGACCGGCAGGGTGCCGATCGCCCGGAACCACAGGACGTACGCGAGCAGACCGCCGATGCCGCCGAGCCACAGGTAACCGATCACCGCGCCGAGGCCGATCACCGGCGGCGCGCCCTCGAACAGGAACGTCACCGGCACCAGGAACAACCCGCCCGCGGTCAGCTGCCAGCCCGCGAACGCCGTCGGGCTCGCCTCCTTGGGCCTGCCCCACTTCTTGGTCAGCGTCACGCCGAGCGCCATCGTGGCCGCGCCACCCAACCCGGCCAGCACGCCGACCAGGTCGAACCCGGCGGCCGGGCCTAGCACGACCAGCCCGACGCCGATCACGCCGACGACACCCCACGCGAACCGCCACGCCGACGGGCTCTCCTTCAGCACGCCCACCGCGAGCAACGCCACCACGAGCGGCTGCGCGGCACCCAGGGTGGCCGCGACGCCACCGGGCAGGCGTTCGGCCGCGATGAACAGGAACGGGAAGAACAGGCCGATGTTGAGCACGCCGAGCGCGGCGGCCCGGCCCCACCACCTGCCCTGGGGCAGCGTCCTGGTGAACGCCAGCGCGATCAGGCCGGCGGGCAGCGACCGCAGCAGGCCGGCGAACAGCGGGTGCCCGGCGGGCAGCAGTTCGGTCGTCACCACGTAGGTCGAACCCCAGACCACCGGTGCGAACGCCGCGAGCGCGGTGCGGGTGAAGTCGTTGTTTCTCACACCTCAAGTGTTCGCTGCCAGCGATGATGAGTCCAACACATGTTTGTCACGTGATCCATCGTGATTCAAGATAGATCCGTGGAACTCCAGCAGATGCGGTACGTCGTGGCGGTCGCCGAGACCGGCAGCTTCACCAGGGCGGCCCAGCGCTGCCTGGTCGTGCAGTCCGCTTTGAGCCACCAGATCGCGCGCCTCGAACGCGAGCTCGGCGCCCGGCTGTTCGACCGCACCAGCCGCAGCGTCCGGCTGACCCCGGCGGGTGCGGCGTTCCTGCCGTCGGCCCGGCAGTGCCTCGACTTCGCGGAACGGGCGGCGGCCGAGGTCGCCGCGGCGGTGGGGGAGGTGCGCGGCCGGGTGGTGGTCGGGGTGATCCCGACCGTTGCCGCCGTGGACCTGCCCGCCGCGCTGAAGGTGTTCCGCGAGAGGTATCCGCAGGTGCGGGTCGCGTTGCGGATGCTGCCCAGTCACGAGCTCGTCGAGCAGGTCCGCCACGGTGCGATCGATCTGGCGTTCCTCGGTCTACCGCCCGGGGTGACGCCGGAAGGCGTGCGCGGGCGCGAGCTGGCACGCGATGATCACGTCGCCGTCGTCGCGCCCTCGCACCCCCTTGCCGGGCGGGCCGAAACGGATCTGGCGACCCTCGCCGAGGAGTTGTTCGTCGACTTCCCCGCGGGGTCGCCCGGACGCACGCAGTCCGACCAGGCGTTCGCCGCGGCCGGGCTGCAGCGCGAGGTCGCGTTCGAGGTGACGACCGCCGAGCTGATGGCCGGGCTCATCCGGGAAGGTCTCGGGGTCGCCGTGCTGCCGTCGCGGTACACGCCGCGGCTGAGCGGGGTGGTCACGCTGCCGATCGCGAACGGGCCCTCACGGGTGGAGCACCTGGTGTGGAGCGTGGCCGGGCTGACCCCGGCCGCGGCCGCGTTCCTCGACGTGCTCGGCGTTTCGGCGGACTAGCCGGCGGTGCCGGTCGAAAGAAGGCCGCCGTCGACGCGAACCGTCTCGCCGGTGATCCACGAAGCACCGTCGGAGCAGAGGAAAGCCACGAGCGAGGCGACGTCCTGCGGCGTGCCGAGACGCTTCATCGGGTACTGCTGAACGGCTTCCTCCTCACGGCCGACGTACAACGCCTCGGCGAACTTCGTCTTCACCACCGCGGGCGCCACGGCGTTCACGCGCACCTTCGGGCCGAGCTGCCACGCGAGCTCCTCGGTGAGACGGATCAACGCCGCCTTGGACGCGCCGTACGCGCCGATCACGCCGGTGGACCGGATCCCGCCGATCGAAGCGATGTTCACGACCGCGCCGCCGTGCGCGCCCATCCACGCCTTCCACGCGAGCTGCGTGAAACCCAGCGCCGCCACGACGTTGACGTCGAAGATCTTCCGGACGGCGTTGAGGTCGGCGTCCATCAGGAAGCCGAACTGCGGGTTGATGCCGGTGTTGTTCACGAGCACGTCGAGGCTGCCGAACTCTTCGACCGTGCGCGCCACGACCTCCTCGCGAGACGCGTCGTCGCCCGCGTTGCCCTGGATCGTGAGGACCTTGCCGCCGAGCTCCGCAGCGGCTGCGGCGAGCTGGTCCGCCTTGCGGCCGGTGATGGTGACGTTGGCGCCGCGGGAGAGCAGCTCGCGTGCGATGCCGAGGCCGATGCCGCGCGACGCACCCGTGACCAGCGCCGTCTTGCCGGAGAAGTCTTCGCTCATGGTCGGCAATCTATGCGTCTGGCCACACGTGGGAAATTCGATGGTCGACACCCCGTAGAATGGGTGCCGTGATCCTCCTGGAGTAGGTCGAACCCGTACGCGCCGTCCTTGCCGTACCCATCTACTCGGAGTTTCTCTTGATCACCGCAACTGACATGGAGTTGCGCGCGGGCTCACGCATTCTCGTGAGCGGCGCCAACCTGCGCATCCAGCCCGGCGACCGCATCGGCCTCGTCGGCCGCAACGGTGCCGGCAAGACCACCTCCCTGCGCGTTCTCGCGGGCGAGGGCGAACCGTACGGCGGCGCCGTCACGCGCAAGGGCGAGCTCGGCTACCTGCCGCAGGACCCGCGCGAGGGTGACCTGTCGGTCATCGCGAAGGACCGCGTGCTGTCCGCGCGCGGGCTCGACCAGCTGGTGCGCGACATGGAGAAGGCGCAGTCCAAGATGGCCGAGCTCGTCGACCCGGACGAGCTGGACACCGCCGTGCGCAAGTACGGGCGGATGGAGGAGCGCTTCGCCGCGCTCGGTGGGTACGCCGCCGAGTCCGAGGCCGCCCGCATCTGCTCGAACCTCGGTCTGCCCGACCGCGTGCTGGCGCAGCCGCTGCAGACGCTCTCCGGTGGTCAACGCCGCCGCGTGGAGCTCGCGCGCATCCTGTTCGCCGCCTCCGAGGCCGGTGTCGGTGCGAAGTCCAGCACGATCCTGCTGATCGACGAGCCCACGAACCACCTCGACGCGGACTCGATCACCTGGCTGCGCGGGTTCCTCAAGTCCCACGACGGTGGGCTCGTGGTGATCTCGCACGACGTCGAGCTGCTCGACGACGTCGTGAACAAGGTGTGGTTCCTCGACGCGATGCGCGGCGAGGTCGACATCTACAACCTGGGCTGGAAGAAGTACCTCGAAGCCCGTGCGACGGACGAGAAGCGCCGTCGTCGTGAGCGTGCCAACGCCGAGAAGAAGGCCGGCGCGTTGATGGTGCAGGCCGCCAAGATGGGCGCGAAGGCCACGAAGGCCGTTGCGGCGCAGAACATGGCGAAGCGCGCCCAGAAGATGCTCGACGGTCTCGACGAGGTGCGCCAGAACGACAAGGTCGCCAAGATCCGCTTCCCGGCGCCCGCGCCGTGCGGCAAGACTCCTTTGATGGCAGAGGGACTGAGCAAGTCCTACGGCTCGCTGGAGATCTTCACCGGCGTGGACCTGGCCATCGACAAGGGTTCCCGCGTCGTGGTGCTCGGGTTCAACGGTGCCGGCAAGACCACGTTGCTGCGGCTGCTCGGTGGCAGCGAGCCTGCGGACGCGGGCGAGGTCGTGCCCGGCCACGGCCTGAAGATCGGCTACTTCGCGCAGGAGCACGAGACGCTCGACCACGATGCGTCGGTGTGGGAGAACATCCGGCACATGGCGCCGGACGAGCAGGAGCAGCGGCTGCGGTCGTTGCTCGGCACGTTCCTGTTCAGCGGCGAGCAGCTGGAGCAGCCCGCCGGAACGTTGTCCGGTGGCGAGAAGACGCGACTGGCGCTCGCCGGTCTGGTGTCGTCGGCCGCGAACGTGCTGCTGCTCGACGAGCCGACCAACAACCTCGACCCGGCCTCGCGCGAGCAGGTGCTCGACGCGCTGCGGCGGTACGAGGGCGCGGTCGTGCTGGTCACGCACGACCCCGGTGCGGTCGAGGCGCTGGAGCCCGAGCGGGTGATCCTCTTGCCCGACGGCACCGAGGATCACTGGTCCGAGGACTACCTCGAACTCGTGCAGCTGGCGTGATCTCCACCCCTCAAAGGATTACCGAGCGCACCCTGTGATCAACTGAGTGTGATCGAATCGACCGTTCGGCGATCTCTTTGCTTGATCACCTGGCGTTCTGCCGGTTCCTGTTCGATCATTGCGACGACAGGGGCCGTAGAACGGCCCGACCTGCTCGTACGGAAGGCGGGACAAGGTGGCTGACCTGAAGAAGGGTGCCCGGATCACCGGCGCCACGCGGGACAAGCTGGCCGCTGACCTGAAGAAGAAGTACGAAAAGGGCGCGAGCATCCGTGCTTTGGCCGAAAGCACTGGACGTTCCTACGGCTTCGTGCACCGGGTTCTGTCGGAATCCGGCGTCACGCTGCGCGGTCGCGGTGGCGCCACCCGGACGAAGAAGAAGTAGCTCTCCAACAGACTGCTACTCTCCGGTAACTAGCTTCTAGTTCGCCGGAGGTATGACATGCCAGTGCCCGCAATCGACGCTGGTGTGCTTGAGCGCGGTGGCGTTCGGCTCGCTATTTCCGGGCCGCTCGCGACCGTCACCCTCGATCGTCCCGACGTGCTCAACGCACAGACGCCCGCCACTTGGGCGGCGTTGCGGCACATCGGTGAGCAGCTGGACCCGGACGTCCGCGTCGTGGTCGTCCGGGGTTCCGGCCGTGCCTTCTCGGCAGGGCTGGACCGGCGCATGTTCACCGGTGAGCCCGTCGACGGCGAACCCGGTGGGCTGCCGGGGATGCTCTCCCTGTCCGCTGAAGAGGCGGACGCGAAGATCGCCTCGTACCAGGCCGGGTTCACGTGGTTGAGCGATCCGGCGCGCGTGACGATCGCCGCGGTGCAGGGGCACGCCATCGGCGCGGGCTTCCAGTTGGCGCTGGCGTGTGACTTCCGCGTGCTCGCCGAGGACGCGCAGTTCTGCATGGCCGAGACCGGGCTGGGCCTGGTCCCCGACCTCGGCGGAACTCTGCCCCTCGTGCGACTCGTGGGGTATTCGCGCGCGGCCGAGATGTGCGTGACCTCCCGCCGGGTTCCGGCCGCGGAGGCGTTGCAGATCGGCCTCGCGAACTCCGTCGTGCCCTTGTCCGACCTGGACTCGGCTGTCGAGTCGCTGGTGGCTTCGGTTCTGAAGCCTCTTCCGGGTGCGGTCTCGGAGACGCTGGCCCTGATCGCTTCCGCGGCTGCCGGCCCTTCGCTGGACGCGCAGCTCGCGGTCGAGCGCGCTGCTCAGCTGCGCCGGATCTCGTCGTTGGCGGCGCTGTCCGCCCAGGGCTGAATTCTCGCAGGTCAGGGAATTGTCAGACCCGTGTGCTGTTCTATAGGGCGTGGACGGTTACAGCTCCTGGCGATTCATGATGGGGGTGACCTCGGACGCACCTTCGAAGGTGCGCCGAGGCACTTTCCGGCGCGTGCTGGCCTTCGCCCGGCCGCATCGGGCGAAGCTCGTTGTTTTTCTGCTGCTGACGGTGATCTCGTCGGTTCTCGCGGTGACGACGCCGCTGCTGGCCGGCCGGGTGGTCGACGCGATCGTGCGCGGCTCGGCGCCCTCGGTCGTGGTGTGGCTGGCTCTGGTCATCGCGCTGGTGGCTGTCGTGGATGCCGGGCTCGGGGTTGTCGAGCGGTGGCAGTCGACGCGGATCGGTGAGGGGCTGATCTACGACCTGCGCCGGGCCGTGTTCGGGCATGTGCAGAAGATGCCCGTTGCGTTCTTCACCCGTACCCGGACCGGGGCGTTGGTGTCGCGGCTGAACAACGATGTGATCGGGGCTCAGCGGGCGTTCACGTCCACGCTGTCGGGGTTCGTCACGAACATCATCCAGTTGCTGTTGTCGCTGGCTGTCATGTTCACGCTGTCTTGGCAGGTCACCGCGCTCGCGTTGGTGTTGCTGCCGGTGTTCGTGCTGCCCGCCAAGCGGATGGGCCGGCGGATGGCGGACATGCAGCGCGAGGCTTCTGGGTTGAACGCTTCGATGGTCACTCAGTCGACCGAGCGGTTCTCGGCTCCTGGTGCGACGTTGGTGAAGCTGTTCGGGCGGCCTGAGCGGGAGGACGCCGAGTTCGGGGAGAAGGCTGCGAAGGTTCGGGACATCGGGATTCGGACCGCCATGGCCACTCGGTGGTTCATGACCGGGTTGACGCTCGTGTCTGCGCTTGCTCAGGCGTTGGTGTACGGGCTGGGCGGGTATCTGGCGCTGACCGGGCATCTTGCTGCCGGCACCGTGGTTTCGTTGGCGTTGTTGCTGACTCGGTTGTACGCGCCTCTTACCGCCCTTGCCAACGCCCGTGTCGACGTGATGACTGCTCTGGTGTCGTTCGAGCGCGTCTTCGAGGTCCTCGACCTCGACCCCATGATCAAGGAACGCGAGGATCCGCGTTCGGTCCCGCCCGGCCCGGTGTCGGTGGCGTTCGACAACGTGCGCTTCGCCTACCCGTCAGCCGACAAGGTGTCTTTGGCGTCGCTGGAGTCCGTGGCCACTTTGGACACTCGTGGCGGAGAGGAAGTGTTGCACGGCATCAGCTTCAAGGCTGAAGCCGGGCAGTTGGTCGCGGTTGTTGGGTCGTCTGGGGCCGGGAAGTCGACACTTGCTTCGCTCGTGCCTCGGTTGTACGACGTTGACTCCGGGGCTGTTCAGTTGTCCGGAGTGGACGTTCGGGATCTGAGCTTTGATTCGTTGCGGTCCACTGTTGGGGTGGTTACGCAGGACGGGCATCTGTTCCACGACACGATTCGGGCCAACTTGGAGTACGCGGCGCCTGGGGCTTCGGATGACGAGATTTGGGACTCGTTGCGGCGGGCTCGGTTGCTCGACCTCGTGACGTCGTTGCCGGATCAGCTGGAGACCGTGGTCGGGGAGCGTGGGTATCGGCTGTCGGGTGGGGAGCGGCAGCGGTTGACCATTGCTCGGTTGTTGCTGGCTCGGCCTCGGGTTGTGATCCTCGACGAGGCCACCGCCCACCTCGACTCCGAGTCCGAGGCCGCCGTGCAGGAAGCCCTGACCGAGGCCCTGCAAGGCCGCACCTCGATCGTGATCGCCCACCGCCTCTCGACCATCCGCAACGCCGACCAGATCCTCGTGGTGGAGAACGGCGAGATCGTCGAACGCGGTACCCACACCGAACTGATGGCCGCCGAGGGACGTTACTCCGACCTCTACAACACCCAGTTTGCTGAGCCTCCTGTGGTCGGGGTCTATCCCACGCCCCGGTTTTCTGATCGGTCCGCGCCGGTTTCGTAGGGTCGTACCCCTGGTGCGTTGGCAGGCTCCGGTTTGTTGTCCGTGGGTGGGTCGTTGTGTGCGGGTGGTCGGCTTGTGGGACGTGGCCGGGCGGGGTGGTCGCCTTGCGGGACGCGACCTTGCGGGGTGGTCGCCTTGCGGGACGCGACCGGGCGGGTGGTCGCTTTGCGGGCGGCGGGTCCTGTTCAAAGATCGGGGCTCCGCCCCGGACTCCGCCAATCTGATCAGGGGGCCAGCGCCGCGGGCGGGTTGATGGCACGCCTGACGCGGGACTGTAAAAACAGCGGTGTAACTCCCGATCATGGAAGTGCACCTGATGACCGACATGATGTCCGGCGTGCAGAACGCTGAGGACTCGACGCCTGGGACCGGTCTGGACGGCCTGGACGAGCAGCTCGTCACACAGCTGCTGAGCAGCGCCAAGGCCAGTGGCCTGAAGCTGACCGGTGAGGGCGGGGTGCTGCAGCAGCTGACCAAGCGGCTGCTCGAGTCCGCGCTCGAGGGCGAGATCACCGATCACCTCGGCTATGACAAGCACGACCCGGCCGGCCGCGGGACCGGCAACTCGCGCAACGGCACCCGCTCGAAGACCGTGCTGACGGATGTCGGCCCGGTCGAGATCGACGTGCCGCGGGACCGCGACGCCAGCTTCGAGCCCAAGATCGTGGCCAAGCGGCAGAGGCGTCTGGGTGGTGTGGACGAGATGGTGATCTCGTTGGCGGCCAAGGGACTCACGACTGGGGAGATCTCCGCTCACCTGGCCGAGGTCTATGGCGCCGAGGTGTCGCGGCAGACGATCTCGACGATCACCGACAAGGTGATCGAGGGCATGGTCGAATGGCAGAACCGGCCGCTGGACGCGGTGTATCCGGTGATTTTCATCGACGCGATCCACGTCAAGATCCGGGACGGGCAGGTGGCCAACCGGCCGATCTACGTCGCGCTCGCGGTGACCTGCGAGGGCCGCCGGGACATCCTTGGGTTGTGGGCCGGCGACGGCGGCGAGGGCGCCAAATACTGGCTGCACGTACTGACCGAGCTGAAGAACCGGGGCGTGGCCGACGTGCTCATGGTCGTCTGCGACGGGCTGACCGGCCTGCCGGACGCGATCACCACCGTCTGGCCTCAGACGATCACCCAGACCTGCGTGGTGCACTTGCTGCGCAACAGTTTCCGCTACGCGGGCCGTCAGCACTGGGACGCAATCGCCNACTGACCGAGCTGAAGAACCGGGGCGTGGCCGACGTGCTCATGGTCGTCTGCGACGGGCTGACCGGCCTGCCGGACGCGATCACCACCGTCTGGCCTCAGACGATCACCCAGACCTGCGTGGTGCACTTGCTGCGCAACAGTTTCCGCTACGCGGGCCGTCAGCACTGGGACGCAATCGCCAAGACGCTCAAGCCGGTCTACACCGCGCCGACCGAGGCCGCCGCCCGCGAGCGGTTCGCCGAGTTCACCGAGGCCTGGGGTGCTCGGTATCCGGCGATCGTGCGGTTGTGGGACAACGCCTGGGCCGAGTTC
>NZ_JAJAEG010000068.1:0-17464 GCF_047445655.1 Lentzea alba
ACTTCCATGATCGGGAGTTACACCGCTCTTTTTACAGTCCCCGCCCTGGCGCACATGAAGTCCTGGAACAGGAGGCGCAACTGCCGCCGCAAACGCGACGGCGTCTGGCACGCCACCCGAGGCATCGCCCAGATGCGCAACCTGACCATGATCGCCTGAACGACCATTGGCCGCAGGCGGTGCCGCTGTCACCCGTCCCCGCCGACACTCTTGATCATTACGGGACAACCTTTAGTAGTGGCGGGAGTCGGCCTGCGCACTGGCCTGTTCGCACCCTGGCTCAGGTATCGGTGGCTCGTGGGCTTCCGGGTGCTGCTTCACACCGTCATCGTCAACCCNTCGCCTGAACGACCATTGGCCGCAGGCGGTGCCGCTGTCACCCGTCCCCGCCAACACTCTTGATCATTACGGGACAACCTTTAGTAGTGGCGGGAGTCGGCCTGCGCACTGGCCTGTTCGCACCCTGGCTCAGGTATCGGTGGCTCGTGGGCTTCCGGGTGCTGCTTCACACCGTCATCGTCAACCCATCGCGACAGGAGGGTCTGCTGCACGAGTAGGTGACAGTTGTAGTCACGCAACCTGACTGGCTGGCGTGGCCATGATTGCTTCGTAATCGATGGGGGTCAACCTGCCGAGGGCGGTTTGGCGTCTGCGGCGGTGGTAGGAGCGTTCGATCCAGGTGACGATCGCGATCCGGAGTTCGTCGCGGGTGGCCCAGGCGCCGGTTGAGAACACTGTTCTACAGCAACGCGAAGAAGCTTTCAGCAGCCGCGTTGTCTCCGGCTGCGCCGACCCGGCCCGTTGGAACCAGCCAGCCCGTGGCGTGCGAGCGCACGGACGAACTTCCTGGAACGCCCTGCGATCCGCGGTCGGTGTGCACCACGCAGCCGGCGACGTCACCGCGGCAGGCGAGGGCGTTGGTGAGCGCGGTGACGGCGAGGCGGGACTTCATCCGGGAGCCGATGGAGTAGCCCATGATCCGGTTGGAACAGGCGTCCTTGACCGCGCACAGATACAGCTTTCCCTCCGCGGTTCGGTGTTCGGTGATATCGGCCAGCCACAGCAGGTTCGGCGCGGTGGCGGTGAAGTCACGGCGGACAAGGTCGTCGTGCACCGGCGGACCGGCCTTCTTCCCGTTCTTACGGCGTTTCTTGCCGAACGCGCTCCACCAGCCCATGGACGAGCAGATTCGCCAGGCGGTCCGATCCGCCATCGACAGGCCGGCGTCGCGGGCCTCGTCGACCAGGAACCGGTAGCCGAACTCCGGATCGTCGCGGTGTGCGTCGAACAACGCGTTCGCCCGATGAGCCCGCTCGAGCTCGGTGGCGGTGACCGGCTGGGCACGCCACCGGTAGTACGGCTGTCGAGCGATGTTCAAGACCCGGCACGTCACCGCGACGGGGATCCCGTCCGCGGCGAGCTCGTTCACGAGCGGGTAGAGCCTTTCCCGGCAGATTCGCCTGCGACAGATACGCCGTCGCCCGGCGCAGAACCTCGTTCTCCTGCTCCAGCAGCTTGATCCGCTTACGGGCCTCACGCAGCTCCGCCGACTCGGCCCGGCTCGCACCGGGATTGGCGCCCTCGTCGATCTCGGCCTGGCGCAGCCACTTGAACAACGTCATCGGGTGAACCCCGAAATCCTTCGCGATCTGCTCGACCGTCACACCGGGCTCACGGTCACGGGCGACCCGCACAACATCGTCGCGGAACTCCTGAGGGTAGGGCTTGGGCACAGCGACATCCTCCCAGCTCACCATCACGGCAAGCCCCGCGGCGCGCAGCGCCAGGGTGAGCAGGGCTGCGGCGTGGCGGCGGTCGGCGGTGTCGCCGAGCTGGCCGGCGCGGGCGAGTACGGTGATGAGGTCGGGTAGGCGGCGTGCGAGGCTGCCGTAGCGGGATTGCAGTCGGTCGTTGCTGGCGCGGGCGATGTCGCCGTGTAGGCCAGCAGGGGTCCTGGTGGGCCCGTCCGCTCCAGGCCGGCAACTCGTCAGGGGGTCAAGCGCACCGGCAGTCCATCGAAACCGCAAAACATGAAGATGGCTTCCTGAGGCAGCAATTCCTTCGGAGTTGCCAGTTCGAGAGCGGGGAACCGCGCGAACAGCGCGGGCAGCGCGACCTGCGCTTCCAGCCGTGCCAGCGGGGCTCCAAGGCAGTAGTGCGGGCCGTGTCCGAACGCAAGGTGCTGGGCGCGCGTGGGGCGGGTGATGTCGAACTGGTCCGCGTCCGGTCCGTGCACCTGCGGATCACACGAGGCCGCGAGCAGACCCATGACAACTGGCTCGTTCTGGCGA
The DNA here is from genome assembly GCF_047445655.1 of Lentzea alba. GTDB lineage: Bacteria > Actinomycetota > Actinomycetes > Mycobacteriales > Pseudonocardiaceae > Lentzea > Lentzea alba_A. The sequence continues at coordinate 2,292 of NZ_JAJAEG010000068.1, forward strand.
AAGGTCAGGCCGGACTCCTCGTCGTGGACGTCCTCGACCGGATACCAGATGAGCAGGTTCGAGATCGGGGCGCGCTGCCGCAACGTTTCCTCGATCGCGTCCTCCCACCTGGCTGCTCCAGAGCGGATCAGGTCCAGCTGGTCCGGGTTGGTCAGCAGGTTGACCATCGCGCTGCTCAGCAGGTGCACCGTCGTCCGGTGGCCGGCCGCGATGAACAGCATCAGGTTGTTGATCAGCTCTCGAGGAGGGGAACCGAACGCACCGGTTGGTTCGTAGGCAGCGATCAAGTCGGTGGTGAGGTCGTTGCCCGGTCGCGCCCGTTTCAGCGTGACCAGGTCGGCCAGCAGCGCGTACAGGGTTTTGTGCGCTGCCAGGGCGTCCACAACGGACTCATCGTCGTTGTCGTCGTTTGCGCAGAACAGGTCGTCCACCTTCCGGCGGAAGCTGTCGTGCAGGCTCTCCGGCAACCCGAAGAGTTCGGCGATGACGAGCATGGGCAGCGCATGCGAGAAGGAAGCGTGCAGGTCCACCGTTGTGCCGACGGGGGCGGCGCCGACCTGGTCGAGCAACCGGTGAACAATTCCCTCGACGGCCTGTCGCAGCCGCGCGATCCGGCGCGGCGTGAAGGCGTCGCTCACCACGCCGCGCATCCGTGCGTGGTCGGCGCCGTCCGCGGTCACCATGATGTCCGTTTCGAACCAGCGTTGCATCCAGTCCGCGGACACGCGGCCGCTGAGGTAATCAGGCCAATGGGCATGTGGGTTCTTGCTCAGCAGCGGGTTGGCGGCCAGCCGGCGCAGCAGGGCCGGTTCGGTCACCAACCACGCGATGATTTGTCCTGGCAGCTCAACGCGCGTAGCGGGCCCTCTTGCTCGGAGCGCGGCCGCCTCGGCGTGCAGGTCTGCACCGGTGGGGTCGATCCGTATGATGTCGTTGTTGGCGAGAGGGAACCGTTGACCCGTCATAGCTGCTGTCCTGATTCCGGTAGTGGTGCCTTCTTTCCCATGGGATGACCGTTGATCGACCGGATGATCGCCGATTCGTGTCCGGTGAAGGACAGCACACCGACCCACAGCGCCACCGTGGTGTCTTCGTTGATCCCCGGAACTCTCCCGGCCTTGAGGTCGCTCAACGTGTGTTTGCCGCGACCATGGGTGTAGAACTCGAAGTCAGAGCCGACGAGGTTGCCGTAGTCGTCATTTCCATCGCCCGTGTACATGCCTGTCGGAGTGAGTCCGAGGAAGTAATTGCCGTCGGCGTCGGTGTCGAACCAGAGATGCACTTCGATCGATCCGCAGCCGTCGATGACGATGTCGCCGATGTCGCGCAGCTTGAAGGACTCCAAGACCACGGAAGCGGCCGTGAGTTCACCGGGTGCGTTGATGGCCAGGGCCACTCCGCCCGGCCAGGAGAACTCGTGCACGTCCGAGTAGTTGATGGGGTCGCAACTCACCTCGAACTGTCCCTTGTGGTACGAGGTGAAGTAGGTGGCGACTTCGTGCCTGCCGACGTGCTCCGGGCACGATGCTCCGATCTCGTCGGCTTTCGTGTCGCCGGGGCTGAACAACGCGGCCACAGCGGTCAACACAAGTGTAGCGCGCATGATTTGCACGACAGATCCTTTCGGGTGTCATGATGGTGTTGCTCAGGGGACGACTTCGAACTGGCCCATCATTGAATGAGACGCGTGGTCGATGAAGTGGCAGTGGAACGGGTAGCGGCCGACGAAGGAGTTGAACGTGACGCTGATGTGCACGGTGTCGCCTGGATGGAGCCGGACGGTGTCCTTCGGGTAGGCGTCGTGAGCGGGTTCCGGTTTGCCGTTGCGGTCGAGAACGCGGAACTGGACGAGGTGCAGGTGCATCGCGTGCGCGATGCCTAGAGCGCCGTCGGCGTTGACGATCTCCCAGATCTCGGTGGAGCCGAGTTTTACCGTCGCGTCCACCCTGTTCGCGTCGAATTCCCGGCCGTTGATGAGGAACTTCTCCTGTTTCACGTCAAAGTGAAGGACGAATCGGCGTTGCTGCGTTGCGGGTGGCAGCGGAGGCGCGGCCACAGGCCAGCCCTCGGCGGGCGCGTACTCCTGCGGCACCCGGCCGTCCTGCCAACCTCGGACGGCGTCGAGGTCCAGCCTTCGTGCTGAGTCGACTCCGGCCACTCGGAACTGCATGACCTGCCGTTTTTGGGCGGCGGCGGGGCTGGTCGCGATGTTCTCCAAGGCGACGCTGGTCCCCGGAGCGGTCGACCGGAAATCCACCAGCACGTCGGCGCGCTCGGAGGGGAAGAGTTCGATCTCTTGGAGCAGGGCGGGAGAGGGCAGCAGGCCGCCGTCCGAACCGATTTGGAGGAACAACGCCCCGTTGTCGAGCCGGAACCTGAACGGCTCGATGTTGGAGACGTTGAACAGCCGCAGGCGGTACAGGCTCGGTTTGACGGTGAAGTACGGTTGCGGGCGACCGTTGACCAGCATCGTGGGCCGGTCGAGGAAGTCGTCAAAAACCCACACCAACTGCCCGTTGTGGTCGAACTTGGCGTCCCGGATGAGCAGCGGAACGTCAAACTCGCCCCTGGGTAGCGGTATCTGTTGTTCGACGGAATCGGACAATAAGTACGCTCCGGCCAAACCGCGGTAAACCTGTTCGGCTTCCAGGTGGTGCGCGTGGTCGTGATACCACAACGTGCCTGCGGGTTGGGCATTCGGATAGTTGTACACCCTGGTCTTGTTGGGCTTGATGACATCCATCGGATATCCATCACTCGAAGCCGGAACGTTCGCGCCGTGCAGGTGAACGGCTGCATCCGTGTACATCTTGTTGATCTGCGCGACGACGGTTTTCCTGCCCTGTTCGGCTTGGATTGTCGGCCCTGGAAAACAACCGGCGTAGGTGAGCACCTTCGTCTGGATGCCGGGCAGGATCTCCTGGCTTGTTTCCGCGATCTCGATCTCGTAGAAATCGCTGTCCGAGGTGCGGCGAGCGGGTGCGAGGACCGGTGGAATAGTCATGGGCACCGAGTAGGGTGGCGGAAGCCACGGGTGTTGCGGTGTTGCGCGGATCGAACGACTGGACGATAGCATCAACATTGCGCTTGCTGCCGTCAGGCTTTTTAACGCGTTTCTGCGACTTAACACTGTCATTCCTCAGATAGTGCTTGTCCAGGTTGACGAAACGGTGCTGCACTCAAGTCGAGTTCGGATTGTCTTACCAAAGTCCGAACACGTCATCGGTGGGACATAACCATGCATCGAAGACTCCGGCAAGCATGCCTCATATTAGTTCACACGTTCGTGTGTCATTCCTGCTGTACGGTTCCGCGGTACGGAACTCACGCTGTCGAGCACACGCCTTGTCGTGGTTACATGGTGCCTGCTGCACGAGCCTGAGGGAACGGTTTCGGTCCTGGGTATCGCTATTTTGCGATGCCCTCCTTGCCCGTTTTACATCGGTGTCCGTGGTGGTGTTCGAGTGAGTATGGAGGGTGTCTGATGTCCGAGCGCGTACTCGATTGGTCGTGGCGCCACCTGCCTGCGGTGCAGCAACCGACTTGGCCTGTTCCGGAGGTGGCTGAACAGGCGACAGCGACGTTGAAGTCTTTGCCGGGAATTGTTGACATCCAGGAGTGCGACCAATTGCGCCGAGAGGTCGCCGCCGCAGCCGACGGTCGTGCGCTGGTGCTCCAGGCCGGCGACTGTGCCGAGCGGTTCGACACGTCGCCGGAGTCGACTTCGGCGACCGTGCGGGTCATCACCAGGATCGCGCACGTGCTATCCAGAGGTGTCGGCCTGCCGGTCGTGGTGATCGGCAGGATGGCCGGCCAGTTCGCGAAGCCGAGATCCGGTGCGACCGAGGAGAGAGACGGGGTCGAGTTACCCGTCTACCGCGGTGACGTCATCAACTCGCCCGAGTTCACGCTCGCGGCCCGAATCCCCGATCCCCGCCGGATGCTGACCGCCCACCGTGCGGCGGTGGCCAAGCTAGGACTTGTTCGATCGCTGAACCGGGAGATGTTCGTCAGCCATGAGGCGCTGCTCCTGGACTACGAGTCCGCGTTGGTCCGCTGGGACGAGCCGAGCGGGCGCTGGTTCTCAGCTTCAGGTCACCTGCTTTGGATCGGTGAGCGCACCAGGGATCCGTTGGGAGCGCACGTCGCGTTCATCGCCCAGCTGGCCAATCCGATCGGAGTGAAGATCGGTCCGACGTGCACGGTCGACGAGGTGCTGTCGGTCATCGATCGAATAGATCCCGCCGGTGAACCCGGCCGCCTCACCCTGGTCGCCAGGATGGGGGCCGACAGAATCAGGACGGCGCTTCCGCCGCTGTTGCGCGCCGTGGTCAGGTCCGGGCGGCATGTCGCATGGATGTGCGATCCGATGCACGGCAACACGATCAAGCTCGGCGCGGGGCGCAAGACGCGGCGGTTCGAGGACATCGCCGCCGAGGTCGCACGCTTCCACGAGACCCTGGGTGAGCACGGCGTTGCACCAAGCGGATTGCACCTGGAGCTGACCGGTGAAGACGTCACGGAATGCATCGGCCGATCTCCCGCGCTGTCAGAGCGCGATCTGGCGCGCAGGTACGAAACGGCCTGCGATCCGCGCCTCAACCGGTTGCAGGCCATCCGGCTGGTGCACCTGACGACCAGAACCTTCCGGAAGCCAGCTTCCCGGCCAGCGCTGATTTCCGAGGGAGTTCTTTCATGACCACCGACTCCGTCGCGACGATGATCGAGATGATCACCGGTCATTGGCGCACGCAGATCGTCCGGGCGATGGCGGACCTCGATGTCGTCGAACACCTGTCGTGCGGTGCCAGGACATCGGACGATGTCGCGGCGCGTGCGGGGAGCGACCCTCGGACGACGCGTCGGCTGATGCGCGCGGCCACTTCACTGGGTCTGCTCGAACAGCACGACGACGGGACGGTCACCACCACGGACCTGGGCACATTGCTGCGGCCCAACGTACCCGGCTCCGTCCGCAACATGGCCCTGGTCCAGGGCGGCCCGAGCCATTGGCTGCCATGGGGTGAACTGCCGCGCGCCGTGCGGTCCGGTACCACCGCCCTGCACGTGCCGCTCGGACTGGAGCCGGGGCAGACGTTGTTCGACCACTACGCGCAGCACCCGGTGGAAGGCGCTCAGTTCGCTGCCTGGATGTCGGACACCACGGCCGGCATCATCGAGGACGTCACGGGCATGGTCGATCTGTCAGGTGTTACCACGGTGCTCGACGTCGGCGGAGCGAACGGTGCTCTGGTGCGGGCATTGGTGCGGAACAACCCGCACGTCCGGGGTGCAGTGCTCGAACTGCCGAGCGTCGTGCCCGGCGCGCTCGCCGCCATGACGGACTCCGATGCGGACGGTGCGGTCGACGTGGTGCCGGGAGACTTCTTCGTCAGCGTACCGCCAGCCGATCTCTACCTGCTGAAGTGGATTCTGCACGACTGGAACGACGACGAATGCGTGCAGATCCTGCGGAACTGCCGCGCTTCGGCACCCGGCGGTGCGCGCGTCGTGGTGGTAGACGCTGTCATCGGTGCGGGCGAGAGCGCGGACTTCACCGCGATGTTCGACATGAACATGCTCTCTGTCTCCAAAGGCCAGGAACGAACGTTGGCCGAGTTCGACGCGTTGTACGCGGCCAGCGGGTGGCGGCGTGCGTCGGCCTGCCCGACGCACGGGCTGCAGACCGTGCAGGAACTGATCACTGCCGCTCCTTGAGGTCCGGTCGCACTGTCCCGTGAAAGGAGGTAGGGATGACCGAACGTGCCACCGTGGTCATCATCGGCGCCGGGCCCGCCGGACTGGTGCTGGGCAATCTGCTGGTGTCCCAGGGCATCGGCACTCTGATCCTGGAGCGGTCCAGCCGGGACCACGTTCAGTCGAGCTCACGGGCCGGTTTCTTCGGCGCGAACAGCGCGCGGGTGCTGGCCGAGCACGGACTCGACTTCAGGCTGGCGCTGGCGGGCAGGGCGCATGACACTTGCACGTTCCGGCACAGCGACGGGGACTTCACACTGAACTACGGCGAACTGGGCCGCGGTGAGACACATGTGCTGTACCCACAGCACGAACTCGTCGCGGATCTCATCGGCGAGTACCTCCGCCGAGGCGGCCGGATCCGCTTCGGCGCCAAGGTCACCGACGTCGATGCAAGCACCGCGACCGCCCGCTATGAAGACGCGTTCGGAGCAGACGAGGTGACCGGTGTCTTCCTGGCCGGTTGCGACGGTGGCTACGGTGCTTCGCGCCACGCGATTCCGGCCTCGCACGCGGTCCACTTAGGACGCGATCACGGCATCGTGTGGCTGGCGGTCCTCGCCGAGGCGCCGCAGAGCTCACCGGCGATCACCTATGCGATCCACGACGACGGGTTCGCGGGACACATGGCCCGCAGCGCCAGCGTGACACGCTACTACCTGCAGATCCCCTCCGACGACACGCTGAACGCCTGGCCCGATGAACGGATCTGGACGGAGTTGGGTGTTCGGATGTACGTGGAGAGGTTCGGTCCGTTGTGCACAGGGCCGATCGTCGACCGGCGGGCGGTGCACCTGCGTTCGAACATCGTCGACCCGATCCAGCACGGGCGCATGTTCCTGGTCGGCGACGCCGCCAGCCTGATCAGTCCGGCCGCAGCGAAAGGCGCGAACCTGGCGATCATGGAAGCCGAGTTCCTGGCGAACGCCATGATCGACGCGCTGAAGAACGACGACGAGAGCGCCCTCGCCGGGTACTCGCGCACCTGTCTGCGCCGCATCTGGCGGGCGCAGGAGTTCTCGCACTGGATGATCGATCTTCTCGCCGCACCCCGAGGTTGCGGCCCGGACGTGGGATTCCGGCGAGCGCTGCGGCGGGCTCGGCTCGACAGCCTCCGGGACTCTCGGGCACACCAGCACTTCTTCGCGGAGAACTACGTCGGTGTCTGACGGATTGGAGCGAACATGCCTGTCACGGTTGCCACCGTCCTCGACGAAGAGGATCTGGCCCGCGTCGCCGACGCGATGAACATCATCGCGGGCCATGACACAGAATCGATGGTCAGAACCGTCATGCCCCACCTCGGGCGGGGCGAAGGTGCAGCGATCGGGCGGTACACGGCCTTCAACCACGTCGCTCTGGCCGTGTTCCCGAGGACCTTCGACGGGCTGGTCGAGGAGTTGGCGCGCCAGGGGGTCGACGTCACCAGGAAGACGCCCAGCGTCGTGGTGCGCGATCGCCTGTGCCGGCGGTACGGCATTCGCAGGCGCGATCTTTCCGTCGAGATCCTCCGCGCGGCAGTGCGTGATCGGGCCGGCCAGAAGTGCGAGCTGGAGATGTTCGCCGTCCTGACCCCGGAGCACCTAGCGCACATCGCAGAGGCCGAGCGGGCGCACAGCTGGGAGAACCACGTCGGCTTATGCGTGCCGCAGGCGGATCCGGTGCTGGTCAGCGGACTCAGATCAGCGATCACGACCTGCCTGTGCCCCGACGGCGGCGGCTACAACGAGTATGAGGGTTCCACCGTTCTCTACTTCCGCGGCGACCACCCGGATCCCGCGTATCGCCGGTTGGAACTCGTCTCCCGAGGAGGAAGACTGCCCGGAGTGCTGGAACAGCATCTCCGCGAGTCTGACGTCGGCGTCGAGCTCCTGCGCCTGCTGACCGGCGCCTGGGCGACCCAGGCCATCGCGACCGCCGCTGAACTGCGGCTGCCCGACCACCTCACCACCATCTCGGATCTTCCCGGCTTGGCGGCCGCGACCACGGCGGATCAGGACTCGCTGAACAGGTTGCTGCGGTACCTCGCCGCGTTGGGCGTTGTCCGCACCTCGGCCGACGGCTTCCACCTCACTGAAGTCGGCCAATTGTTGTGCGCCGACGTGCCGGGATCGATGAGGCCGCTCGCGTTGATGTACGGAGGCTCCTTCTACCAGGCGTTCGCCGGATTGCCCGAGGCTGTCCGAACAGGCGTGGCCTCCTACGAGAAGATCTTCGGGTTTTCCCATTTCGAGCACATGGCGAGAGATCCGCAGGTTGCTGACACGTTCCACCAGTCGATGGCCGCCAGCAACGCGGTATTCGCCGAAGTCGCCCGCGTGGTGGACTTCGACGGAGCCGGAACGGTCGTCGACATCGCCGGTGGCAACGGACAGTTGCTCAGTCAGGTGCTCGCCGGCACCCCGTCGCTGCGGGGTGTCCTGTTCGAAAAACCGCACGCTCTGACCACCGCGAGGACTGTCCTCCGCGCGGTGGCGGATCGCTGCAGGTTGGTGAGTGGGGATTTCACCAAGTCGGTGCCGGACGAGGGCGACATCTATGTGCTGTCCCGCATCTTGCACGACTGGGATGACGAGGAGTGTCAGCGCATTCTCGAGACCTGTGCGGCCACCATGCCAGCGCACGCCGAGCTACTCGTCATCGAGCGCCTGCTACCGGAGCGCGAGGGCGGGGCCTCCCTGGCCATCCCGTGGGACGTCCACATGCTGTGCAACGTCGGTGGGCGCGAACGCACCGAATCTCAGTACCGAGCCCTGTTGGCAAGGGCAGGTTTCGATCTCCTCGACACCCAGCCTCTCCCGCTGGACATTCATTTGCTGCGTGCGATCAAGTTTGAAGTTCCGGAACAGGGAAGGGAAACGCATCACCATGTCGGCGGTGGACACTGAGGTACTGGTGGTCGGCGCTGGACCGGCGGGGCTCAGTGCCGCGGCACTGCTCGCTGAGTACGGAGTTCGCTCCATAACCGTCAGCAAACATCCTGGCACCGCGAACTCGCCGCGTGCCCACATCACCAATCAGCGCACCATGGAGGTCTTCCGGGACCTCGGCCTGGAGGAACGGGTTCGGGCGGTGGCCGTGCCGAACGAGTTGATGGGCGACAACGTGTGGGCCACCAGCTTCGCCGGTCGGGAACTTGCGCGCCTGAAGGCGTGGGGAACCGCTCCGCTGCGGCAGCAGGACTACGCTGCGGCCAGCCCGACCGCGATGTGCAATGTGCCGCAGCACGTGCTGGAACCGTTGATCCTCGACGGCGCGCGCGAGCGAGGAGCGGATGTCCGCTTCTCGACCGAACTTCTGCACATCTGGCAGACCGACGACGTCGTGCATGCGGTAGTGCGAGACCACAACACCGGCGTGGAGCAGACGATTCGCAGCCGCTACGCGATCGGCGCCGACGGCGGTCGAAGCACCGTTGCGAAGAAGTTGGGGTTCCAGTTCGACGGCCGATCAGGGCTCGGTCACGCGGTGAACGTCTGGCTGCACGCGGACCTCACCCGATACACCGCACACCGACCGAGCACGTTGTACTGGATGTGCCAGCCCGGCAACGACTACTGGATCGGCTCGGGCACCTTCATCTGCGTTCGTCCGTGGGACGAATGGGTCATGGTGTTCATGTACGATCCGGCAGAGGGTCGGCCTGACATGTCCGAAGAGGCCGTGACCGCGCGTGCCGCGGCGGTCATCGGCGACCCGGAAGTGGCCATCACGGTCAAGTCCATCAGCGAGTGGCAGATCAACCACCTGGTCGCGCGCGAGTTTCGGCGCGGCAGGGTCTTCCTCGCCGGTGACGCGGCGCATCGCCACCCTCCAGCCAACGGGCTCGGCACGAACACCTCGATCCAGGACTCCTACAACCTGGCGTGGAAGCTGGCATTCGTCCTGCGCGGCCAGGCCGGGCCCGAATTGCTGGACAGCTACGACGCCGAGCGGCGCCCAGTAGGCAGACAAGTCGTGGATCGCGCCATGAAGAGCGTCGAGGACATGCGGCCGATGTCCGAGGCGTTCGGCTTTCACCCCGGTCAAAGCTCGGAGGACGGGTGGCGCAGCGTCGACGACCTGTTTGCGGACACGGCGAGTGGCCGTCGACGCAGACAGGCCCTCTCCGAGGCGATCGATCTGCAGAACTTCAACTTCAACGCCCACGGCGTGGAACTCGGCCAACGCTACGACTCGTCAGCGGTGGTGCCCGACGGCACGATGGATGCCGGATCCGACCGCGATCCGGAGCTGTATTACCAGCCCACCACCCGGCCTGGGGCTCATCTACCGCATGTCTGGCTGGAGCACTGCAACCGCCGCATGTCGACGCTGGACATCACCGGGCGCGGCCGGTTCACGGTGGTCACCGGGATCGGTGGCCAGTACTGGCTGGACGCCGCCGAGAAAGTCGCCGCCGAATTCGGCATCGAACTGGACGGTGTCCTGATCGGTCCGGGCAGCGAGTACTTGGACGTGGTCGGTGACTGGGCACAAGTTCGGGAGATCGACGAGCGTGGTTGCCTGTTGGTGCGTCCTGATCGTCACATCGCCTGGCGCAGCCATGATCACGGCGACGACGCGGTCGGGATGTTGCGATCCGTGCTGGCTGCGGTTCTCCACCGATGTGCAGACGGCCCGCTGTCAGGAGCGAGCCGTGGGGTGTACCGGGAGGCACCATGAGAGGAGCCGGTCCAGGCGCTGTGGAGAAAGCGATTTCCGTTCTGCGCGTGATCGCGAGCAGCGTGGAACCTGTGACGCAGAGCGTGGTCGCCCGTGAGACCGGGCTTCCCAAGTCGACTGTGCATCGGGTGCTGCGCCTTCTTGAGCTAGAAGGTGTGATCATACGCACCAACGCGCACTACAAGATCTGCCATGACTTCCTGGCGTCCAGCGGAGTACAGGACATGCGCGTCCACGCACTGCCTGCCATGCTGACGATCTACGAACTGACCCATCTGCTGGTCCAACTCATGGTCCTGGACGACGAGGTGGTCAGGTGCATCGAGCAGTTCGAAGCGTCCTGGCAGCCGGTCGGTTCGTTCGCCGGGCGCGGCGCGACCTGGCCTGCGGGTTCGACGGCTGCAGGGCAGGCCTTGCTGAGATGCGAGCAAGGAGGCCTGGACTTCCCGGCGGAACGCGTTGGCGCCAAGGTGTGCTTCGACGATGGCGCGACACACCCGTTGCTGGTGACAGCGGCGGTGCCCGTGGCCACCGGGGCTTCGACGTTCGCGGCGGTGTCCGTCACCGGCCCCCACACCGTCATGACCAATCCGGCCTTTGTGGCGAAGATGGCTCAGCTGCCCGGGACCACGTGTCGGGTGGCGCCGCTAAACCGGTGGGATGAGGCCCGTGAAGGTGCGGGTGCCGTTGCAGCGCGGGCACTCACGGCCGTTGTCGACCGTGCGGAGCGCCGCCGATGATCGCGAGCAGCGGGCGGCCACGTAGCTCGCGCCGCCTCACAGGCGGCAGACGCCGTTATCGGCTGCGCCCGCATCACTGCGTGTCAGGGTGGGTTGAGTCCAGTGGTTCAAGCAAACTGGCCTGACGCAGGGCGAGATTCGGATGGATTGGCTGACCCGCAAGGCAATGTCCTCGGTGGTCGAGGACGATGATGGGCGGATGGATTCCCAGCAGCCGCGTGATAATGGGGCCGAGGCGGCGGCGCGCGTTCAGCGCGCAGGAGCAGCTCGCGCATCTGAGTGCCTACGAGCAGGCGTGTGAGCACGGCGACGGCGGGTATCTGCGGCGGGAGGGCTTGTACTCGTCGTTGATCATCGAGTGGCGCAAGCAGCGTGATGCCGGTGTGCTGGCGGGCAAGGCGCCGGGGTGAGAAGTCCGGCCGGCTGTCCGCGGAGCAGGCGGAGATCGCCCGGCTCACACGGGAGAACGCCCGTGTGAGCTAGCCCCGTCTTTCGCACATGGCGATGAGTGAGATGGTCCCCGGAATCGGGGATTTATTGATCATGGTGGTTGAGTCGGGTCGACGGCAAGAAGGTCGAGCAGTCTGGCCTGGACGGGGCCGGGTTGCGGGATGGTCGCAGGTTGCCCGTTGGTAGCCGGGATCAGCCGTAACCCGGCCAGGGCCTGGAAGATGAGTGTGCCGGTGGGCTTGGCTTTCTGGCCGGGATACAGCCCGGTCATGGTGGTGTCCGGGGCGAGGGCTCGGCGCACGGAACGTTCGACGAGGCAGAAGAGCAGCAGTGCCAGGCAGATCACGGTGATCAGGGCTTCGATGCGCCGGTTGGTCTTGAGGAACATCGGCGCGACCGCGAGCGGGCCCTTGAACGCGCTGTAACGGCGTTCCACCACTTCCTGGCCTTTGTAGCGGATCAGCACTTCAGCGGCGTCGATGGTGGCGGGCAGGTTGGTGAGCAGGGCGTACCAGCCGTCGGTAGCTGCTTCGGCGTCCAGGGCATCCTGGTCGAACCACCAGGTCAGGGTGGGTTTGCCGGTCTCGCTGCGCAGGTAGGCCTTGACCCGGCGGGCGCGGGCGATGGCGGCGACCCGGTCGGTCACGGCCTGCTCGGTCGGGTAGTGCCGCGAACCCAGCCCGTTGGTCAGCCGGCCGAGATCACCCGTGGCGCGGTCGAGTTTCTTGGCCCGGGCCGTGGCCGCCGCCCCGGCCCTCGCGCTGGAGTGCACGAACACCCGCCGCAACCGCAGCGCGGGATCGGCTTTCTTCTTGCCGGGCACGACGAGTTCGTCTTCGAGTACCCGCCAGACACCAACTCGATCGGCGGATTTGCCCGCGTCACGTTCCGCGGTGTAGTCCACGACGACGGCCGCGCCGGTGTCGAGCCCGGCCAGCTCGGCGGTGCTGACGTACTGCTTGGACGCCGGGGCGATGAACTCCGTCCCGGCGGTGATCATCGCGTGCAGATTGCCGTAGGAGACCAACTTGGAGTCGCCGACGAGCAAGAACCTTCTCGGCCCGGCCACGTCTTTCAACGCGGTCATCGCGCCCACGACCTGGGCCACCTCGCCGGCGTTGCCGTCGTAGGCGCGGTGCCAGAGCGGGATCCCGCCATCGGCGGTCGCCGCCAGCCCGGCCTGGACCTGCTTCAGATCCGGGCGGCGGTCCTTCGGATGACCGAACTTCGGGGTCGCGAACTGGTCATCGGCCCGCTCGTAGGCGCCGAACAGCGAGATCGAGGTCATGTCCCAGTGCAGCCGGGACACATCCACCCCGAACGCGGCGATCGCCTGCGCCCCAACCGATCCGACGATCCTGTCGAGTTCGGGGGCGATCGCGTCCAAAGCGCGGGCGATCCGGTCGTCGCCCAGCGCGGCCGGGTCGATGCCGAGCGTCTCCCCGACCGCCCAAGCCCGCGCTCAGTCCTGGACCCGGTACAACGGCGACGGGGAGGTCAGCCGGTTGGCCACCAGCGCCTCGATCACCTGACCATGGGTCAGGATCGCCACATCCGCCCGGATCGGGCAAGCCCGGTCGACGATCCCCGCGAGGTCGAGCCGGTGGCAGTACTCGGCCAACACCGGCAACGCACCCAGCACCTTCTCCACACTCGGCCCGCCATAGGCGATCGGCTGCCGAGACCGTCGTTCCCGCATCCCGCCACGATAAGATGATCAAGGCGAATCACTGTTGCGGCCCCAACCAACCTCATGTGCGAAAGACGGGGCTAGCGGCTGGACACCACCGAGGCCGCGCTCGACATCATGGGAAAAGCACACGCTCTCTGTGCGCCACGAGGCGCGTGATCGTATCCCCGGCGTAGCCGGGAGGAACTCGGAAGAATGTTCCTGGGTCTGATGGCTTACCCGGATCCGAAAGGTTAAGGGGACCAAAGCACGCCAGCAAACCGGAGACCGGGTCCAGACGTCAGGGACGGTGCTCTGATGGCGCTCTGCGGAAAAGGGTCCTGTCGCTGGTTGCGTGATCAACATTTGGCTGGTTCAGACCCGGCAGAGGACCTTCTTGCGGAGCAGGTCGAACTGCGCGCGTCCGTACATGCTTCTTTGATCGATTTCAACCGCGAGACGGCGCCTTCCACAGGGCCGGAGTTGTGTTCCATCGTGAGCCCGTTGACAACCACAGCGCGGTCACGTGCGAGCCCAGCGGTGAACGAGTGCAACTGCGGGAAGTCATCCGCTTCCACCGCGGCGATCCATGCGTCGAGACGTTCACCATGCAGGCCCGTCATCATCTCCGCGAAGGACATGACGTGGTAGGCCAACCTCTCCAAAGCCGAGCTGCGGGCCAGGATTTCAGTGAGCCGAGCGCGATCATGATCGTCGAGGTCGTCAGGGTGTTGCAACATCCACCGGGTCACGTCTCGGACCTTCGGCGGGGCCGGAGTGGCAGGTGGCGCGGCGCCGACTGTCCGGAAGAGACGGAGGTATCGGGTCAGAGCCGGATAGCTGCCGGTGTAGCCCTGTCCGCGGATCTCGGCCAGCAAGACCGTCGCCGTCGTGCACCCCTGGTTCCATCGCTCGCGCAAGTACGGTTTGAACCGCTCCAGCGGCCCAGGGCGGCCATCCCGCTGCTTGATCAGCAACTCCTCCACGCTCGCAGCTCGCGCGAACCGGCGCACGGACTTGCGGTCCAGCCGCAGCGACCGGGAGATCCCACTGATCGATTCGCCCTTGGCCAGCAACTGCCGCACTGCCACGTGGTGCTCACGGATGCGGACAACCACGGCTTGTGCCTCGACACGGCCGATGTCCGCGGCGATTGCGATCTGCTCGACGTCCCGCGAGGTAACAGGATCTGAGGCGGGCTCGGCGACGTCGTGATCAGGATCGCGGAGGTCATGGCGATGCTGCCTGATCGTTTTCTCGACATAGCCGGCGAGGCCGTGCCAGAGGTGCCAGCGGTCGGCTACTTGCAGGGCGCCGGGCGCACCCAGACGCGCGCCTTCGGCATACGCGCCAGCACGATCACGACAGATGACACTCACGCCAGGGTGCGCGCGGAGCCACTCGGCGAGGCCGTCCGCGGCGCGGTCGGCGAGCAGGTCAATCGGGCGGTGGGTGGCCATGTCCAGCAGGATGGTTCCGTAGCTGCGGCGACGTTTGAACGCGAAGTCATCGACGCCTAGCAATGTGACCGGCCCGATTGGCGGGTCTGGAACGGCGCGGACCAAGCGCAGCAACGTGTCACGGCCGGTGACCAGACCGAGGCGACCGGCGAGCCGAGCACCGGCACGAGCGGCCACCGCCAGACCGATCGACTCCAACATCCCGCGTAGCCGCGGGCTACGCCGGGCGTGTGGGCTGGTCAAGCCTTCTACCTGCTCGGCGAACGTCTTGACCGGACATGTCTCGTTGTCGCAGAAGAACCGGCGCATTCGCAGCCACAGCACCACCGGCGATCCCGCCACCAGCATGTCAGCCACCCGACGGTCATAGCGGCTATGCACCCGGCGCTGAGGTTCACCCCGAACGGTGGACAGGGGCGTAAGAAGTTCAGG
>NZ_JAJAEG010000069.1:0-17216 GCF_047445655.1 Lentzea alba
CGCCGACTCCTGGTCACAAGAGACCGAGGCTGCGCCTTCCCCGGTTGCGACAGACATCCGAAGCACTGCGACGCCCACCACATCCAGCATTGGGCCGACGGCGGCGCCACCTCGGTCGACAACGGCGTGCTGCTCTGCCGCCACCATCATCGGCTGATCCACCACAGCGGCTGGTCGGTGAAAATGGCCAACGGCATACCGGTCTTCTCCCCACCGAAGTGGCTGGACCCCGACCGCAGACCTAAACGCAACCTCATCAACGCCTTCTAATGGACAGGCCGGTAACGGCCGCGCCGTCGAACGTCCACGCCGAATGAAGGATCGCGCTGGGTAAAGGCCCAATTCCCGCACGGCCAACGCCGAAGGCAAGGCACCCCCACAACGGCGACGCGAAGCGAGCCCGTAAGGTCCAATACCACGCACGGGAACCCGGAATGGCGAAGCGAAGCGAGCCCGTAAAGGCCTTATGCCGCGCTGGGTACCGGTATTGGTGAGGTCCGGTGTCAACGCAACCACGCACGCTGGCGATTGGGGCTTGACTTTGGGTTCGAGGTGCTACCGTGTTCGGATCGGCCGGGCGCTTTACATGCCCGGCTTTTACCGGCCGACCAGCGCCTCGTAAGGGCCCCGAAGTCAAGCCCCAATCGCAATCGTCGCGAAGCGGCGATGAAATGACCCGGCCCGTCTAAGAACCGCCCAACCACCTATGCAAGGCGACCACCCGCACGCTAGGCGACCACCCGCACGCCAGACGGCCACCCCGCTGAAACCGCGACCGCCCGCACGCAAGCCCACCCGGCACAAGACCC
Organism: Lentzea alba; assembly: GCF_047445655.1. Classification (GTDB taxonomy): domain Bacteria; phylum Actinomycetota; class Actinomycetes; order Mycobacteriales; family Pseudonocardiaceae; genus Lentzea; species Lentzea alba_A. The sequence goes on from NZ_JAJAEG010000069.1 coordinate 810, forward strand.
ACCCGTCAGCCAGGCTCAAGCATCCGAACCGGCGGCCGAGGCCGAGCAGCCGCAGCCCGATGCGCCTTCCTCAACTCCCGCCCCACCACCTCAGGGCAGTCCCGCAACCGAGTGGGCAACGTCTGCACCACCAAAATCCCTGCAGCCGCATACCGACTGTTCCGGGCAAGAGTGCGTTCATAATCACCCCATCGGCATCCGCAACAGTCACGTTCCAATGCGGAGTGGTCAGCCGAATCCGCCGCGACAGCCGCCGCGCATCCCGCTCAGCAACAGACTCAGCCCGCCCCAACTCCTTCAGCACCGTGCGAACCAGCCTGGTGCCGTACCGATTGGTGCGAGCCTCGGCAGCAAGCCCGGCAGGCGTGCAACGCCCCCGCTGAATCGCAGCGGCGACCAGGGCCGTGGCCGAATCGACGGAACGCAACTGGCGGCACGCGTCGACCACGGCTCGCGCAGCGGACACCACCGGAAACCCGCCCATGTCCACCGACGGAGGCATCGGCGAGGCACGTTCGACGACGAGCGAACCGTTGCCCCGCGCGGAACCCGGCACCAGGACGTGGATCTCGGTGCCGGACGCCGGCAGGCCGTGCCGACGACACGCTTCCGCGCCCGTCAGCACGGCGCCCGGGCCGGCTCGCAGCAGGGCTGCGGTGACCTGTTGGTCGCGCGTGGGCGGGCCGTTGTGCAGCAGGACGATGCCCGGGTGCATGCGCTGCCACGGCCCGCCGGGGCGGCACCGGAGCCAGGGGTTCGGCACCCCCGGTGAACGGAGAGTGGTGGCGCTGATGACTCCGAGGTCGCTGCGTTCGCGCAGTTGTTCGATGAGCACGAAGTCAGTGTGACGAGCACCACCGACAGTTTCCGCGCGGTCAGCGCCGGTAGCTGTGCCTGCGGCGGTCGATCAGCAGCAGGAGTGCGCCTGCGATGGCGAGCAGCACGCCGAGCGGCACCAGCAGACCCACGGACGTGCCCGTGTTGGCCAGGCGGTTGTCGTCGTGGCGCGGGGGCGACTTGACCGGCGGTTTGGTCTTCGTCGGCGGCTTGGTCGTGGTCGTGGTGACCGGCCGCGTGGTGGTCGTCGTCGAGACAGGTGGCGTAGTCGTCGTGCTCGAAGACGACGTGGTTGTGGTGGTCGAGGACGTCGTCGACGAAGTCGTGGACTTGGTCGTCGAGGTGGTCGTCGTCGGCTTCGTCGTGGTGGTGGTCGAGGTGGTGGTCGTCGTCGTCGACGTGGTCGACGACGGTGGCTCGTCACCTCTGGGCGAGGGCGCGCGCCATCCTGGACGTTCCTTCGGGCACCACGCGGCGGCGCACACGCGGTCTTCGCCGGAGGCAGCGGCCTCGGAGCCCGCACCGACCAGGCCGACGACCGTCAAAACCGCACCTGCGGTGAGCACACCGATGTAGGCGATACGTGACATGCACGAATGGTTGCGCCGCGATACGCCACGTCGCGCGCGCAGCGCCCAGAGGTCACCTGGGCGTGCGCACTACATCCCCCGATCAGGTCCAGAAGACCGCGATTCCCACGTTCAGCACGACGAGTGACGCCGCGGTGGGCAGCAGCCAGGACGGGGCCTTGGGCTTGTTGACGTTGATGGCGACCACGGCGGCGATGGCGACCACGACCAGCAGCTTGACGCCGATCTTGATGTGGTCGTACTTCACCGAGTCGACCAGCGGGTCGATGCCGACCAGCGCGACACCCGTCAGCAGCTGCAGGGCGGCGCCGTGCAGCCAGCCCTTGTTGACCGGCGCGTCCTTGCCGGCCTTGGCCTGCAACATGATCATCGCGACGAGCATGCCCATGCCCAGCAGGTGCAGGAAGACCAGCAGCAGGCGTACGAACTCCACAGCGTTTCCTATCGACGTCGAGTGGCCAGGAAGCCTCGCACGCCCAGCACGCCGATGACGGTGCCGAGCACTAGCGAGACGATCACGAGCACCAGGTGCACCGTGAAGAACGGGGTTGGTCCGTCGCTAAACGAACGTGGGTCTTTCGAGATGATCGTCATGAACGTGGGCCAGATCACCCACGACCACACTCCGAAAGCCACCAGGAAGAGTGACATCGGGCGCGAGAGCTTCACGGCGACCAGTATCAGACGTGGTGCGTGCAAGCCGCTAAACGGGGGTGGATAGCCTGGAGGCGTGCCCTTCACCCAACGGCTCATCGTCGCCCTGGTCCTAGCTCTGGCCACAGCCGCGTTCGCCGCACCGACCGGCACCGCGCAGCAGGCCGCCTCGGCGCAGTGCGCGAACCGCGAGACCCCGCCGCCGCCGGTGGACACGTCCGAGCAGCCCGCGCCCGGTCAGAAGGCTCCGACGCCGCTCGAGGTGCCGGAGAAGCCGATCGGCGGTGATCGGCTGGGCGAGTGCGGCCTGGTCCTGCCGCCGAACCAGGCGCAGCCGCCGGGCGGAATCACTGCGGCGTCCTGGCTGCTCGCGGACATGGACAGCGGCGCCGTCATCGCCGCGTACGACCCGCACGGCCGGCAGCGCCCGGCGAGCGTCATCAAGGTGCTGCTCGCGATGGTCGTCGCCAAGGAGCTGCGCGGCGACATGGTCGTCACCGCCTCGGCGGAGGACACCCAGCAGGAGTGCACCTGCGTCGGCCTGCGCGACGGTGGCCAGTACACCGTTCGCCAGCTGCTGCAGGGTCTGCTGCTGACCTCGGGCAACGACGTGGCGCACACGCTCGCCCGCCAGGTCGGCGGCGTCCCGAACGCCCTGCGCAAGATGAACGCGATGGCGAAGGAGCTCGGCGCCCTCGACACCCGCGCCCAGACCCCGTCCGGCCTCGACGCCCCCGGCACCAGCACCTCGGCCTACGACGTCGCCCTGATCTTCCGCGGCGCGATGAAGTACGAGGAGTTCGCGAACGCCATCAAGCTCAAGCAGGCGCAGTTCCCCGGCCGCAACGGCGGCACGATCATGCTGACGAACGACAACCGCCTCCTCAACAACTACGAGGGCGCGCTCGGCGGCAAGACCGGCTTCACCGACGACTCGCAGCACACCTACGTGGGCGCCGCCGAACGCAACGGCCGCCGCCTCGTCGTGGTCCTGCTGCGCGGCCAGCAGACGCCGACGCACATCACCGCCCAGGCCGGAAAGCTGCTGGACTACGGCTTCGCCATGGGCCCCGGCGGCGTGGGCAAGCTCGTGGACGGCGCCCCGCAGCCCAAGCCGAAGGTCGTACCCACCCAGGACAACGCCGAGGAAGACGACGCGGCCGGAGCCGCCGACTCCCGCGGCCGCCCGACGCCGACCGCGTTCGGCACCGTCGGCCTGCCGATCACGGCAGCCGCGGGCATCGGCCTGCTCGCCGGCCTGTTCCTCTTCATCCGCAACAAGCGGGCCAAGGCGGCACGGGCACGCCGCCAGGCCGCACAGCAGGCGGCACAGGGCGTCTGAGAACGCGCCACGACGGTCCGCACATCCGGGGGGTTCACGTGCTGCTCGTTCCACCGCGCTTCGCGGAGGCCACGATCATCCGTGCGGGTGAGGCCGGCAGACGGTGGGTCGACGCGCTGCCGACGCTGGCCGCGGAGTTCCTGGACCGGTGGGCCTGCACGCCGTCGGGCCCGGTGCTGCACGGGTCTGTCGGCGTGGTGATCGCCGCTGTCCGCGCGGACGGCGCCGAGGTGGTCCTCAAACTGAGCGTCCCGCAGCCGCACAACGCCTTCGAGCCGCTGGCTCTGGCGGCGTGGGACGGCGTCGGCGCGGTGCGGCTGATCGAGCGTGACGACGACCGCTTCGCGATGCTCCTGGAACGTCTGCGGCCACTGGAGAAGCCCGAACCGGCCCCGTTCACGGCGATCGGCCGGCTGGCTCGCCGGCTCGCGATACCCGCGCCGCCGGGCCTGCCCTCCCTGTCGGACATGGTGCTCGACTGGGTCGCGGAGATACCCGCGCACTCCGCCCGGCTGGGCTCTCCGCTGCCGCCCGAGGTGCTCGACGCCGCCCTGGCCAACGCACGTGAACTCGCCGCCGAGCAGTCCGGACTTCTCCTGCACGGGGATCTCCACTTCGGCAACGTCCTGCGCGGCGACGACGGGTTGCGCGTGGTCGACCCGAACGGCGTGTCCGGTGATCCGGCGTACGAGCTCCTTCCGTTGCTGCGCGGTGACTGGGCCGCCGTCACGGCTCAGCCGGACCTCCGTCGGGCGGTGCGCAGCAGGATCGCGGAGTTCGCGGAAGCGGCAGAGGTGGACGCGGAGCGCGTCAGCCGCTGGACCCAGCTGAGGGCGGCGGAGTCGGCGTTGTGGTCGCGCAGTCTGCGTGAACCGGCCCCGGTCACCGCGGTCGTCGACACCCTGGCCGCCCTGTTGGTGTGACAAACCAAAGCGCCGCGCCCCCAACGGGAACGCGGCGCTTCGAGGCCAAGAACTCAGACGCGCTTGAACAGCAGCGCGCGCTTCACTTCCTGGATCGCCTTGGTGACCTGGATGCCACGCGGGCAGGCGTCGGTGCAGTTGAACGTGGTCCGGCACCGCCACACGCCGTCGATGTCGTTGAGGATGTCGAGCCGCTCCTCAGCGCCCTCATCACGCGAGTCGAAGATGAACCGGTGCGCGTTCACGATCGCCGCCGGGCCGAAGTACGAGCCCTCGGTCCAGTACACCGGGCACGACGTGGTGCAGCAGGCGCACAGGATGCACTTCGTGGTGTCATCGAAGCGCTCGCGGTCGGCGACCGACTGGATGCGTTCGCGCGTCGGCTCGTTGCCGTACGTCACGAGGTACGGCTTGACGGCGCGGAACGCCTCGAAGAACGGCTCCATGTCGACGAGCAGGTCCTTGTTCACCGGCAGGCCCTTGATGGGCTCGATGGTGATCGTGGTCTGCTTCGAACCCTTTTCGAGCAGGTCCTTCAGCAGGACCTTGCACGCCAGGCGGTTCACGCCGTTGATGCGCATCGCGTCCGAGCCGCAGATGCCGTGGGCGCACGAGCGCCGGAAGGTCAGCGTGCCGTCCACGTACCACTTGATGTAGTGGAGCAGGTTCAGCACGCGGTCCGACGGCAGTGCCGGGATGTCGAACGAGTCCCAGCGCGGTTCGTCGTCGAACTCCGGGTTGAACCGGCGGATCTTCACGGTCACCGTGACCGCGCCGTCCGGAACCGGCGGCTGGGCGCCGCGCGAGCCAGCAGAGGTTTCAGCGGTGGCGGTCATCAGTACTTGCGCTCCATCGGCTTGTACCGGGTAAAGGTCACGGGCTTGTAGTCGAGGCGGATGTCCGCGGCCAGACCTTCACCCTGCTTGTAGAACATGCTGTGGCGCATGAAGTTCGTGTCGTCGCGGTTCGGGTAGTCCTCGCGGGCGTGACCGCCGCGGGACTCCTTGCGCGCCAGTGCGCCGTGCACCAGGACCTCGGCCAGCTCCAGCAGGAAGCCGAGCTCGACGGCCTCCAGCAGGTCCGTGTTGAAGCGCTTGCCCTTGTCCTGCACCTGGATGTGCGCGTAGCGCTCCTTCAGGGCCTGAACGTCGTGCAGCGCCTGCTTCAGCGTGTCCTCGGTGCGGTAGACGGACGCGTTGGCGTCCATCGTGGCCTGCAGCTCGGTGCGGATGTCCGCCACGCGCTCCTGGCCGTGCTCCGACAGGACCAGAGCGACCTGGGCCTCGACCTGAGCAGCCGGGTTCTCCGGCAGCTCGACGTGCTCGTCGCGGGACAGCGCGTACTCCGCGGCGGCGATGCCCGCGCGGCGGCCGAACACGTTGATGTCCAGCAGCGAGTTGGTGCCCAGGCGGTTCGCGCCGTGCACCGAGACGCACGCGCACTCACCCGCGGCGTACAGGCCGGGAACGACGTTGTCGTTGTCCCGCAGCACTTCGCCGTGGATGTTCGTCGGGATGCCACCCATCGCGTAGTGCGCGGTCGGGTACACCGGGACGGGCTCGACGACCGGGTCGACGGCCAGGTACGTGCGGGCGAACTCGGTGATGTCCGGCAGCTTCGTCTCCAGCACCTCGGCACCGAGGTGCGTGCAGTCGAGCAGCACGTAGTCCTTGTTCGGGCCGGCGCCACGGCCTTCCAGCACCTCAAGGGCCATCGAGCGGGCCACGATGTCGCGCGGCGCCAGGTCCTTGATGGTCGGGGCGTAGCGCTCCATGAACCGCTCACCCGAGGCGTTGCGCAGGATCGCACCCTCGCCGCGGGCACCCTCGGTCAGCAGGATGCCGAGACCCGCGAGGCCGGTCGGGTGGAACTGGTAGAACTCCATGTCCTCCAGGGGCAGGCCCTTGCGGAAGACGATGCCCATGCCGTCACCGGTCAGCGTGTGGGCGTTCGACGTGGTCTTGAAGACCTTGCCGAAACCACCGGTCGCGAACACGACGGACTTGGCCTGGAAGACGTGGATCTCGCCGGTCGCCAGCTCGTACGCGACGGCGCCGGTGCAGACCGGGCCGTTCTCCGTCTCGGTCAGGCAGATGTCGAGCACGTAGAACTCGTTGAAGAACTCGATGCCGTGCTTGACGCAGTTCTGGTACAGCGTCTGGAGGATCATGTGACCGGTGCGGTCCGCGGCGTAGCAGGCGCGGCGCACGGCGGCTTCACCGTGGTTGCGCGTGTGGCCGCCGAACCGGCGCTGGTCGATCTTGCCCTCGGGCGTGCGGTTGAACGGCAGGCCCATCTTCTCGAGGTCGAGAACGGCGTCGATGGCCTCCTTCGCCATGATCTCGGCGGCGTCCTGGTCGACCAGGTAGTCGCCGCCCTTGATCGTGTCGAAGGTGTGCCACTCCCAGTTGTCCTCCTCGACGTTGGCGAGGGCGGCGCACATGCCGCCCTGGGCCGCGCCGGTGTGGGACCGGGTGGGGTAGAGCTTGGTGAGCACCGCGGTGCGGGCGCGCTGGCCGGACTCGATCGCCGCGCGCATTCCGGCACCACCAGCGCCGATGATGACTACGTCGTACTTGTGGAACTGCATTGTGGTGGGCTCCCCGCGCGGGTCAGTTCGAGATGTTCGGGTCGAAGGTGAAGATCACGAACGTGCCGAGCGAGATGATCAGGACCATCGACACGTAGAGCAGCATCTTCAACCAGAACCGGGTGGAGTCCTTGCGGGCGTAGTCGTTGATGACCGTCCGCACGCCGTTGCCGCCGTGGATCTGCGCGAGCCAGAGCATCGCGAGGTCCCAGAACTGCCAGAACGGGGACGCCCACCGGCCGGCCACGAAACCGAAGTTGATCTTGTGAACGCCGCCGTCGAGGATGTTCATGATGAACAGGTGGCCCAGGACCAGGACCACGAGCAGCAGGCCGGAAAGGCGCATGAACAGCCAGCTGTAGAGCTCGCCGTTGCTGCGGCGGGCCGCGGGGCGGCGCGGCTGACGGGGCTTGTCGAGTGCGAGAGACATGGTCAGTGACCCCCAACCAGGTCGGAGATCGTGCGCTCCATCATGAAGTAGAAGCCGGGGATCATCACGACGACCCAGACGGCCAGCACGGTCCACAGCATGACCCGCTGGTACTTGGCGCCCTTCTCCCAGAAGTCGACCAGCATGACCCGGATGCCGTTCAGCGCGTGGTAGAGCACCGCGCCGACCAGGCCGACCTCGAAGAGGTTCACAACCGGGTTCTTGTAGGTCTCGATCACCGCGTCGTACGCGTTCGGGGACACCCGCACGAGTGCGGTGTCGAGCACGTGGGTGAAGAGGAAGAAGAACGTGAGGACACCGGTGATCCGGTGGGCGACCCAGGACCACATGCCCAGATCACCGCGGTAGAGCGTCCCACCCCCTCGGGTGGTGGTGCCCGACCGCTCGGGTGCGCCTGCGCTGGTCATGCGCCGCGGCCTCCAACGTCAGTGGTGGTGGTCGGCGAACAGTTCTTCCCGACCATGACCGGAAAATCCTAGTCCCGCACGTCGGAACCGACCCAGCAGGCGCACCCGCTCTGTGATCGATGAGACACGCTGTCGATCGGCCAAGCGGTCTTGATCGATCCCGAAATGCGGTCCACGCCACAAAAACGAGGACGGCGGCCAGGACCTCCGCCTTGGTCCGGGCCGCCGTCAGTGGCAAGGGCACTTGCCACCCTCTACACGAGCGGTTGACCGGAAGTGGTTCAACGGAGTTCCAAAGAAGTTTCGTCGAACGTCGAACCGCAGGTCAGGGGCGGTCAAGCGGTGACATCGCCGAGTCAGCGGCACGTCAGTGCCCCGACTCATGCTGTCGGCCATGGGGAGGGAGCCACTGCCGGGCCGCGGGCCTGTCGCGGGGATGTCGGCCGCGCTGGAGCGCTGGGCCTGGCGCGCGGAGCCGGGCCGGCCGGACGACGGGGTGGCCGAAGACGACGTGGTCGAGAACGAAGACGTGGTCGAGAACGAAGAAGACGCACCGCGAAATGAATCGCGGTGCGTCTGAAAGCGACTGAAAGCGATCAGTCGTTGCGCGCGTCGCGCCATCCGGTGCAGACACCGTTGTTGGCGCACCTCTTGTAGCGGAACGTCCAGAAGCCGGGGCTTGCTGCCGCGCTGACGTTGCGGTAGGCCACGGTCGTTCCGCCGACCTGGGTGCAGGAGCCCGGCCCGCAGAACTCGCCGACCACCCAGAACGCCGTGCCGGGGCCGGCGTCGCACCAGTCCCGGAGGTTGTGGCCGTCGCTGCTGCCGGTCGGACGGGTGCAGTTCCAGTCGGCGGCGCTCGCGGTCGGCGTGATCATCGCGCCGAGCGTCAAAGCGGCCGCCACAGCGGCGACACCGGCGAACACCCGGGACTTGGCTCGTTTGATCGTCATGACGTCCTCCCCAATGGACTTCGGTCTCAATGTGAAACCTATCCAGGGCTGGCAAACAGGGTGCGCAACTGACGCGCACAGTTGTGGACGGGCGGTGATCCGCATCACTTCGAATGTCCGGACAGGCCCGGCGGACATCCATTAGCGGCCAATGCATGGGGACGAAGTTCAAGGCCGCCACGGCGGTCATCGCGGCAGTGTTGTCGAGCGTCGCCTTCACCGGCGTTGCGAAAGCCGACCAGGTTTGTTACGACCCGTGGATCTCAGGTGACGGCCACACGGCGGAACTCACCTGCAACTACGTCAACGGATACCCGCGCTACTACTTCACGATGACGGTTTGCAGTGCGGGCGGTTGCACCACTCAGGGTTCGTACACCGTTTCCCTCGGGCAGCGGGCGCGGCTCAGCACGGGCGGCTACATCAGTGGCACGTCCATGACGGTTTATGGCGTCAACTGACAATTTCCGGGAAAACCGTGTCGCACCTTGTGCGCGGCGCGGTTTTCTTTTATCGGTAGCAGACCTTCGGTGCAGGCTTGATCACGTGTTGTGACGAACGGCTGTGATCGGATGCACTTTCTGCCAACGATTGGGTTACGCGCGCCTGTCTCGTCGTGTACCTGCGACTACCGGCGGGTACCGTTCCGTCCCTAGCTCTGGCGACGTCACTGATGCCGTCGTCGATGGTCTGCTCTGAACAGGGCAGGGAAGGAGACGAGCCGTGCGTCGTCGTATGCGTGGCCTCGCGGTCGCCGCGATCGCGTTGACCAGCGCCATGTCGATGGCCGCCTGCGCCAAGGATTCGGGTGGCGGCAACACGTCGAACAACAGCAGCGGTGGATCCGCGTGCGAGTTCGCCACGCCTCCCACCGCTCCTGCCACCACGGGCAGCAGCGCCGCGGCCGGCGACAAGGTCGACGGCAGCGCCCTCAAGATCGGTCTGGCCTACGACATCGGTGGTCGTGGCGACGCGTCGTTCAACGACTCCGCCGCAGCCGGTCTGGACAAGGCGATCGCCGAGCTGGGTGTGAAGAAGGAGAACGTCAAGGAGCTGACCGCGGCGCCGAACGAGAGCCCGGCGGACAAGACGACGCGGTTGCGTCAGCTCGCGGCCGACGGCTTCAACCCGGTGATCACCGTCGGGTTCGCCTACGCGGACTCGCTGAAGACGGTCGCGGCCGAGTTCCCCCAGACCAAGTTCGCGATCGTCGACGGTGCCGTCGACGGTGCGGCGAACGTGCAGGGTCTGCTCTTCGCCGAGCAGGAGGGCTCGTTCCTCGCCGGCGTCATCGCCGCCTACCAGAGCAAGAAGTGCCACATCGGCTTCGTCGGTGGCGTCGAGATCCCGCTGATCCAGAAGTTCGAGGCCGGCTACGCGCAGGGTGCGAAGGCCGCCGCCCCGAAGATCCAGGTCGAGAAGAAGTACATCGCTCCGGCTGGTGACTTCACGGGCTTCCAGGACGCGCCGAAGGGCCAGGAGGCCGCGAAGGGCCAGATCGACAAGGGCGCCGACGTGATCTACCAGGCGGCCGGTGCCTCCGGTAAGGGCGTCTTCTCGGCTGCGAAGCAGGCCGGCGTGCTGGCGATCGGTGTCGACTCCGACCAGTACAACCAGGCCACGGTGGCCGACACCAAGGAAGTTATCGTGTCGTCCATGCTCAAGCGGGTCGACGTCGCGGTGTTCGACTACGTGCGGGCGGTCGCCAAGAACGACCTGACCTCGCTGCCGAAGGTCTTCGACCTGAAGGTGAACGGTGTCGGTTACGCCACCTCGGGTGGCAAGATCGACGCCAAGCTGCAGGGCATCCTCGAGGGCTACAAGGCCCAGATCATCGAGGGCAAGATCAAGGTCTCGGACACGCCGTAGTCCGTCAGCCACACAACACCGCCGGGCCCTGTGAGGGAATGCCTTCACAGGGCCTGGTGCGTGGTAGGAGGAGCACTCGACGATGAGCAGTTCCACGTCCGTCCGCACGGACGATCCCCCCGCGGTGGTGCTGACGGGCATCACCAAGCGCTTTCCCGGTGTCGTCGCCAACAGCGACGTGCACCTGACCGTTCGCCGTGGCGAGGTGCACGCCCTCTGCGGTGAGAACGGTGCGGGCAAGTCAACCCTGATGAAGATCCTCTACGGCATGCAGGCGCCGGACGAGGGCACCATCGAGGTGGGCGGCGAGCAGGTGCGGTTCCGCACCCCGTCCGACGCCATCAAGGCCGGCATCGGCATGGTGCACCAGCACTTCATGCTCGCCGACAACCTCACCGTCCAGGAGAACGTGGTCCTGGGAGCGGAGGCGTTGTACGGCATCGGCAAGAAGGCCCGCAAGCGCATCATCGAGCTGTCGGGCAAGACCGGGCTCAACGTCGACCCCGGTGTGCTGGTCGAGCAGCTCGGTGTCGCGGACCGCCAGCGCGTCGAGATCCTCAAGGTGCTCTACCGCGGTGCCAAAGTGATCATCCTGGACGAGCCGACCGCCGTGCTCGTGCCGCAGGAGGTCAACGAGCTCTTCGACACCGTCCGCGGCATGCAGGAGCAGGGCTACACGTTCCTCTTCATCTCGCACAAGCTCGACGAGGTCCGCGCGATCGCGGACTCGGTGACGGTGATCCGCCGCGGCACCACGGTCGGCAGTGCCGACCCGAAGACCGTGAGCTCCCGTCAGCTGGCCGAGATGATGGTCGGCAGCGAGCTGCCCAGCCCGGAGACCCGCGAGTCCACCGTCACCGACCAGGTCGTGCTCGACGTCAAGGGCCTGCGCCTGATGACGCCCGACGGCTCGCGACCGATCCTCGACGACGTCGACCTCGCGGTCCGTTCCGGCGAGGTCGTCGGCATCGCGGGTGTCGAGGGCAACGGTCAGACCGAGCTGGTCGAGACGATCATGGGCATGCGCAAGGCCGGCAGCGGCACCGTCACGTTGCTGGAGCAGGACCTCACGAAGCTGGGCACGCTCGCCCGGCGCGAGGCGGGCATCGGCTACGTGCCGGAGGACCGCCACCGCCACGGCCTGCTGCTCACCCAGCCCCTTTGGTACAACCGGATTCTCGGCTACCAGACCCGCAGGCCGACGGCCAACGGCATCTGGCTCGACCCCGAGGGTGCGAAGAAGGACACCACGCGGATCGTCGCGGACTTCGACGTCCGCACGCCCGGCATCGACGTGCCGGCGGCCGCGCTCTCCGGTGGCAACCAGCAGAAGCTCGTGGTGGGCCGGGAACTGTCCGGCGACCCGAAGCTGCTGATCGCCTCGCACCCCACCCGCGGTGTCGACGTCGGTGCCCAGGCGTTGATCTGGGACGAGATCAAGCGCGCCCGCGCGAACGGTCTCGCCGTCCTGTTGATCTCCGCCGACCTGGACGAGCTGATCGGCCTCTCCGACACGATCAAGGTCATGCTGCGCGGCCGTCTGGTGGCCGACGCCGACCCGAGCACCGTGACTCCCGAGGACCTCGGCAGTGCGATGACGGGTGCGGGCAGCACGAGCGCGGCGGTGCAGGAAACCGCGGCCGTGCCAGAGGAAGGCGAGAACTGATGGGACACCTGCGCGCCAAACTCCTGCCGCCCCTGCTGGCCATCGTCTTCTCGATGCTGCTGTGCGGCGTGGCGCTGGTCATCTCGGACGCGAACCCGTTCAGCGCGTTCGCCGCGATGGTCACGCAGGTCGGCAAGGGCACGACCCTGGTCGACATCCTGAACTCGACGGGCATCTACTACATCGCGGCGCTCGCGGTGGCCATCGGGTTCCAGATGAACCTGTTCAACATCGGTGTCGAGGGCCAGTACCGCGTCGCGGCCGTGGTCGCCGCGGTGTTCGGCGGCTCGTTCGCACTGCCGACGGGCATCCACACGCTGGCGATCATCATCGTCGCCGCGATCGCCGGTGCGGCCTGGGCCGCGATCCCCGCGATCCTCAAGGTGACCCGCGGCGTGAACGAGGTCATCTCGACGATCATGATGAACGGCCTCGCCATCGGACTCTCGGCGTACCTGATCCGCCGCGACGTCTTCGGTGAGTTGCGCGGCAACGACATCCGCACCCCCGAGATCCACGAGAGCGGCTGGCTGCCGGGGATCTCGTTCGGCAGCGGTGGCACGTTGTTCGGGTTCAGCTTCATCGCGATCCTGCTCGGCCTCGGCTACTGGATCATGATGAACCGCACCAGGTTCGGCTTCGAGCTGCGCGCCTCCGGTGAGTCGGCCACCGCCGCGTCCGCCGGTGGTGTCAACGCCAAGAAGATGATCCTGGTGTCGATGCTGCTGTCCGGTGCCATCGCCGGCCTGATCTCCATGCCGGAGATGCTCGGCCGCGACCACACCTTCAGCCTCAACTTCACCGCGGGCATCGGTTTCTCCGGCATCGCGATCGCGCTGCTCGGCCGCAACCACCCCGGCGGCATCGCGTTCGGCGCGTTGCTGTGGGCGTTCCTGGACAAGTCGGGTCTCGCGCTCGACAACGTCGGTGTGCCAAGGGAGATCGTCACCATCATGCAGGGCTCGATCGTCCTGTCGGTCGTCGTCGCGTACGAGGTGGTGCGCCGCGTCGAGCTCGCCGCCGAGCAGCGCCGCGTCGGTCGTGAGCTCGGAACTGTCGGAGGTGCCGCGTGATCACGACGTTGGAGGAGAAGCCGCACATCCCCGCGGCGCCTCGCAAGAAGAAGCTCCCCGGCTGGGCCGTCGGCATGCTCGGTGTCGCCGGCGCGATCGCGTTGCTGTCGACGACCTCGTACCTGACCGGCTTCCCGCAGCTCACGTCGAGCGGCACGACCCAGACCGCGGTCCGGCTCGCGCTGCCGATCCTGCTCGCCGGTCTCGGCGGCCTGTGGGCGGAACGCGCCGGCGTGGTCAACATCGGCCTCGAAGGCATGATGATCATGGGCACCTGGGGTGCGGCGTGGGCCGGCTACCAGTGGGGCCCGTGGGCGGCTCTGGTCGCGGCGTTCGTCTTCGGTGCCCTGGGCGGTCTGTTGCACGCGATCGCGACGGTCACGTTCGGCGTCAACCACATCGTCTCGGGTGTGGCGATCAACCTGCTCGGCGCAGGTCTCACGAAGTACCTCTCGACACTGATCTTCCAGCCGGTGTCGCAGAACCCGCGCCAGTCGCCGCCGGTCCCGGCCTTCGACACCTACTCGGCCGCCGGCCTCGCGGACTGGCTGGGCGAGCTGGAGCAGGGGCAGCGCGTGCTCATCTCCGACGTCGCGGGCATCCTGCGCGGCCTGGTCACGGGCGTCTCCCCGTTGACGATGCTGACGATCCTGCTCGTGCCGCTGTCGTACTACCTGCTCTGGCGCACCCGCTTCGGCCTGCGCCTGCGCTCGGTCGGCGAGAACCCGTACGCCGCGGACTCGCTGGGTGTGAAGGTGTACTTCCACAAGTACGTCGCCGTGATCGTGTCGGGCGCGCTCGCCGGTCTCGGTGGCGCCGCGCTGGTGCTGAACCCCGGTCAGCTGTCCTATTTGGAGGGGCAGACCGGCGGCCGCGGCTTCATCGGCCTCGCCGCGATGATCTTCGGCAACTGGCGGCCAGGCGGCCTGCTGGGCGGTGCCGCGCTCTTCGGTTACGCCGACGGTCTGCAGCTGCGTTCCGGCGGCGAGACCGTGCTTGGCCTCGTCTACGGCGTGGTGATCCTGCTCGCCGTGATCGTGGTGTACCAGCTGTTCAAGCGGAAGTGGTTCTCCGCGGCGGCCGCGATCGTCGTGGCGGTGCTGATGTACCTGCTGTACTACAGCCTCGACGAGATCCCCGGCGAGTTCGTGTCGTACGCGCCGCACATGGTGACGCTGGCCGTACTGGCCGTGGCTTCGCAGCGCTTGCGCATGCCGGCCGCCGACGGTCTGGTCTACCGCCGTGGCTGAGGTCGACTGGGACCTGCTCAGGGCACGGGCAGTGGAAGCGGCGTCGTTCGCCCACTGCCCGTACTCCGGGCTGCAGGTCGGATCCGCAGCTCTGTGCGACGACGGCCGCATCGTGGTCGGCTGCAACGTCGAGAACGCCTCGTACGGCGTCGGGCTTTGTGCTGAGTGCGCGATGGCCGGGCAGTTGCAGCTGACCGGTGGTGGGCGGTTCGTCGCCGTTGCCTGTCGTAGTGGGGCCGGTGAGCTGCTGATGCCTTGTGGGCGGTGCCGTCAGGTTCTTTACGAGCTGGGTGGGCGGGACTGCTTGGTGGACACGCCTTCCGGGGTGTTGCCGATGTCCTCGGTGCTGCCGGATGCGTTCGGACCGGAGGATCTGCCGTGAGCTTCTCTGCTGTGGACGTGATCCGTGCGAAGCGTGACGGTTTTGCGTTGTCGGATGCGCAGATCGACTGGGTCATCGACGCTTACACGCACGGAGTTGTGGCGGACGAGCAGATGTCCGCGCTGGCCATGGCGATCTTCTTCAACGGGATGACTGCTGCTGAGACTGCTCGGTGGACTCAGGCGATGATCTCGTCCGGGGAGCGGTTGTCGTTGCACGTCTCGCGGCCGACTGTGGACAAGCACTCGACCGGTGGCGTCGGCGACAAGATCACGTTGCCGTTGGCGCCGTTGGTTGCTGCTTGTGGGGCTGCTGTGCCTCAGCTTTCTGGGCGGGGGCTTGGGCACACCGGTGGGACGTTGGACAAGCTGGAGTCGATTCCCGGGTGGCGTGCGGCGCTGTCCACTTCGGAGATTCTTGATCAGTTGTCTTCGGTTGGGGCGGTGGTTTGTGCTGCTACCGAAGGGCTTGCTCCGGCTGATCGGAAGCTTTACGCGTTGCGGGATGTCACTGGGACCGTTGAGGCCATTCCGCTGATTGCTTCCTCGATCATGTCGAAGAAGATCGCTGAGGGCGCTGAGTCGCTTGTGCTCGATGTGAAGGTCGGGTCTGGCGCGTTCATGAAGGATCTTGCTTCGGCTCGGACGTTGGCTGAGGCGTTGGTGGCTATCGGTGTCGAGCACGGGGTTCGGGTTTCGGCGTTGCTGACCGATATGTCGGTGCCGCTTGGGCGGGCCGTGGGTAATGCGGTCGAGGTGGCTGAGTCCGTTGACGTGCTGCGTGGTGGTGGGCCGGCCGATGTTGTTGAGCTGACGGTTGCCCTGGCTGCGGAGATGTTGTCGTTGGCTGGGATTTCTGCTGATCCTGCTGCGGTTTTGGCTTCTGGTGAGGCGTATGAGGTGTGGGCTCGGATGATTCGGGCTCAGGGTGGGGATCCTGATGCTGATCTTCCTGTGGCCTCGCACAAGCACGTCGTCGAAGCACCTGCTTCCGGAGTTTTGTCCACTTTGGATGCTTATGCGGTCGGTGTAGCCGCGTGGCGGCTTGGTGCGGGGCGGGCGCGCAAGGAGGACCCGGTGCAGGCCGGGGCTGGGGTCTTGTGTCTGGCCAAGCCTGGGGATTCGGTTGAGGCTGGGCAGCCGTTGTTGGAGCTCTACACCGACACGCCGGATGCCGTTCCAGCCGCTCTGTCCACGCTGGAGGGTTCGTTCACCATCGGTGGCGAGGTTTCCTCGCGACCACTGGTGATTGACACGATTCGGGGCGCGTCGGTTTCGTAGGTCGTCCCCCTGGTGCGTTGGCGGGTGGCGGTTTGTTGTCCGTAGGTGGTTGCGTTGCGGGCGGGTGGTCGCCTTGCGAGGCGCGGCCGGGCGCGTTGCGGGCGGCGGGTCCTGTTCAAAGATCGGGGCTCCGCCCCGGA
>NZ_JAJAEG010000070.1:0-15975 GCF_047445655.1 Lentzea alba
TATTCGGCGGATTCAACTGATCGTCGCAACACCCTGACTGGGAGGTGGAGCGATGGCGTATGGGCCGAGGCAAAAGCAGGTTCGTGAGTACCGGGGGCAGATGCCGTCACCTGGGCGGCCACGGCCGCCTCGATCGCGGTGGTGACCATCTGGGCGCCGATGTGGTCGGCGACGCTGTAGCCGAGCACTGTGCGGGAGTGCCCGTCGCGGATCGCGCACAGGAACATGTCGCCCTCACCGCAGGTCAGGTACGTGATGTCGGTGAGCCACACGGCGTTCAGGCGGCCTTGGTCGAACTCGCGCTCGACGAGATCCGGCGGGAACGACGCGGACGGGTCGGTCACGGTCGTTCTCGCCTTGAACGTGCGAGGGCTGATGCCCTCGATTCCGATATCGGCCATGACCTTGGCGATGGTCTTGGCGCTGACCACCTCGCCCTGATCCCGCAGTTCCGCGGTGACCCTCGGCGATCCGTAGGTGCCGCCGGAGTCCTTGTGCGCCTGGACGATCTTCACCTCCAGGTCCGCGCGGCGCTGCTGACGAGACGTCAACTCCGTTGCGGCACACCGCTTCACATACGCGTAGTAGCCAGAGGCCGACACGTCCAGCAGTCGCGCCATGCGCCGGACAGCGAACCGCTCGCCCTCGGTCACGCCGGCGATGCCATCGGGGCCGGCGTACTTGGCCATCAGAGCGAACCGGGCCGGTTCTTCTGCATCGCGGCAAAGTACGCCGAGGCTTTTACCAGGAACGCGTTGTCCTTCTCCAGCTCGGCGACCTGTTTGCGCAACCGCTGCAACTCGGCATGCTCAGCCGCCTCCAGGGGTTTCTCCCCGTGCGTCTCGGCCGCGGCGATCCGGCGCCGCTCGTCTTTGACCCAGACGCTCAACATCCCCGCGTCGATCCCCAGCTCGCGGGCAACCTCACTGATCGTGCGACCGGAATCGATCACACGATGCGCAGCCTCGACCTTGTACTCAGCCGTGTACGACCGGCGCTTACGAGGAGGCATACGGACATCCTTCCAGCAGAACCGCTCGTCCTGCTAACTCGGTGTCCACTGCCTGGGGTGAACCTCATGGCACCCGCAAGCGCCGCACTCGTGGGCCAGGACGGTCGATGGATCACTGCCCAGAACCTCGATGCGTTCGGCGGGCTTCGACACCATCCACGTGGCCAGAGGACTTCTCCGAGCCTTGGACAGTCAGGGACCGGTCCGTGGTGTGGTTCTGCTCGGTGGTCCGGCCGCGGGAGTCAAGAGGTCTGGCGGACGCCGCCGACCATCGTTGCATGCGCCGCGTTGGCGGCGTGGCGCTTGAAGAACCTGGCTCAAATGCGTTCGACCGGTTGTACTTCGCTCCCTCGATCAGCAAGCAGGCGTGAGTGTTCGGCTCCGCTGTGGTGGGTCCGGCGTTGTCACAGATGACGCGGTGACCAATTCGAGATGCCGGGCCGCTGGACGAAACCGGTATGTACATTCGTGAAGCGCCCCAACTGGTGATGCCCTCGTTGCAGTGGAGCCTGGTGTGGACTTGGCTCCAGTCGTTGAACCCCCGTTCGTTGAACGTGTGGTTCACCTCGCGCGCATCCTCGGCGCTGACCTGCATCAACGGTGTGGCGTCCCCGACGGTCCGACTCCAGCTGGACATCGGCACCGCGATCGCCCGGCGCAGCTTCACCAGGCACTTCGCGGATCGCGACGGGACGAAACCTCGGACGAGCCACTAGCCAGAGGACTGGGCACGCCGCGCAACTGGCGAGATCTCGTCGGCTTCGCTCGGCCCTGGGCGTCGGCTACCGACGTGGCCACGGCGGCTATTACACGCCGTTACGCCCTGGAGTGATCGCGTGAGTACACAGGGAGAGAAGGGCTTGGGGGGCGCGATTCTGTGACATTTCGTGAGAGACGCCAGCGAGGCTCCGCACGCCGAATGCGTCCGACCTACGCTACCGGTCGTCTGTCATCCCCTTGCAAGCCTTGGTGGTACATGATGCGCTCCGATGCTCGTTTCACAGGCTTGACGACGGTGGTAGGTGTATTCGCCGCATTGTCGATCCTGCCACCGATGCTGAACCTCATTGAGAGGGGTAACACCATCGCGGGTGTACCAGTCGCGATGTTCTACCTGTTCGTCGGCTGGCTTGCGATCATCGCGCTGATCGCGCTGCTCGTACGGGTCTACAAGTGATCCGCGATGTTGCAGACATGGATCGTCGTCGGGATTTCCGTCGCCTACCTGGGCATCCTGTTCGCAATAGCCTTCTACGGGGATCGTCGTGCGGCCTCAGGCCGTAGCATCATCGGCCGCGGCACCATCTACGCGCTGTCACTTTCGGTCTACGCGACGTCCTGGACTTACTATGGGAGCGTTGGACGGGCTGCAGCGACTGGTATCGGCTTCCTGCCGATCTACCTCGGTCCCACGATCATGCTGGCGGCCGGATGGTTGGTGCTGAGACGGATCGTTCGCATCTGTCGACGCCACCGCATTACCTCGCTCGCGGACTTCATCTCCGCGCGGTACGGCAAGAGCGTCGCGTTGGGCTGCCTGGTCACGGCTATTGCTGTGGTGGGTGTCATCCCGTACATCGCGCTGCAGCTCAAAGCGGTTTCTACCACATTCGAGATCATTCGCCGAACATCGGTTGAGACGTCGGACTCAGCGCTGACATCTGTGCCGGTGTACCAGGACACCGCGCTGTACGTCGCCCTGTTGCTCGCAGGCTTCACGATCCTGTTCGGTACCCGGCATCTGGACGCGACCGAACGTCATGAAGGCATGGTCGTCGCGATCGCCTTCGAGTCCGTGGTGAAGCTGGTCGCCTTCGTCGCGGCCGGAGTCGCGGTGACTTGGGGACTTCATGACGGTTTTGGAGATCTTTTCGCCGAGGCGGCGGAGGCCGGCCTGACGCAGGTGTTCGGTCTTGGCGACTCCTCGGGCGCCTGGATCTGGTTGACGGTGTTGTCGATGTTCGCGATCATCCTGCTGCCGCGCCAATGGCAGGTGGGCGTTGTCGAGAACGTAGATGAAGCCCATGTCAAGCAGGCCATGTGGCTGACCCCACTGTACATGCTGGCGGTCAGTGTGTTCGTGTTGCCGATAGCTGCCGCCGGCTTGCTGCAGTTCGGTCCGGGGAGTGACGCTGACACGTACGTGCTGACAGTTCCAATGGCGGCCGGTCTGGAACTGCTGACACTGCTGGTCTACATCGGCGGCCTGAGTGCCGCCACCGGAATGATCATCGTCGAGACCGTGGCGTTGTCGACCATGGTCTCGAACTCGATCGTTGTGCCGATCCTGTTGAAGAGTGCCTATCAGGGTGATCTGGCCAAGCTGATCAAGTTTTCCCGACGAGCGTCGATCGTAGCCGTGATGCTGCTGGGCTACGCGTATTTCCGGTTCGCCGGGGAGAGCGCGGCATTGGCATCCATGGGATTGATCTCGTTCGCCGCCGTCGCCCAGTTCGCCCCGGCGATCCTCGGAGGCCTGTTCTGGAAGGGTGGCAACCGAAACGGCGTTCTCACGGGGCTAGTCGCCGGCTTCGTGGTGTGGGCATACACGTTGCTGATCCCCAGCTTCGCCGCTGTCGGCTGGCTGTCGAACAACTTCCTGAACGATGGTCCGTTCGGAATCCGTGCGCTGCGACCGGAGCACCTGCTCGGCATCACAGGGATGGACAACATCAGCCACGGCATGTTCTGGACCATGGTGGTCAACGTCGGCTGTTATGTCGTCATCTCCCTGCTGGGCAAGCAGAACCCGCGGGAACAGGCACAAGCGGTGCAGTTCGTCAACGCACTTGAGGAGCCTTCGCAGCTCGCGATGCTGCGCAAGCAAACTGTCTCGGTGGGGTCGTTGTACCACACCGTGTCCCGTGCTCTTGGAGTCCGTGTGGCAGACAGGACTTTCGCCGCCGTGAATGCCGATCCGAAGTCTCAGAAGAACGCTGACGCGGCCTTGCTGCGCCACGTCGAAGCCGTGCTCGCAGGTGCGGTAGGACCGGCGTCCGCGCAGATGGTGATGACGGCAGTGGCAGGAGAAGAACAGCTCAGCGTAGTCGAGGTCATGGACATGATCGACGAGGCCTCGCAGGAAGCAACGCTCGAGGAACGAACGAGGCTGGCACGTGAGTTGCACGATTCCGTGTCGCAGGCCCTGTTCTCCATGACCCTGCACGTCCGCGCGGTGGAGCTCTCGCTGAAGCGAGAAGGTCTCGACGAGAACGGGCCGGTGGCGAAGGGTGTGCGCGAGCTTCGTTCACTCACTCAAGGTGCGCTGATGGAGATGCGGGCTTCATTGTTCCAGCTGCGCCCTGATGCATTGCGTGAGGACGGTTTGGCAGAGGCGATCCGCAAACAGTCCGCGGCCATCGCGTCGCGCGAGGGCGTGGAGATAACTGTCGAAGTTCCTGGTTACAGGCTGTCACTCGACGACGCTGCTGAGGCCGAACTGTTCAGGGTGGTGCAGGAGGCGGTGCACAACAGCATTAAGCACGCACGACCAACCAGGATCTCGATTTTCATCGAGGAAGTGCGCGACGTCGTGCTCATCGAGGTGGCGGACGACGGCACTGGCTTTGATCCGGAGGCTGTGTCCTTCGGCGGCGGTATGGGGCTGACCGGAATGCGAGAGCGAGTCCAGCAGATCGGCGGCCAGCTGGAGGTTGCCAGCAGTCCCGAGGGATCGACGACGGTAAGGGTGACGGTCACGGCGGTCCAAAGCAGATAGGGAGTAACAGGATGACCACGATCCGAGTGTTCCTGGTCGATGACCACGCTGTGGTTCGTCGTGGCATGTGCGCGTTCTTCGATCTGGTCGAAGACATCGAGGTGGTCGGTGAGGCGATCGACGGCCAAATGGCGATTGACGAGCTCGCCGTTCGTGCCACGCAGGAGGACCTTCCCGAGGTGGTGCTGATGGACCTGCTCATGCCCAGATTGGACGGAATCGGTGCTACAAAAGTGATCAAGGGCCTGTATCCGCAGATCGAGGTCGTGGTCCTCACGTCGTTCGGTGAAGCCGAACGCGTCCACCTCGCTTTGGAAGCCGGCGCTTCTGGCTATCTGCTAAAGGACACCGACGCGGATCAGGTGAGCGCTGCGGTTCGTGCCGCTCACAGAGGACAGGTTCATCTGGATCCTGCAGTGGCAAGGACTCTCACCCGAACCCTGGTGGCGCCGGATCGGTCGGCCAGTGCGCTCACGCCTCGCGAACGTGAGATCTTAGTTCTCGTCGCACAAGGACAGTCCAATCGCGACATCGCAGGCACGTTGGTCATCAGCGAACGCACCGCGCGTACTCACGTCAGCAATGTGCTGTCCAAACTGGGGTTTGTCTCTCGCACCCAAGCTGCACTCTGGGCGGTCCGCGAGGGGTTGGTCATCTCGTCGTCGCCATCCACGATCTGACCAGGGCTGTCATCGCCGAAAGATCCGAGCGTGGCCGCTGCGGTTAACGGCGGTTTTGGCGTCGGCGATGAGCTGCTCACGATCGCGCTTCGTGCCGAAGCCGAGTACGTCAACGTACTCCTGGCTGCTGACGAGAATTCGTGCGTATGTCTCGTGTCGGCACTCGAACGGAGCCATGGTCTCAACCTTCGCTGCATAGACAGGCACGTAGACCATCGGGGCGGAGAGGTCGCGCCACTCCACCCGCATGAGCTGGACGAGGTGCAGTTCACCGAGGGTGATACAGGCCTCTTCCCAGGCTTCCCGTCGTGCGGTGTGCTCCAGGCTCTCATCGGTGTCCTCGACGGTGCCTGCGGGGACCTCGATTCCGCGGTCGAGTTCGACCATGACCAACTCGTCGTCGCCGCTGAAGGCGACCACGGCAACCCCGTAGACCGCACGGGGGTCGACGCCAGGCAGCAGATCGGGATCGATCCAAGTCACCGTTGCCCTGTGCCCCTTGAGAACCACGTTGCTTACTCGATCAACGAACCCCTCACGGGTGTTCGGTACAACACCGGCCAACCTGGACTGCTGGCGAGCCGCCGGTTTTGTGACGCGAGACGTGTTGCCGGTCATCCCTGTGCCTCCGTTCGATCTCTCCTTCATCTGATGCAACTCACTATTCCCGTTCAGACGACGTGAATCATCGGCCTGCGGGCGCGACTGGGTCGGGTATTCGAGGAGCACCGGGACAGGACCACAGGCTTGGGCGGCGTACGTCATATGTCGCGCGCGGGTATCTCGGACACAAGAGCGTTCCGTACCGGGTTTGATGGAGACCATCAAACCCGGATGACGAGGAGCAATGGCCCCGCCGAAGAAGTACCCCGGCGAGCTGTGTGAGCGGGCGACCCGGATGGTCGTGGAGGCCCGCCGGGATCCGGCGTCCGCGATCGGGGCGATCAAGCGGATCGCTGAGCAGCTCGGGATCCACCCGGAGGCGCTGCGGACCTGGGTGAAACGGGCGGAGATCGATGCCGGTGACCGGCCGGGCACCACGACCAGCGATGCGGAGCGGATCGCGCAGCTGGAGCGGGAGAACCGGGAACGGCGTCGTGCAAACGGGATCCTGAAGTCCGCGTCCGCTTTCTTCGCGGCGGAGCTAGACCGCCCCTCCCGCTGATCGTCGACTACATCGATGCCCACAAGCACGAGTTCGGAGTCGAGCCGATCTGTGCCGTGCTGACCGCAGCCGGCGTCAAGATCGCTCCGAGCACCTACTACGCAGCCCGCTCCCGCCCGCCCTCGGCACGCGCGGTCGCGACGCGGTGGTCACCGAGAAGATCAAGGAGGTACACGAGACGAACTACGGCGTCTACGGCGTGCGCAAGATCTACGCCGAACTGGCCCGACAGGGCGGGGTCACCGGGCTTCCGGTCGCCCGCTGCATCGTCGCCCGCCTGATGAAAGCCACTGGACTGCAGGGGATTTCTCGACTGAAGACCCCGCGCACCACCCGCAGCGGCAAGAGCTGCGACCCGCGCCCAGACCTCGTCAAGCGGGAGTTCGCCGCCCCGGCGCCCAACCGGCTGTGGGTCGCCGACATCACCTACGTTCGCACGTTCAGCGGCTGAGTCTATGCCGCGTTCGTGCTCCACGTGTTCTCCCGCCGCGTCGTCGACTGGCAGCTCTCCACGTCACTGCGCACCGATCTGGCCCTCGACGCCCTGGAGATGGGGCTGTGGACCCGCAGCCGCGCCGGGCAGGACACCAGCGCCCTGATTCACCATTCCGACCTCGCCCAATACCGCGCGGTGCGCTACACCCAGCGTCTGGCCGAGGCCGGCGCGGTGGCATCCGTTGGCAGCAAAGGAGATTCCTACGACAACGCCATGGTGGCCGAGGCATTCAACTCGATCGTCAAAGCCGAACCGATCCGCAACAAGGGACCCTGGCGCGGCACCGACGACCTCGAGATCGCCGTCGCCGAGTACATCGACTGTTACAGCCACCGGCGCCTGCACGTCGAACTCGGCCTGATCCCGCCCGTGTAACACGAGACCAACCACCAGCACACAACCGCACCCGTCCCGACACCAAGCGCGTAATCACACCCTCCATCAAACCCGGTGCTTGACACCGAGACGTGACCCGCTGGATGCTGCAACATCCCGACAACCTCGACGATCATGACGGCGCTCGGTTCAACGAGATCCTGGCCCGAAGCTCAGCCTTGAGAGGCCGGCCTACCACGTCGCGTCCTTCGCGGAGATGATGACCGGCTGGCATGGGGAGCGTGTCGACGCCTGGATCGCCGCGGTGGGAGCGGATGACCTCCCGGAGTTGCACTCATTCACGGCTAGCCTCACACGCGACCGCGCAGCGGTTGTTAACGGACTCACCATGGAGCACAACTCCGGACCAGTGGAAGGCGCCGTGTCGCGTTTGAATCGATCAAGAAAAGCTTGTACGGGAGGGCAGGGTTCGACCTGCTCCGCAAGAAGGTTCCCTGCCGAGTCTGACGCAGCCAAAAGTTGATCACGTAATCAGCGACAGGACCCTTTTCGCAGAGCGCCATCAGCTCATGCATGTTTGTGGCAGCATGCGCTCAGCAGGCTGAAAGACGTTCCATCAACTGGCCGTTGAGCAGTAGTGCCCGACGCAATCCTGCGCTGGACAGCGCAACGCGTCTCTGGTGCACCAGTCAGTTCACGGACTCGGCCGCATCCAGTTCTGTCTCAACCGCGACAAACGTCGCGGTTGAGAGTGGTCATTCGCCGCTCGTCAGCGTCCGGTGACGGTGTGTCTACTTCTGGTGAGTATGCTGCTTGTAGGAGGCACCGTGATCCGCGTCCTGATTGTCGACGACAACCCGAGGGTGCGAAGCGCCGTACGGGCGTTCCTATTGGCACATCACGAGTTCGAAGTAGTCGGCGAGGCGGGGAGCAAGGAGTTGGCCGTACGACTTGCCACGGAGACCTCGCCAGGTGTCGCGATCGTCGACGTTCTGCTGCCTACAGAACGAGAAGGTCTGTCGCTGCTCAGAGTTTTCGTTCAGCAACACAAGATTCCAGTCGTTGCGATGAGTCTCGACAACGCGTGCGCTTCGAACGCACTTGAGGCCGGCGCATATGCGTTCCTAGCCAAGGACGGCTTCTCCGATCGGTTGTTGAGTGCCTTGCTCGCCGCACCTCATGAACGCACTGGCTGGCGGACGCGTGAATGATCTTATGCCTGGTCCAGCTGGCGGTTGAGGAGTTCGATTTGAGGGTTGCTCCGTACCGGGTTTGATGGAGACCATGGGGTGCCCTGGGTTTTGTGGAGTCGCGCTTCTGGATCTCATGGCGCGATGACCGCGTTCTCGTACTATATTGGGGTCAGCATGCCGAGCCTGCTGTGGCGACGTTGCCGGTTGTGGAAGATCTCGAGGTACTCGAAGATCGCGTTGGGCAACTCGATGCGGGTGCACCAGCGCTGGCGGTCGAGCAGCTCGACCTGCATGCGTGACCAGAACGACTACATCGCGTTGTCGTAGCAGTCACCGACACTGCTCATCGACGGCACGAGCCCGGAATCCTTGGCGCGCTTGGTAAACGCCCATGAGCCGTACTGCGCGCCCTGATCGGCGGGGATGATCGCTCCCCGGCCGGGGCGACGGCTGTCGATGGCCATGCCGGGGGCGTTGGTCACCAACGCCGCCGTCGGCAAGGAGTCGATCGACCAGCCCATCACGCGGCGGGAGTAGACGTCGAGCACAACCGCGCAGTAGACCTTGCCCTCGCGGGTGTGATGCTCGGTGATATCGGTAAGCCACTTACGATTCGACTGCGTGACCGTGAAGTCACGATAGACCAGGTCGGTGGCGATCAGGTGCGGCTTGGCCCGCCGCCGCTTCGGCCGGCCCATCACGCTGGCGATGCCAGCGCGGCGCATCAGCAGTTCCCACCGCACCGTGCCCGACTACGATGCCCCGCCCCAGCCGAAGCTTCGCATGCACCCGGCGGGACCCGTAGACACCACGGGAGGCCTGGTGCACCTCCGTGATCAGGTCGGTCAGCCAAACGTGCCGGATCGACCGCGCCGACGGCGGCCGCGACAGCCAGTTGTAGTAGCCGGAGACCGACACGTACCCCCGGCAAGCGACCTATACCGGGATGCCCTCGGCGGCCATCACCTTGACCGCCTCGTATCTCCTTTGGGGGTACCACCCCTCGCACCAGTTCGATGGCGCGGCGTGTCGCCCGCAGCCAGTCTCCAGCACGGTGATCCGGCGTTTCACGGCGGTCAGCTCGGCCTTCTCGCCGCTGCTCAGGCCTGGCTCGAAGGCACGGTCGATGCGGTCCTGTCGTCGCCAGGTGTAGATCGTCTGGTCGCTGATCTCGAGATCTCTGGCCACGTCGGCGACCGTACGGCCGGCCTCGATCAGATCCAGCACCTTCCGCCGGAACTCCGGCGGATATCCACGTCGTCCCATACCACCCTCTCAAGATTGAGTGGCACAAGAATCCAACAACCTACCTCCGGAGAACCCAGGGCACACCATCCGAAAGGGTGCGCGGCGTCTCGTCTCCGACCCAACACATGGAGCTGGATCGCTACGGCGCAGAGCCGCTGTTCCTCGTTCTGACAGAGCGGGAGGAGAAGGCCTCCGTCGCGATCGCGTCCAACGAGTCGTTCGCCAGCTGGACCAGACCTTCATCTACTCGCAGCGCTGCGCCGCGATCGTCGACCGGCTCACCTTCGGCGGCAACATCATCGAGAAAAGAGCCGACTCCTACCGCCTTGGATAGACCGGCGCGTGCCACGGCTTCATTGCGGTGCCTTTGAGAGGATGGAGGACCGTCGATCCTACCGAGAAGACCCGCCCCCTAAAGCCACCTGTAGCCACGGCGGCAATCGATGACTACAACGCACCATAGAAATTCACCAGTCGGTCAATAGTTGACAGACTGGTCGGCGCCCCGGCTGTGAAGCTCATGCCGGGGCGCCGACCGAAGGGCAACAGCGAACACTCACTGCAAACTACGGACGCTGGAGCTTTCGGGCCAACTACCCGATTTCGAGAAATGCGTCGCGCAAGGATCAAGATCCCCAAGGCACAGCACGCTTCAACAAAGCTGCCGACCTCGTCCTCTACCAGCTCCAACGCCTCCATCACGACCAATGGGCCATGAACGGAAACAAGCGGAAGCAGTACCGCCTCAGCAGAGAACTACTTCACGTCCCACCCATCAGATCAGCAGTAACCGCCGGACCCAGAGGTGCCACCGCCCTCGTTCACGATGACCGTTCCATTGCCGCCGCCCGGCAGCAGGGCGCCGTCGGACCAAAATCCGCCGACCTCGTCCTCAATCAGCTTGACAAGCTCCAACGTCTCCATAGCAACCCCTTAATGCGAGAAGATCATCGACCGTTCGGTCGAAGCCAGAAGAACCTGACAGAAGTCACATTAGCTTCCCCCGAAGCACCTGCCTACACCGGTTTTCACTCGGTGAAATAAACCGGTGAGATCCGCAAGGAGCATGCACCACGGGGACCGAGGGGCAGGCGTACCGCCCTAGACTGGGATCAAGCCATTGACAGAACCCAAGGAGGCAGCGTAACGAAGCAAGTTTGTAGTGGTGCCCGCAGCACACGGCCAGTAGTCCGAGTACTGACAAGTGGGCCTGACCCGTTTTGACGGACACCCGAGATCAGGGGTTTTGCCCCTGGATGTCTTTATGAAGACCACGGGCTCGAACAGGCCCCGGCGTCCTCGTCGTGCGTTCATCCCGGAGTTCAAGGCGGAGATCGTCGAGCAGTGCCAGCGTGGTGACCGCTCGATCGGTCAGGTCGCGAAGGACTTCGACCTGACCGAGACCGCCGTGCGCGAGTGGGTCCGCCAGGCCGAACGCGACGCCGGGACCCGCGACGACGGCGGCCTGAGCAGCGACGAGAAGGCTGAGCTCGCCGCCNGGTCAGGTCGCGAAGGACTTCGACCTGACCGAGACCGCCGTGCGCGAGTGGGTCCGCCAGGCCGAACGCGACGCCGGGACCCGCGACGACGGCGGCCTGAGCAGCGACGAGAAGGCTGAGCTCGCCGCCCTGCGGCGGGAGAACCAGCGGCTGCGCGAGGACGTGGAGATCCTCAAACGGGCCGCAGCTTCCTTCGCGTCAATGCCATGCTCGTAGTGCCTGGCGAGGCTCGCTCGTTTCTTCACTGCGTCAGCGGGTGCGACCGCGGCTCGACCTACACCTCGATCCGCTTCGCGCAACGCTTGGCGGACAACGGAATCCTGCCGTCGATGGGCTCGGTCGGCGACTCCTACGACAACGCGCTGATGGAAAACTTCTTCTCCACGTTGAAGATCGAACTCGTGTACCGGAACTCGTGGCGCACCCGCGACGAGGCCGAGAACGCGATCTTCAGCTACATCGACGGACCCTGTTGCGCAATTGGAAGGCCTGCGTGTGGCGCGACTGACGTGGTGCGTGATCATCTTGTTGATCTTGCCTACCTGTGAGCGGAGCACCTGGTGTCAATGCAGCCACGGCCGGACGTCCCCGAGTTGACCGCGCAGGTGGCTCGCGCGGCATTTCCCAAGGGCTGCTTGGCAATGAGCGTTCGTGACCAGCTGGGTCCGCTGTTTGACGACGACGTCTTCAGGTCCGCCTTCGGGGTTCGAGGGCGACCGGGCATCTCTCCCGGACAGCTCGCCCTGGTCAGTGTGTTGCAGTTCGCGGAGAACCTGACCGACCGGCAAGCAGCCCACGCGGTGAAGTCCCGGATCGACTGGAAATACCTGCTGGGACTGGATCTCTCGCACGCGGGTTTCGACTTCACCGTGCTCACCGGGTTCCGTGACCGCCTTCTCGCGCACGGCCTGGAAGAGACGGTCCTCGACCTTCTGCTTCAACGGCTGGCCGAGCTGGGTTTGGTCGCGGCCAAAGGGAGACAGCGTACCGATTCCACACACGTGCTGGCCGCGGTCCGAGAGCTCAACCGCCTGGAATTCGTCGGTGAAACGCTGCGAGCGGCGTTAGAGGCACTGGCTGTCGCGGCCCCAGACTGGCTCGGCGGATGGATGGAACCCCAGTGGCAGCAACGGTATGGGGTGCGGGCGGATGCCTACCGGCTGCCCAGCGCCGAGGACAAACGTGCCGAGCTCGCCCGCCAGGTCGGTGCCGACGGCTACTGCCTGCTGGAAGCAGCCACCGTGCCCGCCGCACCGCCATGGCTGCGGGAGATTCCGGCGGTCATGATCTTGCGGACCGTGTGGCTGCAGCAGTACTACCGCGTGGCCGACAGTGACACGCAGGAGGTGACCTTGCGCGGTAAGGACGATGTTCCGCCCAGCAGAAACAGGATCACCTCCCCGTACGACGTCGACTCCCGCTACGGGATGAAGCGAGGGGCCGGATGGGACGGCTACAAGGTTCACTTCAGCGAGACCTGTGACGGCCCTGACGAAGTCAACCGCCCTCACCTGATCACCAACGTCGTCACCACCGATGCGACGGTGAACGACGCGGTGGTGATCGAGCGGGTACACAGTGGTCTGGAGCGCAGGAACCTGCTGCCGTCCGAGCACTTTGTCGACGCCGGCTACACCTCGGCCGAGCTGTTACTGGAGTCGCGGGCCGGATCCGGTGTCACCATTATCGGCCCGGTGCGGTCGAATACCACACGGCAGGCCGTCCATGGTGCTGGCTTCGGCACGACGGCCTTCGCGATCGACTGGGACGGCAAGCAAGCCACCTGCCCGACCGGGACAACCAGCAAATACTGGACCGAGGGATTCGATCACAACAAGCGACCCGCGATCCGAATCCGCTTTGCCACCAACACTTGCGCAGCGCAACGCAGTTCCGCTACTCAAGCACGTGATCCGGATGCTCGCCGTCGACACCGATCTGTGGACCGACGCGACCTGGGTGGTCGACTCCACACCGGTCGAGTGCGCCCGCTCCCGAGAGGCGGCCAGACGATCGGAGTTGGCCGGCTGGGCCGGTTACGGCTACTGCTCGTCGCACTCGCGGTTCTTCTGGGGCCTGCGCCTGCACCTGATCTGTACCCCGGCCGGGCTGCCGGTCACCTGGGCGCTGGCCAACCCGAAACTCGACGAACGCCAGGTGCTGATGGCGATCCTGGATCACGACGAGACCGTCCTGCACGACCGCCCCGGTCTGCTGATCATCGCGGACAAGGGCTACGTGTCGCGCGAACTCGACGCCTACCTGGCCGAGCGCGGAGTGCGGCTACTACGCCCGAACTACCGCAACCGCACCCCACACCCGGCCCAGCACCTGCTCAAACCCGTCCGGCAACTCATCGAGTCAGTCAACGACACCCTAAAAGGCCAGCTCGACCTCGAACTGCACGGCGGCCGCACCATCGACGGCGTCACCGCCCGCATCTCCCAGCGACTACTGGCGCTGACCGCCGCGATCTGGCACAACCGCGCCACCGGCCAGCCCGTCACGCGATCCCTGATCGCCTACGACCACTGATCAGTTAGGACTTACTCGTCTAGTCGAGCATCTCAAACCGCAGGAGTCAGGGCCCAGTGGTTGCCGGCCGCAGTCGTGCCGTAGGTGGCGACGACACCACCCTTACTAGGTCGGAAGCTGCCGTTCTGAACCCAGAAGGTGTTCGTCGACGTGTTGTAGATGCCGCGAACCTCGATGGGCTCGATGGTGCTACTTGTACCGAAGTTGTAGAAGGTCCGGCAAGCTCCCCTGTCGACGATCGTGGTAGTGCGCCCACCGCGCCATGGGAATTTGACGTATGACGCGTAGTTGCCGTAGGAGCAAACCTCCAGTTGGCCCGGTCCCGCCGCAGAGGCGGGCGAGGCAGTGGCAAGGAGGGCTGCTGTGGACATGGTGACGATTGCGCCGGCGGACGCCACAATCCGCTTGGTGCACTTCGCTGAGATCTTCAAGTATTACTCCTCTGTTACAAGCGATAAGGGGAGCGGGGTTTGCGTCGGAGCCGTCGCCAAACGGCGCTTGAACACGCGTATCCGCTCCGCATGAGCATCTGGCGTGTTTGGGAACCTGTCGTGCTCGATGCCCGCAGTCACGCCACGTCGAAGAGTGCATCATCATGGCGGTGAGAATGACAAGCCAGAGGAGAGCAAGGGCATTGAACGTCGCACGTTCTTACATCTTGTCTCAAATGGCCCCCTTGGTGAGGGCGACGTGTTGGATCTGGCTTCAGTCCTCGAGCGACAGGCGGATGCGTCTGGGCAGCGTTAGATGATGGAGCAGACGAGGGGAAGCGTCCTCGGATGTCGCCGTGAATCTCCCAAGGGTCTGTAACCGTAGTACCCGCAGTAGCGGCCATTGTCATTGCCGTCGACTCGTCGACGCAGTAGGGCCGGACTGGCGACATGATGGCCTCTTTGGGCGCCCAAGGTCGAAGGTATTGAGTGCAAGAACTAGCCTGTGATCTTCGATCAGGCCCTCGGTCACCGACCGCAGCCGGCATTGCGGGGCGTCGATTGAAGCGCGGTGTCCGACGTGCCGAATAGTGTCAAGCGCGCCGGTTAACGGGCTCAATGAACCTCTGCGCGTCGGATACCCACAGCTAGCAGGTCGCACGACGCGATGCCGTCTATGAACAGGTCCGGGCTCGCAACCAAGTGCCACCGGTGCGCGTCCAGCAGCCGATTGCCAGGATGCCATGTCGCGATCGGGCAGAGACCGCGTTGCTGCCTGCGCTCGTGTGTGGGGCCTGTGGGCCCTAGCTGCCGTTCTTGTGGCCGAGTAGACCGGCGGACAACGCCTGGGTAAATCGTCTCAGGGCAGGACTGCATGGTGGTGTCGGCCTGAAGGCGCAGGGAGCACCGCGAGATCATTCTTGATCACAAACGCGCCGAACAGTGTCAGCCCAGATCAAAAGGGCGAAGACTAGTGTCATTTCGGGCATTGCTCTGAATCCGGCACGTGATAAACTTCATGTCGCACCTTCGCGTGAAGTTAACCGTTCCTTAAAGCCTGGTCTCTTGCGACTTAACTCCGCGTCGATTCCGCAAGATCGCCTGCTGTGGGAGTGCATGAGTCGTGGTCGTTCTTTCGCGGTTCGTTACTTTGGCTCTGGTCTGTGGTAGGGGCCGGCCTTCGGGAACGCTCCGGGGCGCTTGCAAACCTTCATTGTACATGAACCTGAGCGGACCCCTGGTCGCTTCTCCTTGATTGACGCAAGACGTTTCGCTGGTCAGGCGGGCCAGACGTGGATAGTTTATTGGTGGCGTGGCCAGCAACCCGCGACGTGGCCGCGTGCTGCGATCTGATGTGGTGTCACTGGTGTAGCGGGTTTCGTGGATGCTGACCTGGCGCGGCGCGTCGGTGCATCTCTACTAGTAGAGATGCTGTCGCAAGCACCGCGACGTGAGAAGGCGTCCGAGGCAAGGAGCATGCTGCGTGACTGGAAGTCAGATGAAATGAGGGCCCTTAATGCCAGTCTGGGCAACCGTCCAGAGCAGCGGACGTGCGTAACCGTCAAGAGTGGGGCTGTGAAATGGTCATGACGAGAACCTGGGTGTGGTCAGCGCCCGTGTCGGGTTCTCGTTGTGTTGTCGGGGGTGTGTGATGGCTGTCCG
>NZ_JAJAEG010000071.1:0-14825 GCF_047445655.1 Lentzea alba
CACTTCCATGATCGGGAGTTACACCGCTCTTTTTACAGTCCCCAGAAGGTCGTTGTTTAGGACAGTGTCGCGCGGCACGCAGTGCTGTTGCGTGATGAGTTGGCGGACGCCGAGCATCCGGAGGCCAACGGAGTGGAGGGGCTGTCTTCTGCGGTTCGCGGGAGGTTGATTTCTCCAACCTCCACAGCCCTGGTTTCGCCTGCCATGATCGGATCGCGCTGTAGGGCTTAGCGGATTGAGGTTCACCCTGGGCAGTGGACACCGGGTTTGATGGAGGGTGTGATTACGCGCTTGGTGTCGGGACGGGTGCGGTTGTGTGGTGATGGTTGGTCTCGTGTTCCACGGGCGGGATCAGGCCGAGTTCGCCGTGCAGGCGCCGGTGGTTGTACCAGTCGATGTACTCGGCGACAGCGATCTCGAGGTCGTCGGTGCCGCGCCAGGGTCCCTTGTTGCGGACCAGTTCGGCTTTGAAGATCGAGTTGAACGCCTCGGCCATGGCGTTGCCGTAGGAATCTCCTTTGCTGCCAACGGATGCCACAGCGCCGGCCTCGGCCAGACGCTGGGTGTAGCGCACCGCGAGATATTTTGCTTGAGTTCAACCTGTCGTTGCAACACCGGGTTGTTGGAGCGAGCGTAGCTGTTGCTCGAAGACCTCGGCTGGAGTCTTCCAGTCAAGGCTCTTTCGGGGCCGGTTGTTGAGCGCAAGAGCGACGGCTTCGAGGTCGTCGGGGGACCAGCGGGAGAGGTCGGTGCCCTTCGGGAAGTACTGGCGCAGCAGCCCGTTGGTGTTCTCGTTCGTCGGTCTCTGCCAGGGGCGAGTGGGGGTCCACGGCCCCCATCTCCAGGGTGTTGATGGCGCTAATCGATTGTGGTCCTGTTGCTGATTTGGTGATCGACATGGCTGATGGCGGGTCAGACGCGGCAGAGGATCTTCTTGCGGAGCAGGTCGAACTTCGCCCTCCCGTACATGCTTCTCTTGATTGACTTCAAGCGTGACACGGCGCCTTCGACCGGACCGGAGTTGTGGTGCGTCGTGAGTCCGTTGACGACCGCGGCGTGGTCACGTGTGAGCCCGGCGGTGAACGAGTGCAGGTACGGGAGATCATCGGCTTGCACGGCAGTGATCCAGTCATCGAGTCGGTCACCGTGCAGTCCGGTCATCATCTCCGCGAAGGACGTGACGTGGTAGGCCAGCCTCTCCAGGGCCGAGCTGCGGGTCAGGATCTCCTTGAGCTGGTTGCGTTCCAGGTCGCCGAGGTTGTCGGGGGGTGGTGCAGCATCCAGCGGATCACATCTCTGACCTTCGGTGGGGCTGGGGTGGACGGTGGTGCGGCGCCGACTGTCCGAAAGAGACGGAGGTATCGGGTTCGGGCCGGATAGCTGCCGGTGTAGCCCTGCTCGCGGATCTCGGCCAGCAGGACGTCGCCGTGGTGCAACCCTGGTTCCACCGCTCGTGCAGGTACGGTTTGAAGCGTTCCAGTGGCCCAGGGCGGCCATCCCGTTGCTTGATCAGCAACTGGTCAACGTTCGCGACCCGAGCGAACCGCCGGACGGTCTTGCGATCCAGCCGCAGCGACCGGGAGATCCCGCTGATTGACTCACCCTGGGCTAACAGCCGCCGCACCGCCTGATGGTGCTCACGGGATGCGGACGACCACGGCATGCGCCTCGACACGGTCAATGTCCGCGGCGACCGCGATCTGCTCGACGTCCAGCGACGCAACAGGATCTGAGGCAGGTTCGGGGACATCGTGACCGGGGTCGCGCAGGTCATGACGATGTTGCTGGTGGAGACCGTGCGCAAGACCGGCCTGGACCAGGCGCTGTCGACAGTGCTGGACCCGTGGCGGAGGCCGACCGCGGTCCACGATCCCGGCAAGATCGTGTGTGATCTGGCGATCGCGCTGGCCGTGGGCGGGGACTGCCTGGCCGACCTCGCGACCCTGCGAGCCGAGCCAGGCTGTTCGCCACTCTGAGCGCCTCGATCAGCGCCCAATGGGTCGGTGGCGTGAACCAGCGCAAGCTCGCCCTGATCGACCGTGACGCCAAGCGCGACGAACGTCAGCTACAGGCTCGTGAAGACGCCTGCACGAAGTTCCTCGTGGCCGCGCGCGCCTTCCAGGGCGCCGGTCGCGCGAGCGTGGACCTGGATGCGCTGGAAGGTCGGTTGAACGAGCTGAAGAAAGCCGCCGCCTTCGTCGAACTGCATGCTCCCAAGCTCGCCGATGGCCTGCTTGCCGCCGTGTCCGTTGCTGCGGGCCGGTGGCACTCGTTGGTGCTCAGTCACCGGGCGCCATCACCGGTCGTCAAGGAGTCGGACGACGACTTCGAGCACGCGTTGGTGAAACTCCGCGACCTCATGCGTGAGAATCTCGGAACAAGCCATCAGTAGCATTCCGTAGATCGTCTGCGCCACGAGTGAGCGGGCCGGCCGACGCGGTGTGGACGATCTGGTGCACGAGCGCGCCCACCACACCGTCGCCGAGGTCGACAGTGCCCAGGCGTGTGATCTGAGACGACTCGCCTTCGTTGGCTGGTGCGCCAGGAGGTGTCCGCGGTCGCCAGTGTGCCGCGGCCACACCGTCCATGGGGTCCCGGCCACGCCGTCGGGTGTTCAACACCAGAGAACTTCTGGGCGGATCCTTGCCTTGAAGGGACGGGATCCGTGTCATTGCGGGCATAGCTCGATTTCTGTGCGCGATGAGAGTCGTGTGACATGTTCAGTTGATGCTTAAGGTGCACCTAAAGGCAGGTTCCGTATCACTTAACTGCACGTCGATTCTGTGGGATCGCCTGTTGCGGTACTGCATGATTGTGGATCGTCGACCGCGCTATCGGGCCTGGTTCGTCGTTCGCCATATCGACCCTGCCCGGCCCTGCCCTGCCGCGCGGAGTGCGGAAGTGCAGACTTCGTCCTACTTGAACTGAGTTCGCGCTGGGGAGCTTCTCCTTGAGTGACGCAAGCTGTGCTCGTTGGTCAGGCTGACTGGCCGTGGTCGGTTCGTTGGTGGTCTCGCAGCGAGGTCTGCGCGTGCTGCGATCCGTTGTGGTGCTGATGGAGCAACAGGTTGTGCGGGGCGGGCCCTGCTCAGTTGCGTGCATGGGTGCCATCTCTGCTAGTCGAGCGTGCTGGACGCGCGTAACCATCGAGTGAAGGTAGTGGTGTGATGAGGGTGGCGGGGGTCTGGCGGAGGCAGACGTCTCTGTCGGATTTCCGTTGTGTTGTCGGGGGTGGCTGATGGCTGTTCACGGCAACATGACTGTGCCCTCGGATTTGAACTGGATCTTCATCATTCTCGCGGGTGGGGATTGGCCTCCTGGTATGGAGGGGGATGTTTGGCAGGTTCATGAGGCGTTGCTCGAGGCCGCGGATGATCTCGATGGTGTGGTGTCGGGTCTTGTGCTGGCCTTGCGTGATGTGGTGAATCATGTTGATCCGACGGTGGGTCGTGCTTTTTGGCGTTATGGTGAGCGTTTGGCGGAGCAGCCTGCTTTTTATGCGAATGGCGCGCGTGATCTGGCGGAGATGGCGCGGGGTTATTCGCTGAACGTGCAGGGCGCGAAGATCTCGATGATCGTGCAGATGGTGTTCGCGGCGACCGAGATCATCCGCATGTGGGTGGATCCGTTCGAGTGGCCGTTGATCGGGCCGTTCATCGGGATGATGCAGGGTGTTGTGCGGTTGATCTTCCAGCGGTTCGCGGACTGGATCGCGCGGGCGTTGCAGACGGTGGTGCGGGCGGGCTCGGGTGTGGTGGGCCGTTCGGTTGACCAGGTCGCGGTGACGACGGCGACGACGGCGGTGAGTGGTGTTGTCGCGTTGATGGCCAAGGAGGTGCTGGACGAGGGTTTGGAGGAGGTGTATCAGGACGCGATCGTGCAGGTGTGGCAGAGCCTGGAAAGCGACAAGGCGTGGGAGTGGGACGACACACTCGACTCGTTCAAGTACGGGGCGGCGGCGGGTGGGTTCGCGGGGTTGTTGGGGGGCGGGATCGCGGTGTTCCGGCCGCGGTGGGCCGGGCACTGGGTGACGGCGGGCGGTGTCGAGGGCGCGACCGAGGTGTTCGTCGGCGCGATCACGATTCCGGAGGGGGGCGATCCAGGGGACATCTGGAAGGGCGTGGTCAACGGTGTTGTCTCCGGCGCGGGCATGTCGGCGTTGCACCGGTGGAAACATGATCGTGACCTGCGCCTCTCGCGGGACCGGCTCGAAGGCCCCGGCGACATCATCATCGACGCAACAACAACAACAACAACAACCGGCGGTACGGGCACGGGCCTGGGCGGTGGTAGTGCCGGGACCGAGGCACCCGGCAAAGAAACCGGGTTCGGCACCCCGGCCGGACACGACGACAAGACCTGGACCGAGAGCGCGCCACCCGCCTACGACCCTCCCCCGGCCTATGACGGCAGGACCGGAAACCCACCAACCCACGCCCAGCCGACCGGAACCTCCGCCGACACCAGCGCCGGTGCCGGCGGAAACAGCGGCACAGGTACGAACGTCAGTGGCCTCGGTGTCGTTTCCGAGTCAGGCAACGCGCCCGTGCTCGGCACTCCACAGACCCGTGCACCGCAGCTACCAAGCAGTACCTCGTCGACGAATGTGCCGCAGTCGCCCCAAACCTCGGCGCAGAACTCGCTGCCGAACACGCCCGTCCAGTCTGGGCCGCTGCCCCTGAACACGGACAACCACCTCGATGAACGGGGCTCGCTCGCACCGAACTCCATGTCCACTGTGGAGTTGGCCCAGACATCGACACAACCTCCGCCACCGGCGTCCATTGTGGCCGCCTCACAGATTTCGTTGCAGTCGAACGTGGCGACGCCGCCATCCGGTGCGCCCGTGGCTGCCCCCAGCACTACTGCGTCCGGTTCGGGTTCGACCGCGTCGACGTCGGCCATCACTTCCACGACACCGAACTCGCCGCCGACGCCGGACACCTCAACGAACAACGCGCAGCGCGTCGCGTCGGCAATGTCGAACCCGCTGCCGCAGAACGCACAGACCTCCGGAGAGATGCCGCCAGGTGGGCGACCACCACTGCCCGGGGACTCGACCGAGTTGTCCGGCCGGCCATCGGCGGAGGCGGGGATTCAGGCCGCAGCGGCGCAGCAGACCACAGCACACGCGCCAGCCACCTCGGCCTCGACCACCGCAACAGCCTCTGGCCCGAACACGACTGCCCGGCAACCGTCGGCTCCAGCGCCCGCGACGAGCATCGCGACCGCGCAGTCCAACGCTGCGACGCAGCCGGAAAACCTGCCTGCCGGCAATCTGGTTGGCGCCCTGGGCGGACCGATCGCCGCCGCGGAGGGTGTCATCGGGCAGGAGACAGGGCCGACGCCGGCTACCGAGGTGGTAGCACCGGGGGTCTGGTCTCAGGAAGACGGCGGCATGCTCGCCGCCTCGTGGCCGGAGACGAATCAGCGACACGGAGTCTTGTCTGCGCTACAAGCGCTCTTTGCCACACCGGCGAGCTCGTCCGAAGAGTTGTTGGCAGGGACCGCTGACAACGGGCGCACTGTCTACTTCCGGCCTGGTGAGGTGTTCACCCGGGAACTCCGGGCGACCGGCACCGACGAGGTCATCGGAGCCACGTTCATCCCCACCGACGAGTCGACGCGAGCCGAGCGGTGGGCTCGTGCCGGCGGGCACGACGTCACGCACGTGCTCGGGGACGACGACCGTGACGGCACCGACTTGGCGAGATCGGTGGTCACTGTCGCCCACCCGGTCCAGGGCAAGACGTTCTTCGTGAACGCGCACGGGATGCCGGGCGCGGTATCGGTGTGGATCGAACGGAATGGCGGATTCCGGAGAGCCAAACTCTCCCCTCGTGCCTTCGGCAAGGTGGTGCTGGCCACCGCAGCCTTCCAGCGGGCGAACCGCGATCGCGATGTCCGGCTGTTCCACCAGATCATCTGTTACGCGGCGTCGACCGCGAACGGCGAGTCGATCACTGAGGGGCTGCACCGCGTGGCGAGCGCGACGATGCCCGCCGTGGAAGTGCTCGGCGTCACCGACGTCCTGGTCACCAAGGTGGGCACGGATCATCGGACTGGGCTTGACCTGACGCAGACCATCGTGCTCGGAGGCGGCAACGTGGTCGTCGTCGGCGGCGTCCCGGCCGTGGCGCGGATGACGGTCGACGACGTCATCCAGCAGATGCCGCACTGGCCCTACAAGACCTACGACGTGCGCACGCGATATGCCGAAACCATCCCGCTGTTCTCGGTGGTCGACCGAGCGGTGAGGGTGTGGGGCACGCTTGAACGACAGTTGATCGAGACAGGCCTGCTCGACTTCACCGCCGTCGAGCACATCGCGAACGAAGGAGCCCGGTCCGATCTGGTGCTGGCTGCGGCCGTGGAACGGGTGCGCTCCGGAGAACATCCGAACCTGTTCCGCGGAGTCGCCGGGTATCACCGGCTGCCGGCAGAGGTGCGGGCCCAGATCGAGATCACCAGCGACGCGACAGCGGGACACCACGTCGTGCCGGCCGCGTGGGCGGTGCCAGTCGTTCTGGCGCCGACAGGGGAACCACTGGACCCGGACACCGTCCAGCAAGTGCTCGAGGACTCCAGGTCGGCGCGCGGCGCGTTTCAGCAGATGTCCCAGCACGAAGTCGAGGACATCGTGGGGCGTGCGGCGGCGATCGTGGCCGAGAGCCACCCGAACCCCGAGCCTGACGGAGATCACTCGTTCGCGAGCGTGCACCTGGCGCTCCTGAACAACGTGGCGGTCCTCCTTGCTCAGTTCGGCGAGACCGCTGCCCGCCGCTACTCCGCCGACATCGCGAGCAGGCTGGTGGGCGTGCGGGCGCGGGCCCAAGGCGGACAGGACGGCGCGGCCGCGCCGGTGCGGGAGGTGCAGGCCACCTCGCCGCCGCAGCGACAAGCCTGGTCACAGGGCGGTGCCGACACGAACTCGACCACCACCGTCCCCGTCACGGCCACGTCGACACCCAGCTCCGTGGCGGAGCCGATCGCCTCGTCGCTGCCGGAGCCGATGCTGACTGTCAGCGGTCCACCGGTGCGAACCGCGGTCAAGACCAGTACCGACGTGCAGATCTTGACGGACCCTGCTGACCGGCTCTCGCCTGACGTGGACTCGACCGGCGCCGCAGACCACGAGCGGGACCGTGGCGATGCCACCGCAGGCACCTCCGGGCAGCGTGCGTGGATCGGCACCTCGATCGGCTCCGGTGCGGAGCCCGTTCTCCAGTCGACGGGCGAGGCTGATCAGCATGGTGCGGATGCACGTCCGGATTGGATCGAAATAGGCAGGTGGTCGCAGTACGGAGGAAGCTATTCGTTCGGCCACGGACAAACTTTCGGTCCCGCGATGATCGACCCGGTCACAACGGCTCGGCGCCCGGCTCCTGGACCGCCACCCATTCAGGGGGAAGTTGCTGCAAATGGGGCCCAAGTCGAGTTCGTTCCCAATCAGGTATATACAATTCTACTGAGAGATCATCGCGGCGAAATTGTGGGACTGAGTTATCCGTCAGAGGCGCCGAACCTGCCCGGCGGGGACCCGTTCTTCGACGGCCAGCAGATGGGGTTGTGGGCTGCTCGACAATTCCGAACCAGTGATCGGATGTACATTCCGAACTGGAACAATCTTCCTGCCTGGGCGTCGGCGTCCGATGAATTGATGCAGCTCGCGTCACACCGCAGAGCGCCTTCGCCGTGGACATTTCGGCCAGCATTGAGCTCCGTACCCTTCTATGTCGACAGCCACGGAGACAAAAACACATTCAAGGTTGCGGTCAACTTCGCTCCACCGGGTGCCTCTGCGATGTGGGTAAGCGTAGGGATCAGAGGAAAGGAACATGCGCGGCTACTGCTGAGCAACCAGTACTTCAGAGCGCTGCTCTCTCAGCCATCGCGACCTGTGGTCTACCTTTCCTGCGAAACCGGTGCACCCGAAGCAGGAGCGGCGTGGGAGTCGGTGGGCGTCGTGTACGACGCTGGTTATCGAGGATCAGTGTGGGCGCCGACAGGGCGCGCCGTGATCAACAGGATGGTAGACTGCACCGAAAACCCATTTGAGACAAACCCGATTGAACGCAGGCTGATTGGCGCTCAATCGTTCCTTTCTGTTATGCCTGCACTTGACAGCGCTGGCCAGCGAGTGGCGGGGATATTGCGCCTGGTCAGCAACCCTCTTGTGTCGGGTTGGGCATCCGACGGAACCCAGCGTTCTTTCCGTTCGGCACAGATCTGGACGACTGTGCTGCGTGGTCACGGTGGAGAAGTCATCGGAATCGGATTCCCCTTGGGGCAAGACGATCTTCGAAATTTTCACGCAGTGGCCAGCGTGCCTCATCGGCATCTGGACACGATCTACACGCCGAACGCGGGCGACCCACGCGACATGGCCAATCCGCAGCGTGTGTCCCGGGCGCCATGGACAAACCCGTTCTATATTTACGCCACAGCGTCCATAGATGGGTATGTGACCCTCTCGATCGCTACTCCGGCGCCCAACGGATCCAACCTCTACAGTCAAATACGCGTGAATGGAGCCAATTTCGGCCGTCTGATCGGCGCTAACGGGTTCTTCCAAACCGCTTCAAGCGCAGATCCCTCGCGTGACGTCGTAAACATCGTGCCGCACGCTGGACACAACGAAACCGGCGTAGCGATTTCCGCCTCAGCGGAACTTCGCCGACTCGGGCATGTCGGCGGCTTCTATGCTCCTACTGGTAGAGTCACCAGTTATATCGACGGAACGGGTCGGCACTCATGGCAAGGTGTTGCGGCAGCAAGTGATCGACGCGGAATTCCGGTGCACGGCGAATTTGTCACCGTGCTGGCCGCGACGCCACTCACCAGCAACGTCACAGACCCGGCGCCCTGGACGGTTCTTCCGCAACGAGGCCCTTCGAATCCGGGTCCCAGTCGAACCGGCCCGCACCCCGCTTGGGATCGGGGCATGAATCCATCTGCGGGCAACTTCACTCATCTGAGTGCGGCGTACTCCCGCTCGGCCAACTATCAGGGATCTACTTCCGGTTCGCGTGGCCGTGGCTATTCTTTCGACTCCTTGCGTTTCTTGGGTAATTCTGTGATCGGTGCGTTTTCGTCGAGGCTGGGCTCAACTTCTCGTAGCACAGTCGTGCGAGGAAAACTCAGGGGCGCTGAGGTCAAATTCGCTCCCGAGCAAGTCTATTTCGAGGTGTTG
The DNA here is from genome assembly GCF_047445655.1 of Lentzea alba. Classification (GTDB taxonomy): domain Bacteria; phylum Actinomycetota; class Actinomycetes; order Mycobacteriales; family Pseudonocardiaceae; genus Lentzea; species Lentzea alba_A. The sequence goes on from NZ_JAJAEG010000071.1 coordinate 9,194, forward strand.
AGGGACCACAACGGCGATGTCGTAGGGCTGTGCTATCCGTCGAGCGAAAGTGCTGGTCCGGCGGGAGATGGAAAGGCGATGTTGAAATGGGCGGGCCGGGAATTTCGAACCAGTGACTGGTCATACGTCGCCGACTGGGACTCGGCTCTTGAGCGCAGGCCGAGAAAGGACACCCTCATGCGGATCTCGTCACAGAGCAGGGTGTCGACTCCTTGGAGATCTCATGCAGATTTGAGTGGTGTTCCTTTCTATGTAGACAGCCACGGAAGCACTGATTATTTTGAGGTCGCGGTCGACTTCGGTCGACCTGGTGTCCAGCAGATGTGGGAAGTCGTGGAGATCAGTGGCGCGGAACACGCGCGCCTGTTGATGGAAAACCATCACTTCAGAATGCTGCTGTCTGCGCCGCCGAGACCTGTTGTATACCTTTCGTGTCATAGCGGCGCGCCCGAAAGTGCGGCCGCGCGAGAATCGGTTGGCGCCCTGTCTGACGCTGGTTACCAAGGGCCCGTATGGGCGCCAACAGGTATCGGCCGGGCGTTCACCGTGATCGGGCGAACCCCTGATGAGGTGAATCGGTACGAGAACGACCCGCAGGCGCGTAACCCACTCGACACCCAGTCGTTCTACGCTGTTCAGCCGACCGTTGACAGTGTGGGACGGCAGGTGGCTGGGGTATTCCGCTTGGTTACTGATCCTGCTCTCTCGGGTTGGACGTCCGGAGGTGGTCAGCAGCACTTCCGGGCAGCGCAGGTCTGGACAGAGGTGCTGCGCGGGAGCAGCGGCGAAGTTGTCGGAATCGGTTTCCCGCTACCTGATCTTCAGGTGGACTCCATCGTTGCGTGGGCAAGTGCTCCGTATCGGAACTTGGATAAATATTATGTGCAGAGCGCGCGCGCGACGAACAGCCCGAGTGATCCACAGCGCCAGACGCGTGCGCCCTGGACGGAGCCGTTCTATGTTTATGCAACGGGCTCCGAAGAAGGGTATGCCACCATTTCGATAGTGACGCCGAAGCGCAATGGTGCCAGCGGGTTTCGTCAGGTCCGTGTTAGCGGCAGCACCTTTGGTCGACTGATTGGCAGCAACGGATTCTTTCAGACCGCGTCAAGTGTGAATCCGTCGCGCGACGTTGTCAAACTGACATCATTCGCAGGTCATCACGAAACCGGATTGGCTGGTGCCTCCTCGGCGGAGCTCCGCCGGCTTGGGCACCTCGGTAACTTCTACGCACCCACAGGGAGGGTGATCAGTCTGCTCGGCGAGAACGGCGAACATTCCTGGCACGGAGTAGAGCCAACTGTTGACCGGCATGGAAGGTCCGTGCGCGGAGTGTTCAGCAAGGTAACTTCTGTGTGATAGAACTTGAGAACCGGAACCGGCTAGTTTAAATTTCGTGAAACTCCGCGGCGGCATGGCAATTCTGATCGTGTCGTGAACTGGATGGAAGTTGAGGTGTCGTGAATCAGGCTTCGGGGACTGTGGGCAATGGTTCGGAAATGAATGCCGTGGTGCGAAACGATTGGGCCATGCTCGTGGACCCTGGCTGGAACCCTGAATCTGTTGACGAAGCACCACCCCCGCATGTGATGGCAGGAGGCTGGCGCTTGGACGAAAATGGAGATCCTGGCCTGTTCGAGGCGAATCCAGAGTATGTTCCCCTGATGGAGGGCGGCGCCACTGATCCTGTTGATGCCGTGTTGAGGCTGATTGCGCGTGGAGACGTTACGGCGGATGCGCTTATTCCAACGCTTCGAAATTCCTACGTGCAACTGGCCGTCACGCCAGATCGCAATCAATTGCTTGTCGGCCCGGCACCCGACGACGCGCAGTGCGTAGCGGTTGTGACGGCGGGCTTGCATCGAAAGAACGTATCACACGAAAGCTGGCTGGAGACAACGGTGGATGACTTGGTTGAGTTCATTCCCGACGGGGTCGACATTCTGCTGAATCCTGGAAGTCCCTTTCGGTTTCGACTGTTGACCGAGGCGGTGCGACTCTGCTGCGCCGAGGATCCGGAAAACGTGAAGCGGATGGATTAGCGCCTGCGCGGAGGAGTTCCCACGGTCTCCTGCGGCGTCTCCTGGGCCCACGTTCGCAGCTCTTGGTCCGCACGGCGGACGTTGTTCGGCGTGGTCCTGACATCGAGTCGGCCCGGGACTCCGCGTCCCCTGACGGTCGAGGTCTGGTCGACGCGCTCGGCTGGCCGCTCACGACCACGGGCGACGTGCCTGAGAAGGGCAGTTCGGGGCTGTCAGCAGGTCGATGTGTGCCGAGAAAAGGTTCGCCAGCTCCGCATCCTGGGAATGGGGCACCCTTCGGTGACTGGTCACGTCCGGTGAACGAAGCCACTGGTGCGCGTGATCACGACCGGCTCGTGCGCTGGCGCACGACTTCGTCGGCCAGTTCTTCGCTCTCCAGCCCCATGCCCTCTGGAACGGTGTCGGAATCGCGGCGAGGGACGGAGTTCCTGTGCGACGAGGCCAGTTCGCGATCGTGCCGTCGATAAACGCTGCGCGTTTGGGCGCCTTGTCTCGCAACGTATCCGGCTCGAGGAAGTAGAACATGACCGCCTCGGCGAAGTCCTCATCTGAGTCAGTCGCGCCGTACTGGGTCAGCGGAGCTTCGCCCCACAAACCTGGGCGGGCCTGTCGCGGTCCACGTACCGACGGTCGAGTTGAATTCTGCGAGGCTGCCGCGCAGCAATTCTGCGATCCTGCCGGCGTTGAACGGGATAGTCGAGCCGGTGAAGACCGCGGGGTGAGTCGCCTTGAGGGCCTCCACCGCCGCCGCGTGGCGTGGTGCGCGTTCGCTGAAGGCGACTGGCTCCTGCATCACGGCCATGATGGACCTGCGGAAGTCCTCCATTGCCGATTCGGCTCCGTCGACAGGGGCTCGGCCACAGCGTCGCCGACCACATCAGTGCGGAGATGGTCGCCGCCGCGATCGAGGCCGCAGTGGCCGCCTGCGGAGGCGAATGTCGTGGCACAGTCCTGCATTCCGACCGCGGCGGCGAGGCCGAGTACACGGCGAACCTGACCGCACAGGCCTGCTTCCGGCATGGGTTGCGCCGGTCGATGGGCGCAGCCCGGGATCTGCTGGACGACTGCCCCGCAGAGTCGTTCTGGTCGACGTTCAAACACGAGCAGTACTTACAGGAACGTCTACGCCTCGAAGGCTGAACTCGTTGCCACGATTGACAATTGGGTCATTTATACAACAGTATCCCGCAGCGGCACGCCAAGCTCGGGATGCGCAGTCCCAGCGACCATGAGAAGTTGCCCTGAGCAGCTGCCTGAACTTCTTACGCCCCTGTCCACCGTTCGGGGTGAACCTCAGATGCCGCGTTCGCTGGTGAGCCGTGGCGAATTCAATCTCACGCACTTGGGGAGCGTTGGAATCGGGCTTACCGGGGGTGTCGTGCTGGCTGCGGCGTGTGCCGCCACCTGGCCTCGTGGTTCCCCGATCGGTCTGCGCTTCGCGTGAGACTTCNATGCCGCGTTCGCTGGTGAGCCGTGGCGAATTCAATCTCACGCACTTGGGGAGCGTTGGAATCGGGCTTACCGGGGGTGTCGTGCTGGCTGCGGCGTGTGCCGCCACCTGGCCTCGTGGTTCCCCGATCGGTCTGCGCTTCGCGTGAGACTTCATGCGCGCGGGGCGTCTTCGGCATCATGGTGCTGAGGTGAACGCGTCCAGTGAGATGCTGTCAGGCCACCTGTGAAGTCAGTCGGTGCTCATCGGCGGCACGGTCGGCCTGCATCGGCGCTGTCGGCTCAATCCGAGCTGCGGCGAGCCGGGCGGAAGTGTTTCGGATATGTCCGCCCGGCGTCGGCGCTACAGCTCGTACCCGCCGGAAACCTCGATGTTCTGCGCGGTGATCCACCGTCCGTCGTCGCCAACCAGCGCCGCGATCGCCATCGCTACGTCGTCAGGTTCACCCACTCGTCCCAGAGCGGTTTTGGCCGCGATCGCAGGGATCACCTCGGGGTACTTGGTGAAGGCGTCGTCGCCCAGCCTGGTGCGGGTGGCTCCGGGGGAGACGGAGTTGACGCGGATGCGGCGCGTGCTGAGTTCCTTTGCCAAGAAGCGGGTCAGGACCTTCAACGCTCCCTTCATGGTGGCGTAGCCCGAGTATCCGGGTTCGGCATGTTCGGTGGCGCTGCTCGACGTGTTGACCACGGCCCCGCCGTCGGCCAGCAGAGGGAGCAGGGTCTGAGTGAGGAAGAACGGCCCCTTCAGCAGAACACGGTAGAACTTGTCGAACAGTTCCTCGGTTGTGTCCGCGAACAGCGCGGGCTGAGCAAAGCCGGCGTTGTTGATCAGGATGTCGAACGAGTCACGGTCCCAGCCCTTCAACACCTCGGTGACCTGGGTGCGGAAGGCAAGGAAGGTGTCGCTGCGACCTACGTCCAGCGGCAAGGCGACAGCCGTTCCGCCATTCTGCTCGATGGCCATGACCGCCTGCATGGCGCCTGACTCGTTCGAGCTGTAGGTGAGGATCACTGCGGACCCTCGCCGCGCCAGCTCTTCGGCCGTGCTTCGGCCGATGCCGGAGCTGCCACCGGTCACGATTGCGACTGACATGTTCCTACCGCCTGTTCGGTTCGTTCGGTTCAACAACTCCAATCAAACCGGTTTATGTGGTCGGAACGGGAGAACGAACCTCCTACTGTCTTGCCTGATCCTCTCACCGTGATGGCACGTAGATGCCTGTGGGTGTCACGGTGTTCGTCTGTCCCCAACGTCGGGTCGTTGACCGGCTTGGTCGCCAAGGTAGCGCTGGTTCGGGAGGCGGGGGTTCGGGTGTTCTCGGGCGCGTCGGCCCGTGTGCCATGCGGGGCCGTTCCTTGTACCGCAGCTGCTTGCGACCTGTGCGCACACAAGGTCGAGGCGACTGTCTACCTGAGTGATCACGATCGCCCAACGGCGTACGCGGCACCCTGAAGTTCCCCCGATGACTCAGAGCACACCAAAGTCTCCGTGCTACCGGGGGAACCTCACGGTAGATGTTTGCCCATGGACTGCTTGGCTGATCTGCTCGGCGCCGAGGCGGTCGGACTTGCCGTCCATGCGCCGTGCCAGCCGGTCGGGCTGGTTCATTTCGACGACCCCGATACCGGCTTTGGTCAGGAACCTGGTCAGGGTGGCGCCGAACGAGCCGGTGTTCTCCACCCCGATCACGGCGACGGGTCCATGGCCGCACATCCAATCCAACAGCTGTTGGTAGCCGTGGTCGGTCGCAGGGAACTCGCGGTGGCCCAGCAAAGGGCTGTCAAACAACACACAACGTGATCGACGCTCTGATCGCCGGTGAACGCGATCCACACATCCTCGCCGAACACGCGCGGGCACGGATGCGGGCGAAGATCCCAGCCCTGCGCGAGGCGCTGGTCGGCCGGTTCAGCGAGCATCACGCGTTCATCTGCCGCACCATGCTCAACCGCATCGACGCCGCCGAGGCCGCCATCACCAGCCTCACCGCGCGCATCGAACAGGAGATCGCCCCGTTTCAGGGCATCGTCGAACGACTCGACACCATCCCCGGAGTGAGCACCCGCATCGCCCAGGTACTCGTGGCCGAGACCGGCGCCGACATGAGCCGCTTCCCCACCGCGGCGCACCTGGCGTCGTG
>NZ_JAJAEG010000072.1:0-14804 GCF_047445655.1 Lentzea alba
GCCGGTGACCGTGGACCGAGTTGAACACTCGGTCCACGGACTCTACCAGCGCACTTTGCTGGAGCTCGACAGTTGATGTTCGTGGTTTTGGCTTGTCGACGGCAAGGGTGCCGTGGGCAGGAGCGCGATCTAGCCGTGACCCGCGCTTTCGTTAGACGCGGTGACTGGTTCAAGGGATGCGATCGTCGTCGATTCGGCTCGAGGGTGAAAGACGCACTTCACCTCTCTCTCTGCGAGGGCCGCCTCTTTGCATGCCTCGGGGTTCTGAAGATCGAGTGAGCTGAACTGAATTGTCAGCGGCCCAATTTCGAAGTTTACGTCGTTAAATGTCAGTTGTACGCTTTCGCCTTGGATTCTCATGTTCACGCGAGTCGTGGGAACGATGTTGAGCAGGTGCAGATGTTGCTCCGCCGATTGGTGGAAAGTCGGTTGGGTACGTCCAGGTAGCGCGGCGGACTCGCCGCGGAGGATTTGGGCCGCGAACCGGATGTTGCGTTCGTCGGAGCGTCGCCATCGCTGAGGTATTGGAAGGTTCAGGCCGAGTGAATCTCGCACGGTGACGAGATCCTCCAGGAGGTCGCGTAGCCGTGCGAACATTGGATCGGCCGGCGCTGTGAGCGGGGCGTATGCGCGCCCGTCCGGGAAGCTGATCTCCATTGTGCGGCCGACGTCAATGCCTGCCAGCAGCTCGTTGAGTCGCAGCAGCGCGGCGGGGTCGACCGCCGAGAGGGGCAATTCCGGCGATGTGCCGTCTGAAGCGACGAGACTCGCGCTGAAGGTAGGTTCGCACCCTGGCCTCTGGCGAAGTACGAGTTGAACTGTCAGGAGCCCGGTGACGTCTCTTCCGTGCAGCGTGATGCCCTCGAGTCCTCGCTCCCGACGGCTGAGGATTACCTGAAGTGGTCGAGTGGGTTGCTGGCCACCGCCCGTAGTACGGAAGGTGACTGGAATCGGCAGGCCGTCGGTTTCCGGCGGGGTGGCGATGGTGAGCTCGCCGGGACCGGCCAGAAGCCCGAGTGCCTCCAGCCCTGCGTTGCTGATGCTGGTCACGTACTGAGGAGGGATCGTGATCGTGCCGCCAACCGCGACCACGTCCTCGTATTGGCGCCGGGTGGCTTGCGCTCCCTGGTCATCGGAAGGGAAGTCCAGTTCGAAGTTGATGCGGACGTCTTCAGGCGGTGCGCCCGGTTTCGGGCTTGCGATCACCTCGTTCTTGGTCGCATCCCACCGGATGTTCCACGAGGGGGAGAGTTCGTTGGCTCGGCTGTGCAGCGTCATGGCTCGTGAGGCGAAGTCCGAGGCTCCGATGAGGAAGTCCGCTTCTGCTCGTGCTTCGGCGACTGCCTTGAACACCTCGATCTGAGCGCCGTCGAGGACAGAGCGTCGGATGTCGGGGTGTGCTGCGATCCGTTCGTCCAGCCAGTTGCGGCCAAGCCACTCGATCGTGAACGGGGCGTCTGCGGCGAGCTGCGAGGTGAACCACTCGTGCTGGGTCGGCGTGGGGTCGGTTGGTACGACGAGGATCCAACGAGCGGGCTGGTGATTCGCGGCGTTGCCGAGCGAGCGCTTGATATGGCGCCGCTGCGTGTTGGCGATCTTGGTGTACTTCTTGCACTCGAAGATGACTAGGCCGTCGGGGCTGTCCCAGCGCAGGTCGACTCCACCGTCTCCACCGCGCCCGTCGATGGCGACGGCGCCGGGGAACTCGCGGAGGATGAGCAGCTTGGCGAGCCTCTCGTACCCGGCTGGGTTCTCGTCGAAGTCCTCCCAACGCACGGCCACCACGGACGGTCCTCCAACTGCGACGTTTGGCCAGATGGTCGAACACGATACGTCGAAGGCCTGACACTGCGGCGGCACAGCCGTTCGGTCCTCGCAGGGCAGCGTCACGAGCAGTTCGACGCTGCTGACAGGGAACCGGCACTGCGCGGCGAGTCGTCCGCTGAATCAACGAGGTGCTGCCACAGACTGATTCCGTGTCGATGACCGCAGGCGACGGCCTGCCCTTGCCAGAGTTGCCGCCTGAGGTGGTTGCTCAGATCGAGAACGAGTTGCCGGAGCGCGGTGGCAAGGTGGTTGCCGCGCTGAAGACGGCGGCGGCGCTGCTTGGTTCGGCACTGAGTGGTGACAGTGATCTTCGATTGGCGGAGAGCGCGGTCTACAACCTTCGTGAGGCGCTGGACGCGGTGGTCAGCGGTCGAACGCCGGTTGCCGGTGGTCTTCCTGCGGTTCTGGATGCTTGGGGACAGTACGAGTCCGAGGTTGCTCAGTCGGACAACGACGATGACGCGTCGTTGGAGAAGCTGAAGGTTGTTCTGCGGAAGGTTGCAGAGAAGCGAGATCGGAACTCGGTTCACGCTGCCAGGTTGCTGGGCTACTTGAAGGCGAAGGCCGGTGTCGACCCGCTCTCAGGCCAGCTCGACCCTGTCGTTGAGTACAACCGGTTGCGTCAGCGTGCTAGCGCTGGGCTGCACACGGATACTGCCTTGGCACATGCCACGACCCTCTACGAAAGCACAATCGCTTGGTTCGTGCGGATGTTCACTCCGCCGGATGACGTTGTGCGTGCTCTGCGTGAGTTGGCCGTTGAGCCGTGGAACGACTCTGATCAGATTGATCGGCTTCGGGCGTTGGCGACCAACCACCATCACCTCAGGCTGTTCCTGTCGAGTTTGTCTGATCCAGCATGGCTGGAACCTTTGTATGAAGCGGAAGTGTTGACGGCACCGGAGCCCGGGACTGCGTGGTCCGGAGGTGCGCTCGTCGACGGGCTTGGGCGGACCGCGCCGGCCATGGTGGCGGCTTTATTGGCGTCGCTGTTCGCTGACTCGAAGCACCTCCCTGTCGAGCAACGCCTCGAAGCCAGGTTCCAGCTCCTCAGCGTTGCGACGCAGCTGGGTGAAGCCGGCCACGGGATCGTGGGTGATGTGATGGCCGCGCATCCCGACAACCGAGCCGTACGCGCGCTGGCTGTGGGCGCGGTCAAGAAGGCCGCACCGGCGGCTCGCGTGGTCGATCGTGTGGCGCGTTGTGTGCTCAATGCGGAACCGATGGGGAGCGACAGGTACTACTACAAGACGGTGCTCGAGCCGCTTGTAGCGGGACTGAATGCTGAGAACGTTGTCGGCAGAGTGCGCATGATGGTGGCCAAGGTCCGTGATGCGGCAGGCCATGAGACTGCGGCGTGGGTGGTGCAAGACATCTCAAGGTTGACGACCGATCTAGGGGACGATGACCGGTACTACCTGGTGATCATCTCGCACTACCTCGCCCGGCTGATCGGGGAAGCGCGCCGCTTCGGTGTTACGACGGCACAACTTCGAGAGTGGGTCGGCAGCATTCCCGGAGTCGCGGGTGAACGGCTGATGGCGCGAGTGCTCGCTGAAGCCGAGGACGTACCTGTGGCGGAGAAGATCGAGTACGTGCGTCGCCGTCTCGCGGGATCTCCGACAGGCGACGACAAAGACCTCATCGACGAAGTTCTTGCGAACGACCCAGAACCGGACGCCCTTGCGATCTGGAGGGAAGCGCTGGGTACCCCGTCCACCATGGACAGTGACGTTGTGCCCCGAGATTGGGTGAATGCCTGGCTGTGGTCCGCGGTGCTGCCAGACCACGTGCTGGAGGCCTGGCAGGCGGAGATTGCTCACGTGACTGCCAAGTACGGACCCCCCGAGGTGCCGTTCGACACGAGAACACCGACGTCTGCCGGGTACTGGAGCCGGTCGCCGCACAGTGCCGAACAGCTGGCGGCGCTCCCTGTTCTGACGGCAGCCGAGTTGGTCGCGCAGTGGCGTCCTGATGAGGCGGCTGAGCGTGAATTGGTGAGCGCACGAGAGCTGGCAAGGGCGCTACAGGCTGCTGTAGAACAAAACACGATAGCGTGGGCAGTCGATCCAGCCGCCGTTGTGCGGATTCTGCGTGAGCCTGTCCACGTCTCGCACTACTTCGTCGGCCTCTCCAAGAAGGTTGGCGAGGTCGTGTCGCAAGTGGACTCGATCATCGCCGCCGGCGAGCTCGGCTTGTCTGAGCAATGGCCGCCGAACGTGCTCGGAAGAGATAACGACTTCGACTACGACGCAGACTGGGGCCCGACCGAGGTTGCGTTTGTTGACCTGATCGGAGCGCTTGCTGACCATGATGCGCCGATCGGACAGCATCTGGACGCTCTGTGGTCACGCGCGTCGGCACTGATCGATCGTGACGCGCATTCTGGTGATCTTTCCTCGGGCGGCAGGGACTATCTGAACAGCGCCCTCAACAGCAGGAGAGGTCGAGGCCTGTACGCCGTGCTGGCTCTGGCAGCCTGGGAACATCGACAGCAGGGCAAGGCTAGGAGCGAGTTCATCGCACTGCTCGACGAACTGGTCAGGCTTCCAGGCGCGGTTGGTATGGAGTACCGCGCGGTGCTCGCCCATAAGCGCTTGCGCCTGGAGGTCATTGCGAGCTCGTGGCTCGAGGAGAACCTCGACGTGCTCTTCCGCGACTCCGCACTTGGTGACGCAACGTTCGATCTGACCCTCAAGTACTCAAGTCGATCCACGCCGTGGTTCTACGAGGCGCTTCGCGACGACCTCTTCGAAGCCGCCAAACGAAAGTCCGAGGGCGCGGTCATGTGGATCCTCGCAGCGGTCAGGGACGATGTCCCCGGCTACGACGTGGAGACTGTCATCCGGAGCTTCCGCGGCGACGCAGACCTGCTTGCCGCCGTGTTGAACGACAGCGCGTTTCTCGTTCAGGAACGTGCAGGTGACTCGCCTGCCATGGAAAAGGCCGTTGCTACCTGGCGAGCTGCCCTTGATGCCAACCAAGCGGTCGTCCCGGTGGAGGCACTCAAGGCTGCCGGCCGGTGGGCGTTCGTGGCCGGCCTTTCGAACGAGACTTGGACAGATCTCACGCTTCGCACGTTGCAGCTGACAAACGGCGAGATCGACTATTCCACGGACGTGGCTGAGCGGTGCCAGCCCGCAACTGTCCCAGGGCAAAGCACAAGCATCCTGCTGGCGCTCCTGGGGAAGGGGGAACCCTGGGAACAGCACCACATCGCTGGCATTGCGATGAACGTGCTGCGAGAGCTCAGCGACACGCGATCAGACGAAAACTTCGATGCGCTGCGAATCCGCCTGATCGAACTCGGCTACCACGACGCAACTGACCTGGCTCCGCACGAGGCGCCGCAAGCCGACTGGCCAGCGGATGGTGCTGGCTGAGGACTCCCAGGCCGCGATGCGACCCCTCGGCACCCTGCTCAAGGAACTCGACCTCACCCAAACCCGCGGACTCAAGCTTGTGCCGGCGGATGGACGGGCACTGGGTCCACGGGGCGGATACCGGTGGCGACATGGCTTCACCAGTGTGCTGCGCCGCCCCGGCGGTGCACCGCGCAACGCTTACGTCCGAGAAGATCACCTGTTGGAGGCACTGCCAGGCCTACTCCAACGGTCGGGTGGACTCGTGGAGCAGGACATTCGCGGGGAGCTGGTCGATCAAGTCCGCGAGCAAGGACAGCAAATCGAGTATGTCGTGCTGCGGGGTCAGCGCCTGCTGCACGCCAACGGAGTAGGCCGTTACGGTGGCCGAGGCCAAGTCCGCTGCTGGACGCGGCTGTCGGTGACTTGCATGCGGTACCTGGGTACAGGCTTACCGTCGAATCATGACCAGAAAAGCTGAGCAGTGGGCGCCGGACGCCTGCACGTTGCCCACCGAGGAGCGGCCACTGCGCGTCGCCGAGTTCGACGCGTTGTTCGCGGAGTCGGTGCAGAGCGTTCGGCGCGTTGACGTCACCTCTCTGTCGCTGGACCTTCAGCCGCGGGCCGAGGTGGCCGCGCGGGCGGCCGACCTCGTGGTGCGGGAGACCGGCTGCTGTTCGTTCTTCACGTTCAGCTTGGCCGCGACTGGCGGCGGCCTGCGCCTGGAGATCAAGGTTCCCCATCAGCACGCTGCCGTGCTCGAAGCACTTGCCGCTAGGGTGGAAGGGATGCGGGCATGACCGGGTTGCGAGCCGGGGAAGTCGCTGATGCCGCGGGCGTGAACCGGCAGACACTGCGGTACTACGAGCGGGTCGGGCTCCTGGCGGAACCGGGCCGGACGCTGGGCGGGCACCGGATGTACCCTGCGGAGACGGTGACCGTCATCAGGGTCATCAAAGCTGCTCAGCGGCTCGGCTTCACCCTCGACGAGGTCGCCGAACTGCTCGACCTCGGGACGCACCGGCACGGCAAACCGGGACTCCAGGTGCGGGCGACAGCCAAGCTGGCCGAGGTCGAGACCAGGATCGCCGACCTGGAGATCATCCGTGACACGTTGAAGGCGTCGAGGACCGCGGCGCGCCCTCGCAGCGTCGCGGTGAGCACGCCGGTCAGCTCAGCGAACTCGGCGGTGAGGTCGAGACCGTTACGGCTGGTCAGCACCGTGGTGCCGTCCGCAGCGATCCCCATCGCCACGCGGTAGCCGTCCAGCTTGTACTCATAGGCCCACTGCGGGCCCTCGCGGAGGCGTCCGCCGTCTGGCTTGGCGAGCATGGGGTCCATCCACGCGGGAACGGAGCTGTGCGCTGCGGCCATGGTGACCTCCGTTCCTGGTGTGTTGCCCTCTCACCAGGAATCTGAAGGTAACCCGATCGGCCTAACTTCGCGCGTCGGTGCAGGTCAGCTCCGTCTACTCGCGTAACCGCAGCACGTCGAAAGAGACAAGCTGGTCGGGCACGTACAGCTTCTCTCGCCGGCCGTCGGCGTAGTTGATCGCGTAGTTGACGACGCCGAGCCAGTCGCCTTCGACGCCGGGGAAGCGCCCGTGGAGCTGCCCTTTCACCGCACCGGTCAAGTCGAGTCCAGTGGGTATGACATGCCGCCTGGCGCCGGGTTTGCGGGCGAACAAGTCGTCCAGGCTGACTGAGACGCCGGTGATCACGGGTCTGCGGCCGTGTACGTCGTCGCCCTCCCAGATGGTGAATGGGCTGTTAATCATGTTGGCGGTCCTTTGAGGACAGTGCAGCCCGCGATCGGCTCTGGACGAGATCGAGGTAAAGCTCCTCGGACAGCTCCGCCCTGTCGGGTGCGGGTGCCGTGGCGGTCAGCCGCCAGAAGTGATCGGGGGTGTCGGTGGCGCAGGCCAGGCAGCTGATGTGGGCTTCGCCGTCGTGCACGACCGCTCGGAACTGAGAGTGGCCGAGGATGTGCCGACCGAGTTTGCATCGCGCGGGCTTGTAGAGACGGTTCAGGGTCGACCGTTGACCGCGGGCATGCAGCATTAGTTGGTCGTCGGTGTCGGGTCGTGAGCCCGGAGCAGGTCTGCGCATGGGCAGCACCTACGTAGTGCGGGCTGGTCAGAAGCTTGCAATCAAGTAGTACAACGCACTCAGTGCAACCGCGACGGCGATGATGACCGCTGTAGCCCTGATCCACCTCTGGTTCACTGCCGCCTCCGCCTCCGCGTCATTCGGGAAAGCCACTGTGCACGCGTGGTTCATGCGTGCAACGCTCGTGTTCGTGCTGTGGTGGATGGCGGTGTGCGAACCTCTGCATTCGTTTCGTGGCACCGAGCGTCCGCTGGTTGTCAGGCTGTTGGCGGGCACCGGCCGGCCGAGGTTTCGTCGTTGGCGCAGCGCACCGATGCGAAGACGGTTTTGCCGCCGTCGGCCGAGGGCCGTGTGCCCCATTCGCGGGCAATTTTGTTGACTGCCACGATGCCTATGCCGCGTGTGCCGCCCAGCCGGGAGCGCCCGTGTTCGGGTGGAAGCGCGGAGGTGTCGTCGACCTCGATCGTGACTTCGCACTTTGCCTTGCTGCGGAGGACTCGGAGGCGGCCGGTGCCTGGGGTGTGTTCCAGGACGTTGGTCACGAGCTCGGTGACGACGAGCAGGATGTCGTAGCGGTGGTCTTCGTCGAGGTCCTGCAGGCTCGTGGTGAGGTGTCCGCGCAGCGCCGACAGCAGGGTGGTTGGGGCGATGGTCACGTCCAGGACGATGGATCTGGAGTCTTCGTCGGTGGTCGTCACGAGGGCGCCTCCGCATGGGCACGTGCGGAACCTGCTTGACGTGGGCTCTGCCGAGGCTACCTGCGACTTGCTGGCAGGACAGCACCGGATCGGGCTAAACCCGCTTTGGGAAGCGGTGTGTTGCATGCGTCGAGCACGCGAATCCTGGCGTCGGTCCTGGCTGGAGACCATGAGACGGGTAGCGGGGACGCGTTGCTGTGTCCCCGCCCCTCAGAACCGGCCGAGGACGTGCTGGCGTTGCTGTCTGTGCCCGTCCGGCAGTGGGCGTGTACGAGGCGGTGGAACTCGTTCGGCTGGTCGCCTGATCCGACGATGATGAGTTGGCGTCTCATCGCCGTACAGATTGTGGTGAGCCATTGTTGGTGATCTGGCGCTAGTGCGTGCGACCTGCTTCTCCATCGCTGCTTCACCGTAGCTCCGTCCTACGTGGACAGACCGAGGCCAGCTCAGCGACTGGCAGCGCGCTGGTGGCGTCGGCGGTTCGGGTATGCCCGACGAGGTCCCCGATATCGGGGATACGGACAAGGCTTGGACGCAGTGCCAAGCAGTGAAACCTCCAGAGGCGTGCGGAGGAGCGGCCTCGGGAAGCTCGGTTGGCGGGTGGTTCCACAGGCCGCGGCCTACAGGAACGAATGCGGAGCACGTCGGGGTCGCGTGGGGGACTAGACAGCGGCGCCAGCGATTACATACGCTACTCGGCTGGCGTCTTGCCTTCCACCCGGATCGGCCGTAGCGTCCTGTTCAGCGGCGGCGAAGGATGCCGCCGCATGTGGACACGCCCAGACCTCGCGTGCACACCTTCTCGACAGTGGGGAGATCGTGCCGTGAAGGCTCAGCTGGGCGTGGAGGACTGCGTCTCGATCACCACGATGCTGGTGGACGGGGTGGTGGTCACCCGAGCCGCCGGGGAGATCGACGCCCACAGCGTGGACACTGTCCGTGCGGAAGTGGTCCAGCAGTTGGATCAGGGACCGCCTTCATTCGTGCTGGATCTGAGCGAGGTAGCGTTCTTCGCCTCCGCCGGAGTACACATGCTGATCGAGCAGAGCCGCCGCGCCCAGCAGCGTGGGGCCGTGTTCGTGGTGGTGGCCGATCAGCGGGCCGTGCTCCACACCCTGGAGACCACCGGCGTTCTCGGCATGTTCACGGTGTTCCCGACCGTGCCCGCGGCCATCCATGCGCTGCCTGCACGCAACGCGGCTGATCATGCGTGATGATCAATAGCGCCGCCCCAGCTCGAGCCGGGCTTTGTGTTCCCGCTGTCCGAACTCGCCGTCGCCAGACTCCGCTGCGCGGATCGCGCGGCGAGGATCGGCAGGAAGTTGTGAAACCCGGCCTGGCGGAAAGCCGTTGATACGCCTCGGAGACAGCCCGGCGCGCGACGTCATAGTTGATCTCGTCGGTGAAGCGGCGGGCCAGCTCCTCGGTTGCTCGCGAGTCCTGGGTGTCAGCCCTGGCCGGAGACCATGACCGTTGTGCGCGAATGTCGACGTCGCCCGATGACTGGCTGGGCCGATCGTCTTAAGTGGACTCTTGCGGGTGGTTGGTCAGGACTGGGTGAACCTGGTGATGTGATCGGCGAGGTCGCGTGCGCGGGTGGTGTCGCGGTGCCGGTAGGCCTCGTTGGCCAGCGGTTTCATCCGGTCCTTGGTGCGGGTGGAGGTGAGCGCACTGGAGGTGACCACGGCTTGGATGCCGATCTTCGCGCCGTGCTCGACGTCGCCCTCGATGAGGTGGTTGATCGCCAGCATGATCAGGCAGAAGGCGCGGCTGCGGGCCATGTCGTCGCCGAAGCTGTTCACCGCTCGGGTCAGGGCGGGCAGGGCGAAGCTGGTGTAGCTGGTGTCGGTGTGCTGGGCCAGCTCGGTGTAGACGACGCCGGTGATCGAGTCGAAGTCGGTGGCGTCGAAGAACGCCGACCACGGGGGCGCGGGGCCGGGACCGATGGCCGCGAAGGTCTCGTGGGCCTGGTCGAGTGCGGTCAGCGCGGGCTGTTCGGCGCCCATGCGGGCGTGCGCCCACGCCTGGTTGACCAGCAGCAGGCTGACCGTGCGCGGTGTGGCGGAGCGTCGGGCGAGCTGTTCGCCGAGCTGGAACCGGGCCAGCGCCTGGCTGGGCTGCAGGTGGTGCAGGTGGATCCGGCCCAGCCGGTAGTGGATGTTGGCGGCCAGGTCGTCGTTGCCAGCCTCGCGGGCCAGCGTGAGCGCCTGGTCGAGGTGGGATCGGGCCCGCGTTAGGTCACCGACGTCGAAGCAGGTCCAGCCGGCCAGGGTGTGCAGGTCTGCCAGCGCCACCTGAAGGCTGGTCCGCACGTGCTCGGTCATGGCGGCCTCGGTCAGCGGGCGGCTGGCGTGCAGGCAGGTGAGGATGTCGTCGCGGCCGGCGTCGCCGCCGCGGCGGTAGTCGGTGTCGCGGCAGCGCGCGGTGACGGCCTCGATGCGGCGGACGTCGTCGATGCCGATCCGCCGCGAGGAGGAGCCGGACGGGAAAGTGCCGGAGGGGTCGTGGGGCGTCATCGAAACCTCCCAGGAGACGGCGGGGATGGGACCCGGACCGTGGATCCAGTGTGATGGCCCTGCCAGGGCCGGGCGAGCCGCCGGGCGGACGGTTGCGGGTCTGGCGGCAGTGGGCCGATCGCGACCACCGGCTTCTGCGTGTGTGCGTAGCCGGCTCCAGGTCAGTGGACGCTGCCGCCCTGCGCGGTGGCGGCCTCGCGCTGACCTCGCCGACCAAGATCAGCGGCTAGGGTGGTGCCGGCTCAGTCGCGGTGGGTTCTCGACGATGAGGGTGGTCAGGGTGGAGCGACCGGCGTGGGCGGGTCCGGAGATCGACGTGAACAGGCCGAGCGCGGCGCGGATCTATGACGCGCACCTGGGCGGTTTCCACAACTTCCAGGTCGACCGGGACGCCGCCGCGAAGATCGTCGCGTTCATGCCGGAGCTGCCGGACATCCTGCGGGCCAACCGGTCGTTCCTGCGCCGTGCGGTCCGCTACCTGGTCGGCCAGGGCGTCACGCAGTTCCTCGACCTCGGCTCGGGCATCCCCACTGTGGGCAACGTGCACGAGATCGCCTGGAAGGCGAACCCGGACTGCCGGATCGTCTACGTCGACAGCGATCCGGTCGCCGTCTCGCACAGCCGCACGATCCTCAGCGGCATCGACCGGTCCACGGCGATCCAGGGCGATCTCCGCCATCCGCAGAAGATCCTTTCCGACCCAGAAACACAGCGACTGCTGGACTTCTCGCAGCCGATCGCGGTGCTGATGTTCGCGGTGCTGCACTTCGTACCGGACTCCGATGACCCGGCCGGCATCATCCGCGAGTACCTCGACGCGGCGGCACCCGGCAGCTACCTCGCCATCTCCCACGCCAGCCTGGAGGGGCCAGAGCCGCAGAAGGCGGAGGAAGCCACGCAGCAGTTCCGGCGCAGTGTCACCGAGTTCTCGATGCGCACCCGCACCGAGATCACCGGCATGTTCGACGGGCTGGACCTGGTCGATCCAGGTGTGGTCTACCTGCCGCAGTGGCAGCCGGATCCCGGCGACGAGATCGGCGCCCCTGCGCGGACCTCCACGTTCGCAGGGCTCGCCCGCACACGCCGCTAGGCGAGGTGCACGAGGCGGAATCGGACGTCATCAGCCACGCCGGTGAGTTTGTCACCCGAAGCTGAGACGGCCGAGGAAGTCCTGCCCGCGTCGGCGCAAGACAACGGGGCACGCCACTGTCGTCTACAGTGGACTGTGCCGGTTCGAGCGGCAGACCATCGATCAGCGGAGAACTGGCGGTCGACCGATTGCCTGGAGGCGGCACCGGCTGACCTGGCGGCTTCCGTCGGCTCGATGGCGTCCCTGCTGAGCTCGTGACGCGAGACCGTGGGTCGCACGCGGTGTGTCACGGTGGTGGCAGCTCGGTCAGCAGACCCGGCATTGAGCGCGATGCCTGTGACCAATCGGTTCGCAGCTGCTGGTTGGCCTGAGCAACGTTGCCGCCTGTGCCGATCCCGCTACCGGGGTCCACGATGCCGCCGCTTTCGGCGGCGGGCATCTGAAACCAGCCCGAGCAACCGTTGACACACGGATGGTCGACCTGGCTCAGCGACCACCCACCGCCGGGGCTGGGCACAGGCTGCTGCCAGGTCATGGTGCCCGTGCCCTCGCACAGGTCGCACTCAGGTTCTGGCTGCATCCAATCAGCTTGCCACCTGCAATTTGCCGCAGCGCTGGGCTACACCCGAATGAGGTAACACTGGACGTGAACCGAACGTGGAACGGGCGCCGACCGACCCCACGACGGAGGAGAGAAAGCCTCGGCCAGGTCACCTGTAGCTGATCGAGGAAAGGATCAACCACACGCACTGGCACTGGATTGTCGCAGCTCGGTCCCCCCGGACTAACGAGCGCGCCTCGAGTGGACCGGGTCGACCACTACCGGAACGTCGTTGACTGCCGGTCAGTATGCAGGCTGACATCCCCAGCGGCCGCACCGGTTGTCCTGCCTCATCCGTGGCGGGGTTTGTCGTTGCGCCGAGTCGGTAGATCCAGTTCGGCTTCTGCCAACAGCACCAGCGGCTCCCACACCCTGAACAGGTGGATCATCGCCTGATCCGCGGCCCCGGCGCGGGCACATGCCACGCCCTTATGCAGCTCGGCAACCAGAGCAGGGTGCAGGCCACGGAACCAGGGCTCCACCGCGGTGACCAGTATCTCGGCACGGTCACACGCACCGCGGGCGCCACGAGCTACGGAGCAGGGATCGACGTGGGACTCGCTCACCTCGTCATCGAGCATCGCCGACACCACGTCATGGAGCGCGACTTGGAGTATCCATGCCGCATTCCGTTCGTCTTCCGGCGGCGTCGCCACACCAGGATCGTAGCGAACATCCCAGTTTTGCCGTGCGCGGTGATGCGGCGAACCAGCAGTCAGCCAACCGCGCGAAACTGTGGAGAGCCAGACGCGTGCTCGCGGTCTGGCAGTCCGATGTCCGGCCCTTCCACCTACCCGCCGTGCCCCTGTACCCGACCCTGAATCCCTGCTACCCGCCAAACGTCGATCCGTTGCCGCGTCTAGCGGCTGGGCATGACCGCCCACAGCACGAGGTAGACGATGAACTGCGGGCCGGGCAGGAGACAGGAGAGTACGAACAGCAGCCGGACCGTGCCGGGTTTCATCCCCCACTTCGTGGCGAGTCCGGCGCATACGCCGGCGATCATGCGGTTGTCGCGTGGCCTGTTCAGCGTTGTCAGAGCCATTACTCCGCCTTTTCAGTTTTGACGTAGGTGGGGTGCAGGTGCACGGGTTGCTGGGCGCGCTTGGCCCGGACGCGGAGGTTGAGGAACTCGACGAGGATCGAGAAAGCGATGGGTCCGTAGACGTAACCCTTGGGGATGTGCTGGTCGAAGCCTTCTGCGATCATGATGCCGAGTTCGTCGACCATGCCGACGGCGGTGATCACCGAGTCCAGGGAGAACACCACGTCGAGAATGAGGATCTGGACGATCACCGAGGCGAACGAGACCGCTTTGCGGGTGGTGCCGTGCTCGGAACCCTCGAGCTGTTCGTGGATCTCGTAGGTGGCCTTGCCGAGCAGGAACAGCCCGCCGAGCAACAGGATCACGTCCCGGCCGGAGATCTCCTGCCCGAGGACAGTGAACAGTGGCGCGGTCAGGCCGATGACCCACGACAGCGAGGCGAGCAACAGCAGACGGGTGACCAGGGCCAGGGACAGCCCAACGACCCTCGCGCGTTGCTGCTGATGCGCGGGAAGCCTGCCCGCGAGGATGGAGATGAACACGACGTTGTCGATGCCCAGCACGACCCAGCAGCAGGGTGCCGAACGCGACCCACAGCTCAGGGCTGAGTATCCACTCCATCTGTGTGGCCTACTCCCTGTCCCGAGTGATGTCCTGCGTGGGTGCGAAAGAAGGGTGGCGCGGCCGACGAAGACACTTGGGAGTGGTGATCGCCTGCCGCGCCTGTCCTTGATGGCCGCTAGACCTTCTTACGGCCGTACATGCCCGCCGCGAGGCTCACGCCTCCGACGGCGAGCGCGATCTGGATGATCAGCTCGATCCAGTCGATGCCACGGGTGTCGCCGACACCGAGTGCGTTGGCGACGAAGGTGCCGAGCAGGGCGGCGGCGATGCCGATGAGGATGGTCAGCCAGATCGGGATGTTCTGCTTGCCGGGCAGGATGAGCCTGCCCAGCGCGCCGATGATCAGACCGACGATGAGGGCGCTGATGATTCCGGAAACAGGCACGTCCGCTCCTTTGTGCTAGTCATGCCGCTGGTACCCCGCCCGGCCGATGCTCACTCCTCGAACGCCATGTCGCCGCCGCCGTCCTCGAAGGCGTCGTCCATCATCTCGCCGATGATCATGCCGCCGACGACACCGGCCGCGCCCGCGGCGACCATGCCGCCGATGCCCGGACCGCTGCGGTGCCCGTGATGACCGTGCTGGTCATGGCCATGGTGGCCGTAACCGGGCTGGCTGTGGCCGTAGCCAGGCTGGCCACCGAACGCCGGGTTGGCGTGCCCGCCGCCGAAGGCCGGGTTGGCGTGGCCGCGCTGGGCGATCTGGGCGAGCCAGCCGTTGATCGCCGAGGCCCAGTCGGTGCCCTGTGCTTCCTGGTGGGACACGCGGAAGTGGCCGAACGCGTCGCCTCCGGAGGAGAACATGCCGCCGCGCTTGTCGGCCTCGAGGATCACGTACAACTCGTGCGGGTTCGCCACGAACGTCAGCTCGACCTGCGAAACCTGACCGGCGAACTGGGCCGGTGGGAAGAACTCGATCTCCTGGTAGAAGCC
>NZ_JAJAEG010000073.1:0-14771 GCF_047445655.1 Lentzea alba
GCCGCGGGTGCGGTACTCGATCTGGCTGGGCGGCCCGCTGGACACCAGCAGTGCGGGCCGCGCCCAGATGCGGGAGAACCTGGCCCAGTCGGTGCGGCAGGTGGGTGGGCAGATGACCTTTGTCCTGCTGACCGACGTGCCGCGGCCGGCTGTCGAACGGGCGCGGTCGCTGTCCGAAGTGGACGATGCGCATCCGCTGTCCGGGGTGCGGGAGATGTTGTCCTGGGCGGAGGACAACGACGTGCTGCTGGTCAACGTGTTCGAGGTGTTCAACAGCGACGACCCGATGCCCCTGCAGTCGGCGTTCCAGGCGGAGCTGGCGAAGCAGACCAGGCCGGGGTACGCCGCGGCGAGCGATGTCCTGCGGCTGACGGTGTTGCAGCGTTTCNGACGACCCGATGCCCCTGCAGTCGGCGTTCCAGGCGGAGCTGGCGAAGCAGACCAGGCCGGGGTACGCCGCGGCGAGCGATGTCCTGCGGCTGACGGTGTTGCAGCGTTTCGGCGGCTATTACGCCGACGGTGAGTACGTCACCACCACGGACACCCTTGAGGAGATCGACCGGGTTCTCCGGTCGGAGGCCGCCTTCGGCATTCACCAGCACGGGGAGTTCCTGGGCAACGACGTGCTGGTGATGCCCAAGGGGCACCCGGTCCTGGAGGAGTTCCTGGGGCTGTACCGGCACAACTACGGCATGCCGCAGCTGGATCTGATGGCCGGCGTGGCGGACCGGGCGCCTGAGGAGTTCGTCGAGGTGATCGGGCTGCGTGCCCGGCGTCATTCGGTGATGGGCCGCACCGGACCGGACAACCTCCACACGCTCGCCGACTGGCTCGGCTGGCAGAACGTGGCCGACCTGCCCGCGGTCGTCACGGGCTCGGTGGAGAGCGGGTCGAGCTGGACCGGCCGGATCCGCCCGTCTGCCTCGGTGACGACGGAGAACTGGGAGGCGACGGTCGAACTGACCAAGAAGGTCGTGCAGACGTTGGTGCGCGACCTGCACAACCGCGTTGGCGACCTGCATCTGACGGTGGTCGCCGACGCGGTGGCCCTCCACCAGGACCCGGCCCTGATCTGGACGGCGGCGCTGGGCTATCTGGCGTCGCGGCCGGAGTACGCCTCGGTGGTGCGCACGGTCACCGACCGCGAGCTGATCGCGGCGGGCGACGAACGCACGATCGTGCTGCCGCGGGAGGCCGCCCGGTTCCTCGTGATCGACACCGATGAGTCCCAGGTCAGCAACTTCCTCGCCGAGTACACCCGTCCGGCCACGATGGCTCACGTCCCCGGTCTTCTGTCCGACGCGGAAACGTTCGACACGGCAACATCCGTCAGCTTCGAGGAGACGGAAGACGACGCCCTGCAGGAGGAGATCCTCTTCCCGGAGGGCACGAAGACGTTCCCGGACGGGGAGCGGCCGAAGCTGAACCGGATCGCGACCTTGCTGGCCGAGAGCGCGGTCGAGCGGCGTGGCAGCGCTGTGGCGAAGCCCGCCGCGACGGTCATCGGTCACGGAAACGGTTCGCTGCTCGGTGTCGGCCAGGCCGTGCGGACGGGGAAGGCGCGTGCGGACGCCACCGTCGAGGCACTTCGTGATGCCGTGGCGGAGGAGCTGGACCGGCTGCAGCGCGACGACCCCGGCGTCATGACCGGTGGTCTCGTCACGACCGGCGACGTGGACATCGTCGCCGGGTCCAAGGGTCGCGCTGTGGGCGCGGTGCCGGCCGGCACTTCTGCCGAGCAGGCCCGCCGGCGTGCGGTGATCACCGTCGATCTCGACCCCGAGCGGCGGCCCGGCAGGTCCTCGGGTGCCGAGGTGGTGCACCGGAACGCGGCGCAGTGGTCGCGGATCCTCGACGAGGACGCGGAGGGCCGCACCGAGCCGGATGGATCACTGGTCGCCGATCCCGCCGCGTTCCCGTCGACGAGGGAACAGGCGTGGACGAACCTGTTGACGGCCCGCAGGAGCCTTCGCGGCGCACAGGAGGCGCACGCCCAGCTGGTCTCGCGGTTCTCGGGTCCGGCGGGAAGCTCACGTGACGCCACGCGGGCCGGGAACCTCCTCCAGCAGTCCGGCGAAGAGGTCTCGGCGGCGCTGGGCCGTGTCGAGCGGGCGGCGGCGGATCTTCTGGCGTGGGGCAACGACGCGGAGCGGCTTGACCGCAGGTACCGGGACTGGATGGCGGCATCGTTGCGGGAGCGGCCGCGACTGGACGGCGGAGCCGGCTTCTCCTCGTCCGATGACGGTACCGATGCCTTGGCACACGAGGTCGTGCCCACAGCCGAGGGAGACGTGATCACGCTGTTCATCCCCGGCTCGATGCCGTTCGGGGCGAGCCTGGCGGAGTTCGCGGCGGTGGTCGCGGCCCAGGCGCGGCCACCGGTGCTGGAGGTGCGCGGACGGTTCGGAGATCCGCGAGTTCCGCACATCAGCGACGCGTTGCGGTCCGCGCTACCGGACCAGCAGGCGGGTGATCTGACGTTGCGGATCGTCACGTCCGACGAGGGCGACGGGGTGCGGGTGGTCGCCGTACCCGGGAGCCTGTCGTTCGGCGAGCCGGTCGCGGTCACGTCCGCCGAACTGGTCGAGGAGGTCAGCACACCGGGCAACCGCGTCGTCCGCTTGACCACGGGCTCCGGCAGGACCTGGCAGCTCGACGTCGGTGAGCAGGTCACGGTGCACCGGGGCGAGAACGAGCAGCCGATCTCCTTGCCACGGGCGGAGTTCGTCGCCCAGCTGACCCAGGTGCTCGGCGGCTACCACGGGGGTGCTCTCGCGCCCGAGGTCGAGCGCAGGCTGTTCGGCGGCCCGTTGGTGGACGCGAACGAGGCGGTGAGCGCGGTTCTCGGCGGTCGCCTGGTGTTCTGGCTGGAAACCGCCGTCAGGCCGGAGAAGCCGGTCGCACCGACGGCGCCGGACCAGCCGGCGGCACCTCCACGTGAGTCCACAGTGGACTCTTTGGGTGGGTCGGTGTTCGACGTGCTGGCGCCGTCGGGGAAGCGGCTCGTCCGGTTCCGAAGCCGGTCTGACGTTTCCAGTTGAGACGGCGGTCTCGCGTCCTGCCGGTTGTTTCTCATGGTGACGGCTTGGCTTCGAGGCTGTACTTGAGCCAGATCCCGAATCCGACCGAAGACGAGGAGTTGTCGTGGATTTCCCGCCGGCCCCCACCGGACAGCAAGTCGACGAGCCCAGACGCGTGACCTTCGCCGAGTTCGAACCCGCACCGCTGCACACCGTTCAGGACGTTCTGTCCGGCTACATCACCTGGGACGAGCTGAACGCCCAAGGGGTGTCCTGACCGAGGTCACCGGGTTCGCACGCCGTCGTCGAAGAACGGCGGTGCGGGGTTCCGCCGTCGCCCCGCACCGCCGTTCGCCGCGCGCTGATTCTCGTGAATTCGCCAATTCTTCCGCCAGGTGGCGGACCTGGCGCATTTTGCCGTGATTCGCACCGCTTGTTGTCTGGACCATTCTGGGTATTGGGCGGGTGTGCATAATTCAGTTCATGGCGCATGCTCCCGGCGACCGCGATGAGACCTTCATGGCACTTCTGAAGGGCTACCGCGTTCGTGCCGATCTCACGCAGGAAGAGCTCGCAGAGGGTTCCGGTGTCAGCGTGCGCGCCATCAGCGACATGGAGCGGGGAACCGTCAAAGGGCCTCAGCGGCGGACGATCGAAGCGCTGGCCGTGCCGCTGAGGCTGGATGAGGACGAGCTCACCCACCTGCAGAAGGTCGCCAAGCAGAGCCGTGCCCGGTCGGCCCCCGCCGAGCAGCCCCCGCTGCCGGTCGCACGGATCCACGACCCGCCCGCGGTCGGGATGCTGCCGCCGGACCTCGACGACCTGACCGGCTGCGAGCACCATCTCGGCACGTTGCGGGAGCTCGCCGGCGAGGTGGCGGGTGACCCCGGTGGGCACGGCCAGGTGGTGGTGGTCAGCGGTCCGCCGGGAACGGGGAAGACGAGCCTCGCCGTCCGTGCCGCGCACGACCTGGCCGAGCGGTTCCCGGACGGCCGGTTCTTCCTGAAACTGCGCGGGATGTCGTCCGAACCCGCCGCGCCCACCGACGTCGTGCACCTGTTGCTGAGGTTGCTCGGCATCGACGCGGTGCGGATCCCGGTCGAGCTGGAGCAGCGGGCGAACCTGTGCAGGTCGCTGCTGCGCGAGCGGGCCGCCCTCATCGTTCTCGACGATGCCGCGGACGAGGCGCAGGTGCGGTCGCTGCTCGTCGGCGGGCCGCGCTGCTTCACCGTCGTCACCAGCCGTCAGCTGCTGGTGGGGCTCGAAGGGATCAGCAGGTTCGCGCTCGACGAGCTGGGGCGAGACGACGCGGTCGCGTTGCTGAGCGGGATCGTCGGGCCGGCTCGGGTCGCCAGGGAACCCGAAACGGCGGCCGAGCTCGTCGACCTGTGCGGCCGGTTGCCTCTCGCGCTGCGCATCGCGGGCAACCGCCTCGCGAGCCGCCCGGCGTGGCCGCTGGGCCACCTCGCCGGTCAGCTGCGCGACCGCGGCAGGCGCCTGACGACGCTGACCGCCGGTGACCTGAACGTCCGCGGCGTGTTCGACCTGTCCTACCGCCAGCTCACGTCGGCGGCAGCGGCGGCGTTCCGGCGCCTCGCGCTGGTGCCGGCGGCCGACTTCTCGGTGGGTGCGGCGAAGGCTCTGATCGACGCGGCGGACGAGGACGACGCCGCCCTCTGCCTCGAAGAGCTGGCCGACGCGAGTCTGCTGCAGCCGTCCCAGGAGGCCGGGAGGTACCAGTTCCACGACCTGCTCAGCGTGTTCGCCGCGGAACGGCTCAACCAGGAGGAGTCTCCCGAGGTCGTGCGTGCGGCGGACGAGCGGCTGACCCGCTGGCTCGTGCGGAGCGCGACGGCGGCGGGCGGTCACTTCCACCCGTCCAGCCAGCCGGTCTCCTCTCTTTCCACGGAGTTGTTCCCCGACGAGGTCAGCGCGGGCCGCTGGCTGGTGGCTGAGCACCAGAGTTGGCTTGCCGCGGTGAGGAAGGCCGCGGCTCGCGGTGAGCACCAGCAGGTTCTGGATCTCGCGGAGTCGATGCACTGGTATTCGGAGATCGGTGGCACCGCGAGCACCTGGCACGACGTGTTCGACCTGGCGGTGAAATCGGCGATCGCGATCGGCAGCGAAAGAGACGAGGCCGTTCACCGGAACTATCTCTCCTGGACGCTGTGCACGTTGATGGGGCGGGTCCACGAATCCGCCCGAATGGCCCGGCAGGCCATGAGCGCCGCGGTGGCGGCGGGTGATCTGCGAGAACAGGCCTGGGCGAGGACCTATTTGGTCTCGGCCCAGTTGAACGACGGAAAACCGCCGGCCTCCGCCGAGATCTTCGACGAGGCGATCGACCTGTTCGACGAGGCAGGGGACCCGCTCGGGCTGCACGTGGCGCGAGCGATGCGGGCCACCTACCTGCAGACGACGGGCCGCCTCGAAGACGCCGCCGAGGAGTTCGACATCTGCCTCCGGTACTTCAGACGGACGCAGGGCAGCACGTCGGTGGACGACAGCAGTTGCGCGTACCTGTTGCTCCGGTCCGCGCAGAACCTGATCGCCCTCGGCTCGAACGAAGCCGCACTCGACCGCTGCGAAGAGGCCCTCGAACTGTTCCAGGCGCACGGTGCCGTGATCGGCCGGGCGCGTGCCCTGGAATCGGCGGGAAGGCTGCTGCGCATGCGTGGCGATCACGACCGCGCCCGGACTCGCCTGACCGAGGCACTCGCGTTGTTCGAGCGCACGGGACAGCCGCAGTATCAGCTCGACACGCTCTGCGAACTGGCGCTGTTGTCGGATCAGAGCAACGAACCCGCGGCGGCGCGCCGCGCCCGTGAGAGGGCGCTCTCGCTCTGCGAAACGCTGGATGCGGGCACCGCGACGAGCCTGCGCCAGGAGCTGATCGAGCAGCTCGACGCCTCCTGAGAGGTGCCGGAACGACGGAGGTAGCAGGCGGACACGACCAGCACGGTGAGGAAGATCAGCAGGTAGAGGTTGCCGACGACGAACCCGGCGAGGCCGGTGAGGACCGGGCCGTGTCCGGCGGAATCCGGCGGATCCGCCAGCGCGAGCACCCACGGGAAGGTGAACGGCAGCAGCGCCAACGGGACCCACAGCGGCCGGTAGAACCTCACCCGTGCCACCAGGAACACGCTGAGCGGCACCAGCCAGCTCCAGTGATGCCCCCAGGACCAGGGCGACAACGCCGAGCCGCACAACCCGACGAGCGTCAACGCCAGCAGCTCTTCGCCTCGCTTGCTCGCTTTCGCGGCGACCACCAGGGTTGCCCCGAGGATCAGCACACCGCCCAGCACCCAGTACGGGTCGTCGAACCCGGAACGCAGCAACAACCCGCGCAGCGACTGGTTGTGGGTCGAGGAGAGGTCCGAGTAGACGCGGGTGGCGTCACCGAACGTGCCTGCGAACCAGTACATCGCCGAATCGCGCGGCAGCAGCGCGAATCCTGCCCCAACGGTCAGTGTGAAGGTCGTGGTGGCGACGGCCGCCGCCCTGAACCTCCTGGTGACCAGCAGGTAGGGGATGAAGATCAACGGGGTGAGCTTGATGCCGGCGGCGATGCCCAGCCAGACCCCCTTGAACCGGCTGTCGTGCCGCAGCAGATCTCCCAGGACCAGCGCCAGCAGCACGAAGTTGATCTGGCCGAGGTAGAGGGTCGCGTGCACGGCCTCGGTCGCCATGAGCACGCTCGCGGTCACCAGCGCCAGCACCTTGGGCGCGTTGCCGACGGACCGCCAGCACCACGCTGCGACGTAGACCAGCACCGCACTGTTGCCCACCGCGGCAAGCGCGGGCCCTGTCAGCGCGAGCGGCACGAAGAGGATCGCGGCGAACGGCGGATAGGTGAACGGCAGGTCGCGCCACAACGCGGACTCGTACAGCGGTAACCCGTGCCACACCGCCGCACCGCCGGCCCGGTAGACGGCGAAGTCCATCGCATCAGCGCTCATCGCGAGAATCGTCATCGCGAGCCCGAAGGAACAGGCCGCGAACACCAGAAGTCGTGCGCTCATCACGACCGAGCACATCGGACCGGCCGTGCCAGGACCAGGAAGAACCACCGGCAGAACCCGGCTACAGTGGCGGAATGGAGCTGGGAGAGATCGTCGCGGAACGGCGGATCGAGGGCGTGGCGCCGGACGGAGCACACTTCGAGGTGGTGATCAGGTTCGGCACGCCGCGACCCGATCCGTTGAGCACCAACGGCGACTGGGAGTGTCCACACCAGATCGTCGGCCTCGGCGACGACACCGTGCAGGCCTCGTACGGCGTGGACTCCTTACAGGCGTTGCTGCTCAGCGTCTACTCGGTGCGGCTGAAGCTGGCCGACTCGGGCACCACCCTGGAGTGGCTGGGCATGCCCGAGCTGGGCCTGACGGTCGCGCCGGTCCTCAGCTAGTGTCCCGAGTCGCAAGTTCGCGCGCAGTCTGGTCGTTGTCGCCGAGGGCGTCTGCAAGTACCACCAACCCTTGATCAGATCGCCTGTAACTACACCCAACTCGCGGTGAGCCGGCCAGGTGCAAGCACACCAGACGATCCAGTTGGTGGTGGAAAAACGCTTGATGATCTTGAGTTGGTGGTACTTGCAGACGTCATTAGCTGCCCGTGAATCAACGACTCAGGACACCAGCGAAAACCGGGTAGTGGTCGGAGAAGTCGGTGTAGGTGTACTTGCGCCCCCATGACCAGATCGACCACTCAGGACTCTTCACGCGCCGGGTCTCGTTGGTCAGCACGGGTCCCTGGATCGTCAGCACGTAGTCGAGGTGCTCGGACGCGTACTCCGGGCCGTACTGGTCGCGGCAGACGCTGTTGTCCGCGCAGTCCCACGAGAACGGGTGGCCGATCGCGGAAGGCGTCGTCGCGCCCAGTTCGGCGACCATCTGCGGGAACTCGTCACTCGCCTTGACCACGTTCATGTCGCCCGCGACGTACACGGGCTCGGACGCCGGGATGTTCCGCGCCGTCAGGAACGCCTTGATCTCGGCGCGCTGCTTTGCGCGGTAGCCGCCCGGCGCGGTCGTGCAGGTGGAGTCCTCCGCCTGCATGTGCGTGCCGATCACGTGCACCGGCCCGGCCGGCGTCTCGACCCGGACGTAGGCGAAACCCTTGTTGGAGAACCAGTCCGCGCCGCAGCCGTCGCGGTAGACGTGCTGAATCCTCGTCGTGATCGGCCATCGGCTCAGCACGGCGACGCCACCGTCCTCCGGTGTCGAGTCGCTGTAGGCACCGCTGGTCAGGTCCCACCCGGCACGGCTGCGGCCCAGGACCGGCGTCTGGTGCGGGTAGGTGTCGCGCAGGTTGGCGAGCAGCCGGTCGGAGGCGGCGTTGTCGAACGCCTCGTTGAGCACGACGACGTCCTGACCGTTCAGCACACCGGTGCTGTCGATCAGGTCGGCCCTGGTCACCTGCCCCCAGTTCGGGTACAGGTTCCTGGACAGCATGAAGACGTTGTAGGTGGCGATCTTCAGTGCGGCGGGCGCCGCGACCGCGGGTGTGGCGGAGAGCGACAGCACGACGGCGGCGGCGAGCGTGATCAGGCGCATGAGGCCCGATGGTGAAGGACGTGAAAGTCCTTCACAACCGGACGGGCGTGTCGTATCGATCAAGCGTGGATGAACTTCAGCGCAACCGGTCGAGATCCGCGCCCGACTTGTCGACCAGTGCGCGCATGGTGTCGTAGGCCGCCTCGGGGTTGCGGGCCGCGATCGCGTCGAGCACGGCGCGGTGCGAGGGGACCGGGTCGTCGTCCACCAACCCGTGCACGAGCTTGTCCCGTTCGGCCAGTCCGATCGCGATGATCCGTTCGACCTGGGTCAGGAACGCGTTGTGCGTCGCGGCCATGAGCAGCCGGTGGAAGTCCAGGTCCGCACGCACGGTCGCGGCCAGGTCGCGGGCGGACGCCATCCGGTCGACGGCACCCGAAAGCGCTTCGATGTCCGCGTCGGTGGCGCGTTCGGCGGCCAGGCGGGCGGCGGCGGGTTCGACGATCACGCGCATCTCGGTGAGCTCGTCGAACAGGCCGTGGTCCGCGTCGGCCTGGGTCTGCCAGCGCATCACGTCGGTGTCCAGCAGGTTCCACGACGAGCGCGGCTGCACGAACGTGCCGCGCTTCTGGCGTGCGTCGATCATGCCCTTGGCCGAGAGCACCTTCAGCGCCTCGCGCAGCGCCGTCAGTGACACGTCGAGTTCTTCGCGCAATGCCGGGAGATCGAGGGTGTCGCCCTCGCCGATCTCGCCGGCGAGGATCCGGCCCGCCAGCGCCTCGACGGTCTGGCCGTGCACGCCACGAAGCCGCTTCTCGCTCATGGCGTCAGATCATACGGCACATCATAAATTATGAATTATTCTTGACTTGATCATGCCGACAGCGCAATCTGTCCGCCATGGACAGGCGTCACTTCCTCCGCGTCACCGCCGCCGCGGGTGCAGGTTTGCTGGTCAGCGGCACAGCATCCTGCGCCACGTCGGCGTCCTCCGGCCCGGTCACGCAGACCGCGGGCACGGCCTCGATCCAGTCCAACCTCTCGGCGCCTGCGGCAAAGGCGGCGATCGAGGCACTGGTCAAGGCGTTCAACGACAGGAAGGGCTCGCAGGCCTCGGTGAACACCGTGGCGTCCGAGACCTTCCGCACCCAGCTCCCCAGCTACCTCACCTCGGCGAACCCGCCGGACCTCTTCACCTGGTACCCCGGCGCGCTGCTCACGGGCTACGAGCAGAAGGGTCTGCTGCTCGACGTCAGCGACGTCTGGCAGACCATGGGCGACTACCCCCAGGCGTTCAAGACGTTGAGCGGCAAGGTGTTCGTGCCGACGACGTACTACTGGTGGGGCTTCTTCTACCGCAAGTCCAACTTCGCCAGGTGGGGCGTCACCCCGCCGAAGACCTGGGCCGAGTTCATCGAGCTGTGCAAGGTCCTGCAGTCCAAGGGCGTCATCCCGCTCGGCATGGGCGCCGGATCGGACTCGCCGTGGACCGCGTCGAGCTGGTTCGACTACTTCAACATCCGCGTCAACGGCGCGCCCTTCCACCGCGAGCTGCTCGCGGGCAAGCAGCGGTTCGACGCCCCGAAGGTCAAGGCGATCTTCACGCCGTGGCGCGAGGTCCTGCCCTACACCGACCCCAACGGCACCGCGATCGGCTTCCAGGAGGCCACGACCGCGATGCTGCAGGGCCGCACGGGCATGCTGCTCACCGGCGCGTTCTTCGCCGACGCGGCACCGAAGGACGCGATCGACGACATCGACTTCTTCCGGTTCCCGATCATCGACCCGAAGGTGCCGCTCGCCGAGGAGGGCCCGACCGACGGCTTCTTCGCGAGCGCCAAGTCCGCGCACGTCAAGGAGGTCAAGGAGTTCCTGACCTACGCGGCGACGGCGGAGGGCCAGGAGGTCTACATCAAGGCCTCGTCGGGCACTGTCCTGCCGACGCACCCGAACGCCAAGGACTCCGGCACACCGCTCGCCGCGTTGGGCCGACAGCACCTCAAGGAGGCCGCGGAGATCACCCAGTTCTTCAACCGCGACTCCAGCGACGCGCTGCAGCCCACAGCGGACGCCGCGCTGATCAAGTTCCTGCAGCAACCCGACCAGCTCGACACGATTCTCGCGGACTGGCAGAAGGCCGCTCAGCAGGTGTGGTCGGCCTGACATGAAACGGGTCCCTCCTGTCCTGCTGCTGTTCGTGCTCATCCCGCTGCTGGTGGAGGGGTTCTGGGTCTTCTGGCCCGCACTGCAGGGTTTCTGGCTCGCGACGACGAACTGGGACGGCGTCTCGCCGCCCCAGTTCGTCGGGGCCGGCAACTTCACCCGGATGATCGACGATCCGGTGTTCCACACCGCCGTCACCAACACCGCGATCTGGCTGGTGCTGTTCGGCGGGCTGTCCGCGGTCGGCGGTCTGGGGCTCGCGGTGTTGCTGCAGAAGGAACGCCGGGGCGTCGGCTTCTACCGGGCGGCGTTGTTCGTGCCGGTGGTGTTCTCGCTGGTCGCCACGTCGTTGATCTGGCAGGTGCTGTACCAGCCGGGCGGGTTGTTCGACAGCTCACCGCTGGCCGACCCGGACACGGCGCTGTACGCGGTGCTGGTGCCGGCGTTGTGGCGGCAGGTCGGGTACGTGATGGTGCTGTACCTGGCCGGGCTCAAGGGCATCGACCCCGGGCTGTACGAAGCGGCCACTTTGGACGGTGCCACGGCCTGGCAGAAGTTCACCCACGTCACCTGGCCGCAGCTGCGGTCGGTCAACTCGGTCGTGCTGTCGGTGATCGTGATCGACTCGCTGCGGTCGTTCGACGTGGTGTGGTCGATGACGCGCGGCGGGCCCTACCACTCGTCCGAGCTGCTCAGCACGTACATGTACTCGACGGCGTTCCAGACGCTGAAGCTCGGCTACGCGTCGGCGCTCGCGGTCGTGATCTTCTTGCTGGCGTTCGGCGTGATCGTGACCTACCTCGTTCGCGCGTTCAGGGAGAACTGAGATGTCCAACAGGGTCTTCCACGCCGTGGCGGGCACGATCTCCGTGCTGTGGCTGCTGCCGATCGCGGCGGTCCTGATCACCGCGGTGCGCTCGTTCGACGACATCGCCGCCAACGGCCTGGCCTCCTTCCCGCAGTCGTTCACGCTCGCCGCGTTCGGCGACGCGTGGACCAACGGCGGCGCCGGGGCGATGTGGAACAGCGTTCTCGTGACGGTGCCGACGGTGTTCTTGTCCTTGGCGTTGAGCTCGGCGGCGGCGTACGCGTTGAGCCGCTTCGAGATCCCGGGGCGGCGGACGATCATCCTGCTGATGCTCGCGGGCAACCTGTTGCCGCCGCAGATCCTGCTGGTGCCGGTGTCGAAGCTGAGCGAGCTGCTCGGCATCTACGACACCTTGATCGCGCTGATCGTGGTGCAGGTCGGGTTCGGGCTCGGCTTCTACACGTTCGTGCTGCAGGGGTTCATGCGGGCGATGCCGAACGAGGTGCAGGAGGCGGCGACCATCGACGGCGCCGGTCCTGTGCAGATCTTCTGGCGGATCGTGCTGCCGATGACCCGGCCTGCTTTGGCTGCTTTGGCGGCTCTGGCGTTCACGTGGATCTTCAACGACCTGCTGTGGGCGATCACCGTGCTGCGGTCGTCGTCCGTCATGCCCGTGACACCAGCGCTGTTGGCGTTGCAGGGCCAATACGTGTCGAACTGGAACGTGATCGCGGCCGGTTCGGTGATCGCGGCGATCCCGACCGTGGCGGTGTTCCTGCGGTTCCAGCGGCACTTCATCTCCGGACTCGCGGTGGGAGCTGTGAAATGACCTGGACGTTGAGGATGGCGACCACCTCGTACACGGTGGCCGTCGAACCTGGCGGCCGGTGGACGGAGCTGGTGGCGTGGGGTCCGCACGGGGTCGAGTGCGGGCCGTCACCGTTGAAGAACCTCGGCGAGATCCACTTCATCACCGAGGCCGACGCGGCACCGGTCGAGTACGTGCCGCGCGGGCAACGGCCGTTCACCGGTGCTGACCTGGAGCTGTCCGGCGACTCGTGGTTCACGTTCGACGGCGCTTCCGAGACAGACGGCGTGCTGCGGCTGGCTTTTGTCGACTCCGTGGCCGGGATTCGTGCTGTGCTCTGCTACCGGCCCTCGCCTGAGGTCGACGTGTTGGCGCGGTGGGTCGAGATCACCAACACCTCTTCGGAGCCGCGCCGGTTCGACCGCATCGGTTCGGCCGGCGTCTGCCTGCCCGTGAACTCACCGCGGCTGTCCTTTTTGCACGGTGAGTGGGCTCGCGAGTTCCAGCTGGACCACGTTTCCCTGCCCGCGGGCGGGTTCCGAATCGGCAGCTCCTACGGCGTTCCCGGGCACAATTACGCGCCCTGGTTGTCCGTGGACGACATGTGGGGTGTCTCGCTGGCGTGGTCCGGGTCCTGGGAGATCACGGCCGAGGTCGAGCCTTCCGGGCTCACGCGCTTGCGCGCCGGAATGCTCGGCCCGGTCGTGGTCGAGCCGGGGGAGACCTTCACGACGCCCGAGGTCGCGCTGGCGTACTCAGTGGACGGGCTCGCGCGGGTCTGGCACGCCTACGACCGGCTGCGATCTCGTGAGGCGCGCAAGCCGGTGCTCTACAACTCCTGGGAGGCAACAGGATTCGACGTCGACCTGCCTCGTCAACGTGAGCTGGCGCGGATCGCGGCCGACATCGGTGTCGAGCTGTTCGTGGTCGACGACGGCTGGTTCGTCGGCAGGCACGACGACACCGGCGGACTCGGCGACTGGTACCCGGAGTCACCGGACTTCGGCGCGTTCGTCGACGACGTGCGGGCGATGGGCCTGGAGTTCGGCCTGTGGGTCGAACCCGAGTGCGTGAGCCCGAAGTCGCAGCTCTACGCCGACCACCCGGACTGGGTCTACCGGACCGAGGGCCGTGAACCCACGTTGATCCGCAACCAGATGTTGCTCGACCTCGGGCTGCCCGAGGTGTACGAGTTCGTCGTCTCCACTTTGGACCGGCTGCTGACCGACTACCGGATCAGCTACCTGAAGTGGGACATGAACCGGCCTGCGACCGAACGTGCCGGTGAGCTCGACAACGCGCACGTCCGCAACTACTGGCGCGTGCTGGACCACCTGCGCTTGAAGCATCCGCACGTGCTGGTGGAGGGCTGTGCGGGTGGTGGCGGTCGCACGGACCTGGCCACGACTGGCCGGGTGGACGTGGTGTGGCCGAGCGACAACACGGCTCCGCTGGACCGGTTGAAGATCCAGCACGGGTTCCTGCACATGCACGCTCCGCACCTGATGTCGTCGTGGGTCACCGATGCGCCGGGCATGTTCGACGCGCGGCAGCGGTCGTTGAAGTTCCGGTTCGTGCTGGCCATGGCCGGGGTGCTGGGCATCGGTGCGGACGTGCGGCACTGGACGCGGGAGGAACGCGAAGAGGCAGCTGTGCTCATTCGCCGCTACAAGAGCATTCGCGACGTTGTGCACGACGGTGAGGTGCATCTGCTGAACGACGCGATCCAGTACACCGGGACTGATCGCGTGGTCGTGCTGGCCTGGAACACCGGCTCGCTGACCGGGGTTCCGGTGGTGCCCGGCCAGTCGTCACGGGTCAAGCTCAAGGGGTTGACTGTCCAGTCCTATGTGGACGAGCACGGCAACGTGTACTCCGGCGCGCACCTGACCCACGTCGGGCTGCCGTTCGACTGGTCTCAGACGAACGACGCCGACGTGGTGGTCCTGCGGCCGTACTAGGTCGTGTCCGGGTCAGGGTGCGGCCAACGGAAGGTCCATGATGCCGGTGGCTTGCGACCAGACACAACGCCACGTGCCGCTGGCATTCGTGTAGACGTCGGTGTGCCAGGCCTCGTGCCGCGGGATGTCCGCGCCGTCGACGGTGAGTTCGATGACGCACCGGTAGCGGAGGACGACGACGTCGGTGCCGACGATGGCGTCCACGTCGCCGGTCAGCCCCAGTTCCCGGTAGGCGACCCGCCCGGTGGTGAGGAGATCCAGGTACTCGTCCCTCGTCCACACGGTGCCGGTCGGGTTGCACAACCGGTACTCCGCGGCGTGCAAGCGGTCGTAGGTGCCGCGATCCACGTCGAGGAGACATCGGATCCGATCCTGCTCAGCCTTGATCACTTGGCTGGCCACGTCGTCGGTCATTCCCGCTCCTGTTCACGCGTTCGGTTCTGGTCGGCCGGCTACGACTTCGAGACACGGCCTAGTAGTACTTTGTTAGGTCTCGGCGTGTCGTGGGGACGCGGG
>NZ_JAJAEG010000074.1:0-13434 GCF_047445655.1 Lentzea alba
ATCCGACTACGTGTCGGACCGTTCACAACCTCTCAAGGCAGTACACCTAGCCGACGTCTAGCTTCGCAAAGCTTCGCAAGAGACCAGGCGCGACCCGGCTCGCCAGCCGGGCCGCCTTGGCCTCGACGGTCACCGGGACCACCGGCCGGTTGCGGCGCACGGCGCGCACGATCTCGGTGGCCACACCCTCGGGACCGAAGCCGCGCCGGGCGTAGATCCGGGACGCGCGGGCCTGCTTGCGGGACTGTTCCTCGGCGCTCACCCCGGAGAACGTCGTGGTGGCCGTGATGTTCGTGTTCACCAGTCCGGGGCAGATCGCGCTGACCCCGATGGCGTGCGGCGCGAGCTCGGCCCGCAGGCAGTCCGACAGCATGAACACCGCGGCCTTGCTGGTCGCGTACGCGGAGAGGATCTTCGACGGCAGGTAGGCCGCCGCCGAGGACAGGTTCACGATGTGGCCGCCCTCTCCGCGTTCGACCATCAGCTCACCGAACGCCCGGCACCCGTGCACGACACCCCACAGGTTGACGTCCAGCACCCGTTGCCACTGCTCGGTCGACGTCGACAGGAACGACCCGGAGTGGCCGATACCCGCGTTGTTCACGACAACATCCGGCACGCCGTGCTCATCGGCGACCTGCTGCGCCCACGCCCGCA
Source organism: Lentzea alba (assembly GCF_047445655.1). Lineage (GTDB taxonomy): Bacteria > Actinomycetota > Actinomycetes > Mycobacteriales > Pseudonocardiaceae > Lentzea > Lentzea alba_A. Next base: position 658 of record NZ_JAJAEG010000074.1, read on the forward strand.
CGGCCTCTTCGGAGCGCACGTCGACCTCGTAGGCGTGGCCGTCGACCAGCTCCGCGGTCTCCTTGGCCGCGGCGAGGTCCACATCGGACACCACGACCTTCGCGCCCGCCTCGGCGAACGCCACCGCGGTCGCCCTGCCGATCCCGCTGCCCCCACCGGTGATCACGACGAGCTCGCGCGGGGGAGTGGCGTTCGCGACGAACTCGCTGATCATCCGGGCGAGCTGATCCGGGTGGCTGAGCGGGGCCCAGTGCCCGGCAGCGATCCTGCGGCGGCGCAACGACGGCACCCAGCGCTCCAGATCCAGCGGCCGCGTGTCGATGTAGTGGTCGCGCGTCGGCTGGATCACCTGCACCGGCATGGGCGCGAGCCGATGGCGCGGGGCGCGCATGATCTGGCGGATGTTGGCCCGGTACAACGAGATCCCGCGCACAGCATCGGTTGTCAACGTGCTCGCGGGTGTGACTCGCACGCCTTCCAGCCGCTGCAACACGCCCGCCCAGCGCGGGCCGAGGTAGAGGCGCCAGAACAAAGGCGCGACAACCGGCAGGTGGAACGCGCCGATGTACCAGGACCGCAGGAACTGCCGGATGTGTGCGATCGACAAGCCTTTCCGCGACCAGTGACCCATGTGGTCCAGGCACGGGCCGGAGATCGACGTGAACGTCGCGATCCGGGCTCCCGGTGTGGTCACGGCCTCCCAGGACTGGATCGAGCCCCAGTCGTGGCCGACGACGTGCACCGGCTCGTCCGGGCTGACCGCGTCGATCACCGCGAAGAGGTCTCGCGCCAGGTGTTCCAGGCGGTAACCGTCCTCAGCGGACGGTGCGGTCGACTCGCCGGCGCCGCGCACGTCGTAGGTGACGACCCGGAAGTCCTTCTCCAGGACGGCGGCCACGCGATCCCACACGGTGTGCGTGTCGGGATAGCCGTGCACCAGCACCAAGGTCGGTCCGTCGCCGCGCACCTGCACCGCGAGTTCGACTTCTCCGGAACGCACCTTCACAGTTCCTCCAGGACGAGTCGGTCACCGGTCGGCCGGTCCACGCAGATCCGCACCCCGCCGACGTCGCACGTGCCGCAGAACCCCTGCCGGCACGAGTAGGCGACCGCCGGCCGGAAGTCCCTGATCACGTCGAGCGCCGAACGGTCGGCGGGCACGTCGAGGGATACCCCGCTGCGCCGCAGTTCGACCGTGAACGGGCGGCCGCCGACGATCGGCGGCGGGCTGAAGCGTTCGAAGTGCAGCCAGCGCGACGAGAACTCGGCCCGCACCTGTTCGAGCATCGACGCCGGTCCGCAGCAGTAGACGGCGCCTCTCGGGTGCGCGTCGCCGAGAAGCGGCCCGCCGCGGCCGATCCTGATGTCGACCCGGCCGATCGGCAGCTCGTCGAGGAACGGCATGGCCTTGGTCGACCGCCCGCAGTAGACGAGACGCCAGTCCAGGCCCTGTCGGGCGGCGGCGTGCACCATCGGCAGGATCGGCGTGATCCCGATGCCGCCGGCCACGAACACGATCGGGCCGATGCCGGCGAACGGGAACGCGTTGCGCGGTCCGCGAACCTGGACGCGGTCGCCGACCCGCAGCGACTGGACCTCGCGCGAGCCGGCGCCGACCTCGCGGACCGCGATCCGGTAGGTGTCGTCGGCCGGATCACCGCACAGCGAGTACTGACGCCGCAGTCCGGACGGCAGGTGCAGGTCGAGGTGGCATCCGGGTTGCCACGCGGGCAGCGCGGCACCGCCGAACCGCAGGCTCACCACGCCGTCGGCGACTTGTGAGCGTTCGACAACGTCGAGCCACAACGCATCGCGGGCTGTTCCCGGACGCGCGCGGCCGCCGAAGCGGGTGACCGCGGCGTCGTAGAGGTCGCCGAACCTCGTGAGTCCGCTCAGCATCAGTGAGCCTCGCGCGCGGCAGGTGAGGACGCCAGGTACGCGACGGCCTGCGACGTCGACCCCTCCTGCTTCGGGTGGTACGCCGGGTGGAAGTACCGCAGGAACGCCCGGAAGATGTCCGACAGCCTCGGCAACAACCCGCGCCGACCCGCGCGCATGGCCTCACGCCACGTGAGCCGCACCTTGGTCGTCTTGTCCGCGCGCACCATGAACCGCGCGCCCCGCACCCACAACCAGAACAACACCGGCGCGACCAGCAACATCGTCCGCGCCCGCCGCACGTACCGGCGGTCGAGGTGACACATCAGGTCGTAGGCGACACTGCGGTGCTCGACCTCCTCGGCCGCGTGCCAGCGCAACAGGTCCAGCATCACCGGGTGGATGCCGGCCCGGTCGAGCGCGTCGGCGTTCAACATCCAGTCACCGAGATACGCCGTGAAGTGCTCGACGGCCGCGACGATCGCGACCCGTTCGATCAACTGCTCGTGGGCCTGCTCCGCGCTGAGACCGGGCTTCGGACCCAGGATGCGCCGGAACACGTGCTCCATCTGCCGAGTGAACGGCCGCGGGTCCAGGCCGTTGGCGAGCAGGTGGTCGAGCACCTCGCTGTGCGCCTCGGCGTGCATCGCCTCCTGCCCGATGAACCCGAGCACGTCCTCGCGCAACGTGTCGTCGTCGATCAGCGGCACGGCCTGCTGGAACGTCCGCACGAACCACCGCTCACCCTCGGGCAACAGCAGGTGCAGGACGTTCATGACGTGCGTGGTGACCGGCTCGTCCGGAACCCAGTGCATCGGCAGGGTCGACCAGTCGAACTGCACGTCACGAGGCTGCAGAACGAGGTTGTCCGGCTCCATCACGTACCTCCGCCAATTACTACGCCAGCGTAGCTTTGTGAAAGCTACGCCACCGTAGCAATATGGACCCGTGAGCACAACGCGCCGGAAGTACGCCCGCCGCCTGCCGCCAGAGCAGCGCCGCGAGCAGCTGCTGGACGCCGCGCTGAGCCTGATCCCGGCGGGCTTCGACACGGTGACCATGGAATCGGTGGCCAAACAGGCCGCCGTGACCAAGCCGGTGCTCTACGACCTGTTCGCCAACCGCGCCGAACTCATCAGCGCCCTCCTCGACCGCGAGGCCGCCCGCGCCACCGCCCAGGTCATCGCCGCCCTGCCCACCGACTTCGCCACCCGAGCCCCGGACGACGCCTTCGCCGATGCCGTCCGCGTCTTCGTCAACGCCGTCGTCGAGGCCCCCGACCGCTGGCGCCTGGTCTTGCTTCCCCCGGAAGGCACCCCGCACGAGTTCCGCTCCCAGGTCGAACTCGTCCGCGCGGGCGTCCTGGCCCAGATCGAGGACCTCGCCGCGCTGGGCCTCAAGGAACTGGGTGGCCTCGACGACCTGGACTCGGGGCTCTTGGGCCACGCGATGCTCGCGCTGGCCGAGATGTCCGGCCGCCTGGTGCTGACCGACCCGGAGAAGTTCACACCCGACCGGCTGGTGGCCTTCGTGTCCCGGATCGCGCACGGCCTGCGCTGAGCACCCCGCGCATGTAGTGCAACGCCTCCCGGTCGTCCATCCCCGGCTCGCTCGACGTGATGCCGCTGACCAGCGTCTTCGCGGCCCGCGCACCGAACTCGTTGGCGTGCTGCAGGTACCCGAGGACGGTGGCCGCCTCCTCGCGCATGGTGTCCTTGGTGATCGCGATGAACTCGACCGCGACGACGCTGGCCGCCACCACGTTGCCGGTCTCCAGCAGCTCGTCGATGTGCGCTTCGAGCAGCTCGAACGCCTTGTGCCGGTCGCCTCTGCGCAACGCTGCCCGCGCCTCGGTCGTCTTGTTGGCCGACAGGGTGCCGGGCGGGAGGTCGACGTCCGCCGCCTCGTTGAAGAACGGGTCCGGGTCGCGGCCCTGGAACATCGCGGAGTAGCCGAGCGTCTGCAACGTCCAGTGCAGCAACGTCGGCGGGCCGTGCTGCCGGTACTGGACCGCCAGCTCGGCGACTGTTCGATCCACGTGATCGAACTGTCCGATGCCCAGCAACGTCCCGGCCGGCATCAGCCCCAAGAACCTCTTCAGCTGCGGGTCGTCCACTGAGGACAACGCTTCGGGCAGGCACTGTGTGAGCTGCTGACCGTCACCGGACGCGTAGGCGCGGGCATAACGGGCGAGCGGGTGGTCCGGGGTGGCGGGCAGCTCGGCGGGCGTGGAACTCTGCGTGTTCCGCTCGGCCACCCAGACCAGCCAGAAACTGTCAGACCCGCTCGCTATTGTTGATTTTGGGGGAACCCGGCGGGTGTCGTGTGTGTGGTGTGTCGCCGCACGCGTGAGGAGTTGCTCGGCCCAGTCCCCGATCTCCCGCCGCCCTCGCAGCGGCAGTTCAGTGACGACCGGCCGCAGCAACGCGTCCACCAGCCGAAGATCCCCGGCCTCGAACGCCCACGTCACGGCGGCCCGCAGGTTCGGCCACAGCTCGGCGAGCCGCCCGACACCCTCGACCTCGCGCGGCCCCGCCAACAACGAGCCGATCAGCGAAACCTGCCGCAGACACCACGACGCGTGCGCCGCCAACGCCTCACCACGATCCGAAAGCCGCGAAGAAGCGAACTCCCGCAGTGGCTCCAGCAACCGGAACCGCCGCCCGAACGGTCCATCGTGGACGGCCACCATCGACCGCTCGACCAGATCCCCGAGCACGTGATCGTCCGCCACCGCACTCAGGTCGAACGGCGCCGCGAACACCGAAAGCCGCCCGAACAACTTCCGTTCCGCCGGCGTCAACAGGTCGTAGGACCACTGAATCGCCGCCCGCACCGTCCGATGCCGGGCCGACCCGGTCCGCCGAGCCCCGATGTCCAGCCGCGTCAGCAACTCGGCCGCGGAATGACTCCGCACCCGCGCGGCAGCCAGCTCGATCGCCAGCGGAATCCCGTCCAGCCGCCGGCACAACTCGGCGACGGCAGCGTGCCGTACGTACGTCGGATCAGCAGCGCGCGCACGGATGTGGAACAGCTCGACAGCAGCGTCAACATCCAACGGCTCCACAACAACAACCTGCTCGTCGGCAACCGAAAGCCGTTCACGAGAGGTAGCAAGCACACGCACCGATGAACACACCGCAGCAGCAAACGCCGCCGCCCCGTCCAGCACGTGCTCGCAGTTGTCCAACACCAACAACGACGGCCGAGCCGCAACAACCGCCTGAGCGACCGACACCCCAGGCCGATCAACGATTCCCAACGCATCCGCAACCGCCCGCGGCACATCAGCCGAAGACGTGATCTCCGCCAGCGACACGAACGCCCCGTCGAAAACCGAAGCCAGCCGCGTCTTCCCGATCCCGCCCGGCCCCACCAGCGTCACGACCGGGGCTTCACACAACGCCGACCGAACAGCGGTCAAATCCGCCGCACGCCCGATCAGCACCCGCTCGGGAACCTCCGAATGCGCGAGCACAGCCTCCTCCGCCGCACGCAACTCCGGCCCAGGCTCAACCCCGAGCTCGGACACAAGGTGCTGCCGAACCTGTTGGTACACCGCGAGAGCGTCGGCCTGCCGACCACTCCGATAGAGCGCCGTCATCAACAAAGCTGCCAACGACTCACGAGTGGGATGCTCCGCCACGAACGACGACAACTCACCAACAACAGCGCGCGGATCCGCCGACACACGACGAGAGAAGTCCATCTCGACCGCGCTCAGCCACTCCTCGGTGAGCCCGGCAACCGCCGATTCCAACCCCGGCGCGGACAAACCGGCGAGCGGCACACCCCATTCCGTCAGCGCCCCGGCGGCATCACCTGCGCGAAGTAGCGAACGGAACCGCGTCACGTCAGTCGGCACATCGAGCCGATAAGCGGCCCCAACGCGCACAATCGCCGACGCGCCCAACGACTTCCGCAACTGCGCCACGTGCCACTGCAAGGCCTTCTCGGCATTGGCCGGTGGCGAGTCGGCCCACACCAGATCGATCAGCCGCGCCACCGGCAACGGCGTCCCCGCGGACAGGGCCAGCGCCGCCAGAACCGTCTGCGACCTGGGCGAACCGATGTCGATCGGCTCACCGTCGCCGGTGGTGGCGCGGACACCACCGAGCAAACCGATCCGCACCCGCGAATTCTCACACACCACACGCACACCGGCCGCACACCGAGACCGGCCAACCTCGGCGCCATGACAGCACGTGTTGTTGGTTCCCTCTACATCATCGCCACGGCCGCCGGAGTGGCCAGCACCGCCACACAAGGCACCGCTAGAGGCCTGTGCGTGTTCCTCATGGCGTTGGCCGTCGCGTTCATCGCGCCGACGCTGTTCCCCGTCCTCAAACAACACGGCGAGGGCCTCGCGATGGGGTACGTCGTCGCCAGGACGCTTGAAGCGGCCTTCCTCGTCCCGGCCGCAGCAGCAGCGATAGCGCACCTGCAGATCGACGACGTCTGGGGCCACTCCAGCGCCGTCTTCTTCTGTGCCAGCGTCGTGCTGCTGAACTACAGCCTCTTCCGAACGAAACTCGTCCCGCGGTGGATCTCCGTGTGGGGGCTCATCGCCGTGTTGCCGTACGCAGTAGGCGCGTTACTCGCGCTGCTCGCACACACGCAAGTCCCAGTCATGTTCGTGCCGTTGGCGATCAACGAGATGGTGCTCGCGGTGTGGCTGCTGACGAAGGGGTTCAGGAGACCCTGAACCCCTTCACGGCCGACATCAGTTGCCGCACACGGCGTGTGCTTCCACGTAGCCCCGCCGACCGGTGTCGTTGTAGCCGTACACCGTCCATTCGGTGGCACTCGACGGGAACGAGTCGGTCCACCGCGGCCCGTACGCGCCTTGGTCGGCGAGCGAGAAGTAGCCGCCGCTCACCACGACCCTGCCGGGGAAGCATGCTTTGGCGGCACGGCCGTACTGGCCGTTGTCGACCGCTGCCCCGACGTAGTTGGTGCCGAGGTTGTTGATGCCCCACGCGCACACCGCGTACGCGGTCGCGGTGCGGGCCACGGACTCCCGGTTGTTGAAGTAGAACCTCCAGTCGAGCAGACCCGGCACCACCGGATAGGTGCCGTTCCGTCCCCAGAACGAATCCGTCTCACCGCCGCCGCCCACAGCGCTCGTCCCCGACGGGCACGAGGCGCTGACGCCGTCGGACGTGTAGGGCGCCACCACGATCTTCCGGGAGGCGATCTGGTAGTTGCTGAGCCCGCTGAAGCACACCCGGTGGACCTTGAACGTGGCGTCCACGTCGCCGTTGTTGACGATCAGCACCTTCCAGCCGTTGCCGCCGTCGAGCGGCTGCGTGGCCATGATGGTGAGCCCGTAGCTGGTGACGGACGCACCACCACCGGTGACGAGCATTCCGTCCGGGCAGTAGCCCCACGCCTGGATGTACTGGTTGGGCTGCAACGTGATCGGCGGCTGATAGGCCCCGAACCAGTGCCGCGGCGGGGCGGCGGCGGAGCGTCCCGGCTGCCGCGCCGGCACGGCGGGAAGAGGTGCGCCGATGTCCACGAGCTGCGCGCCACCCTCCGCCGACAGCACCTCCGTCACCGGTGTGTCCGCGTGGGCGACGGCGGGCTGCAGCAGACAGATCGCGAGCGCGACCAAGAAGATCTTTCGCATACTCGCGATGTTCCTGCTGATCGACTAACGCGCGGGACGGCGATCCGGCCACCCCTGAGGGCGGTGATCGCTGCCCTCAGGGGCGTTCAGCCCCGCCTGGTCCGGACATGCGTGAACAACGTCAACCCGGTCGGGTCGGCCCCGATCGACACATCGCACCCGGGTAGCAGCGCGCGGACCGAGGCTTCGTCACGTTCGATCAGCTGCCACTCCATCAGGTACTCCATCGACCACCGGAACGGGTTCCCGGCGAGGATGGTGGAGAAGTAGAACGTGCCACCGGGCCGGCACAGCCTGGTCAGCACGGCCTCGGTCAGCCGCACCGCCGCGCGGTCGTTGAGGTAGTCGTACAAGCCGTCCGCGAGCACGAGGTCGAACGGCCCCAGCGGCGCGATCTGGTTGACCGCGCGGAAGATGTTGCCGGGCACCGCGGTCGTGAAGTCGTTGAGCAGCCCGAGCCGCTTCTGGGCCAGCGACAACGCGTCCGGGTCGACGTCGGTGAGCACGAACCTGTCGCCGGGCCGCACGATGCCGGGCGGGATGAGCCGCAGGTCGGCCGCCGCGCCGGAGGCGATCAACAACACCGAACGGGGGCCGTTGCGCGGTGCGGTGAGGACGTCGCTGATCAGCCTGGCCTGGTGCATCACCCGGTTGCGGTACTGCTGGGTGATCGCGGACTGCTGCAGGTTCGCCTCGACGTGCCAGCCCAGCGTCTCGGGCGTGCCGCCGTTGGCCTGGGCCACGACGTGCTCGACCAGCCGGTAGTCGCTGGGGTAGCCGCGCGCCCATTCCTGCTCGTCGCGCATGAGGGGTGAACGTGCGCACGCCGACCGTGCGGGCTGCACGATCGCGGCGATGTCCTCCTCCGGCACGCCCGCGAGCACGCTGGAGCCGATCTGCGCGCCGAGGGTGCGGAAGCGGCCGCCCACCAGCATGTGCGCGGCCGGATCGGCGAGATCGAACTCCTTCTCACTGCGCAGGAACCCGTCCACGGCGTCGTTGAGCCGGTACAGGGCGTCGGTGCTTTGCGGGAGCACGGTCATCGGACACTTCCTCGCTGCGGCAACGGTTCCAGAGCCTGTCAGCCTCCGCCGCCTGACGACAGAGGCTTTCGGGTAATACGGGGCTGACCCTGGTTGGAGTTCACGGGATGCCCTCGTGGTTCCGTCTCGCGGGAAAGCGAACTCTGGGAGCCACTCGAAAGGAGAAGACGATGGAGTGGCTCAACGAGCTCGCCGCGTGGGCGTGGAACCGGCACCACAACGAGCTGAGCTGGTACATCCGGCCGCTGTTCCTGCTGCCGTTCGCGTACTTCAGCTACAAGCGCAGCTGGAGGGGCATCGCACTGACGTTGTTGGCGCTCGCGACGAGCATGGCGTGGTTCCCGGCGCCGGAGCACCCGACTCCCGGCGCGATCGAGATGCTCGCCTCCGAACGCGAGTACCTGCTGGGGGAGTGGACGCTCGCGAAGATCGCGATGGGGTTGCTCGTCCCGCTGATGCTCGGCGTGCTGGCGGCGGCGTTCTGGCGGCGTTCGCTGGTGTGGGCGCTGGTCGCGATCAACCTCGGCGGGCTGTTCAAGATCACGTGGACGTTCTTCGTCAGCGACACCGCGGGTGCGGTTCAGCACCTGTACCCGGCGGGCGCGGGACTCGTCGTGGTGAATGCGGTCGTGTTGGTCGTTTGGCGACGACGGCGAACCGCGCACGTGGTTCCATCGGCTCATGCGGGTAGCACTGGCTGATGACGTGGCGCTCTTTCGCGAGGGCGTGGCGCACCTGCTGACCGAGGCGGGGTTCCAGGTGGTGGCGAAGGTCGGCGACGCGGCGGAGCTGCTGGCTCACGTCGACGCCGACCCGCCGGACGTGGTGGTCGTGGACATCCGGATGCCGCCGGGCTTCGGCACCGAGGGGCTGGAGGCGGCGCGCGAGATTCGCCGGCGCCATCCGGATGTCGGCGTTCTCGTGCTGTCGGCGCACGTGGAGCCGCACTACGCGTTGTGGCTGCTCGACTCCGATGCCCGCGGCGCCGGTTACCTGCTCAAGGATCGCGTCACCGACGTCGTGGAGCTGACGGACGCGGTGCGCCGGATCGCGGCGGGCGGGCTGGTGATCGATCCGGGTGTGGTGGCGCGGCTGGTGGGCCGGCGGCGGGTCGGCTCGCCGCTGGAGACGTTGTCGGAACGGGAACGTGAGGTGCTCGCCGTGATGGCCGAGGGACGGTCGAACCAGGCGATCTGCGACCGGCTGTACCTCAGCCCCAAGACGGTCGAGGCGTACGTGCGGTCGGTGTTCACGAAGCTCGGCCTGCAGCAGGGGCCCGATGACAACCGCCGGGTGCTGGCGGTGCTCGCCTACCTGCGGCGATGAGGGTTCTCTGGCTGGGCACCGGATTCCTCGCGCTCGCCGCGCTGGTCTGGGGCGGGTACGAGGTGTCGGTGCCCGCGGTGGTGCTCAACCTCGCGGTCGGGCTGGCGTTCATCGGCACGGGCATCGAGGCGGCGGACCGGCGGCCGGACAGCCTCGCCGGGCAGCTGATGATCGCGGTCGGGCTGGCCTGGTTCGTGCGGCTGGCCGGAGCGATCGAGAACGACGTCGCGTTCTTTGTCGGGGTCGCGACCAAGACCCTGTACCTGGCGGTGCTGGGGCACCTGCTCGTGACGTATCCGAGCGGGCGCATCACAAGTCGATGGCAGCTCGTGGTCGTGAGCGTTGCCTATGCGCTGACCGTGCCGGTGAACGTCGGCTATCTGCTGGTCACACCGTTCGAGGGGCCGCTGAACATCGTGGTCATCCGCGAGGTGCCGGCGTCTCGCGGCATACCGGTGGTCGCGGTGGTCGTGATGGTCACCGGGATCGTGCTGCTGGTGGCGTTGCTGGCGCGGATGATCACTCGCTGGCTGCGGTCGGGGAGCGTGGCGCGGCGCGATCTCGGGCCGGTGGTGTGGGGCGGCGCGGCGATCGCGCTGACGGTGGTCGTCACGTACGTGGCGGCGTTGCTCGGGTTGCCGCCGGCGGTGCAGGTGCCGCTGCAGTGGTCGACCGAGGTCGTGCTGGTCGGGTGGCCGATGGCGCTGCTCTACGGGCTGGTGCGGGCGCGGCTGGACCGGTCGGCGGTGGGGGAGCTGGCGGTGTCGCTGGGCGCCGGGCTGCCGGACGACCTGCGGTCGGTGCTGGCGCGCACGTTGCACGACCCGTCGCTGGAGATCGTGCACGGCGAGGTGCCGCCGACTTCGCGCGCGATCACGTACCTGGAGGCAGGCGGGACGCGGCTGGCGGCGCTCGTGCACGATCCCGCGCTGGACCCGGTGTTCGTGCGGGCGGTCGCGGCGAGCGCGGCTTTGGCGGTGCAGAACGAGTTGCGGTTGCAGCGGATCGTCGAAGCCGCCGACGAGGCCCGCCGCCAGGTCGAACGCGACCTCCACGACGGCGCGCAGCAGCGGCTGGTCTCGGTGCTGCTCACGCTGCGGCTGGCCGAGAGCTCGCCCGCGTTGCTGGCTTCGGCTCGGGAGGAACTGGCCAGGGCGCTGGACGAGCTCCGGGAGCTGGCGCGGGGCATCTACCCGGTGCTGCTGACCGATGCCGGGCTCGGTCCGGCGTTGCAGTCGCTCGTGGAACGATCCGCGGTTCCTGCGGTGCTGGTCGGGGTGCCGTCCGCGCGGCTTTCCCCGGTCGCGGAACGGACCTGCTACTTCGTCGTCGCGGAGACCCTCACCAATGCCGCCAAGCACTCGTCCGCGCGCGAGGTTCGGATCGAGGTCACGTGCGTCGACGGGCTGGTCGTGGTCGATGTGAGCGACAACGGCGTGGGTGGGGCTGATCCGGACGGGTCCGGGTTGCGCGGGCTGGACGACCGTGTGGCGGCCGTGGGTGGGCGGCTCACGGTGTGTTCGCGGGTCGGTGACGGGACGTCTGTGCGGGCGGAGTTCAGCGACCCGCCGTGGTGACGGCGTCGGCGATCGCCTGGTGGCCGGCGGGTGTGGCGTGCACGTCGGTGCGGTCGCAGAAGTAGGTGAGCGTGCACACCTTGGCGACCGAGGACGGGATCTGGCCGTACTTCGGGTCCTGTACCACGTCCGTCAGCGCCGTGTAGCCGCCGGTCGTCTGCGTGACGTCGGCGAACTTCGCGCCGAACTTGGCGTACTCGGCGGTGATCTCGGTGTTGAAGTTCTGGAACATCGTCACCGACAGGGTGGCGATGTTCTTGCCGTTGCGGAACGACGGGTTCACCCACGCGCCGAGGAAGATGTCCGGGTAGGTCACGCCGACGATCTTCACGTCCGGTGAGGCCGCGCGGAGCTTGGTCAGGGTGGCGGCGACGTTGGTCTTGATGCCGGCGACGGCCTCGGTCGCGCACCGCACCGGGTCCTGGTTGATCGCGCACGGGGCCAGGTCGTTGCCGCCGATCACCAACGTCACGAGGCGGACCTTGTTGCCGCGCAACGCTTCCACGGCCGCGTCGACCTGGGTCTTGCCGCCCGCGTCGGGGCCGCACGCGGGCTTTGTGGCGAGATCGGCGGAGGTGGCGCCGTTGCAGGCGAGGTTGACCAGCTTGAGGTTGGACTGCTCGGCCAGGATGTGGGCGAAGCTCTCGCCGGTGCCGTCCGGGCCGAAACCGGTGGCGTAGGAGTCGCCGATCGACAGGTAGACCTGCTGTTCCTGAGGCGGCTGGGTGGTGCTGCTCTCAGGCTGAGTCAAAGGGGTGGGCGTGGGCGGGCTCGACGTGCATGCGGCAAGGGCCGTCAGCAACGCTGCGACCAGGGCAAACCTCGGCACACCCAACTCCTGCGGATTGGAGACTGAGGTGCCGAGGCTACGGAACACGCCGTGAGGTTCCTATTAGTGCCAGGGAATGCCCCCGCAGTACGGACAACGGCTCATCGGCCAGCGTCACGCCGAACAGGGCGACCTTGTACCCGGTCCTCAGCGGTTCTCCTCGTGGTGTCAGGAGCGGACCAGGCGGGCGATGGCGTCACTGGCTTCCGCGATCTTCGCGTCGGCCGTGGTCCCGCCCTCGCTGATGGCCTGGCTCACGCAGTGCTTGAGGTGCTCGTCGAGCAACCCCAGTGAGACCGCCTGCAACGCCCTGGTGGCCGCGGAGATCTGCGTGAGCACGTCGATGCAGTACTCGTCGTTCTCGATCATCCGCTGCAAGCCGCGGACCTGCCCCTCGATCCGGCGGAGGCGGCGCAGGTGGGCGTCCTTGTTCTCGGCGTAGCCGTGCATGTCTCGCTCCATAAGCTTGTTGATGTTCAGGACGGGATGTTC
>NZ_JAJAEG010000075.1:0-12904 GCF_047445655.1 Lentzea alba
TCGGTCAGGGCTGGCAGGGTGAGCTGGCGGAGGTGCGTGCGTGGAACCGCACGATCACCCAGCCGGAGTCCGTGTCCATGGCCGACGCGTCCGTGGTCAGCGGTGTCGGCGAGTGGAAGTTCAACGAGGGCAGCGGTTCCATCGCCCGTGACTCCTCACCGTACGGCCGCGACGTGACCCTGAACCTGGCTGGCGGTGCGTCGTGGGGCCAGGGTGTGCAGGGTGGCGGTGGTCTGGCGCTCAACGGCACCAACAGCTCAGCCAGCACCAGTGAGGCCGTGCTCAACACCGACCAGTCGTTCTCGGTCGACGTGTGGGCCAAGCTCAACGACACCGGCGCGCCTCGCACGGTCGTCGTGCAGCGCGGTCCGTCCGGTGTGGACCCGTTCACGCTGAAGTACGACGGCACCCAGTGGTCCGCCGAGATGCCGAACGCGTCGACGAACCCCACGACGACGTGGCGCGCCAAGGCTGAAGCCGTGGTGAACAAGTGGACGCACCTGGTGGCCACCTACGACGCCAGCGCGCGCACGTTGAAGCTGACTGTGGGCTACAAGACCAAAGAGGACAGCCCGGAGCCTCCCGACGCCCTGAAGAGCACCGTGACCGGCGTCGTCGGTTGGAACTCCACCGGCGTCCTGTCCGTCGGCCGCAGCAGCGCGGGCGAGTTCTTCAACGGCAACGTCGACGAGCTCAAGACGTGGCAGGGAGTCCTGGCGCCCACGCCGTTGGACGACACTCAGCGCAACGGCGCGTCGGTCTCCGGTGACAACCTCGACGAGTTCATCCGCGTGGAAGCCAACGGCGACGTGCAGGCGTTCCTCAACCAGAACGGCATCTACCCCGGCGCGCCCCAGCACATCGGCTCCGGCTGGACCCCCGAGCGGACCTTCTTCGCCGACATCGACGGCGACGGCAAGTCCGAGATCGTCGCGGTCGACGCGGACGGCACCATCCGGGCGTTCAAGAACGTCAACGGCATGAACGGCTTCCCGTTCGCCGGCCCGACCACGATCGGCACGGCCACCTCCGGCGAGGCGATCCGCACGAAGTTCGCGGACGTCGACGGCGACGGCCGAGCCGACCGCATCTCCGTCGACGCCGACGGCCGGGTCCGCGCCTACCGGAACCTGTTCGGCATGAACGAACGCGGCCAGTCCACGGCGTTCTCGACCACCCCGGTCATCCTCACCGTCACCGCCCACACCCCGGACCGCGTCCTGTTCGCGGACGTCGACGGCGACGGCCGAGCCGACCGCATCTCCGTCGACGCCGACGGCCGGGTCCGCGCCTACCGGAACCTGTTCGGCATGAACGAACGCGGCCAGTCCACGGCGTTCTCGACCACCCCGGTCATCCTCACCGTCACCGCCCACACCCCGGACCGCGTCCTGTTCGCGGACGTCGACGGCGACCGCAAGGCCGAGTTCATCACGGTCAACCAGGACCAGACGGTCTCCGGCTACCTCAACCTCAGCGGCCTGGGCTACGGCAGCTACGACACCTCCATTGAAATCGGCGTGGGCTTCACCCCCGAGCGGATCCGCTTCGCCGACGTCACCGGCGACGGCAAGGCCGAGATCATCCACATCTACCCGGACGGCGCCGTCTACTCCTGGACCAACAAGCACGGCATGACCAAGTTCCCCTACGAAGAGGCCAACCAGATCGGCGCCGGGTGGCACGAGCCCTTCCGCGCCCACTTCAGCTGATCAACCCTGCACTCACTTCTTCTGGAGCTCGTGTCATGTCTTCAACCCTGCCCAAACGCGGCCTGGCCGTCGCCCTCGTGGCGTCGCTCGTGTCCACCGTCCTGGCCGCCACGCCTGCCCTGGCGGCCCCCTACAAACCCCCAACACCGCAGAAAGAACGCGTGGTAGCGGGTAAGAAGCTCGGCGTCGGCACCGCTGAGGACGTCCGCACCGGCACTGCCTTCACCGGCAGTGCCCCGGTGTGGCCCAAGGCCGGTGTGGCCGAGGTCGAGGCCGTTTCGGTCGCTCAGAAGAAGGTGGCCGACACTCCGTTGTCGGTCGCCGCGGCCGACGTGGAGGCCGCCAAGGCGAAGCCCAAGGTCAAGATCGAGACGTTCGACCGCGAGAAGACCCGCAAGGCGGGCGTGTACGGCGTGCTGTTCAAGGTTTCCGGTGGTTCGGCGAAGGTCGAGGTCGACTACTCGTCCTTCCGCTGGGCCTACGGCGGTGACTGGTCCTCACGCCTGCGGCTCGTGGAGTTGCCCGAGTGTGCGCTGACCACGCCGGGTAAGCCGGAGTGCGCGGCGAAGCCGGTGGCGTCTCGCAACGACCCGGCCAAGCGCACGGTGACCGCGACCGAGGCCAGCCCGGCCGGCGGCGCGTTCATGGCGCTGGCCGCAGGCACCTCCAGTGGTTCCGGCACGTACTCGGCCACCAGTCTCGCCCCCTCGGCGACCTGGTCGGCAGGGTCGAACACCGGTGACTTCTCCTGGAACTACCCGCTGCGCATGCCACCGTCGCTGGGTGGTCCGACGCCTTCTTTGGCGCTGGCGTACTCGTCGTCCAGTGTGGACGGCCGGATGGCGGCGTCGAACAACCAGCCGTCGTGGATCGGTGAGGGCTTCGAGCTCGGCGCGAACTTCATCGAGCGCCGCTACATCGGTTGTGCCGACGACATGGGCACCGGCGCCCGCAACACCACCAAGACCGGCGACCTGTGCTGGCGCAACGAGAACGCCGCCCTCTCGATGGCCGGCCACGCCGGTGAGCTGATCAAGGAGTCCGGCAACCGCTGGCGCCTGCGCAACGACGACGGCACCCGTGTCGAGTTCCGCACGGGCGCGTCCAACGGCGCCCGCAACGGTGAGCACTGGGTGGTCACCACGCCCGATGGCACCCAGAACTGGTTCGGTCGTGGCACGCAGTCGGTGCTCAACGTCCCGGTTGCTGGTAACCACGCGGGAGAACCGTGTGCCGCCAACGCGTTCAAGGACTCCTTCTGCGCGCAGCCGTACCGCTGGAACCTCGAATACGTCGTGGACCTGAACGGCAACACCATGTCGTTCAGCTACGACAAGGAAACCAACAAGTACGCGCGCAACAACACCGAAACCGACCTGGCGCAGTACGACCGCGCCGCGGTGCTCAAGCAGATCGACTACGGCACCCGCGCCGACCGCACCGAAACGGCGCCGATGCAGGTCGTCTTCGAGCCGGCTGACCGCTGCCTGGCCAACTGCGGTACCAAGAACGCCACGAACTGGCCGGACGTCCCTTGGGACCAGGAGTGCAACGCGAGCCCGTGCCGCGTCGGATCGCCGACGTTCTGGATGACGAAGCGCCTTGCCGCCGTGACCACGAAGGTCGGCGGCAACCTGGTTGAGAAGTGGACGCTGGGTCACTCCTTCCCCGACCCCGGCGACGGCACCCGTGCGGGCCTGTGGCTGGACAAGGTCTCGCACCAGGGCCTGGTCGGCGAGACGGTCACCCGCCCGGACATCCGCTTCGGTGGCATCCAGCTCAGCAACCGCGTCGACACGCACTCCGACCAGCACGCGGCCATGAAGTGGTGGCGTCTGAAGACCATCCACACTGAGACCGGTGGTCGCGTCGACGTCACCTACTCCGACCCGGACTGCGTCGTGGGCTCGCGGATGCCGAACCCGAACGCGTTGCAGGACAACAACCTGCGGTGCTACCCGGTGCGTTGGACCCCGGAGGGCAACACCACCCCGATCTGGGACTACTTCCACAAGTACGTGGTCAAGAGCGTCACCGAGACCGATCTCACCGGTGGCGCGGTGCGTGTTCTGACCCAGTACGAGTACGTCGGCGATCCGGCTTGGCACTACACCGACGACGACGGCTTCATCAAGGCGGAGGACAAGACCTGGTCCGACTGGCGCGGCTACAGCGCTGTCCGCGCCATGAAGGGAGACCCAGGCGAGCAGACCCTCACCGAGACGCGCTACTTCCGCGGCATGCACGGCGACAAACTCCCGTCGGGCACCCGCAACGTCTCCCTGCCCGCCATCGCCGTAGGCAACGTCCCGGCCGTTGTCGACGAGGACGTCTTCGCCGGCATGCCGCGTGAGGAGATCACCTACAACGGGCCTGGCGGTGCGGAAGTCTCCGCGACCGTCAACGAGCCGTGGCGTTCCGAACCCACCGCCACCCGCACGATCAACGGCATCACCACCTACGCCCGATACGTGAACACGGCGGTCAAGCACGCCCGTACCGCGCTCGATGGCGGGCGTGGTCACCTGACGACGAGCGTGAGCACCGAGTTCGATCAGACCTACGGCATGCCCGTGAGGACTGAGGACAGGGGCGACACCTCGGTCACCGGTGACGAGAAGTGCAAGCTGTTCGACTACGCCAGGAACACGTCTTCCTGGTTGATCGAGGAAGTCTCGCGGGAACGGGAGTTCCTGGTCGACTGCGCCAAGGCACAGGCGGGCACGGGCCTGGTGGACGCGGATGTCTCCGGTGACACCAAGACCTACTACGACGGCCAAGATCTCGGTGCTGCACCGACCAAGGGCGACGCCACCAAGACCGAGGAGCTGAAGTCGTACGTCAACGGCGTGGCGTCGTACCAGACCACGAAGACGGTCGAGTACGACAACTACGGCCGGGTCACGAAGCTGACCGATCTCAAGGGGGCGACGTCCACGGCGTACACGCCGGCCCAAGGCGGACCGGTCACCCAGACGACCGCCACCAACTCGCTCGGCTGGGTCACCACGACCACCAAGCAGCCTGCGTGGGACCTTCCGTCGTCTATTGTGGACTCGAACCAGTGGCGTACCGACATCACCTACGACGGGCTCGGTCGCACGACGGCTGTGTGGATGCCGGGCTACGACAAGAACTCGGTGCCCGCGAACAAGAAGTTTTCGTACCTGGAGCGAGTGAACGGCCCGGTCGCGGTGACCACGAGTTCGATCAACGCCGACGGCCAGTACAACACCTCGATCCAGCTGTTCGACGGCTTGCTCCGGCCGAGGCAGACGCAGAAGCTCGACGCGTCCGGCAGCACGACCAACGCCGTCGTGACCGATGCGTACTACGACTCGGCGGGCCGTTCGGTGCGGTCCAACAACGAGTACCTCGCGAACGTCGCCCCGAGCACGGAGCTGTTCGTTCCGACGGACACCATCCCGTCCGGAGCGGTGACGAGCTATGACGGCGCCGGGCGCGAGATCGTCGAGAAGCTCAAGAAGAGCCTGCCGGTCGCCAGCCCTGGCGGTGAGGACCTGGCGGTCACCACGACCTACTACGCGGGCGACCGCACGGACATCACGCCGCCGGCTGGCGGTGTTGTGTCCTCGACGTTGACCGACGCGCTCGGCCGGACCTCAGAGGTGCGGCAGTACCACGCCGGTGTCGCCGCCGGCAGCGCGTCGGGCTTCGATGCCACGAAGTACACATACGACCGCGAAGACAAGCTTCGCAAGGTCGTCGACCCGACCGGCAAGACCTGGGAGTACGACTACGACCTGCGAGGCAGGCAGTACCGCACGGTGGATCCGGACAAGGGGCTCATCACCTCGGTCTACGACGACTCCGACCAGTTGCTGTCCACAACGGATGCTCGTGGCAAGACGCTCGCATACACATATGATGAGTTGGGTCGTAAGACGAGCATGCGTGACGACTCGCCGACGGGTCCGTTGCGTGCGGAGTGGTTCTACGACGTGCTCGCCGACGGCAACAGAGTCAACGGCCAGTTGGTGAAGTCCGTTCGCCACGGCGAACTCGGTGCGTATGTCAAGGAGAACATCGGCGTTCGGTCGGACGGCCAGCCGACGGCGACCGACTTCACGGTTCCGGCGGGGGAGACCGGTCTGGCCGGCACCTACAGCTACGTGTTCACCTACAACGCCGACGGTTCGCTGTACACCACACGCATCCCGGCGATGGGTGACCTCCAGCGGGAGACTCTGCAGTACGGCTACGACGGGCTGGGCCAGGCGAAGACGCAGAAGAGCGGCTACGGCACCAAAGCTCAGACCGACCTCGTCACCAACACCGGCTACACCTCGTTCGGTGAACTGGCGAGCTACCGGCTGCGAAACAGCGGCGGCAGCACTGTCGACATCACGCGCAACTACGACCAGCACACGCGCCGTCTCAACCAGATCTGGACCACGCGCCAGACCGGGCCCACCGATGTCGCCAACGTGTCGTACAGCTACGACACGTACGGCAACGTCACTCGCATCGCGGACTCGGTCAGTGCGGACACCCAGTGTTTCCGGACCGACTACCTGCGCCGTTTGACAGAGGCGTGGACTCCCGCGTCCGGGGACTGCGCGCCCGACCCGACCGTCGCCGGGCTCGGCGGCCCGTCGAAGTACTGGCAGTCGTTCACCTACAACAGCGCGGGCGACCGCACGAAACTGGTCGAGCACGGCACCAGCGCCGGTGACCGCACCACGACGTACACGCCGACACCGGGCAAGCACAGCCTGGCCGGCACGTCGACCTCGGACACCGCCGGAACCCGGAACGTGTCGTACTCCTACGACGAGTCCGGCAACCTGCTCACCCGGCCGGCGCCGACCACCGGCACGCAGACTCTGACGTGGGACCAGGAGGGACACGTCGCCACCACGGTCGACGAGTCCGGTGCCTCGTCGTACGTCTACGACGCCGACGGCAACCGGTTGATCAGGCGCGACCCGACTGGTCGCACGCTGTACCTGCCGGGCCAGGAACTGCGCTACACCGCGTCGTCCGGTGCGAAGTCCTGCACCCGGTACTACACGCACGCGGGCCAGAACATCGCGATGCGCACGTCGACCGGGCTCACGTGGATGTCCTCCGACCAGCACGGCACGGCGGAGAACACGATCAACGCGCTGAACCAGGTGGTGTCCACGCGCCGCACCCTGCCGTTCGGTGAGGTTCGCGGCGGCACGGGAACCTGGCCGGCCAAGCTGGACAAGGGTTTCGTCGGTGGCACGCTCGACAACACGGGCCTGACCCACATCGGTGCCCGTGAGTACGACCCGGCCATCGGCCGCTTCGTGTCGGTCGACCCGGAGATCGACAACGCCGATCCCCAGCAGATGCACGGGTACGCGTACGGCAACAACAACCCGCTCAGCTACGTCGATTCGGACGGTCGCTGGTCGATCGGTGGTGCGTTCCGCGCCGTGGGCAACGCTGTCGGCAGCGCGGCCAAGGCGGTCGGCAACACCGTGAAGACCGCCGTGGTCAACACGGTGAAGTCCATCAAGGAGGACCCGCTCAAGTTCGTCACCGGCGTGGTCGTCGGTGCGGCTGCCGCCGTCGCGGTCGGCGCGGTGTGTGCCACCGGTGTCGGCTGCTTGCTGCTCGCAGGTGCGGTCGCCGGTGCTGCTGCGGCGGGTGCCGAGTACGGCACCGACGTCGCCCGCGGTCGCAAGGAGTTCAGCGTCGGCGAGCTCGGCAAGGAGATGGCGATCGGCGCCGCTGTCGGCGGCGTCACCGCGGGTCTCGGCGTGGTCGGCGGCAAGGTGCTGAACAAGGCACGGCAGGCCATGCGCAAGGGCGGCGACAAGGTGGCCGACGACGCCGCCAGGAGCACACCGCCCGCGGAACCGCGAGGAAAGTGCAACGGCGCGCACAGCTTCGCCCCGGCGACGTTGGTCATGCTCGCCAACGGCACCACCAAGCCGATCAAGGACGTCCAGCGCGGCGACGAGGTCCTCGCGACCGAGCCGCGGACGGGCGAGACCGTGGCGAAGCCGGTGACCGAGCTGCACCGCAACGTCGACTTCGACCTGACCGACCTCGACGTCGTCAGCGCCGGCGGCAAGGTCGAGACGATCGAGACGACGTGGACGCACCCGTTCTGGGACGCGACCGACGGCAAGTGGGCCTTCGCGTCACTGCTCGTGCCCGGCCACGAGTTGCGGACCGCCGACGGCGTCTCGATGATCGTCAAGTCCGTGCGCAACCGCGTCGGTAACAAGGTGATGCGGGACCTCACGGTCGCCGAGTTCCACACGTACCACGTGATGGCGGCCGGTTCACCCGTGCTGGTCCACAACTGCGGCACAGGCTCCGAGTTGCCGGGCACCGTCAGGAGGAACCATCTCGACGACGACGAGTACAAGCAGGCCCAGGAGTTCGTCCGGGATCACAAGGGGCACTTCGAGGGCCAGCAGACGAAGCACCTCCAGACGATCGACGGGCACTACAACGGCCACCCCGTGAGCCTCAAATCCGTCAACACCAACAAGCGGTCGACCTTCATCCGCATGCTGGTGAAGGCCAAGAAGGACGTCGCCAAGACTCCTCAGCACATGGGGCTGCATCTGATCGTGAGGGCTCCTTTCCTGGGAACCAGAGCGATCGCGTCCGTCAAACTGATCAGGGTCTTCATCCAGCAGGGCTGGTTCGGCAAGGTTTCGATCAGGCAGGCGAACGGCCATTGGATGCACTACAGCAAACGGCCGAGCTAAGGCGGAACTGATGGCGATCGAATGGACCGTGGAGCACAACGGCCACCTGCCGATGAGCGAATTCCTCGTCGGTTTCGGTGACGTGCTCGACCGGTTGGTGGGTACGAGGCCCGCGGTGGGTGTCGTGCGGGGAGAGCTCACGGGGGAACCCGTCGAGTTCAACCCGGGCGACGCCCGCCAGAACGCGATCGACGTGGCGGCGACCGACCTCGACCTCGAGATCGAACTGGAGATCGCGGGCCAGGCGGCCAAGATCTCCGTGTCCGTCTACCCGCCAGATCCCGGCGAGGCGAACACAGGCCACCTGGTCGGCGCGATCATCGGTGCCGACCGCACCGACCCGTCCGTCGCCGCCGGCTTCGCCGCTGCTTGCGTGCTGGCCTCTCACACCAAGGGGTGTTTCTTCGGCACCGGGCTCGGCGGAGGCGTGCACCAGTGGCACGAGGTGCCGGACCTCCTCGGCAAGGCCACTCCCGGCCTGCTCATACCGGGGGAGAACCTGTCGGCGCTCAAGGAGACGCTGTGGCGGGGCAAGCTGGGTAGGTAGCCGTTCGAAGTGTGGAAGGGCGGGCGCTCGTGATGAGCGTCCGCCCTTCCGCGTTACCGGGTACCGCTGCCGATCAACGTCGTGGCGTCCACTTCGGACAGTCCATCTTCCCGCAACGAAGCCACGTACCGCTCCCGAACCTCCGCGACCTGATCAGCGGAGAGATCGGTGAGGGCATGCCGGAACCCGGACCCGAGCACGAGCAGCCACGCCACCTCGTTGGTCATCGTCAGCCGCAGCTCGTTGACGGTCACCTCGACATCGGCGAGCCCGCGCTCGGTCAACCAGGCCGCGTACGTGTCCGCCTGACCGATCCGGTCGACCTGCTGCGGCGGCCGCGGCGCCTCTTTCTCCACGCCCGTGACGGCTGAGACCGCACGCGCGAGATGACGACCGGGCGCCATGATCGTGTCGCCACGCCAGATCGTGAGCACGACGCGGCCGCCGGGCCTGGCGCGGCTGATCAGGTGTTCGGTGCCGGCCGTCATGTCGGGGAAGAAGAAGATCCCGAGAGCGCACTGGACCAGGTCGTAGTCGGCGGGTTCCCACGTCGTCACGTCGGCGTTGTGGGGACGGAGCTGGGGCAGGTCGGTCGCCAGCCGCCGCAGCACGTCCACCATCGGCGCGGACAGGTCCACCGCGTCGACGAGGCCGTCCGGGCCGACCTCGTGGGCCGCGGGGATGGCGGAGGCGCCGGTGCCGCAGCAGGCGTCGAGGACGCGTTCGCCGGGGGTGGGACTGGCCACAGTGGTCACCGCGGTGCCGATGGGGTTCCACAGGTGGTTGCCGAGCGCGTTGAAGTCCGCGGCGGCCTCGTCGAAGGCGCCGCGATAGTCCTGCTGATCTGCAGCCATGCCGTGATGTTAGTGGCGGCAGGTGGTTCGAGGGCGAACGAAGCGCTGTTCATGATCTTGTGCAGGTGGTTCGTGAGACCGGCCTCTTGCCTTCTTGTCGTCAGGCATGCATGCTTCCGCCGAGTTTGAAACGGATCGCGGGTTGTCGGGGGGCACGCGCGGACGCCTGGGGGCACCACCATGACTCGCGCTTCAAGGGCGCGCGGCTTTGGTCTGCGCACATTCCTGATCGCGGCGGCGATGTTGCTGCCGGGCCTGTACGTCCCATCGGTGGCAGCGGCACCCGACTGCGTTGACGCACAACAGACTCCGCAGGCCGCCATCGACATGGCGAAGCGCTGCGGGCAGCGGGTGGAGGTCCTTTCCCTGCGGTCGGAGAACGCGCAGACGTTCGCCAAGCCCCAGGGCGGCTACACGGAGGAGCAGTCGGCCGAGCCGCGGTTCGCTCGTCAGGCCGACGGTTCGTGGGCTCGCGTCGACACGACACTGCGCGCCAACGGAAAGACGGTGACGCCCGCCGCGGCCGTGCTGCCGGTCGAGTTCTCCGCCGGTGGTGACGGCCCGGCCGCGAAGCTGCGTGACGGCGACCGCGAGCTCTCGATCACCTGGCCGTTCGGGGCGCTGCCCAAGCCGGTGCTGTCCGGCAACGAGGCCACGTACCCCGAGGTGCTGCCGGGTGTCGACCTGAAGCTCACCGCGTCCTCGCAGGGCTTCGCCCAGGTTCTGGTCGTGAAGAACCGCGAGGCGGCGAAGAACCCCAAGCTCGCCAAGGTCAAGTTCGGCTTCGCGACGAAGGGCATCACGGCTCACGCGGCCGGTGGTGGTCTGGAGGCCAAGGACTCGGCCGGCAAGGTCGTCTTCGCCTCACCGACGCCGGTGATGTGGGACTCCGGTCAGGACAACGTGCCGCACGTCGGCGTGCTCTCGAAGTCCGCCGTGGAGGCCAAGAAGAAGCGCACCGCGACCATGCCGGTGAGTGCTCAGAACGGTGAGCTGACCGTCACCCCGGACGCGAAACTGCTCGACGAGGCCCAGTACCCGGTCATGATCGACCCGTCCTGGTCGGGCCGGTTGCACGACAACGCGTGGACGCTGGTCTCCAACAAGAGCGGGCACGAGGGCAGCGTGTTCTGGCAGGGCCGCAACAACCAGGGTTTGGACTACCTGAGCAACACGGGCACCTACGGCAACGCCGGAACCGGCCGCATCTGCGACAGCGTCTCGTCGTCCGGCGCGTGCCTGAGCGCGCAGTACAACGTGCGCTCGTACTTCCGGATGGACACCTCCGGGGTCAAGGGCAAGATCGTCACCGGTGCGTCCTTCCGGATCGAGCAGAAGTGGTCGTTCACCTGCAACCCGAACTCCACCGCGACGCTGCGTGCNAACGTGCGCTCGTACTTCCGGATGGACACCTCCGGGGTCAAGGGCAAGATCGTCACCGGTGCGTCCTTCCGGATCGAGCAGAAGTGGTCGTTCACCTGCAACCCGAACTCCACCGCGACGCTGCGTGCCACCGACGGGATCACTCCGAGCACGACCTGGAACAACCAGCCGGGTTTCTGGTGGGACGCCAAGTGGGGCTCGACGGTCGGGGCCAACCGCAAGGTGGACGCGCAGCACGGCTGCGCCGGACCCGGTGACGTCGAGTTCCCGTTCACCGACGCGATCAACACCGCCGCGGCGAACAACTGGGACCACCTCACCATGGTGTTGCACGTCGACGAGGGCGTCGTCAGCTCCTGGAAGCGCTTCAACGCCGGCAGCGCCGTGCTCGCCATCGACTTCAACTCGATCCCGAACATGCCGGACCAGGTCACCGTCGACGGCAAGGCCTGTGCGACCGGCGCGGCTCGTCCGCTCGTGCCGACCGCGACGCCGATCATCCGCGCCAGGCTGAGCGATCCCGATCCGGCGGAAGCCATGAACTCCAACTTCGAGTGGCGCCGCATGCGTCCGAACGGCACGTTCGGCCCGATCTCGAACGCGGTCCACTACCCGTGGGCCAACGGCACCACCGGCCAACACACGATTGCCGGGCCGGCCACCCACAACAAGGGTGTGCTCGAGGCGACGGACACCATGGTCGGCACCGCTGACTACGACAAAGACGGACGCCCCGATGTGCTGATCCGCGACTCGGACGGCTACCTGTACCTCCTGCCGACCGTGGAGACGCGCGACGGGTGGCGCTCCGGCGACCGCGTGGAGATCGGCAGCGGCTGGAACGGATACACGATCGCGGGACTCGCCGACTGGGACAAAGACGGCAACCAGGACATCGTGGCCCGTGAGGACAGCTCCGGCCTGCTGTGGCTCTACCCCGGCGAGGGCAAGCGCGCCCCGTCGACCCAGGCGAGGGTCCAGCTCGGCCCGAACTGGAACGGCTACACCTTCGTCGGTCTGGCCGACTACGACCGCGACGGCAAGCAGGACCTGATCACCAGGGACGTCGTGAACGACCTCTACCTGTACCCCGGCGAGGGCGCGCGCCTGCCCTTCAGCCAGCAGCGGGCGCTCATCGGCAACGGCTGGGGCGGATTCACGTACTACGGCGTCGTCGACCAGACGGCGGACGGCAAGCCGGACATCATCGCCGAGTACGGCAGCGTGCTGTACCTGTACCCCGGCAGCGGCACTCGTGCGCCGTACACCGGCAACCCCGGTCGCTACGACATCGGCAACGGCTGGGCGGGCGCCGAGGCGCGGACCATCGCGGACTTCAACCGGGACGGCGTTCCGGACATCGTCGCCAGGGTGCCGTGGTCGACGGACTACCTCCTCTACCCCGGCGCGCTGAGCGGTGCCCACGGCGGCAGCCCGTGGTCCATCGCGGGTCGCGGCATCACCACCGGCGACTACCAGTACCGCGTCACCGCCGGTGACTGGCAGCTCTGGGGCCCGCCGTCCGGCTGGTGCGAGTTCTCCGTCGACGTCAACCCGCCCGACGCGCCGACGTTCAGCTCTTCCGTTTACAAGACAACGGGTTGCCCGACTGACGGCTGTGGTTCGCTCGGCATCGCGGACACCTTCACGTTCGCCAGCACCTCGACGGACGTCGTGAAGTACAAGTGG
>NZ_JAJAEG010000076.1:0-8521 GCF_047445655.1 Lentzea alba
ACCCAGACTAGACTTAGTCATGGGATTTCCGGCGCAGGACACTAGGAGGTTTGCCGTTTTGGCCGTCGACCACCGTACACCTATAGATTCCACGGCAACCGCCTGAAGATTGTCCGGTAGCGATCAAGAGTGTTGGCGGACGGAAGCGACAGGACGTTGCCTGGTGTCTGTGATCGCTCAGGTCGCCACGAAGCAGGTTGGGTTTGTGGGTGACGTCTCGCGTGGCGCACCAGACGCCGTTGCGTTTCCGACAGGGCAGTTGCGCTGGATGTTCCCGGGCCTCGTGTGCGCGGGGCCGCGCTCAACCAGTACACGGACGCTCTTGTGGACAGTGTCTGGGTCTCCTCTCCATTGTGGCCGCGGTGATTGCACTTTGGGGTGTGCAACGCAGCTTGATCGCCTCGGAGGCTGCCCTGGCAGCCGAGGTCAACCATCACCTGCGCGCTGCGGCGCTGCTCATCGACGCCAGAGTCAGCGCAAGCCCACCAGTCGTCATCGATGCCCGGTGCTGGTTCGCCAGCCGCGCTGACCACACGGATGCGTTGGAGCTGATGACGACTTGCACGCTCACTGGCCAAGGGCAGTCCTTCGACGAGGCGGACGCGCGGGTCGTCATGGGCACACCGCGTGCCCCGCACGATCAAACTGGAGTCCGGACTGTGCTTGCGTGTCACACCGCGCCACCACGATCCCCTGGGCCGCCGACGACAACCCACGCCAGCAGTCGCCGACCGCTCGCAACCCGACCGACATGGGATACGAAACGCCAGTAGAACGCCGATGCACAGACCTAAGCCAACCGTTTCACATTTTCCGGATCCTCGGCGCAACTCGACCGCACTGCCTCGGTCATGAGCCGAAACCGAAAAGGGCTTCCGGGATTCAGCAGGATGTCGACTCCTTCAGGAATCAATTCGATCAGATCATCCACCTTTACCTCTAGCCAGCTTTCATGCGAAAGGTTCTTGCGATGCAAGCCCGCCGTTACGACCGCAACACACTGCGCGTCGTCGGGCGCCGGGCCGACAAGCAACTGTTGACCATCCGCAGTGACCGCCAGCTGTACATATGAATTGCGAAGAGTTGGAATCAATGCATCCACCGGCACTTCCCCGCGCGCAACCAGCATCAGCACAGCATCAACAGGGTCTGTGGCACCACCCTCCATCAGAGGAACATACTCCGGATTCGCTTGGAACAGGCCAGGAGATCCTTTTCCATCCAAGCGCCACCCGCCTGCCATCACACGCAGAGGTGGCACTTCGTCCGCAGACTCTGGGTTCCAACTCGGGTCCACGAGTATGGCCCAATCATTCCGTTCGACGATCCCCGTATTTGGATCCTGATCCACAGCTCCCGATTTCCGGTTCACAGCACTCCAACTTCCACTCACGGACGAAGTAGTCACACCCGCTCGCCTGTCTCAACAAGATACTCACATCTGCTGCGCTGCCGCCCATGAATTCTCCGACCTCGTGTGGGAATATCTCTTGCGTAACCGGTGACGGCCAAGTCCATCGATCCGGAGGCGCGTGAGGTCTTCAAGGAGCCTGCCTTAGGTACCGGTTCGGCCATTTGGGAAGACCACATTGTCAAACACTCCGTTCACTGTCCTTCCATTTCGGTCCACGGTTGGCATAACACCGTGCCAGGACTGCTCGGTGTTCTCGTCGACCAAGCTGATCATCCTTCCGGTAGGAGCGTAGAAGTTGCCGATGTGTCCCAGATGGCGCAACTCTGTCGACGAGGAATACGACAAGCCAGTATCGTGATGGCCCGCGAATGATGTCATGTTAGCGGCGGTCACGGTCTCTATGTTGCCGGGAGTGCGTTGACGAACTCGCCGGCTGCTGGCCGTCCTCTTCGATCTATAGTTGCTGTCACGCCGTTCCAAGAATGCTCGCCGGTTGTGTCCATCAGGCTGGCCATTCTTCCAGTGGGGGTATAGAAGCTACCAAGATGCCCCAGTCTGCGCAGGTACCTCGAGGACCTGCTTACGATACGTGAGTTCGGTTTGCCGCTTGATACGACGTGGACGATGTCTCGCGCGGGGTTCACGCTGGAGGCGGTCTGGAAGTACCCACTGCTGCCGATCAGACGACCGAAATTCTTTCCGTTGACGCGGATCTGACGGTATGAGCTACGTCCGTTATGCGACGGGGTCACGATCGAGATCGTCACATGCTTCTCCTGGACGCCCGTCGCGTAAATGTAGAACGGGTTGTTCCAAGGCGCCGGAGACTGAAGGTCAGGGTTTGCCAGGTGAGCAGGACCGATCGAGTCACGTGTGTACCACCGGTCGAGGTGACGATACGGGGCTTTCGCCCATTTGGCCATGTAATCGAGATCGCCGGGATTTGCAGGAAATCCAATGCCGATGACTTCCCCAGTGCTTCCGCGCAATACAGTCGTCAGCACCTCCTCCGACCGGAAACTCAACGAGCCTGCATCCGGTTCGCGGCCCGAGAGGATCGGATTCATGACTAGACGGAATACCCCGTGGACCGGATGGCCCGCTTCATCGACCGTTGGTACGACGCCATAGAAGGATTGTTGGTTGACCGGCGGAAGTTCACCTGGGTTGGGTTCGTACGGGTTCGAAAAAGGGTGGGCCGGCGTGATCCGAATTCCGGTCCCAGTCGGCGCCCACACCGGCATCCGGTAGCCGGCATCGACCAGGGCACCCACTGATTCCCGCGCGGCTTTGCTGCCGGGCGCCCCAGCCTGGCAAGACAGGTAAACCACAGGTCGCGCAGGCTGGGCGAGCAGCGCCCGGAAGAAGTGGTTACTCATCAACAAGCGAGCATGCTGCTCACCGTTGATTGCTACCTCCGACCACCTCTCAGGCGTTCCCGGTGAAGCAAAGTTGACCCAAACCGAAAACCGTTCACCGCCTAGGCCATGAACGTGGACGTAGAACGGAACGCGGCTCAAGTCCTGGCGAAGCATCCAGGGCGAAAGCGTTCTCCTCTGCGTCACAGTCTGCCGTAGACATGTCTCGTCTTCACTGTCGTGCAGCTTTAGATTAAGATCGGTGATGTATGAATGATCCGTGTTCCGGAACGGCCTACCCCCCCACTCCAATGACCTGCTTTTGTCCAGTTGATCGACTGAATATGTAGGCAGGCTTATTCCTACAACGTTGCCAGTGCGATCTCTCCAAACAACAGAGTGCACCTGACTGCCGACGAAACTTACATGTTGACTCCCGATCAAGCCCTGAATCAGCGGCTGCCGCGATTCTGGACGTGCAGGCAAACCTACACTGATATCACGGGCCTCGAAACGCAGGTCAGAATCGAGCGAGTATCTTTCCCTCTCAGGATATGAATCATGCGCGAGGAGTAGTTCTGAGCCACTGTCGGCATGATGCCAACGTGTGAAGCCTTGATTCTGATGGGAAGGGACCTGGTAGTTGTTCTCACGCGAGGACGGCGCACCTGATTGTGGGACGTTATTTGCCGGTAGCCCTATGTCTCGGCCTCTGTGGGGAGTCCGGCCGGTTCGAGAGGGACCCGAATTTGAAGGGTCTTGATTGGAGGTGTTCGTCCAGGGCCTCAGGTCGGCGACGATGTAGGTGAGTGGCGCTAGTGCCAGCACGTTGACAAATCTTCCGTCTGCCGGCCTTCCGCCTTGGCCACTGGCTGGTGCGACGCCGTGCCACGAGTGCCCGCCAGTGCGGTCGATGAGATTGGTGATTCTTCCGGTAGGACCGTAGAAACCGCCGACGTGCCCCAGTTGGCGGAGCTCTGCGGAGGAGGCATATGCCATTCCAGTTTCATGATGGCCCGCATACGATATGACGTTGACGACGTCGCGCGAGGGGTTCACACTTGAAGCTGTTTGGAAGAAGCCGTTACTGCCGATGAGCCTGCCAAAATTGATGCCGTTCACGCGTATTTGACTGTAGAGGCTATCCCCGTTAGGCACCGGCGTCGCGATTGAGATCGTTACGTACCCTTCCTTGGATCCTGTGGCATAGATATAGAACGGGTTTGTCCATGGCGCCCGAGACTGGCGTTCAGGATTGGCCAGGTCGTTTACGCCTACCGCGTTCTTGGTATAAATGGTGTCCAGGTTTCGGTGCGGAGTGTTTGCCCATGCGCGAACGTGGGCGAGATCGTCCTGATGCAGAGGGAACCCGATCCCGACAACTTCTCCGCCGCTTCCGCGCAGCACTGCCGTCCAGACCTGCGCTGGCCGGAAAGACCACTGGCCTCCGCCGGGCGTCCAGCCCGAGAGAGTGGGGTTGGAGACCAGTCGGAGTACTCCCGCCACCTGTTGACCGGCACTATCACGTGTAGGCTCAACAGCGAAGAACGATTGAGCACTGATTAGCCCCCGCTCGTATGGGTTTATCTCATGCGGGTTTAGAGGTAGCCGTTCCCACTCGCTGTAATGCCCGCGACCCGTCGGCGCCCACACTGGCCCTGTGTAACCAGCGTCGAAAAGTGCACCTACTGACTCCTGTGCCGCCCGGCCTTGAGGTGCACCGGTTTCACACGAAAGGTAGACCAAGGGTCGTGGCGGTTGAGAGAGAAGCGCTCTGAAATAGAGATTGCTCATCAACAGGCGCGCGTGTTCCGTGCCCCTGACTTCCACGTCCTCCCATGCTGCGGGAGCGCCCGGTCGAGCGAAGTTGACCGCAATCTTGAACCCATTTCGCCATCCGTGACCATCCACGTAGAAGGGCACGAGACTAAGCCCCGGGCGAAATGCCCATGGTGTCGGCACTCTGCCCTGAGACGCAACCTGTAGGAGTGCGTTGTCGAGCGGATTTCGGTCGAGAGTCTCGGTCCAGTTGGCGACGTACGACCGATCGCTGGTTCTGAATGGCCGGGATGCCCACAACTCCGATTCCCAGGCATCAATCATTGGGCCAGATCCAGGCCCGTCCTCCGCCGCCTCCGAGGGATAGCCCACGCCAACAACATTACCATTGCAGTCCTTCAACAGAACGGAATACACCTGCTCAGGAGCGAATTCTACAGGAGCGCCATTTCTAGAAATATTTCCCCGAACTGGCGGCCGAGAAGTTGGTTGCCGCGTCACGGCATTTACATTGATCACGGCGGCACCGAAGGGGCGCTCGTGGCCGAACGAATAGCTTTCTCCGTACAGCGACCACCTGCCTCGTTCGACACCGTCTGACCTTGTGTGGGCGCCGATCTGCTCGACCTCAGCCGTCGACTGGAATGTGTGCATAAGACCGGAATTGATCGCGGTGTCGGCCTCCGTGCGCCTGGTCTCCGGCCTACTCCGGTTCGTCAGCTCCGGACCCTGGTCGATGGTCACCGGCTCAGCGTCGATCGGGCGACTAGACTTGATCATCGTATTGGCCGTGGAATCGGACTTGGTCTCAATGCCGGCGTCACGCGAGGATTCCGAGTGCGATCCATCCACACCGTCGATCCGCTCAACCTGCTCAGAGTCGACCGCGGTGCCACCGGCATGATCCCGATCGCGGTCCGCGCTGACGTTCAGACCCCCATCAGGCGGGAGCTGGCCGACGAAGTTTTTCAAGACGGGCATGCCGGTGCTTGTGTTGACGGCATGCCGTACTGCCGGACGGCTGATGGCGGGCGTCGAATCCGGCAGCGTCAACGTGATTGCCGCGTTCACGGAGTTGGACGCCGGCGTGGCCATGGGGTGGATGTTTGTCGACCTCGTGGGCTGCACGGCAAACGACGGCGACTCATCGACATCGATACGCACGACACGGCGATGGTCGAGCCGAGAGCCAGGCCGCTCGACGTGGTCACGGATGGCGATGTCCTCGACCCCAATGCCATGAAGCGCCAGATCACCAAGCGCATCAGCAAGCGCACCGACGAACACACGTCTGATCTCTTGGTGCCGGTCACGCATCGCTGCCGCAGCCGCAGCATCGGCCACGACCAAGTATCGGGTCAGCACCACCTGCGGAAGCGGCCGCCCCGCCTCACCTGCACGAACAGCGGAACCGGCGAGGGCCCTCGCGAGATCCACTACCCGAGCCCGGTCAACAGGCCGATCAGCCAACCGCGTGACGTCGTCCTCGAACAGCACCTCCACGAAGTCGATGGCCCGCAGCGACGCGGACACGCCGTCCGGCCAGCTGTCCACCAGCGGTCGGCCGTCCACCAGCCTGCCCGCGATGTCGGCGGAGTAGTCGCGGGCAGCGGTCTCGCCGAACTCGATCAGGCGGACCGCCACGTTGTGCAGCAGCGCCAGATACAGGCTCTCGAACGCGTGATTTCCGTCAGGTCCGGGGTCAGGGTGGTTCTCGGCCACGATCGCTGCCGCTCGCCGCACGACGTCCTCGATTTCGCGCTGAGACATCAGCTGAAACGCGCCACGCGCCGACTTGGAGTCCGCGAGCACCTGCCGCACTGTGTCCGGGTCCAGTGGCTCTCCCGTCGGCGCCAGCACGACTGGTACTGCCCACGTGGCAGGGCGGACGTCGAACTCCGCTGTCCCGTCGCCAGTGATCTCGATCTGGGCAAGCACAACGGCGGGCAGCCCGTCGGCCCCCACGACGCCACGGAACAGGTTCGGGTGCTCTCCGGAGCGCACTTGGTCCACTGCCGCGGCCAGCACGAGGTCGGGCCGGACTCCCACGTTCGCGATGTGCGCGACCGCGGTGAAGTCGAGCAGGCCGGTCTCAGTCAGTTGTCGCTCAAGCAAGCCTTGCACCCGCACCGCTCGATCGACCACCGAGAACAGCGGGATGGTTTCGGCAAACCGCGTGCGCACGTCGTAGTTCTTGTCCGGCCAGTCCGCCATCTGCGCGGTGATGTCGTCGATGGTCATCCGCTGCTCCACCGGGACGCCGCCAACGACGACCACCTTGCCGCCCCCGTACACGGTCGTCCGCGTCCAGTCGAGCCCGGTCCGATGGTCCCGGCCCACCTCGGTGACCAGTGTCGGTGACACCGAGCACTTCGACGTCGGGCATCGTGGCACTCGCCACGTGGTGCAAACCCTCGGTGATCGACTCACCCTCGGAGGTCGACGCCGCGTGGCAGATGATCTGGTGGAACAGCCGGACGTCGCGGTCGCGGTTGGCCCGCTGGAACGCTGCGGTGGCCAGCACCACCTTGCCGAACGCGCGCGGGGAAAGCTTGGCCTTCTGAAGTCCGCCGCTCCGCTCGATCCAGACCGCGACCGCGCCTGGCATCCCATGGGCGTTCACGTAGAACGTCTTGCCGTCGACCGGATGGGCCACGGTGACCACCGACTTCGCCAAGTCGATCCCATCACGATCATCGGTTCCGAGCACATGTGTGACGTCGTGGCCGCCGGCGCGCGCCCATCGCTCGGCTCGTTCCGACTCGTCGGTGGGGATGAACGTGGCACCGATGACCACATCAGTGCCGGTCGCTCGAAACTCCCGAGTGAACACCTCACCAGGCCGAAAGTAGACGGTGCCACCGTCCTCGGCGGCCCCTTCCAGCAACTCCTCGGATGAGTCCGCCGTAGTCGCACCTAGCGCTTGTGGCAGCGGCAGAACTCCTTGCAGTTGGTTCGTCTCTGACCACGCAGTGGACAGCACAGCGCTGTCGTCCTGGGACCAGACCACCGGTGCACTCACCTCTGTGGGCGGCGTCGGGCCTAGCTCCTGCTCGGGGCCGCCGTTCGTGCCGTTGACGGCAACAGCCAGATTGCGGGCTGGCAGCCCAGAGGGCTGCGTGCCGGTGTTGGATTGCGCAGTCGCGATGCTCGTCTCGGGTGTTGGCGACGATGTTTGCCGGACAGTCGTGTTCGGGCCGACGGCTGTTGCCGTGTTCAGAGCTGCGGCGGTCAGCGGGGATGCCGTGGTCTGCGAGGCCGCTTCCACCTCGACCCACGCCTCCGCCGGTAGCCGGACCGACACCCCCGTCGAGTCCCCATGAAGTGACGACTGCCCAGCGGGCGGCCTCTCTCCGAGGCTCTGCGCGTTCTGAGGCAACGTGTTCGACGTTGCGGGCGTGCTGTCCAGGGTGTTGTGTGTCGAGGTGTTCGACGGGTCTGGCGAGTTCAGTGTCGCGGATGTGGCGGCCGGCGTCGTGGTGGTCGAGCTCGAACTGGACGCTGTGGTGCTCGTAGCAACCGCGGGTGTTCCAGATGAGAGCGTCGCCACGTTCGGCGACGACAGGGTTTGGGTCGCGGCCACAAGAGGCGCCGGTGGCGGAGATTGTGTCGATGTCGAGGCCGACTCCACAGTGGACTGAGAGGTCTGCGCAGGCGCACCCTGTTCGTCGGTGTGGTTCTGCATGTTCTGCGGAATGGCATCCGACCGGATAGGGGTGTTCGACAGCGAGTTCGGCGCCGGAGCGTGTGGCGACTGGGCGTGTGGCGACTGTGGCGCGTTCGTCGAAGATGGGCTGCTTGGTGGCAGCGACGTACTGGCCTGTGGCGTGCCGAGCACGGGTACATTGCTTGGCCCAGCGGCGATGCCAAGCCCGCTGGTGTGCACGCCGATGCTGCTGGCATCGTTGCCGTCGAAGCCTCTGGTAGACCCGGCGATCGTGGGCCCGGCGGTCCCGGTGTAGACCGGGGG
>NZ_JAJAEG010000077.1:0-7367 GCF_047445655.1 Lentzea alba
TGCACTTCCATGATCGGGAGTTACACCGCTCTTTTTACAGTCCCGATCGCAGAGCAGGGCGCGGATGCTGGCCGGAGGTCAGTGGTTGTCTGGTGTGGCCGGCAGTGGTGGTGCAGAGTCGCGCATGTAGCCGATGCCCGCGGTCACGACGTAGTTCGCCGATGCCGCATCCAGCTTCCAGGGATGTCGCACTAGCAGGCGTCGCAGGCTGCTGCTGTCCGCGATCTGTGCCGGCCGTGTGGGAAGTCGAGCGAACCACTGTCCGTCCTGACCCCAGCGCGGGTCTGAAGCGTCATCCACCGCGGCGGCGAAGCGGTCGACCAGATGTGGCCACGCCGGTGTGCCCCACCAATGGTGGCACGCGAGTCCGCCGTGCGCTGCGGCGCGCCCGAATGCGAAGTGGTTGCTGCGCTCCTCGGCGAGGGCGACGACGGCACCCAGGGTTTCGGCGACGTGGTCGTCGAATTCGCCGAGTCCGTCGCCAGCGATGTCCGCGAGGGTGAGTCCGATGGGCAGCTTGCGCTTGGGGTCGGTGAACCAGCGGTAGAGCTTGCGGAGAAGCCATTCCACGGCGCCGATGTCGATTGTGTCGAGATCGGTGGTGGAGGAGTGGGCGTCGATGCCGCAGTCGGTGCGCCAGCGTCGGATCATGTCGCGGACCCGATGGGTTGTGTGGGAGTTGACTCGCAGCATGCCGCCGTCACTGAGCGGTCCATCACCTGCATGCCAGTCCTCCACGGGACTGTTGCGCCACGCGCTGTTGACCAGCCCGACGGCCGCCATGTCCAGCACCGCGCCTACCTGATCGGGATCGATGCCGACTTGGTGGCGCAGCATTTGCGCTACCAGGAGTTCCTCTTGTTCGGCGGTCAGCTCGTCGGGCTTCATCGTGTCCTTGTTCGTGTTCGTCGGCATGCCCTGGGCTGTCGCTGACTGCAACTGCCACAGCGATGGGCTCAGCACCACCCATACGAGCGACAGATTCCAATGCGCTGATCAACGTGACAGTGGATGTGGTTCGCCGGTCAGTGCCGACAGTGCGGTGGCGACTTCGCGCGGCACACCTTTGATGTAGGTGAGGGTGGAGCCGCCTTTGGCGTCGGTGTGACCGGCGTAGGCGCGTGCGATGCCGTAGCCGAAGTTGCGTTCGACCCAGGTGAGTGTGGTGTGGCGCCGCCAATGCGTGGACACACCGAGCTTCGCAGCCCACGGGAGTGCTGTCGGAATGCGGGTCCAGAGGTGGTCGTAGCGGCGGCTCGTCAACGGCGTGTGGTTCGTGTACCGCAGCAGGGCGTCGGTTGGTGATACTGCACCGCGGCAGGCTGCATGGGAGATCGCGCTCGAGCGGAACTCGGCGATCGTGTTCCCCCGCGCAGTTCATGGACGGCGTCCGCTCGATGAACACGTTCCTGGACAGGGAGATTCCGGCCGCTCGTGACCCGCTGGGTCAGTTTGGCTGACCGGTGAGCGACCGGTGCACGCGCTCGGTGAGCGCGCGCAGCCGGTCGCTGGTCCGTACTTCGACCGGAACGGGGGAGGTGAGGTCGAGCGTGTGCTCCGGGAGCCACGCCA
Organism: Lentzea alba; assembly: GCF_047445655.1. Classification (GTDB taxonomy): domain Bacteria; phylum Actinomycetota; class Actinomycetes; order Mycobacteriales; family Pseudonocardiaceae; genus Lentzea; species Lentzea alba_A. Next base: position 1,573 of record NZ_JAJAEG010000077.1, read on the forward strand.
GGTCGACGGTGAACCTGTCTCGCGCGTCATCGACCTGCTCGGGTTCCGTCCGAAGTGGACCTGTTCGTGCTCCGGCGGTCATGACGGTCGTCAGCAGTGGCTCGTGGCCGGGCGGTGGGTCTTCGTTGCGCAGCGCGAGAACGTCTCGCGGCCCGAAGGCGGTGCGGAACACCTGCTTGGCGCCGGGTGCGGTGGCCTTGCCAGTGGACAGCTTCATCACCGGCTTGCCGTCGTACTCCACGAGCTTGTAAGCACTGTCCAGGGACGGTGCGTCGGCGGAGACGCCCATGCGCGTGCCGACACCGAAGGCGTCGATCGGTGCACCATGCGCGACGAGTGCGGCGATGGAGTGTTCGTCGAGTCCACCGCTGGCGACGATGCGTGCCGCGGTCAGCCCGGCCTTGTCGAGCTGTCGGCGGGCGTCCGCTGCCAGCGAGCAGAGGTCACCGGAGTCGAGCCGGACTCCGAAGGGATGCTGCGGAGGCAGGTGCCGCGCCACCTCGATAGCCCTGCCGACGCCTTCGGGCGTGTCGTAGGTGTCGACCAGGAAGACCGTCGCGCTGGGAAAGTCCTCGGCGAACGCCTCGAACGCCGCCCGCTCGCCGGGGAACGCCAGGATGTAGGAATGGGCCATTGTGCCCGTGGCCGTGAGCCCGTACCGCCGGGCGGCGGCCACGTAGCTGGTGCCGCTGAACCCCGCGAGCGCCGAAGCCCTCGCGACTGCCAGAGCCGCCTCGTGACCGTGCGTGCGGCGCGCGGCGAAGTCGACGAGGTCACGTCCCGCCGCCGCGATACGGCAGCGGGCGGCCTTGGAGGCGATGGTGGTCTGGAACGTCACCAGGTTCAGCAACGCCGTCTCCACCAGCTGCGCCACGGCGATGGGCGCGGTCACCTCGAGCAGCGGTTAACCGGCGAACACGGCCCGTCCCTCCGGGACAGCTCGGACGTCGCCGGTGAACCGCAGATCCCGCAACGCGGTACACGCCGCAGCGTCCAGGACGGCTGCGTCGCGGAGGTAGTCGAGCTCGTCCTCGGTGAACCGGAACCGTTCGAGAAAGACAGGCAGTCCGCCAGACCGGCGGCGACGAGGAAGCCGCGCGCCGCCGGAAGGGCGCGGGCGAACAAGCTGAACGTCGCCGGCGCCGTCATCCCGCGGCGCAGGTAGCTCACCGCCATCCGGATCTCGTACAGGTCGGTGCACAGGCCCGTCATCCGTCGAGGCTCACCCAGCCGGAGCCGGGCGGACAGGGCCGAACGACCCTGCCGCGGGTGCCTACGGTTCCAGGCACTCCGGGATCGAGTCGGTCTGGCCGGTCGGCCGTTCGGTGTTGCCGGCGGGGTCGTAGATCTTCACCCACCGCACCGAGCTGAACTGCTTGAGCGTCGGGAAGATTTCCCCGGCGATGGTGAACGTCGAGCCGTGGCTGGAACATCCGCCGGTCAGCCGGACCCGCGCGATGCCGTTCGAAATGGACAGGTCGGTGAAGCCGGTGGCGTCGGAGTTGACGAACCGCAGCCGCTGAACCAGCTCCTCCTGGGTGGGGCCCGCGAACAGGCGCTGTAGCGCGCCGCGCGCGGTGGCCGGCGGGATCACCGGCCGGGACACGGCTCGGGTGTAGGGCTCGATGCCCTGCTCGAACCGGTAGAGGTCGAGGAAGTGCACGTCCACCGGCACGGTGCGGAACGGGGTGCTGATGTCGACGACCACCCTGCTCGGGTTGGTCAGGGTGAAGGTGTTCACCGTGCTCTGGCGAGCAAGCCCGATGCCGAAGGTGAGCACGCCTTCGAAGTCGCCGGAGTTCACGACCTGGATCACGTTGGGCAGCGGGTAGGTGCGTCGGGTCGGGCCGTAGGTCACGTTGCCGTTCTCGTCGTGCCCGGACGCGGACGCCATGCGCACCTGGAGGATCGCGTCGCCGACCACGGGCACCGGTAAGCCGGAGGGGTCGCCGATCAGCTCGGGCACGTATCCGACGTCGCGTTGCGCGGGAAGCGGCCCGGCGAACTCGAACACCACGCGGTCGTAGTCGGGGTGGTGTGCCGCCCGGATCGCCATGAGCGTGGTGGTCTGCTGTGCGGCCGTAGCGGGTGCTGCCGTTGCGCCGAATGCGGCGAACAGCAGCAGCGTTGCGGCGAGGATGCGAATTCTGGTCATCGAGGTCCCCCTCGTGGACTGGGCGGGCGTTGTACTCGCCGTTCCCAGACCTAGACCTCGGGCCGCCTTCCCCGTAGAGCAGAAGGTCCCCGGTAGCCCGTCGGCGGCGTGGGACGAACTGCTCTGGGAGCAGGTGGAATACCTGTGTAGCAAGGGGTTTATGAGTTTCCGTTACTACCGTGCAGTGGCGCTGGACCTGGACGGGACGATCGCCTGCGGTGGTCCGCCGGGGGAGGAAGTCCTGGCCGCCGTCCGCGATGCCCGTGCGGGCGGAATACGGGTGCTGCTCGTGTCTGGGCGCATTCTCGCCGAGTTGGAGGCTGAGTTTCCCGGTCTGGCGGGTGAGTTCGACGCTGTCGTCGCGGAGAACGGAGCGGTGTTGGCGTTGTCTGGTGTGGTGCGTCCGCTCGCACGACCGGTGGATCCGCAGCTGTTGCGGTGGCTGACCGAGCGCGGTGTCGCGGTGCGCCGGGGAATGGTGATCCTGGCGCTGCAGGCGTCCGCGGCGCATCTCGCGCTGGACGCCGTGCAGGACCTGCGGCTGGACGCGCAGCTGGTGCGCAACCGCGGCGAGCTCATGGTGCTGCCCGCGGGTGTGACGAAGGGCGGCGGTCTGGTCGACGCGCTGAGCGAGCTGGGAGTGTCACCGCACAGTGCGATCGCCGTCGGTGATGCCGAGAACGATCACGCCCTGCTCGAGGCGGCCGAGCTGGGAGTCGCCGTCAGCAATGCGGTGGACTCCCTCGTCGCGCACGCCGATCTCGTGCTGCCCGCGCCGAACGGCGTCGGGGTGGCGGCGCTGCTCGCCGGCCCGGTGCTCGGTGGCACCGAGTTGGCCGTCTCCGGCCGCTGGAGGATCCACCTCGGAATCGACGGCGGGGGCCGGACGGTCACCGTCCCAGCGGCGCAGACGTCCGTGTTGATCACCGGGAAACCCGGTGCGGGCAAGTCATATCTGGCGGGGCTGGTGGCCGAGCAGCTGATCGGGATGGGCTATTCGATCGTGGTCTTCGATCCGGAAGGTGATCACACCGAGCTCGGGATGCTCAACGGCACGACGGTGTTCGGCGCCGACGGGCGCCTCCCACCGCCGTGGGAGCTGATCCAGTTCGTGCGCCACGACAACAGCGTCGTGCTGGACCTGTCGTTGCTGGACGACGGGCGGCGCAACGACTACGCCCGTGAGGTGTCCCGGTTGCTGCAGCACCACCGCGACCGCACCGGGCTGCCGCACTGGATCGTGCTGGACGAGGCGCACTGGCCGCTGGGACGGTTGCACCACCACGCGTTCCGGCCGGACGGTCTGGGGTATTGCCTCGCCACGTACCAGCCACATGAGCTCACTCCCGCCGTGGCGCAGGGAGTGCAGTGGCACGTCACCGTGTGCGGCGATGGTGAGGCGGTGCTGGGCGGAGCCGGCGTCATGACGGCTTTCCGCATCGCTGACCGGCGGACGGATCACGTGCGGCACCAGCACAAGTACACGAGCACCGACCTGCCGCGGTACCGCGGTTTCCACTTCCGCTACGACGACGGGCCGACCGGTGCAGTCGCGGCGAACCTCAACCAGTTCGTCGACGTCCTGCGCCACTGCGACACCGGCGTGCTGCACCACCACTCCATGGGCCGGGACATGTCTCGGTGGATCCGGGACGTGCACCGCGACCAGACGCTGGCCGGCCACCTGCGCAGGCTGGAGAGCCGCATAGCGGCGGGCGCACCCGCCGGCGAGGTCAGGCCGTTGCTCGTGAAGGCGATCGAGCAACGCTACGGCTTGAGCAAGGTGACGCGGATCTCGACGGACGGATGAGCTCGCGGGCTGGAGCCCACCGGCTGGAGCCCACCGGCTCAACGCCGCGGAGACGAAAGTCCCTGTGGTCCGCGGTGCTTCAGGAGCAGCCTGGGTGTGCTGTGCCTCATCGACCAGACACGCGGAGTACACCATGCGCCAACCTTCTGTTGCTTCACTGATGACCAGCGAGGTGATCAGCGCGAGCCCGGACACGCCGTTCAAGGACCTCGTGGAGCTGATGGAAGAACACCGCATCAGCGCCGTCCCGATCGTTGAAGGTGACTACGCCATAGGTGTGGTGTCGGACGCCGACCTGCTGCCGAAGGAGGAATTCCGCGGCGGCACCGCGGAGAAGCCCGCGATCCTGTCGAGCCGGGCGGAGAAACGCCGCTGGCAGCGGGCACACGGCGTGACCGCGCGGGAGGTGATGACGACGCCGGTGCGCATGATCGGCATGAACGCCTCGGCCGGTATTGCGGCGCGGGAGCTCGCGAAGGCCGGTGCGCGCAGGCTGTTCGTCGCCGACGTGGACGGCTCGCTCGTGGGCGTGCTGTCCCGGCGTGACCTGCTCAAGGTGTTCGTGAAGGACGACGAGACGCTGCACGCCGAGATTCTGCACGAGGTCTTCGGCAGCTCGACGTGGCTCAATCCGGCGACGGTGGAAGTCGTGGTGCACGACGGTGTGGTGACGCTGCGCGGACTGGTGGAACGGCGCAGCGACGTGGAGCTCGCCGCGCACTTGGTCCGGGCGATGCCAGGCGTCGTGGACCTGACGAACCTCCTGTCGTACGAGTGGGACGACACTCTGCGCCCCCGCCCCGCGGGGACCTTCGGCTGAGCCACGGTCAATCGGTGTTGGAGAGGTGTTCACCATGCGCGAGGCGTTCGACGCGGAACTCGCCCGGTTCCGCGATCAGCTGGCCGCTCTGGCCAAGGGCACGAAAGACGCGATGACCCGTGCCACAACGGCACTGCTCGACAACTCCCTCGCCGAGGCGGCCGGTGTTGTCGGCGATGACGACGAACTGGTGGGCCTGCATCACCGGATCGATCAGCAGGCTCTCGTGCTGCTCGCCCGGCAGCAACCGGTGGCGGGCGATCTCCGCACGATCATGGCGGGGTTGCGGATGAGTGCAGACCTCAAGCGCATGGCGACGCTGGCCCGGCACATCGCCGAGCTGGTGACGCGACGGCACCCGCGGCCGGTCGTGCCGTCCGAGGTGCGCCAGAGCGTGGTGGCGATGGGCGCGGTGGCAGTCCGGCTGGCTGGGGCCGCCCAAGACGCCGTCACGACGGAGAATGTCGACGCGGCAACGGCTCTGGAGCGTGCCGATGACGTGATGGACGATCTGCTCACGTCGCTCTACCGCACGTTGGTCGTCGATCACCGGTGGGACGCCGAGACGGCGATAGACCTCACTTTGCTGGGCCGGTACTACGAGCGGTTCGCCGACCATGCGGTATCCGTGGCCAAGCGGGTCGCGTTCGCCGCGGGTACCCGTCGACCGGAGGCTGCTCCGTCCAGTTAGGACTTGTAGCCGATGCGACGCAGCAGTGCCTTGCGTTCGGTCTGGTCGTCGGCGGTCTCGACGCCGAGCGGCTGGCCGCCGTCCACCACGCCGATGATGCCCCTGCCGAGCGCGGTGCCGGCGAGGAGCAGGTCGACCGGGTTGGCAGTGGCGCAGAAGACGGTGCAGACCTCGGGCACCTGCTTGATCGCATTGAGGACGTTGACCGGATATCCCTCGCGCAGGAACACGATGAACGAGTGGCCGGCTCCGATGGCGTGAGCGTTCTTGATCGCGAGCTCCACCAGGTCCGGGTCGTTGCCGGAGTGGCGGACGAGCC
>NZ_JAJAEG010000078.1:0-7231 GCF_047445655.1 Lentzea alba
CTCCCGCCTCACTCATCTCACCACTGCCTTCGCTTCATGGTTACGCACGTCCACCATGACGACCGCTGATCCGGCTGCATATCAGATGGCGCTGCGCACCCATCGATCCGCCTTCCGGATGCGCAGACACGTTTCACACATCCCGAACTTCAAGTTGCAGTGCTCGCGACAGCTCTACTGGGCAGGGTGGCATGCTTCCCGCCAAAGTTGCTGTGACGCCACTTGCTCGTCCTGCGGAACTTCGGCAGTTAGGGAGGATCTGGTGAGATCCTGAGTTGACCAGATGCCACGAAGAGGCTAGCCGCAACTTCCCGGTCTAGCCAACGAGATGTGCTAGTTCGGTCGGGAACAGCCGATCGGAGGTGTCGACGCTGTTGTATCATGGGTTATTTAGCGAGTTGACCACTGGGTTGTGCTGATCCACCTCACGGCGACACGAGCCGCTGATCAGCGCGAACTCGATCGTGGTTGACGTTTGTACAGTCATTTGTGGGCGCCTTGCTTACATCACAACTCGTCCACTGGCGCGACGGGACGATCTTGTCGAATCAGCTCGACTTAGTCACACGAGACTTGTACTTAAGTGCCACTTAACCTATCGGCAGACTGATCACATGGTGCTCATCACATGCAGAGCGCGGGTTAGCTTCGGCGTTGTGAACTTTGGGTCGGGCGGACACATACGGCAAGATTGCCACGATCTTGGCGGGCGGAGGTAACATTCAGGCGTCACTCATGACGTTCACGGGCTTGTCGCTTCAAATACGACCCAGAATCCCGCTCTGGGCTTCAAGGCCCACATACCCTTGCCTCCGTCAGTACGGGGACCGTGTTGACAACAAATAGGTAAGTAGGTTCACCCGCGGCAACTCACCGTCTCCCAATCCACATGTCCGCCCGCTCTGCCTCACCGCTCGTGATGTTGGTCGGCCCTTGGCGTCGATTTCTGCGCCCTTGACTCAGGTCCGCAGCGGCTCGGGATGGACGGCGAGCTGTTCCGTGATCCGCTTGATCGCCCCAGTCGCAGCCGCGAGATCCCGCGCCTCAACGGTATCCGGGTGCCCACCCACATCGCCCATCGAGCACTTCTTCGGTGAGAGACCTACTTCTCATCCACGCCTGGCCAAGGGCACTGACACCCACGGCCGGTCGTGGCGCCCGCTGTCACCGCACAGACTCGTCGGTCGGTCCGCACGAGAACCTCCGTGAAACGAGCTTGGTCGGTCACCGCCGGCACGGCGGGAATCATCGATTGAGCCGTGACTGTAGGTGAGTGGCGATTTCAATTCGGTCGCGTAGGGTATCATCTGGACGGAAAGTGTAGTCCTTTTTCCTGCAGATCTGCTCGCCATGCGCCAGCATCGATCTGCGCGGTGGTGAACCTGTGCGTCGATGGGATCCCGACCAAGCGAAATGAGGAGTTGTGCCGAATCGGCATGCCTTAGGTGGTGAGACCGTCCAACTTGGTCCAGCCCATGTGAGAGGCGTCGACTGTCTACATTGGAGTGACGGATGGTCTGCAAAAGTGCACGATTTCGTGCCCTTGAGCAGCGCAGTTCGTCCGAACTGCGATTCGGAACCTGCGTGGGTCCAAGCTGAGCAACAACTTCGTCTTCCTACTGGAGGTTGGCCTTGAACAAGATGCTCAACGCTGGCGCAGTCATCGGCGCGGTCGCGCTCTGCGCGGCGTTCGCCTCCGGGATGTCGTCCGCGACTGTTCACGGCCGGCTGGAAATCTGCAACGACTCGAGCCGTTTCGTCGAAGTTCGGTTCCCGGAGCGGGACGGCTTTTCCAGCGGGGCTATCGCTCCGCGGCGGTGGAACGGGCCGTGCAAGTCGGTATTCGTCACAGGTCCGAATGCCTGGGAAGAAGCTGCCGTTAGCTACGTGAGCCCGCCTCAGCACATTCTCTCCTTCGGGTACAACCCCACGCGCGGTGCGGCCATCTTCGTGGGAAATGGCGGCTACATCAGGATCTACAACTGATCATGATGAGCATGAAGTGCTGCTGCAGTGGCCAGTGCCGTCAGATGCGACGGCGGTCGCTTAAGGGGTTTCAGGCGGCCGCGGGACATCCCTCTGGGCATTGTTCATGGGTGTTCGTCCAGGCCAGATCCGTGTCTGGGGCGAATCGGAGAAATTGGGGGTGCTGTCGACTACACGGCCCGTTGGTATCCGTCGGCTTCCTGTTAACGGCTATGTGACTCGCCGCGTAGCGGGATGTTTCAAAGGGCAGTGGACATCCTCAGGCGGGAGGCAACCACGACACGGGGAGTCTGTTCCGCCGGAACTTCAGGGTTGTCCAGGTCGGCCCCCATCCTGGGTGATCCAGTCGGCAAGGCTCGTCGCCGCGGCGACAGAGTACAGGTGACAGGTGTGACGCGACATGACCGATGTGGCCGAGCTGATCGAGACCCGTAGGGCGTTTCGCGCGGTTGTCCTCATGGGGCTGGAACTTGACGCCGTGGTTGCGGTTACGCTCGTCGTATCACCGCCTCCGAATAAGCCGGTGCCGTGCTACTTGTGGCCGTGCTTTCGATGCCCAGTTTCTGGGCTGGCGGGTCAGCACTGTGCCGGTTTCGGCTGGAGCTCCACGAATCCTCGCACGGTTGGCTCCTTGTCATGGGCGTCAAGGATTTCGGCGCCGGTCGGACGAAGCCACTGATCAGGATGCAGGGAGGGAACCGCGGTTGTGCGGATTGAGCAGCCGAGACGGCGCCGGTCGGGGAGGGATTGTGCCTTTGCCGTACACGGGATAGCCAAGTTTAGGGTAAACAGATATGAGGCCAGCGAGTACCCAATACGCGCGAAGGCAGACCCCGGACACGGGACTGCATCTTACGAAGCGGTGAGTGCTTCATCGACCATGTCAAAGCGCGCCGGTTGGAACAGCTCGCGCGCGTGCCTAGTGTGAACCGGCTCTGAGCCACAACGGTTTCACGGTTAATGACAGGCTGGGACGTACAGCTAAGTTGTCTGCGGATAGTGATCATGGCCGATGCTGTTGTGCCAGGAACTCCGTTGCCCGTTAACCGCCAGGCCATGCCCCAACTACACGGCATTGGCACTAGTCCGCGATCTGGAAGTCCATCGGTCCAAACTTGTCGACCTGGCTCGCGAGCAGTTCCTAGTGGAAGCTGATCGCTTCCTTGTCGGCTCTGCGGATCGCGCTGATCAGTTCGTTGGACATAACGACCATGTAGAGCAGGTCCAGCAGCCGCTCCGCGCTCCCTTCGTCGCCCCGTTGACGGGCGCCGTTGACGAGCACGCTCAGTAGTTCCTCTGTCGGATCTGGCACCGGCTGATCTCCTGTGTTTGGGCTTGCTCAACGATCGCGCGGTTGTTGGCGGACTACCAGAAATCGTGCACTCGTGTTCCCCAACGAGCACGATTTCGTGTCCCCGGGGTGTGTGGTTGGGCCTCAGGCGGCAGCTGGTCGCAGGACGAGCGCGTTGGGGTGGTCCGGGTTCAATGCCACCTGGCTTAAGTTGATCTTGGCGTGTTGGGGTTGGAGTAAGTAGAACCGGAAGCGGTCGAGGTCGGCGGCGGTGGCGGCTTGGGTGATCAGGCTGGTGATGGCGTGGTGGGTGGTCAGCCAGGCCCAGCTCTCCTGGTATGCGAGCTCGGGTAGCCGGGAGCGTAGGACGCGTCCAGGGCCGCAGAGGTGGGTTTTGGCCTGGTCGCTGCCGGTTTCGTGTTCCCATCGCTGGTGGTAGGCGTCGGCGAGTTCGTCGGCTCGGGCGTGGGCGGGGTCGAGGATGGTGGTGAGCAGGGTGATCACTTCTCCGGTGCCGTTGCCGTCCCGGTCGGGCACGTCGTACTCGATTGCCTGGGCCCACTGGCCGTCGAAGGGGTGGATGGTGTGTCCGGCGCGGGCGGCCGCGGTCACGCGGTCCCGCCGTTCGCGTTTGTGGGTTTCGGGTTGTTCAGCATGGTCAGGTAGGTGCCGTCGGCCAGGAACCGCACCACCGGCAGCTCCAGCTGGGTCGGTGCCCGCCACAGTGACGCCGCGCCCGTGCCCGCGGTGCTCTCCCAGGTGGGCCAGGAGTAGAAGTTGCGGTCCGCGGTCAGCAGCTCGTCGGCGTGCAGCCGGGGATAGAGCCTGCCCGCCAGCGCTTTCTCCCCCTTGTCGTAGGTGCCGATCTCGGCGGCGAGGAAGGCGTGCGTGCCGCACTCGGTCAGCGTCACCACCCGCGCTTTCGGGAACGCCGAGCGGCCCTCACCGGTGCCGGCGTAGCCGAACTCGGCGACGTTGGCCTCGCTGTCGGGCAGGTCTGCCTCGAACCCGTCGATGGCCACCAGCCGCCAGTCCCGCAGCCACGCCCCGCGTGCCCGGCCGGCCGCGAGCATGCCCGCCATCGGTCCGGACTCCGCGCCCGCCGGGCCACAGACCCGCTCGAAGATCTCGCGGAACACCGCCGGGCCCAGCCGTTTGCGGGCCTGGGTGATCGCGCTCGAGGTCGGCGGCGTCCACGAGGCGTCCCAGCAGCCCCACCGATCAAGCGACCCGGTCACCTTGGCCGCGACCTCGGTGTAGTCGTCGTCACCGAACAGGCACAACGCCATCGTCAGATAGGCCACCACATGCGGCGGCAGCTTCCCGTCCGACCTGCCTGCCCCCCGCCCCGCACCGCGATCGCCTCGTCCACCGCGTCCCGCGGCACCGCCGTCACCAGCACACTCAGCGACACCTGATCCGGCAACGCCACACTCGCATCCACGAGCAGCAACCGTGCCAGCGTCCGGCGTGACGATCAGGACACCACGCCGGACCATCCACCCAACACCAAGATCAACTTAAGCCACGTGGCACTAGGTCCAGGCTGTGGGCATCGNTCAGCGACACCTGATCCGGCAACGCCACACTCGCATCCACGAGCAGCAACCGTGCCAGCGTCCGGCGTGACGATCAGGACACCACGCCGGACCATCCACCCAACACCAAGATCAACTTAAGCCACGTGGCACTAGGTCCAGGCTGTGGGCATCGGAATAGCACGTACCCGGCGGTAGGAAACCTCTACGTCCAGCAGTGCCTATGGCCGTAGAGGACGGGAGAGCCGTCATCCGAACGCTCGAAGAAGTTTGTTCGTCCCCGGAGACTTGCTGCGATTCCGTAGTGCGTCGCGTCCGCCGTGTGGAGGTGTCGGGTCGCTAGGCGAAATGCGCTGCGCTCTCAAGCACGGCAGCTTGCTGACCAAGTGGAACTACGACGATTGCCGTATCTCTGAGGTCGTCAGCCAACCGCCGTCGAAGATAAGCAGACGCGGCGAACCCGCCTACCGGAAACATGACAATCGGGTTGCCCGTCCCTGTCGTTGGATTGGTACTGCTGTGACACGCCGTGTTACAAGGACACTGAGGCCTTCCGAGTTGATGTCGGTAACGTTGTGCCGCAGCGGCCAACGATGCGTCAGAAATGAAATCACGCATGAAGCTATTCTCTCGCAGATCAACTTCACAAGGATTCCCCGCTTGATGCGTGTTACACGCCCCGGCCCTGCGGGCATCTGAGAGTACCATTCTGCCTGTCTGCGGTCCCTGTGCGCCGGGCGCGAACGGCGATGCACGCGCAAGAGCGTCCACGCTCCAGGGGCTCACGCGGAAGGCTCGATTATGCAACAAAGGGTAATGGTTGTGACCCTTTCGTTCCATGACCTTTGACTTGCCTCGCGTGCCTACTATCATTCGCCGCATGCGTAACAGATTGTTGGCAATTTTCAAAGTGGCTCGTGTCACGTCCGTTGCTGCCCTGGTTGCAGCGCTCGCCGTAATTGGAGCCGGGTCCGCTTCCGCTCTAGAATCCCGCGGCTATTGTGATGGGGGTGACGGTTCTAGCTATAGTCGCATCGAGTTTACTCTCAACACCGACAGTGCGGGCGTGCAGGGCTTTTCGTTTGCCCTTAATCCTAGACTGTACGATATCAAGCTTGGCGACCGTAGTAATGTGGATATGTCCGTCTACGGCAGGAACACTAGTGGGCAGGTTGTTAAGCTGGGGCAGACCTGGTACAGCGGGGATGACATCAAGAATAAGCAATGGTACAACATCTCGTACCGGATCTCGCGCCCCGGTAACGTCAAGGAAGCCTGGGCCGTCTTCCATGCGATTTTTGATAGGCCAAGGCTCTATGATTTCCAGTGTTGGGGCGAGACGACTCATAGGGTTTGGCTTTGAATCGATGAGACTGCCCACTGATCTGCCATCGTGGAAAACCGTGCGGGAAAGATCTTCCACGCTGAGATTTCCGTTCTGATCTTGGCGGCAACGAGATTAGAGCCGGTCTGGCCGGCAACTGCATTTGCTTGACCGCGTCCATTTGCCAGATAGTCGGCCGGATGGCCTACGAGTTGCGATCGTCGGTCGGTTCGCTGTTCTGCTTCGGGTTTGTCACGTTGGCTTCGATCGGCAGCAGGTGGTCGCACAGCGAACCCGGCCTGATGCTGTCTATGGACACAAGAACAGGTTTTGGCAGTTCTCCGATCAGGGGGCTGGGATCGAATGTCAGCGGCCAGCTGGAATTCCCCCGTGGACGGGCAGTTGTGGCGGCCGTCTGTGCTCACGCTCGCGGCCATCTTCACGGCCGGTGACCAGGCGAGGGTGGATGTCTGACCGCACGGCAGTCGACGCGGCCGCCAAAGCCCAGCCGTGAACGGCCCAGTTGGTAGCAGTTGTGCGCTCGATGATCATGAGTTGGTAGTACTTGCACACACCCAGCCCCGCAGCGAGAGCGCGAACATCAAGGTCGTCATCACTGCCGAAACACGCGGCCCGCAGTTCGTCGAGGGCTGCGGCCCGCGCATACCCCTCAAGGACCAGCGTTGCGCCTAGATCCGCCGCGGCGCCCGTATCGACGATGCCCCGGCTGCTTGATGTCACTCGGCATCCCAGGCCGCCAAGCCGCTTGCGGTGCTCGGCCGCCAAGGCGTCCTGCGCGCCGGGGCGCCTGCCACGGATCACGTGGTTGCGTCGGTGCGTCCTCCACGAGGAATCGAATCATGCGCGGTAACCGCGGCGTGGCCAGATACCTCCCCGTCAACTGGCCGCCAGCGGGGAGATCGAACTGGCCACTGACAATCGAACAGTCTCTGGACTGTAGCGGTACGCGAGGTTGGCTGCTCGGGGAGTGCCGTGTGGCGCTGGAGGAGTGGATCTGACTCTGTGAAATCCCTAGCACCGCCGACGGGTACCGGCGGAGGCAACACCGGCGGCGGGAACACTCGCCGTTAG
>NZ_JAJAEG010000079.1:0-7051 GCF_047445655.1 Lentzea alba
TCGGCGGGCACAACGTCGTGCTGGCCTTCACCCGGCCCGGCTGAGCAGTCCCAGCCGCTGAGCGAGCAACGCCGCGTGCATCCGGTTGGGCTGGCCCAGCTTCGCGAGGACGTGCGAGACGTGGGACTTCACCGTGGCTCAGGTGAGGTAGAGCTCCCGCGCGATCTCCTCGTTGCTGCGGCCGCGCGCCGTCCTGACCAGCACCTGGCGTTCGCGGTCGCTGAGCAGGCCGAGCCCGCGGTCCACCTCCTCCGACGGCGGCAGGATCTCGAACCGGTCCAGCAGACGTGCTGTCACCTCAGCGCAGAGGTGCGCGTGGCCCTGTGCCGCGGCACAGGGCCACTGACACCAGCTCCTCGTGGCCGGTGCGCTCGAGGAGGAACCCGCGTGCGCCGTCGGTGAGCGCCCGGTGGAGTCGCTCGTCGGTGCTCTCCACCGCGAGGACGATGACGCCACCGGCGGCCCACGTCCTCAGCCGCGCCAGCGCGGTGACGTCCGCGGTGAGCACCACGTGTGGCCGATGTCGTTGTGCGTGCCGCTCTTTGCTCGACGAACGCCGTTCTCCACGCGTCGCGCAGACCGTGCGGACGATCATCGCCGACGGCGTGACCGATGCGGGTCCCATCCGCCGCGTGCCTGCACCTGTCCGCCCGCACGCTGCGCCGGCATCCGCCGCGGAAGGAACGTCGGTGCGCGACCTCGTGGACGAGGCTCGGCGCGTCAAGGCCATCGAACTCGTGACCCTGCACCACCTCAACGTCGAGCAGATCGCGCTGCGGCTCGGTTACACCGACGCGGCCACGTTCATCCGCGCGTTCCGGCGGTGGACGGGCACCACCCCTGGTGCGTGTTCCCGTTGCTGATCCTCACCGCGTCAGGAACGTCATTCCCGCGGCCAGCGTGGTGAGGCGGCGCTGGTCTTCCTCGGTCACCTCGCGGCCGCTGCGCCTGCCCAGCTCCGCCGCGTAAGCTTGGAAGTCGATCGAGTCCAGGTCGAGCTCCTCTCGCAGGTCCGCGTCCGGCGCGACGTCGCCCAGCTCCGCGTCGGGTGCGACGGTCAGCAGAGCCGCGCTGATCATCTCGCGGGCTTCGTCGGGTGTCATAGCTCCTCCGGTGTGCTCAGCAGTTTCTCGACGATCTCCAGGAAACGAGCGCCGGTGTGCCCGTCGGTCGCGCGGTGGTCCGCGGACAGCGTCACGGTGACCACGGGACGCACCCCGAGAAGACCGCCGACCGCCCACGGGCGGTCGAGCACCTTGCCGACGCCAACGAGGGCGACCTGGGGCGGGTAGATGACGCCGAAGACGGACTCGACGCCGCGGTCCCCGAGGTTGGTGATCGTGATCGTGGCGCCCGTCAGCTCGCTGCCGCGCAACCGTCCGCTCCTGGCGCGGGTCACGAGGTCGCGCACGCGGTCCATCAGTTCCACCGGCCCGAGCTCGGTCGCGTCCGCGATCACCGGAACGATCAGGCCGCCACCGCGCAGCGATACCGCCATCCCGAGGTGCACGCCGGCACCGGGCTCGAACCGCTCGTCAGTCCACAACCCGTTGAGCTGCGGCACTTTCACCGCCGCACGCGTGCAGGCGCGCAAGACCAGCGCGATCGGCAGCACGCGGCGTTCGACCGGGAGGTCCCGGTTGAGCTCGGCCAGCCGTGCCATCGCGGCGGACATGTCGATCGTGGCGCTGAGGTAGTAGTGCGGGATCTCGCGCTTCGACCGCGCCATCAGCCTCGCGGTGGCCTGGCGCATCGCCTGGGCCCTGTCGGCCACGGGCGTCACCGGACTCGGCTCGGGCGTCACCGGCGCGGGCTTCGACGTGCGCACGTCACCTGCACGCACGATTCCGTCCGATGCCGAGGCGGTGATCCGGGTGAGGTCCACGCCCAGTTCTTTCGCGAGGCGCCGCGCGTACGGCGTCACCTTGTCACGACTCGTCGGCGTCGGCGTCAACGCGGGCAGCGCCGGCGTTGGCTGCGCGGCCCGTTGCACGTCGGCGCGGGTGATCGCACCACCTCTGCCGGTGCCGTGCAAGGTCGTCAGGTCGACACCGAGCTCCGCGGAAAGCTTGCGCACCAACGGTCCCACGACCGGAGGCCGTGGCCGGGGCGAAGGCGGGGGCGGTGCGGGCTTCGGCGCGGGCACGGCCTCCGGCTCCGGCTTCAGGGCGGCCACGGGTGCAGGTGCGGTTCCAGTCGCCAGCTTCGGCGTCGGTTTGGACGCGGGCTTCGGTTTCACGCCATCCGCCGTCCCGATGACCGCGAGAGGCGTGCCCACCGGCACGGCCACTCCGGGCTGCACCAGGATGTCCTCGATCACGCCGCTGTCGAAGCACTCGACGTCGACCGCGGCCTTCGCGGTGTCCACGACCGCGACGACGTCACCCCGCGCGACGGTGTCGCCGGGCTTCACCAGCCACTCGATCACCGTGCCCTCGTCCATGTCCGCACCCAGCGACGGCATCGTGAACTCAGCCACCACGCACCACCTCCCGCGCGGCGGCGGCGATCGACGCGGGCTGCGGCAGCGCCGCCTCCTCCAGGTGCTTCGCGTACGGGATCGGCACCTCCGCGGTGCACACCCGCCGCACCGGCGCATCCAGGTCGTAGAACGCTTCCTCGGCGATGCGCGCGGCGATCTCGGCGGACAGGCTGCCGGTGCGCCATCCCTCGTCGACAACGACCGCACGGTGCGTGCGCCGCACGGATTCGAGGAACGTGTCGGCGTCCAACGGCCGCAGGACGCGCAGGTCGATCACCTCGGCGTCGATGCCGTCCGCCGCGAGGTCGTCGGCGGCGGCCAGCGTCTTGGCGAGGCTGCCGCCGTAGGTGATGAGCGTGACGTCCTTGCCCTGCCTGCGGATCGCGGCGCGGGTGATGTCGACGGGACCCGCGTCGTCGGCCAGCTCACCGGAGAAGTTGTAGAGGCCGTTGTGCTCGAAGATCAGCACGGGGTCGGGATCGCACAGTGCGGGCCACAGCATGCCGCGGGCGTCCTCGAGCGTCGCGGGCGCCAGCACCCGCAGGCCGGGGATGTGCGCGTACCAGCCTTCGAGGCTGTGCGAGTGCTGCGCGGCGAGCTGTCGGCCGGCTCCCGTGGTCATCCTGATCACCAGCGGCACCGGGAACTGGCCGCCGGACATGTGCAGCAGGGTCGCGGCGTTGTTCAGGATCTGGTCGAGCGCGAGCAGGCTGAAGTTCACCGTCATGATCTCCACGATGGGCCGCATGCCGTTCAGCGCCGCGCCGATGCCCGCGCCGACGAACGCCGACTCGGACAGCGGGGTGTCGCGGATCCGCTCCGGCCCGAACTCCTCCAGCAACCCGAGGCTGACCGCGTAGCAGCCGCCGTAGCTGCCGACGTCCTCGCCCATCAGGAAAACCCGCTCGTCGCCGCGCATCGCGTCGCGGATCGCCTCGCGCAACGCCTCCCGGTAGGTGGTCTTCACCTGGTCACCTCCGAGGTCACGAAGCGGGTGAGGCCGTCGACCGGTTCGATCTCGGCCGCCTCCGCCGCGGCGACGGCGTGGTCGATCTCGGCCGACACCTCCGCTTCCAGCGCCGCCAGGTCGTCGTCGGTGAAGTCGGGGCGCATCGCCGCGACCAGGCGGTCGATGGGGTCGTGATCACGCCACTGCGCGACCTCGGCCTTGTCCCGGTAGCGCTCCGGGTCGTACATCGAGTGCGCACGGAACCGGAACGTCCGCAGCTCCAGCAGGCACGGGCCGCCGCCGGCCCTGATCGACTCGGTGGCGCGGCGGGCGGCGTCGCGCACCGCGAGCACGTCCATTCCGTCGACCGGCCAGGCGGCGATTCCGTAGGACGAGGCACGCAGCGCGAGATCGGGTGCGGCGTGCTCCTTGGCGAGCGACGTACCCATCGCGTAAAGGTTGTTCTCACAGCAGAACAGCACGGGCAGCCGCCACAGCGCGGCGAGGTTCAGCGCCTCGTGGAACTCGCCCTCCGCGGCAGCGCCCTCACCGAAGAAGCAGGCCACGACCCGTGGTTCGCCGCGCATCGCGTGGGCGAGCGCGAGTCCGATGGCGACCGGCAGTCCGCCGCCGACGATCGCGTTGCCGCCGAAGAACCGGTGGGAGGAGTCGAACAGGTGCATCGAACCGCCGCGCCCCCTGCTGCACCCGGTGACCTTGCCGAACATCTCGGCCATCACCGCGTCCATCGGCACACCGCGGACGAGCGCGTGCCCGTGGTCCCGGTAGGTGGACACGACCGCGTCCTGGGGGTCGAGCTCCGACACCACGCCGACCGCCACCGCCTCCTCACCCACGTACAGGTGCAGGAAACCGCGGATCTGAGCCGCGCTGTACAACTCCGCGCAGCGGTCCTCGAACCGCCGGATGCGGATCATCTCCCGCAGCAGGTCCAGATGTTCTTTCACCCTCGCACCTCCAATGTGGACGTGTCACCCTCGGGCAGTCCCAGCTCCCTGGCCTTCAGCAACCTGCGCATCACCTTGCCGCTGCGGGTGTGCGGCAGGTGCTGGTCGAACGTGATCTCCTTGGGCGCCACCGCACCCAGCCGCTTGCGACCGAACGCGATCAGCTCGGTGCGCAGCTGCTCGGTCGGCTCGCTGTCCGCGCGCAACGTCACGAAGGCCTTGACGACCTCGCCGACCAACGGATCCGGCTTGCCGATCACACCGACCTCCGCGACACAGGGGTGTTCCATCAGCACGCTCTCCACTTCGAACGGTCCGACGAGGTGGCCTGCGGACTTGATGACGTCGTCCGCGCGGCCGACGAACCAGTAGTAGCCGTCGGGATCGCGCCGGGCCAGGTCACCGGTGAGGTACCAGCCGTCCACAAAGGACTTGGCGTAGCGGGCGTCGTCGTGCAGGTAGCCGCGGAACATCGACGGCCAGCCCGGCCGCAGCGCGAGCTCGCCCACCGCCTCCGGGTCGCGCACCTCCACCACGCGGCCGCCCTCGCTCGTCACGATCCCGGCCTCCACGCCCGGCATCGGCCTGCCCATCGAGCCGGGCCTGATGTCCTCGGCGGCGTAGTTGCTGATCATGATGGCGCCCGTCTCGGTCTGCCACCAGTTGTCGTGCACCGGCAGGCCGAGCGCTTCCTGGCCCCACACCACGACTTCCGGGTTCAGCGGCTCTCCGACGCTCGCGACGAACCGAAGTGCCGCGAGGTCGTACCGCTTCGGCAGTTCGCTGCCGGACCGCATCAGCATGCGCAGCGCGGTCGGCGCGGTGTACCAGACCGTCACGCGTTCGTCCTGCAACACCTCGTACCAGCCGTGCGCGTCGAAGTCCGAAGCGTCGACGATCATCGTCACGCCGTGCGTGAGCGGCGCGAAGATCCCGTACGACGTGCCGGTCACCCATCCCGGATCCGCCGTGCACCAGTACACGTCGTCGACGTGCAGGTCGAGCGCGAACGCGGCGGTGACGTGATGCGCCAGCACAGCGCCGTGCACGTGCACAGCACCCTTGGGCTTTCCCGTGGTGCCACTGGTGAAGTGCAACAGCGCCATGTCGTCCGGCGACGTCGGCGGAATGGTGAAGTCCTCGCGCGCCGACGCCATCGCCTCGGTGAACGACCTGGTGCCGGGCGGAGCGGGTTCGTCGCCGATCACCAGCACGTGTTCCAGGGCGGGCAGGGAGTCGCGCCGCTGCTCGACCCGCTTGCGGTACAGCTGGGGTGTCGTGACCAGCACCCGGACGTCGCCGAGGCGCAGGCGTTCTCGCACCGGCTCCGGCCCGAACGCGGAGAACAGCGGCGCGTACACGCTGGTGTTCTTCACCGTGCCGACCGCCGTGACGTACAGCTCGGGCACCCGGCCCAGCAGCGTCGCCACCCGATCGCCCTTTCCGACGCCGAGTTCGCGCAGCACGTTCGCGAACCTGTTGGTGGCAACGCGAAGACCGTCGTAGGTCAGCTCCGTCACGTGCCCGCCGCGGTCGCGGCAGCGCAACGCGACCTTCTCCCGCAACGGTCCGGCCGCATGCCGGTCCACGGCCTCGTGCGCGATGTTGAGCCCGCCGCCCGGCAGTCCGGACAGCTGCGAGCGCGCCGCATCCCACGAGAACGTCGCGCGCGCCTGCTCGTAGTCCGCCAGGTTCGGCCTGACCGCACCGGCGTTCCGCTTCCTGATCGCTTCCCAGCCCATGCCTCCAGGCTGGAGCGGCGCGGCATCGGACAGCAGGGACGAAGGTCCTCGGTGTGCCCGTCGTTGGTGTGCGAAACGCGTCGTCCGCCGACAGTCCCGCGGGTGCGGGACGTACGGCCCTCACCAGACCTGGTCACACGATCGACGCTGAACGGTGGAGGTGTCGTGATGAGCAGAGTCGTGCACTTCGAGATCCCCGTCGACGACCCGGAGCGGGCAGGAGAGTTCTACGGCGCCGTGTTCGGCTGGGAAGCGCACAAGTGGGGACCCCAGGACTACTGGACGATGGCCACCGGGCAGGAGCCCGGCACCGGACCCGGTGCCGAGGGTGCCCTCACGCCACGAGCGGAGGCACCGGAAGGAGTGCTGGTCTACGTCGACGTCGAGGACGTGGACACCGCGCTGGCCATGGTCGAGAAAGCGGGCGGATCCGTGGTGCACGGCAAGATGCCCATCCCGACGATCGGGTGGTCGGCACACGTGCGCGACAGCGAGGGCAACCTGATCGGCCTGTTCCAGAGCGACGAGTCCGCGACGGCCGGCACCGATCTCAGCTGAGGCTGAGACGCTGCACCGTCGCGGTCCCCTCGTGGACGTTGAGCCCGACGCGCCCGCCGCCGTAGGTCGTGTCGACCGCGTCGATGACCGGGGACGCGCCGTGGTCGAGCCAGACCTGGATGCGGGAGCCGGTCGCCTGCACCTTCAGGTGATAGGTCCGGCCCTGCACGATCGGCGTCGCGTACACGGCGATGTCACGACCAGGACGCCACAACTTCACCAGCCCACCCGCGTCGATGTTCGCCGTGTAGCCGGCACCATCGGCACCGGCCCGGAACGTCAAGCCCGCGGCCACCCCGTTGACGACCGACAGATCACCTTCGTAGACGAGGTCGGCCGCAGTGCGGTCGCT
>NZ_JAJAEG010000080.1:0-5582 GCF_047445655.1 Lentzea alba
AGTAGTTCCTTCAACCCGAGTTACACCGCTCGTTTGACACACCCGACTGCGCCGCCGATTGGCTGAGGAAGGTTGTGCGGTAGCCGACGGTGGTAGGCGGCTGGCTTGGTTGACGTGCGCTTGGATGAGTCGCGATGCTCGGCTTCGTGAGCGATCTACGCATGGGGAGCCATCGACCAGCCAGTCTGGATCCAATGGGTGATCTGGAACGTGGGCTCCTCCGTCGTTGGTCCCGGTTCGCCGACGTTGAAGGGGAGGATAGATCCGATGTATGCCGTGGGCGGGGTGTCAATTCTGTGGCCGGGTAGCCCGATCGGCGTCGTTCCGCACGTTCACGGTGGGGTGTGCCTGTCCTCCGTTCAGCTTTCGCCGGGCGTCGTCACCCGCGGGGTGGGCGTGAGGGGCCTCGGCCGGCGTCTTCCGGAATAGGTCCGGAAGGCCTGAGTCCTGTGCCGGGTGGTGGCGGTGTGGTGGTGGGTGGTTGCGTTGCTTCTGCGTGGTCTCTGTACTCGTGGGCGACCTGTGTCTTCTGGTCGTGGGGTGAGGAGTCGTGCGTTGCGGGCAGAGGGTGGTCGGGGTCGTCGTTGAGTTCGTGTCGGTGCCGGTGTTGGTGTGTTGGTGTGATGGGCGGCGCGCGAACCTGGTCCGGGGCTGTGGTCCTGGCCGGGTTCCCGCTGTGGTGATGGGGGCCGGTGGTGGCTGTTCACGGTAATTTGACGGTGCCTCCGGAGTTGGATTGGGTTTTTATTGTTTTGGCGGGCGGTGAGTGGCCGCCTGGCCGTGAGGGTGATCTGTGGCTGGTGCATGAGGCGCTGGTTGAGGCTGCTGATGATTTTGATGGTGTTGTGGGTGGGTTGGTTCTGGCTTTGCAGGAGGTCATGAACCATGTGGATCCGACGGTGGGGCGTGCTTTCTGGCGTTATGGGGAGAGGCTGGCGGAGCAGCCGGCGTTCTATGCGAGTGGCGCGCGGGATCTGGCGGGGCTGGCGCGTGGTTATTCGTTGAATGTGCAGGGCGCGAAGATCTCGATGATCGTGCAGATGACGTTTGCCGCTGCGGAGATCATCCGGATGTTCGTGGATCCTTTTGAGTGGCCGTTGATCGGGCCGTTCATCGGGGTGATGCAGGGTGTGGTGCGGTTGATTTTCGCGAGGTTCGCGGAGTGGGTCGCGCGGGCGTTGCAGGTGGTGGTGCGCGGTAGTTCGTCTTTTTTGCGGGTGCCGGTGGATCTGGTGTCTGTGGAGGCGGTGGGCGCGGGTGTGGACCGGGTTGTGTCCGAGATGGTCAGGCAGGTGCTGGACGAGGGGGCGGAGGAGGTTGTCCAGGACGCGATCGTGCAGGTGTGGCAGGCGGCGGAGAGTGGTAAGGCGTGGGCGTGGGATGACACGCTGAGGTCGTTCGGGTATGGGGCGGCGGCGGGTGGTTTCGCGGGCTTCCTGGGTGCGAACGTGGCGTTGTTCAAGCCGGGATGGGCCGGTAAGTGGGTGACGTCGGCGGCCATCGAGGGTGCTACCGAGGTCTTTGTCGGTGCGATCACGATTCCGGCCGGGGGTGATCCGAGGGACATCTGGAAGGGGATGGTCAACGGGCTGGTGTCCGGTGGCGGTATGACCGCGCTGCACAACTGGAAGCACGAGCGGGACCGGCGGTTCACACAGGACGGGCCGGGCAGGCTGGCACCGATCGAGGTCCCCGCTGGCAGGCCGTCCGGGATACCGGGACTGAGCGACCTGAACTCGCCGTCCCCTACCCCTGTCTCTGGTGCTGGCCCTGTCTCTGGTGCCAGGCCGGGTGCTGGTTCTGGTGTGGGCGTGGGTTCGACTGCCCGCGCCGGCGCTGGTCCTGGCGCCGGTGCTGGTCCTGGTCCGGCTGCGAACGCGGTCCCGGCACTGGGTGCGCCTGGTGCGGTGGCTGGGCCTAGTGCGGTGGCTGGGCCAGGTTCGGTCGTGCGGGATGGCTCGCCGCTGGTCGACCTGGGTAGCGGGGGAGGTGGCGCTGCCGGTGGTGGCGGGATTGGCGGTGTGACCAACGCGCCTGGCAATGCCGGTGCACCGGGGACGAACCCGCCTCTGCCGGAGCAGTCGGGCACCGGCAACGCCGACACGGGGCAGAACGGTACGACAGCCCCGAACCAGACGAACACCCCGCCGCCGAGCAGTTCGTCGTCGGATGCGGCGAACTCTTCGAGGAACGATCCCGCCGCGTCGAACGCGTCGCCGCCGAACACGCAGAACACCCAGAACCTCGCAGAGAAGCTGGCGGACAAACGCGGCACGGCCGCAGTGGTGCCGGAGTCCACTGTGGAGTGGACGCCATCGTCGACGTCGCCGCCCGTGGCTCCGCAGGTGCACGTGCGGGGAATGCCCGAGAGCGAAAGCGCCCTGCCTCCGCCGTCGACCGCGCCGACAACGTCGGACACGCCGACGGCGAACTCGATGCCACCGCTTCCCTCGGCGCCGCAGGACACCCAGGCAGCCCACGCCAGCCCGATCCTGGCCGACACGCATGACGCGCCCGCGCAGGTGCCACCGCTCGATCCAACAACGGCATCGCTGCCCTCGGTTTTCACGCAGGTGGCCTCACAGCCCCAGACACCGACGACTCCGGACAGCTCGACCGCGGGGCCGAACACGTCGACCCAGTCCAACACCGCGCAGTCGAACCCGACGTTGCCCCAGTCGGCGACGCCGCCATCCACCGCGAGCACAACGACCCCACCGCCGACCGCGCTCCAGACCACGGTCAATCCCGGCCCCGGAACACCGTCGTCCGGCGAAGAGGTCGCGGTCGGGGCGGCGGTCGACTCCGTCACAGACGTCGACGACCGCACTGACGTGGAGTCGGAGTCCGGTTGGGAGTCCAACAGCGAGACCGTCTTCGGCGGGGTCGGCGACGCCGAGGACGAGTCGGACCTGAGGGGCGCCGACGTCACCAGCACGGCCGCGCCGCCGATAACGATCGGCAGGCAGCTTGCACTGGGCAAGCGACGCGCCGACGAGGGCGATCGGGTCCGCGAGGTGGTCCGCGCCGACAACACCATCGGCAAGCGGAAGACCAGCTTCGCCTTGCTGGCCGAAGCGGAGAAGCGGCTGCTCGTGGCGGGTTTGCAGCCGCTGATGCCGTATCACGGCGCGAACGAGGACCACAGCGCCGCCGTCCGCAAGCGCAACCAGGACCGCCTGCTTGTTGCGTACGAGCTGCACAAGGCGTGCCTCAACGCCGACCCGTACGCGACGATCGACTACACCGCTGTCGACAACCTGGTCGCCGAGCTGGCACGCAAAGCTCCGCCGTGGACCCTGACGATGCCGCTGGGCGCAGGCACGGAGACCGATCAGCCCGTTGCAGGCTCGTCCAATTCGGTGCGGACCGAGAGCGACCTCGAGGAGGACTACAACCCGAACGACGACGCCGAGGACCTCTACTTCGAGCTCTCCCAAAAAAGTCGGCGTCTGGGCCCTCGCCGAGCCGAGTCGGACTCCGATTCCGAGCTAGGCGAGGATGCGGAGCGGCAAGAGGTGGCCGGCGCGCTGGCCACGCCACCGCTTGCGGTCGACACGGACATCGACGTGGATCGCAGAGCTGCCGATCAAGTTTCAGTAGCATTTCGGCGCGGTTCCCACACCTTACGTGGGGCGCAGCTTTCCTTGTTGTCGCGGACCGCTCGATCGGCTGCTCTTGCCTGGGCTGACCTCGGATCTGAGTGTCGACTGAAAGTAGTCGTCACCGGATTCGGCAACGGGAAAGCCGGGAAGAACCGTGAGGAGGCGGCCAGGCAATCCGGTCTACGACGAGCCGAGCACATCGTATGCCTGCTTGATGGAGAGATAGCGCGCCTTGTCACCCAACTTCCAGAATTTGAACGACTCTTATGGAGTGCTGATATCGAGTTCACCACCATCAGTCGCGGTCGCGATCCAAGCCGAAATTCCACAGAACGACGCCAAGCGCTCATCGAGTTTACTCGAACGAGCAGTGATTCGGTTGTCAACCGAAACTTCTTGACCGACGGTCGACCTATGTCAATCGTGGCGCATCCAGCATCACGCGAGATCGACTTGACGCAGAGAATGACAGTAGGAGCTCGCGACTTGGAGCTGGCCAGATGGCTTTCACTGCTCGATCCACAAGAATCGATCACGACTACACTAGTCGAACTGAATAAACTACGCACCCGATACGAACAACTTCGTTCCGCACCAGCACGAGATTCAATCACGAAAGAATCATTCATGGCAATGCTTCAAACCAACATCCGCCGAATAGAGGAGAATATTAGACTGTTCGAGTCCATGCGCGCACGCTCTACGGCAACCTGGACCCGGTTGCGCGCAGTCCAGACAGCAGCCTTGGTGGCAGTGGAACGCCGGAGCGCAACGTTCCTGGGCCGAGACCGTCAAGAAGTGATCAATAGAATCCAACGAGATTCCTGGGCAAAGCCGTACAGGCACCTGGAGGTTGATGCGCTATTAACCAGGGTTCATGCACTTATGTGCGACGAAATGCGCTTGACCACCAACATTTCCCCACAGAGAATAGATGCAGTCATGAGCGATTCGGAAGGGATGTTTCGCAGCTACTGGGAAACGCGAACCACCGGAACAGGTGCGGTTACCAATGACGACGCAGAAGCGCCCGTAGACGAATATGAAGGCTACGACGAACGCGACTACGACACAGAACGCGCCCAAGCCGAGCGATCTATGGGATATACATCAATCGGCCTTCGCGGGCGTGAAGTTGGACTCCCCGGCTCGGAACAGGAACGGCGAGACCTACCCAAGTATGCCGCTTTAACCTCTCGCCTTCAACTCGACGGGGCACTCGGCTACGGATGCATCGTGCTGATATGGAAGCGGGACGTTATGGCCAGGACGACTTTCACGCCGAGAGACAGTCTTAATTGGATGGACAGCGTGAAGGGTGCGACCGGAGTTACCGGAATGGGCAACCTGTATCCAATGTTGGCCTACGGCGCAGACGAGCCGGTTCGACTCGCCTTCGCTGAAGCCACCGACTTTGCATTTGAATCTGATCTTCGCGATAAAATTCTTAGGGGAGAAAAATTCCCCCAGTACTTCGAAGCGCAAATTCACGGCGATCTATCGTGGTCAGACCTGTCGGAGGTCACCATTCGCTACGAAGACGAATACTTTTCCGCAGCGTCGCGAGATAGAGCGAGAATCGAGAGATACGGTCGTCAGTACAATCCGGATCTGAAAGTGAACCTGTCCGAAATCGATCATCACACCGACGGTGTCGGCGAGTAGTCGGTCTCAGTCATGTCGAAGTTCCTGGCGAGGCACGGGGGCCTAAACGTCGGCCATGAGCAGCGCCCGCCGATCCAGCACCAGCGCACCGCGCGGCCACGAGCGTGGCGGGCATCAGCCCGGTGCTAGCGGACAAGATCGTCACCCACTTCAGCGTTGCAGCGCTCGACGTCATCGAGAACGAGCCGCAGCGCCTGATCGAGGTCCCGAAGCGCTCATCGCGGACGCGTGGGAAGAGCAGAAGGCCATCAAGGAGGTCATGGTCTTCCTCCCAGTCAGGGTGTTGCGACGATCAGTTGAATCCGCCGAATA
>NZ_JAJAEG010000081.1:0-5341 GCF_047445655.1 Lentzea alba
AGTAGTTCCTTCAACCCGAGTTACACCGCTCGTTTGACACACCCGTGGCCGAAGGCTGCGGTCACTGAGGTAGCCGATGTGTCGGTCGCCGCGAAGAAGGTGGCCGACACCCCGCTGTCGGTTGCCGCCGCGGATGCTGAGGCGGCGAAGGCCAAGCCCAAGGTCAAGATTGAGACGTTCGACCGGGACAAGACCCGCAAGGCCGGTGTGGACGGACTGTTGTTCAAAGTCTCCGGTGGTGCGGCGAAGGTCGAGGTGGACTACTCGTCGTTCCGCTGGGCCTATGGCGGTGACTGGGCTTCCCGGTTGCGGTTGGTGGAGTTGCCTGAGTGCGCGCTGACCACGCCCGGTAAGCCGGAGTGTGGCGCGAAGCCTGTGGCATCGCGCAACGATCCGGCCAAGGGCACGGTGACCGCGGCGGAGGCGAGCCCGGCCGGCGGGGCGTTCATGGCGCTGGCCTCCGGTACCTCCAGCGGTTCCGGCGACTACAAGGCGACGAGTTTGTCGCCGTCGGCGACGTGGTCGGCCGGTTCGAACACTGGTGCCTTCACGTGGAGCTACCCGTTCCGGATGCCGCCTTCGCTGGGTGGGCCGACGCCGTCGTTGGCGTTGTCGTACTCGTCGGCGAACGTGGACGGGCGGATGGCGGCGTCGAACAACCAGCCGTCGTGGATCGGTGAGGGGTTCGAGTTCGGCGCGAACTTCGTCGAGCGCAAGTTCGCCGGTTGTGCGGATGACATGGTCAACGGTGCGCGCAACACGGTGAAGACCGGTGATTTGTGCTGGCGCAACGAGAACGCGACGTTGTCGATGGCTGGGCACGGCGGTGAGCTGATCAAGGAGCCCGCGCCTTCGAACCGGTGGCGCTTGCGCAATGACGATGGCACCCGCGTTGAGTTCCGCACCGGTGTCGACAACGGCGCGCATGACGGCGAGCACTGGGTTGTCACGACTCCGGACGGTACGCAGCACTGGTTTGGCCGGAGTCGTCAGTCGGTGCTGACTGTGCCGGTGGCGGGCAATCACGCGGGTGAGCCGTGTGCCGCGGCGTTGTTCAAGGACTCGTTCTGCACGCGGGCGTACCGGTGGAACCTCGAGTACGTCGTGGACCTGCACGGCAACACCATGTCGTACAGCTACGACAGGGAAACCAACAAGTACGGCCGCAACAACTCCACGACCGATCTGGCTGAGTTCGACCGTGCGGCGGTGTTGAAGCAGATCGACTACGGCACGCGTGTCGATCGCACCGAGTCCGCGCCGATGCAGGTGGTGTTCGAGTCGGCGGATCGTTGCCTTGCTGACTGTGGCACGAAGGACGCTCAGCACTGGCCGGATGTGCCGTGGGACATGGAGTGCACCAGTAGCCCGTGCTACGTGGGCTCCCCGTCGTTCTGGGGGACCAAGCGCCTTGCCTCGGTGACGGCCAAGGTCGGCGGTAACGCGGTGGAGAAGTGGACGCTGGGGCACTCGTTCCCGGACCCCGGTGACGGCACGCGGGCCGGGTTGTGGCTGGACAAGGTCTCTCGTTCGGGTCTTGTCGGGCAGCAGACCGATGTGCCGGACATCCGGTTCCAGGGCATTCAGCTGAGCAACCGGGTGGACACGCACGCCGACCAGCTCGCGGCGATGAAGTGGTGGCGGCTCAAGACCGTTTTCACCGAGACCGGCGGCAGGGTCGACGTGACCTACTCGGATCCGGACTGCGTGGCCGGGTCACGGATGCCGAACCAGAACGCGTTGCAGGACAACAACCTGCGGTGCTATCCGGTGCGATGGACGCCGCAGGGCAACACCGAGCCGATCTGGGATTACTTCCACAAGTACGTCGTGAAGAACGTGACGGAGACCGACCTGACCGGCGGTTCGGTGCGCGTGCTCACGCAGTACGAGTACGTCGGTGCGCCCGCCTGGCATTACTCCGACGATGACGGCTTCGTTAAGGCCGAGGACAAGACGTGGTCGGTGTGGCGCGGCTACGGCGCCGTGAAGACCATGAAGGGCGACCCAGGTGAGCAGACGCTGACCGAGACCCGCTACTTCCGCGGCATGCACGGCGACAAGCTTCCGTCGGGCACCCGTACTGCGGTGATGCCGGCGATCGCCGTGGGCAACGTGCCTGAGGTGGTGGACGAGGACTCCTACGCGGGCGTCGTACGCGAAGAGATCGTCTACAACGGCCCTGGCGGCGNCGACAAGCTTCCGTCGGGCACCCGTACTGCGGTGATGCCGGCGATCGCCGTGGGCAACGTGCCTGAGGTGGTGGACGAGGACTCCTACGCGGGCGTCGTACGCGAAGAGATCGTCTACAACGGCCCTGGCGGCGCCGAGGTCTCCGCGACAGCCAACGTGCCGTGGCGTTCGGAGCCGACCGCTACCCGCACGATCAACGATGTCACCGTGCACGCCCGCTTCGCCTCGACGGCGAGCAAGCACGCACGTGTTGCTCTCGATGGCGGGCGCGGTTTCCGCACGACGAGCTCAGCGACTGAGTTCGACCAGACCCATGGCGCGGCCACGGCGACCGAGGATCGCGGCGATGACGCGGTCGTTGGTGACGAGAAATGCGTCCTGATCGACTACGCGCGCAACACATCGGCCTGGCTGACCGACAAGGTGTCGCGGAAGCGTGACTTCCTGGTCGACTGCGCGAAGGCCAGAGCGGGCGTGGGCTTGCGGGACGCAGACATCGCCGCAGACGTCAAGACCTACTACGACGATCAGGACTACGGTGCCGCACCGACCAAGGGCGAAGTCACCAAGGCCGAGACTCTCAAGTCGTACGTCAACGGCGCCGCGGCCTACCTGACCGAGCACTCAACGGTGCGCGACGCCTACGGCCGGGTCACGAAAACCACCAATCCCAAGGGAACCGTGACCACGGCGTACACGCCGGCCGAAGGCGGACCGGTCACTCAGATCACCACGACCAACTCGCTGGGCTGGGTCACCACCACGGTCATGGAGCCTGCCTGGGCGGCGCCACTGTCCACAACGGACCCCAACCTGCGGAAGACCTCCTTCACCTACGACGGCCTCGGCCGCACAACTGAAGTCTCGAAGCTCGGCTTCAGCAAGAAGTTCTCCTACCGGCAACGCACAGACGGACCCATCGTCATCACGACGAGCACACTGAACACCAGCAGCCAGTACGTGACGTCGTACGAACTGCTCGACGGGCTGCTCCGGCCACGCCAGACCCAGACGCCCGACGCCGCAGGCAACACGACGAATTCGGTCATCACGGACACGCACTACGACTCGGCGGGCCGCGCCGTCCGATCCAACAACGCCTATCTGGCGAACGTTGCACCCGGCAGCGAGCTGTTCGTACCGACGGACACGATTCCGTCAGCGGCGGTGACGACGTTCGATGGTGCCGGCCGCGAGTTGGTCAGCGCTTTGAAGAGGAACGTGCCGGTCGCCAGCCCTGGTGGCGAGGAGCTGTTCCGCACCAATACCTACTACGCGGGTGATCGCACGGACGTGACTCCGCCGGCCGGTGGTGTCGTGACGTCGACCCTGATCGACGCGCTGGGTCGCACGTCCGAGCTTCGGCAGTACCACGCGGGTGTCGTCGCGGGCAGTGCTTCCGGTTTCGACGCGACCAAGTACACCTATGACCTCAAGGGTCAGCTGACCGAGGTCTTGCATCCTTCGGGCAAGAAGTGGGAGTTCGCCTACGACGTGCGGGGCAAGCAGGTCCGCGCAGTTGACCCCGACAAGGGCGTCACCACGTCGGTCTACGACGACGCCGACCAGCTGGTGTCCACAACGGACGCTCGCGGCAAGACACTGGCGTACACCTACGACGCGTTGGGTCGCAAGACGAGCACGCGTGACGACTCGGCAACCGGTCCGTTGCGCGCTGAGTGGTTCTACGACCGACTCGCCGACGGCAGCACGCCCAAGGGCGTGCTGGTGAAGTCGGTGCGGCACGGCGAACTCGGTGACTACGTCATGGAGCACGTGGGGATCAGGGCGGACTATCAGCCCTCAGCCACCAATTTCACCGTCCCGGAGGCAGAGACCGGCCTTGGCGGCACCTACAGCTACGTCTACACCTACCACTCCAACGGGGCGCTGAACTCTACACGCATCCCAGCCACGGGCGACCTCAAGCGGGAAACGCTGGAGTACAACTACGACGCGCTGGGGCAGGCGGACACCCAGAAGACCGGGTACGGGACCTCGCCGCAGACAGGGCTCGTCACCGACACCAGCTACACCTCTTTCGGTGAGCTGGCGAACTACCGGCTGCGCAACAACGACGGCAACACCGTCGACGTCCTGCGCAACTACGACCAGTTCACGCGTCGTCTCAACCAGATCTGGACGACGAAGCAGACCGGCCCGTGGAACGTCTCCGACGTGTCCTACCGGCACGACGACGCAGACAATGTCACCCGTGTCTCGGACTCGGTCAGCGCGGACACGCAGTGTTTCCGTGCCGACTACCTGCGTCGCCTGACTGAGGCGTGGACCCCGGCATCCGGTGACTGTGCTGCCGATCCTTCTGTTGCGGGGCTTGGTGGTCCGTCGAAGTACTGGCAGTCCTTCAGTTACAACGTCGCGGGCGATCGCACGAAGCTGGTGGAGCGCGGTACCAGTGCTGGTGATCGCACGGTCGAGTACACGTCGACGCCGGGCAAGCACAGCGTCGCGAGCACGGTAACGACGGACAGCGCGGGTAGCCGCAAGGCGTCGTACACGTACGACGAGTCCGGCAACACCCTCACCCGCCCGTCGCCGTCGGGTGCCACGCAGACGATGACGTGGGACCGCGAAGGGCGCGTCGAGACCACGGTTGACGAGTCTGGTCAGTCGTCGTACGTCTACGACGCCGACGGCAACCGGTTGGTGAGGCGCGACCCGACCGGCCGGACGTTGTACCTGCCGGGTCAGGAACTGAGGTACACGACGTCGTCGGGTGCGAAGAACTGCACGCGGTACTACACACACGCCGGCCAGACCGTTGCGATGCGTACGTCGACCGGGTTGACGTGGATGTCGTCTGATCAGCACGGCACGGCGCAGATCACGATCAACGCGTTGAACCAGCTGGTGAGCACGCGGCGCATGTTGCCGTTCGGGGATGTTCGTGGTGGTACGGGGACGTGGCCGGCTCGGCTGGACAAGGGGTTCGTCGGCGGAACGCTGGACAACACCGGGCTGACGCACATCGGTGCGCGTGAGTACGACCCAGGACTGGGCCGGTTCATCTCAGTCGATCCGGTGATGGATCTCGCGGATCCGCGGCAGTGGAACGCCTACACCTACTCGAACAACAGCCCTATCACGTTCAGCGACCCGACCGGCCTGTACTGCGACATGTGCAACT
>NZ_JAJAEG010000082.1:0-5267 GCF_047445655.1 Lentzea alba
CTCGACGGCCCCGGCGACATCAAGGTCGACACCACCACCGGCACCGGCACCGGCACCGGCAGCACCACCGGCACCACCACCGGCACCACGGGCACGGGCACGGGCACCGGCACCACCGGCACGGGCACCGGGTATGACGACAAGGGCGGGTACGCCGAGTCTGGGTCTTCTGGTGGTGTCGGCAGTGGGAGCGGTGCTGCCGGTAGCGGTGTCACGTCTGGTGAGGGTGGCCGGACGCCGCTGCCACGCACGTCGGGCAATGGGCCGNCGGGTATGACGACAAGGGCGGGTACGCCGAGTCTGGGTCTTCTGGTGGTGTCGGCAGTGGGAGCGGTGCTGCCGGTAGCGGTGTCACGTCTGGTGAGGGTGGCCGGACGCCGCTGCCACGCACGTCGGGCAATGGGCCGTCCGGGACGGGCAGCGCCAGGTCGTCCGGCGTGGTGAACACTCCTGCGGCTGCGGCGTCGAACGTGGTGGACCCGAACTCGGCCTTGCCAGCGAACGTCCCCGCCACGCCGGCTTCCTGGACGAAGGGTTCAAGTCTGGGCGAGGGGTCGGCAGGCAACGTCGGCACGTCCGTGTCGGGGCCGACGTCCACTGTGGAGTCGCCGACGCCGTCACCGGACCTTCAGATACAGGACTCGTCCGACAACGCGCTGTCCGGGCTACCGATGCCGGAGTCGACAGTGCCTCCGGCATCGGTTGCGACAGCACCCGTCACGTCGACCACAGGGCTTGTCCCGGACCGTTCGGCTCCCACGAATGCGTCTACGAACACTTCGGCCAGTACTTCTGCCCCCACTTCGTCGACGTCTATTCCGCCGCCGATAGCGTCGAAGGCTGACGCGGTCACCACGCCGCCGTCCATGGCAGCGATACAGAACGACACGCCGAGCGTGCCGTCGCTGTCCGAGGTGATTTCGCTCACCGGGTCGGCTACGGTCCAGACGTCGTTGGCCGCATCCGCGCTGAAGGCATCCGAGCTCGCAGCTCGTACCGCTACGTCGACGGTGGCGAGCACTTCGGCTGTACCGGTGCCCAGTAGCGGAAGCGTCAGTTTGAACACCGGAAAGTCGGGCCTGGTGACCACTCCGGCAGTGGTGCCGCCGCTGTCGACCGACGTGGTGCCTCCGGCGAAGGCGATGAGCTCGACGAACGACAGCTCAAGTTCGGACCGTGAGCACGACTCGGGTGAACGATCCGATGTGGACTCTTTGTTATATGGCGCTCCGGCGATGGAATCCGATACTGGGGGCCTCGCGGACGTGGGGTCGCAATCCCGCTCTGACAGTGGAGTCGATGTCGGGCCTGACCGGGACTTCGTCTCTGAGAAGGTCGTCGGGAAGCGCACGGAGGGCGAGGATGTCTCTCTGCTCATCCGTGCAGAAGAATTGCTCACGCAGGCAGGGGAGCAGCTGCCGTTGTCGTACCGCAGCGCCGCGCCTTCGCACGCGCGTGGGGTTCGACGGCGAGAGGAGAATCGATTCCCGATCGCGCATGCCCTTTACCAGGCTGATCGCGATGGTGACAGCTCGCTGCCGGTGGGCGACCTGGTCTCCGAGCTGACACGCGCCCAGTTGCCTTGGACTGCCGCTCCACTTGGCGGTGCGCGCATGACCTCGAAAACCGAGGTGGACGGCCCGATCGCTGATCCGTCTGCCTCCGCGGCCCCTGTCTTAGATGATCTTTTCATTGGGCGGAGTCTCGAGTCGGATTTCGCCGGCGGCATTGACGACGTGCCCCGGGGTGAATTCCGGAATTTGTTGGCGCTCGATATGTCGCCATCGCCGGAACTCGGATCGGACATCGACGCATACCTTTCATCTCCGGAGTCGGCGCGGGATCCAGTGGTAGAAATCCGGACAACCGAGTTGCCGGACCTGGCGACCTTGGTCGAAGGTAAGATGCTTGAGTTTCCCGTTCCACTCATCGGTCCGGGTGTCTACGGGACTCGTGACGCGTCCGTCCCGTCGGACTTCTTGGTGGAAGCCCGGCAGTACGACCAAGGCGACACCCCCGATGATCTTGAGATTGGCGACGTGCAGCAGGTCTGGGCGGAACAGCAGTACGACGACGGGTTTGAGCTGGAACTCGTCGAGACGTCCGACCACGCGCCAGTGTTGGAGGGGGACAGGCCGACTGTGCTGATCGACCCGCATCGCGGCAATTCAGGCGGCGACGGGGGAGAGGCGGGTGAACGTGAGATCGCGGACATCGATCAGACCGTGGACAGGTCGACAGGGCGCGCCGATGCATCGGAACTTGCTGGTCAGTTGCGCGCGCTCGTGGTTCCGTACGAGCCGGGCACCCCAGTTTCGCCGCTGGGAAGGGATGCCTTCGGCATTCGCCGAACTGAACCTGCTCCGGACTTCCTGAGAGCAACTGGCGGGTACTTCTTCGATGCCCTTCACGCCGACAAACGGTCTGACTTCTTTGCCAAGATCGACCTCACTCGGTTCGACGAGCGACCGAGTCAGGAGTCGTTGCAGGTCAAAAACCTGGCCTCTCGGCAAGATCGAGTTTCGAGGGGCAGGCTCGTGCTTAGCAGCAAGGGGTGGCCAAAGGTTCAGTCTGTCCCCCACCTGCTTCATTCGATCTGGGTCGGCGGAGCGCTCTTCGATGACACCGCGGCGCGTGCGCAATTTCGGAAAAATATGACGGAGGCCGCAGAGTTAAATCCTGATTTCGACGTAATCCTGTGGACGGATGTGTCTAGGCAAGCGATTGAGGAGGTAGGCGTGCAGCTCGCGACCGGCCGGTCGTTGCGCGGGCGGTTCCGCGAGATCGCAGAGATGCTGGAATGGGCGCGCAGGTCGCGGATCCGACTGGTCAACGTTGACGAGGTTTTTTCAACTGAGAGTCCGATGACCATGTGGTCAGAATTGATGGCAGAAAGAGCTCGACGACTTGGTGCTGGATATGCGGCGTTTAGTGATGTTGCGCGCGTCGAGATCCTTCATCGGTTCGGCGGAGTCTACACTGATGGCGACAACCGTGTCGTCGGAAAATTGAACAAGTTGGCGCGGAGGGTTGCGCTCAGTGTCGACGGCTTCGCAATGCTAACCGACCACAAGGGGTTGGTAAACAATGCCGGAATGGCATCGGCGGCGCGAACGAAGGCCACTCAGGAGTATCTGAGTGTTCTTGCAACCCGCTATTCGCTTCCAATTGTTGATCTCTACGAAGAAAGGTATAAGGTTTCGGATGCAGTGGTGGTTCCGCAGTATGAGACCGTGAATCGCAGTGGAATTGCTCATGAACGACTTGGTGATCGTCTGGGTTACGTCGCACGATCCGGTGCTTCTACGGTATCCCAGCTTCAGCGGATCTCGGCGGATTTCATTCTATGTGGAAGCGATCAGAGTTGGCATGGTCAACTCGTCGGCTCGCGGGATCATGAGAACCAGGTTTTGGAAGTATCCAAAGCTGCCGCCCAGGAGTTGTATCGCCAAGTATGGAACTTTAAAGGCGTTGTGCACCTGGAGCAGGTTTCAGGAATCATTGACGAGCTTTCCGATCCGGATGAGCGATTGTCTGCATGGTTCGCTGCAATGTATGTCTTCTTGGCGACCGCTACTGGTCGTGAATTGCCCTCGTCTATAACGACGTTTCAGTCCGGCCTGGCGCATGTCTCACCTGTGCCGACGCAGGTGAGAAGTCGGCTCGGCACGCTCTTTCCCCGAGCGGCGATTGACGGCCAACTGCCGTTCGCGTGATAGCATGCGGATTGCGATACGGGACTGCGAAACGAGCGGTGCAAGTCCCGATCATGGTGGCGTGCTTGATGGCTGATGTCATGCCCGGTCTGGCGAGCGCCGAGGGCTCGAAGCTCGACAACCGGTAAAGATCGCTTGGGTGGGCGACTCGTTTCGAGCTGGATCTCCAACGCTGTCACCGTGATCGCGACGGTAGCTTCCGGGCAAAGCGATGTAGGAGCATCCCCGCATGATCCTGAGAACCACCGCCGCCACCGTGTGCGCGCCTGCACTCCGCGCAGGACTGTCCGCGTTGGACTTGACCTGCTCGCGAGGGTTAGAAGCTTGTACCGGACGTAGTAGCTGCTGACGCGCGATTGATGCTGCGGACTCGTCGTACCGTTCGTGATGAACGGGCTCCGTTCTCACACTCCCCCGCGGATGCGGACGGCCGCAGTTGCCTGCGTCACATCCTGATTTGCCCGCTGGGAACTATATGTTTCCTGACGTTAACGATGCGTGAGCATCGAAGGTTCGGTAGTTGTGACGGTGGGCACTTGGGCATCATTTAAGGCCCCGTTGGTTTCCCAGCGCCACGACTTGGTGTTAGTTGTTCGGGAGAGGATCGCTCCCTTGCGAGCGTCCGCCCGCCCAGCGTCAATGACGTCGCTTTCGGATGCTGAGTCGCCAAGGCCAACATCGCCGAACGACGTCGTTTAGTTTGGAGGGTTCCGATCATGCCTAGCATCTTGCGCGGCCCTAGTGTGGACTCTGACCAGTCCTCGGTTGCGCTGTCGGCGCGCCCTTCCACCCGGATGCTCACGGACCCCCGCGTCGTATCGGGGTCGGTGGCGGTCGGCTACCTCGATCCCGGCACCTGGTCGGCCTGCTTCGGTTTGAGCTACCGGGACCTTTTGCTGGCAGACATGTCAGGCGCCGGGCGCATTGTCGGCGTGGAGCTGAGAGTCGTCGCGGGGT
The DNA here is from genome assembly GCF_047445655.1 of Lentzea alba. GTDB lineage: Bacteria > Actinomycetota > Actinomycetes > Mycobacteriales > Pseudonocardiaceae > Lentzea > Lentzea alba_A. The sequence continues at coordinate 4,674 of NZ_JAJAEG010000082.1, forward strand.
CGGGTGACATCCCGGCCGGGCGCAACCTGATCTGCCGCCAGTTCCTCGCTGCCGAAACCGAATGGCTGTGGATGGTGGACTCCGACATGGGTTTCGCGCCCGACACCGTCGACAGACTGGTCGGCACGGCAGACCCGGTGCACCGTCCGGTGATGGGAGCGTTGTGCTTCGGGCTCAAGCACAGCGAACACGGGCCGTTCCACACTCAACGTTACGACATCCAGCCAACGCTGTACGCCCACCACGGTCGCGGCTTCCAGGCTGTCCTCGACTATCCCCGCGACCGGGTGGTCCGTGTAGCCGCAACTGGCGCCGCGTGTCTGCTGATCCACCGCAACGCTTTGTTGGCAGTCCTCGACCGTCATGGCCCTGTCTGGTTCGACCCGATCTCCAGCGAAGTTGGTACGTTCTCGGAGGATCTGTCGTTCTGCATCCGACTGGCCGACGTTGGCATCGCACCCTACGTGCACACCGGTGTGAAGACCACTCACCACAAGCACGGCGGCTACCTCGACGAGCAGGCATATGATGCCTCGCGACGTCAGAAGGTGGGTGTGTCAAACGAGCGGTGTAACTCGGGTTGAAGGAACTACT
>NZ_JAJAEG010000083.1:0-4836 GCF_047445655.1 Lentzea alba
CCCGAGGTCGATCGCAGTCACGCCGACACCCCCTTGATCACGTCAGCGAGCACGTCCTGCAGCTCTTCCGCCTTGAAGGGCAGGCCCTGCACCTTGGTGTACGACACGGCGTCCACCAGATACTTCGCCCTCAACAGCAACGCCAGCTGGCCCAGGTTCATTTCCGGGACGATGACCTTTTCGTACTTTTTGAGGACCTCACCCAAGTTCTTGGGGAACGGGTTGAGGTGTCGCAGGTGCGCGTGCGCGACAGGCAGGCCCAGCTTGCGGACCCGGCGTGCCGCGGCACCGATCGGGCCGTACGACGAACCCCAGCCCACGACCAGGACCTTCGCCTCGCCGCTCGGGTCGTCGACCTCGACGTCCGGCACCTCGATGCCGTCGATCTTGGCCTGGCGCAGGCGGACCATCCGGTCGTGGTTCTCCGGGTCGTACGAGATGTTGCCGGTGATGTCCTGCTTCTCCAGGCCGCCGATGCGGTGCTGCAGACCGGGAGTGCCGGGTACAGCCCACGGACGGGCCAGTGTCTCCGGGTCACGCGAGTACGGCTGGAAGCCCTCCGGGTCCGTCGCGAACTCGACGGTCAGGTCCGGCAGCGTGTCGACGTCGGGGATCAGCCACGGCTCCGAGCCGTTCGCGATCGCGCCATCGCTCAGGAACAGCACCGGCGTGCGGTACTTCAGTGCGATGCGGGTCGCGTCGACCACGGCGTCGAAGCAGTCCGACGGCGACTGCGGTGCGACGATCGGCACCGGCGACTCACCGTTGCGGCCGAACATCGCCTGCAGCAGGTCGGCCTGCTCGGTCTTCGTCGGCAGACCGGTGGACGGGCCACCGCGCTGCACGTCGATCACCAGCAGCGGCAGTTCGGTCATCACGGCGAGGCCGATCGTCTCGGACTTCAGCGCGATGCCGGGACCGGACGTCGACGTCACGCCGATCGCACCGCCGTAGGACGCGCCGAGCGCGATGCCGATGCCCGCGATCTCGTCCTCGGCCTGCACGGTCGTGATGTCGAAGTTCTTGTGCTTCGACAACTCGTGCAGGATGTCGGACGCCGGCGTGATCGGGTACGTGCCGAGCACGACGGGCAGACCGGAGCGCTGCGCCGCCGCGACGATGCCGTACGCCGTCGCGGTGTTGCCGGTGATCTGGCGGTAGGTGCCGACGTTCAGCTTCGCGGGCGCCACCTCGTAGGTGACCGCGAAGGCCTCGGTCGTCTCGCCGTAGTTCCAGCCGGCGCGGAACGCCAGGACGTTGGCCTCGGCGATGTCCGGCTTCTTCGCGAACTTCTCGCGCAGGAACCGTTCCGTGCCTTCGGTCGGCCGGTGGTACATCCACGAGAGAAGGCCCAGCGCGAACATGTTCTTCGCGCGCTCGGCGTCCTTCTTGCCGAGCCCGGTCTCCTCCAGCGCGCCGATGGTCAGCGTCGCCATGGCGATCTTGTGGACCTGGAACTTGTCGAGCGAGTCGTCCTCGAGCGGGTTGGAGTCGTACCCGACCTTCGTCAGGTTCCGCTTCGTGAACTCGTCGGTGTTGACGATGAGGATGCCGCCGTCCGGCAGGTCGACGACGTTCGCCTTGAGCGCGGCCGGGTTCATCGCGACGAGCACGTCGGGACGGTCACCGGGCGTCAGGATGTCGTAGTCGGCGAAGTGCAGCTGGAACGACGACACACCGGGCAGGGTGCCCTGGGGCGCGCGGATCTCGGCGGGGAAGTTGGGCTGCGTGGCGAGGTCGTTGCCGAACGCCGCCGCTTCCGACGTGAACCGGTCTCCGGTGAGCTGCATGCCGTCACCGGAGTCGCCGGCGAAGCGGATCACGACGCGATCCAGCTTGCGGGTCTCAGTGCTCATTCCTACGCCGATACCTCTCTCCAAGGGTGGCTGTGCCCCACCGCGAGGGTAGTCGCCAGGACCGCCTGCCAGACGGGCCGTGTACCACCAGGCGAGACAAACTGTCCCATCCGCAGCACCGGGTCCTTAACTAGACGGTAAGCACAGCACTACCAGCGGATACCCGAATGCGGCAGACGTCACCCTCGATACCTGTTACTCAAGGTAACACTTACCGCCCGCTGATCCGAGCCTTCATCGCGGCAAGCCTGGCAGCGAACTCTGGAGTGTCGATCGAAGCGACCTGTGGCCGCAGCTCTGTCTCGACCGCTTCCGCGTGGTCGTGCATTGCATCGGTCGCCCGCATCGTGGCCTTGATGGTCCGCACGAGTGCCGCTGGAGCCTCGGCTGCCGCCTTGGCCAGCTCCTTTGCTACTGCCAGTGGGTCTTCAGCCTTCTCGTAGGCCAGTCCTACGCGCACCGCCTCGTCGGCGTCGAGGATCTGTCCGAAGAGCGTCATGGCCGTGGCGGTCTGCTTGCCGGTGATCCTCTGCAGCATCCACGTCATGCCGCCGCCGGGGTGGATCCCGAGCTGCAGGAACCGCGCGTCGAACCTCGCTTTCGGCCCAGCGATCCGCACGTCCGCCGCGAGCGCGAGGTTGAGCCCGGCGCCGACCGCGGCCCCGTTGACGGCCGCGATCGTCGGGATGGTGGCGTTCGCCACGGCGAGGAACCCCCGGTAGATGTTCCTGAGGCCCTCGTCCTTGGAGTTGCCGAGCTGCGTGAGGTCCGCGCCGGCGCAGAACGCGGGCGGCGCCCCCGTGATGATCAGCGCGTTGGCTTCGCGTTCCGCTTCCTTGACCTTGTCGTGCAGCTGCTGCGACAGGTCGATCGTCAACGCGTTGCGCCGCTCCGGGTCGTTGATCGTGATCACGGCGACGGAGTCGTTGTGCTCCAGCAGAACCTCAGCCATGGCTCCGGACTCTAAGGTGCGAGCGGCCGGTCCAGGAGCCGGGACAGCACGACCGTCGACACCGTCCGATCGATGATCTCGACGGCGCGCAGCCTTTCGAGCGCGGTCTCCAGGTGATGGATGTCCGCGGCCCGGAGGTGCACGATCGCATCCGCCGCCCCCGACACCGTGTAAGCCGCACTGACCTCGGCCATCGGTTCCAGCCGGTGCTGGATGTCGTGCGGCGCCACGTTCCCCTTGCAGTGCACCTCGACGAAGGCCTCGGTACCCCACCCGAGCGCCTCCGGGTCGACGACGGCCGTGAAGCCCCGCAGAACCCCGTTGTCCAGGAGTTTGTCCACCCGCCGCTTCACCGCGGGGGCGCTCAAACCGACCTCTTTGCCGATCTCCGCGTAGCTGGATCGAGCGTTCGCCATGAGGCACGAAATGATTCGCTGGTCGATGCTGTCCACACGCAACATTCTGCCCTAGTTCACGCAATGTCGCGGCGTTGTTCGATGGTCGAGCTGCCCTTTACATTTCGATCCATGACCGTATCCATCTCCGGGCCTGGCGAGCCGATCACGCTCGACATCGCCGCACCCCTAGCGCCGACGCGCATGCCGACGACCCGTCGGTACCTCATGTGCCCGCCGACGTACTTCACGGTGGAGTACGCCATCAACCCGTGGATGGATCCGACCCAGCCCACCAACACCTCGTTGGCGCTGGACCAGTGGACGGCCCTGAAGGAGACCTACGAGCGCCTGGGCCACGACGTCCAGGTGATCGACCCGGTCCCCGGCCTGCCCGACATGGTCTTCTCGGCCAACAGCGGCACCGTGATCGACGGCCGCGTCCTCGGCTCCAGGTTCAGGGCTTCCCAGCGCGCCGCGGAGGCCGACCACTTCCGCCGCTGGTTCCTGGCCTCGGGCTACAAGTCCGTAGTCATGCCCACCGCCGTGAACGAGGCCGAGGGCGACTTCACCTGGACCGGTCAGCTTCTTCTGGCCGGCACCGGCTTCCGCACGGACCCCGGCGCGCACGGCGAGGCCCAGGAGGTGCTCGGCGTCCCGGTCGTGTCCCTGCAGCTGGTAGACCCGCGCTTCTACCACCTCGACGTGGCGCTGTTCATGCTCGACGACCAGTCCGCCTCGCCGTTGGTCGCCTACTACCCGGAGGCCTTCTCACCGGGCTCGCAGGCTGTTCTTCGCCGCCTGTTCCCGGACGCCGTGATCGCCAACGACGACGACGCGGTCTGCCTGGGCCTGAACGCGGTCTCCGACGGCAAGCACGTCGTGATGCCGCTAGAGGCCACCAATCTGGCCGAGCAGGTGGCGCGGCGCGGCTTCGAGCCCGTGTTCGTCGACATCTCGGAACTGCGCAAGTCGGGCGGCGGCCCGAAGTGCTGCACGATGGAACTGCGCGGCTGACCTCGCCCACGCAGTCTGCTTCGAAGGCCCCCGTCAACGACGCCGGGGGCCTTCGTCGTGTAGCGACGGTCCGACGTGAGAGGTTCGCTCGATGACCGGCCAAGAGCAGCACGAGTACAAGGCTTCGTTGAGGGTGTACAGCGAGGCGCTAACGCTTGCGGACCTTGTGGCCGCTCTCGGCGAATCCACTGACGGCCACGACATCGGTGATCCGGTGAGCCGCCGTCGCCCTGATGGCGCGCTCCGTGCAGGGGCTCAGTGGGCTCTGACGAGCAGTGCGCAACGCACGAGCCCACTCGACGAACACGTTGCCGAACTCGTGGCGTTCATCGAAGCTCGGAGCCGCGAGATCGACGCACTCGGGGACAAGGTCCAGATCGATGTCTTTTGCGGCGTCTTCACAGGCGATGACGCCCAAGGCGGCTTCACCCTCGAAGCTGACCTGATGCGCAGGCTGAGCGCTCTCAACGTCGACGTCGTCTTCGACCTGTACTAACTCGTCCGCGTGTCACGGCTCACTCAACAACACAGGCCGCCAGACACGTTCAAGAGGTGCCTCGACAGGGGGAAGGGGGACTGTAAAAAGAGCGGTGTAACTCCCGATCATGGAAGTGCA
>NZ_JAJAEG010000084.1:0-4373 GCF_047445655.1 Lentzea alba
GTAGTTCCTTCAACCCGAGTTACACCGCTCGTTTGACACACCCTCGCTCGCGCGCACCAGCACTACCTCGCCGCAAGCACGGGATCACCTTCCGTGAACCGCTCGCAGACACCCAGCCGGGTGCGGGGGTGACAGGGGGAGACGGAGTTGACGCGGACGTGGTGTGGGCCGCGCGCCCTTCATTGTGACGTAGCCTGAGTAGCCGGGTTCGGCCTGCGCCGGGGAGCTGCTCGACGTGTTGATCACGACGTCGCCCTCAGCCAGCAGCGGGAACAGGGTCTGTGTGAGGAATAACGGGCCCTTCAGCAGAACAGGTCGAACGGTTCCTTGGTCGTGTCCTGGAGCAACGCGGCCTGCTCGAAGCCCGCGTTGTTGACCAGCATGTCGAACGACTCCGAGCCCCATCCCCGCAGCACCTCGGCCACCTGCTTGTCGAACGTCGCGAACGTTTTGCTGCGGTCCACATCCAACGGCAGCGTGACGCCTGTGCCGCCGGCTCGTGCCCGAGAAGCGTGTCCTTGGCCCCCTTGTTGGAGCCGTAGGCGGGATCATGTCGACACCGTGCCGCGCCAGTTCGGCGGGCACGCTCTACCCGGTACCGGAACTCGTACCGGTTACGAGCGCCACTGACATGTTCCTACCGGCTGTTCGGCCCCAGCGATCGGCAACAACAACAAGACCAGCAAATATTGAGCAACGGACGAACAGAATCTCCAGATCTCTTGCCTGATCCTCTCGATGCGGGCAGCAAGACTCGCGTCACCTACTGTGTACTGTGGACGGTGTGATCAATCCCGTGAACGAGCTCGCTGACGAGCTGCTCCAGTTGAAGTTCACCGCCGACCCCTTGTACCCATCGTCCCTCGGGATCGCGGGGCACGGCCGCAGGCTGCCAGACCTGAGCGAGGCAGCGCAGGCCAAGTGCCGCGCCGAGGTGGCGGACGTCGCCGCCCGTGCTCTGGCGCTTGACCCTGCCGGGCTCCCCGCCGAGGACGCCGTGACCAGGGCACTGGTGATCCGCCACGCGAAGGACATCATCGACGAGATCGACGTCCGGCTGACGGAGTTCACGATCACAGACCTGATGATCGCGCCGGCGCCTCAGCTGCTCATGGCCCTGCCGATGATCACACTGGCCGAGGACGACGACCGAGAAGACCACCTGGCGCGGCTCGCCGCGGTGCCGGAATTCCTTCGCACAGCATTGGAGCGGCACCGCAGCGGTGCCGCGGCCGGCCGGGTGCCGGTCGCACGGCTGGTACGAAACGGGGTCGCACACCTCGACCGCTACCTTGCCGATCCCGCGGCGGATCCCCTTGCCCGCCAGGAGATGCCCGAGGCGCTGGCCATCCGGCGTGAAGAGGTGCTGACCTCCGTCGTACGCCCCGCGTTCGCCGTCTACCGCGACGCGTTGGAAGCCGAGTTCCTGCCGATCGGCCGCCCCGACGAGAAGGTGGGCGTGTGCTGGCTTGGAGGCGGCGAGGAGATCTACCACACCCTCTCGCGCATCCACACCACCACCGACCGCACGCCCGACGAGCTCCACCAGACCGGACTCGACATCATCGAGCAGTTGTCCCAGGAGTACGCAGAGCTGGGCACGAAGGTGTTCGGTACGAGCAACCGCGCGGAGATCTTCGAGCGGATGACCACCGATCCGGCGATGCGCTGGGAGAGCCCGGACGAGCTGCTGTCGTCGGCCCGCGAGAGCGTCACTCGCGCCGAAGCCGCCAGCCCGGGCTGGTTCGGTCGGCTCGCGTCGCAACCGTGCCAGGTCGAAGCCGTTCCCGCGGCGCAGGCGCCCGGCGCCCCGGCCGCCTTCTACCTGTGGCCGTCGTTGGACGGAAAACGACCGGGCATCTACTTCGCCAACACCGACCGCCCGCACGAACGCGACCGGTTCGCCTCCGAGGTGTTGGCGTTCCACGAAGCCGTTCCGGGCCACCACTTCCAGATTCAGATCGCACAAGAGCTGACTCACCTGCCGTTGTTCCGGCGCGTGGTCGTCCCGACCGCGTACGCCGAGGGCTGGGGCCTCTACAGCGAGCGCCTGGCCGACGAGATGGGCCTCTACTCAAGCGATGTCTACCGGCTCGGCATGCTCGCGATGGACTCGATGCGCGCCGCACGCCTTGTAGTCGACACCGGCCTGCACGCCAAGGGCTGGAGTCGTGAACAGGCCATGACTTACCTGCGCGAGAACACCCCGATGGCGGCGCTGGGCATCGGCAACGAGGTCGACCGCTACATCGCCTTTCCCGGCCAGGCGCTCGCATACATGGTGGGGCGCCTGGAGATCCAGCGGATCAGGGCCACTGCGGAACAGTCGCTGGGAGATCGGTTCGACATCCGCGCTTTCCACGACGTCGTGCTGGGCAGCGGTTCGCTGCCACTGGATGTGCTCGCCGACGTGGTCGAGACTTGGGTCGACAGCCACTGAAACGCGCTGTGTGCCAGGCGGACTCGAGTACCTCCTGGCACGCCACCGGATCCTCATCAGCTCTCTGGACGGTGAGGCTGACGGCCAGATTGTTGATGTTGGGTTCAGGGTTTTGTCAAAGAGGCTTGAACAACCTTCCAAGGTGCCGTTGAGGCGGATGGACCGGGACTGGCAGCCGCACCACGAGGCAAGCGAGGAGGCGCGGCTGTGTCAGTTCTGAGGCAGGGTGTAGGAGCAGCGGCGTCGTTGTCGTTGCGGTGCAGTCATCGGCCCGGATGACGTGGGCTTCACCAATCCGGCCCTTCCCCTGTGCCCGTGATGACCGGCTCGTCGGGCCATCACCTGCGTCGCGGGAACTGCACTGACCGTCTCCGCGAGGGGCTCCGGAAGCGGAACCGTTCCGGATCGCCCAAGGTTCCAGATCGCCGCGGACCGCCTGTTCGCTCAGGCCACCATGTCACCGTAGAAGCGGCGTCTGATCAAGGACGACCTCCGCCACGCGAATACCGCCGTCACGGAGCAACTCCGGGCTCTCGCATCACATCCGCTTCACCCCAATGGAGCGGTGGGAGGAACCATTCGGTGCGGTGTCTGGTGTTTTGCCTGAGCGACATTCCCCGGGGCCGGGAGCACGGACGGTTCCATTGCCACTACGCTACGCTGCTCGGCTGCCGGAAGCGCGTACCATCCTGAGCATCCGTTAACACACGGGTGGCATCTCGACCGGCCTGCCCCAGCGTTGGTTGTTGCCAGGTCATCGTGCCTGTCCCGGCACACAGATCACACTCCCCGCGCACCTCAACGGATGCAGATACGTCGGTGTTCATCGAGGCGCCTGCACCTACACCGCGTCGTATTGCACGTCGCTGTGCGCCGGTTTCGGTCCTCTGCGGACGCCAAGCCTAGCGGCGATCTGGTCATGAATCGGTGTACTCACGACCTGCTGATGAGTCTGTGATGTGGCCACGCCGTGGCCACCGTCCAGCGAAATCTGGCCATTCAAAGGCACGGCGTCCCCTGACTGTGTACAGATTCATTAATAGGCGAGTGGTGCATATTTTAGACGGTGTGATCGGCGCCGGACACCAATGAGACGGTGATTCACACTTCCAGACATCGCTGCACCTCGCTGCGAGGATGGCGACCACGTTCCGTAGGTCTTCGCCGGGCAGCCGGTCCCACGAGGACACAGCCTTGGCGCTTGCCGGATTGCTGAGCGCGTGGACCTCGCCCCGCAGGTGACACGCCGTGGTTAGCAAGGCCGCGGAGTGGAGGGGGCATCGGGGCGGCGGCGGTCTCAGCCGAGGCGGTGCCTCAGTACCTCTAGTTTCGTCGTGAGGGCGCTGGGAGCTTGCGACAGACTCGTGGTGAACCGCTGGTCGATCAGCGAGAGTTCAGCGTCCCACTCGTCAAAGCCGGGTTCACGTCGAATGGCTGCCCGGCCTTCTCGACAGGTGCATCGAGTTCGCCAGATCGAAGTACGTTGCACTGCTTGCGGCCAGATGTGAAACCGTCGACATCGCCGGGACTGATGCGCGGCCATGAGCTGCAGGGCGCGTTCCTGCGCAAGAAGTGGCGACACCTATGCCCTGCGCGACCCACGAGCCGCACCGGCGCCGGACCTGGTCAGCCGGGACTTCACCACACCCGCGCCAGACCGGCTGCGGGTCGCCGACGCCACCCCGCATTCCCACGGTGAGTGCGTGTTCTGGATCGAGGCAGTCCGTGACGCGTTCTCCAACCGGATCGTGGGCTGGAAGACCAGCGACCGCTGCGACACCAGCCTCGTGCTCGGCGCGCTGGAATACGCGATCTGGTCACGCGAGGTCCGTGACAGGCACCTGAGCCACCACAGCGACCGCGGCTCGACCTCGATCCGCTTCGCACAAGGGTGTGTCAAACGAGCGGTGTAACTCGGGTTGAAGGAAACTAC
>NZ_JAJAEG010000085.1:0-3328 GCF_047445655.1 Lentzea alba
CAACGTCAGATTCGTCCGGTAGTACACCGCCACCAGCAACACCCGGTCCGCCAGCGGCAAACCCCACCGCCGGCCGGTGCCGGCCTGCTCACCACCCCGACCGGCCACGACCCGCACAAGCTCGCGAAACACCCGCACCGACAAACCCGTGAACACCGGCACCCACTCCGGCCGATCCGCCCTGATCACCTGATCCACACCAAGATCATCGATCGCGGCAAGACGGCGTTACGGGACATCCTTTAGTTCGGCTTCTTGGATCTCGATTCAGCACGTGAGTCGTCCGGTTCGACAGAGATCGAACCGGACGACTCCGGCGCGGCACCAGTACTGCCCGCCGGCGATGACCACGACTCGGCGCACCACACAGCCGAAGACGTCACCGAGGCCCCACCACGTCCGCATGCGGGACAACATCCAAAACCCGGTCGCNTACTGCCCGCCGGCGATGACCACGACTCGGCGCACCACACAGCCGAAGACGTCACCGAGGCCCCACCACGTCCGCATGCGGGACAACATCCAAAACCCGGTCGCTCCACCCGTGCGTTGGTGCAGAGTATTCTGCCCAATCGTGCGTTAACGCGTCCAGGGTGCTTGTTCTTGGCGACCGAAGCTTACAAGGTGACTGCGCACCGATACCAACGAGGGCGAAACAGCCGCACCCAACAGTTCCAAACATATGTCATGGCCGCCACCTTCGGCCTGACTGCCTTCATTTCCCGGCTCCGCATTGCTCCTCAATAGCGTGACTCATCGACATTCAGCTGCCAAGCTGCAGAACTCTGGTACGGCGACGAGAGGACTCCATGGACGAACAAGACCTCAAGAGTGTTTTCGAGTACGTGCTGGCGACGAGCAGCCCTCCACCATCGATGGATGCCGACCGAGCCCTCGGCGAGGCGCACCGAACCAAGTTGCGGCGCAACGTTTCGATGGTCGGCGCCGCGGTCGCCACACTCGTCGTCGGACTGATTGGCGGCTACACATGGCGCGCTGTTGCCTCCCTCGCCGGGAGTGGTCGTGCTGAGCGACCACAGCCTGTTCACCGCACAGACCGAAGTCACGCTCGCGCAGCCTCAACACAAAGCGCTCACTAACCAGGAATTCGACCCCTGCGTCCGTGGAACATACCTGAAAACAACCGTGCGCCACCACTCCTTATGCCCCATCGGGCATCCACAGCAAACCGAGCGAGCAATACGTGCTTGCATGCTCGACATCTCTGAGTCTGCACACGTTTAGTGGCTCTTGACATTTATCTGTCACTCAGTTGAAAATATGCATACAGAACGGAAGGTCTGGAACCGTGCTCAAGTTAAGACTCCATGCAGCCGCCGTGTTGCTTGCCATCAGTGCATTGGTCGCGTTTACTCCCAGCGCCAGCGCGCAGAGCAAGGCCCCCATTGGCGATGGCCCTCGATGCGACTATTCGGTTTGCCTGTGGGGAAACGCTGATTTCAGGAACGGCCCCAAGGTCAACAAGTTCGGATCAGCAGGCCTGGACACCATCCGGCTCGAGGATCTAGGAAAACTCGAGAATCAGTACTTCGGATGGAAGGGGATGCAAGATATCACCTCCTCCCTTGTGAACAACACGCCATACCGAATCTGCTTCTACTCGGACAACAATTTCAGGGGCCTCCAATTCTGCGTGGGGCCATACGAGCGGTGGGCTAGCGTTCCCTATTGGATCAACGACAGAATCAGCTCGTTCAGGGCTTGAGCCGATATAGGATCTCCAAGTCCTTAGGTGCGCGATCGCGCACCTAAGGACCAGATTCCCCAACTGGTGCGGCGCCGATCTGAGGCAACGCTCACCTCAACCCGGACCGCCCGGCCACCCCAATTTGCGCTCGTCCCGCCACGTTCGAGACTGCATCGCGTGGTTGGCTCGGCCGATCAATCAAGCCCGTTGAGTGGGGCAGCCAGGTTCTCCGACAGTTCGGTGCGGATCAAGCCGGGACGTCTCATCCTCGTCAACACGAATGCACGAGCGAGCGGTGCGCGGGGCTGCCAGGACGTAACACCGACGATCGAGCCGCGCACGGGGTCCGGCTCGGTGGACACCGAACGATTGTGGCAGCACTCGCCGCACGCGCAGATGTGCAGCGGCCGGGGCCCTTAGCTCTCGAACCAAGCACAAGGCGTCCGTCCTACTCGACGAGTACCGGGTTGCCGTGCAGGGCAATTCTGTGGACCTCATGGCGGTCCGCCTGAGAGTTGGGCGGGCTCAGTGTCGGTCGCTTGAGCCGGTGCAGGACGCCTTCGAGCGGTCGTTAAACCGTCCGTTTCGCGTTCTCCGGATCCTCGGCGCAACTGAGCCGCACTGCCTCGGACACGAGGCGAAACCGTGAGGGGCTTCCGAGGTTCAGAAGGATGTCGATTCCTTCGGGGAATGATTTCGATCAAATCATCCACCGCTACGTCCTTCCAGCTTTCATGTGACACGCGCTTGCGATGCAGAGCGGCTGTCGTGACCGCTATACACGGTGCACCGTTAGGGGCCGGGCCGACAAGCAGTTCCTGGGCCGTCCGAAGTCACCGCAAGCTGCACGTAGGAGTTTCGAAGCGTCGGGATCAGCGCATCTATCGATACCTCCCCGCGTGCAATCAGGAGCAGTACGGCATCGACGGGGTCGGCAGCTCCGCCCTCAACGAGAGGAACATAGTCGGGATTTCCTTGGAAGAAGCCGAGCTTCCCATTCTCGTCCAGCAGCCATCGTCCTGCCATTGCATTTGGAGGCGGTGCCTCGTCGACACTTCGAAGGATCTAGGCGGGATCCACCAGCAGTGCCCAGTTGTTCCTTTCTACGAAGATCTTTTCTGCTGTCCGGCTCGCGCCTACCGACTCCGGCTTCACGGCAAGCCTCCAAATCTGCTTCTGATGGGGAATGGGACTTTCTGGTGCACGTTTTGTGGCCAGGCCATCTGCCGAGTAGAATACAATTGACGGCTTGCGTCCCCTCTCTTGGTGTGCGCTAGTCATCGTTGACTGCAGAAACTGCCCAGGGTGCAGGTCGGGTGATGGTGGATGAAATAGCAGGGAGGGTGTTGAGGAATGTGCCAGGTATGGGGTTTCCATGGCTGTCGCTGGTTGCTGTCACGCCGTGCCAGGATTGCCCGTCGTTGGCGGCCATGAGGTAGGCAATTCTTCCGGTGGGGGCGTAGAAGCCGCCGATGTGACCCAGTTGGCGTAGTACGTTCGAGGAGTCGTGGGCTATGCCGGTGTCGGGGTGGCCGGCGCCTGATGTCACGTGGACGATGTCGCGGGTGGGGTGCAGGTGGAGCTGGGCGACGAGTCGGCGGGTGTGGCGGGTGGGGTCGC
>NZ_JAJAEG010000086.1:0-1557 GCF_047445655.1 Lentzea alba
GTTCTTCCAGAACCGCACAGTGGATGCGTAGCGTCTTTGTAACAAGTCCTCGGCCTATTAGTACCAGTCAGCTCCAACCGTTACCGGTCTTCCACCTCTGGCCTATCAACCCAGTGGTCTAGCTGGGGGCCTTAACTCACGAAGAGTGGGATACCTCATCTTGGAACGAGCTTCCCGCTTAGATGCCTTCAGCGGTTATCCCTTCCGAACGTAGCCAACCAGCAATGCTCTTGGCAGAACAACTGGCACACCAGCGGTCCGTCCGTCCCGGTCCTCTCGTACTAGGGACAGCCTTCCTCAAGTATCCTACGCGCGCGGCGGATAGGGACCGAACTGTCTCACGACGTTCTAAACCCAGCTCGCGTACCGCTTTAATGGGCGAACAGCCCAACCCTTGGGACCTACTCCAGCCCCAGGATGCGACGAGCCGACATCGAGGTGCCAAACCATCCCGTCGATATGGACTCTTGGGGAAGATCAGCCTGTTATCCCCGGGGTACCTTTTATCCGTTGAGCGACCACGCTTCCACAAGCCATGGCCGGATCACTAGTTCCGACTTTCGTCCCTGCTCGACCCGTCAGTCTCACAGTCAAGCTCCCTTGTGCACTTGCACTCAACACCTGATTGCCAACCAGGCTGAGGGAACCTTTGAGCGCCTCCGTTACTCTTTGGGAGGCAACCGCCCCAGTTAAACTACCCACCAGGCACTGTCCCTGATCCGGATCACGGACCGAGGTTAGACATCCAATACGACCAGAGTGGTATTTCAACGATGACTCCACAACCACTGGCGTGGCCGCTTCACAGTCTCCCACCTATCCTACACAAGCCGAATCGAACACCAATACCAAGCTATAGTAAAGGTCCCGGGGTCTTTCCGTCCTGCCGCGCGTAACGAGCATCTTTACTCGTAATGCAATTTCGCCGGGCCTGCGGTTGAGACAGTCGAGAAGTCGTTACGCCATTCGTGCAGGTCGGAACTTACCCGACAAGGAATTTCGCTACCTTAGGATGGTTATAGTTACCACCGCCGTTTACTGGCGCTTAAGTTCTCAGCTTCGCCCCGAAGGACTAACCGGTCCCCTTAACGTTCCAGCACCGGGCAGGCGTCAGTCCATATACATCGTCTTGCGACTTCGCATGGACCTGTGTTTTTAGTAAACAGTCGCTTCTCGCTGGTCTCTGCGGCCGTCTCGCCCTAGCCTGCAAGAGGCTTCAAGCGCTACGGCCCCCCTTCTCCCGAAGTTACGGGGGCATTTTGCCGAGTTCCTTAACCACAGTTCGCCCGATCGCCTTGGTATTCTCTACCTGACCACCTGTGTCGGTTTGGGGTACGGGCCGCGTGAAAGCTCGCTAGAGGCTTTTCTCGGCAGCATGGGATCACTCTACTTCGCCTCAATCGGCTACGCATCACGTCTCAGCCTATGTGAAGCACGGATTTGCCTATGCTTCGGCCTACACGCTTGCACCAGTACTACCACTCACTGGCGGAGCTACCCTCCTGCGTCACCCCATCGCTTGACTACTACAAGTTCAGGTCCCGCGCTCCACAGTCC
>NZ_JAJAEG010000086.1:1562-3011 GCF_047445655.1 Lentzea alba
CCTGGCGGATTTGCCTACCAGACTCCCTACACGCTTGCACCAGTACTACCACTCACTGGCGGAGCTACCCTCCTGCGTCACCCCATCGCTTGACTACTACAAGTTCAGGTCCCGCGCTCCACAGTCCACCTAGACCCGAAGGTCGTCGGTGAGTGCTTTGGGCGGTTAGTATCACAAGGTTCATCATGGGCGCGTTCACACGGGTACGGGAATATCAACCCGTTGTCCATCGACTACGCCTGTCGGCCTCGCCTTAGGTCCCGACTTACCCTGGGCGGATTAGCCTGGCCCAGGAACCCTTGGTCATCCGGCGGACGAGTTTCTCACTCGTCTTTCGCTACTCATGCCTGCATTCTCACTCGCATAGCGTCCACGGCTGGATTCCTCCGCCGCTTCAACCGCTNTACGGGAATATCAACCCGTTGTCCATCGACTACGCCTGTCGGCCTCGCCTTAGGTCCCGACTTACCCTGGGCGGATTAGCCTGGCCCAGGAACCCTTGGTCATCCGGCGGACGAGTTTCTCACTCGTCTTTCGCTACTCATGCCTGCATTCTCACTCGCATAGCGTCCACGGCTGGATTCCTCCGCCGCTTCAACCGCTACACGACGCTCCCCTACCCATCCCAGCTCAAGGCTGAAATGACACAGCTTCGGCGGTGTGCTTAAGCCCCGCTACATTGTCGGCGCAGGACCACTTGACCAGTGAGCTATTACGCACTCTTTAAAGGGTGGCTGCTTCTAAGCCAACCTCCTGGCTGTCTGTGCGACCCCACATCCTTTCCCACTTAGCACACACTTAGGGGCCTTAGCTGGCGTTCTGGGCTGTTTCCCTCTCGACTACGAAGCTTATCCCCCGCAGTCTCACTGCCGCGCTCTCACACCACGGTATTCGGAGTTTGGTTGATTTCGGTAAGCTTGTGGGCCCCCTAGACCATCCAGTGCTCTACCCCCGCGGTGAAACACACGACGCTGCACCTAAATGCATTTCGGGGAGAACCAGCTATCACGGTGTTTGATTGGCCTTTCACCCCTAACCACAGCTCATCCCCCAGGTTTTCAACCCTGGTGGGTTCGGGCCTCCACGCGGTCTTACCCGCGCTTCACCCTGGCCATGGCTAGATCACACCGCTTCGGGTCTAGACCACGCGACTCAAGCGCCCTATTCAGACTCGCTTTCGCTACGGCTACCCCACACGGGTTAACCTCGCCACGTAGCACTAACTCGCAGGCTCATTCTTCAAAAGGCACGCCGTCACCCCTAAAGGCTCCGACGGATTGTAGGCACACGGTTTCAGGTACTATTTCACTCCCCTCCCGGGGTACTTTTCATCTTTCCCTCACGGTACTAGTCCGCTATCGGTCACCAGGGAGTATTTAGGCTTAGCGGGTGGTCCCGCCAGATTCACAGCGAATTCCACGAGTACGCTGCTACTTGGGAACACTCTAA
>NZ_JAJAEG010000087.1:0-2671 GCF_047445655.1 Lentzea alba
CCGCCAGCACCTCACCCGGCAACCAGGCGAAAGATCGAGGCTAGTTCTTGAGCCAGTCCCAACCGAACCGTCGGACCACCAACAGGAGTCCCAGCACGACCATCACCGCGTACGCCGTGATCCTCAACGCATCCGGCATCTCCACGTAGTTCAACACGAACCAGCTCTTCGACCCACCGGCCAGGTTGTTGATCAACCCACCACCACCCTGCACCAGCAGGACCAGCGCGATCAGCTCCACGACTCCCCCATATCCATACGAACGTATTGGTTTGCCTGGCAGAACCATAGCCAGGTTCTGTGGTCAAATCAATGCGAACGTCTCGAAAAGGGGGATGCGAGTGACACGGGGTCTCGGGGCCGCCCACGACGAACGGCGCGGCGCCATCCTGGAAGCGGTGTTCGCCATCGTCGACGCCGAGGGCACCCACCAGGTGAGCATCCGGCGCGTGGCCGAGCGGGCAGGCGTGTCCGTCGGCCGCGTCCAGCACTACTTCCCCAGCAAGGAAGACCTGCTCACGGCCGCGTTCACCGCTATCAACGACCGCGGCACCGCCCGCGTCCAGGCCAGGATCGCCGCCAGTGCGGAGCCCGTCGAAGCCCTGCTGACCGAGCTCATCCCCGCCACCGACGAGGACCGCCGGCTGTTCCGCGTCGCGCAGGCGTTCGAAACGCACGCCCTGACCAACCCGGAGCTGGCGGCCAAGTTGCGCCAGGACTACGACGAACTGCTCGGCCTGCTGACCACGCTGGTCGGCCCCAGCGCCACCGAGCTCCTCGCCCTCGCCCTCGGCCTCGCGAACCTCACCCTCACCGGCAACCTCACCGCCGACGAAGCCCGCGCGACAGTCCGGTCAGGAATCAAGAAGCACGGCTGACCCCGCCGCTCCTAACGTTGTCCGCAACAGACAACGGAAAGGACAGCGAGATGAGCGGCAACAGGAAGATCCGGCAGTTCCACCGCGTGGTCAGCATGATCTTCATGGCGACCGTGGTCTTCACGGCCGTGGCGCTGACCGTGAACAGCTCGATCGTGTGGGTCTCGTACGTGCCGCTGCTCCCCCTGTTCGTCCTCATGGGAACGGGCATCTTCATGTGGTTCCGGCCGCGGCGCCGGGCCAGGACCGCCTAGCCGCAGTGATCACGGACGTTGTTGACGGTGTGCCCGGCACACGGAGGTCTTCGTGCATCACCGCAATGCCCAGCTGACCATGCACGGACGGCGGCTGCTCATGGAGGCGTGCGGCTCGCCGGCCGCCCGATCGCTCACATAGCCGCGGAGATGGGAGCGTCCCGCGCGACCGGCTACAAAGGGTCCGCCGCTACCGGCTCGAAGGTGACGCCGGCCTGGCCGAGCGCTGCAGCCGCCGCACCGCCGCACCGCCGCCACAGTCGAGGCGGAGATCCTCGAACTACGCCGGACCCTGGCGACTCGGGCCCGCCCCCATCGCAGGAGTCCTCGGACTGCACGCCCCGACCCCGAACCGCGTCCTGACCCGGCACCGCGAACCCAGACGCGCGCCTGACTGGACCGCCCACCGGGCAGGTGATCCGCCGATACGGGCAAGCCCTGCCGCGCGAACAGGTCCACGTCGACATCAAGAAACTCGGTCGGCTGCGCGACAGTGGCAGCTGGCGAGTCCACGGGCAAGACAGCGCCCAGCGCAACGCTTCCCGCATCGCACCCCGACGAGACCGCCACCACCTACGCCGACGTCCTCCGCCGCGCGGAGCAATCCCTTGCCGCACAATGCATACCGCACATCGAACGAATCACGGCCTACACGCCAGGCCTACAGCCGCACGCACTCCTTCCAGAAGCGATGGCCAACGTCGGCCCCAGCCACCGCCTCACCGGCCACAGGCCACCGGCAACCGAACGCTTCGACCGCAACCTGGCCGAGGATTGGGCCTACGCCCAGGTCTACACCAGCGGCCAGCAACGCGCCGACGCCTTACCCGAGTTCATGCACCACTACAACCACTACCGAGCCCACACCGCACTCGGCGGCCAACCAGCCATCAGCCGCGTCGACAACGTCTCAGGGCGCCATCCCTAACCGTTCAGTCCCGCCAACGGGTCAAGGTTATCGAGCAGTCGACGCGCTTCAGCACGAACCTCTACCGACGCCGACTGACTCGCGACGATCCTCAATGCCGACAGGGCCGCGGCGTCTTGAGCGCGGCCCCGCGTCAGCGCCTCGGCCTCCCGCCACCGCTCCCAGCGATCGTCGAACGGCACCACATTGAGATCCAGTCGCTCCCAATACCGCGCAAACTCCGAATCCCAGTCTTCGCAGATCTCTTCCCAGGTGTGCGGATATCCGGGCAACGTCAACGCAGACTCGCAGATCGGATCGGTCACCGGCTGGAACCGGACATCCATGGACACCCGATAGCTGTTGCAGGCGTTCACGGACCCACCGTGCACGGTCATCGTGGTGAATACAAGTACGTCGCCCGCGTCCAGGTCACCGATGTCCGGAAGCTCATGTGCAGCGAGCCTGGTCTGCCAGCCAGAGGGGTTGTCAGCCAGTTCCAGCTCACGAACGCCCTCCGTATGCGAACCTCGGTAGAGCGGTAACGCTCCGGTGGTGGCCGCTACTCGATGGAACGGCATCCACACAGGGACTGTAAAAAGAGCGGTGTAACTCCCGATCATGGAAGTGCA
>NZ_JAJAEG010000088.1:0-2260 GCF_047445655.1 Lentzea alba
GACAACGACGTGCTGCTGGTCAACGTGTTCGAGGTGTTCAACAGCAGCAGCCCGATGCCCTTGCAGTCGGCGTTCCAGGCGGAGCTGGCGAAGCAGACCAAGCACGGCTACGCCGCCGCGAGTGACGTTCTGCGGCTGACCGTGCTGCAGCGTTTCGGCGGCTTCTACAGCGATGGCGAGTACGCCACCTCGGAGGACACCGTCCGCCAGATCAAGAAGGTCCTGGTGTCGGAGGAGGCGTTCGGCGTTCACAAGACCAGGTCTGAGCAGGGCAACGACCTGCTGGTGATGCCCAAGGGGCACCCGGCCGCGGACGTGTACCTCGAGGTGATCCGGGAGAACTACGGCACACGGCAGCGGGATCTGCTGAGCTCCGTGGAGTCTTGGACGCCCGATCAGTTCGTCAAGATCGCGCGGATGAACGTCCGGCGCCACTCGGTGATGGGGCGCACCGGACCGGACACCCTCTCGGCTTTCGCCCGTCGCCTCGGGTGGGAGTCGAGGAACCAGCTCCCGCCCTTCACGGCCCCGATGCGGAGCGGCGCGAGCTGGGTGGGCCGCGACCGGCCGCCGGCCACCGTCACGACCGAGGATCGGGAAGGCACGGTCGAGCTGACCAAGCGGGTGGTGCAGATGCTGGTGCGCGAGCTGCACAACCGCGACGGGGACCTGCATCTCACCGTGGTCGCCGATGTGGTGGCGCGGCACCACGAGCCGGGCCTGATCTGGACGGCGGCGTTGGGGTATCTGGCTTCTCAGCCGCAGTTGGCTGCGATGGTGCGCACGGTCACCGACCGCGAGCTGATCGCGGTCGGTGACGAACGCACGGTCGTGCTGCCGACCGCGGCCGCCGAGTTCATCACCGTCGACGAGACCGGCCCCGTCTCCCACTTCCTCGCCGAGTACTCCCGACCGGCCACGATGGCGCACGTCCCGCGGACCGGCGAAACACCGCCTCCTGACGTTCCCTCGGTGCCGCAGGACGACTCCACGCCGCCCGGTCCGGTGCAGATCCTGTTCCCGGAAGGCGTGAAGGTGTTCCCCCCGTCGCAGCGGGACAGGCTGGTTCCTGTCGCGAGGGTGCTGGCGAGGGCCGCGGTCGAGCGGCAGGGCAGCAGCCTGCCGAAGCCGTCGGCGACCGTGGTCGGCTACGGGAACGGCTCGTCGTTCGGTGTCGGCCAGGCGGTGCGGACGGGCAAGGCACGAGCCGATGCCACCGCCGAGGCGCTCGGCGAGGTCGTCCAGGGCGAGCTGGACCTGTTGCAGGGCACCAACTCCGTTGCCGCCAACGAGGTCGTTGACATCATTGCCGAGTCCAAGGGACGCGCCGTCGGCGAGCGGCCGGACGGCATGTCCGTCGAGCAGGCCCGCCGGCGTGCGGTGATCACCGTCGATCTCACCGGGGAGCGCGGCAAGTCCTCAGGTGCCGACGTGTTGCAGCGGGACGCCGCTCAGTGGTCGTGGATCCTGGACGAGGACGCGGCCGGCCGGGGTGAACCCGATGTGTCGTTGATCGCCGATCCCGCCACGTTCCCGCCGACGCGGGATCAGGCCTGGACGAACCTGGTGACGGCCCGTCAGGGCCTTCGTGGCGCGGAGGAGGCGCACGCGCGGCTGGTCGCGCGTTTCTCGGGTCCGGCGGGTGGTTCACGTGACGGCGCGCGTGCCGGGACGCTTCTCCAGCAGTCCGAAGGCGAGGTCGCAGCGGCGCGGGACCAGGTCGCGCGGGCGGAGGCGGATCTCCGGGCGTGGGGCAACGAGCCGCAGCGGCTGGACCGCGAGTACCGGGAGTGGAGGGAAAAGTCGCTGCGCGAGCGGCCACGACTGGACGGCGGAGCCGGCTTCTCGTCGTCCACCGAGGACCTCGACACCGACGACGAGTCTGAAGCGCCCGAGGAAGACCTCACGACCAAGGAGCTGCGGGGCGAGCTGGCAGCGGCGATGCGGCGCAGGATCGTGCCCGGTGTGCCGGAGGCGGATCTGTTCGGCCTCTTGACGCCCCCGTCCGCGCCGGAGTTCCTGCGGGGTCACGACTACTCGGGCCTGACCGCCGGGCAGGGCGTGCACCTGCTGGAGCTTCTGGACCTGCGCAGGACTGCGCCCACCTCCGAGGAGACGGCGCCGGAGAACCT
Organism: Lentzea alba; assembly: GCF_047445655.1. GTDB lineage: Bacteria > Actinomycetota > Actinomycetes > Mycobacteriales > Pseudonocardiaceae > Lentzea > Lentzea alba_A. The sequence continues at coordinate 2,133 of NZ_JAJAEG010000088.1, forward strand.
GCACGACCTCGGTGATCGGGTCGTGGTGGTGGAACGTGCCGAGGACACGCTGACCGAGTGGGCGCCGGGCGAGGTCGGGCCACTGCCGGGCGCGCTGGAGCTGCCGCGGGTGCGGTACTCGATCTGGC
>NZ_JAJAEG010000089.1:0-1664 GCF_047445655.1 Lentzea alba
CTAGCCTCGATCTTTCGCCTGGTTGCCGGGTGAGGTGCTGGCGGTCGGTTCGCTGTGCTCGTTGTTTTGGGGCAGGGGTGGTTTCCGGCGTTGGGTCCGCCGGTTCTCCGATTCCGTGTCGTGGGGCAGGGGTGTGGGTTCAGGTGGCGTGCAGTGCTGCGTGAGCGGTGTCGATGAGGTAGTTCCATGGCCAGTCACGGGGCAGCCTGAGCCGGTGTCGGCGTCCGGTGTGGATGATGTGTCCGGCGACGGTGAGGATGCGCAGCCGTAGTCGTTTGGGTTCCCAGCGGCGTGCCGGTTCGCTTTCGTCGAAGGCCAGGGTCTGGGTCCAGGCGAGCAGATCGGCGGCTAGGGCGGCGATCTCGAGCCAGATCTGGTTGTGGGCGTAGCCGTGGAAGGGCAGGTTGCGCATGCCGGTGTCCTTCTGGCCGCGGATGCGGTCTTCGGCGCGGGCGCGCTGGCGGTGCCGGACCTCCAGGTCGGCGAGGGTCCAGCCGGGTCCTCGGGTGTTGGTGGCGAAGCAGGTGATGCGCCAGCCGTCGCGGTCGGTCAGGCGTAGTTGCGCGCCGGGATGCGGGCGTTCCCTGCGGGCGATCACCCGCATGTCGGCGGGCCAGTCCTGCGGGCCGGGCCTGCTCGCCCGCATCGGTGCGGGCATCCATGCGGTGAGCTCGGCGACCTGGGCGCCCTCGCGGGGGTTGCCGTCGCTGTCGATCGCCGCGCGCCAGGCTTGGGCGGGGATCGTCTCGATCGCTGCTTTGACCGTCTCGTGCGCGGAGAACCCGACCGAGTACTCGAGCCTCAGTTCGGTGAGATGAGCCAGAAGTGCCTTGGAACATCCGCCGGAGTCGGTGCGGATCAGCACCTGGCCCTGCTCGGCGGCGGGTAACTGGGCCAGGGCCAGATCGACAGCCTCGATGTGATCGCGGGCGTTGAAGGGGGAGGCGTTGCCCGGTCGCAGTTGGGCGAGCAGGGTCTCTCCGGTGCCGTGCTCGCCGTGGTCGACGAACGCGCACATCGGCGCGAATCCGAACCCGTGTTTGTGGGTGCCGGTGGCGTGTTGCTTGTCCGAGTGCGCGGTCACCAGCGTCGCGTCGATGTCCACGATCACCTGCCCGCCGTCCCTGGTTCCGGGTTTCCCGGCCAGTGGCCGCCGCCGTGTCCATACCGCCGCCCGCGCCTGGGCACGGGCCGCTCGGATCGCCGGCAGCGTCGCGTCGATATCGGCGGCGAGCGTGCTGACCAGCCGTGACACCGTCGGGTCGCTGGCCACCGGGCCGAACAGCTCCGGCTGGGCGCGCACGAGCGCGAGGTCGGCCAGGCAGTCCCCGCCCAGCGCGACCGTGGTCGCGACATCACACACGATCTTGCCCGGATCATGCGTGGCCCGCCGGCCCCGCCACGGCGCCAGCGCCGCCGACAACGCCCGCTGCGCCCCGGACAACCGCAGCGTCCGCCGCAACAACACCGCACCCGCCGAGGACACCAGCGACTCACGAACCGGATCAAGAACCAGACACGGACCTGCGCTACGCTTCACCTGCGGAGTGCCTTCCTGTTCGGTGTATCTGATGTCTTCGCAAACACCAGTTTCCCGTACAGGACAGGCACTTCCGCGCGTTCAGGGGCGTGTCACCTCAGATCACACGAAATCCCGAGGCTAG
>NZ_JAJAEG010000090.1:0-1576 GCF_047445655.1 Lentzea alba
ACCGATCTGCCGGTGCGGCTCGGCGCGCCGGCACGCGAGGATCCGGGCGCGATGCTCGACCGCGTGTCCCGCCGCCGCATGGACCGCTGTCAGCAGCTCGCCGTCGTCGCGGCACGGCAGGCCTGGGCGGACGCGGGCGCACCCGAGGTGGAGCCCGAGCGGCTGGCGGTGGTGTTCGGCACCGGCCTGGGCGGAGGCGGCACGCTGGTCGAGCAGTACGACCGTTGCCAGGAGCTGGGTCCCGACCGCGTCTCCCCCTTCACCGTCACGATGCTCATGCCGAACGGTCCCGCCGCCGCGGTGAGCATGGACCTCGGCGCACGAGGCGGTGCGCACGCACCCACCAGTGCGTGTGCCTCCGGGGCTGAGGCGATCGCGCTGGGCGCCGCGCTGCTCCGTCGCGGGCTCGCCGACGTCGTCGTCGCGGGCGGCACCGAGGCCTGCCTCGGCCGGTTGTCGATCGCGGCGTTCGCCAGGATGGGGGCGTTGTCGCGCAGGCACGACGACCCGGTCGCGGCGTCCCGGCCGTTCGACTCCGGCCGGGACGGGTTCGTCATGGGTGAGGGCGCGGGGGCGTTGGTGCTCGAACGGGCCTCGTTCGCGCGCGCCAGGGGAGCCAAGATCTCCGCGCGCCTTGCCGGCGTCGGCATGACCTCCGACGCGCACGACATGACCTCGCCGTCGTCGGACGGCCAGATCCGCGCGATCCGGCACGCGTTGCGGTCCGCGGGTCTGAGCCCCTATGACGTCACGCACGTCAACGCGCACGCACCGGGCACCCCGGTCGGCGACCGCGTCGAGGCGGCCGCCGTCCTGGAGGCCCTGGGGCCGCACCCGCTGGTCACCGCGACGAAGTCGGTGACCGGTCACCTCATCGGCGNCCGAGGGCGCGGGCGCGCTCGTGCTCGAACGTGGCTCGTTCGCCCGTGCACGAGGTGCCCGCGTCGCCGCCCGGCTTGCCGGCATCGGCATGAGCTCCGACGCGCACGACATGACCTCGCCGTCGTCGGACGGCCAGATCCGCGCCATCCGGCACGCGCTGCGGAACGCCGGACTCAGCCCGTACGACGTCACGCACGTCAACGCGCACGCACCGGGCACCCCGGTCGGCGACCGCGTCGAGGCGGCCGCCGTCCTGGAGGCCCTGGGGCCGCACCCGCTGGTCACCGCGACGAAGTCGGTGACCGGTCACCTCATCGGCGGCGCCGGCGCGGTCGAGGCGATCTTCACGGTGCTCGCCGTGCGGGACGGCGTCATCCCGCCGACGCGCAACCNGACCGCGTCGAGGCGGCCGCCGTCCTGGAGGCCCTGGGGCCGCACCCGCTCGTCACCGCGACGAAGTCGGTGACCGGTCACCTCATCGGCGGCGCCGGCGCGGTCGAGGCGATCTTCACCCTGCTCGCCGTGCGGGACGGCGTCATCCCGCCGACGCGCAACCTCGACGACCAGGACTCCGACGTGAAGCTGGAGATCGTCGCGGACCGGCCGCGGTACGCGCGGGTCGGGGCGGCGATCTCCAACTCCTTCGGGTTCGGCGGGCACAACGTCGTGCTGGCCTTCACCCGGCCCGGCTGAG
>NZ_JAJAEG010000091.1:0-1549 GCF_047445655.1 Lentzea alba
CTAGTAGTACTTTGTTAGGTCTCGGCGTGTCGTGGGGACGCGGGGCGGGCCGGGCGGTTTCATTTCCCGGTGACCCCTGATGAGCTTGCCCATGTGCGGCAACGGCTTGAGGCCTTCGCGGCAGAGGTGTTCACGCCCTTGGCCCGATCCGACCAGCGAGCCAAGGGCGAGACGTATCTGCGTGGGCTGTTGCTGGACGGGCGGCGTAAGTCGATGCAGCCGATGGCGGAACGGCTGGGGGTGGATCATCAAGGGCTGCAACAGTTCCTGACGACCTCGACCTGGGACACCGGTGCGGTGCGGGTGCGGCTGGCCCAGCGTGCGGTGGAGGCGATCGGTCCGGTGGCCTGGGCGGTCGACGACAGCGGCTTCCCCAAAGACGGCACGAGTTCACCGGGTGTGGCCCGGCAGTACTCCGGGACCCTGGGCAAGGTTGCCAACTGTCAGATCGGGGTCAGCGTGCACGCGGTCACCGACACCGCCTCCTGCCCGCTGGACTGGCGGCTGTTCCTGCCGGAGTCCTGGGACACCGCCAAAGCGGGACCGGCGGCGGTCAAGGCGGCCAAGGCCAAGCGGCGCAAGACACTGAAGAACGCACCGCGAGCCGGCGCGTCGACTGGCACCGGGGTCGAGGTGGACGTGGAGGCGATCACCGAGGCTGCCAGGGCGCGGCGCGACCGGTGTGGCATACCGGAAGAGGAAGGTCATCGTCCGAAGTGGACGCTGGCCGTGGAGATGCTGGACGAGCTCGCCGAACACGGGTTGCGGCCACCGGTGCTGGTCGCGGACGCCGGTTATGGCGACAACGGCCAGTTCCGGGCCGCGCTCGACGAGCGGGACATCGTCTACAGCGTGCAGCTCAAGGGCGAGGCAGTGGCGCACACCAGCGAGGCGGTCCCCGCCGCGCGGCAATGGTCCGGCACGGGCCGGTGCGGCCGCCCGCCCGCTGACGCGCCCGTCTACCCGGACGAGCCGGTCAGCCTGGCCCGGCACGTGGCCGCCGCCGGCCGTGAGGCCGCGCTCACCGTCACCTGGCGCGAAGGCAGCAAGGGCGCGCTGTCCTCACAGTTCGTGTTCCTGCGGGTCCGGCCAGCCGGGCACCGCGTGCCCCGCGACACCGAGGACGGCATCCTGCCCGAGCGGTGGCTGATCGCCGAATGGCCCGACGACGAACCCGAACCGGTCACCTACTGGCTGTCCAGCCTTCCCGCCACCACTCCCGCCGCTGACCTCGTCCGCTACGCCAAGATCCGCTGGCGGATCGAGCACGACTACCGCGAACTCAAGACCGGCCTGGGCCTGGACCACTTCGAAGGCCGTTCCTGGCAAGGCTGGCACCGCCACGTCACCCTGGTCACCGCCGCACACCTGTTCCTCACCCTGCTGCGAGGCGACCCAAAAGCGGCTGCGCCGGCCTGACCCTCTACAAGGTCATCCGCGAACTGCAACTGCTCCTCGCGACCTGGACCGGCGTGTGCCTGACCTGCCACCAAACCGTGAAACCACTACGCCACAACAACCACCGACTAACCTAACAAAGCACTACTAG
>NZ_JAJAEG010000092.1:0-1543 GCF_047445655.1 Lentzea alba
GTACGGCGGCGTCGAGTACGGCGGCGTCGAGTACGGCGGCGTCGAACGCCCCTGCGCCCGGCCCGAGTGTGGCGGCGAAGGTCGGTACCGTCACGCCGGAAACCTTGCAGCGTGGTGCTCCGCCGGCTGCTCGGTTGGACACGCAGGCGGTTCGGCCGGTGCCGCTCGTGGTGCCGCCGCCGGTGGTGGCGCAGGCCGACGGGGTCGCCGGCAGCGACGGCATTGCCGAGGGTGATACCGCCACCGGGCTCGCGGTCGCGTCGTTTGCCGGCACGGCCGAGCCGGAGCCCGACACCGACAGCGCGACCGCGAACGATGGCACGGCGTCGTTGCCGCTGAGCACCGGCGAGACGCTCACGCAGGGCGGAACGTTCGAGATGGACGCGGACACCGCCTTGCTGCAGGCGGTCAACGCGGAGCTGCGCCGGTGGGGGTGGGAAGGCGGGCAGGTGTCCGCCGAGGACATCGAGCGGGCACAAGCGAGGCTCGCGCTCGAGAACGTGACGTTGCCGGCGAACTCGAAGGCCGCCGGTCGCGATCTGGCCGAGTGGTTCGTGTCCGGCAGGATCACCAGGGAACGTGGCGGCAGCTACCTCTCCTCACTCGTGTCGTCGTTGAAGGGGTTCACGTCATCGGAGCAGGCCGAGCCGGACAGCGAGCCGGACAGCGAGCTCAAGACCGTCGACCTCGGCGGCCTGAGGTTGCCCGCCGTGCGGGTGGGTGACTTCTACCGGGTCAGGGGGGTCCCGCTGTTCCTCAACGCGGTTGTGGTGGACGGCACGGACCTCCGCGAGAAGCAGGCGATGGCGGACCAGGCCTTGGCGTATCTATCGGATGGCGTCGAGCTGTACCGCGGTGTCCCGAGCTGGCACCCCACGTGGGAGAACCTGCAGAACGGCAGCATCACGCCGCTGGGCACGACTCCGCATCCGGATCTCGACACCAGGAACACGAACTTCATCCCCTTCACCGCCGAGATCGACGTGGCCAAGGACGCGTCGGTCTCACACCAGGGCAAGGGCTCCGGCGACGACCTCCGCTTCGTCGACGGGTACAACCCGCACGACCACACCTTCCCCGTGGGCATGGTCCTGACCACATGGGTGTCCGCGGCGAACCAGACACCACTCGCGCTGATCAACAGCGGTGAGGCACAGGTCGGCGGCCCGATCGACAGCTTCCACTCACAGACGTACTTCATGGGAACGCCCCTGGCCGACATCTACGGCGGCCAGGACAACGGCGCCACACTGNCGACCACACCTTCCCCGTGGGCATGGTCCTGACCACATGGGTGTCCGCGGCGAACCAGACACCACTCGCGCTGATCAACAGCGGTGAGGCACAGGTCGGCGGCCCGATCGACAGCTTCCACTCACAGACGTACTTCATGGGAACGCCCCTGGCCGACATCTACGGCGGCCAGGACAACGGCGCCACACTGGGCACGATCATGCCCGCCCCTCCGGACGCGGACGAGGTGTCGGACTACCTCACGGAACACGGTGCGCTGCGCCCCGCACCGACATCGAACGCGACCCCG
>NZ_JAJAEG010000093.1:0-1543 GCF_047445655.1 Lentzea alba
AGTTGCACATGTCGCAGTACAGGCCGGTCGGGTCGCTGAACGTGACCGGGCTGTTGTTGGAATACACATAGGCGTTCCACTGCCGTGGATCCGCGAGGTCCATGACCGGGTCGACGGAGATGAACCGGCCCAGCGCCGGGTCGTACTCGCGTGCACCGATGGAAAACCAAGGGCCGCAAGCGGCACATCGCCACCGACCCCCTGGGCCTGCTGCTGGCCGTCGTGGTGACCGCCGCGCACATCAAGACCGCGACGGCGCCCACCGGCTGCTGGCGGCGTTGCGTGCCCGGTTCTCCACCGTATCCCATATCTGGATAGACGGCGGCTACGCCGGGCGCCTGGGCCAACAAGGTCCTGTCACTGACCCTGATTGCGGTCACACCTCGGAAAGCGAGATGCGCAATTCTCGTTTCCAGCTGCCAAGGCTGCACGGTTGCCCCAGGTATGACCTACGCTCTGCGCCACCAGCGGTGAGGCCCGGAACCAACGACGGCTCCGGGCCAGCAGCCCCTTCTCACGCAATGTCCTCGGGACTCACCCAGCCTTCCGCATCCTCAAACGCATCACAGCCATCGTGCTCAAACCGCACCGTCCCGTCGAACTGCGATTTGGCACCAGCACACACTCCGTAATCGGATCCGAGTGCGCCTGTCACCGGTATCCAGTTCCGGCATCCGCCGCACTGTTGGTCGTACCACTCGTCGCGGTAGGCCGGATCGCCGGTATCGCGGTTCCGGCGCCGCACCCACCGCTCGTGGATCTCGTCCAGCGCTCTCGGGGCACGTGTGACGTGGTTCATCAGGTTCATCAACCTCCTTCCAGCAGCCGCGCGATGGTGTCAGCCGACGAAGCCTTGGGATGAACGATAACCGCACGGGTGCCGAACCCGCCGTCAAGTTGTCTGCCTCGGTCGCGTGTGATGACCCTGGCTCCCATCTGATCAGCGAGTTGGAGCAACTGCGGGTCTTTGGTTCCGGCAAGCCCCATTTCCGTCACACTTCGCACGTTGTACCCCTTGTCACGAAGTTGGCCTGCCAGCTTCGAAGACAGGTTCTCGTCCAAAATGTACCGCTGCCCCGCGCCCGAGAAGCCTGCCGACTTGGCCAAGCGCTCACGCAGCGCGACCGCGAACTGCGCATGCAAAGAGCTGCTCTCGGCGAGCGCCACAACGGGCCCCTTGGGAACGGCTCCACGGCCGACGACACCGCGGCCGGCACCGGCACCGAGCGCAAGCCCGGCCGCCCCCAGAGCCACAAACACGGCGTCCCAGCCGGTCGCAGGACTGTTGCCCACCGTGTAGGACCACTCACAGAAGCCGGGTCCGGGGTTGCTGCTGCGACACGTGTACGTCGCCCAGTTCTTGACTGCATCCGCGTACGACTCGCCTGGCGCCATCATCACTGGCGCCCCGAAGATCGGTCCTCTCTTCATCTCCTCGGCGGTAGGTAGTCGACGGCCAAAGAAAATCGGCTGGTTCGAGCCGTCACCAGTGCCGGTCACCCACTCGTACTCCTGCTGCCACTGCTGCTGCATCTCCTCCTGA
>NZ_JAJAEG010000094.1:0-1458 GCF_047445655.1 Lentzea alba
CTCCATAAGCTTGTTGATGTTCAGGACGGGATGTTCTGAATGCCCAGGGCGGCGTGGTGTGGCTGATGTCTCGCTGTCGTTGGGTGGCTCGTTGGGAGTGGCCGCCTCGCCGTCTGGGACGCCCTGGCCGCTGATTGAGATCTGTTGCACGTGCTGGTGCGTGTCGCTGTTTATGGAGCTGCTGGCGGGCTGTCCACGGGGTTGAGCTGCGAGAACGGGAGAACGGGTCGCGTGGCGGTGCGCGAGAGGATCTGGGTGGGTGTCGATGTCGGCAAGGCCGGCCACCACGCGTGCGCGGTCGACGACACGGGCAAGGTCGTGTTCAGCCAGAAGGTGACCAACGGCCAGGCCGCGATCGAGGAGTTGATTGCCCGTGTGGGTCGTAAAGCTCGCGCGGCGGTGTGGGCGGTGGACATGACCTCCGGTGCGGCCGGACTGCTGCTGACGCTGTTGCTGGGCACCGGCCAGCGGGTGCTGTATGTGCCGGGCCGGCTGGTCAACCGGATGGCCGGCGCGTTTCCCGGCGAGGGCAAGACCGACGCCAAGGACGCCCGCACCATCGCCGAGACCGCCCGGCTGCGGGGTGACCTGACCGCGGTTACGCACCCGGACGAGCTCGTCGCCGAGCTGCGGATCCTGACCGCGCGCCGCGAGGACCTGATGGCCGACTGGGTGCGCGGGATCAACCGGCTGCGTGAACTGCTCGCCTCGATCTTTCCTGCCCTGGAACGTGCTTTCGACTACTCCACCCGCTCGGCGCTGGTCCTGCTCACCGGCTACTGCACCCCGGCCGGGATTCGGGCGGCGGGCGCGCCTGGCCTGACCGAGCACCTGCTCGCCGGCGGCGCCTGGCCCAAGGGCATTCCGTCCATGGTGGACAAGGCCCTTGCCGCGGCGGACGAGCAGACCGTTGCCCTGCCGGCGGAATCGGCGACCGCGCCGCTGATCACCCGGCTCGCCCGGCAGCTGCTGGACCTCGACCGGGAGATCAAGGACCTCGACAAGCACATCGCCAATCGCTTCGGTGAACACCCGCATGCCGCGCCGATCACCAGCGTCGACGGGTTCGGGCCGATCCTGGGCGCACAGTTGCTGGCTGACACCGGCGGTGACTTGCGCGCGATGTTCGGCAACTCCGGACGCATGGCCGCCTACGCCGGACTCGCCCCGGTGCCCCGCGACTCCGGGCGAGTACGGGGCAACCTGCACCGGCCCAAGCGCTACCACCGCGGCCTGCGCCGCGTGTTCTACCTGGCCGCCCTGTCCGCGATCAAGGTCCAGGACGGCCCGTCTCGACGGTTCTACCTGCGCAAACGGGACGAGGGTAAGGTGCACACGCAAGCGCTCATCGCACTGGCACGCCGCCTGGTCGACGTCATCTGGGCACTGCTGCGTGATGGCCGGGAATTTCATCGCTCACCTACGGCCCAGGCCGCTTGACACGGTCATTGAAACTCC
>NZ_JAJAEG010000095.1:0-1428 GCF_047445655.1 Lentzea alba
GGCCGCTCCGCACTGATCACCTGATCCACACCAAGATCATCGATCGCACCGAGACGGCGTTACGGGACAACCTTTAGTCGCAACCGCAAGAAGCCGACCCTCAGATGGTGCTCTCGTACTAGTGTCCTGCGCCGGAAATCCGCTTACAAAATCGGGTGAGTGACTCGAGGATCTCTTCGGCGGTCTTGGTCCAGAGGAACGGCCGGGGATGGGTGTTCCAGTCTGCGATCCAGGCTCGGACATCCTTCTCCAGTGCCTGCACGCTCTTGTGGGCGCCGCGTTTGATTTTCTGTTCGGCGAGGAGCCCGAACCAGCGTTCGACCTGGTTGATCNACTCGAGGATCTCTTCGGCGGTCTTGGTCCAGAGGAACGGCCGGGGATGGGTGTTCCAGTCTGCGATCCAGGCTCGGACATCCTTCTCCAGTGCCTGCACGCTCTTGTGGGCGCCGCGTTTGATTTTCTGTTCGGCGAGGAGCCCGAACCAGCGTTCGACCTGGTTGATCCAGGAGGATCCGGTCGGGGTGAAGTGCATGTGGAACCGGGGATGGCGGGCCAGCCAGGTTTTGATCGCCGGGGTCTTGTGGGTGCCGTAGTTGTCGCAGATCAGGTGCACGTCCAACTCGGCGGGCACAGTCTTGTCGATCGTGATCAAGAACTTCTTGAACTCGGCGGCACGGTGCTGACGGTGCAGCTCGCCGATCACCGTGCCGTCGGCGATGTCGAACGCGGCGAACAGGCTGGTGACACCGTTGCGGACGTAGTCATGCGTGCGCCGCTCAGGCATGCCGGGCATCATCGGCAGCACCGGCTGGGACCGGTCCAGCGCCTGGATCTGACTCTTCTCGTCCACACACAGCACCACCGCCCGCTCCGGCGGATTGTGATACAGGCCAACAACATCCACGACCTTCTCCACGAACATCGGATCGGTCGAAAGCTTGAACGTGTCCGCACGATGAGGCTTGAGCCCGAAGTCACGCCAGATCCGGCCGATGGTCGACTTGCTCAACCCCGACCGCTCCGCCATCGACGCCCGCGACCAATGCGTGGCATCGCGCGGAATCTCCTCCAGCGTCGCCACGATCACCTCCTCCACCTGGTCCACCGTGATCGACGGCGGCCGGCCCGGCCTGTCCTCATCCATCAGCGCGTCCAGGCGCCCGTCCGCGAACCGGGCACGCCACTTGCCCACCATCGTCCGATGCACACCCAGCCGGGCCGCGGCCTCCACATTGGACAAACCCTCCGCGCACGCCAACACGACCCGGCACCGCAGCGCCAGCGCTTGCGAACTCGTCGCCCGTCGCGCCCACCGCTCCAGCGTCTCCCGCTCGTCAGCGGTCAACACCAACTCGACCTTCGGCCGTCCAGTCCGCGCCATCCACCCAGACTAGACTTAGTCATGGGATTTCCGGCGCAGGACACTAG
>NZ_JAJAEG010000096.1:0-1409 GCF_047445655.1 Lentzea alba
CAACTGGATCGGCACGATGTGGAAGGGCCAGCTGACGTTCGAGACGCCGATGCTCTTCTCGATCGGCTTCATCGTCACGTTCCTCTTCGGTGGTCTCTCCGGCATCCTGCTGGCCGCGCCCGCGATCGACTTCCACGTGTCGGACACGTACTTCGTCGTCGCGCACTTCCACTACGTGCTCTACGGCACGATCGTGTTCGCGACCTTCGCCGGCATCTACTTCTGGTTCCCGAAGATCACCGGCCGGTTCCTCGACGAGCCGCTCGGCAAGCTGCACTTCTGGACGACGTTCATCGGCTTCCACGCGACGTTCCTCGTCCAGCACTGGCTGGGCAACGAGGGCATGCCGCGCCGGTACGCCGACTACCTCGCGTCCGACGGCTTCACGACGCTGAACATGATCTCGACGATCGGTGCCTACATCCTGGGCGCGTCGACGCTGCCGTTCATCTGGAACATCTTCAAGTCGTACCGCTTCGGCGAGGTCGTCACGGCGGACGACCCGTGGGGCTACGGCAACTCGCTCGAGTGGGCGACGTCGTCCCCGCCGCCGCGGCACAACTTCACCGAGCTGCCCCGGATCCGTTCGGAGCGCCCGGCGTTCGAGCTGCACTACCCGCACATGATCGAGCGGATTCGCCACGAGGGTCACGTGACCTTCACCGGCAAGGCGATCTCGCACAAGGACGCCAAGGCGGCTCCGTCGGAGCTCGCCGCCGCGGCCATCAAGTCGGGTACGGCCTCCGAAAAGGACGACCCGAACCACGACAAGTAACCTGCGAGTAACAGGTTCAACGACGAGCCCCGGCTGCCTCACGCGGTCGGGGCTCTTCGCGTCTATCGAGGAGACGACGACGTGAAAACGCCCGTGCTCATCACCGTGACCGGCCCCGACAAGCCCGGTGTCTCCTCCGTGCTCTTCGCCGTGCTGACCAGGCACGGCGTCGAGGTGCTGGACGTGGAGCAGGTCGTCATCCGGGGCCGGCTGGTGCTCGGCGCGCTCGTGTCGACCGATCACGACCCGGAAGGGCTGCAGGAGTCGGTCGAGCAGGCCATGGCCACCGTCTCGATGCACGTGGAGATCGAGATCGGCGCGGACTCGAAGCGGACCGCGCGCCTGGAGTCGTCGCACGTGCTGATCGTGCTGGGCCGCCCGGTGACGGCGAAGGCGTTCACCGAGGTCGCCCGCCGGCTCGCGTCGCTCGGCGTGAACATCGACGCGATCCGCGGAGTCGCCGACTACCCCGTCACCGGCCTTGAGCTGCGGGTCTCGGTCGCTGACGACACGCTGGAGAACGACGCGGAGCTGCGGTCGGCGCTGGCGGACGTGTCGGTGCGGGTGGGCCTGGACATCGCGGTCGAGCGGGCCGGCCTGACGCGGCGGGCCAAGCGCCTGGTCGTGTTCGACG
>NZ_JAJAEG010000097.1:0-1354 GCF_047445655.1 Lentzea alba
CCATCGCTTGACTACTACAAGTTCAGGTCCCGCGCTCCACAGTCCCCATAGTCCCGAAGGATTTCTGGAGGTGCTTCGGGCGGTTAGTATCACAAGGTTCATCATGGGCGCGTTCACACGGGTACGGGAATATCAACCCGTTGTCCATCGACTACGCCTGTCGGCCTCGCCTTAGGTCCCGACTTACCCTGGGCGGATTAGCCTGGCCCAGGAACCCTTGGTCATCCGGCGGACGAGTTTCTCACTCGTCTTTCGCTACTCATGCCTGCATTCTCACTCGCATAGCGTCCACGGCTGGATTCCTCCGCNTACGGGAATATCAACCCGTTGTCCATCGACTACGCCTGTCGGCCTCGCCTTAGGTCCCGACTTACCCTGGGCGGATTAGCCTGGCCCAGGAACCCTTGGTCATCCGGCGGACGAGTTTCTCACTCGTCTTTCGCTACTCATGCCTGCATTCTCACTCGCATAGCGTCCACGGCTGGATTCCTCCGCCGCTTCAACCGCTACACGACGCTCCCCTACCCATCCCAGCTCAAGGCTGAAATGACACAGCTTCGGCGGTGTGCTTAAGCCCCGCTACATTGTCGGCGCAGGACCACTTGACCAGTGAGCTATTACGCACTCTTTAAAGGGTGGCTGCTTCTAAGCCAACCTCCTGGCTGTCTGTGCGACCCCACATCCTTTCCCACTTAGCACACACTTAGGGGCCTTAGCTGGCGTTCTGGGCTGTTTCCCTCTCGACTACGAAGCTTATCCCCCGCAGTCTCACTGCCGCGCTCTCACACCACGGTATTCGGAGTTTGGTTGATTTCGGTAAGCTTGTGGGCCCCCTAGACCATCCAGTGCTCTACCCCCGCGGTGAAACACACGACGCTGCACCTAAATGCATTTCGGGGAGAACCAGCTATCACGGTGTTTGATTGGCCTTTCACCCCTAACCACAGCTCATCCCCCAGGTTTTCAACCCTGGTGGGTTCGGGCCTCCACGCGGTCTTACCCGCGCTTCACCCTGGCCATGGCTAGATCACACCGCTTCGGGTCTAGACCACGCGACTCAAGCGCCCTATTCAGACTCGCTTTCGCTACGGCTACCCCACACGGGTTAACCTCGCCACGTAGCACTAACTCGCAGGCTCATTCTTCAAAAGGCACGCCGTCACCCCTAAAGGCTCCGACGGATTGTAGGCACACGGTTTCAGGTACTATTTCACTCCCCTCCCGGGGTACTTTTCATCTTTCCCTCACGGTACTAGTCCGCTATCGGTCACCAGGGAGTATTTAGGCTTAGCGGGTGGTCCCGCCAGATTCACAGCGAATTCCACGAGTACGCTGCTACTTGGGAACACTCTAA
>NZ_JAJAEG010000099.1:0-1145 GCF_047445655.1 Lentzea alba
TACGGCGACGGCCAGGGCGGTTTCCACTGGGGCCACGAGGGTGGCGCGGGCTGGGGCTCGTTGACGCAGCTCGCGGTCACCGACATGAACGGTGACGGCAAGGGCGACCTGATCGGCGTCGCGAACGACAAGCTCCGTTACTACTACGGCGATGGCACGGGCAACTTCCACTGGGGCCACGAAGGTGGCGCCGGGTGGAACGCCCTGACCCGCTTCGCCGCGTGATCGGGAGACGTGCCGTGAAGAAGACACTTCTCCTCGCCGCAGTGATCGGCGGACTGGTGGCCACGCCCGCACTCGCCGTGGCAAGTGAACTGACCGCGCAAGGGGTCCAGGACGACTTCATCGCGGTGGCCGGCCCGATGGCCCAGGACGTCAAGCGGGAGTTCAACGTCCCGGCGTCCGTGACGACGGGGCAGGCGGCCCACGAGTCCGACTGGGGCCGCAGCGGCCTGACCACCAAGGACCGCAACTACTTCGGCATCAAGTGCGTGGGCACGGACCCCGGTCCGATCGCCGTCGGTTGCCGGGCCTACCCGACGACCGAGTGCGACCAGAGCGGGTGCCACCCGGCCACGGCGTACTTCCGCACCTACAACTCGATGCGGGACTCGTTCCGCGACTACGGCCGGATGATCAGCACTTCGCCGAGCTACGTGCACGCCATGCCGTACCGCACGCAGCCCGACCGGTTCATCGTCGAGATCGGCAAGGTGTACGCGACGGACGGGTCTTACGCGTCCAAGGTCACGAACATCATGCGCACGTGGAACCTCTACCGCTTCGACACCGGGGGAGGGCGGGGCAACGCCGACATCAACGGTGACGGCAAGGGCGACCTGTGGGCTGTGGCCGGTGACAAGCTGCGCTACTTCTACGGCGACGGCTCCGGCAACCTCCACTTCGGACACGAGGGTGGCGCGGGCTGGAGTGCCCTCGGTGAGATCGCCATGGGTGACGTGAACGGTGACGGCAAGGGCGACCTGATCGCCGAGGTCGGCGGGAAGCTGCGTTACTACTACGGCGACGGCACCGGGAACCTGCACTTCGGCAGCGAGGGTGGTTCCGCGTGGGAGACCGTCAAGCACCTCAACCTGGAGGACGTGAACGGTGACGGCAAGGCTGACATCGTTGGTGTCGCTGGA
>NZ_JAJAEG010000100.1:0-1114 GCF_047445655.1 Lentzea alba
TGTACTGACCGGAGAGGTTCGGAACGCGGCTGGCGGGCGGTAGGCCTTTGAGCGCGGTGTGACCGCGGTGGTGATTGTAGGCGTGAAGCCACCGCGGGAACGCCTCGCGGCGCTCGGTCTCGGTGCGGTAGAGACGGGCGTAGGCCCATTCATCGAGCAGTGTGCGGTTGAACCGTTCGACCTTGCCGTTGGTCTGTGGCCGGTAAGGGCGGGTGCGTTTGTGGGTGATCCCGGCGGCGGTGAGGGTGTCGCGCCAGAGCCGGGAGCGGTAGCACGAACCGTTGTCGGTGAGCACTCGCTCGACGGTGATTCCGTTGGCGTTGAAGAAGATTTGCGCTCGTTGCCAGAAGGCGGTGGCGGTTTCCTTGGTCTCGTCGGCGAGGATTTCGGTGTAGGCCAGGCGGGAGTGGTCGTCGACGGCGTTGTGCAGGTAGCTGTAACCGAGGTTGGAGCGGCCTCCGCGCTTGCGGGGCCGGGCGGGGTCGCGGTGCGCGGAGCTGTTGCGCAGACCTGCTTGCCTGCCGTGGATCCTGTGGCCGCCGCCGTCGGGGATGTTGCCGAGCTTCTTGATGTCGACGTGGACGAGTTCACCGGGTGTGGCGCGTTCGTAGCGGCGCACCGGCTGCCCGGTGGCGCGGTCCACGTGCGTGAGCCGGGCCAGGCCGTAGCGGGTGAGGACTCGATGCACGGTCGAGGGCACCAGCCTCAGCAGGAACGCGATCCGCGCCGGCCCCCACCGCCGCACCAGCCGGACCTTGATGATCCGCCGCTCGGTCCGGGTCGGCGTCCGGCGCGGGCTCGACAACGGACGTGACGACCGGTCGGCCATGCCCGCAACGCCGAGTTCGCGGTAGCGGTCGGCCCAGCGTTTCGCGGTGCTGACTGACACCTGGAACCTCTCGGCGGCCCGCCGAAGAGGCCAGCCGTCCTCGACGACACACCGGGCAAGGCGCAGCCGGCCCAGCTCGGTCAGCGGTGCGTTAGCGTGGGTAATCGAGGGCCTCCTGGCTAGCCGGTGCAGATGTCGCAATCCACACCGAACCCGGAGGCCCTCCCTCAATCCAAGATCATCCGACTACGTGTCGGACCGTTCACAACCTCTCAAGGCAGTACA
>NZ_JAJAEG010000101.1:0-1100 GCF_047445655.1 Lentzea alba
CACGGACAGCTGGCCGAGGAAGAGCGGTTGCAGCACACCGCCGATGAGGCCCATGTCGTGGAACACCGGCAGCCACGACACGGTCGGGGCGAGACGCCTGTAGTCCTCGTCAGGGCGCGAGCCGCCCCGGACGATGAGCTCGAGGTTGTGCAGCACGCCTTTGTGTGTGAGCACCACGCCCTTCGGCCTGCCCGTGGTTCCGGAGGTGTACTGCAGGTAGGCGATCTCGTTCTGCACGTCCGGGGTGCACCACTCGGCTCCGCCGTCGGTGACGGTGTCCGTGGCGAGCGGGATCACGGGCCGTTGGCCGAGGATCGCCTGCAGGCCAGGCAAGGCGTCCGTTGTGGACAGAAGGAGCTCGGGGTCGCAGTCTTCCGCGATGCCGAGCAACCGGGTGTGCCGCGCGTCGCCCGCCGCCCGGCGCACGGGCGGAGCCGGCACGGCGATGATTCCGGCGTACAGACATCCGAGGAACGCCGCCACGAACTCCAGTCCAGGTGGATGGCACAGCAGTGCCCGCGCCCCCGGCTCGGCGAGTGATCGCAGGTGCACGGCGATCGCGCGCGCTCGGAGGTCCAGTTCCGCGTAGGTGAGCGTGGCCGACTCCACGACACCGCTCTCGAGGAACACGAACGCGCGTTCGTCCCCCCTGAACGCTGCTTGTCTGCGGCACAGTTCCGTCAGGTTCGCCACATCCGCCGCTGTTTCCGCTGACACCCCGCATCAACTCCCGTCTCCGCAGATCTCCCTTGCGGGACGGACGTTACGGAGATCCGGCGGCGCTGTGATCAGTCGCGCGACGGGGGCCCCAATCAGTCCCGCGGCCGCTGCCGCCGCGACGATGGTGGTGTTCTCCTCAACACATGCCTCATGAACACACGTTCCTCGACTTCCCTTTGCTGCACCCGTCGTTGCCCCCACTGCCGGGTGTGGAGGAGGACGTCGTCGTCACCGGCCTCGGCATGACCACCCCTCAAGGCGGTGATGTCGCGTCCACTTGGGACGCTCTGCTCGCGGGCACGTCCGGTGTGCGCCTGCTCGATGAGCCCTGGGCCACCGATCTGCCGGTGCGGCTCGGCGCGCCGGCACGCGAGGATCCG
>NZ_JAJAEG010000102.1:0-1099 GCF_047445655.1 Lentzea alba
CACGGACAGCTGGCCGAGGAAGAGCGGTTGCAGCACACCGCCGATCAGACCCATGTCGTGGAACACCGGCAGCCACGACACGGTCGGCGCGACCCGTCCGTAGTCCTCGTCAGGGCGCGAGCCGCCGCGCACGATGAGATCGAGGTTGTGCAGCACGCCCTGGTGGGTCAGCACAACTCCCTTGGGCCTGCCCGTGGTGCCGGAGGTGTACTGCAGGTACGCGATCTCGTTCTGCGCTTCCGGCGCGCCCCACTCGGGGTCGTCGTCCTCGATGCAGTCCGTGGCGAGCGGGATGACCGGGTAGTTGCCGAGGATCGCGTGCACACCGGCGATCGTGTCCGATGTGGACAGCAGGAGCTCAGGCCCGCAGTCCTCGGCGATGGCCAGCAGCCGGGTGTGCCGGGCGTCGCCCGCGGGTCGGCGCACCGGTGGCGCCGGGACGGCGATCACACCGGCGTAGAGACAGCCCAGGAACGCCGCGACGAACTCGAGTCCCGGTGGGTGACACAGCAGTGCGCGTGATCCCGGCTGTGCGAGTGATCGAAGCCGCACGGCGATCGCGCGAGCGCGGAGGTCCAGCTCTGCGTAGGTGAGCGAGGCCGACTCCACGACACCGCTCTCCAGGAAGACGAACGCCCGTTCCTCGCCCCTCACCAATGCCTGTCTGCGACACAGTTCCGCCAGGTTCGCCACGTCCGCCGCCGTTTCCGCTGACACCGCGCACCAACTCCCATCCCACCGGTTTTCCTTGCGGTGCGGACGTTACGGAGATCGAGCGGCGCCGTAATCGGTCACGCGACGGAGGTCCGCATCCCTCTCGTGACCGCTCCCGCTGCCGACGTCGTGGTGGTCTCCTCGATGCATGCCTCATGAACACACGTTCCTGGACTTCTCGGTGCTGCACCCATCCCTTCCACCACTGCCGGGCGGAGAGGAGCACATCGTCGTCACCGGCCTCGGCATGACCACCCCGCAGGGCGGCGACGTCCAGTCCACTTGGGACGGACTGCTGGCCGGCGCCTCCGGGGTGCGGTTGCTCGATGAGCCGTGGACGACCGATCTGCCGGTGCGGCTCGGCGCGCCGGCACGCGAGGATCCG
>NZ_JAJAEG010000103.1:0-1059 GCF_047445655.1 Lentzea alba
TGACGTGATCAAGGGGGTGTCGGCGTGACTGCGATCGACCTCGGGATCCCCGGCTTGACCGGAGTTCCCACCACCGACGAGAAGCAGACGGCCAAGGACTACAAGTCCGACCAGGAAGTCCGCTGGTGCCCTGGCTGCGGCGACTACATCGTGCTCAACACCATGCAGTCGTTCCTGCCGTCGCTGGGTCTCAAGCGCGAGAACATCGTGTTCGTCTCGGGCATCGGGTGCTCGTCCCGCTTCCCGTACTACATGAACACCTACGGCATGCACTCCATCCACGGCCGTGCGCCGGCCATCGCCACGGGTCTCGCCGTGTCGCGGCCGGACCTGAGCGTGTGGGTGGTGACCGGTGACGGTGACGCGCTGTCCATCGGCGGCAACCACCTGATCCACACGTTGCGGCGCAACGTGAACCTCAAGATCCTGCTGTTCAACAACCGGATCTACGGCCTGACCAAGGGCCAGTACTCGCCGACCTCCGAGGAAGGCAAGGTCACCAAGTCGACCCCGGCCGGGTCGCTCGACCACCCGTTCAACCCGGTGTCGCTGGCACTGGGCGCGGAGGCGTCGTTCGTCGGTCGCGCGCTCGACTCGGACAAGGCCGGTCTGACCTCGGTGCTGCGCCAGGCCGCAGAGCACCGCGGTTCGGCGCTCGTCGAGATCTACCAGAACTGCCCGATCTTCAACGACGGCGCGTTCGACGTGCTGAAGGACGCGGACGAGGCACAGCGGCGGATCATCAACGTCGTCGACGGCGAGCCGATCCGGTTCGGTCGTGAGGGCGAGTACTGCGTGACCCGCGAAGGCTTCGGGCTCACGGTCGCCAAGTCCGCGGACGTGGACGCGTCCGACATCGTCATCCACGACGCGTCGGACCTGAACCTGTCGTTCGCACTCTCGCGGCTGTCGACGCAGGACCTCACGCACACCGTCACCGGTGTGTTCCGGCGGGCGGACAGGCCGACGTACGACGACAGCGCGCGGGCCCAGATCAACGAGGCCAAGGCCGCGAAGGCAGCGGACCTGAGCAAGCTGTTGCACGGCAAGGACACCTGG
>NZ_JAJAEG010000104.1:0-1017 GCF_047445655.1 Lentzea alba
GACGGCGAGCAGGAACGGCCGGTCCACGTTGACCACGATCGGCTCCGCCCGGCGGCCCGGCACGGCCCCGCGGCCGATCATGACAGCGGTCGCGGCGGCACCCTCCAGACCCTGCTCGTCCAAGCGCAGCACAGCCTCGTGGACCACCTCGCTCACGACCAGGTGGTCCGGCGAGATCCCGCTGAGGTCCGCGTCCGAGGAGAACATCGCCTTCACGCCCAACCGCGGCAAGTCCTCACTCAGCTCGAAGTTCGCCCGAACGTCCACTTTGGGCAGTGACAGCGCCACCTTCGTGGTGTCGCGGACCTCGAACACAGACGGGTCGAGCGGCTGCTCCAGCGAGGCGTCCGGCAGCAGCACCAGCATCTCCACGCCGGACTTGGCGGGCAGCGCGATCGTCTGCCAGCCGTCGTGGCGGGTGTAGCCGAGCTCGGCAGTCACCTTCATCGTCGGCACTTCGACGTCACCGTCGGGCGCATGAAAGTTCCGCGGTTTCGTCGCGTTGCTCCTGAACGGGTTGCGCCAGCCGACCTTCAGGTACAGGGCGTTGACGAGGACCGCGACCGTGGCCGGTGAGACGGTGCCGAGCAGTTCGGGGATGAGGCCCCTGGTCGCCTCCTCGACATCGGCGTTGATGAGCTTGCGCGCAGTTCTGTGGTCGGAGAAGGCCGTCCGCCGGACCGAGGAGGCCAGCGAGAACTCGGGGTTCAACGCCAGGCTGTCGTCGGCCCACAGCGAGTTCGCCACGGCCAGTTCGGGCACGTCCAGCGCGCCACGCGGGTGGAAGTCCCGCAGCAGCACGTCCAGCTCGGCGCGGGTCTCACCGCGGGCGCCTTCCCGGACGAGGGCGAGCGCCGTGGCCACCGAGAACGGTGACCAGCACGCGTTCTCCGCCGGGTCGGGTACGGCGACGCGGTGCAGTTTCAGGGCGAAGTCGGCCTGATCGGTCAAAAATCCCCCAGATGTGCGTTCTACGGACGGGCGATCTGCGCGAGGAAGTAGATCGCCTTCGAGCTC
>NZ_JAJAEG010000105.1:0-948 GCF_047445655.1 Lentzea alba
TTCGTCGGCTCGGGCGTGGGCGGGGTCGAGGATGGTGGTGAGCAGAGTGATCAGCTCGCCGGTGCCGTTGCCGTCGCGGTCGGGCACGTCGTACTCGATCACCCGAGCCCACTGCCCGTCGCTGGGATGGATGTCCTGTCCGGCGCGGGCTGCGGCGGTCACACGGTCCCGGCGTTCACGTTTGTGGGTTTTCGGGTTGGACAGCATGGTCAGGTAGGTGCCGTCGGCCAGCACCCGTACCACCGGCAACTCCAGCTGGGTCGGTGCCCGCCACAACAACGCCGCACCCGTGCTCGCGGCGGATTCCCAGGCGGGGTAGGAGTAGAAGTTGCGGTCCGCGGTCAGCAGCTCATCGGCCCGCAGCCGCGGATATAGCTTGCCCGCCAACGCCTTCTCCGACATGGCGTAGGTGCCGATCTCGGCGGCGAGGAAGGCATGGGTGCCGCACTCGGTGAAGGTCACCACCCGTGCTTTCGGGAACGCCGAGCGGCCCTCGCCGGTGCCGGCGTAGCCGAACTCGGCGGCGTTGGCCTCGCTGTCGGGCAGGTCCACCTCGAACCCATCGATCGCCAGCAGCCGCCAGTCCCGCAGCCACGCCCCGCGCGCCCGCCCGGCCGCCAGCAGCCCCGCCATCGGCCCTGACTCCCCGCCCGCCGGCCCGCAGACCCGCTCGAAAATCTCTTCGAACACGGCCGGGCCCAGCCGTTTACGGGCCTGGGTGACCGCGCTCGAGGTCGGCACCGTCCACGAGGCGTCCCAGCAGCCCCACCGATCCAGCGACCCCGTCACCTTGGCCACGACCTCGGCGTAGTCATCGTCGGGGAACAGGCACAACGCCATCGTCAGATACGCCACCACATGCGGCGGCAGCTTCCCATCCGACCTGCGCGCCCCCACCCCGCACACCGCGATCGCCTCGTCCACCGCGTCCCGCGGCACCGCCGTCAC
>NZ_JAJAEG010000106.1:0-910 GCF_047445655.1 Lentzea alba
ATTCTTGCGGGTGGTGATTGGCCGCCGGGTATGGAGGGGGATGTCTGGGGGCTTCATGAGGCGTTGCTGGAGGCGGCGGACGATCTTGATGGTGTTGTGGATGGTTTGGTGCTGTCGTTGGGGGAGGTGCTGAATCATGTGGATCCGACGGTGGGGCGGGCGTTCTGGCGTTATGGGGAGCGGTTGGCGGAGCAGCCGGCGTTTTATGCGAATGGTGCGCGTGATCTGGCGGGGTTGGCGCGTGGGTATTCGCTGAACGTGCAGGGTGCGAAGTTGTCGATGGTCGTGCAGATGGTGTTCGCGGCGACGGAGATTCTGCGGATGTGGGTGGATCCGTTCGAGTGGCCGTTGATCGGGCCGTTCGTCGCGATGATGCAGGGTGTTGTGAGGTTGATCTTCGCGAGGTTCGCGGAGTGGGTCGCGCGGGCGTTGCGGGTTGTGGTGCGGGCGGGTTCGGGGTTGGTGGGCGGGGCGGCGAGCCAGGTCACGGTGGACTCGGTGACGACCGCGATCGGCGGGATCGTGGCGATGATGACCCGGCAGGCGGCTGATGAGGGTGTGGAGGAGGTGTATGAGGACGCGATCGTGCAGGTGTGGCAGGCGGTCGAGTCGGACAAGGTGTGGGACTGGGATGACACGCTCAACTCGTTGAAGTACGGGGCGGCGGCGGGGGCGTTCGCGGGGTTGCTGGGCGGGGGTGTGGCGGTGTTCCGGCCGGGGTGGGCGGGCCGGTGGGTGACGGCGGGTGTGATCGAGGGTGCGACCGAGGTGTTCGTGGGGGCGATCACGATCCCGGAGGGGGGTGCTCCCGGTGACATCTGGAAGGGCATGATCAACGGTGTGGTGTCCGGTGCGGGCATGTCGGCTCTGCACACCTGGAAGCACAACCGCGATGTGCGTCTGGCACAGG
>NZ_JAJAEG010000107.1:0-804 GCF_047445655.1 Lentzea alba
GGGGTGGCCGGGATGGCGCGGTTGCACGCGTTGATCGCCGAGCACACCGGTGACGCCGATCCGGAGGATGTCGAGGTGCGGGTCGGGATCGAGACCGACCATGGCCCGTGGGTGGAGGCGTTGATCGCGGCGGGTTACGCGGTGTTCGCGATCAATCCGATGTCGGTGGCCCGGTTCCGGGACCGGCACCGGGTGTCGGGGGCGAAGAGTGATCCGGCGGACGCGCATGTGCTGGCCGATGTGGTCCGTACCGAGGCTCACCAGCTGCGCACGGTCGCCGGTGACACGGCCGAGGTCGAGGCGATCAAGGCGCTCACGCGGACGCATAAGACGCTGATCTGGGACCGGACCCGGCACGCTCTGCGGTTGCGGCACGCGTTGCGGGAGTACTTCCCGGCCGCGCTGGTGGCGTTCAAGGATCTGGATGCGCCGGACACGCTGGAGCTGCTGGGCCGCGCCCCTGGCCCGGACGCCGCGAAGCGGTTGTCGTTCAAACAGATCCGTGGCGCGTTGCAGCGCGCCCGGCGCCGTGACCTCGATGTCAAGGCGGCCGAGATCCAGGCCGCGTTGCGCACCGAGCATCTCGGCCAGCCGCCGGTGGTGACCGCCGCCTACGCGGCGACCACTCGCGCCACGCTCGCGGTCCTGGCGGTGCTCAACGAGCAGGTCCACGAGCTGGAAGGCGAGGTCGAGGCCCATTTTGGCCGGCACCCGGACGCTGAGATCGTGCTGTCCCAGCCGGGAATGGGACACATGCTCGGTGCTCGGGTGCTCGCCGAGTTCGGAGACGACCACGCCCGCTAC
>NZ_JAJAEG010000108.1:0-803 GCF_047445655.1 Lentzea alba
ACGTGATGGTCGACGGCGACGTGGTGGAGTTCCGCTTCAACGTCTGACCTGTTGGTTTTGACGTGAGGCCCTCCGGTTCGCCGGAGGGCTTGTCACCTGCTCAGGCAGATTCAGCTCTTGGCGCGGAAGAGGCTGTCGAGATCTACGGCGATCTGAAACGGAACTGACAGCTCGAGTTTGCCGCGAAAGATGCCAACAGGTACATAGGTGCTGGTCGGCTCGTCCAGTTCGTAGACATGCGCGACGGGGCGGTTGACCTCTTCGGCTTCTTCGATCAGCCAGTAGTGCCGAACACCGGCCTCGGCGTACTTGCGCAGTTTGACGGTCCGGTCGCGATGCTCCGATTCCGGCGACGTCACTTCGACGGCCAACAGCACGTCCTCGGGGGCGAACCAGGTGCGGTCAGGATCGACCGGTGCGGTGGTGACGACGACGTCAGGCTCAGGCCGGTTGCGCTTGTCCAAGCGGATGGTGACCTCGCGATCCACCTCCACGCCTTCAGGCGCCTGGTTCGTGAGGGCCGTGTAGAGAGCGGAGACGACACGGGCGTGCCACACCCGCTGCGGTGACATCATGAAAACGAGCGCTCCGTCGATCAGCTCGGTGTGGCGAGGCGCCTCGGGGAGGCGGTCGAGGTCCTCCGCGAACCAGCCTTCCGCGCGCGGAGGGCGCATCCAGTCGGGCAGTGCGGTCATAAGTTCAAGATAGTGATATGCGCGCACGCACGCACGACCCGTGCGGGTGCGCACGTCGACTGGGAGCTGCTGGAGTCGATCGGCCAGCACGAGCCGGGCCTGTACTCG
>NZ_JAJAEG010000109.1:0-704 GCF_047445655.1 Lentzea alba
CGGGTGTTGCTGGTGGCGGTGTACTACCGGACGAATCTGACGTTGCGGCAGGTCGCGCTGCTGTTCGGGATCTCGAGGTCCGCGGCGGGCCGTGTGGTGGATCACCTGGCGCCGCTGCTGGCGCTCGCACCGGTGACCCGCAAGTACAGCCCGGACACGGTACTGATCGTGGACGGCACTCTGGTCCCCACCCACGACCGGAGCATTTCCGCGTCGTCGAAGAACTACCGCTACTCGGTGAACATGCAGGTCGTCATCGACGCGAACTCCCGCCTGGTCGTCGCGGTCGGCGACCCCGCTCCGGGCAATCGCAACGACTGCCGGGCCTACACCGATTCTGGCGTGGACGAGCAGTGCCGGGGCGCGAACGTGCTGGCCGACGGCGGCTACCAGGGCAATCCCGGGGTGATCATGCCCTACCGCAAACCCCGCAAGGGACAACCGCCGCTGCCGCAATGAAAACGAGACCTCAACACCGTCCACAAGAGCGTCCGCGCACGGGTCGAGCACGCCCTGGCACATATGAAGTCCTGGAACATCCTGCGTAACTGCCGCCGCAAGCGAGACGGCGTCTGGCACGCCACCCGAGGCATCGCCCCGATGCGCAACCTGGCCATGACGGTCTGAGTCAGCACCGTCACCGGGCAACGCAGCTGCCATCCCTGCCCGCCAACGCTGTTGATCATTACGGGACAACCTTTAGG
>NZ_JAJAEG010000110.1:0-645 GCF_047445655.1 Lentzea alba
ATGTTGTGGCGGGATCACCTGAGCTGGTCTGACCCTCAAAGCAACTGACCGTGGTGTCCTTCGCCGGATCTGTCGTCCGGTCCGGGTGTCCCCGCGTGCACGTCACCAGGCGGGCGGAAGTGACCTGATAGGAGCCTGTCACCACAGGACCCATCTCTGTTCTGTCCGCCCCGCCCGGCCCGGTGCGTGCCGTCCCAGCCAGGTCTCAGCGAGCAAGGACGACAGGTCTCAGAATGCCCCATCAGCACGCCCGCACCCACATCACGGTGTTCGGCGGGGTCGACACCCATACCGACACTCACCACGCCGCCGCACTCGACCACCACGGCCAGGTCCTGGGCGACGCCGAGTTCCCCGCCACCCCCGAGGGCTGCACACAACTGCTCGACTGGCTATCCGGCTTCGGCCCCGTCGCCACAGCCGGCGTCGAAGGCACCGGCTCCTACGGCAAACAGCTCGCCACCCTGCTGCGCCGCAACAACATCACGGTCCGCGAAGTCTCCCGGCCCAACCGGCGAACACGCCGCAACCACGGCAAATCCGACGTCATCGACGCCATCAACGCCGCCCGCACCGCCCTGTCCGGCGACGGCACCGCCACACCCAAAACCGCCGCGGGACCCGTCGAGTCCATCCGCGTCCTGC
>NZ_JAJAEG010000111.1:0-622 GCF_047445655.1 Lentzea alba
CTCGCCGGGCTGGATGTTGTCCTTGTCGAGCACCAGCACGCCGTCACCGGGGTCGGACGGCTCGCCTGAGGACGAGGGCGCCTCCGAAGAGGACGACGACGGTGTGTCCGTGGTCGTCGTCGTGCCAGGTGTCGTGGTCGTGACCGGGGGACGCGTCGTCGTCACCGGCGGCTTCGTGGTGACCGGCGGCGGCGTCGTGGTCGTGACGGGAGGCGGCGGGGTCACCTGGAACGTGTTGCGGGCCAGGTGGTTGCAGTCGTCGTTCGCCGTGAAGACGTACGAGCCCTCCTTGATGCCCCCAGGGATGTTCGCGGTCACCGACCCGTTGGCCACCCACGGCGCCGTGGCCAGCACGGCGCCGCCCCAGTTGATGCGGACGGTGCCCTTGCACCGGATGAAGCCCGTCCAGGTGAACGTCGTGCTGGAGCCGGCCGGGCCGCTGTTCGGCGTGGCCGTCACCGTCACCTGCTGCTGGGCCGCGGCCGGCGTGGCGACCAGCGCGAGACCGGCCGCCACGGCCATCAGAAGGGCTGAAGTCCGCATTCCCACTCCCAGGATCAGTGTCTGCGCAGGCCGCTGAACTGGCGGCGCAGCATCGCGGCACCGATCAGCAGGAAGAACA
>NZ_JAJAEG010000112.1:0-528 GCF_047445655.1 Lentzea alba
CGCCCACGCCCGAGCCGACGAACTCGCCGACGCCTACCACCAGCGGTGGGAACACGAAACCGGCAACGACCAGCTCAAAACCCACCTCCGCGGCCCCGGCCGCATCCTGCGCTCCCGGCTCCCCGACCTGGCCTACCAGGAGATCTGGGCCTGGCTGATCACCCACCACGCCATCAACGCGTTGATCACCCAGGCCGCGACCGCCGCCGACCTCGACCCCGACCGGATCTCCTACACCCAGACCCTGCGCCTGATCCGCCGCACCGCCACCGGCACGGCGGCCATTCCCCCCTCAGGACTGGACTGACCAACTACCCCGAATCCTGACCAGCATCGCCGCCCTGCGCATCCCGCCCCGCCGGCACCGCACCTGCCCCCGCGCCGTCAAACGCATGCGCCACAACAGCTACCGCGTCAAGAAACCCAGCGAACCCGCCAGCACCCGCCACCCCGGACCCGCCACCATCCGGCACTATCCCCTGCCCACTCACACGACAAGATCAACTTAAGCTACGTGGCATTGGCCCC
>NZ_JAJAEG010000113.1:0-514 GCF_047445655.1 Lentzea alba
CCGATCCACGAGTGGCTTGAGGTGCGCCCGTTCTACGGCAACGCGCCGACGATCACGGAGTAGCGCGCAACTGCTGAAGAGCCGATCGCCGACGCGGACGGCAACCCCGCCGCCATGTTCCGGTTCATGGTGGTGGACGGCAGGGTCGTCGACGCGTTCATCGGTTTCAAGAACGCGTACTGCCACAACTAGCCGAAGGGGGTGATGTCGAGAGGCAGGGAACGGCTCCGTCCCCGTGGTGAAAGCGCCAGGATGAGGGCGCAAGCACATCGAGGGAGTTCACCGGAGATGGCCAAGTACCTGTTTCTCAAGCACTACCGCGGCGCCCCGGCAGCGGTCAACGACGTGCCGATGGACCAGTGGACCGAGGAAGAGGTCTCGACGCACATCAAGTACATGCAGGACTTCGCGAAGAAGCTGGAGGGCACCGGCGAGTTCGTCGGCGAAGCGGCGCTCGCCCAGGAGGGGGCCTGGGTCCGCTACGACGGTGAGGGCAAGCCGCCGGTGACCGACG
>NZ_JAJAEG010000114.1:0-470 GCF_047445655.1 Lentzea alba
GCGCCATAGACCTCCGCCAGATGCGCGGAGATCTCCCCAGTGGTCAATCCCTTGGCGGCCAACGAGATCACCATCTCGTCCACGCCACCCAGGCGCCTCTGCCGCTTCGCGACGATCTTGGGCTCGAAGCTCGCGTCCCGGTCACGCGGCACGTCGATCTCGACCGGGCCGACGTCGGTGAGCACGGTCTTGGACCGGGTGCCGTTACGCGAGTTGCCGGTCCCGCGGCCGGCCGGGTCGTGCTTGTCGTAGCCGAGGTGGCCGGTGATCTCGCCCTCGAGCGCGGACTCCAGCACCAGCTTGGTCAGCTGCTGCAGCATCCCGCCTTCACCGGTCAGCTTCAGCCCGCTGGCCTTGGCGCTGCTCAGCAACTGTGCGACGAGCTGCTCATCCAGGCCATCCAGGCCGGTCGCGGGCTTCGAGTCCTCGGCGTTCTCCACGCCGGACATCATGTCGGTCATCAGGTGCAC
>NZ_JAJAEG010000115.1:0-465 GCF_047445655.1 Lentzea alba
AGCACCTCGACGGACGTCGTGAAGTACAAGTGGGGCTTCACGGATCCGCCCTCGGTGGAGGTGGCAGCCGGCACCCCTGTGCGCTGGACGCCGCCGTCGGACGGCCCGAAGACGTTGATGGTGGAGGCTTACGACAAGGCCGGCAACGCGACCCGATCGACGTTCCAGTTCACCGTGGCGGGCAAGAAGCCCAACGAGGCGTCCTGGTTCAACGGTGACGACCCCGCGTTGGACGGCACCGGCAACGGTCACGACCTCACGCTGACCGGTGTCGACCCGGCTGCTGCCGGTCGTACGGTCGGTGGGCAGACGTCTGTCGGTTTCAACGGTTCGAACACCGCGACGACCGCGAAGGTCGTCGACACGAGCAAGGGTTTCTCGGTCTCCGCGTGGGTTCGTCTCACCAACGACACCGCGAACCGCACGGTCGTGAGCCAGCAGGGTTCGGCGACCTCGGCGTTCAAG
>NZ_JAJAEG010000116.1:0-410 GCF_047445655.1 Lentzea alba
CGCCGGTCGCCATCGCCGCCGCGACGCCGGGCAGGACCGGCTCCACGCGGGAGCCGGTGGGGGTCAGTGTCGGGCAGAGTGCCTTGGCCTGCGCGAGTTTGCGGCGGGACACCTTGGGATCCCAGCGCAGCGTGTGCTTGAAGACCTCGATGAGATCCTTGTATCCCAAGGTTTCTGCCGCGCCCTGCTGATCTAGCGCGCCGACGATCTCCACGATCTGGAACTGGATCTGGTGCAGCGCACGGACTTTCCGCTGGAGCTCGGTGAGGAGCTCAAGCGGGGTGGAGAGTCCGAGGGCCGGCATGCGTCCATTGTGGCAGGAACAGGTGTTCGAATTCCATTCCACAATCAGGTGAACGTGCAGGTCAGAGCCCTATGGCGCCGTGCGTGCCGTGTCGCTCGATGCGCGC
>NZ_JAJAEG010000117.1:0-408 GCF_047445655.1 Lentzea alba
CTTCACCAGCCCACCCGCGTCGATGTTCGCCGTGTAGCCGGCACCATCGGCACCGGCCCGGAACGTCAAGCCCGCGGCCACCCCGTTGACGACCGACAGATCACCTTCGTAGACGAGGTCGGCCGCAGTGCGGTCGCTCAGGTAGAAGGCGTCTCCGGAAGCGTTCGACCGCAACGAGTCCGGCGTCGTGGTCCAGGAGCCGCCGGTGGCCGTCCACGGCCCGGACGGGAAGGCGGCGAGGCCTCCGGGACCGGTGTTCAGGTTCTGCACGGTGGCCGCGCCGCGGTGAACGTTCGCGCCGAACCGCCCGGAGGAGTACGCGGTGTCGGTGGCGTCGATGACCGGGGACGTGCCGTGGTTGAACCAGACCTGGATGCGGGAGCCGGTCGCCTGCACCTTCAGGTGATA
>NZ_JAJAEG010000118.1:0-400 GCF_047445655.1 Lentzea alba
CGTACTCGACGCCGCCGTACTCGACGCCGCCGTACTCGACGCCGCGTTCGGGCCGGACACCGCCGTGTTCGGGGCTGGCGTACTCGACGCCGGCGTGTTCGGGGCTGGCGTGTTGGGGGCTGGCGTACTCATTGGCGGAGCCGTCATGCCCTGCGGCAACGACTCCGCAGCCGACTCCGCAGCCGGCGACGGCACCGGCGCGGGCGTGCCGTGCTCGCCGGTCGGCATCGCGTCCAGGTTCTGCGGGCTCAGGGCCGAAGCGTTCGACACGACAGGGGTGTTCGCCGAAGAAGGAGGCGACTGCAGCGCGTTCACGGAAGTGTTCGCGGAAGTGTTCGCCGCGTCTCTCGAATCCCCCGCCACGCTCGTCACGACATCAGGCGACGACACCGCGGACACC
>NZ_JAJAEG010000119.1:0-386 GCF_047445655.1 Lentzea alba
AGCTCGGCAGAACTAGCCAAGAGGTCCCACGACCCCGCGAATGCAACCCCTGCCGGGTATCACACAGACGCGGTTTAGCCTCATCCGCTTTCGCTCGCCACTACTCACGGAATCACGGTTGTTTTCTCTTCCTGCGGGTACTGAGATGTTTCACTTCCCCGCGTTCCCTCCACATACCCTATGTGTTCAGGTATGGGTGACCCCACATGACTGGGGCCGGGTTTCCCCATTCGGAAATTCTAGGATCTCAGCTCGGTTGACAGCTCCCCTAGACTTTTCGCAGTCTCCTACGTCCTTCATCGGCTCCTGGTGCCAAGACATCCACCGTATGCCCTTACTAACTTGCTACAAAGATGCTCGCATCCACTGTGCAGTTCTCAAAGAAC
>NZ_JAJAEG010000120.1:0-375 GCF_047445655.1 Lentzea alba
CAAAGATGCTCGCATCCACTGTGCAGTTCTCAAAGAACAATCAGATCCACCAGCTCTACTGCGCGATGCCGGCCTGACCAATGCCAGGTGGTTCATCCGCGGCCGATGGCCGATCACTGAAAGACACAAAGAGCGTGTTCTCTCAGGACCCAACAGCGTACCGATCTGTTCACTCAGCCCCTTCGACACCTTTCCACGCAGGCGAACCTGCAGTACTCACTGTCGAAGCAACCAAATGTCGAGCCAGCCAGCATCCACTAATGAGCCCACCCGGCATCAAGGCCGGTGTGGTTCTGACCAGCGCGGAGACGTTTGCTCCGAACACTGGTAGATGCTCCTTAGAAAGGAGGTGATCCAGCCGCACCTTCCGGTACG
>NZ_JAJAEG010000121.1:0-374 GCF_047445655.1 Lentzea alba
CGCCGACATGAGCCGCTTCCCCACCGCGGCGCACCTGGCGTCGTGGGCGGGCATGTGTCCGGGCAATCACGAGTCCGCCGGCAAACACCACGGCGGCGCCACCCGCAAAGGCGACTCCTGGCTGCGTGGCGCCCTCGGGGAAGCCGCCTCCGCGGCCTCCCGCACCAACAACACCTACCTGCAAACCCGCTACCGACGACTGGCCGGCCGCCGCGGCAAGAAACGAGCTCTTGTCGCCGTCGGCCACAGCATCCTCATCGCCACCTGGCACATGATCACCAACGGCGTCGGCTATCACGACCTCGGTCCTGCCCACTTCCTCACCCGCGGCGACCCCACCCGCCACACCCGCCGACTCGTCGCCCAGCTCCACC
>NZ_JAJAEG010000122.1:0-344 GCF_047445655.1 Lentzea alba
CTCGGCTAATGAGTGCTGAGCCGGTCGTCTGGCAGGCTCGGCCTGTGGCCGCTGGTGAGTGAGCACTCTGCTCGGGTGGAGTTGTCGAGTCCTTGGCGAAGACTGTGCCCTCACCAGTGGCGGGAGAACGTGATCGCTGCTGGGATGTCGTGCCCGCCAGTGTGGCGTGAGCACTGTTCATTAGCTTGCGACGAGTTCTCCCCGGGCCGCTGACACTCGCAGTTGCAGGACGGGAGAACAGGGTGTTGTTGCTGGTCGGTGATGATTGGGCCGAGGATCACCACGATGTCGAGCTGATGGACGCCGATGGACACCGCCTGGCCAGGGCCCGGCTGCCCGAGGGG
>NZ_JAJAEG010000123.1:0-341 GCF_047445655.1 Lentzea alba
CACTTCCATGATCGGGAGTTACACCGCTCTTTTTACAGTCCCTCGCACAACGCCTGGCGGACAACGGAATCCTGCCATCGATGGGCCCGCTCGGCGACTCCTGTGACAACGCGTTGATGGAGAACTTCTTCTCCCCACTGAAGATCGAGCTGGTGTATCGGACTCGTGGCGCACCCGTGACGAGGCCGGGAACGTGATTTTCAGTACCAGCGCCGCATGGGACGGCCGAACTTCCGGCTCGTGCGTTGCGCCAATGACTTCGTCGTGCTTGTGCACGGCACATGTCCGAGGCCGAAGCACTAGCCTCGATCTTTCGCCTGGTTGCCGGGTGAGGTGCTGGC
>NZ_JAJAEG010000124.1:0-331 GCF_047445655.1 Lentzea alba
AGACGTTGAAGCGGAACTCCACCACGTCGCCGTCGACCATCACGTAGTCCTTGCCCTCCATGCGGACCTTGCCGGCCGCCTTCGCGTCCGCCTTGGACCCGGCGGCGACCAGGTCGTCGAACGACACGACCTCGGCCTTGATGAAGCCCTTCTCGAAGTCCGTGTGGATCACACCGGCGGCCTGCGGAGCCGTCGCGCCCTGCGGGATCGTCCACGCGCGCGCTTCCTTCGGCCCCGCCGTCAGGTAGGTCTGCAGACCCAGCGTGTGGAAGCCGGCGCGGGCCAGCGAGTACAGGCCCGGCTCGTGCTGGCCGATCGACTCCAGCAGCTC
>NZ_JAJAEG010000125.1:0-327 GCF_047445655.1 Lentzea alba
GAACTCGGCCCAGGCGTTGTCCCACAACCGCACGATCGCCGGATATCGGCCGCCCCAGGCGTCGGTGAACTCGGCGAACCGCTCCTTCGCGGCGGCCTCGGTCGGCGCGGTGTAGACCGGCTTGAGGGCCTTGGCGATCGCGTCCCAGTGTTGCCGGCCGGCGTAGCGGAAGCTGTTGCGCAGCAAGTGGACCACGCAGGTCTGGGTGATCGTCTG
Organism: Lentzea alba; assembly: GCF_047445655.1. Lineage (GTDB taxonomy): Bacteria > Actinomycetota > Actinomycetes > Mycobacteriales > Pseudonocardiaceae > Lentzea > Lentzea alba_A. The sequence goes on from NZ_JAJAEG010000125.1 coordinate 217, forward strand.
CGGCCAGACGGTGGTGATCGCGTCGGGCAGGCCGGTCAGCCCATCGCAGACCACCATCAGCACGTCGGCCACACCGCGGTTCTTGAGCTCGGTGAGCACGTGCAGCCAGTA
>NZ_JAJAEG010000126.1:0-280 GCF_047445655.1 Lentzea alba
CACGCTGGACTGGCGGGGCGATCTGCTGAAGGTCTCGGGAACGTTGGACAAGATCACCGGCGCGAAGTTCGAGGCGCTGATCGACCCGCTGGCCAAGCCACGCCCGACCACCTCGGAAGGCCCAGACCCGCGTACCCGCACGCAACGCCAAGGCGACGCGTTCGCTGAGCTGATCGACCTGATGCTGCGCGCCGACCAGATGCCCGAACACGGCGGCGAACCGGTCACCCTCACCCTGACCATGCGCTACGACGACCTCGCGGCCCAGGTCGGCGCCGCG